>CAZAUK010000001.1:0-403417 GCA_964488475.1 uncultured bacterium
CATTGCAAGGGATATCGTAGTAAAGAAATACTGCCGCGAAGCGGCTTAGTTCAACTATAATTATGTGGTGCTTTATTTTTTATGTTCGACCGCTGGAAGAGCATTGTAAGCGTATTCGGGGGAAATGTCAAGGTCGATCAAGTTGCCTGGAAACCAACAATTAGAATATTTTGGGGCAGAGTGGTGGGATTGTTATACGGTGTTGAGGATGCTGTGTAAGGTGATTGTAGTTATGCCGCGTATGTATGTTCATTAATTGAATATTATTCAGCAATATTGCCGAATCAAAACGTCGTATATACCTCGTTACCGGGGTATATTGCGTTTTTAGCGCATCAAATTGCGTTTCTATTCCTTCTGATGGAATCGGGTGTTCTCTGATCGGTCGAAGGTGATATCAGAATGTGTCCGCGGGGCTCTTTACGCAGCGGCCGCCCTTTTTGAGGACGTGGGTGTATATCATGGTGGTCCTGACGTCGCTGTGTCCCAGAAGCTCCTGTACGGTTCTGATATCGTAACCATTGTCAAGCAGGTGGGTGGCGAAGGAGTGCCGGAATGTGTGACAGGTAACCCTTTTGCCAATCCTGCTCCTTATCGCGGCTCTTCTGACCGCTTTCTGAACCACCGATTCATGGAGATGGTGCCGGTAAACCCTTCCGTCTTCCCTGTCGCGGTAGAACCTGGTGGCGGGAAAGACCCATTGCCAGGCCCATTGCCGTTCCGCGTTGGGATATTTTCTCTTTAGAGCCTCCGGAAGCTTAACTCTTCCCCTTCCCTCCTTAAGATCCTTCCTGTGAATCTCGCTGACATTTTCAAGGTGATGGTTAAGACGGGTGATTATGGCGCCCGGAAGGACTGTGACCCGGTCCTTGTTCCCCTTTCCGCCCCTAATGGTCACCTGGCTGTAGCCGAAATCCACATCTTTGATCCTCAGCCTCAGAGTCTCCATAAGCCTAAGCCCCGAGCCGTACATGAACATCGCGGCTATCCAGACCTTGCCGTCGAGCCTGGCAAGTACCTCCTTTACCTCTTCTCTGGTAAGAACCGTGGGCAGCCTTTTGGGCTTCTTGGCCATTTTAATGTTGTCGAGCCATTCCAGCTCTACACCCAGAACCTCCCTGTAGAGAAAGAGGAGCGCGCTGAGGGCCTGGTTCTGGGTTGAAGCGGCAACATTCTTTCTGACCGCCAGATAGGTTAGAAATTTCTCCACTTCCTCTTTTCCCATGCCGGCGGGGTGCCTCACCCCGTGGTACCGGACAAATCTCTTTATCCATGAGACATAGGCCGCCTCGGTCCTTCGGCTGTAGTGCCTTAGCCTGAGCGCGTTTCTTACCTGGTCAAGAAGAAGCGGTTTTTGTCGTTTCATATCCTGTTGATGTAAAACCTGCTTACATAGTCTACGACTCTTTGGTCCCGCATAAACCGGGCCTCTTGCCGAGAATAATTTTAAAAAAATGTCTAGTGGTTGCGCGGCAACGGCTTATGGCGAGTTTTTTGGCCTGTTCCTATAACTATTCGGCGCACGCAGGCTGAATCATCTGTAAAGTTTGTTTATACTCGGGGGCGGACGCAAACCCTCAGATATCCGCGCTGCAATCCACCCGGCCAGCTCCCGCCGGAAAGCGGAAATGCTAGCGATAGATGAACAAGGAATAAGGAAGGCCCCGCCTAAGGTAACGGGGCCTTTCCTGCCAGCAGAGTGTCATAAAAGCGGGGCCCAAAGGAACAGTTCCTCACCAGCCGCCGCAATCGCGCTATCAATCGGATTTGGAAACCCTGACTCCACTCCTTCCCGGAAAGCTGGTATGGGCTTCTATCCATTCCAGCATCGGCGCCCAGGCAAGGTCCACGGCGTTTTCAGCCAGGAACAGGTCGATGTGCCCGTAGTCGATCATCTCATAACCCGCCGGTAGAAGCTGGATCACCATGGTCGTCACATCGGAGCTTCCCAGCAGTGTGGTGGTGTACTCGCCATAGGCTCCGAACCCTCCGGCCGCGCCCAGGAAGAGTACGGGAACGGTGATATCGCCAAGATAATCGTCATAGGGCAGCTCCCAGGCGTCGCCGATTACAGCCGCGTATTCTGTCATGAACGGCAGGGCCTCATAAGGGGCCGCGTTCTGCAGAAACTCCAGCCAGGGGTCCAGCCCCAGGTAGGCAAAGCCGATCGGGTTGCCGCTCTCATCCAGCTCCGCCGCAAGATAATGGAAAGTGGGAGTCAGCGGGTTGAACTCGTAAGTGGCGATACCCAGGAAGATGGCCACCTGCAGGTTGGTGTACCCCGGCGCCAGTGGAGAATCTCCCTCCGGATCCATGGACGCCAGCATACCCACCGGGCCGAACGCTGAATCGTACTTGTAAACTCCCGAGTCTATCAGCCCCTGGAAGTTCGTGGCGTAAGCCGCCAGCGTGCCTTTTACCACCGGATCATCGGTCTTGTAAGGCATATCAACGGGAATGAACCCGCAGACGTTCCTGGCCAGCTCCGGATACAGGGTCTCCTCGTTGAGATAGGCGTATCCGGTAGCGGCTCCGCTGCTGTAGCCCAGAAGCAGCATCTTCCCCGGGCCCTGAGATGTCAAAACCCTTGCGGCCCGGGCAACACTGAGGCCTGTTCGAAGATTGTTCACCTCATGCTGCAGGTCCCAGCCGGCCATAAACGAGAAATCTGTTGTCGCCGCCGGAACCAGGGCCCATGACTGATCCATTCCCCATACATCCACGTCATTCTGCGCCAGGTAGACAGCCAATCCGAACCCGGCGGGAAGCGTGGTGTTGGTACCGGGCAGGAACATGCTCTCAAAAGCCTCTCCGTCTCCGTGCAGCATGAACAGGTTCTTCCTGGTCCTGACCGGCATTCCGTTCCGCTTTTCCTTCACCACCCGGTGAAGCCCGATCCTGTCATACTCTCCGGGCCCGACCTGAAGGATGTAGCTGTAATGAACCACATCTCCCAAAACCGGCGTCCTTTCGATAAATGTGACAAAATCAGGCAGATCACAGGTATCGAAAGGCTTTTCTGTCTCCCAGCCGCTGATCTCCGCCAGCTCGCCGGCCAGAAGCTCCGGGTTTATTGTTTCAGCCCTGGGTTCCGGACCTTCGACCGGCATCGTTCCTCTATCCTCTTCGCAGCCCGCAAAAAGGGCCAGCGAGGCGAGAACGAGGATAATAATCATTCTGCGCATCTTTTTCCTCCCTACAGAATCAAATGCGCTCACGTTCCGGCGGGTACGGCTCCCCCGGAACATCGCCAATTTAGAAAACCGTAATCCTCAACCTTGGAAATCTGAAATTAATCCCTCTCATTTTAGGATCGCGGAAGAAATTGTATCACAACAAGGCGGGGGGGCAAATAGAAATTCTTTTTATGTAGTTCTATCAATTAAAACGGATAAGTGGCTTATTAAAGGCGGCTGTTTCGCCGGATAAGGAAAATATATAGAAAAGCATATTATGAATAACGTATGGATAGCAAATTCACTTGCTCATGCTACTGGAAACGGAACCGATTAAAAAGCATTCAAGCGAAATTCCCGATCGAAAGACTATACGGGGAATACGGAATCTGGGCTCTTTGCCCTCTCATGTCTTGACGGCGACGGCTACAACGCCTCCCAGAAACGGCCAGACGCCCAGTTTTCTCGCCCACCCTCTAGAGGCTGAAGTCGTGGATAGGTATTCCGTCTTGAAACCGGTTTTCGACAGATTCCTCTTCCACCAGTATATTGATTTTACATCCTCGCATTTTCCCTTCCACCCCATCCCGTAATCATCATAGATCCTGTTTTTGTTAAACAGCCAGAAGATTCCGCCATCCTTCCTCTGGAAAGTCATCTTATACAAAAGCCTTGGATCGAGCATATTCCCATCGAAGACGACCAGCCGCCCTCCCGGTTTGAGCAGCCTGTGACAATTCCTGAGCGCCAGCATCTGATCGTGGATGTGCTCGAAAGTCGAGACCGCGAAGACGCCGTCGAAGTACTCGTCCTTTTCCCCCGGCTCTACTTCGCAGATGTCCTTTAACACCACCTCGCCCCTCAGGCCGTACTGTTTCTTGATAGCCTTCCACATATCTATGTTCCTGGCTACCATGTCGTAACCGTGGTAATTGTACCCCCTCATGGATAATTCAATACCGTAATTACAGGCTCCTGGGCCGACTTCCAGTATATTTGCTCCCGGAGGTACGCGCAGACCGTTGAGTATTATGGTCAATTCCCGACGGAGGCCGGCAGAACCGCGGTTTTCTATCTGTTTCCGAAAGCTTTTCGCGCCGGGTATTTCATCATACTCCGGCTTTCTCGGTAATTGGGTAAAACTTTCCAGAGTGCTGTACAGTCCTGTGTGATTCATATTTACATACCAGCTCTTTGCTCAAAAATTCAGGATAATATCTTAAATCAGTCCGCAACCTCGCTGTAGCGCTATATCCTCCACCGGATGTACCCACGTAAGTAATGGTATTACTTAAAGTTTACCGTATATTCAGGTTTTAGTCAACCCTGCCGGAAGTCTTGTTAAATATTCGGCCGCAAAGAATACGACGCCGTTATTTCCTATATCGCCATTGACCTCGAGCTGAGCTGATAGTAGAATATACTCTGGAAACATTTTCGGGTGTCCATGTGGACTTAATGGGGAAGGGAGTGTGAATCTCCCGCGGACCCGCCACTGTGATCAGCGAGCTTCCCGCTCACACCCACTGGCGCAGCACGCGCCGGGAAGGAGAGCGGAAAGCGTTTGAGCTGTAAGCCAGGAGACCTGCCCGGAAAAAGCTTCCCTTTAGCTCTTCGAGGAGAGAGAGTATGGGAAATTTTTATTTCCCCGAAAAGAAAGTTGTTATATGGGCGGCGGTTGTGGCCGCGGCGGCGGGAATATTATTTGCCGGCGCTGAAACCGTAGCGGAAGCCAGTTGCAGCGTTGAAACCGAAGCGGCCTCTGAATCCAGCGTTGAAACCGGAGCGGCGTCTGGTTGCAGCGTTGAAACCGAAGCGGCGTCTGGTTCCAGCGATGGAACCGGAGCGGCCGACACTATCTATTCCATCCCCGAGATAGTGGTCAGGGCGAAGGCTCCGATTCTGGGCTCCGAGCTTTACAGCCGGTCCGGATTCGTGGCTCTTATAGAGATGGATAAATCGGGCGCGGCGCTGGAAGACGCGCCCACCGTCCTGGCGGGCGCCGCCGGTATAAGAGTCAGACAGTACGGCGGCCTGGGAGATTTCGCCACCAGCTCTATCCGGGGGTCTTCGTCGTCACAGGTCAGAGTCTATATGGATGGAGTCCCCCTCAACGACCCCTACTCGGGCATTGTCAATCTCGCCGACCTTTCCCTTGGAAATCTGGACAGGATAGAGATCTACCGGGGCTTCAGCCCGGTGTCATTTGGCGGCTCCTCCATCGGAGGGACCATAAACCTGGTAACAGAAAACGCGGCGTCCGCAGCCTCCTCCTCCGGACTCGAGCCCATGGTTTCGGCAAAGGCCTCAGCAGGCTCCTTTGACACCAGGCGTCTTTCGCTGAACCTTTCATCCACCCTGGGCCCGGCTTCGCTGAGCTGCTTCGGCGGGTACCTGGAAAGCGCGGGAGACTTCTCATTCGCAGACGATAACGCCACCCCTCAAAACCCTCTCGACGACGAGATCGCGCGCAGGATGAACAACGACTTCAGCCGCTGGAACCTCTCCGCCCGGCTCGACCTTGAGATACCTGGAATGAAGAGGTCATACCTGAGCTATGACGCCTTCGAGCGGGAGGGGGGCGTACCGGGAATCGGCTCGAACCAGTCAAGCATAGCCAGGCTGCGAAGAAAGAGAAGGATCACCTATTTCAAAATTGATCCCGGCCAGGTCGTTTCCGGCCGCCTCACCGGAGAACTCACCGCCTTCCATTCCTGGACCGCGGAGATGTTCGACGACCGAGAAGGCGATATCGGCCTCACGGCGGCCAGGACTGACAACAGGATCGTTTCCTGGGGCGCTAATCTGAGAAGCACCCTTTTCGCTCCCCTGGTTCCGGTATCGCTGGACCTCTTTCTGGAGGGGAAAAGGGAGCGGTTCAGCCCTTCGGAGTACTACCCCGAGCCCCGGGAAGGGCCCGACCGGACCAGAAACAGCCTGACATCGGCGGTGGCGGCGAACCTCTCTGTTCTGGACGACCGGGCGGTGCTCACCGCCGGGGCCAGAGGAATATGGAGCGAGAGCGAGTTCTACGACCAGCAGCCCTTCCCCTGGCTTCCCCCCATCTCCCGGGGAAGGGTAGAAGACTCTCGTCTGTCCCCCCACGCCGGAATCAGAATCCAACCGGCCGGCCATATAACACTGAAAGCGAATATTGGAAAGCATTACCGTGTGCCCACCTTCTTCGAGTTGTTCGGAAATACCGGAAGCGTAACCGGTGACGCGGGGCTGAAACCTGAGGAGGGGCTCAACCGCGATGCCGGCCTCATATACTCCTCCGATAGAATCTGGTTTCTTCGCCGCCCCTACCTGGAGACCCTCTACTTCGACAACCGAACAGAAGACCTGATTCTCTTCTTTCCCAACTCACAGAGGACGGTCAAGCCATCCAATATCGGCTCGGCGAGGATAAAAGGGATAGAGGTCTCGGCGTCAGCCAGCCCTGCGCGCTCTCTGACCCTCTCAGGCAACTACACCTGGATGGACGCTGAAGACACCAGCGATATCCCCTACTACAGGGGAAACAGGCTGGCGTCCATCCCCGCCCATGAAGCCTCCTTCAGCGCGAGGTATTCAGCGGGCGGCTGGGGGCTTGAGTGGAACCTTCTTTTCATAGGCTCCAACTATCTGGACAAGGCCAACATGGAGAAGGTTCCCGGGCGCGAGATACATAATCTCACGGTTTTCTTAACGCCGTTTTCCGGCCCGGTGCGCCTCTCTTTCGAGGGGCGGAACCTCACCGGCGACCAGATCAGCGACATAAGCGGATTCCCTCTCCCCGGAAGGAGCTTCTACGTCACCCTGAAATTAAGCAATAGAGGAGAAGATGATGACCGGATCAAATGAAAACAGATCAAGGAACAATAACGGCCCTTTGAGCAGGATCGGACGAGCGGCGGGAATCAGCTGCCGGTCGGCGGCGGGCTTATGGCTTCGGGGGGCGGCCGGTTCCAGCGCGCGGAAACCGGCGGAACGAAGGCTTGAAGCCGCGGTCCGCTTGGGCGTTCTGGCCGCCGCGGCCGCGTTCGTTATCCCGGCCGCTTTATCCCTGGCGGCATTCTCCACAGAGGCCGCGGCCGCGGAGGAGGAGTTCGCCTTCATAACCACCACCGATTACTCCACCGGTTCTTCGTCGGAGATAAGGTGCGACGGCGCGCATACCACCCGGCGGGACGTGGCCTCCGTTCACAGCGACGCGGTCTCCCGTTACTATGAAGGGCTGATATACGTGGTAAACCGGGCCGGAGGGGACAACATACAGGTCCTCGACCCAGAATCGGATTTTACCACCCTCCGGCAGTTCTCAGTCGGAAACGGCTCCAATCCCCAGGATATAGCCTTCCTTTCGCCGTCCAAGGCGTACGTCTCTAGATACGACACCAATGACCTTTGGATCGTGAACCCGGCCACCGGCGACCACACCGGGACAATAGACCTCTCCGCGCTGGCGGACTCTGACGGCCTCTGCGAGATGGACAAGATGATACTTCTGGACGGCCTGCTCTTTATAAGTATTCAGAGGGTCGACAGAGACAACTACTGGCTTCCGGCCGGAGAGAGCTACCTGGCGGTGGTGGACTGCGCGGCGGACACCCTTCTGGACACCGACCCCGAAACGGCCGGCACTCAGCCGGTCACCCTTACCGCTGCCAACCCGTACTCACGGATTCAGCTGGACCCCTACACCGGCAACCTGTACCTGTCCTGCGTAGGCTCGTGGGGAGTCGCGGACGGGGGCGTGGAGTACGTGAACCCCGCCACCTTCCAGTCCGAAGGCTACATGATAACCGAGTCCGCCGCCGGGGGCGACATCTGCGACGTGGAGCTGTTCGACGAGGAAACCGGCTACGCCGTGATCAGCAACGCCAGCTTCAACACGGACCTCATATCATTCGATCCCTCCACCGGCGAGAAGAAGGAAGTCATATACTCTCCGGGCGGCTACGTCATAAACGACATCGAGATCTCACCGGGCGGAGAGCTCTTCCTGGCGGACCAGACCGCCACCGATCCGGGGGTCAGGATCTACAGCGCCTGGGACGGTTCGGCGATTACTACGGATCCTATCGACACCGGCCTTCCCCCTTACGACATATGCTTCAGCGCGGCCGCTCAGACAGACGCGTGTCCCACTCCCCCCGCGGCGGCCCTTCTGCCTAACTATCCCAATCCGTTCAACCCGCATACCACCATACCTTTCAGTATGAAAGAGGCGGGCAGGGCGTCTGTCACCATATACGACGCCTCAGGAAGAATGGTGGCCTCGATAGCTGACGGCTATTTCGACGCGGGGCTGAACAGGGTGACCTGGAACGGCACCGGCCGCCGGGGAAAACCGGCGCCCTCAGGCGTATACCTGGTCAGGCTGCTGGCAAAGGGCTTCTCCGCTTCGAGAAAAATGGTTCTGGTAAGATAGGCAGGCCGCACCTCTGATGGCCGCCCGAAAATATGAATGCCAAGACAGGCCGGCCGTACCCGCGGCCGGCCGCCGAAAATGTGAGAAAAGACGCGGGCGGCGCGATTGGCCGTGGTGAGACGCGCCGCGCCGGCCTGTTTGACGTGGGCGGACCAGGTCACGAAAT
This sequence comes from uncultured bacterium, assembly GCA_964488475.1. GTDB lineage: Bacteria > Krumholzibacteriota > Krumholzibacteriia > Krumholzibacteriales > WJIX01 > CAZAUK01. The sequence continues at coordinate 8,759 of CAZAUK010000001.1, forward strand.
CCAGTCCTGCTGGACAGATGCGCCGCGCCGGCCTAGTGGCAAGAGGCGCCTCGCCGGTCCGTCCGGCGTTGAGATGCGCCACGCCGCGCCGGTCTGTTTTGACGCTCGGCCTATTTGATGGTCTTTCCGTAGTCTTCCAGGTTGTGGCGCACTATCTGGCCCTCTATCATGTAGATGACATCCTCGGCGATATTGGTGGCCAGGTCGCCGATACGCTCCAGGTGCCTGGAGACGGACAGCATGTGAATAATCTCCTCCATCCTGTCCGGATGGGCTCTTATCCCGTCCTGAACGGCTATATACATCTGCCGGTTCATCCGGTCCACCTCGTCGTCCGCCCCGCAGACCTCCCAGGCAAGCTTGGCGTCTTCCTTCACCATCGAATCGATGGCCTTGGAGAGCATCGCCCGCGCCTTGCTCGACATCAGCCCGAAATCCATGTTTATTTCGCACTCCCGCCTGGTGGACAGGAAGGCGGCCCGCTCGGCGATATTGGTGGCCAGGTCGCCGATACGCTCCAGGTTGTCGTTTATCTTCATGATAGAGACTATAAGGCGAAGGTCTATCGCCACCGGCTGGTGAAGAGCCAGTACCTTGAGGCATTCCTCTTCCACCTCCACCTCTTTCATGTCGACCTCGGAGTCTCTTCCCATCAACTCCCGGGCCTTTTCGGTGTCCCGCTCTATCAGGGCGCTCACGGCGTCCTCCAGATTGTTCTCCACTATCGCGCTCAAGCTCAGCAGGTGTTTCTTCAATCTCTCGATCTCTTTCCTTATGTGCTTGCCCACTTGGTTCTCCTTTATCCGAAGCGCCCGGTGATATAATCCTCGGTGGTCTTCTTCTCCGGCTTGGTAAACAGTTTGTCGGTCTCTCCGAACTCTATCAGCTCCCCTTCATACAGAAAGGCGGTGAAATCTGAAACCCTGGCGGCCTGCTGCATGTTATGGGTGACTATTACTATGGTGTACTCCCCCCTCAGGTCGTCTATCAGGTCTTCTATCTTGCTGGTGCTGGTGGGGTCCAGCGCGGACGCCGGCTCGTCCATAAGAAGGATGGTCGGCTTCACCGCTATGGCCCTCGCGATGCACAGCCGCTGCTGCTGCCCTCCGGAAAGATCCAGGGCGTTATCGTCCAGCCGGTCCTTGACCTCGTCCCACAGGGCCGCCTGCTGAAGGGATTTACGCACTATATCGGCCAGGGATTCCCTGGACTTGACCCCATGGATCCTGGGCCCGTAGGCCACATTGTCGAAGATGCTCTTGGGAAACGGGTTGGGCTTCTGGAAAACCATTCCCACGTTCTTTCTCAGGGAAACGACATCGATCTTGGGAACGTTGATATCCTGCCCGTCTATCATCAGCTTCCCCTCCACCCGGCACCCGGGAATCAGGTCGTTCATCCTGTTGATCGCCCTGAGAAAGGTGCTCTTCCCGCATCCGCTGGGCCCTATTATCGCCGTAACCAGCCCGGCCGGCACATCCATGCTGACCCCGCATACCGCCTTGTTGGCCCCGTAAAAGACGCAGAAATCCTCGGTGGTTATCAGCGGATTGAAATTCATCTCTTTTTCTGCCATTTAACTTCCTCGATTATCTTCTCAGCTTCTTGGATACTCTCTTCCTGATTATAATAGCCGTCATATTGAGCAGCAACACGAGAACCACCAGGGTCAGCACCATTCCGTACTGGACGTGGCGGATCTCGTTGACAGCCTCGTGCTCGGTGGCCAGGTTGTAGATGCTCCATGGCAGAGCGGGGGAGGGCTGGGAGACGGTCTGCCAGAAAGCCAGCGGTTTGCCCACGCTCACCGCGGCGGTGAAAATTATCGGGGCCGTCTCGCCGGCCGCTCTTCCCAGGCTCACTATTATACTGGTCAGGATTCCAGGAAGCGCCGCCGGAAGGACCACCGTGACTATGGTGTGCCACTTTCCTCCCCCCAGGCTCATCGCCGCCTCGCGGTAGTCTCTGGGCACCGCCTTGATCGCCTCCTCAGAGGCCCTGATTATTATCGGGAGCACCAGAAGGGCCAGGGTCATCGAACCGGCCAGCACGCTCTTCGAGTCGGATATATGTATGGTATTTATAAAGAAAGCCAGGCCGAACAGCCCGAATACTATACTGGGAACCCCTGCCAGGGAGCTGATCGAGATTCGAATCAGCCTGGTGAGCCTTCCCTCCCCGGCGTATTCGGCCAGATAAATAGCGGCTATGATTCCAAACGGTATCGCGAAGATCATCGCTCCCACCGCCAGGTAGAGCGTTCCCAGCATTTCCGGCCAGATGCCGCCGAAGAAATGAGAGTCCTGCGATTTATCGAACAGAAAACGCCAGTAGACCGTGTATCCCGGCCTCATCATTTTATCTATATCTTCTTTAAGTATATCAAAGGCGGGCTCAAGGGAAGTGCCGGCGAACATCTCGCTTCTGGGCGAGAGCACCTTCCTGCCCATCCTGGAGGGGTCTGAGTAATCGTAGGCCTCCACGAACAGGACCTCGTCCAGCTTTTCTGTGGCCTGGTCCCACCTGACCTCGCCGTAGCGCTCTCTTACCAGCGCGGCGACCCTGCCCCCGGCCCTGGGACCCAGAAGATCCCTCACCAGCGATTTGAAATCGTCATATTCGTACTTGTATTTTGTTCTGAAGTCCGCGTCTCCCCTCTCCAGCTCCCTTTCGAATCTATCCATAAGCCGGTAAACGGGCTCTCTGGCCTCCTCCGCCCGGGCGGATTCCTCCTCCATCTTTGCCCTGTCTCCGCGCCCGAACCTTTCCAACATCAACTCCCTGTTCTCGATGGTGGCCTTGAATATGAACGCCCCCAGCCCCTTGACGAATATCGGCTGCAGCAGGATCACCAGAGAGACGCCCATCAGGACTATCGCCAGAAATCCCACCGTGGTAAATGAAGTGTTAAATAATTTTCTGCTCTGCAGTTTCATCCTGCTTCAAGTTCCTTCAGATCAGCCTTCGATATTTGTAATTCTCATAACTTTTCTTGAGCGCTACTTGGCCCTCTTTCTGGTCTTCTTGGCGAAGTGCTCGCTCACCATGTTGGATATGAAAGCGAATACCAGAAGACACATTGCCATGGCGAAAAGCACGTGATACCTGGCCGAGCCGGTAACCTGGTCGGCCTCTCCCATGTCTCCGGCTATGGTGGCGGTCAAGGTTCTCACGGGCTCGAGCAGGTTGAACCAGGGCTCGGGTATGCTGGCCGCGTTTCCGCTGGCCATCCATACCACCATGGTCTCTCCCAGGGCCCTCATCACTCCCAGTATTATCGCGGCGAATATTCCGCTCTTGGCGGCCGGCACTATGACCTTGAGCAGGGTCTCCGCCCGGGTGGCCCCCAGGGCGTAGCTGCCCTCCCGTATGTCCCTTCCCACCGCGCTCAGCGAGTCCTCAGAGACGCTGACTATCACCGGAAGGGCCATTATCCCCAGTATTATGGAAACGTTAAAGGCGTTGGTTCCGCTTACCACCTTGAGGCCTCCCAGAAAAGAGCTCAGCTGGTAGATGCCCCAGATCGATATTCCGGCTATAGCCAGGGCGAAGAGCACGCGCGAGTACCGGCTTCTCTTCCCGTCGAGCCTGGAGCTCAGAATATCTCCCAGTATAACGGCCGCGACCAGGGATACCGGAGCCAGGATTATCCAGGCACCCATGGCCAGCGCCGATCCTCCCTTCTGCTGAAGGTAGGGGGCGAAGACGATCAGGGAGAAGAATCCGTAGACCACAGAAGGAATCGCCGCCAGCATCTCGATTACCGGTTTGACGTACTGCCTCACCGTAAACGGCAGGATATCGCTGAGGCAGAGGGCGGCCAGGATACCCAGGGGGACCGAGACAGCTATTGCCCCCAGGGTTACCAGGGCGCTGCCCACGAATATCGCCAGCGCTCCGAACTCGGGGTCCTCCCTGGACGGATACCATGAAGAGCTGGTAAAGAACTCCCCGAACCCTTCCAGGCGGAAAAACGGCACCGCGTCCCGAATGATAAAGAAAAATATGAAAAACAGGGCGATAACCGATATCGACGCTGTCAGGGTCAGGACCGATCTTCCGGCCAGGGTGCCGATATAGCGGAACCTTCTGGTCTCCTCGCTCATAAGAAGGCTCTTCCCCGAGATCCTCGGGGAAGAGGCCTTCTGGTTATATTCTATCCCGTTCTTGCTGATATCGAGTCCCTCTTTCAATGAGCCTTATTCATACTGGGTTACCGGTATGAAACCGATCTCCTTGATGATCTCCTGGCCCCTCGGGGTCAGGTAGAGAGTGATGAACGCGTGAAGATGGCTTCCCAGCTTGGGATACTTGTCGGTGAACATGAAAAGGGGACGCGCCACAGGATAAACGCCGGAGGCGATCGTCCTGCTGTCGGGGTATATGCCCTCTATCTTGAGAGCCTTTACGCTTCTGTCAACGAAACCTAGTCCCACGTATCCGACAGCCGCCGGAGTGCTCTGCACTCTCTGGCGGACCGCTCCGTTGCTTCCCACGTACTCGGCGTTTTCCTCTATCTTCTCCTTGCTCATAACCAGCTTCTCGAAAGTCTCGTATGTGCCGCTGTTGGTGTCCCTGCTTATCATGACTATCTCGACATCCGGGCCGCCCAGCTGCTTCCAGTTGGTGTACTCGCCCTTGTAGATCGCTTTGACCTGCTCGACGGTGAGCTCGCCAACGGGATTGGAGGGATGCACGATGATGGCGATTCCGTCAACAGCCACAACGTGGGCCACCGGCAGCCTTCCCTTTTCCACCGCTGCCTTGAATTCGCCTTGCTTCATGAAGCGCGACATAGTGGCTATATCGCACATTCCGTTGAGAAGGCTCTTGGCGCCGTTTCCGCTGCCCGATTCGCTTACCGTGATGTTAACGTCCTTGTGGCCGGACATGTAGTACTCCGCGAAAGCCTTCGCTATGGGGCCCACCGTGGTGGAACCGTCGATGACTATCTTTGCCGACTCGCCCGCGCCGGCCCCCGCGCTCATCCCGGCGGAAACGAAAGCGGCCAGGCCCAGAATCAATGTAAAGATCCTGATTACTCTGGTCATGTTCAGACCTCCTTCCAGTAAAAGTTAGGGGAAATCTAAGGCCGGCCAGTTACTGTTTTATTAAGAAATTGTTAGATTTTGGTTAAGACTTAACAAAACCCTAACCCCTGGGGAGGATCAGGCTGAATCTGCTTCCCTTGCCCAGCTCGCTTTCCACCGCCACCCCGCCCCCGTGAACCTGGGCGATATGCTTGACTATGGCCAGCCCCAGGCCGGTTCCGCCTTCTATTCTGCTCCTGGCCTGGTCCACTCTGTAGAACCTCTCGAAGATGCGGGAAAGATGCTTTTTCTCGATCCCCCTTCCCCTGTCCAGAACTTCTATCTTAACGCCATCTTCATCCTCTTTCACTGTCACCCTGACCCTGCCGCCCGGCTCGCTGTTCTTTATAGCGTTATCCACCAGGTTTGATAACGCCTGGCTCAGAAGTACGGGGACGGCCTTTATATATAAGTCTTCCGGGTACTCGGTGATTATCTCTATATTCCTGTCTTCGGCACCCGCCTGGCAGAAATCCAGTGTCTCGTCCAGGACATCCTCTATCTTGAGCCGCTCAAACCTGTCGGCGCCGTTTTCAGCCTGCTGAAGGCGCGACAGAGTGAGAAGATCTTCTATAATAATATTCATTCTATCCGCGTGCCGGCTGATGATCTTAAGAAAACGGCGGGCTTTTTCCGTGTTACCCGGGCCCTCGTCAAGAAGCGTTTCGGCGAACCCCTTGATGGTGGTAATGGGGGTCCTAAGCTCGTGGGAGACGTTGGCCACGAAATCACGGCGGATATTTTCAAGCCTTCTCAGTCTTGCTATATCCCTCAGCACCAGCACAGCTCCCTGGTTCTCTTCTCCCTCGCCGTGAAGGGGCGCCCCGCTTACCGAGTAGCAACCTTCATCACCGGTCCTTATCTCAATCTCCTCTGGCTCTTCCCCCGAAATCAGCTGCTGGGCCAGCCGCTGGACCTCGGGATTTCTGACCACTTCCTGAATGGTCCTGCCTATGACCTCCTCCGGCCCGGCCGTGAATATCTCCCTGGCCAGCGGATTCATCCTGATGATCCTCTCATCGTCATCGACCACCAGAAGCCCCTCGTTCATGCTGGCGAAAACAGCTTCCTGCTCCATCCTCTGGCGCCTGGCGTTCTCGATCCTCACCGCCAGGCGGCCGGCCATTCCGTTCATGACCTCCGAGAGGGTGTCCGTTTCCAGGATCCCCTGCCTGGGAAGCCGGTAGTCCAGGTCGTCGGCGGCGAACCTCTCCGCTCCCCTTCTTATCACCTCCAGCGGGGCGGTTATCTTCCTGGAGACGACCGCTCCTATGACCAGGGCCAGAACGGCCACCACGACTCCCGCTCCGAATATCCTGGCGTACATCCATCCCAGGCTTTTTTCAAGCGAGAGCAGGGGCACCGAGGTCCTGATCACCGCCAGCAGCTTCCCCGCCCGCCAGACCGGTACGGCCACGTAGAGAAGGTCTCTGTTAAGGGTTTCGCTGTATCTGATGGACGAGCCCCTCTCGCCCCTGAAGGCTGCCATTATCTCGGGCCTGCCCGCGTGGTTCTCCATGACGGAGGGGTCTTCTTCCGAATCGCCCACCACCCTTCCGGAGGGCAGGATTACCGTAACCCTCATTCCCGAGATCGCTCCCAGGGTGTCGCACACCGCGTCCAGAGCCCGCTCGTTAGCGATGCCTTCGCTCCCGGAAAAGATCCTGTGCTTGACCATGCGAGCCCGCTCTTCCAGCTCCCCGGCTTTCTCCTCCACATAGAATTTCTTCACAGAGCTGGACGCGTACCAGGAAACAGCCAACAGGGCTATTATTATTATCAGGAAATAGTATGGGAGGATGTGCCAGATAACGCGTTTCCCACGCAATTATATCTCCTTGAACCGGTAGCCGATTCCCCGCACTGTCTGAATGTATTCGCCGAAATCCCTGAGCTTTTTTCTAATTCCGGCTATATGGACATCCACGCTGCGGTCGGTCACCGCGTAATCGTCGCCTCGCGAAGCGTCAATGAGCTGATTTCTGGTGAAGACCCATCCGGGCCTTTTCGCCATGTAATAAAGTAATTTGAACTCGGTAGAGGTGAGATCCATCTGCCTGCCGGCGATTCTGACCATATATCTCTGGGGGTCTATTTTCAGTTCCCCCACCTGCAGCTTTTCGGCGTCCTTCTCGAGCCTGGCCATCGACCGGAGCACCGCTTTGACCCTTGCCACAACCACCCTGGGGCTGAAAGGCTTGGTTATGTAATCGCTCGCCCCCAGCTCCAATCCAGCCACGATATCGGATTCCTCCCCCTTGGCGGTAAGCATCACGATAGGTATCTCGGCGGTATTCGAATCGTTCTTAAGGATCTTGCATACCTCCAGGCCGTCCACGCCGGGAAGCATGAGGTCCAGTACTATCAGGTCGACGTCGCCTTCCCCGGCTTTCTCCAGAGCCTTCTCGCCGGTGCCCACACAGGTGACCTCGAAACCCTCCCTGGTCAGATTATGCCTGACCAGTTCGGTGATGTCCTCTTCATCGTCGACTACAAGGATATGCTGCTTTTTCATTATGTTTCCTCCGCCGCCGCTTAAAAATGGTCGGGGTGACTGGATTTGAACCAGCGACTTCCTGCTCCCAAAGCAGGCGCGCTAACCGGGCTGCGCTACACCCCGATAAGATTTGTTCCGGCGGAATACCAGAGAGCTTTTCACTAAGAAGTAACGCTATCTTCCGCCCGATTGTCAAGAAAAACCATATAAGGCTTCGGCTTATTGATCTCTCTCTGAGCGCAACCCGGGGCCAGCTCGGCGGCGGGCAGCCGCCGACGCGGCCGGGCGTCAACCGCCCCCGTCCGAAATCGGCGATTCCGGCATGAACGGCTTTCCGGGGAGAAAATACATTCCCACCTTTAACCTGATGTTAAGTGTATGTTAGAAATCCGTTAAGATTGCCGGCGGAGGTTTTGCCGGCCGCCTGATTCCCTTTAAGAAGAATAACTTAACGCATTACTCGCGTTTCACGGCCCTGTCCTGCTTTTAATCCTCTTCCCTCACCCGCTCATAGATAGCGATTATTTCATCATAATGCTTCGACGGGCCGTAAAGCTCGCGGGCCTTCCGCCTTCCCTCAAGACCCATCTTTTTCCGTATTTCGGGGCTTGAAAGCAGCTCTTCCAGTCTTCCGGCCAGCGCGTTGGAATCGCCCGGGGGAAAGAGATACCCGCTCACCCCGTGCTCCACCATCTCGGGAATCCCCCCGATGTCCGTCGCCGCCACCGCCTTTCCCAGGGCCATAGACTCCATCACCGAAAACGGCAGGTTCTCGTACCACTGCGAAGGAATAACCACGAACATTGAACGCCTGATAAGCTGCGCCAGCTCCCCACGGGGCTTAAACCCCGCAAACTCTACGTCACATCCCCTGATATCCTCTGCCGTCTTTTCCAGCTTTTCGCGCAATGGCCCTTCGCCCGCGATAACCAGTCTTCCCTTCTCAAGCCCGCCCGCCGCTTCTATCAGAAGGTCCAGGCCCTTCTCTGCGCTGAGTCTTCCAAAGTAAAGGAAGTAATCCTCCTCCTTCTCCCCCCGCGGCTGAAACCTTTCAATGTCCACGAAGTTCGGGACCCGGGATATACGGTCCGGGTCGACGCCTCCTTCCACCAGCTTCTTCTTCATAAAAGCGCTGGGGGCTATGAAACGGTCTATCTTTTCTGGAACACCGCTCATCCTCTCGTAGTAACTTGCCAGCATCGCCGCCAGGCTGGCCGCGGCGCTACCCTTTTTGCACCTGTGAACCAGCACGTTATAGTACTTCGCCGGCAGGCAGCGCTCGCATATCTTTCCTCGGCATAGAAAAGAGGTGTTCGGACATACCAGCCTGTAGTCGTGAAGCGTCCAGACTATAGGAATCCGCCTCTTTCGCAGAGGCTCGATTATCGATGTGGTAAGATGGCCGTGGATATTGTGAAAGTGGGCCACGTCCGGCCTGAAATCGTCCGCCAGCGCGGCTATCTTCTTCGCCGCCTCCCTGTTATATATGCTTCTGGACACCACCTTCCATGCGGATGAAAGGGTGATATTCTCGAGAAGGCGCGGAAAATCGATCTCTTCTGTAAAATAACCGGAATACGGAGATTCGAGATTCTTTGGGTGGCGCATGGCAAAATGAGCCACCTCGTGGCCGTTTTCCTCCAGCAACCCGGACAGGTTGAACATGTAGGTGGAATCCCCACCCCGGAAATAGTGGTACTTGTGAACCATGAGAACCTTCAAGCCGCGACTCCTTCGACTCAGAAAAAACTCCCCGCCGCCTCAGCGCCCGTCGCCGCCTCCTCCGGGCCGGAACAGGGCCCGGGACGGCGCCCTTTCAACACCGGCAGGATACTCCAAACCTGCCTGTATTTCAATGAATTATCTTGATATTCAAATCCCCTCCGAAGTGCTAAAACGCTTGACTGAAAGGCCTCAAAGTATTATATGAAAAATAGAAAAAGAGTTACATATAAACGATCGGAGGACTTCAGTGAAAACCATAAAGGCTATATCAATTGCGGGAATCGCTCTCGTGTGTATATTTGCATTCTCATCCGTGACTATGGCCCAGGCAACGGCGGATAAAGGCGTCCTCCATTTCGGGGGTTCTTTCAACCAGCCCTTCGTCGACGACGCGGACTCAGGCTTTCTGGGCGGAGACATTTTCGTGGGAAAGATGTTCACCAACGAGCTCTGCGTGGGATTCAGGGCGGGATATGACATCGTCTCGTTTCAGAGGTACTCCAACGGATTCAACAAGTACCTGGGCGTAATACCGTTTCAGGTAAGGGCCAAATACTACACATCGCTGTCACAGATGGTCCAGATGTACGGCTCTCTGGGAGCCGGGATCTTCAGGACCCAGCCACATCTGGGCGGCGAAGAGGTAGGTACGGTGAGTTCTTCCGAGTACTGCCCGGGAGGTTCAGTATCGGTGGGCCTTGACTACTGGTTCCTTCTCATGACCGGAGTGGGCTTTGAGCTGGAATACAATATGTTCAAGGTGCCCGACGGCGGGGATATGTTCAGTTACGTCTCTGCCAGGGTGAGCTACTGCACGATAAAGTTCTAGGCCCGCTGCAAGCAGGCTTCGCGCTTACCGGAGTCCTTTTCGTATATATCTATCAGTGGAATAGGGTAATCCAATCGGCACCATCTTGGTAATTGGAGGCTAATACTTATCCGATTAATATCAATTCCCGCTGCGGTTCGGACAGAAACTCTCCTCCGTTCTTTTTAACCACAATTATTTCCTCTATTGTTGCCACGCCATAACCCGGAATATTAATCCGCGGTTCTAGAGTATATACCTGATCTTCTTCTATCTTAAGGTAGGGCAGATTACCGTATCTCTCCCATTCAGGGCAGAGAAGTCCTGCGCCATCGTGGGTCTTTCGTCCGACCTGATGCCCGAGAGCGTGGGGAAATTCCTCGTATCCCTCGCCGGTAATATAGTCGCGGACTATAGAATCGACTTCCCTTCCTTCCATTCCTGGCCTTATATTTTCAGCCGCCAGAGCTATGCTGTCCCGAATTACCTTAAACGGTGTTTTCACTTCTATAGGCGCGTCTTTCTCATCTCCTTTGAGAAAATACCAGGTTCTCTGAAGATCTGAGCAGTAATCCATAGTCCGGGTACCGAAATCTATATTCAGAACGTGGCCCCTCTCTATCTTCCTGTCCGTGGGCTGGGCGTGCGCTCCGGCGGATTCAGGCCCAGTAAATACTGCAGGGCACTGAGACCTGTCCCAGGAAGTTTTAACTCCTTCTTTCTTAACCTCACCCAGAATGAACGACGCCACCTCTTTCTCGGTCATTCCCGGCCTGATAATTAGGGTAACCCTATCGAATATGTCAAGAGTAAGATCTATATTCACTTTGATCCTTCTTATCTCTTCGGGTGTCTTCCTCCCCCTGAGCTTGGATACCAGCCTTTCTGAAGTTACCAAAATTCCAGAGTAATCGGTCTCCCTCAGATAATCTTCCAGAATAAGAAACATACCGTGGCTCAGGCCGTCTGCCATAATGTCGTTCTTAGAATAATTTACCGCTATGGAGGACGGTTTGAACCGGTCGAGTTGTTCGATCAGTTTTTTACCGATGCCTTCCCTGTATCCTATTACCTCATAGAGTCCTGTCTCTTCGATTCTGGCCCGGTCCAGGCTTCCGACCAGGGCAACCGGATTTCCTTCGGCGGGGATCATAAAGGCAGACTGCCAGGTGCAGTGTTCTCCAAGAATAAGATCCAGAACAGGATCGCCGGCCGTCTCACTCTCCCTGACAAAGGTAAGCCAGAAATCTGCACCTTCTTCTTCAAGAATTTCCTGGGCCTGCTTGATCTTTTCCTTTATCACTTTTCGTATTCCTCCTTGTGCGTTTATTTTTATACATTTATAGTAGAATACGCCTTCGGCCTGATAATTGCAATTGACTTATAGCGCCCCCGATTAACATTATAGAACCAGTTTTTACCGGCTGGAAAAACGCTATGAAAAACATGAAATGGAAATTCGGCCTGGGAATAATTATCAGCGCTGTCTTCCTCTATCTAGCCTTCAGGAAAGTAGATACCGGGGAACTCGCGCAGGCCTTCAAAATGGCCAATTACTGGTACGTTATTCCAGCTGCTGCGCTGAGCCTTCTGAGCATATGGTTCAGGGTGGTCAGGTGGAGATATCTTATGAATCCGATAAAGAAAATCGGGATGCTTAGTCTCTCTTCTTCCACTGCGATAGGGTTCATGTCAAACAGCTTGCTTCCCGCGAGGCTTGGCGAAATCATAAGAGCTTATGTAATAGGGCAGAAAGAGGATATCAGCAAGAGTTCAGCTTTCGCTACTATAGTCCTATCAAGAATATTCGACGGTATGACTATCCTGTTTTTCTTTGTTATAATTCTTATTAAATACTCATATAATTACCCGCCTTGGTTAAATAAGGCAATCTACTTCGCTTTCATATTTTATTTTTTTGCGCTTGCCATGATACTATTCATGAAAATAAAGACTGATATGGCGGCGGGAATAATCTCTTTATTGTTAAGACCACTCCCTGAAAAAGTAAATGCTAAAATAACGGAATGGACTCATTCTTTCATTAAAGGCCTGGCAAGTATTAAGAGTATCAAAAACTTGGGCTTAGTGTCTTTATTCTCCTTGCTGATATGGGTACCTAACGCTTTTATAATCTATATAGTCGCTCACTCATTTGGTATAAATATTCCTATAAATGCCGCTTTTTTCATGCTGGTGATATTTACTTTTGGAATGATGATTCCATCCGCTCCCGCTTTTATAGGTACGATTCAATACTTCAGCGTAGCTGGATTTTCTCTTTTTGGAGTATCTAAAGCCAGTGCTCTTAGCTTTTCGGTTGTATATCATCTTACCACTTTTCTTCCGATAACGGTTGCGGGATTGATATTTCTTTTTATAGAGGGATATTCGCTTGTTGAACTAAAAAAAACAGCTGGAGGAGAAGAAAAAACAATAAAGACTAAATAGAAATAATATTGAAGTTACACAGCTATAAATCCTTATCCTATAGGCCACCGACATAGGGCGAAACTTTCGAGATTATAAACCTGTGCTTTCCTGATTCGGTCTGTGGAATCTTGCCCACCAGTTCGACATCCACCTTCATGTCCCGTCCGCAGTCTTCCCTGATCTTTCCGATCAGCCTGGCCTCTTCTTCTTCGGTGAAGCTCTGGTCTGTCTCAAGTTTTAACAGAAGCCTTCCATGTTCTTCCTGAATAACCTGGTATTTCGATATTCCCGCTATATATTCCCTAAGAAGGATAGTCCAGTAGGTTCCCGGAAGATGATTTCCATTGGTACCCACTACGATATCGAACACTCTTCCTTCCACTCTTTCCAGCATCGGTAGATTCCGGCCGCAGCGGCAGAGCCTGTCGGAAAGAACTCCCAGATCGCCTATGCGATAACGGATAAAGGGAAAAGCGTAATTATCAAGAACGGTTATGACTATCTCCCCTCTCCTGCCCGGCTCCAAAGTAATCCCCTTCTCATCGATGATCTCGACGATCACGTGCTCGCTGAATATGTGGAGGCCCTTATGTTCTTCGCATTCCTGAGCTATGTTCCCCGCCTCCCTGCAGCCATAACGGTTGAAAACACTGCACTTGAAAACAGACTCGATGATTTCGCGCTGCCGCGGATACAGGGTTTCAGCCGAGGTCACTATACCTTTGGGGCTGTGAACATTCAGCCCTCTGCTTCTTATGAATTTGGAGAAGAGAGCCATCGACGAAGGATAGCCCGTGATCAGGGCCGGCCTGTGGCTCTCGATTTCACTGTGATAGGCAAGCATATCTTTTTCCGTCATCTGGTATGAAGACAGCATTCTGTTCCTCTGTATGAAAAATCTTTTAAGAGCGCTGGAGAAACCCCGGACTTTTGAAATATCGTAATGGGCGCCCCACAGCTGCATCTGCTTTTCCCCGACTTCCCAACCCGTCCAACTGTTGCTTCTAAGGACCAGGGGCGCCAGAATCTGATTTTTATCGCTGAAAAATTCAAGCTTTTCCCCCGTCGAGCCGCCGGTAGAGTTCGGTATAAATCTTCCTCCGGGGCAATTTGCAGCTTTAAGATCATTAATATTGGCTTTGATGTCCTTCTTGGTTAGGAAAGGAATCGATGACAGGTCTTGAAGAGAATTTATCTCAAGTGCACTGAGAACCTTACGGTAATAAGGCACATTGGCCTTCGCGTGACTTAGAAGCGCCAACAGGTCTTTTTCCTGCCGCTTTCTTATTGCCTCCGGCTGCCAGCGAGATCTCTCCTTTAATTCCCTGAATCTCTTCATTCGGGATGACCGTGTCATATTGAGCAGAAATCTAGAAATGTATTTCATCACTTTAAGTTTTCCCCGACGCAAATAATCGCACATTCAAAAAACAGAATTTATGATTACGATATCTCCTGGCAACAATATATATATGTTTTTACAGACTTTGTCCACCGGCAAGCTCCCCAAATCCCTAAACAGGCTTTTCTCAGAGGGCCCCGGCTTCGGGGCCATTTAATCAAATCCGGCAACCTTGGCGCCTTGATTCAAATCGTTCCGCATTTTTCGGCCAGTCAATTCGAGGAAAGAGGCCCGGCCTTTTGAATCCTTGAAAAAAACCGCCTGGCCGGACCTCTTCAACATGACACTTTAAGAAGGGTTAAAGTGTCATCGCAGAAGCATCAACTTTCCGGTCTTGACGATATCCTCCACTTGCAACCTGTAAAAGTATATACCACTTGAGATAGCGCCGCCTCTTTCATTGGTCCCGTTCCACGTAAACCGGGCGGTACCCGCGGGCATAAATCCGTCGGCCAGCGTATTTATCAATCTACCCTCCGGATCATAGAGTTTAAGGTCGACTCGAGCTCTTCTTCCCAACTCGAAGGAAATCACAGTCACCGGATTAAAAGGATTCGGGCGGATCTCAAACTGGCTCAAAAGCGGCAGGGGGCCACCTATTACCGGCTCATCCTTGCCTCCGCTGCCGCCACCGGGATCCGGAGGAGGATCAGGTTCGTTATCAACTCCAGTGTCCAGAAGATCACATGTCATGGTGACATCGTCTATGTCAACCCAGTGGTCCGCGCCGCTTGTCCAGAGAGTATCCCTCTGAACCACACTGAAATAGCATTGGACAACGGCAGAATCCTTTCCAACGCTCAGCATTCCCGCCGGAACTTCAAGGTGCTGCCAGCCTTCCGACGGATCGTCGGTGGTAAGATTCTGGGAATAAAGGATCTTATAGGCTGTTTGCCCTCTATTTACATTATTGGTGAACTCCATTACACGGAACCGCAGTTCTACATCGTCTGAAGCGATGTCATACCAGAAGTCTACGTCTATTGGTATTCTGTCCGGAGTCTGCGCATCAGGCGGCTTGACCCACACCTTCTGCCAAAGATAGGGAGCGTCGTCCGGATCGGTGAGTTTGAGACGAGCGCTTCTCCATCCAGTGTTGCAGTTCTGGTAAGTCGACCTGGTCGTTCCTTCGTTACCCGCATAGGCAAGCCATCCCATTTCGATGTTGGGCATGGCTCCGCAGTCCTCGAATCCCGGATCCATGATCAGGTTGTGCTCCGCCTGGTCTTCCGCCCAGATTACTCCCGGATAGGGAGGTATGCTGGCCGTAATTATCCAGGGGCCATCGCCAGTCAGGGTGACCTTCTCCACCTTCCATACGGAATCCCACTCACTGCTCCCGCTGCCCTGTGTAAAACTTACCGAAGGATTCTGGTCGGCCTGAAGCCGTACTACCGGAACCTCCTGAGAAAACCCGTCGCCTTCTGTGAGATAGGCCGTAAAGGTGCTGGTTTCCGTATCGTAATACGCGGAATCAAGCTTGGCAGGTGCCCATGAGCCTATTCTCACCGGCACTCCGTAAGTCTCTACCAGGGCGGGCATCAAAACGAACGGTCTTCCTTTTTTTTCTACGGGGGGGGTTGAGCCGCTATTGTCATACACTATGTTGTTGTACCAATTGAGATCGTACGATGTATAGGCCTGAGCGGCGCCGTTTATATCGCCGTCTTCTGAAGCGTACAAATAATTGATGTCCACGGCAAGCCCGTCTTCGTCCGTGTATTTTTTCCACTTGTAGAAGCAGTACAGCTTGTCCTCGAAAAAGGTGCCTCTTCGTAAATCAAGGCAGTATGCCGACTGATCCTGGAAATCGTCCAGATATGCCTCGAAGGAATTATCATCGTCCACCAGAGCGGAAAGTATATCGAAGGTGAGAGGATGGATCCTCTCTCCGGAAATTGTCCAGTCGGCCCACTCTTCCAAGGTTCTCAATACGGAAGTTCCGTATTCGTTTTCGCCGTGCATCGGGCCGGACGGCTCCCATTCTCCGAATCCGTCTATCACTTCGATATAGTCGCCCGCGGGCGAGGGCATGCTGTCTGTGACCGCGTAGTACTGGCCGATATAATCCTTGGCCGCCCAGCGAGTCACGAACGGGATCTGCGATTTAGCCGCCAGATACCATCCGGTAGCGGCCGAATCGGCATATCCCAGGATATCGGCCATCTTGGCGTATGACTGATATCCTGCCAATTCCGCGGGAAACATGTCCATAATGCCTCCGGCACCGCCGAAGAGACAGTAGGATGAAGCCATATAGCCCCAGTCATGGAAGAATTTCATGGGATCCATGATCTGTTCCACTCCGATAGTGTCTGTTGTCCATCCCTCGAAGCTCCAGTTTTCATCCAAAACCGTCCAGTCCCCCGACCACAGCCCGTACTCATAAAGAAACTCGAGTATCATTCCGGATGACGCGTTGAAATCCCAGGGTTGTTCAATATTGGAGGAACTGGGGTTGGACCAGAGCCCTGACCAGAATCCGGGCCAGGAACCCGAGGGGGGAGGAACGACACCAGTCCAGTCCCAATACCCCCAGCCCTGGGTGCCGTCAGCGTATCTGGCCGAACCATCCTCGGAAAAGACCCGCTTATGAACTGTCTGGCTCATGAAGTCGATGTAGTGCTCCCTGGTATAGTCTCTTGTCAGAGCCAGGGAAGCGATTTCGCCTCTATTACCCATCGCACCCCACACTCCGACACTGGCCCTGTACCTGTCATTACTGGTCGCTTCACGATTGATCATACGGTTAACCCGCTGCTTCCAGATCGTCTCAAAGTCGTTCGGGGTACCGACCAGGTGTATATCGTGCTCCGGAGCGCCAGGAATGGTGTATTCCACCAGAGAAACGCCGTTCACTATCTTTAGCGGACCGTATTTGGTCGGAAAGCCGAGTCCGATATCTGAAGTCCCCGTGGGAAGACCGCCTGAAGAAATCACGCCCTCATCGGCGGCCAGCGCTACAAGGGGAGGCAGGAACCCGACCGGTGTCTGGGAGACGTACCCCGATGTATCCCAGTTCTGGCCCATGTAACTGTATGAAAAGGTGTTCCTAATAGTTACGCTATCGGGTGACGCGTCAGAGGAAGCGGTAAAATAGAAATCCTCATCCACGGCGACAGGCCAGTTATTTACAAGCCGGTTGACCAATCGGCACTGGTCGATTACGTACTGGGGCAGGCCGTTTGCCGCCCAGGAGGCAGTCGTATCGGGAGGGAAGGCCTTTGCCCCGAAGGGTAGCGAGATGAAGAAGGTCTTTTCTATATCCCTGTCGCTCCCCCAGTAGTGAAACTCGACACTGTCCCGGTAGCATTTTACCTCTCCAGGACGATGCGAAAAACTAACCATCACCGGAATATGGGCGCCATACTTGGCGTCAGTATCAGGATCGAAGAACAGCATCCAGTTCTCGGCGATAAACTCTCCTGTGAATTTCTTGTTATCATCCGGGTCGGTGAACTTTGAAAAATCGCCCTTCACCATGAAACCATCATATCCGGTGTACTTATAGTGGCAGGCGGCGTATCCCAGATGGTAGTTATCGCTGTTGTCATTATCATTCTCCAGGTAGAACATGCTGTGTTCGGTGATGATCCTGGTTCCGGGTGAAACCGAATTGACCGACACCGTGTAAGTGTAGTCCTGGTCCGGATAGTTGGGGGCGGAGCTGGTCCCCCCGTATTTTGGTAGGGACCCATAGGACGCGTTCTCCCTCAGTACGGCGAACTTCTTATACACCCAGTTCTGATCTTCGGGCCAGATGTTGGTCTGATCAAAAGGAACGTCGTCGAAATGAGGAATATCTTCTATCGAGTTGTAATAAGATGTAGCTCCGAAATACAACTGCCAGTTAAGGCTCAGATTCTTGTGAGTCCTTTGAATCCTGTCGGCGTAGACACGCTTCAGCACATCTCCTTCATAGTGCTCCACGTCAAACCGAATGTTTGGCCATGTGGCGAAACGCCCCCAGCTGACATCGCTCACGCCGTTATAGGTCTGCTGAGCTTTTAGCGCAATAGGGCAGGCAGGCAAAAACAGCATCAGCAGAAGGCTGAATGCCGTCAATCTCTTAAGTGTCATGAAGATCACCGTCCTTTGTTGGACGCTTATTGAAACAAGTGCGTTATTTAAAGGGGTTCTTGGCGCGATAGTCATTATACCGGAAAATCTCCCGCCTCCTTTCCAGCCGGTACATTGAATTTTAAATGGTTTAAAATAAACCTAAGCGGCCGCCGCTTTTCGAAAGAGAGAACCGGGGTTTGCCTTTAAACGCCGATTAAAGGCAAGCCTAAGCTATCAAATAAACTCCGCAAAAACACCTTTTTAGATGGTAACCCAATATAGCCGCTTATCTATCCACATAACCAATGTATCAACCGGGGAATTAACTGTCAATCTTTATCGATTTTGAGAACGGTCTTTAAAGAGAGGTGGCGGGATAATCACACTTGGTCTTTATCCTCGTTCTCCTTTTCAAGGATCGCGGTATAGCTGATAAGCTCCTGAACCTGATCGTTTAGTTTGCTTATTCTAATGGTCAGATAAAACAAGTAGACCAGCAGGAACCCGATCAACACAACATATATAACGTGTCTGGCGTCGTTTATACCGATGACGGTGGTCGCGAACCATTTATAGAAGCTTTCCAAAATAGGGATCGAAGCGAGAAACAGGGCAACCAGTATCCACATGAAAGCGTAGGATGGACGGAAGGTGTTCCTCTTGACGAACCTGAAAACGAAATACAGGAAGATCAGTCCGAGTATCAGCGATAATATCTTGATCTTTATTCCCATAACCTAGAATTTACCCTTCCTTATGTTACCTCGCTGCAACAGAGTTCCTATTATGTTTATCAGACAGATGGCCGGAAAAGCAAGGGCGTTATAGACGTTGAACTCGGAAGTTCCATGCAATCTCCCCCTCATCACCACGGGAACCTCCTTGATACGTGCCCCGGCGAAATGACTGAGAAGAAGCAGCTGATTTGTGTCGTAGACCTCATGCCGGTACTTTCTCGCGAAAAACTCTATAACCTTGCTGCTATAAGCTCTGGCACCGGAGGTTATATCAGTAATCCTTTGACCGACTATCTTCGAATTAATAAACGAAAAAAGCTTTATTCCAGCTCTTCTAAAAGCGTAGGACTGAAAGCCCTCTCCCGTTATGAATCTTGATCCGATCACGTAATCCGCCTCTCCACTGCCTATCGGCTCCACTATCTTAGGAAGCTCAGAAGCAATGTGCTGCCCGTCTCCGTCAAACTGGCACAGCACGTCATAACCATAACGGTGGGCGTAGTTGAAATATGTCATCACCGTGCCGCTTGAAGAGCCGCTGTTTATAAAATGAGATACGCAGGGAACTCCCATCTCCCTCGCGATATCAGCGGTCCGGTCATGCGATCCGTTATCTACAAGCACGATATCATAACCCAGATCCGCGGCCAGAAGGTCCTCTATCGTCTCGCGAATATTCTTCTCTTCATTGTACGCAATTATCGCTACAAGGACTCTCTGACTCATCTCTATAACTTCCTCGCTGGAATCCCGACGTAAGTGCCGGGATCTTCAATATCCTTCGTAACCACGGCTCCGGCACCTATCGTTACATTATCACAAATGTTTATGTAATGAATAATACTTGCGCCTGTGCCAAGAAGAACTCTATTACCTAATTTCACACCACCCGAAATAGTCGTTCCTGGTGCAACATGTGTAAAATCGCCGATGACGCAATCATGATCTATAGAAGACGCAGTGTTTATTATACAAAATCGCCCAACTCTAACACCCGTATTTATCACTACCCCATCCATTACCGTTGTGCCCTCAGATATATCCACATCTTCATTTACCATGGCGTAAGTTGAAACAACTTTGGGAAAGGAATATCCTATTCCGGCAACTCTTTTAGATATCTCCTCCCTGCGAATAAGATTTTCTATGCCACCTATTCCGACAACCGCCTGCTTGACAACCTTATTCATGAATAATTCATTTAATATTTCATCATTGCCAAGATATCTTACCCCCAGTATTTCACCCCTATTAGACTGATCGACATACCCGAATACCTCATATTCCCTATTCTTGTTGAGAATAGAAATTACAACTTTAGCGTGACCCCCGCCTCCAACTATTAATATTCTATTCAACGTCACGCCCCTCCAGTGTATTTAAAACCCGGTTGATAGAGTCTCTGTCCAGATTCGCAGAGCATGGTATATTCAGGGTTATCTCCCATAATTTCAAAGCCTTATCGATCTTATATCTTTGGCACTCCCTGTACATCCTCTGCCTGTGATTCAGCTCCCATACCGGCCTGGTCTGAATATTCCGGGATGCCAGCCTCGTCATCAATCCATCCCTGTCCATGCCGTATCTGTCCTCATTGATCTGAAGACAGTAAAACCAGTAATTCTGCTCGGCGTAATCCGGAACTTCAGCTAGAGACAGCCCCACTATTCCCTCGATACCTTCGCGGTAAACCTGGTAGTTGCGCTTCTTCCTCTCGATGAATTCAGGCAGCATCTCCATCTGGGCGACTCCCATGGCGGCCTGTATGTTGGTCAGACGGTAGTTATAACCCACCTCGTTATGCTCATACCTTATGGGATCATCCTTTGCCTGGGTGGAAAGATACCTGCACCTTCGGGCGAATTCGGGATTGTCTGATAAGATCATCCCACCCCCGCCGGTGGTGATTATCTTGTTTCCGTTGAATGACAAACATCCGGTATCTCCTATTGTCCCTGTATATTTCCCTTTGAATCCCGCACCAGTGTAGCGGGTACCCAGGCTTTCGGTAGCATCCTCGATGATCCTTATGTTTCTTTCCCGGCAAATCTTGGCCAGATCCTCCATCCGGGCCGCGTTGCCGAATACGTGAACCGGAATGACCGCCGAAACCCTTCGGCCGCTCTCTCTGTTGTATGAATACCCTTCCCTGAATACCGTGTGGTCCTTGATGAACTCTAAAGTCTTAGCCTCATCGATATTATAGAAATCGTCGCAATCCATGAATACCGGTTCAGCGCCCATGTATCTTACGGTGTTGACTGGAGAGATAAAGGTTAGAGTAGGAACTATTACCTCGTCTCCCGGTTTCACTCCGGTCACTATCAGGCAAAGATGAAGGGCGGCAGTGCCGTTTACCACAGCTATAGCGTGCCGGGCTCCGGTAAACTCCGCCACCTTCTCCTCAAAGGCATTGACATACTTGCCCGCGGAAGAGACCCACTCCGTATCCAGACTCTCCTTGATGTATTTCCATTCATTTCCCCTGATCGAAGGAACTGATAGGGGAATGCTTCTGTCAGACATTATACCTTCCGGGTTTGAAGCTCTTAAGATTCTCCGGGTCCCCGAACCATTCGGCTGTCTCGGCAAGTCCTTCCTCCAGTGAGTATTTCTGCTTCCAGCCGGTCAGCTTCTTAAGTTTCTCATTTGATCCCAGAAGCCTTCTCACTTCGCTCTTTTCGGGCCTGAACCGCCTGTCCTCCTGATTTATTCGCGCGCCGGGATTGATCATCTCGATGAGAATCCCGGCGAGATCGCCAATAGACACCTCCGATCCGGTCGCTATATTAATCTCCTCGCCGATGGTGTCTTCGCTTTTCGCTATCTTCAGGAAACCTCTCACCGTGTCCTTGACATAAACGAAATCCCTGGTAGGAGCGAGATCGCCGACCTTGATTTCATCAAAGCCTGCTTTAAGCTGCGTGATTATTGTCGGTATCACCGCCCTGGCCGACTGCCTGGGCCCGAAGGTGTTGAACGGCCTTACAATGGTCACCGGAAGCTCGAACGACCTGTAGAACGATTCCGCTATCCTGTCCCCGCCGATTTTCGAAGCGCTGTAGGGAGACTGGCCTTGAAACGGGTGCTCTTCCGTTATAGGAACAAACCTGGCGGTTCCGTATACTTCGGATGTGGAGGTGACAAAAACGCGGCTGGTCTCCAGCTGCCTGGCAGCTTGAAGAACGTTCAGAGTACCTTTAATATTGGTATCGACATACGAATCGGGAGAATGGTAGCTGAAGGGGATTCCTATCAGGGCGGCAAGGTGGAAAACGGCGTCGCAACCATCCATCGCCGTTCTGACACCGTTGGGGTCTCTGATGTCTCCGGAGAAAACATCCAGCTCCTTTTTTATTTCACCGGGGAGTGAATCGAGCCATCCCCAGTGGTTGAATGAATTGTAGAATACAAAGGCCCTTACCTGGCGCCCTTCCTCAACGAGAGCTTCGACCAGATGGCTACCTATAAAGCCGTCTGAGCCTGTAACAAGAACTTTTTTCATTCTTCTTCCCCTGAGTAAAATCTGTTATAGATGTTCTGAGCATCCTTGTAATCATCGATAACACCTATGTCGAGCCAGTATTCGTTTATCTGGTATTTTGCTATAGGATCGCCCCGTTCCAGCATTCTTTTTATCAGCTGGTCCATGCCGTAAGGTTTGTTTTCCGGAATATATTCGAATATATCCGGAGTCATTATGTAGACTCCGGCCAGCACATTTGTTTCAATATCGGGTTTTTCCTCTATATTGATAACGAAATCCCCGTCGCTCTCTATATTTCCGAAGCGGAAAGGAGTATAGATCTTCTTGACCCCTATGGTAAGTCTGGCTTCCTTTTTCAAGGCGAACTCATACATCTTGGCGAAGTTCAATCTGGTAAGTATATCGCCGTTCATAACCAGAAAAGGCTTGTCCAGCTCTGCTTTGAGGAGGGACAGGGGGCCCGCTGTCCCCAGTGGTTCATCCTCTTTGCTGATCTTAAGAGAGACACCGTACTGGGAGCCGTCGCCGAAGAAGTTTTGAATGTAGCGGGACTTGTAGTTGGTAGCAAGGTATATTTCGCTGAAGCCGTGCTCCTCCAGGTGCTCTATCTGAATCTCGAGAACCGCTTTTTCACCAACCGGCAAAAGGGGTTTCGGAATGACTTCCGTGAACGGCTTAAGCCTTGTCCCCAAGCCTCCAGCCAGAATGATCGCTTTCATATCTTCCGCCTTCTCTTATTCAGCCTGTTCATCCGGCCCTTTTACTGAATTAATGCATAACCGTTTACATATTTTATGCCATCATATCGAATATAATAGATTTTTGCCAGTTACTATCCTTTTTAATCCAGAGCGTAGAGGGAAACCCGCTCCGAACCGTATACCTCATGAAAAACTTCCGATTCTAGTTTCCTCTCAAGGTCCGGATTTGATTTCAAATCCTCGCTCCATACTGCGATATAAAGCTCCCTTCCCAGTCTTTTCATACTTCTCGCCATCTTGACTGGATCGCCCCCTTTTCCAAAGATGGAATTCTGAATAGCTCTGTATGTATCAAATTTCTCGCCCCCGTATCCCAATCCCCTTATAACATTATAGGAAGAATAAAGATTTCTTCTGGAAGCATAAACAGGGCAAAGATGGTAGTTGTCGTTCTCGGCTATTACGGCGTTTGGAGGAATATTCTTTTCAACCCAGTCGAAAAAGGCTTTGTCCTCCTCAGTAAAATCATACCTCCTCGACCACATACTGCTGTCCGGTTTTTCCATCATGAATCCGCGAAAAGTCAGAACAGCGGGAACCAGAAACAGGACCAGAACTGTGGCAGTTAGAAAGACCCTGTAAAAGGGCGTTCTGCTTTTTATCTTTTCAACGATCTGAACGTATATGGGCGGGCCTATTACCAGAAAGAGAAAGTATATGAACTTTTTCTCGCCCACGATCCCGATATTTATGAAAACGCAGAGAGCCAGAAGGCAGATAACCCAGCTTATCAGTATTCGAGAGGCCGTATCTTTTGCCGATATGATCTTTCTGAAAGCTGTCCTGGCGGGAAAGAAGAGTATCGCCAGGGGAAACAATATAGTCAAAATGTTTCTTCCTCCTATATGGAAGATATTATTCAAAAGGGAATTGCCCCCCGCTTCATTTTCACCCGCCATTAGAGAGAAAAAATAGAGAGCAGCTGGAATCGCCGCTAGCATCGACGCCAGAAACGGCGCGTAAAAACGAGATGATGCGTCTTTTTCTCCGTAGACGTAACGGTAAGCCAGAAATAATAATACCGCTGACCCTGCCATAGTAAAAATCAGGGTCATACCGGTCACTGTGTGAAAGAGGAAGGTTCCCAGGGTGATAACAAACAACGTGATAATCGCCCTTATCCGAGATTCGGTCAGAAATCCCTTCTTCAGAAAGAGTATGAGCGAAACCAGGAACATATTCAGAGAGTAGTTGAAGACTGTCAGGGTAAGAAATTTATCGTTCCAGTTCACCTGCCAAGTCCCTACCGGGTGAAGAAACCTGATTACTTCCGCCCCGTTGATCCGGGTATTAGCCAGTATTCTCTTCACCTCGGCCATCCCGGTGACATCTCCGACAAAAACACGGACAAAATTAACCGGCCAGAGGATCCAGGAGGGTGAATCCAACCCTGCTATGGCCAGAAGAACGGCAAAAACAATGACGGATTTCCTGGCGGTGAAGCGGGAAACAAATCTCGCCGCAAAATAAGGAAAGATGAAAGCGTTGATTATATTGAAAAAGGCCATGGCGCCGAAGAGCGAAAGGCCAGAAAGCTTTATCCAGAAAGATTGAAAGAAATGGTAAAACCACATATACTTAATCGAGAAGTCGGCCAGCAGGGGTTCCTTGGGAGGAATTCCCCTGGCTATTACCTCCCTTATCACCGCCGCGTGATACCACGCGTCTGACCGTATTAGAAGATAATCGTTAACCAGATATGACAACAGTATCAGAGCGGCGTAGCAGATAGAGACGGCAAAAATCATTTTCGGAACGCCGCCGCTCTCAATTACCTTTTCGTACTTGCCCTTCAGAAATCCAAGAAGGAATAATAGATAGCTTGCCCCTATTACTGCGGTGACCGAAGTCTCCATATCGCCGGTCAGCATGTGAACCAGGAAAGACATCATCGCCGCCAGGACAGGGGAGATCAGAACGGATATAAAGATCTGGTCCAGCCGGGAGAGCTTTCCCTCCAGGACAAAAATCGTAAAAGCCATTCCGGGAAGGAAAAAAAGCTGAAGCAGGGCGCAGGCGAACCTCAGGGGAGGCGCTAGAGTAATAAAAAGAGAGGCAGCGCTTAAAAGTACTGCCGCGAAAACTGCTTTTCTGACCATAGGGATCTCCGATAAAAGGAATCTGCACAAATTTGACTACCGGCCTGCAAGAAAAAAAGCCTGCCGCGGAATATCAGGGAAATCAAGTGGTAGATGCCATTCTATCCCTTCCCTCATTCTTTTTTATGACATTATAAGTGATTACTATAATGGCAAATAACAACCATATAAAGAAAGTGTAGATCCTGTTTCGAATGTAATCTATCTTCAACTGGTCGAACAGGAATATCACCAGCACCACGTGAAGTATTTTCATCAGGGCCTGGGGGTACGGCGAACTTAAAACAGACGCTTTTAATCCGGTAAAGGTGCATCTGACAAGTTTGAACACTAGAAACAAAAAGGCCAGCAACCCGAAAATGCCCGTTATATTGAAATAAAAGAGATAAAGATTATGCGGCCAGAAGCCGGTATCGAAACGAGAGGCGAAATCCCAACCCGGGCCCTTGCCGAAGAGAGGATACCGCATGCCCCTCTCGATCGCCCCCTTCCAGATGTTATAGCGGTTGTTCGGTATAACTCCACTCCTGAAGCTTGTCTTTACTACCCGGTCGAACAGTGAACCGGAGGTGGTATACTGCGCCACTATCGCTTCCAGCCCTATTATCAACACCGCCAGGCTGGCAAATATGAAGGTCAGTTTAACAATATTCAGATCCTTTCTGGAGAGGACCATAAGATAGAAGATTCCCAGGATAAGGGAGAAGAAAGCCCCTCTTGTTATGGTCGCGAACATCAGAAAAAGATCTACTATCAGCAGAGAACCGAAAAGAAAGCGTGTCAGCATTCTCCTGGTCCTCACCAGCATGAAAAAGATCAGAAACGAGTTCAGGGTAAAAAACTCCGCGTTCAGCTCGTAATCATGAAAAGGGCCCTCTACCCTGATACCTTTCATTACAAGCTCTGTCTTGTGAACCGTATAGAGCCAGTTGGGGACTATCACCCGACCTGGAAAAGCCAGCTCGAAGAGGGTAAAACCGATCACCAGAGTCGCGGTGACCATCATCAGCTGCATGGTCCGGCGAAGTTTTTCCTCGTCGTCAATAAAGTTTATGAGAAGGAACATGAATGTCGCCGCCGCGAAAAAGCTGCCCGTGTTGGCGAAAGCGGTAACTGTAACGTCCATGCCCAGAGGGACGTTTTTAAGGGAAATAATATACGAGAGCACCATAAGCAGAACGGGAAGAGCTACTGTATTATCAAATTTGAATTTCATCTGCCCGGCGGTAACGCGTATTATCAGAATCAGGGTGATTATCAGCATAAAGACGAAGTTGGAGGTTCCCCAGGATATAGCGAAAGGAAAGGGATAGATGATCACCATGAACCACAGCGCGTTTATAGTGGAAAAATTCCACAGCATCAGTACAAGGATAAATCCGACAGCCGCCTCTATCGCCCTCTTGTTGGGATTATAGATCTGTGTTCCTAGCACAGTTCCAGCCACCACGACGATAAAGAAATACTTTAATTTGGAGAGTGCCTTGCCGAAAACTCCAAAACTTTCCTTGAGCGCGATGATTATGCCGTTTGATTCTTTCATGTCAAACTTAATTAATGCAAAAAGGGTACCTTACTCAATCAATATATTCATGATATCGGGGCCGTCATAGATATCGCTGTCTGTGATAAAATCCCGCAGGTCATAATTAGGGACGTGCGGAGCGTGGTGCATTTTTACCGATATCGTATATTTCCCTGGCGCTATGTCTTTGGGAATAAGTGAGATGTAATAATCCCTGTAAATCATTCCTGGTTCCCACCTGTCGGGGGGATAGACGCCTGCAAAAGGTATTTTTTCATGTCTGAAGCGGTACCTTTCACCCTTGATCTTTTCAAGTATCTTCCTGTAGATCTTACCGTAATAATAACTATATAGAGGCCCTTTTCCAAAACCGGTATCAAATCTCAAATATACTCTGTAACTTCCCACTCCCTTTATTTCACCCGTTACCCAGTCCACGTAGATCGAAAGCGAATCTCCCCTATTAACCTTTTGCGCCTCCTTACCCCACCCTTTCATGTATACTCCCTCTATTCCGGATTCGGTCAAATCGCGGTAATCCCCTCTGAACCGGCCGACCCTCAAAATTCCAGCCTTAGAAGGAAATATCTCTTCCTCTTCTGATGGAACTCTCCGGCTCCCCAGGTACCTGAATAGAAAGGCCTTATTATGGGAGAAGATCATCTCAAATCTGTCGCCACATCCCTTAAGCTTATCAGCAGCCGCCAGGGCCAGATCTGCGTCGGGCCTCCAGTACTGGCTTATCACACCCGAAGGGATCCTACCGTTAATCACCACAAATCCCGCTTCATACTTCTCCAGGATTTCCCCGATGTCAGCACAAGATATGTCCGGCATATAAATGTTCCGGCAGGCTATTATCCTATCCAGGGCCGTAGAGTCGTTGGGAGTGGAGTGTTGATCATAGGTGCAGACAACATACTGATCGCAGAAGGCCGGGATGCAATAGCTGGTGACCGGATCTGAAGCGATAACGCTGCCGGGGGGAACTCTTTTGTCGATCTCGGAGTAGAGATCTTTAAGTTTAAGTGCGCTGCGGTCCATGATGCTTTTTCTCTTATCTCCCGCGTAGGAGAAGTTGGCCACGTCAGAGTATAATGGAGGGCTCAGAACCAAAAGTATAATAATCCAGCCCAATATGGCCCGGCTGCCTGACAAACCAGCCGATCCGTCTTTGATCTTAAGCAAAAGGCTGTTGATAAGATACGCTGTAACCAGCATGCTTAGAGACGCCGCGGAAAACCTTACGATAAGATAAGTTATCTTCTCCATTATAAATGGAACCCACAGAGGATTGAAAACCAGGATATAGACCGCCGCGGTGGATCCCAGCAACAGTCTCAGATTCTTTTCCTTCCGGCTGACCTTCCAAAGAATGAATATCGCGAAAAAAGCGGTTACCATAAGATGGCCCTCGCCCCTGAAAAACAGAATGGGGTTCAATACAGCCAGGCCTTTTCCAAGAAAAAGCATACCCTGGACATGGGTGTGTATTTCATTTAAGGGGTTATAGTCCCTCAGATAACGGAGAAGAAGATAAGGTAGGTTCACGGCAAACACACCCGCCGCCAGACACGGCACAGCCCTTACTAAAACTGCTTTCCCCGATTCCCCTTTTACCTGAAACCACTCCACAAGTGAAAAGATGAATATAACAAAGTATATTATCAAAAAGTAGCTTATGTGAGTGGCAGTAGCCGCAAAAGAAGATACCAAAGCAATTACAAGATATTCTTTCTTCAAGGAACGAAGTATCTTAGGTAGAAACATAAAAAACCCGAAAAGAAAGATCTTTCCAAAATAAAACCCGTAGGCAGACGTGATAAGCGAATGCCCCGCTAACCCGCCCTGGTAGAAAAGGAGATAAAGCACGGCGCCTCCCAGCCCGATGGCCGGTTTTTTAAAATACTGAACCCCAACGCAGAATATTCCCAGCAATATGGAAAGAGACCCTATCCAGGACAAGAACGGCCAGACTGGGAATACTTCTCTCTCTCCCGTGAGAATATTTATCGCTCCCCACATGGAATGCGCCAGGCCCCGCCTTATATCCCTGGTCAGCATTCCTCCGTTTTTGTAGAGAAATTCATCAGGAAATGCCTGCCGGTTAGTGGTGACGGCTTTTATGTAGGCTATATGATCCTGAGAGTCTCCCGTTAGCAGGACCGGATCGCCACCCCGCAGGGTGATCAGAGAAACGAAGGCTGCTATGGCAAGCATAAGTATTATAATCCATTTGGACAGGGGGGTTCCATTCGGTATTTCAAAACCCTTGAAATTACCGTAATCCCCGAGAGCGGCAAATACGATTCCAAGAACGGGTATGATCACGGAAAGGTAAAAGATATCACCCTTGAAGAAGGAGAAAATAAGAAGGAGGATGAACATCTGAGCAAAACCCAGAAGAATGGATAGGAAAATACGGTAATAGAACATGCCTTTCGGGAAAATGATCCGGGTTAGAATAAATCCTGGAATCAGCACCATGGTGAAAAAGAAAAAGATAAAGAATACCCGGTGATTGCCAGCCGGCGCTGCCGAGAATAATGCCAGGAAGTGAAGCGCCGCCAGAAAAACCATCGACGGCAGAGCTTTTCCTCCGGCAATCATTCCGAAGACTTTTTTTACATTTTGATTTTTGTCAAACATTACAGGTTCACTTTTAGAAGCTTCAGCCTGAATACGGGGCGAGAATTCTTTTTAACCTTTTAATATCATACAACCACCGTGCCATATAATATCCATTATTATAACGAAGATAATATTTAAAATCCGCGCCGGAGGGATACCCCAGGTCCCTTCCCTTCACCCTCAACCTTGGCAGGCTCCCTATCCTGTCGATCATTCCATCCTCAAGGTATTGATGGTTTGATCTTTTAAATTTTCCCGGCCTTGTAAGATACTTATACCCCGAATTTCTGGCCATTTTGACAGCCTCTTCAGTAACGCCTCCCCCCGGCCAGCACAGGCCATCGACCTCGTGTCCCAATCCGTCCTCCAGCTTCTTTTTTGAATTCAATAGTTCCGTACGGATTCTTTCCCCATACTCTTCCTTCGTTTCAAAAGCACCTCTGCTACCGCGCTTTTCACGGTACTTTCCCACGATTTCATATAATTCCTTCCTCCATCCGGCGTTTTTAAAAAATTCTTTCCCCTTCTCCCGGGCCAGCGATACCAGACTCTCCTCCAGCTCATCTTCATCTGGAAAGAACCTCAACGTCTCCAGCGACTTACCATGCTCGTAAATCGGAGTTCCATAAGGTATCCTGGCCTCGAGTCTTTGAGCTTCCGACAGGTAATATGGCTTTCTGTCGGGCATAAGGTTCCACAGCATCCATATAGGCCCCAAATGCTCGGTGGCCGCTCCGGGGTGCCAGAAATCCACGATTGCCGGGCCTTTAAAATACCACGTGTGGGTCAGGGAATGTGACTGTATCTCAACCAGCCCCGATTCTTCCATCTTGCGCATCTCACTGAAAGACAGAAATCCGGCGCAGCATCCACTGGGATCATGCTTCCTTTCGAATATTTCTTTCTGCTCGCGTACAACCTCCGCGCAATCCACGAAATCCGCAGTTACGAAAATAGTGGCTTTGAGGCCAAACTCTCTCAACATGGGAAATACGTGAACCCAGTTGTCCAGATACCCGTCGTCAAATGTCAAGTGTATCAGCCCATCCCGTTCATGGCCCGAGTTCTCCGCCGCTTCCGCCATAAAAACGGTACTGTATCCCTCTTTATTGATAATCGACAGTTTTTCCCGCATGATATCCAGCGGTTCAGAAATGTGAGAGGATCTCCAGGCCAAATCACGCAGGCCGGCTGAATGGAACATCACTGAAATCATTAAAATATTCCTCTATAATTCCTCAAGCTCTTTAATATAATTATCCACGACTGTCGAAATGGAATTATTTTTTCTTATATACTCTCTCGATTTATCGAAGATGATCTTTCTCTCCCGGCTTTCCAATCGAAGCAGTTCGTAAATGGACTGGGCCATACTTTCACTGTCAGCTACCCTTACCATCCGGTGTCCTTCCAGTTCTGTGAGGATATCCCTGTTTCCGGGATTGTCGGTCGCCACCACCGGAATCCCGAAGGAGAGGGCCTCCAGAAGGCTGTTGCTGTTCGACTCGCGTATCGAGGAATTGACAAAAACCGACGCGTCCCTGTAAGGGATTTTTTCAGAAGGGATTTCGCCAAGTAACCTGAAATTTTCTCCCAACCCGTTGTCCCTGATATACTTCTCAATATCAGCCCTCATGATCCCATCCCCGCATATCACCACCTTAACTCCCGAATCTCTTTTGATAACCGCATGGCAGGCTTTTACAAAAGTTATCGGCCCCTTGACTTTCTTGATCGAGCCTACATATAAAACATGACCACTTTCCAAGCAGGGTTCCGCGGCCGGAAGACTGATTCCGTTTCGAATCACGCTGATCTTATCTTTACCGGCTATGCCGCATTTCTGTAAAAGAGCGGCGGTGTTCCCACTGTTTGTAATTAACCTTTCCGCCCTTCTGGCAACCTTCATGTATTCTTCGACGAGTTCCTTTTGGGAGGAGAACCTTATGCTCCTGACATTATAGATTACCCTGCAATCCGTTCCCGCTTTGACAGCTATCCTCGCGTTGGAAAAATGGTAAGCAACAAGGTGGGTTATGTTCTTTTGCCTGCAGTAATGCCAAAGCAGGCGTCTGCTTATAAATCCCGTATAACTGGTGTGATACAGATAAATGCAGTCAAGTCCACTTATATCGACCGCGCTGGAGATTCCCTTTTTTAGGCCCGAGACGAATAATGTTACCTTGTATCCACGGTGTTTCAGTTCTTTGGCAAGCAGGATAGCCTGCCTTTCCATTCCGCCTATCTTGTGCACGATTCCGATTATCAATCCTATATGCATTGACCTTTTCATCATTCTCTCAAGAATATGTAAACATATGGGAGCTAACAAGTATTTCTTTCTTATAATACACAGAAGTGATATTATCTTTTCCGGCCCGGTTGATAGTCACGTTTCCGTTTTGATCATATACTTTCCCAAGGCGGGTTTTACTGGTTTGAACTCCATTGTTTTATAATGAACGTTCTGGATTTGATAAAAAAACACTACAGGACTTTAAACGATTCGGGGTTTAGGGGTTTCGACGTCTATGACGGCCTTAACAGCGTTATACTCCAGAAACTCCCCCTTTACAGATCGAGGTTTTTCCGCCTTGCCTGGATTCAGTTCTTCAAAAGATCCCCGGTAAACTTCCGCCCCCTGGCTATGGTTCCCAAAGGATATAACGCCAAGGGCCTGGCCCTTTTCATCCAGGGGCTTCTATACCTCTACGCTGCTACCGGCGAAAAAAGGTATCTTCAAGACTCCTACCGCCTCGCCGAGATAATAATCTCCCAAAGGTCCAAGGGCAGGGATTATTTCTGCGTGGGCTACAATTTTTTCTGGGAATCAAAGGCTTTTTCGGTGCGGGCTTTTACACCGAACATGATTGTTTCTTCTTTCGTTGCCCAAGCGTTTCTCGACCTTTTTGAGATCGACAAAGACCAAAAATGGCTGGAATTAGCCATGGAGATAGGAGAATTTATTCAGAAAGAACTGCTCCTTTTCGAGTCCGGCCGCCGGATAGTTTTCGGATATATTCCCGGCGAGGGAACCAGGGTTCACAATGTAAACCTCATGGGCAGCAGACTGTTCGCGAGATTATACTCTCTTCTGAACGACCGGCGTCTCGCGACGCTGGCCGCTAAATCGGCCCGCTACTCCGCGGGCGCTCAGCGACCTGACGGCTCATGGGCCTACGGCGAGAGCGATTTCCACCAGTGGACGGACAACTTCCACACCGGGTTCAACCTGGTAGCGTTGAATGACGTGTGCAGATACCTCTCATTGGAAAACCTGCGCGGCAACATTGAATCCGGACTCGAATATCATATAGATAACCACTTTACCGAGGACATGACCCCGAAGTATTATGACAACAGTTTATATCCCATCGACATACATAACTTCGCCCAGGGTATGGACACCATGATGACATTCGGCCTTTTCCAGAAAGCCCGACGACTTCTGGATAGATCTACAGAGTTGATGTGGGATGACAAAAATAGTTATTTTTACTACCAGAAGAGAAGATATTATACTAATAAGATAAATTATATACGATGGGGCCAGGCATGGATGTTCTATTCTCTGACAAAATATCTTATCTTTGAAAACGCTATCACCCAGACCGAAGCCGGGAATACCAGGCATGGATGATGCTTGGGCTAAGATACCCGCTGAACGGAGACCAACAGTCTGGAAGTTGACATGAATATATTCAGAAAATCGGCAAAACTCATACTGCGAATGTGGTACAGGCGCAAGTTCAAATCCTGCGGTAAAAACTTCAGCTGGGACCCTCTCAGCACGGTTTTCGTGAAACCCGAGCGGGCCGAAATAGGTGATAACGTTTTTATAGGCGCCGATTCCCATATCTCTGTTCACGATTCGCTCAAAATCGGAGACGGCGCCATGCTCGGACCCAGATTGATGATAATAGGCGGAGATCATGAATTCGAAAAGGTCGGCAAGCGCCTCCACGGACAAAAAGGAGGAGTGAATCTTCCGGTCACCGTCGGAAAGGACGTTTGGGTCGGCGCATCGGTCATCATTCTTAAAGGAGTCACGATAGAAGAAGGTTCTGTCATCGGGGCGGGAAGCCTGGTCAGCCACGATATACCACCCTACACAATATCCTTCGGCAGACCGGCAAAACCCTATAAAAAACGTTTTTCCGACGAAGAACTGTTGCGGCACCTGGAGCTGCTGGAATATGATAGAAAGAGCATAGACAGATTGATAGAAGCCCGCAGTCGTTATTTCGACGAACCTTAAAGCAACATAACCAATCAGATGAAACGGTGTCTAAAATGAAGCAGTTGATCAAAAACAACAAGACTGGCGAACTTTCCGTCAGGGAAGTACCCGTTCCCAACCTGCCCCCAAACCACATTCTTGTCCGCAACCACTATTCGGCGGTAAGTATAGGTACCGAGAGCTCTTCGGTGGACATGGCCAAAAAGAATCTTATCCAGAAAGCTCGCTCAAGACCGGAAGAATTTAAAAAGGTCCTTAAGATGATGGAGCGGGAAGGAGTCCTGTCAACTTACAGAAAAGTGATGAACAAACTAGAGATGCCGGCCCCTCTGGGATACAGCTCAGCGGGAACCGTGCTGAAAACGGGAAAAGGGGCCACAGGCTTTCAGCCTGGAGACCGAGTGGCATGCGGGGGCTGCGGACACGCGGAAGTAATCGCCGTGCCGTCCACCCTCTGCGCCAAAGTCCCCAATGAGGTCCAGTTTGAGGAGGCTGCATTCACGACCATCGGCGCTATAGCGATGCAGGGCGTTCGGCAGGCGGGAGTGAAGCTGGGGGAAAACGTGGTCGTAATCGGACTGGGGATCGTCGGGCAGATCACCCTTCAGCTTGTCGCCGCCGCAGGTGGTAACCCCGTGGGGGTTGATATAGATGATGATATAGTAGATCTGAGCGTAAAACTTGGATTCAAAGCCTTGAAGAGAAGCGAAAAATCGATAGAGAACAGGATTAAGGCGCTTACCGGCGGTTACGGGGCCGATTCGGTAATCATAACCGCGGGCACTTCCAGCAATGATCCTGTAGAATTCGGCAGCAGGATAGCAAGAGATAAAGGAACTGTCACTGTGGTTGGAGCAGTCAGTATGGACCTGCCCCGGGAACCTTTCTACATGAAAGAGCTTTCCTTCAACCTTTCCCGCTCTTATGGCCCTGGAAGATACGACGTTAATTATGAAGAAAAGGCAAGGGATTACCCGATAGGCTTCGTTAGATGGACGGAAAATAGGAACATGGAGGCTTTTTTGAACCTTCTAACCAAAGGCCGGCTGAATATTTCACCTCTGATAACTGACCGGTTCGATTTCTCGGAAGCTCCGGCCGCATACGAGAAAATAAAAACCGCGGACGAACCGGTGATCGGGGCCCTTCTCGAATACGACAATGAGGCGGAAACCAAAACCAGGCTAAAACTTTCATCAAGCCGCAAGAAAGCGACGAGCGAACTGATGAAAATCGGTTTTATAGGGGCTGGAAGCTACGCCCAGAAATTTCTTCTTAGCAACCTCGAAAAGAAGAAAGATGTGGCTTTCATCGGCCTGGCCACCGGAACCGGCATGAACGCCGAACACCTGGGTAAAAAATACGACTTCGAATATGTAACCACCGACGCTAAAGAGATTATTGAAGATGACTCCATAAACTGCGTGTTCATAGCCACCAGACACGATCTTCACGCGGAGTTCGTAACCGGAGCTCTAAAGGCGAACAAACACGTTTTCGTTGAAAAACCTCTGGCTATAAGAGAAGAAGAGTTGAGAGAGATCGAGTCCGCGTGGAAAGATTCAGCCGGTTCTCTGATGGTCGGATTCAATCGGCGCTACTCCCCGCTTGTGGAAAAAGCAAAGATGTTTTTTCAAAACTCCGTTGAGCCGGTGGCCATAAATTACAGGATCAACGCCGGCGCAATCCCCGCCGATCACTGGATACAGGATCCAGAGGTGGGCGGCGGAAGGATTGTGGGCGAAGTCTGCCACTTTGTCGATCTCTGCGTTTTTCTGGCCGGCTCGGCTGTCGAGCGTATCAGCGCGGAAAGAATGGGGGGAACCGAAAGCAAATCCCACGAGGAGGACACCCTGGTGATATCGGTAAGGCATCAGGACGGTTCGATCTCGTCGATATCATATTTTTCCAACGGAGACAGCTCCCTGCCAAAGGAAAGGATTGAAATATTTTGTGAATCCTCCTGCGTCATCATCGACGACTTCATAAGGGCGCAATTCCTAAACGGGGGCAAGTCCCGGAAAATAAAGCTACGCAGGCAGGACAAGGGGCAGTCGAATCAGATAAAGAAGTACGTTGAAATGGTCAAAACCGGTGAGCCTCTTATACCGCCGGAGGATCTTTTCTCCGTCACCCAAAGGACATTTGAGATTTAAGCCCGCCGGGGAGCGGGCCTTCGCGCGGAACACACTCTTCTAAAGCTTACAGACTTTTTCATAGACTTCGACATGTTTCCTTATCATCCTGTCCAGATTGAATTCCATTTCAATCCTCTCTCTTCCCTTCTCACCCATTTCACGCCTCAACCCCGGATTATTCAGGAGCAATTCTATCTTTTCTGCTAACTCTTCAGGTGAAGCGTTAGGAATCAGGAACCCTGTCTCACCATCTTTGACAAGCTCGACTGTCCCTCCTCCCCGCGTGGCTATTACAGGCTTTCCGCAAGCCATATATTCCATTATGGAATTTGATATGCCCTCGCTGATAATTTTCATATTTGTCAACAGAATCCCGACTGTAAAAATATCAACTATTGATTCCACATCATTTCTTCTGCCCGTAAATATTATCCTTTCATACGGTTCCGATATCTTCTTAATATCCTCCATCTCAATTCCTGTGCCCACGCAAATGAAGCTGACGTCGGACCTTTTTTCCAGTATTTTTTTCGCGGCGTTAATCAGCGAACGATAATCCTTGTGGAAATTCAACCCCGCGACCATTCCGACGACATGATCCGTGTCAATTTTAAACTCCTCCCGCAAACGACCTTTGTCTTTGAGATCTTTGATCCTTGAAAAATCAAATCCATTGTATATAACCAGGCCCTTTGCCGGTGGCACTTTGTAAGCTTTAAGCCCGGCGTGGGAATTGGATTGAATGATATCCGAAAAGCAGAAGGAGATAAAAGTCCTCAGGCGTTTTAAAGGACCAACCTTCAAAGGGGCGTCGGCAATTGAGGCATTGATCAGCTTTATTCCCAGAAGCTTCGCTACAGGCCCCGCGTATATAGTGGGCATCGTCCCCCAGGCGTGGATTATATCGGGCTTCCAGTTTTTACAGATCTTATGGATCTTAAAAAATACAGCCGGAT
This sequence comes from uncultured bacterium, assembly GCA_964488475.1. GTDB lineage: Bacteria > Krumholzibacteriota > Krumholzibacteriia > Krumholzibacteriales > WJIX01 > CAZAUK01. Next base: position 45,350 of record CAZAUK010000001.1, read on the forward strand.
CCTTCTTTATCTTTCTGTCTAATATTATAATTTCAAAACCCAGGTCGAATATTTCCCTGTAGTGCACCACGTCCGTAAGAAGCACGACCTTGGGGCTGATCCGCTCGTCATCCTGCAGTCCCCTGAGAAGCTGGACCATGCGGCGCTCCTTGCCGCCCGCGCCCAGCTGGTCTATGATGTATAGTATCTTCATATTCTTCATTTTCTGAATAAGGTTAACTCATATAGATCTTCAAGGTGCTCAAAACTGTTCTTCTACCTATCTTCAAACACTCCGGATTCACCACTAAAGCCTTAATGCAAGTCTATTTGGATTCTAGACGTACTTCTTGATAAAATTGAGGTTTATACCGGTTTTTTTCTCCACAGCTTCCAGAATCACCTTGTCGTTCTCATCGAAACATCTGGTCAATATCACGGCCGCTATGTAAATTCCGAGGAAAACGATTCCAAGAATAATCATAGTCGGCAACCAGGATAATGGAGAATAAATCTTGAACAGGAAAGTCAGTGCCGCGGCTATGAACCCTGAAATCACTATACTGACATCGTTTTTCTTGTATGGATGTATTCCGAACGTCCTATAGACAAAACTCAGGGAAGTAATATTTCTGGACAAGTAAGAAAACCCGGTTCCCAGGGCCGCTCCTGTTATTCCGAACCTGGGGATCAGAATGATGTTCAAGACGATATTGCACACAGCCGCGATTATCTCGCAGACTAGATTCATCCTGGTCCGCCCCCCGCCGACCAGAATGTTTCCGGCTGTGCCGGCAAAAACATTCACCGAGATACCAAGGGAGAGGATTATCAAAGCCAGGTAGCCGCCCGCGTACTCACTGCCAAACAGAAGGGTCAGAATATCCCTGGAAAAAATCAGTATAAAAATGAAAATCGGAAATACTATCAGGAATATCCACTTGGATGTAGATTTGAACAGGCTTTCCATTGAGCTAAGGTTGTTTCTACTGAAATACTCCGACACAGTGGGCAGAAATATATACTTAAATGCCATGCTGACGAATACCATCAGACTAGCGATAACCAGGGCGGGCGAATATATGCCCACTTCCTTGGAGGTCAGATAGTATCCCAAAAGAATCTTATCCGTCTTTGAAACAAAGATAAAGGTTACCCCGGTCAGGGACAGGGGCCAGGAAAAAGAAAGGATTTCCTTTGCAATAGTAACTTTCCTGTGCTGTTTATAGTCCGGAAATAGTTTTCGCCTTATAACGGTCCAGGAAATGATTATGGTCAAAATACCGCCCAGAATGTATGCCAGAAGGGCGCCGTACAATCTGGAACCTATTATAACGAAAACAAAGAATATTATTATTTTTAAAACTTTATTTCCGATTTTAAAAACCAGAGCGTCGTACTCTGGCGCCTTAAACCCCCTGGTCACCGCGCCGGTTACCTGCGTAATAGCAGTTACCGGAACAGCAATGGCGAATATTCTCAGCACCGTCACCAGACGCGCGTCATGAAAGATGGCTACCGCTATCTTCGCGGCCATAATATAGATGATAGCGGCAAGAAGCACGCTCGTTGACAGAACGAATATGAAGCTGAAATCTATTACGCTTCTCACCACGCTATGTTCTTTCCTCTTCAGGTGATAAGGAACAAAACGTGAAAGAGAACCGAAGAATCCGAATAGAGCTATAGTAGAGGAAATCATAACCACGCTCAGGGCCAGGTTGAACAATCCGTAATCCTCCGGCCCCAGGAATCTTCCAAGTACGACCTGATTTACCATTCCAAGGACGTTTCCGGCGATCATGCCCGCGAAGACTATTCCGGCTCCCTTGGCCACAGTGGTAAGCGAATTGTTCAGTTCGGATGACATTTCAGCTCTTATTCCTTTCGATATTATTCACATTCAATAAACGCATGGGCAGCCGTAATTCAAGTCTGATATTTATTTCAGCTATCTTGAATTCTCTAGGGCCGGGGCCCGAGCCTCAATATTCAAGTTTTTACTAAACAATCTCCAGATGTCTATCCAAAAGTTTGTCCCGATGAAAGTCATATTTTTTCACGTTCAGTTTCAGCCCAAAGAGTTTTCTTATGATCACCAGCCCAACTATACGAAAGCCGGATCTTAAAAATATCTTCATCATGGGATAATTCACTGTATTGGTCGAAGCTATCAGGTATCGGAAACCCTTAGCCCTGAGATAATCAGCCAGCCAGCAAAGCTGCCTGGTCGAAAGGTTCTTTCCCCTGTAGGCCCTGTGTGTAAAAATCGGGCCCAGCCAGGCGCTGTTTTCATCAAATACCAGCTTTAGGTCCCCGCCCCATCTGTGCTCGCTGAAATGAACCCAGGAATAAGCGACCACTTTATCCACATCAAAATTAACCGCGCAAATCGAGCCTCTTTCCAGTTTATTCTTGAAATATCCTTTGTCCAGCCTTCCAGCGATCCTAAAATCCTCGATTTCACTAAAACCGTGTATCACAATCGGCTCGAAATCATCCTTCTCATACTTTCGAGCCTCGAGTTGGTCTATGCCTAGCCGATAAATATATGTTTTACTGGGTCTTAGCCCCACCGCCTTTAAAACGTTATCAAAAATCAAATAAAGCGTGCCCCAGATACCCTCGGTTCGAATAAATCTGAACACCTTTAACATACCGGTACCTCCAACGGAATCCCTGCAAGGCTAATTTCTGATACCCCGTACAATCTGATAAAAGAACGGTTTTGGATCACCGGTATCCCAGATATCGAATATAGAGCCGTGTAAAGATTCAAAAAACAACCCCAGGTTTCTAAAAGAGGGCTCGGCTATTAATGCCCTGCCGTTCCTCATGATATTCACCCACTTGCAGTTGTTTCTTCCCTTTTCTGACCTGCCATTCATGATTATTTCCACTAGATGGGGATATTTCCTTTTTAAAATCTTAATCCACCCCCACGCCCGCGGATTTACCTCGAGAAGAAAAAATTCGCCTGATTCTATGTCATATTTGAATTCCACTTCGCCGAATCCTGAAAAACCGGTTTTTTCAAACAGCGACTCGGCCTTCTCCGATAACCGCTGTGATTCGTCTCCTCTGTACTCTCTGACATAGCTGGAAAATCCCATCGGATACTGGTTCCTCTGCTGGACCAGAATACCCGCCAGACATCTGCCATTCTCATAATACCCGCCGTAAGAGATATTATTATCCAGTTCTCTTCCCAGATAACGTTGAACCGTTATATGCTCACCTTCGATTCCGCTGTATCTTTCAGCGAACCGTTTTAGCTGCTCCCTGTCTTTTATAACCACGGTCTTGAATTCCGGTTTCATGAAAAGATAGATATCCTGGTTCCATTTTGCAATAAGAGGAGTTGTAGCGGTCGCTATATCCAGGTTGGACAGAAGCTTTGACTCCAGGACCCTTATTCCGACCCTCTCGGCTATTAGGTAGGTCTCCATCTTGTTTATCAGGTATTTCACCGCTTCATGCGGGGAAGGCCTCACGTCGAACTGCTTCCAAAGCTTCGAATAGTTTCTGGCCAGATGGGACAGGTAGTACCCGCTTGTTATGTGGCATAGTTGTCGGCCTTCATTCGAGGCGGAAATCTCATTCAGGCGGGCAATAAGCTCTTCCTCGCTCGATATAAGTGTTTTTTTTCCGTACCTGGAATGAGCCCCTATCTCGTTTCTACGGCCTACCGCTGTCACCTGGTATCCCGCTCTGCTCAACTCTCGAAGCAGAAACAGACCCTGGGGACCCAAGCCTATCAATACTATATTCCTATATGACGTCATAAATCTTTGTTTCTATACGCCTTACCACTTTAGAAGCAAGGAAGCGATTCTTCGATAATTCAAAGTTATGGATGCCGACGCGGCGGCGGCCATCAGGGTCCAGAATCATCCTCTCAATAATTTTCGCCAGATTCAGCGGAGAAGTATCGCCTGTCATGTACCCTGTTCTTTTATGCTCGAAAACATCGGGGACCCCTCCCACCGGAGTCACCACAGCCGGCAGGCCGAAAGACATCGCCTCCAGAAGAGATATCGGACACCCTTCCGTACGGGATGGAAGAAGATAAATATCTGACTCCCTGTATAGCCTTTTCTTTTCATCTCCCTCAACAAATCCCGGGAATTTTACCTTCAGCCTCTCCAACTCCGCCTTCTTTTTCAGCGCACTCAGTTCCGCACCCCTGCCCGCCATGGTAAGGGATAAGTTCTCGAATTTCTCCTTGAGCGCCTTGTACGCTTCCAGAATCTCATATATGCCTTTTTCCCTTATTATCCTTGAAAGGAAAAGGAGGTTCACACTTTCACGAGAAAATCTCCTCTCAATATCTTCGTAATCGAAATTCTCAAGGAGCTCATCGTCGACCATCATGTTTTCGACATATATCCTGTTTCCCGGAATTCCCCATTCTATAAGTTCTTTCCTGAATTCCCCGGCTAGAACGAAGATCACTTTCGATTTATTCAGATTTCCCGATATACGTTCCCTGAGTTTCCTGTCATTCCGGGCTTTCTTTTCATACTCCTTGTTCCAGCCATGAATAAAGGCAACCTCCTTATTGATATCATTATACTTATGCAGAAAAAGATACCTCTTTATTGAATTCTCGCCAAGCGAGGGATTGAAGAAAACGGTCACATCCATTTGGTTAAGATTATTTTTGTAAACCAGGTAGTTGAACTTCCTCAAAACCCTCACCCTCAGACTGTCTCTATTTACCTTCAATCTGTCGATGTCATTGTTCCGGATATCTATAAACCTGAATTTATCCCTATCCATGTATTTGGCAAAAATGACCAGGAAACTGGTAACTCCTCCTATTCTGGCAAGATGTGAGGGAAACGGAATCATAAGTTTCTTCATCTTGAATCCTATCTAGGGCTCAGCCACCCGTCCCAGCCGCTATATTAACAATGACTTCGGACAAAGTTTTAAAGCTGGCGCCATACCCCAAAGCATATTCGATGAATTTTTTGAGAGGATTTTCCAGGACGAACTCTTTTGAATGTCCGATCAGGATAATCGGATGAAATTCATAACCTGACCCGGTTGCTGTTTCCGATGCCATCCTGTAAGAATTTTTCATTCTCCCGTAAGAAGAAAGGGTGAAATCCCAGGGAACCGCTTCCCGTTCAAGATAGTATCTGACCCTTTCCAAAAACGGTTTAGTGCCCGTCTTCTGTTTGAGGCGCTGAAGCGCGTATTCCCGGTTTTCCATTTTTACCTTGATTCTGTGAAAGTCGAATTTCCTGAATCGCCTGACAGGAAGAGAAAATATGGGCAGCTCTATCAGGGAACGCCCATCCTGATATTTCGTGCTTACCTCTTCCAGGTCTTCACCGTTTACAAACCAGAAAGGAATATTAGTCGGTATTCCAATGTAATTAAAATAAGAATATCCGTCGTTTGCCGCAGCACCGGGAATAATAGAGCTGTCCGCAATGATTCCTGCTTTGCGCATGGCCCGGCAGATTTCTCCGGAGGGATAGATATTGAAATCCGCGGCTCTCATTATGGTGCAGCGATAATTTTCATCGACGGGCTTTATAATATTCTCTATAGTCTTTTTTCCCTTGACCAGTAGTTCTTCGATAGAGCATCCGCACTCTTTCCTGTTGACCAGGGGAAGACGCCAGTACTTTTTATCCACATTCCATCCTTCTTCGTATACGGCATTGATCCATTGGGGATGAAGGTGAAGTTGAATATCGTGCCCCTCATGGTAAGCCTTTCTAAGCTGATCCTCTATAGCGGCGGCGGGATTATCTGCATATCCCATCCTGTTCCCCGAATTCCATTCTTCCCGGATTTTCAGATACTCTATTACCTCAAAGAAAATTGTTGTCTTAAGCGTTTTTCTTTCAAAAAGCCGCAGAAGCCTTTCCGTAGGATCGATCATATGCCTGAAAATATCACCGGAACCCTTTCCGAAAACTTCGTAGTCTAATGTTAAACATAGATCCATAATGGTTTACTCTCTTCAAAAGGAAGGTGAGCAAATTCCGTTTAGCGCTTGATCCAGCCAGGCTTTATGATGCCCGATCTATGCCACGCGCCGACCGTTGTAATCATCTATCAATGGACAATACAGTATCAACGACTTCATTTATAAGCTCGGTGTTATTACTATCGAATTTTCCGGATATATCCCGTTTGGATATCTTGATCTTATCTACCTTTTCCAGGCTGTCTATGAAGGTGAGCTTTTTTTCTCGGCATAATTTTTCATCAAGGTAAGGTTTTCTGCCGGTAAATATGCTATAAGCAGGAACTCCCAGCAGAGCCGCTTCTCTGTTCATGCTTCCGCCTCCGCTTATGAATATATCAGAATTCCATATCAGCTGCAGTCCGTTGACCGCTTTTTCGAGAAAATGAATCTGTTCGCCAAAGTTGCTCTTAAGAAAAGACTTGTCAGCCTCTGTCCTGTGTATGATTAACGGATGTACATTTTCAATGGCAGTCAACTTCCCGATGACTTTAAGCAGAATCGATTCGCTCATAGAGTCATGATAGTTGCCTTCCATCGCCGGAGGTCTTATGGTTGCCAGTATTTCATCTTCGCCGATGTTTAATTCTTTTCTGAATCCGGCACGGGGGAAAAAATCGTCAAGATAGAGCTGCTCCTTGAAACCCGGATACCTTAGTACTTTTTTGATATCGATATTTACGGATCTCAGCCTGGACTCGGGAATATACTCGGGAATTAGGAGATAGTCGGCCAGATAATTGAATATCCTGGTTTCGGTGTATTCATAATCCATCATCACGATTGATCTTATTTTCAGAATCTTCGCCGCTACCAGCTGGGTTCTTGATCCGTGACTTAAAGCCAGATCGACTGATTTATCTTTAATATACCTTCTTAGCTCGTTCGCCCTGCTGAACAGATTAATGATCTTATTAAGTTTTCTTTTCCCACCGTGTTTTCCGATCTTACGGTGCTCGATTCCCCAGAATTCCAGGAGACTCTCAGTCTGCGCAAAATCCCTGGACGTTATCACGCATTCTTTACCCCTCCTGTTTATTTCTTCTATCACAGGGCGGAAAAGGGGAACGTGAGGCGAATTATCTAAATCTATCCAAACTCTCTTCATGGTTATTCTATTGTTTCTCTGCTGGTTATCCTCTTATAAATTGATTTTGTAACCGTGCAAGTTCTACGCCTGACTGACACCCCACCTGTGTGTAATTGAAATTATATTCAACACTTAATATTATAAATCCACGCCCAGTTTATAAGGAATAAATTATATATGTAAAGCTAATTCACTTAATTGAGGAATGCCGCCTGATCTCCCGCCCACCTCTTCCGCGAGGCTTTTCCGAATGAAATTCAGCAAGACAGTTGCCGGAGCGGCCTGAAACGGATATTATATTGAAAATGTTGAAATAATACATTCCCCGCTATATCTTTTTTCAGCGGTATAGGAAGAAAAGAGTCCAACTTGAAACCTGAAATAAATGCAAGGATCATTCGTGAAATACGCGATTCTATCGTTGGAGAGGTTATTGCCTGGGAATCTCTCAGCAGGCATACAACATACAGGTCCGGAGGAAAGGCGCAGCTGTTTGTCCAAACCCTTAACAGCGATGAAGCGAAGCGGATCTGCCGCTTCGCCCGAAAAAAAGGTTTTCCCCTAACGGTAATAGGAGCGGGGTCCAACGTGATAGTTCCAGACCTGGGAATCGGCGGCATAGTCCTGAAAACTATGAATAATAGCGCCCGAATCCAATTCGAAGACAATAAAGTGACCGCCGACGCCGGTGTATATCTCGATGATCTTATCAGAAGAGCTGCATCCAGGGGGCTCGGCGGGCTACAACATGTTACGGGTATCCCCGGAACCGTTGGAGGAGCGATAGTCATGAACGCGGGAACAAGGGGTGGTAATATCTCGGATATTATTTGCTGGGCTGAAGCTGTTGACCCCCATGGAAATATAGTCAGGTTTGAGCCCCTGGCTATGGGTTTCAGATATCGGGGCAGCCTTTTTCAGGAAAAGGGTTGGCTGGTTTTAAGAGCTCGATTCGACCTGGTCGAAACAGACCCCAAAGAAGCTATTAGAAATATCGACCGGGTCTGGAGTGAAAGGGCCGTTAGATATCCAATGGATTTCCCCAACGCCGGAAGCGTTTTCAGAAATCCGGAGGGACTTCACGCCGCTAGACTTATCCAAGAGTCCGGCTGCAAGGGCCTTAGAGTGGGCGACGCCGTTGTCAGTGAAAAGCACGCCAACTTCATAATCAATACCGGAAGCGCTTCTTCGAATGATATAATCAGGCTGGTGGAACTGGTCCGAAAAAGAGTGTACGAGCAGTCCGGTATCCAACTGGAGCTGGAGCAGAAGATCCTGCCTTCATTTACTAACGATTAAATTTTTCAAAATTATGTCGGTCTGACCGAAACAGTAAAAATTCATTCCTCGCTCTTGGGATTGATCCGGACGCAAGATGCTCTCAAGCCCTTCTCAGCCACTTCAGAATTTCCCTGGCGTTGGGCCGCTTGCCGTACATCAGTATTCCGATGCGGAATACCTTGGCGGCCAGCTGGCCCGCGATGTACGTGCTTCCCAGCATGATCAGTATGCTCAGCGCTATCTGCCAGGCCGGAGGGGTCAACACGTTTATCCTCATGAACATTATTATAGGGGTGAAGAATGGTATCATGGAGATGACCGTGGCGAACATGCCGTCCGGGTTCTGGATTATCATCACCGGTATCAGTATGGTGAAGACCAGGGCCATAACGACCGGGGACTGCATCTGCTGAGCCTCCTGCTCTGTATTGCACATAGCCCCTATCCCCGCGAACAGGGTGGAATAAAAGAGGAATCCCAGAAGGTAATAGACCACGAAGAACACGATGGTCACCCAGGAAAACCCTCCCATCGACGCCACCGGGCCTCCCATCGATACTCCGTAAAGGGACAGCAGGATAGCGAACACCCCCCAGATGGCGTACTGGGTCAGGCCAACCGCCCCCACCCCCAGTATCTTTCCGCCCAGCAGGTCGAACGGCCTGACCGAGGAAAGCAGCACTTCCACCACCCGGTTGTTCTTCTCCTCTATGATGCTTCTCTCAACGGCGATTCCCCACAGAAGGATGGTCATGTAGAGCATCATTATGAAGATGAAGCTTGAAAAGTAGAGGAATTCGAATCCGCTCTCGGTCTCCTCCCCCTTTTTCACCTGTATGGTGGCAAGGTCCACTTTCTTGATAAGGTCCTTCACCGAATCGTAGTCCATTCCCCGCGAGGCCAGCCGCCTGCTGATTATCGAATGGCTGAGCTCCCCCTTTATCCTTTCCATGGTCTTCAGGTCCCCCACGCTCTTTCCGTAGAAGGAAACCCTGCCCTGGTCCACCACGCCGGGCGGAATATAAAGATATCCGTCTATGATACCCTCTCTTATCTGCCGGTTGAGCTCCTCCTTGTAATCCTCCAGCTCTTCCCCGGGACCCATCTTGAGCCTGTTCATCTCGAACATCGGCCTTCCGTCCGACAGGGTGTCCGAGAGAGCCGCCTCCAGCTCGCCGTAGATTGCGCCGGTCCTGTCGATTACCGTCATGTTGGTCTGGCGCTCACCGCTGTGCTTGAGCAGAAGGGCCGGGCCAAGGATCATCGCTCCCAGTATCACCGGCCCCAGAAGGGTCCCTATCAGAAAACTCTTCTTCTTGACCCTCTCCATATACTCACGCCTGGCGATCTTCAAGAGCTTCATCCTCGACCTCACCCCCCTCCTCCTTCACCTTGGTTATGAATATGTCGTGAAGCGACATCTCGCCCACCTCGAACTTCTCCACTCTCCCCCTCTGAAGAGCGAACCGAAGGACCTCGTTGGGATCGGTCCCCTCTTTCAGGTTCACGGATAGATCCTGCCCGAAGCTTCTCACGCTTTCCACTCCGCCGTGACCTTTCAGCTCCTCCTCATCCCCGCTGAATCTGATCGACACCATGTTCCTGCTGAAATCCAGTTTTATGTCGGAAAGCTTCCCCTCCAGGACCTTCTTTCCCTTGTTGATCAGGCATATCCGTTCGCAGAGCTTTTCCACCTGGTCCATAAGGTGGGTGGAGAGTATCACCGTCCTGCCGTTGTTCTTCATCTCGATAACGATATCCTTGAGCAGCTGGGTGTTGATGGGGTCCAGCCCGGCGAACGGCTCGTCCAGTATCACCAGCTGGGGGTCGTGAAGGACTGTTGATATGAACTGGACCTTCTGCTGCATTCCCTTTGAAAGCGCCTCCACGTTCTTGTCGGCCCAGCCCGCCAGGTCCACCCTCTCCAGCCAGCGGCCGGCCCTCTCCCTGGCCAGGCCGGAATCCACTCCCTTTATCTCGCCCAGAAAGACCAGATGATCGAGGACCTTCATCTTTCTGTAAAGGCCTCTCTCCTCCGGCAGATAGCCGATCTTTTCCTTGGCCTTCTCGCTGAAGGGCTGGTTGAAGATCCTTATCTCGCCCTCGTCCGGCTCTATTATCCCCATTACCATTCTGATGGTGGTCGATTTCCCGGCCCCGTTGGGCCCCAGAAGGCCGTATATCCCGCCCGGCTCGACCACCAGGGAGAGCTCATCCACGGCGGTAAGGCCGTCGTACCTCTTTATCACCCTGTTAATCTCAAGCAATCCGTTCTCCTCCGATTCCGTTCAAATACGGCACAAGATATTAATCCCGTTGACATGTAATAAGATGCCTCTTTCCGTCCGGCGGCTCGGCGCCTTCCGTATTTTACCCCTCCATGCACAGATCCACCAGTATATTTTTCATCTCGACCAGGGCCCTGTATCTATGGCTTATGCTGTTTTTTCTTTCAGATGAAAGCTCCGCCGCGGTCCTGCCTTCTTCCGGAATATAGAACACCGGGTCGTACCCGAACCCCCCCTGGCCGGAGGGCTTCTTCGCTATCCTTCCGTAGAGGTAACCTTCTGTTACCAGGGCGCCGCTGTCCCCGGTTCCTCCGCTCCCCGCCGCCTTTTCAGCGGGATACAGGGCCATGACGCACCTGAACCTGGCCCCCCTGTTCTCAACCGGGACCCCCTTCATCTCCTCCAGGAGCTTCAGGTACCGCTCTTCATCGCTGATACCCTCCCCCCCGTACCTGGCGCTTTCTATTCCGGGGCCGCCGCCCAGAAACTCCACCTCTATTCCGGAATCATCGGCCAGGGCCGGAATCGAGGTGTGGCGGTAAACCGCCCTGGCTTTTATCAGGGCGTTCTCCAGGAATGTCTTTCCCGTTTCCGGCGGGCGGGGAAAGTTCTCGAAATCCTCGGCGCTCAGAACCTCGAGGTCCAGATCCGAAAGTATATCCTTTATCTCCCTGATCTTCCCCCTGTTTCCCGTGGCCAGAACTATCTTCATTTCCACCTCAAGACTTTTTTCTGGGCCTCCACTATCCTGCCGATGCCCTTGCGGGCCGATCTGAGCATGCCGTCCAGCTGGTTGCCGCTGAACGGTTCTTCCTCCGCCGTTCCCTGCACCTCCACGAATCCGCCGCTGTCTGTCATCACCACGTTCATGTCCACGTCCGCCTCGAAATCCTCTGAGTAATCGAGGTCCAGATAGACCTTTCCCCCTATCAGCCCCACGCTGACCGCCCCCACGAAATGCTTCAGCGCCTCCCGGACCAGGCCCTCCCCGGACAGTACCGAGGCCAGGGCCAGAAACCCGCCGTTGATCGAGGCGGTCCTGGTACCCCCGTCAGCTTCCAGAACGTCGCAGTCTATGATTATCGACCTCTCGCCGATCCTCTCCAGGTGCACAGCGGCCCTCAACGATCTTCCTATCAGGCGCTGTATCTCCTGAGTCCTGCCCTTGACCTTTCCTCGTATCGATTCGCGCGGTATCCGCTGTGGGCTGGAGCGGGGCAGCATTCCATATTCGGCGGTCACCCATCCGCTTCCGGCGCCCCGCAGAAACGGGGGCACCCTGTTCTCCACCGTGGCCACGCACAGCACCCTGGTATTCCCCATCTCCACCAGCACCGATGTCTCCGCGCTGCCCACGTAATGCCTTTTGAATTTCAGTTTTCTCAGCTGGTCTCTTCTCTTTCTTCCGTCGTTTCTGGGCATAAGATCCTTTCTGTACTAAACGGGTACTTTTTCTATCTTTCCCAGGGGGCGCCCCAGGAACCTTTCCCCTATCTCGCCGAACATGTATGGTACGTCGCTCATGAATACTCTGATCCCACCGTCCCGCTCTTCCTCTGCTTTAAGGCCTCTTTCCGCCAGAATCCTCTCCACCTCCTTGGCGCATTCCCTGGCCGAATCGACCAGTTTCACTCCCTCTCCCATCACCTTCGAGATCACCCCCGCCAGAAGGGGATAATGGGTACAGCCCAGCACCAGGGTGTCCGCCCCGAACTCCCTCACCGGCTCCAGGTACTTTTCCGCCGCCAGGCGGGCCACCTCGTTCTCTATCCATCCCTCCTCGGCCAGCGACACGAACAGAGGGCAGGAAGAACTTATGATCTCTATGCCGGGGCTCAGGGACCTCAGCGCCTCCTCGTAGGCTCCCGAGCGCACAGTGGCCGTCGTCCCGATTACCGCCACCCTGTTATTCACGGTGGCCCTGGCCGCCTCCCTCGCCCCGGGAAATATCACTCCGGTAACGGGAATTTCCTCCTCTTTTATCAGGGTGGGAAGGGCCACAGCCGAAGCGGTGTTACAGGCCACCACTATCATCTTGACGTCCCTCGATTTCAGAAACTCCAGGTTTTCCCGGCAGAACCTCAGCACGGTCCCGGCACTCTTGGTCCCGTAGGGAACCCTGGCGCTGTCGCCAAAATATATTATCTTTTCGGCTGGAAGCCTGTCCATCAGGGCCCTTACCACGGTAAGCCCTCCTATGCCGGAGTCGAATACTCCGATTCCTTTTTCACTCTCTTTATTCATATTGATCCTGTTCTTTACGGCGAGACCTGCGGGCCGGACCGGAATCCTGGCGCGGGCATCCTCGCGCCGGCCCGCTCTTTTGCGACCCGGCTATAACCATTCCCTGACGCTGAGCGGCTTGGATACCTGGTAATGGCCGGCTATGGTATCGACGGGGTATCCGCTCACCAGAAACTGAACCCTTCGCACCTGCGGAAAATTCTCTCCTATGGTCTTGAGCACCTGTTTGATGGTATAGTACTCCCCCGCGCTTCCGCCGGGATGGTTGGCCACGATAGCCCTGTTGAAATCGAGGTAGAGAGTCTCTTCCTCCTCCACCCAGAACACTTTGTTTATCTCTGTCCCCCTGGGAATCGCGGAAATCCTGTCATCCCCCCGGGGGCCTCTGAGCAGGGCGCGCACAACCTCTCTGGCCTCGCTCTGCAGGCCTCCCTCGCTGGTAATCTCCCTGGTTTCGGTCAGAAGTCCGTCCGCGTTCCTGCTCGCGAAATATATTGTAACGGTCCTGGCCTCACCCGGAACCTCTCTTACCGGGCGGGGCGCTTCGCCCCTCCTTCCCAGCCATCTGACCAATATCACTGAGCCGGCTATGGCCAGCGCCAGTAAGGCAAGCACTATTATTATTTTCTTTCCTATGCTGCTCATGGGCTATTTTCTCCATATCGGCCCGGGCGGGCGGCGCCCCCCGCGTCTGAAAGCCCTATCTTTCCGCCTCCTCGACCACTCCGGTTGAGCTGAACTCTCTTACCGCCTCTACTATCCCCTCGCACACCCTGCGCCTGAACTTCTCGCTTCTCAGCAGTCTTTCTTCAGCCGGATTCGAAAGGAAGGCAACCTCCACCAGGACCCCCGGCATCTTAAGCCCCTTAAGAACCCTCAGGCCGGCCTGCCTGACTCCCCTGTTCCTTATATCAAGGACCCTGTCGAGTTTCTTCTGAATGATCTCCGCCAGCTCACTGCTCTCGTTAATAAACTCGTTTTGGACCATATCCCAGAGAATAAAATCCAGTTCCTCCATACTCTCCGGATCGAGGCCGGGATTCTCGAACTTGATAGAGGAGTTCTCCTCCTTCGCCTGTCTGCTCTCCTCCTCGTTGCGGGCGGGCGCCAGGAAGAAAGTTTCGAACCCTCCGGCGTCCGGGTGAAACCAGCCGTTACAGTGAACGCTTATAAAGAGATCCGCCTCCTTCACGTTGGCTATCTCGCCCCGCTGGTGAAGAGGGATCAGCCGGTCGGTCCTTCTGGTGAGGAATACCTCTACTCCCAGCCTTTCAACCATCATATCCTTAAGCATCCCGGATAATTCCAGATTAACGTCCTTCTCCGCTATTCCCCCTTCGCTTATCCTTCCGCTGTCGCTTCCTCCGTGCCCGGGATCTATGACCACCTTTTTGATCTCGAATCCTCCATAACCGGGCGAAGCGCTCCGCATCATCTCGACGATCTTCCTTCCGGCGTAGTCGGCCTCGGGTATCTCCGGCAGGTCTCCCTCTTCCAGGTAGATGGCCAATCTTCTGGCCTCGCCTTCCGGCTCCGGCCCCAGGAACTCCACCTTGAACCTGCTGGCGCTCTTCTCCACCTGAAAGAAGAGATACGCGTCGTATTCGGTCTGCTCCGCCCTGACCCGTTTGAAAAGCCCCCTCCCCTCCGTGGCCGAGAATTTCAGGGTATTAAGGCGCCCCCCGTATATCTTCAGCCTCAGAAGGCCGGGGGTTTCGTTATCCACATGATAGAGAAGCTCCTCCTTCATGGTGAGGATTGCCCTGGTACCCTTTCCGGTATCCTCAAACTCTATGGAAGTGACATTGTATCTGGGCGCTCCGATGGTCAGCACCAGGCGCCTGGAGTCGAAATCCACCCGCCCCGGATCCTCCCGCGCCAGTATCTGCTGGATGAACTCTACCGGTATCATCACCGACCCTTCGCTGTACCTGACCGGAACCCTGAGAAGGACCGGCTGCTCGTCGACCGTCACTACCCGGGTATCGAGGGTAAACAGGTATCTCCTGTTCTTTATTCTGAGAACCAGCTTGCGCTGGCCCGGCTTCCAGTATTTGGTCGCCTTGAATATCCTGGCCAGGTCATAAGCTGATATGTACAGCTCGCTGCTGCTCTCCTCCACCTTTCTGAGTGGTATGTCCTCGGTCTGCCTGCCATCGGCGTAAACCACTCCCAGGCTGTTTATTCCGCCCCCCTGCGCCACCACCCCGGACGGCCCGGCCGCGGCGGCGGCCGTCAGGAGCACCCCCAGAAATGCGGCCGGAAGCGCCCGCCGGACTTTGTTACCACTTGATTTATCATTTCTACAATCAAACATCCCGCTGTCTTTCCTTTAACGCCCGCCTCATATCTCTCTTGGCGTCCCTCTCCGCTATCTCCCGCCTCTTGTCGTAGGACTTCTTTCCTCTGGCCAGTCCTATCTCCACCTTCATTTTTCCCGCGTCATTGAAATAGAAACTGAGGGGGATGAGGGTGAACCCCTTCTGCTGGACCTTTCCGATGAGCCTTCTGATCTCCCTTTTGTGCATCAGCAGCTTTCGAGTCCTTTTGGGCTCGTGATTGAAGCGGTTTCCCTCCTTGTACGGGCTTATATGCGCGTTATAAAGAAATATTTCTTCCTCTTCCAATGCCGCGTACGCGTCCTGAAGGTGCGCCATTCCGGCTCTGAGCGCTTTTACCTCGGTCCCGGTCAGGGCTATCCCGGCCTCCATCGTCTCTAAGATATGGTAGTTTTTCCTGGCTTTCCTGTTCGTGCAGACTACTTTCATAAAACAGCACACCGGCTTAGAAGACATATCCCGGCCAGAACGGCAATCGCTCCGGTCAGGCGAAAATTAGCAGAGCGAGGCTTCATTTTCAAGCTAAAACGGCGCCGGCCGGTCTTTTGATGCGGGCCGCCCGGGCCGCCCGCTTTATCCCGCTTGACAAAAAGACCCCTTTTAATTATCGTAGAAAGTCTGAAAAACAGCTATTACTTGCCTGAGTGGTGGAACTGGTAGACACGCTGTGTTCAGGGCGCAGTGGGTGTATACCCGTGAGGGTTCGACTCCCTCCTCAGGCATTTTTAATTATCTGTGGAGGAAGATAATGGACATGGTTGTGACTTTTCCCGGCAACAAAAAGGTAAAGGCAAGCTACAGGGGTTTCGAGATTCTCAGCGACCAGAGAAAAGAAAGCGGCGGGGACGCCTCCGCCCCCGAGCCGTTCATGCTTTTCCTTGCTTCCATCGCCAACTGCGGCGCCACCTATATAATTTACTTCTGCGAAAAGAGAGGGATTCCGCTGGACGGAATCAGATTCGTCCAGAAGATGGAAAGGGACAGCGAGACCAGGATGATCAAAAAGATCAAGATGGAGGTCGAACTCCCCGAAGACTTTCCCGAAAAGTACAAAAAACCCCTTCTTAAGGCCATAGATCTCTGCGCGGTCAAGAGGCACATACTGGATCCTCCCGAATTCGAGCTGTATACCACCACCGCCCCGGAATAGCCCCCTCGCTCAGCCGCGCCGAGCCCCGGCGGCCCGGCTTTGACAGCACACGCTATGATATCGCGGCTGCCGGGGAATGCTCTTCCCTCTTGCGGGACCGGGAAAAATCGATGCCGGGCATTCACATCAGGGGCAGTCGGCGTCCGGTATTCCCCGCAGGTACCGTTCGAAATGCCTGGTTATCTTTCTGAAAAGATGTATCCTGCTTTGGTCTGAGCGAATACCGTGCCTTGAGCCGGGATAGAACATCACCTCGAAATCGACCCCCGATTCTATCATGCCGTCGACCAGCTGGACGGTGTCCTGAAAATGAACGTTATCGTCAAGCATTCCGTGAATCACCAATAAATGGTTTTTCAGGTTTTCCGCGTAGGTGACCGGAGAGCCCTTTTCGTAGGCCTTCCGGTTTTCATCCGGCATTCCCAGGCGCTCTTCGGTGTAATGGGTATCGTAGTTTCGCCAGTCGTTCACCGGCGCCACCGCCGCGCCGGCCATAAAAGCGCCGGGGTATTTCAAAAGGGCCAGGGTGGTCATGTACCCCCCGTAGCTCCATCCCCACATCCCTATCCTGTCTTCGATGACAAAGGGCAGCTTTCTCAGAAACTGAAGCCCGGTCATCTCGTCCTCCAGATCGCTTCCGCCGATGTCAAGGTGGACATCCGTCCTCCAGTCCCTGCCGTACCCGGAGCTCCCCCTGTAATCCAGATCCAGAAGGATGTATCCCTTGTTATTTACCAGGTAGGAGTCGTACATGGTCCTCCACCGCCACCCCATGGTAACCGACTGGGAATAACCGCCTCCGTGAACGCATATTATCGCGGGGTGACCCACCAGTCCCGGAAAGGAGCCCTCTCCGCCGAGGACCTCTTCGATATCCACTCCCTTCAGCTCGGGAGGAAGCAGGATCAGGGCGTGTATCTTCTTTCCGTCGTAAACCGACGGGATGGTCAGATAAACCGGAACCGGAAAATCGATCTTCTCGAAATCTTCCGCCGGGGACCGGGTGATCCTGTCCAGGCCTCCCGGAAGCGGGAATTCCCCGGCCTTCCATATGACCCTGGCGCCTTCCGGTGCTTCTCCCGGGTCCTTGCCTGAGCGGCCCGCGTACTCCTCTCCACCCAGCGATTCAAGAAGATATAGGTCCGGGGGGTGGGAGGGATTTGAATAGACCGCCGCCGCTCTTCGGGCGTCATCGGTCAGCCTGGCCGAATACCAACCCTTCAGGGGGGTGACCTTGAACTTTTTCCCTCCCTTCTCCAGACGGAAAAGATGCCTTTCCGCGGGGCTCGTCTCGGTGGAGGTGTACCAGATGTCCCCTCCCTTCTCCACCAGGTCCAGGGAGGTCACCTGCCAGGGGCCGGAGGTAAGCTGCTCTATCTTCCCGGTCTTCCATTCGCAGGTATATATGTGATTCCACCCGCTTTCCTCGGATGTAAAATAGAAGAATTCCCCGTCTTTGGACCACCGGATGAAGGTATTGTGTATGTTGACCCACTTGCTGTCCCTTACTGTGAAGAGAGTGTCGGTTCCGCCCGTTTCGCAGTCGGCGGCTATAAAATGGAGCTCCTTCAGGCTCCTGGGCTCTGACAGTACCAGGAGTTTCTTCCCCCCGGGGTGCCAGTGAACCTGGGTTATATACTGCTCTATCCTCTCTCCCGGTTCCACCCAGACCGTCTCGCCTGTTTCGATGCTCAGCACTCCCAGGCGCTTGAGCCCGTTGTTTCCGCCGGCCACCGGCCTGGCCTGCCTGCGGACCTCAACGAACCTCTCTCTGTAATCGGGTACCAGCAGTTCTCTTATCGGGCTGACGTCGGTCTGGAAATAGGCGATTCTGCTTCCGTCCGGGGACCACCAGTAAGCCTTGTCTATTCCGACCTCCTCGTAATCGACATAGTCCCCCATCCCGTTGTAGAGCGTCTCCGAACCCGAGTCGGTGAGCTGTATGGTGGTTCCCGTTTCAGTGTCGAGCATCCATATGTCATTGTCCCTTATAAAACTTACCCTGTCTCCACCCGGGGAAAAGGCCGGATCGGTCTCCGAGGCCTTGGTCTTGAAAAGTCTTTTGACTCCCCCCGAGCCCGCGTCGAGAATATACAGGTCTCCCTTGAGGGGAAAGAGTATCCTTTTGCCCTCCGGCGACCAGGCGTAAGAAAATATTCCTCCTCCGCTTCTTCTGAGCGTGGAGAGCCTGTCTATCTCCGCCTTGGTCAGAACGGCCTTGCCGGATTCGGTGATGGCGGCCGCGTCGGTCGCCTTTCTGAGCTCACCGTCTCTTGCGTTGTATATGAAGATATCATAGAACCTCTCTCCGTCCCGGTTCCATATGAAGGCCAGGTCCTCGCCGTTTGAAGACCAGGCTGCCCTTCTGGGAGATATTCCGGTGATTCTGGGATCCTGGTACATCCTTTCGATGGTGAGCCCGCTCTGAGCCGAATCCGGGCCCGCGGTTTCCACAGCGGACGCGCGAGGCAGTCCCGAAACCAGGATCGAGAAAAGCGCCGCCAGAAAGACCAGGGTTATCGATTCGAGCTTTAATTCTCCGGTTGATTTGAGCTTCGGTCTGATCACGAGAGATACCCCCTCAGTTGAATAATGATGCCGTTTGTCCGTCTGCTTTGGGCCCGGCCTGTCAGCCGGGCTTCGCGTTTCTACGGCCGGACTGTCTCCTTTGCCAGACCGGCCGGTTCCAGGAGCCTGTAGACCGGGCAGGGCAGAAGCTTTCTTCTCCACTGGGTGACCAGATATCGATCAAAAAAATTCCAGGTCAGAAGGCCATCGCCGCTTTCCGGCTCCAGGAGGCAGGCGGCCAGGCTCCCCAGGGGCTGATCGGTTCCGATATAGAGCGTTCCCCCGGGAAATTCCTTCTCCACCCCGCGGTACTTTCCGGTCACCGCCGTAAACCTGTGACCCTGGTAGAGGTGCTCGGATGTCTCGATTCCGGTGGTTACGAACTCCTCCACCCGCAGAGTGGCCGGCTCCGCCAGTCTTTCCACTACTATGCCGTGCCTGTGAAGGACTTCCTCTATCTTCCGGTCCCAAAGTGGAATAATATACGCCCTGGGAAAAGCGATCCTTTCTACCGGGGCGAAATCGGCGAAATAGGGAACCGTAAATTCCCTCCCGGTGCCGGTCTTCTCCACCCTGAGCCTTCCGCCTTCGCCTCTGATCACGTTCATTTCCCAGCTTTTTATCTTCACCGGCTCTTCAAGGGGCCTCGCCTCGGTGGACAGGATGAACGAGTCGCGGGGCGAAGAGTTTTTCCATCTCTCCCTTGACCTCCGGTCAGCCTCCGCCGCTATCCTGCCCATCTCTTCCCGGTGCTCCCGGACGTACCGGCACACTCTGAGAAGGAGATAATAGCATCCCTGAAGCCGGGTCTTGTAATCGGCGTAAGCGTAATTTTCGTCCAGAATCGAGAACCTGTTTCTCAATCCCAGGTAATTGGTCACGTACCTGGTATCCGTTCCGAAAGTCCGCCACCCCTTTTCCGGATTACCGGGATCGATCCAGCGCCCGTAGGGGATAGAGAGGACTCCGTGTTTTTCTTCCAGGGCCCTTGATACGGCCGGCATCATCTTTTCCCTCATGAATTCGATGATCTCGCTGTCGCCGTTGGGATTCAGCGGCCATGAATAGGTCACCGGCTCCCGGTGATAGGAACCGTTGGTGGTATGGCAGTCCACCATCAGGAGCGGGTCCCACCTGCCCAGGACATTTCTTATCATACCCTCGATCTCAGGAGTCTCCACCTTCACGCAGTCCCGGTTCAGGTCCAGCATCTGGCCGTTGTGCCTCACTCCCACCCCCTTGTCCGGGCCCACCTGGTTGGTCCTGTTGTCCAGGCTGACCTTTTCGTTTCCGTCCGGGTTGAATATGGGAGCGATCAGAATCACCAGGCCGTCGAGAAGCGGAGGCGTATCGCCCATAAGTATATCTCTGGCCAGCATCAGGGCAGCATCCTTGCCCTCCGCCTCCCCCGCGTGGATGTTCGCCTGAATATATACCACCGCTCTGCCGTCCCCCTTAAGATCGAGGGCAGAGGAAGGCGCCGGATCCCCCAGCACCATAAGCGGCACCTTTCTTCCCTCCGCGCTGACGCATATGGTCTCCACCCTCAGCGAGGAGCTGCGCCTCTGAAGAGATGTGATAAAATCGATGACCTCCGCGTAGCTGGAGGTGTCCGTAAAATCACTCTCCTCCGCCCTGGTGAGAAGCTCCTCGCCGGCGGCTGGGGTAAAAACGCCCGCCCCCGAAGCCAGAAGAAATGCCGTGACCGCCAGATTGTGCTTAAACGTTTTCATTCGAACACCCTTTCCCCCTTTTCAAGTCCTTTCGGCAAACCGGGCCCGCCGCCTTGGAAAAAACTGAAACCGTCATCTACGGGATACGGATAGCCCGTTAATTATATCATCTTCTTGCAGCACCTCGATTCCCTTCAGCCATTCCAGCTGATTCCGGGTGACAGAATAATCGGTTATGATCAGGATGTCCAAGCTTTCCGGGCTTAAGCGCCGGCGTGAGCTAAGAAGAACGTCCCGGGCACTGACCTTTTGGATACCCTCGATAAATCCCCAGTAGAATCCCTTTCGCGGGATGAAGGCGTGCATCTCCGCCACCCTCCTGCAGATATCGTCGTTAGTCTCCATGCTGAAGGGGAAAAGTCCGGTTATGTATCTAACCGCTCCCTCCAGCTCCTCTTCGCTGACCTCTTCGTCTCCCATCCTCCCGATCTCCCCGAGCATGCCCCTCAATGTCTCTTCCAGGCCGGAATTGCCGGTGGAGGCGAAAGCCGCGAAATATCCGCTGTGCCCATAATAATCCAGGCGGCTTCCCACGTGATAGGCCAGCCCCCTCCTGGTCCTGATCTCCTTTTTCAACCTGGAAGTAAAACCCACCCCCAGTATGTTGTTCGCCACCTTGAGGGCGAAATATTCTTTGGCCTCCCTGGGCGGCGCCACCGCTCCAAGTCTCACCTGGCTTCGCGAGGCCCCGGGAAGATCGATTACCACCACCCTTCCCTCTTCACTCTTTTGCGCCCGCCCTGTTCCGGGGCCGGCAGCACCCCCGCCGCCTCCCTTCCATTTCGAGAATGAGCGGCGGGCAAGGCCAAGGGCTTCCCGCCGCCCGATATCGCCGGATATCACCAGCACACTCCTTTCCGGCGTGAAGTTTCCGCTGTAGAATTCTCTGACATCCTGAACTTCCGCCGCCCGGACGGTTTCCGGGTACCCCCTCTCCGAATGCTCCAGGGGCGATCCGCTGAATATCAGCTCTTCCAGAAGGGCCCCCGCCAGGCTGAAATCCCTCTCCGCCAGTATCTCTATCTCCGATAGAACGCTTTTCTTCTCATTCTCCAGGGCAACGGGGGAAAAACAAGGCTCAGTGACCATCCGGCCGATAACTTCGAATCCGCTCTCGGCTTCTTCCGCCAGAAAGCTTCCCTTTATCACGGTTCTTTCCTTTCCGGAATCCACCGACAGCTTTCCCCCAGCCCTTTCCACCTCTTCGAAGATATCCTTCTCCCCGGCCAGACTCGAACCTGAGGCCAGAAGACCCGCGGTAAGACACGATATCCCCTCCAACCCGGCCGGATCATTCGCCGAGCCGGCCTTCACCAGCAGGTAGATAGAAACCAGGGGCACTTCTGCTTTCCGGTGAAAATATACGGCGAGCCCGTTGTCCAGCGTGTTTTTCCGAGTTTCCGGAAAGTGGAAAGACGCCTCTTTCGCCCCCGGCAGTGAAAAGAAAAGCGGCACAAGCGCCGCGCCGGCCAGTATCGCTTTTTTTTTCATCCGCACCTCTCCTGAAAAATGGTTGACCTCGTCTTTCCGTCCCTTGTGGCCCGGCCTTAAGAATCTCCTGCTCCGCGGGCGCGCCCCGCCGGCCAGTGCCCAGGTCATTTTTTCCGGCCGCTTTTCTCCGGAAGCGCTGTCACAACATTCCTCGCTTCGGGGCCGAAATAACTTTCGGCCACCCCGGCTACGTCCCGGGGCCTGATCCTTTCATACCTCCTCATGGCCCGTAATATATCCCTGTAATCGCCCAGCAGAACCTCGTACCTTCCCAGCTTTGCGGCCTTTCCCGAAACCTTCTCCATGCTTCTGGCAAGGTCCGCCTCGATCGATTTTTTAGCCCCCGCCAGCTCCTCCTCGGTGACCCCCCGGCGGGCGATCCCTTCCAGCAGGGAGTAGAGCCCGGCCTCACCCTCAAGGGGACTGTGTCCCTTCCTCATCCTTATGATAAAGACGAACAGGGCCGGATCCATCCGCCAGGGAAAGTAGGTCTCCGCGGAAACAGCCACGCCCCCGCCCTCCACCAGCCCCCGGTAGAGCCTGGAACTTTTTCCCCCGTCCAGGATCCTCTGAAGAACATCCAGGGCGTAGACGTCATCGAAACCGGCCGCCGGCGTACGGTAGCCTATCATCAGAGCGGCGGCAGCAGTTTCTTCGCCTAGAGTTATCCTTCTTTCCTCCTTCTGGGGCGGTTCGCCGGGAGGAGGGGAGCTCTCTTTTTCGCCCCCCCGAAGCGGCCCGTAGTATTTTTTGACCAGCCTAAGGGTCTCTCCGGTATCGAAATCGCCCACTATTACCAGCACGGCGTTTCCCGGGCGGTAGCGCCTGCGGTAATGATTCAGGCAGTCTTGCCTGCTTATCGAGTCAAGGTCGCTTTTGCGGCCCAGGATAGGCCAGCGGTATGAATGCCTCCGGAATGCCAGCGAGAAGAGCTTCTCTCTCATCCGGCCCTCCAGGGAGTTTTCGATAAAAGAGCGCCTCTCTCTGGCGACCATTTCTTTTTCTGATTTCATCAGTTCGGGATCGAATGCGGCGCCGGTCATCCTGTCAGCTTCCAGCTCCATGACCAGTTCCAGCATACCTGCCGGGAACTCTTCGTAAAAGACCGTCATATCCTTGCTGGTAGACGCGTTGGAATACCCGCCCGCCGACTCTATCAGCCTGTCGAACTCCCCGGGGCCGTGCCGAGCGGTCCCGTTGAACATCATCTGTTCGATAAAATGTGAGATTCCCGTTATTCCGGGGCGCTCGTCCCGGCTTCCCACCCTGTAGAAAGTCTGGTAACTTATCACCGGAACGGAATGGTCTTCCATCAGGAGCACTCTCAGGCCGTTATCGAGCGTCCCGGCGGTAACCTCCAGGGGAACGGGCTGTTCCCCCGCCCGGGCCGGGCGGCCCGCCGCCAGCAGAAATATCAAACCGGCGGCCGCCGCCTGCTTGCATAAACTGTATAAACGGGGTTTGTTCATCGCGCGCTTTCGGTAGCCTGCGGCACGGCCTTCCTCTTTTGAAACCGGCCGCGATATCAACCCGCCCGCACGGCGGAGCGCTTTACCTTTTTTCTGCGGTTATAATTTCTGGCCAGTTCCATGAAGATCTCCAGGTCGTTCTCCAGATCGGTGCTGGTGCCGTCGAAGTAGAAGGTCTTTATCGGTATATCGTCGTGGTCCCTGCTGACGGCGGGATAGACAGCTTCTGAGATTATCCCGTTCATGCAGGTGAAGGGGCTGATGTCGATAATCGCGTCCACGCCTTTGCGGTAGAGGTATATCGCCTTGCCCACGCTCAGAACCATCTCTCCCTTGGACCCTTCCGGGGGAAGGTATGGGCGGCTGTGCTCCAGAACCTCCCTGACGCTGTGAGGCTCTTGCAGGCCGGCGAATTCCTCCCGAAGAGGTTCCAGAAGGGTCTGCTCGTACCTGTGCTGCATGAATTTCTTTATCTTGTTCCTGGCCATATCCAGAGAGAGTTTCTTCCCTTTAAGCCTCAGCCACCAGGCGAACTCCTCGTCGGTATACCATATCCACTCCGATATATCGCTGAGCCAGGCCTGCCCGCCGAACTTTTCCAGCTTTCTGATCAGATCCTCGTTGCTGAAAGTGCTCAACCGGCAGAAGATCTCCCCCACCACGCCTACCAGGAAGACCTCCCGGTCCCAGTCGACCGGGACCCGTCGGAACCTGTCCCGGGCTCTTCCCAGCGATTCGGCGAGCCGCTCCGGCATCTCCTTCACCGGAATGGAATCATCCTCCAGTACGGAGCAGAAATCGTCAAGCGACTCCATATGAGCCCTGTCAGCGCCCCCCTGTTCGGTCTGATACGGCCTGTACTTGTGAAGAAGCTTTCTAAGCGCGTCGCTTCCCACCAGGCCAAGCCAGCCCAGTTTCATGAAATCACCCACGATATCACCCAGCTCCCTGTAACCGTCCTTGCTGGTGGGTGAAACCACCATCAGCTCATCGTAACCGATTTCCGAAAATATCATCTCCATGTAGGGGGCGTACTGCCCCAGCCTGCAGGGACCTCCCGCAGTAGGCATAAAGAAGGCCGTCCGGGCCGGGTCGAACCCCGGCGACTCGGTTATTTTGAGGAAATTGCCCAGGGTGACCCTGGCGGGAAGGCACTCGTCTCCGGAAGTATACCGGGAAGCCAGCTCCAGGGTCCTCTCATCGCCCTCCGGGACCAGGTGAGCGTCTACGCCGAGATTTCTGAATGCCGACGTGAAGGCTCTTGCTCCTTCGTAGGACATTCTTGGGATGTAGACTCGTCTGTCTCTGATGTTTCTTTTCCACCCTTCCACCATCTAAGCACTCCTTTGCTATCGAGATAAGCCTCGCAGCGGGTCATGATACCGGCGTCATTGCCGTGAGAATCGAACTGAAGCGTCAGAAAAGGCCGGGAAGCCCCCTTGGCCGCGAACGATTTTACGTAGGAATCGGGGCCGCATTTGAAGTTGGTCATATATATCAAGTTGAGGTTTTCTGTTCCGTCCACGAACCTCACGGCCTGAAGGATCCTGCGGCCGTAATTCCAGAACATATTGCTGCCTATGTCGGAAACATCCGTGTCCCTCAGGGGAAGGAAGAAGAAGGGAATCACGTTAATTCCGTAATAATCCCTGAGCTTGGATGGAACGCCCATGTTGACTTCTTTGTCCATGATATTATAGGGCCGCCCCACCAGCACTATACCCGCTTCCCGTCCCCGCTCGAGTGCTTCCAGGGCCTTGTTTCCCGCCAGTGATATATCCCTCTCGAAGAGCTCCATAGCCCGGTACGCGGCCCAGACCGCTTTCCTGTGCCTTTTGCGCTTCACTCCAAACCGCCGGGCGAAGCTCCAGAGCTGCTTCTCCACGAAATCCTCACCCTCCCTGAAATGGGCCGAAGGGGAACTTATCAGACCCGGGCGGTCCCTGAACACGGGGGTGTTCCCTATCACATAAGGCAGGGTCTGCCCCCAGGGGCAGAGGTATGAGTTCACCTCGGGAGAATCGGTCTCGGTGTTGAGAACGTTCGGAATAAAGATGCGGTCCACCCCTTCTTCAAGCAGCGAAACGGCGTGCCCGTGAGCTATCTGAATGGGAAAGCACGGCTCGGCGACGACTGTCTCCAGCCCCAGATGCACTATCTTGCTGTTGCTTTCGATACTGGTGACCGTTTTGAAACCCATGGCGTGAAGATAGGTGCTCCAGAACGGATAACGGTCGAAATGATACATCGCCCTGGGAAGGCCCATTGTGGGAGGATCGCCCCCGCCGCCCCACTTCCGGCTGATCTTCTCGCCGGTCATTTCACAAACCGCCTCCAGTGCGTCTCTTTCCAGAAGCTTCTCGTAGAGGTTAAGCAAGTCCGGAATAACCGGCTTTTTGGCAACCTTGACGCTTTTGCGGTACTTGTCGCTGCACTTGTCGCCCCAGTAGGTTCGCTCCCCTTCAACGGTGAACTCCTGTATATTGCAGTAGTTGGTGCACCCCTTGCAGGTAAACTCCCTGATACTGTAGTCTATCTCTGTTATGTCAAAACCCCGGAAGGTGGTGCCCTTGTCCAGGGCAAGCACCTTCTCCCTGGCCAGCAGCGCCGACCCTATCGCTCCCATCACCCCGTTGTGCGGCGGAACTATTACCTCCTTGTCCAGCACCTCGCTGAAAGCGGCGGCCACCGAATCGTTGTATGCCGTGCCTCCCTGGAAGAATATCGAATCCCCTATCTTTCTTCCCCGTACCACCCTGTTGAGATAGTTCTGGACAACCGAATAGGCAAGTCCCGCCACGATATCGTTCTTGTTCGCCCCGCGCTTCATGTAGGAGCTTACGTCCTGTTCCATGTAAACGGTGCATCTCTCCCCCATCCTGAGGGGGGCGGAGGAATCAAAGGCCATACTGGCGAACTGGTCCTTGATCTCTATGTCCAGCTTCTCCGCCTGCTCCTCCAGAAAGGAGCCGGTCCCCGCGGCGCAGGCCTCGTTCATTGTAAAATCGACCACCACGCCGTCCTGTATCGATATGAATTTCGAATCCTGCCCGCCGATCTCGAATATCGTGTCGGGCTTCCTGCTCAGGAGCTTTTCGCCGATGAAGGAAGCCCCGGTCTTGTGGGCGGTTATTTCATCGTTTATAGTATCGGCGCCTATGAGCTGGCCGATAAGCTCCCTTCCCGAACCGGTCGTTCCCACTCCCTTCACGGCCACCCTGTCCCCCAGCTCTCTATTTATCTCCTGAAGGCCATCGTTGACCACCTCTATGGGCCTGGCCCTGGTTCTCAGGTATATCTCCTTTATCACCGAGCCGGCCCGGTCGATAAGAGCCAGATTGGTGCTTACCGACCCGACGTCCACGCCCAGATAGGCGTCTATGGGCCGGGGCGCGCCGTCGAACGAATAATCGGCCGTCTTCTCCCTGAGAAACTTGACCCTGCCGGTGGAAAGCCTTGGAAGGGATGGAAATGAAAAATCACCCTCTTTTGTATCCACGGCGGCCTTGTCCAGAACCTGCAGGGGGTCCGCCGCGGAACGGGTTCCGGCCGCCAGGGCCGCTCCTATCGCTCCCAGATGGACGCATTCGGGCGGTATTAAGAAATCTTTCTCATCCAGCGAAAACACCTCCCTGACCGCGCTTGCTATGCCTTTGTTCAGCGCCACCCCCCCTATGAAAGCGGTCCTGCCGCTGACATCCTTGCCCTTGGCTATATTGCTTCTGAAATTCCTGGCCACCGCGTCGCAGAGACCCTTGAGGACTTCAGCCGGGCCGTAACCCTTCTGCTGAGCGTGGATCATGTCTGATTTCGCGAAAACACTGCATCTTCCCGCTATCTTGGGAGACCTTTCAGCTTTCATGACCAGCTCTCCCACGTCCCGAATGTCAAACTGGAGCCGGCTGGCCTGCTGATCCATGAAAGAGCCGGTGCCGGCGGCGCAGTCGCCGTTGGTCTCATAATCCACTATGCCCGCTTCTCCCCCAGCCCTCGATATCCGTATGAATTTTGAGTTCTCTCCGCCCATCTCGAATATATTCTCCACATCGGGATAGATCGCGGCCATCCCCCTGGATACGGCCTTGAACTCGTTTTCCACAGGTATGCCCAGGGCCCGGCCCACAAAGGCGGCCGAAGAACCGGTGATGATTATCCCCTCCAGGGCGCTGAAGTCAAGTTCGCCCGAGATATCCCTGATACACTCGCACACTACCGACAGGGGCCTGCCCTGCACCCTGTGGTATTCGGAAAGGACAAGCGCTGAAGAGCCGTCGCCGCTCGCCCCGCTCAAAGATTCTCCCGCTCTTTTCCGGGAGTCGATAAAATCCTTCAGACGGCCTTTTTCGCCCGCGAGAGCCCATTTAGCGCTGACCGTGCCGACATCTATTCCCAGAGTCAACCGAACCATTTATCCCCCTAGTCTTCATATCCCGGTTCACCGGTTTACGCTCATCTGTCCGATATCAAAAAATAGATGTTCATTATATCAGTTATTTCTTATTTCGCAAGAGAATATCGCTTCAATCCGCCCCGCCGTCAAACCGCTTTGAATACCTATCCGCCCCTCAGTTCATCTCTGAACCTGCGCCTTATCTCGGTGAATTCCTCCATGTAACGCCCTGTCTTTATATCGGGAAAAGTCCAGGGCAGAGTGATAAACCCTCCATCCTGATACATCAGGACCATATCGGCGTAGACCCCTCTTCGTAAATATATCTTCTGGGGGCCTTCCTTGAACGACGCCAGGACCACCTTGAAAAAATCTATATAGCCGGTATCGATATTGGCTCTTCTTGAGCCGCCCTCCGACATTTCCCTCTCGATCTCACGTGAGAGCATCTTCTTTTCCGCCAGCCGGGAGGCCGAACCTAACCCCTCAAAGGATACTATCCTTCTTGACAACCCGGGCCCCATCTCCCCCCGGTAGTAATCGGTGAGGTCAAAGGGCCGGGCGGGTCCTTCGAAATCGATATTTCCGAACTCGGACTCCAGGCGGGGGTAAAGCTCGCGCCCCGGATCATAACCCCGGCTCAGCAGGACCGCCGCGAGATACTTCACCGGAACCTCTATTTCTTTCAGCTTCCCCTCTTCCACGATTCCTTCATCCTTTCCAGATACTCCCTGGCCTCCATGGTGATATCGCCGCTTATTCCGAATTCGCTCTCTATCCTGGTTTCCATGTTCTCTCTGATGTTTTCGTTTATCTTGCGGTGATCGGTGTTCAGCCTCAGATGGTGGTTCCTGATATAAAGATGGCCCTTCTCCGACAGCCTGGTCAGCTGAATCGAGTTCATGGTGGGAAGGGAGAACGACCTTTCCCAGTATTTCATGAACATATCCTTCGAAACGGGAAGCATCTTCAGCCTGTACCTCCACTTGCGCTGACTGCCCGATACCGTGTAAAGATCGTAACTCGTGCTTCCCCTTGGCCTTAACTCTACCGACCCAAACGGTGTAGAAACCCTCACCGTCTCGCCGGAAAGCGCCACCGGCTCGCCGAGCAGATACCCGGGGTCTACCAGGTACCTTCTTTTTCCCATATGCACCACCAGGGCGCAGTGAATATTGGCCTGTTTCATGTCCGCCATCACCGGATAGCAGGTGAACCCGGCCTCGCTGAGTATGGACCCCAGGCAGAAGGTCAGGGAAAAACAGGTGCCTCCGGTATTATGATTTACGTATCCCTCGATGACTTCCGCCGGGCTTCTCATCCGCCGGCCGAATTCATCCATCGAGAACTTTTTGATGATCTTTGTTATATTCTCGTAAGGTATCCTGGAATAGGCCGATATCACCGCCCTGAGCATATCCAGCCCGGGATCGCCCCGCTCGATTCCGAAGTGCCGGAAGAACTTTTCCCCCGCTTCGCCGCCATGATTTTCCGCTAGATCATCCAATCCTTTATCTCCCTTCAATACATTCTGTTATTAACCTCGCGATAAACGGATGTCAATACATTTAATCTGAAGGCCGCTTTGGGCCGGGCGGAGGGCGGACACCGTGATTCGAACCGCCAAAAAAGAAAACGAAAAGCCCTCGGCCCGCCGATGGTTGACAAGCAGTTAAGATATAGTTTATATTTACCTTCTGAGCCGCCGCCCGCGGGGCCGCAACCGCCGGGCGCAACGGCGGTGCGCGGAATGTAACGCCGCTTCGGGCCGGCGTTACATTATTTGTCTGCCGCTTAAGGAGAAACGCCGAATTACTCAGCAGCTTTAATAAATTTAGGGTGTTCCAAGACCTCAAACCTGGAGGGTTGTTTTGACTGCCGAAGCTTCAATCAAGAAGATGGAGTTCGGGCCGAGACGGAACTATTTCGCTGAAATCGATTCGAAAACCGCCTCACCCGGCCTCTCCGACGAAACTCTGAAATACTTTGAAGACTACGATCTCATATACCGCACCCTGTGCGGTATCCTCTATAATTTCGTCCCCAAATCCGGCCACCCGGGGGGAAGCATCTCCTCGGGCAGGATCGTTCAGAGCGCGCTTTTTTCCATGATGGACTACCGCATGGACGATCCCGAATGCGACGAAGCGGATATACTCTCCTACGCGGCCGGTCACAAGGCTATGGGCCTCTACGCGATGTACGCGCTTAGAAACGAGTGCGCCAGGGCGGGCAAGCCTGACATCCTTCCAGACCCCAAGCACCAGCTTCGCCTGGAGGATCTGCTGGGATTTCGAAGAAACCCCACCCAGGAGACCAGCCTGTTTAAAAAGTTCAAGGCCAAACCCCTGGACGGCCACCCCACTCCGCTGACCCCCTTCGTAAAGCTGTCCACCGGGGCCTCCGGAGTAGGAATACCGACCAGTTTCGGCCTGGCCTTCGGCGCGATGGATCATTTCAGGGAGGATTCTCCCAAGGTTCACGTTCTGGAGGGAGAAGGCGGAATGACTCCGGGACGGGTCTCAGAAGGATTCGCCGCCGCGGCAACCGCCCAGCTCTGGAATATACTCCTTCACATCGACTGGAACCAGTCGTCGATCGATTCCGACAGGGTCTGCAGGGAAGACGGAAAACCGGGAGATTACGTCCAGTGGAACCCCGCCGAATTCTGCTATCTGCACGACTGGAACGTTATAAGCCTGGCGGACGGAAAAGATTTCAGGCAGATTCACGCCGCTCTCGAGATGGCTGCTGAAAAGAGGAACGACCAGCCCACCGCCATCGTTTACCGCACCATAAAGGGCTGGAAGTACGGTATCGAGGGAAGAAAATCACACGGAGCCGGCCACGACTACTGCTCTGATGAATACTACCAGATGCTGAAGCCTGTGGAAGAGCGCTTCGGCGTGAAATTCCCCGAGTTCGAAGGGGAAAAGACTCCCGATAATATTGAGAAGAACTTCTACGACACCCTGCTGGTGATAAGAAAGATCCTCGAAGACAACGGCGGCCTTGCTCAGTTCTACGCGAGCCGGCTGGATGAGGCGGCCGCGCGCCTCGCCAAGCTGGACCGCAAGAAGAGGAACACCGGATCTAACCTGGACCTTATTTACACTGATGAAATAAGGTACGACCAGACCCCCGGGGAATGCTGCTACACCTCCGACGGAAGCCAGACTCTGCGAGGAGCACTGGGCGAGACCCTGGGATACCTCAATAAAAAGACCGGCGGCGCCTTCTTTGGAGCTTCCGCGGATCTGCTCGGCTCCACCAGCATCAACAAGCTCAACGCGGATTTCCCGGACGGCTACTATAACGCGGTATCGAATCCCGACTGCCGCCTGATAGCGGCAGGCGGAATATGCGAGGACGCCATGGGCGGCCTGATGGCCGGAATCTCGACCTTCGGAAAGGCTATAGGGGCGGGGTCGTCATACGGCGCTTTCATCACCTCCCTGGAGCACATAACCGCCAGGCTTCACGGTATCGGCCAGCAGGCCAAGCACGCTTATCTGGGAACACCCTTCAACACCTGGATCATAGTCAACGCGCACGCGGGCCTGAAAACCGGCGAGGACGGCCCCACCCACGCCGATCCCCAGTGCCTGCAGGCGATTCAGGAGAACTTTCCCGATAATGTCATGATCACTCTGACTCCCTGGGACCCCAACGAGATGTATCCCATGGTGGTCGCGGCGCTCAAGAAGAGGCCGGCCGTGCTGGCTCCCTTCGTGACCAGGCCCAGCGAGAAGATAATCGACAGGGAAGCGATGAAGCTGCCCCCGGTCACCGAAGCGGTAAAGGGAGTCTACGCCATGCGCAGGGCGGATTCCAGCAAGGAGCATTATCACGGGACACTGGTGCTTCAGGGAAGCGGAATAACCAACACCTTCGTCTCAGCGGTCCTTCCCAGAATAGACGAGGCCGGCTACAACATGAACATCTATTACGTCAGCAGCGTCGAGCTCTTCAACATGCTGGGCGAAGAAGAGCAGGAGAAGATATTCCCCGAAGAGCTGACCCATGAGGCTATGGGCATCACCGGGCTCACCCTGCCGACCATGTACCGGTGGGTGGGCTCGCGCGAATGCAGGAAGCGCAGCATTCACGCCTTCAGACACGGACACTACCTGGGAAGCGGAAAAGCTCACAAGGTGTTCGAAGAGGCCGACCTTCACGGCGAGGGCCAGTGGAAAGCGATCAAGGATTACGCCGAGTGGGTGGAAAGCGGAGGACTGGACAAGTAATCCTTTGACCAGGCGAGCTTAAAACGGGCGGCTTATGGAAGCCGCCCGTTTTTTTTCCTGCGCAAAAGAGTGAATCGAGACCCGGGTCTTAAAGGTCGCCGCAGACAGAGGCCGCCAGCCTCGCCAGGTTGCCGCCCATTATCTTTCCTATATCATTCGCGGAATAACCCCTTCGGCGCAGCTCTTCTCTCAGCAGGGGCAGGCGGGAGACATCCTTCAGCCCGCGGGGGGTAACCGGTATTCCGTCGAAATCGGAACCGATACCGACATGGTCTATTCCGGCAGCTTCCGCCGCGTGCTCTATATGATCGGCCACGGCTTCCACGCCCGGCAACTCGAGCTTGCTCAGCCTGGGAAGATAAACGGGGAGAAGCTCCCGGGAAGCCCTTTCCGGATCGCCTCCGTACCTTTTGGCCAGAGCGCCTTTCCTCTTTCTGTACTCGCCCCAGATCGCCATGATATTACGGTTGCTTTCAGGAGTCAGAAAAGCCGGAAAGAAGTTGACGCATATTACCCCTCCGTTCCCTCTGAGAGCGGCCAGCTGCTCATCGTCGGCATTTCTGGGTATGCCGCATATCGCGCTGACGCACGAATGGGACAGGAGGACCGGGGCGGCGCTCTTTTCCACCACGTCGAAGAAGGCCTCCCTGGATGCGTGGGAGCAGTCTATCATCATCCCCATCGAGTTCATGGCCGCCACAACGTCTGCCCCGAAACCGCTGAGGCCGCCCCATCTCGCCTCATCCTCGCTGGAATCCGCTATCAGGTTGGTGTTCTTCCAGGTCAGGGAAACAGCCCTTATCCCTTTCGAATAAAGCTCTTCCAGAAACGGAAGGCCGCTTATTACGTGCCCGCCCTCCACCGCCTGCACGGCCGCTATCCTTCCCCCGCCGACGATTTCCGATATGGAACCCTGGTCGGGCGAAATGGCCATCACCGAGTCCATCTGCGAAACCGCTCCGCGGAAGGCGTCTATAGAATCCGCTGTCCGCCGGCTCCATCGGGCTCTGGGTATATCGGGATCGATGCAGAAGGCGAAGATCTGTGCGTTCAGCCCGCCATCGGCCATCCTGGGAATATCGATATGGCCGTCTTCATGCCTTCGGGCCAGATCGAAACCGGAATCCGCCGCCACCCTTTCGGCGGTGTCACAGTGTCCGTCAAATACTATATCCTCAAAAGCTGGGGCTGTCATCTCAGCTCCTCCCTCACCCCGGGAA
The DNA here is from genome assembly GCA_964488475.1 of uncultured bacterium. Classification (GTDB taxonomy): domain Bacteria; phylum Krumholzibacteriota; class Krumholzibacteriia; order Krumholzibacteriales; family WJIX01; genus CAZAUK01. Next base: position 78,828 of record CAZAUK010000001.1, read on the forward strand.
ATAAAGAAAGCCTTCGCTGAATTCTACACCGGATCAGAGAATTTGTGTATAGAGATGTAGCTCGATTCGAGAACCGTTTCCCGAAAGTCCGGGGATAAAGCGGAAATGAGAGTCTGTCAGCGGATTATCTTCGCCGAAGTGGCCACATCGCCGTACACGTACCGCGCGTAGGGCATGAGGTTCTCCGTGCTTTTTATGGCGTACTGGTCGGATGTGGGGCCGTGGAATCTCAGATCAACGTCATCGCTGGCGAAGAAGTTCCATCCGCCGGTCTGGTCGGCGGTGGTTCCGCCGATATAATCGAGGTTCCCTATCACCCGGCCGCCGTAAAACTGAAGCCATATGGTGTTGAGAGTGCCGGGGTATCCATTCTCCATGGCGTAGTATGAGGTCAGGGCGGTCTGAATGTGCTTGACGTTCTGAACGTACATCGCCACCTCGGCCGCCTTCTTAGCCCGGAAGTAGTTGGACATCAGTATGGTCGCCAGAAATGTTATTATCTCCACGACTATGAAAAGCTCGAGTATGGTGAATCCGCCTATTCCGATTTTTCCCAGTAAAGATTTGCCGCCCCTTCTCTTCGGGGCCAGAATATTCGCAAACTTCAACATAAAACCGCCGGAACTTCGCATCATGCACTCCTTACAGAAAGCGATATAAGGTATTTTTTTTCGCTATCGGTTCCTGCAAAAAACGTGACATTTAAGGCCTGATAGCGAGTAGACGCAAAAAAAAACCGGGCGGATCGAATCCGCCCGGCCGGTATTTTAAATCCGCCTGAGAGCCCTGCTCCGCGGCGCTGTCTTCTAGTTAACCGATTCCACCTTCTTTACCTCGGGAATCCGCGCCTTGAGAACCCTCTCCACACCCATGGCGAGGGTTATCTGCGACATAGGACATCCCGCGCAGGCCCCTTTCAGCCTGACCTTGACCACGCCGTCCTCCACGTCCACCAGCTCTATGTCTCCTCCGTCGGCCTGAAGGTTCGGCCGAATCTCTTCTATTACCTTTTCTACCTTTTCCTTCATAGAATATTCTCCTTTCACCCTTTCTCAAATATAGCCAACCGGGCTGTATTGTCAATATATATGACATGATAAAAAAGGGTTACACCTTCCACCTCTTTCCCGGCCGGTCCTGGGCGGTATTCACCCGCTCCTCTTGCCACCCGGGCTTCTATAAGTTATAATTATATGTTGATAAGAACGGCGGATAGAGCGGCGGGGACAGTTTGCGGTTGAACAGCCCGTTCAAACCAAGAGGTACGCGGCGTTTGGCTCCCGACGCTCTGAACCCGGGCAGTAAAAATAGTCCGGCGTTTGGGCAGCCGGGGTAAGCAAAGGCGGGCACGATGCTTGCAAAACCACCAAAAAAAAGGCCGGCGACTAGGCCTCAAAATGCTTACAGCACCATTAGGAGCCACCAGCAAAGGAGCTGAAAACCATATGAAAATATTTAAGCTGACCTTGTCATTTCTTGTAATACTGTCGCTCTTTTCCTTCATTGTGCCTCCGGCATCAGCCCAGGAAACGCCCCAGGAGAAGGTTGAAAGGCTGAACCGGAAGATAAAGGAGAACGGATGGAGCTGGACGGCCGGAGTCACCGATCTTACCGGTCTGAGCGAAGAAGAAAGCGCTAAGTACAGGGGGCTGCTCGAACTTCCCACCTACATGAAGGACCGGATTCCGGTCTACTCCCCCTCTTCTCCGGTGGCTCTTCCCGACGCCTACGACTGGAGGAACAATAACGGTACCACACCGGCCAAGAACCAGGGCGCCTGCGGCTCCTGCTGGGCCTTCGCGGCCACCGGCCAGCTGGAATCCCATGTCTATATATACGACGGGCGGATAGAGGACCTCTCAGAACAGGCCGTTATAGACTGTAACCCCTACGGGCACGCCTGCGGTGGCGGATGGGCGATCTCAGCTTACTCCGTCTTCATGGACTACGGCGGCGTTGCCGAGTCGTGCGTCCCCTACCAGGCCGGAGGCCCTTACGAATGTACTCAGGAATCCTGCGAAGTTCTGGGCAGGATAATCAACTATTCCAGCATCTCTAATAATATCAATTCCATAAAACAGGCCGTTTACGACGACGGCCCCGTCTACACCAGCATGTTCGCAAATACCGACCTGAACAGCTATTCCTCGGGATGCTATAACACTGATTACCCGGATAATCCCAACCACGCGGTCCTTATCGTCGGCTGGGATGACAACGCCTGCAGCGGTAACGGAGCCTGGATCATAAAGAACAGCTGGGGCACAAGCTGGGGAAACGACGGTTTCGGCTACATCCAGTACGGGGTATGCAGCATCGGAAGCGGTTCATACACCATAGATTATATTCCCAGCACGGTCTTCGTCCAAGTGGAAGATCCCAACGGTGGAGAAACCCTCGAGGCCGGCTCAAACTATTCGATACAGTGGCAGACCAGCAGAAACACCCCTGATTCGATAAGCGTGCTTCTGAGCCTGGACAGCGGCTCAAATTATACCGAAACCGTGGTCAGCGGCCTGGCCGGAACAGCCACATCCTACTCCTGGAACGTATCGAACTGGCCGGTGGAGACCTGCAGATTAAAGGTCATAGCTTATTACGGAGGTGGAGTGGGAGGGTACGACGTCAGCGACGCCGATTTCACCATAACGGGCCTTCCCAGAAGGTACGTTTCCCCATCCGGAGACAACCGCCACCCGTATTCGCTCCCCCAGTGGGCCGCCCACGACATTCAGGACGCGGTGGACGCCGCCGACCCTGGAGACACCATACTGGTAGCGGAAGGAACCTATTCTTCAAGTTCCACCACCAAGCAGCTTTACATGCTGGGAGGATGGAACAGCGCCTTCGATTCCAGGGACCCGTCCACTTACGTTTCCACTATCAGCGGCTCCGGAACCCTGGTCTTTTTCACCGGAATATCCTCCGGAATATGCGGCGTGGAGGGGTTCAACTTCAGCGGAGGTTCAGGAACCACCCTAACCCAGCCCAAAACGGGAAGTTACGGAGGCGGAATACTTTCCAGCAATTCCACTTACACCATAATCAAGGATAATACGTTTACCGGCTCGGGGTACGTAAACGCCAGCAATTTCAGCGCCGGCGGAGCGATCGCCTGCGTGAACTCAGATTCGGCCCTGATAAGCGGCAACCTCATCACTGGAAGTGAAGCCCAGAGCGGCGGAGGCGTTTACCTGTTCCAGACTCCCGCCGCCATCACCGGCAACCGGATAACAGGTTCTCTGCCCGACCCCTCCTACACAGGAGACAAGAACGGGGGAGGAATCTACGCCTGGCTCTCGCCCCTGGAAATGAGCGGCAACTACATCGGCTCCAATACGCAATACAAGAACGGAGGCGGAATATACGCCAGGTTCTCCCCGGTAACCCTATACGGGGACACCGTTTACGCTAATTCCTGCAGCAGCTCCGGAGGAGGAGTCTATTCAGTCTATTCAGCGGTCACATCCCATGGGGCGGTAATCGCTGAAAACACCGCCTCATCGACCGGAGGAGGAATCTACTTCAAGGCGGAGAGCATGGAGATGTTCAATTCCATGGTGGCTATGAACGAATCGGACGTGATCGGCGGCGGAATCTACGCTGACTCTACCTCCGGAAGCATAGAGAACAACACGTTTGACAGAAACTTCGCTCTTTACGGCGGAGGAAACCTCTTCCTCTCCAACGGGAACGGGCTGGATATCAGGAACAATATAATCAGTTACGGCTCACAGTACGGAGTCTCGTTCGGGGCGCTGGGAAGTACGCAGTACCAGTACAACAACTGCTACGGGAACACTCCGGAAGATCTTCAGTCATTCGAGCCCGATTCGACCAATTTCAGCCTTAAACCCCTCTACGCGGACACTTCCGCGTTCGATTACCACCTGGCCCTGCATTCGCCTTCGATCGACGCCGGCGACCCAGCCGGCGGGGCCGACCCGGACGGTTCAAGAGCGGATCAGGGAATGTACGGAGGAGACGGCGCGGTAATGGGCGCGCCCGAATACGTCAAGAATCTCTCCGCCGCGGCGGCTAACGACACCACTATTCAGCTCAGCTGGGAGCAGCTTTCCAGCGGTGAACTCGATTTCTACGCGGTCTACGCTGACACTTCCAGCGGTTTTCAGCCGGCCGATTCATTATACCTGGGAGCCGTGGCGGCGGGCACGGAGGAGTTTTCTCACCATCCCGTGGAGGGGTGCTGGTATTACAGGGTGTCGGGCGTAAACACGCCCGGGTATGCCGGAGGCTACAGCGTCCAGTCCCAGGCCTGTACCTCGGGGCCCGATGTAACCGCCCCCCAGGTAGAGGTGGTGTACCCCAACGGAGGAGAACATTTCGATTCGGGTACTTCCGTCGACATACAGTGGATAGCCAGCGACAATGCCGGTGTCGATTCGGTCTCGATATACTATTCCAGTAACGCGGGCGGCGACTATTCGCTCATCGCCGGCGGGGAACCGAACGATTCGCTTTATACCTGGGCAGTTCCCTCTCTTGTCTCCGACTCATGCCTGGTAAGGATAGTGGCCTATGACCCTTCGCTTCTTACCGGTTCGGACACCAGCGACAGCCTCTTCTCCATCCGTGACTACACCGGTGTGGAGGAGGATGAAGAGGGAGAGAACGACATGCCGGGCTTCAGCAACTCGCTGGAGCAGAACTATCCCAACCCGTTCAACGGAACCACCACCATCGCCTATTCGGTTGCGGACAAGAGCCACATAGACCTTAGAATATTCGATACTTCGGGCCGCCTGGTCAAAGTCCTGGAAAACCGGGTGAGGGAAGCGGGCAGGTACGAAGTCATCTGGAACGGAAAGGACGAATCCGGCCGGCCGGTTACATCCGGCGTTTACTTCTGCCGGATCGACCTGGACAAATTCTCGCAGAGCAGGAAGATTATATACCTGCGCTGACAGCGGCTCGGCGAAGCCGGAAGACGCGCCCTGGAAGCGGCTTCGCTAAAAACGGTATCCGGCCTTCCGCCGGGCGCCGGCCAGGCGGACCGGCGGGAGCAGAAGAATCGCGGCGCCGCCGTCTGGCGGCGCCGCAACCCTTATCATGCACGATCTGAATGAAGAAAGGCATACCGGCATCATCCGGTCGGGGAAAAGGGTGACCCTGGGCGGAATGACGGTAAACGCCGCTCTGACCACTCTGAAGTTCCTGGGCGGCGTCTACGGGGGAAGCAAGGCCCTTCTTGCCGACGGCCTTCACTCCCTCTCCGATCTGATCTCCGACTTTCTGACTCTGATAGGACTGCACTTCTACCGCAAGGGAAAAGACCATTCACACCCCTACGGGCACGGCAAGATCGAAACTCTATCCACTCTGGGAATAGGCGTTATCCTCCTTGGAGCGGCCGCCTGGATAGGTATAGACGCGGCCAGGACGATCTACGGCAGGGACTTCACCACACCTCGTCTTTACGCCATATGGATAGCCGGATTATCAATACTGTCCAAGGAGGTCCTCTACCAGATCACCGCCAGGACCGCCAGGAGGATAAAGAGCGACGTGATGGCGGCCAACGCCTGGCACCACAGGACCGACGCTATAACCTCGGTGGTAGCCCTTGCCGGCATAGCGCTGGCCCGGTTCGTTCCCTCTCTGATATTTCTCGATTCTTACGCCGCTATACTGGTTTCTTTCTTCATAATCAGGATAGGTGTGGATATAATAAGGGGGTCTGTCAATAAGATCATAGATACGGCCCTGCCGGACCAGCTGATCGAAGAGGTCGAAGGAGAAATAAAGAAGATAGAAGGGGTCGTCGGAGTCCATGATACGGCGGGAAGGTATTACGCCGATTCCATAGCCATGGAGGCTCACATTGAGGTGGACGGCGGCATGACTGTGGACAGGGCTCACAGCATAGCAAACCTGGCCGAGCGAAGGGTCAGGGAGAGATTCGACAGCGTGACCACCGTCCTGTTGCACATCGACCCTTACCGGGACGGGCACCCCGGAAGGGGAAGTTCATCGGCGGACCTGCCGGAAAACAGAAATAACCGGGAATCGCCGGGCCGGCGGAAATAATCCAGCCGCCCCCCCGAAAGGAAAGGATGACGTGAAAAAGGTAGAGTTCTTCAGGCATAACATCGATGAAGAAGAGATAGAGAGGGTCGCCGCAGTTTTGAGGTCCCTGTTTATTACCACCGGCGGCGAGGTCTTCGAGTTCGAAAAACTCCTGGCGGAATATCTGGGGCTTCCCTTCACCGTGGCCGTTACCAGCGGCACCGCCGCCATGCAGCTCTCCCTTCTGGCCGAAGGCATCGGAGAGGGGGACGAGGTCATAACCACGCCCTTTACGTTCATAGGTACGGCCAACAGCGTGCTTATGGCCGGGGCCGCCCCCGTGCTGGTGGACGTGGAGCGCTCCACGGGAAACATAGACCCGAAGGCGGTGGAATCGGCTGTCAGCCCCAGGACCAGGGCGATACTTCCGGTCCACCTCTACGGGCAGATGTGCGACATGGACGCTCTAGGCGCCATAGCAGAGAGAAACGGCCTGGTGATGGTGGAGGACGCGGCCCACTCGCTGGAAGGGGAATGGAAGGGGAAAAAGGCCGGCCACTACGGAGATTACGCCTGCTTCAGCTTCTACGCCACCAAGAATATCACCAGCGGAGAGGGAGGGGCGATCAGCGTCAAGAACGAGGAAAAGTACGAGACCCTGAGGAAACTCCGTCTTCACGGAATGGGCAAGAGCGCTATCGCCAGGTACACAGACCGTTTCAGCCAGTACGACGTGGACATATTCGGATGGAAATACAATATGGACAATATTCACGCCGCCATCCTGGTGGAACAGATGAAAAAGGTGGAATCGATGCACCGCCGCCGCCTCGATATCTACCGCCGCTACAGCGAGGGGTTCAAAGAAATAGAGGGAATAGAGCTTCTTTCTGTCAGGCCCGAGGCTACCCACGCCTGCCACCTTCTTACCATCCTGGTCGACCCGGCGATCCGCGACCGGGTCATGGACGCTCTTCAGGACAGGGGGATCGGTGTTTCCATAAACTTCTATCCCCTTCATCTTATGACCTACTACCGGAAGAGATTCGGATACCGGGAGGGCATGTTCCCGGTCGCCGAGGAGCTGGGGGCCAGGACCATCAGCCTTCCCTTCTACCCCAGGCTCGAGGACGAGGAGATAGATTACGTCATCGAATCGGTCGATGATATTTTGTCAAATGTATAAACCGCTTGATATTTTTACAAAGATCCTATATCCGCTTCGTTTCGGCGTCAGCCAACCGCCCGGAGAAGGTGTGGACCATTGCTTTTAGCCAATCTGTCTGTTCCTTGTGCCGAATACAGGCGCCCACGTTCTCCGCGAATACCTGCAGGGTTCCCAGGTCCTCCTCGTTATATTCTACTTCCTGAGATTCAGCGCTGATATTGATTACCCCGATCACTTTGTCGCGAAGCACTATCGGAACAATCATCGCGGAAATGACATCTGGATTATTGAACTCGAGATCGGGATACCTGTCGAAATCGTCCGGATTTCTGATCAATATCGACTTCTTTTTTTCGGCCGCCCATCCGGCGATTCCTTCACCGATCTTCAACCGCTTCTTTAGGATATTCGCCTCTATTTCTCCGCTTACCGAATCAACTACCAGTTCATCATTATCATCGTCAACTAGCATCAGCGAAGCCCTCTGACAGCAAAATGTCTCTACGCAGGCATCGGTTATAGCGCCAAGAACAGACTGATGGTCTGTTTCCATCGACATCTTCTGACTCACGCTGAGCAGAGCCCGCAGGCGGGCATTGTCACGCCTGACCCGTTCACTCTTTTCCTCGATAAGTTTCTGCATCGCCGTTCTTATCCTGTTCACCTCCCTCTGCTTCTGAGTAAGGTATCCTATGAAGGCGAAGATCACCAGGGAAAGACCCAGTATCAGAACAAGGTCTGTCTTCACCCAAGGCCATGGACTGGTGATCCTCTCACTCAAAAGAGGTGGCATCGCCGTTCCTAAACCGACTATAGCAATAAACAGAACCACCGCCATAAAGAACCAGTTTCGCCAGAAACGTTTTTCGAGACTTTTTTCGGCGGGGCCCAGATTTCCCGCAACCGTCCCGTATTTCCTTTCCGTTGTCAAGATTCATCTCCCTTCATAAAAACAATAAGGAGCGGATAAAATCGGCCAGGCCGCAGTACCACTATTTCAGCTTCTGAAGAAGCCTGCGTGGCCTTTTCACCTGATTTTCAAAACCGATTTATTATAAATTCAACACTTCATAAGCAGGTATGATTGACCTCCTCCAGACAAGTTAGTTTCCGAGAAAATCAAGGTTGCACATTGTATGCCAGGTGGCGCGGGGATTGGACAATCATCGCTAAATTATATGAACTTAGCCAAAAATAAATATATCACACTACTATAATACGCTTGATTTTCGCGCAATCAGCGAGTCAGCCGTATAAAACAGACCATAGTCGAAAACTACACCTTATAAATAAAAGGATTACATTGATACCGCCAATCGCATTAAGCCACCTTGCATTGTAAATCCCGCTGAAATCAATTAAAATCATGGAGTATCATAAAAGATAGGTTGATTTGAAGATTCTGATTACTGGTGGAACCGGCTTTGTGGGAAGCAGGATATCAGGCTTCCTGGCAGAGAAGGAATATTCCGTTACCGCGGTGGGCAGATCGGCCCGCCCAAGCACCCCTCTCCCTGACGGAGTGGTCTACCTTAGCGCGGATACCACCGCGGAAGGCTCTTGGCTGGAAACTGTATCCCGCCAGAATGCCGTAATAAACCTGGCCGGCTCTTCGATATTCACCCGCTGGACCAGCAAAAAAAAGAAACTCATTCAGCAAAGCAGAATACTTACCACCAGGAACCTCACCTCCGCGCTGAAACCGGGGTCGTTTCTTATCAACGCTTCTGCGGTCGGATATTACGGATTCAGGGGCGACGAAAAGCTGGAAGAGGACGCCGGCTCCGGCGACGATTTTCTGGCCGGTGTCTGCGTTGACTGGGAAAGGGAAGCGTTGAAAGCGGAGGGGCTGGCTGCCAGGGTGGCCATCACCCGCTTCGGTATAATACTGGGCGAAAACGGAGGCGCGCTGAGCCGCATGATCCCCCTTTACAGATGGTTCGCCGGCGGTCAGCTGGGAAGCGGAGAACAGTGGTTTTCATGGATTCACATGGAAGACCTGGTCAGAGCCATCCTGTTCCTGATAGAAAACCCTTCTCTTTCCGGCCCTTTCAACCTGTGCTCTCCCAATCCGGTCAGAAACAGCGGGCTGTCCCGCTCACTGGGGAAAGCTCTGGGAAGACCCGCTTTTCTGAAAACACCCGGATCTGTTCTCAGAGCGGCGCTGGGAGAATTCGGCTCCGTGCTTCTCAAAGGCCAGAGGGCCGTGCCGGAAAAGCTTCTTGCCAGAGGATTCCAGTTCAAGTATCCGGATATCGATGATGCCCTGTCCTCAATCGTATCTTATTAGCGAGCCACGCGGCGTTGATGGAATTTTCCGTTCGAAAATCATTGACAAACCGATTAAACGGCATCTAAAATGTCAACCTGTAATATGCGGCTGTAGATACGACTTCTAACCCAATCCGCAAAACGGTAAACCCACCTAAGCGCCAGTCGAATATCGCCGCGCTCTGATACGCCGCCGGTCTATCGCCGGCTGGGCAACCCGGCGCCATATGAGCCGCTATAAATGTCAACAACCGCCCGGCCCGGAAAAAGGGGGTGATAAAAATTCCGAGCCGAGATTTCATTTAACCTATCAAGGAGGACACGAGAAGATGAAAAAAAGATTACTTGCTTCGTTTTCCTTGATCCTGACGATTTCTCTCATCTTCGCTTTCACCGCCGGGGACGCTTTCTCAGCAATGGAATTCAAGTCCATGAAAGCTCCCAGGCCTGATACATCAGCCGAATACGCGGAGGACGAGATAATCGTCAAGTTCAAGGACAACTCAAGAGCGATCCTGACTCAGGGAACATACGAGATATCCACCAGCGCCCGGGGCGGGTTCAAGCGCCTCAGAGTGCCGGCCGGGACCGACGTAGAGGAACTGGTCAAGCAGTACCGCTCCAATCCCAACGTGGAGTACGCTGAGCCGAATTATATATTCCGCGCTCATATGGTTCCCAACGACACCTACTACTCATACCAGTGGCACATGCCGGCCATAAGCACCGAGTCCGCCTGGGACCTGAACTCAGGTTCCGGCGTTCTGGTGGGTATCATCGATACCGGAGTGGCTTATGAAGATTACGATACCTACCTTCAGGCCCCTGATCTGGCCGGAACCAGCTTCGTGGCCGGATACGACTTCGTAAACAACGACTCTCACGCCAACGACGACGGCGCGCACGGCACCCACGTATGCGGCACCATCGCCCAGACCACCAACAACAGTCTGGGATGCGCGGGAGTCGGCTTCAGCGCGACCATCATGCCGATAAAGGTGCTGGACAACTCCGGCAGCGGCTATCTCTCCGATGTAGCAGACGGGATCTACTACGCCGCCGATAACGGATGCCAGGTCATAAACATGAGCCTGGGCGGAAGCAGCGGTTCAACAACCCTGCACAACGCCATCCAGTACGCCGACAACGCCGGAGTGACCATAGTGGCCTCAGCCGGAAACTCCGGCAACAGCACTCCCAACTACCCGGCCGCGTATGAGGAATGCATCTCGGTGTCGGCGACCCGCTACGACGACACCAGGCCCAGCTACTCGACCTACGGATCCACCGTTGACATATGCGCTCCCGGCGGAGATCTGAGCGTGGACCAGAACGGGGACGGCTACGGGGACGGAGTCCTTCAACAGACTCACGCCGATGGAAATCCCACTGACTTCGGGTACTACTTCTACGAAGGCACCTCAATGGCCGCGCCCCACGTCACAGGATCGGCGGCCCTTGTGATCTCGGCGGCCGGAGGATCGCTATCTCCCGCCGAGGTACGTAATATACTGGAAGGAACGGCCACCGACTTGGGCGCTACCGGTTGGGACCAGTACTACGGCCACGGCAAGGTCAACGCCTACGCGGCTGTCCTGGAAGCCCAGGGAGGCGGGGGAGAGAATCCGCCGGTGGCTGACTTCACCGGATCTCCCACCACAGGCGATGCTCCTCTCACCGTGAACTTCACCGACCTTTCCAGCAACGATCCCACCAGCTGGAGCTGGGACTTTGGAGACGGCGGAACCTCCACCGCCCAGAACCCCAGCCATGAATACACCGCCGCGGGCAAATATACGGTGCAGCTTACCGCTACCAACGCCTATGGTTCTGACACCGAGACCAAGACCGACTACATAACGGTGACCGAAGCGGGCCAGGATGCCGTGCACGTGGACGACATCTACGTCTACCGCGAGACCTGGTGGTGGATGGGACGCGGCGTTGCCACCGTAAAGATAGTGGACCAGGGCGGAAATCCCGTATCCGGCGCGACGGTCTACGGCACCTTCACCGGTCCTAACGGCGGAAACGCCGGCGGCGACACCGGCAGCAACGGCGAGGTCACCTTCGCCACCAGCTATGTCTGGTTCCCTTCCGGCGAGTGGTGCTTCGAGGTAACGGACGTGGTTAAGTCCGGCTGGACCTATGACTCGGCCGCCAACGTGGTGACAAAGTCCTGCGAGAGCGGCGACGTCTTCTCTATCAGCCGCGAGGAGATGCTGGGAACGGAATCTGTTCCCATGACCTATAAGCTACTTCAGAACGCTCCCAACCCGTTCAACCCGACCACCAAGATCTCCTTCATGCTTCCGGAGGCAAGCTTCGTCAGGCTGTCGATCTATTCGGTGAAGGGCGAACTGGTCAAGACCTGTATCAGCAGAACCATGAGCGAGGGGCTTCATACCTATCAGTGGAACGCCTCCGGCATGGCCAGCGGTGTATATTTCTACAGACTTCAGGCCAACGATTTCGTGGAAACGAGGAAAATGCTGCTTCTTCGTTAAGCGTTGGCCCAGGCTGAAAGAAGAACGGGCGGGTTTCATAGGGAACCTGCCCGTTCTATAAACCGCGGAACTGAAAACAGTCCGGATGGAATTTCTCATTACATACTATCACGCCTATTGCTATTTGGATTCTGTCTATTTTAACTTGCGGTCGATCACAGGGCTGTGCTAAAGTCATCTCTGCGAAAACTAAGGGAATCCTTACTACGCCGATGATTGCTGTCCCCATGAACTAGCGGGATCGGCAACCAGGGAAGCTATAAAGTCTCTGGCACACCCGGTTCACTCCCGCGTTCATGGGGACATTCTTTCCCGGCGCACAAGGATTTTTGTCCCCCACAGAGGTGGGGAAGGGTAGCCTGAAGCTATAAAGTCTCTGGCACACCCGGTTCACCCCCACATATGTGGGGAATTATATGTTGAGGCAAGAAGCCTCACCTGCTCTCAGACTTTCGCCAGGCTGAGCAATCCGAAGCCAAAAGCCTTGGCGCTTCCTATCCCTTTTACTACAGCCCTTTCGAATCTTTCCGGATTTTCAACCTCTAGAACCCCCTCAAATCTAACCGACTTAAAGATCAGCTCCCTTCCCGCTGCGTATTTGGAGCTTCTGATCAGCCCTTCATCCCAAATGGCTTCTTTTATCAACAGGAAACCGTTCCTCAGGCCCTTTTTCTGCAGCCATTTGATCTGATCATTCTCATTCTCTATTCCGACTCTCGCGCCGTTTTGCTTGCCCGGCAACCTCTTCTTGACGGTCGGGTTAGCTCTGAGGCGGAAGATGTACCGCTGGCCTTTCGAAAAATTGAAATCGAATTCCTTGACATCAAAAGCGCAACAGTCAGCTAATCTGGATCGACTCCAGTCCGGGGCATCCTCGCTCTGGACCAGCATAGCGGCCGTCGATCCGGCTCTTAGCCTAAAGCTCGATGATTCGAGTCTGAAAAGGACTCTCCCGGGTGAATCGCCAAACCCGCTCATAACAACTTTATGCTGGTACTCCGGATCTATGTCCAAAGCATAAGCGCCGCTTTTTTCAAGATCTAATTTCAACTTGCTTAAGAACATCATTTTTCGTTTTTCTGATTGATATAAGTCTCCATATACGCTCTTCACGGACCTTTCTTATTACATACCGCCTTCCCCCCGGAGAAAAAGAGACAGGAACGTCATACCTGATTTCTCCTTCCCGGTCCAGGCCACACTCGATGACCGCCCTCAAACCCCTGTCCGGCATAACCGTACCGCCAGTCGCACGTCCGGCCAGCCAGGGCCAGCTTCGTACCGCCCTCACCAGCGAAATATCATCCACCAAGCCTCCGGGCATACATACCGGGGCCGCGGGGACAAACGCCTTCCTGCCAAAATAGATCGGCCATACCGGGTTCCGAAGCGCTTTCTCTATCCCAGTAAGCAGATCCCGCCCTCCCATGAGAACAACCAGAAACAGAGCGTCGGACAGGAAAAATCTCTCGGAAATCACCTCCGCGCCACCAGTTCCATCCGCCCGGGCGACTCCGTAATCGCTGCCCAGAAATCTTCCCCCCCCGGCAGTTTGGAAATCTCTCATCACCTCGCCTTCCCTGTCGGCCCTGACCGCCATCTTCAGGGATGCGAGCTCACCCAGGGAAGGGACCCCATTTACCCCGGACTCAAACTCATCCCGAGGTTTTCCCATGGCCGAACATATCATCCCTATTATTCCACTTTTGGTAGGTTCCATTTCGGTTTCCCTCCGTGTAAACCTGCTTCCCGCTCTTCCCCAGGACTGCATCGGAGCCGAAATCCTTAAAAACAGTGCTGTCATTCCAGACCACCCCTGACCCGGTCCAATAACTCCGAAACAGTCTTTCCGGGACAATCTTTCAGCTCTATGGTGGAACAGACGATTTCGTCTGCGGTGTCGCCGGTCAGACCGTACATGCCGGCCAGCGATTCCGAATAATCCATGAACTTAGCTATTGAATCTTGAACCACGGTTACTCTTCCGCTCGGCCTCGCGGGCTCGAGAAAAGCGTTAGCGGCGGAAACCGGCTGCCCTCCGCTCCGCAGGACCGCTTTTATGAAATCGGGAGGGTTTTTCGCGGCGGTGGAACTCTGCCTTCCCGATGGAAGCGATTTTATGAACGCCTCCGTAAAGGCAATCGCACCTGCTTTTGCAAGCGCCGTATCTCCTTTCAGGTTATTCTTGAGCTGTCCATAATCTATTAAGGCGTACCTATAAAAACACGAACTGTTATATTCCAAGAAACCCATCATTCCAGATCCAGTATCATTTTCCGGTTTGAAATCATCTACCGCGGTAAAGAAATCCGCCTCCATGCTCACCCGGTTGGTCGATATCGCGTGAGCAACCTGACAGGCGGCTTCAACGTTCATTCCGTATTCCGGCATCTCCGCTACCATTCTTCCAAAAAGAGCTATATCCACCGATTCTGTCCCACTCTTCAAAGTGTTCAAAATTTCTTTGACTTCCGCCGGAATCTTTGAGCAGCCCCCGGCCGCAGAGGTCGTGGAGGCGTCATCCCTATTACGCTTCTCCCTCGTTAAAACTTTCAGCTCATTCCACGATTTCAATATGGCATCTCTTAACCTGAGCAACTCGTCTTCACCAAGAAAAAGAAGGGTGTTGGTTCTTCCGTTTCTTCCCTTCATTCCCGTTCGGGCCACAATATAATTCGAAATAGCCGCAGAACTGGCCCTGTCCTTTCCCCCTTTCACCAGCGCCTCGGAAATCTTTTTTCCCAGATACCTAGTCCTTGTGCCTATGCGCCCGGGAAACTCCAGCCTGTCACTGTTTCTCAGGAAATACTCTCTCACCGCCCTCTTGAGACACTGGCTTGATATCCTGGCCCGCCTGTACCCGCCGAAAACGCACTCCTTGGGAGCCCCGGTATCGTCCCGGTTGAGGCAGGAAGGAGCGAAATTCTGAATTATGTGCAGTTCAAGAAACATCTTCATTTTCCCAATAAGCCGGGTAAGTTCTCATGTAAATCATACCTGCCGCGATATTGCCAGAAGGCTTCCGCCCACCTGCGCTGAACCGTCTTGTCTTCCTTTCCCCAGTCTGATATGTCCTTCAGGAGCGCTCCCCAGTCTATCGGAATGCTGTTCTTCCTTATAAGTCTAATCAATCCCTCAAGGTGCCGCGGAAGCTCTTCCTTTTCGCAATCAAGAACCATTTTAAATCTCTTCTCGACCACCTTATCCTTCCCCACATCCGCGAGTGTGCGCCCAAAATTGGGAAGCCCCCCATCCATGGGGTGAACCATGAAAAGGTAAGCAGTAATGAGATACGACCTCTTCCGCCAGGTATCTTCCAGACCCGGCGGAAGATGGGCTGACAGCTCCTTCATGATTGCCTTTCCTTGATTGGTTCCGGGGGGACCGCTTCTCAGAGATCTCATGATCTCCCGCCTGGGCTTACACCCCAAGCCGGCAAGGAAAGAGATAAATCTCCTCTCGCGATCAACCTGCACTGATTTTCCCCCTTTCAAACCGCGCTGCTCCACTCTCCTCTGTTCTATAGAGCCCTTCTTCCAGAACGCCGGATGCCCGAATCTCCGCCTTGATACTATCCGCCCCTTTTTCGGGGCAACGCCCGAGGACCTCTTTGAATAGTTCCCGGGCTGTTTTTTCGACTTCAACCTTCCAAGAGCCAAGAGCCTCTTCGCCCCTCTGAGGCAGGGTCTTCAGGAAGCTTCGAAAGCTTTTCTCGAGCCTCGAAAAATAAACTGCCTCGATCCTGTTCCCAGGTTTAGGCGAGACCCGGGTCTTTCCTCCGGCAAAAACCCTTTCTAGCTCATGAATAGCTGCCTGAAGGGCGGCCAGGACACTTTCCGCTCTATCCAATCCGGTTAGGGCCAGCTTCCTTGTATCCTCTCTTCGAAGTAGATCTACTGGAAGGGGGAATTTCTCAAGTACCCAGGAATTTACCCTGGCCATATCATGGGAAATGCCGATCAGATTGCAGGCCGGAACAATCCCGCTTTCCAATACTCCCGCCCTCGACAATTCCGTAATCAACCGGAAGGAGAGGGGTTTTTGCCAATTTTCCTCATCTTTATCATTCCCGGAACCGAACAAACAACAGCACCTGCTCCATACCGGTCTTCGTTGCGGCGCTTTTACAGCCGATGGTTCCCCGTCAGTCTTTGTCTCGTAAAACCACATTGGATCGCCGGGCCTATTCACCTCATCCATAACTTCTCCCTGGGCGAAATGCATCCATCTTACTCCCGCTTCTTCCGGCAAAAGAAGAACATACCGGCTCTGCCACGTCAGCAGATCGAGCCAGCCCGAGCATTCCCGGGTTACCGGGCCGGGATGCTTTTCCCTTCCCCAGGAAGGCCGGTCGTTCCTCGATAAAAAGGGCAGGCCTCTGTCTTGATCGTAAATATTTAGATTGAACATCAGTGTCTCGAATAGATTGCTCCCCGTGAGCATAACCGCCATACCTTTAACAAGCGGGCTATCCGTGAAATAGGGATGAGTTCCAAAAACCGGGCTTTTCCCTCCCTTCCCTCCCGATAGGGAAAATGATTGCGCGGTTACCAGCAGTCTGGCGGTCTCTCCCATATTCAGAATTATAGGAGCGTCGTCCCTTCCATGATCAAAAAGTGTGGGATTGTTGCCTGAGGCAAACCGGTGGGCCAACCTTGAAACCGGTTTCTTCGGACTAGAGGCCATACCGGGAACCTGGTAAAACGGATAAGACAGATCGAAAAGATCGAACCTCTCCCGCCACCTCTTCAAGTATCGCGCTATAACCCCGTTATCGAATCGGCCCTCTTTCCAGATGCGGGCCCATTCCTGTATATTTTTCGGCCCGCGGTATGCCGCGTGCAGGAATGCCAGCAATAAACGGTGGAGAGCCAACGCTACAAGTGGTGAAGGAGTGCAAATTTCAATGATTTCGCCAGCAGAACACAGAACTTCTTCCATGCCCAGCTCGACGACCTTGCCGTTGGGGCTCAGGCAAGGCAGCCATCCGCTTTTAATAAGATCGAATTTCATAAACCACACCTCATTAGTCCGGGGGCTTTCTATCTATAAGGGGCGCTTGCAGCCTGCTTCCTAATCAGTGCGGTTTTAATCTATTATGAGTATACCACTCCTTATTTGAAAGGCGTCAAGGCAAAATCAGCGCAACCAGTTAAAATAAGTAGAACCAACCAAGTAATAACACCCATTTATTTAAATGATTGCGCTATTCTGGAAAAGATGCTGTTTTCAAACAGGTCGCGCTGGCAGAGATGAACCAACCATCTTCCCGCTCTCATCCTCTCACTTGACAACAGTCATCGTTTATTTGATCCTAACCCGGTATATTATTCTTCCTGATTCGCCGCTATTGAGGACAAACGGCGAACGCCGGGAAAGCTCCACCCGAAGAAGTCCCGCCGCTGAATCGTACATCGCCTCGTCGGCGTCGGTGGGATCGGCGGTGAGATAAACGGTGCCTGATGAAGTCACCCAGGCCACATCCTGCCCCGGCCCGAAGGCGTCCAGCACAAGGTCGACAGTTGCCGCGACGGGATCTATTATCTCGATTCCGCTTACCTCCCCCGTTCCGGGATTCGAGAAGTTTATCGTGTAGGTCACCACATCCCCCGGCCTGGCCATCGCCAGGTCCACCTCCTTCACCAGGTCCAGAAGACCGGCCGAGCTTGCCAGGACCAGAACATCGTCGGCGACAGTGGACTGGACCGATATGGCTGTTCCGGAAAGTTCCTGTTGAAGCACAAGCTGTGCCTGGTGAACCGACCCGGCCGTTTCCGAAGCCGGAATGAAAACCCTGACTATCACGTCAACCATGTCGCTTCCCGGCGTGGCAGGGTCAAGGAGAAGGGCCGCGGCGTCCAGCGGTGTGTCACCCGCGTCCAGAAGCCCGTCGCCGTTGACATCCCGGTAGTAGGCCGCGGCCCAACCGGCCGGCAGGTAGGCGTTTAGCGTCGCCTGCCCCGGTGTTCCGGCGGTAATGGTATGGGCCAGGTCAACCGTTCCGCCCGCCGGAGCGGACTCTGTCAAGGCCGGGGTGATCACGGAAGTCCTTACATCGGCAAAATCGATCCGCGCGGTATCTCCCGCCGCCATAGCAGGTACCGCTACAGTATCAGGGGTAAGCGATATCATTCCTCCGGGCGTTCTCTCTATCAGGCTTCTTGCCGTACCGGCGGAAATCTCGAATCCGAAACAGCCGCCGCCGTCTGTTACGGCGGCCAGGTCTCCCCCGGGATCGCTAAGCGAAACGGTGACTCCTGACCAGCCTGATTCACCGGCGTCCAGGGCCGCGTCATGGTCGTAATCGTCGAATACCGTTCCGGTTATGAAACACCCTGTCCCTATCTCGAGAAGGACGCTGTCCTCGTAGCCGCTGGTGATCGACACGCCGTCCACTATCATCGTGTTTCTGAGATCGGCGCCCGCCGGCACCGTGATGCTGAGAGTGTAGACCTGGGAACCGCCCGCCGCTATGGGGGCGGATACGAACGGGGATAAGTAATCATTCAAGCCGTCTGAGAGGGTCACCGATCCGGCGGGCCATCCGGCCGGATCCTGCCAGGTTATTCTGAACGAATCGGCGGCGCCTCCATTATTGATCACCTCCAGAGACACCGTAACCGTAGCGCCGGCGCTCCCAAAGACCATCGCGCAGCCGCCCGCTCCAGACCCGGCCGGCCCGTAGGACAGCGCCCCGTCGCCCTCTATTACCAGATCGATGCTGGAGGGAGGGTTCACAAGCACCCGGGCTGTAACGCTCTCCGTGTTTGTCGAGTCAGAAGTAGAGACCACGTCGATGATGTAATCGTAATCTCCCTCTGGAGTTCCAAAAGGAACCGCCGCCTCGAACAGGTAGGTTCCGCTCTGTCCCGCGGGTATATCCACCGTGGTATAGGGAGAGAGCCCGGAGTCGAATGTGGCGGCCCAGCCCGCGATGGCGTTCCATGACACCGTATAGCTCTCCGCTTCGTCGCCTTCGTTCTGAAGCTCTACTGTGAAGGTTGCGGCCAGCCCGCCGGCGGCGCTTCTAAGAGATGTTCCCCCGGCGCCGCTTTCAGGCAGCCCGTAGATTCCGTCGCCGTTTCCGTCTATCACGGCGTCTACGTTATTGGGAGGCAAAACAACCACCCGGCCGGTAACACTGTCCAGCAGGTATCTCTTGTTTGTCTTCATCCCGTCGATGAATATATCAAAATCGCCGTCCGGGCAGCCTTCCGGCACCACTGCCCGCAGGGTATATATTCCGGAGGGGATGCCTCTCATGCCCCAAGAGGAATCGCCTATCGAGACCTCCCAGCCTTCCGGCGTGGTCCACTCCAGGTCGAACAGGTCCTCCCCGCCCTCGTTCTGGACCTCTATCTGGAAGTAGACGGTATCTTGCGCCGCCGCGGCTTGCGAGGAAAATCCACCCAGCCCGCTACCCAGTATTCCGAAGGCGTCGTCGCCGTTTCCGTCGATCACCAGATCAGTCTCATATGAATCCACTACCACTATGGAAGCGCTCACGCTTTCGCTTTTTGCTCCGTCGACCGAGCTTGTTATGTCAAGTATCGATTTGTAGTTGCCCAACCTGGAGTTATGGGCGATGGTGACTGCCAGGTAGTACTTCCTTTCGCTTCCGGGATCAAATGAGGAAGTGGTCCAGGGAAGGGCGTGGCTGTTCGTCCCGTCGGTAATAACGGCGCTCCAGGGCCCGGGCGGAGAATCCCACTCCAGCAGGAAGGAATCAGCCAGGGCTCCCTCATTCTGAATGACCAGGGGGAAATAGACGGTTCCGCCGGCTATTCCCCCCACCGCTCCCGAGCCGCCCAGCCCCGAGCCTGTGGGATCTATGATATCATCGCCCGATCCGCATATAATAGCGTCCACTCCTGGAGCCAGCACTCTGGCTACCGCGGTCACTCCGTCCTGACTGACGGTATCGTTAACCGACTGGGCGAAGACGAGAGTGGAATAATCTCCTCCGGAAACGCCGGCCGGAACGGTAACGGTCAGGGTCATCGGAATCGAATCACCAGCGGCGGCCGGCCCCGTAACGAACTGCCCGGTACGCGTGACGCCGCCCTCCTCGATGACGCATCCAAGCGGTGCTTCGGCTGAAAATCTCACCCTGAAAGAATCGGTATGCGCTCCCCCGTTATGGATATCAACGGTATAGGTAAGAACGCTGTCGCTGGAAGAGTACTTGAGAGAATAACCTCCCTCTCCTCCGGGTTCAATGGTCCCAAGGCCGTCCCCGTCGATTACCAGGTCCGTAATATAGGCGGCGGCGACCACTTCCAGCCCCAGGGCCGCGCTGTCGAACCGGCCGGGCGCCGATACCGAGACCGCGTCCACTATCGTCTGGTAACTGCCGGCCGGCTCGCCGGCGGGCGGCGTCACCGATACCTCCGCGCCTATTCTCGCGCCCGGTTCTATTACAGGGGTGTTCCAGGGGAGGAAATAATCGATCCCCTGGTAATTAATGGTTACCGCCCAGCCGGAAGGGGGAGAAGCGCTGATGGTGTAGGAGTCGGAGACGGAACCCTCGTTCTCTATCTCCAGATCGTAGGTTGCTGTTTCTCCCGCCTCCGCGCTGAGCAGTGCGTCCCCACCGTCTCCGGTCCCAATATCCCCGAAGACATCTTCCCCATTCGAATTGACTGTTAAATCGACGAATTTCCTGTAAACAGCCGAGACGTCGTCGATAAAAGTCCAGGTGGCGTACCTGTGATCCCCCCTGTTCTCCTGACGGAAATGTACTCTTATGCTCTGTCCGGCGTAATCGGAGAGGTCCAGTCCACCGTCGATCCATCCGCTGTCCTTGAACTGGCCGTCCCTGTCGGCGAAGGAGAAATTCTCCACCGTTTGCAGGGTGCCTCCGGCAAGGTCCCTGATCTCCACCACGAAGGGGTCGTATCCCGCCCCGTCATACCCCTGATACCTGAATTTGAAATCGAGGTTCGCCGATGAGATCACGGCTGGAATAGAGACATCGTAAGACAGGAATCCGTAACGGTCTCTCTTGGGCGAGGTGTTCTTGAACCCTATAAGGGCCGAATAGGAACCCGAATAGGGAAGGTCCAGGGCCACCTGGTGATCGGCGAAGGAGGGGTTCAAAACTCCCCCGATCCTTCCCGCTCCGTGAATCCATCCGGAGGCGAAAGATCCCGACTCGAATCCTCCGTCGACTACCATCTCTCCCGCGGAAAGGGAATGAGGCGCCGCCGCGAGAGCCGCCGCTATAGCGCCGGCCGTGATCATCAGCCTCAGATCGTTTGAACTTCTCCTCATATCAATTCCTTCAACATTCCGCTATCTGTAAAAATAATTGAGCAGTTTCTCATCGAATTTCATCTTCATACCCAGGTGAAAACCGCTTTCCCGAAATTCGTTCTCGATGACTTCGCTGTCCGAATGGCCGGCGAAGGTATACCCTCCCCCCACCCAGAGATTGTCCATCACTATCTTTCCCGCCTCTATGCCTGTTCCGTATCTTATGGTTCCCGTCTCGCGCTGATGCAGGATCCTTCCCATGAAAGTGAGATCCCACCTTCCGGGGAACAGCTTTATCACCTGGGCCTGGTACATGAAAGCGGCCGCGCTTGCCGTAATTTTCCTGAAGGTGTTCTTGGCCCATTTGGCGGCTATCTTCCCTTCCAGCTGCCAGCCGGCGTTCAGGGCGTAGTTTGCCTCAGATGAAAGTACCAGCTGTTTGTCAACGCCTCCCGGATGAGCGGGGCTGTTCTTCTCGTACCTTAACCTGATAAGGGAAAGTAAGGTCAAGTCCTCGGCCGCCTCCGGGCGGAAGGATAATCCCAGGGTGGAATTGGCCTTGGCCCTGTTCGCCTCGTCCTTCTCGTCGCTGAACCAGAGGTCCCCCCTGGCCATTCCGGACCACCGCCGGTCCATCCTCTTGATCCCTCCCGTGGAGAAGAGGTGCTTTATCCGCGCCGTTTCGAACTTGACTTCGTAGTCGCCCTTCATCCGGTAGTCCTTCTCTGAGGGAGTGTAATTCCAGGAGGTGGCTACGGAGGTGAAATCGTCGGTGGCCATGCCTGAAACGGTGGCGAGCTTCTCCGCCATAAAGGTTCCGGTCAGGTCTGAAGAAAGCCTGAACCTGTTCTTAAGACCTATGGTGGCCTGTCCTCTTTCCCCGCTCATGGCCCCTTCCAGGCGGTAGCGGGAATAAACGCTGAGGTCTTCTGTTACATCTGATTCGACGCCTATCCTTGTCCGGTGCCTGGTACTGCTCCTGCTTCCGGTGCGGTATTCGTGGTCCAGCGTTGCTGCCAGTTTCTTCCATATCCTCCTGCTCAGCTTTGCCTCCAGCCGGTTGGGGTACTCCTGTACCTCCTCGCCGGCGACCTTCTGATCGTACCTCAGCTGAGCCCTGGTCTTATCATTCTCCGCGGAAATCCCGGCCAGTATCAAGACCGCGTCATGATCGCCCTCTCTCATATCAGAGTGGGATACGCCGGCCAGCCCCATCATGCCCGAATAATTATCCCTGGAATATTCCCCCCTGACATCGAAATACCCCTTCTCCTCATCCCTCTCCATGAACCGGTGCCGGTAATGATGGGATTTTAATGACACCCTGCTGTTAATTCTCCAATCGAGCTTCATCCCGTACTTTCTGCTTCCCAGCTCCGTCTTGCCCCCGCTGAACGACGGGTTGAAGAAATTCTCGTCGATTTCGCGGTAGTAGACATTCCAGAGAAGGCCGCTGTTCCTTCTTCCGCTCAGCTCTATCCTGAAGGCGTCTCCGCCGCCCAGAAGGAACTTCTCGCTGTGAGCGTATTCGGCCTCTATGTTCACTGACGGTATTATTGTTCCGCTCAGGTCCACCCCCACCAGAGAGGAGTTCTCCACCCCCTCTTCTTCCAGCAGGGCGGTAAGCCCGGCAGTGAGGCTGTCGGTGACGCTCACCGCCGATCTTGTTCCGTAAATAAAATTCCGCTCCCCGGTATTGGAGCATTCATAGCTGACCACTATGGTTACCGGATTGAGGTCTTGGTCAACCGACGGTATCGGCTCCTTGAAAAGCAGGCTTCCGTCGTTATAGTTGATATCGTAGTCGCGGTTGATCTGCTTGTAATCGACTCTGAGGATCTTCTCCGGACGGTACCTGTCCCTGACCTCTATCCTTATCTTTTCGCTGTTCTCTATCAGGGGGTAATGTTTCAGGAAATAGAATCCGCTGGTTCCGTCGGCCGGAATCTCCTCCTGGTAGGTCACCTGGTCAGTCCTGGTTATGAAGGCCTTCGCGCTGCCCCTTTTAAATCTCAGCTTCCCGCTCAATCCGGTAAACGTCCTCTCATAGCGCGAAAGCTCCATATCGCTGAAATCAGTCCTGAAGTCACCGAACATCGCGGTGTAGCGCTTGTGCTCCAATTTCAGATAGGTACCGCTTCTGGAGGATGAATTAAACCTCAGCTCCCCGGCGTCGCCGTATATGGGGTAGTGCTTTTCGGGCTCGATACGGTCCAGAAGCTTGTCGTACTTGACCGGCCTGGAATCAAGCGCCAGGGTCAGCAGATGGTCCTCGGCGATCCTGCCCTGCCCGTAAAGAGATATCTTTCCCTCGGCGAACAGCCCGTCGTGAAAGCGTTCGGCGCTGCGGCGGGTGGTCCCCTCCCCGGTGAAGTTGCTCACCCCCACGTCCGCCTCCCCGTAGCCGAACAGGAACCAGTCGCGGACGGCCGATTCGTAGGAGATAAAAGACCCTGCCGATATGTCGCCGTATCGAAGGCTGATCCTGGCTCTTCGAACGTCCCTTCCGGCGGGCATATTCAGTGCCACCCTGCCGTCTTCTGTGGCGGCCTGGACTCCGGCCAGGTGAGGATTTACGTCCAGGGCTTCTATCAGCTCAGAGGGGCCTTCCACGTCGATAAACACCCCGTCTCTGACCGGCAGGCCGCTGGAATCGATCACCATGAAAACCAGGTCCCCGGTGGACTTGCCGTCCGCGTTAACAGAAACCATCCTCCTCTCCGGAACTATAGCGGCGGGCTTGCCGGCCAGGTAGACATGTCTAGCGCAGGCGCTTTTTTCCCCGCCGCGCTCCCTTGTTACGACCAGTATAGTGTTCTTGCCGGGCTTGACCTTGACGCCGTAAAAGACGTTGGCAATGGTTCCCGCGGAGGAGTCTATCTCCTTTCTTCCGATCTTCTCTCTGCCCACCGGAACGTTATTGACGTAGAGATCCACTTGAGAACCCAGCTCCGATACCACCCTTACCTCGATTCTGTCTCTCTTCCTGAACAGGTGACCCTCTTCCGGAAACACTATCCCCGGGCAGATCTGCGCGTCCCTGGCGAGAAGCGTGCTGACCGCGGTCACCTCCCCGCCGATAAGCTCGTAGAGATCCGCCTGAGGGGTGGTGTTGTCTTCGGGAGGCATGGCCTCGACCACCACCCTTCTGTTCCCGGCCCTTCCCTCTGGTGTCGAGTTTGAGGCCGCCGGTTTTCTGGCCCCCACCCCGGTGTAATCCATTCTTTCCTCAGGTATGCCGTTCATCCTGAAGAGCTGGAATACGGAGCGGGCCCTGGCCAGGGAAAGCTCCAGGTTCGAGGGAAATTCTTCTGTATGTATCGGTACGCTGTCGGTATGCCCTTCGATAAACAGCTTCCAGCGGGGATGCTCTCTGAGCCATATCGCGAGCTTTGCCACCCTTTCCAGCGGAATATCCTTCAGTACGGCGCTTCCGGGCTGAAAGCCGGACCCCCTGAAGGTCATAACATCGTAGGGAGGCTCCAGAATGTTTATCGCATCGGCCGCCCCGGAGGAAGAGAAGCGTTCGCTGGTATCGGCCGGCTCCGGCGAATAGTCCCGGGCCAGAAGAGTATCGTCCTCACCGGCCGGAATTCCTCTCCCCGGAAAGCTGCCCCCGCCCGCCTCATAAAGATCAAGGCCGGCTCCACCCTTTTTCCATGTGCCCTTACCTTTCGCGGCATACCGATCAGCCGTTTCAAAGTCCGTTTGGTTCTGAGCGCCGCCTGCCGCTTCTGGGCCCGGGACCAGCGCGAAATCGACCCTTCGATTGCCGGAGGGAGGAAGGTCTATCAGAGCCTGGCCTCCTGTCCCCATCCCAAAATGGCCGCCGTCGCCCACGGTGAGGGTGTCCGGAAACGACTGAGGGTCCACCCGGAGTACATGAGTCCCCTCCTCCAGGCCCGGGATCGAATATTTTCCGGCGGAGTCTGTGACGCAGTAGGTTCCGTTCTCAACGAAGACGGAGACGCCGGCCACTCCCCTCTCCCCCTTCTCCAGCCTGCCGCTTCCGTTGGAGTCAAGAAAGACCGTTCCGGTCACTATGCCCTTGCGGGTGAATATCCCCTCTACCAGCTGAATGCTGGCCACCGCCGGGCCGGCGGCGGTAAATTCTCCCAGCCCGGTAATTCCGGAGACGGAAGCGGATCCGGTGAGGTTCCCTCTCTGCTGGCCCGCCTTTACCCTTATTCTGAAGACTATCTCCTTTTTGGCGCCTGGCTCCAGCGACCCGATCCTCCACACCAGCCTGTTTCCCATTACCCGGGGATCGATGTTACTGCCGGCGTATCCCATTCCGGCGCAGAGATCCTCGACCACCTCGATACTGTCCACGGTGGTCTGCTCAGCTATGTTGGTCACCGTGAGTATGCAGCTCAGGACGTCCCCTATCGACGCTACCGGTTCCTTGATCGACTGCTGAAGCGAGAGAAGGGGAAGCTGGGTTTTGACCAGAACGTCTGTGACCGCGTCCCTGGCTTCACCGTTCACGAGCGAAAAGGCCTCCACGCCGATCTCTATCTCCCTTCCCGGAAAATCCCTGAAATCCTCCGGTGTGGCTGAATAGGTCACTCCTGCCCGGATCTGCTCCCCGCTCGCTACAGGTCCGATTGCGGCGGCAAATTCAGAGAGACGCCGAAGGCTCGCCCCGGTCGAGTCGACGAAATCGACCTCCCAGTCCGCCGGCAGATCGGCTGAATCGGCCAGGCAGACCGCCAGAGTG
This sequence comes from uncultured bacterium, assembly GCA_964488475.1. Lineage (GTDB taxonomy): Bacteria > Krumholzibacteriota > Krumholzibacteriia > Krumholzibacteriales > WJIX01 > CAZAUK01. The sequence continues at coordinate 104,776 of CAZAUK010000001.1, forward strand.
TCGGTAAAGTTGCTCATTCCGGCCACGTCATGCCAGAAGGTGTATATAGAGTCGGCCCCGTTGATGTTTATCGTGATCATATCCTGTGTGCTTCCCTCTGGGGCATGGGCGTTTCCGGCCGGCCCTATGAACACGGAACTCAACCGGCCGATCAGGATAGATATCCGGTTCGAACTGGATCTGTAAGAATTCGAATCCCCCCCCGTGTAATCGGAGAAAGAGGAATTATAAATCATACCGCTGGTATGCTCCATCGGCACCGCCGCTCTGAAGGAAAGGCTTCCGGATTCGCCGGAAGGCAGCCCGTCCAGAACCAGCCTGACAGCTCTGATTTCCTCCGCCGGCGGGGGTGTTGAGAGCCAGTTGGCGCCGGTCTGATCCAGATACTCGAAATCCCCCGGAATCGTGGAGACAACAGAACCCGGTACCAGTCTGGCCCCCTCCAGTACTTCCTCGCAATCTATATAATTGGAAATGATTACATCAGCCGCTTCCCTTTCCCCGGCGTTTGTGAAATCTATCTTCAGGGCCAGAGTGTCGCCGGGCATGACAATATCCATGTCCGAATCGACGGTAAGCTCTATTCTGGCCTCTTCCCTGGCTACAGCCCGGACCACGTTATCCCGGTCCACCTCCGAGGTGTCGGCGCCGGATGCGGCGATAAGGTTAAGATGCGCGGTTTCTCCGCCGGTCAGACCGTCCGGAAGTCCCGCTTCCACTACCAGGGCCATGGTCTCTCCCGCCGCCATCGTTCCGGTGGAAGTGATCATCTCTTCTCCGGGTTCGATCGTTCCGTCGCCATCGTCATCCCGGTAGATCCTCCTGGAGGTAAACGAAAAATCAGAAGGGGAGATCAGCCTCAGCCTCAGGGAATAAGCGTCTTCCTCATTGCCTGAATTGAAAACAGTGAAAGGAAACGTAACCGTTTCCAGGCTGAAGGCCGAATCGGAAAGCGCCGGGGCCGAGACATCGCCGTCGGGAAGAACGGCCGGCCCGTACAGGGGGAGGATGTTCAGTGAAACCTCGTTGGAGACGGCCGTGAGTGAATCGTGGTCGGAATAGTAGGTGGCGAAAGACTGGCTGTAAACCGATTCGCCGGCCGGCGGAATCTGGGCCGAAGCGCCTGAGGAAAAGAAGTGCTGGAGGATATAGAGCAGCAATAGAAGGGTTTTGGCTTTGAGCGAAAACCCTCTGGAAACTAACTTGCTGGCACTTCTTCTTTCCACGGCGTTTCCTCGCCGGCCGGCGAACAATCTTGATGTTTATTTCTAATTCGCTGTCATATAATTAATTATAGGTATCCTGCCGGCCGTCATTCTTGTTTCTCTTCAGATAGCAAGCTAGAGGCGGAATCCGGCGGGTCCTGCCTCTAACCACAAGCGTTAATCTGTCCGGCCCGGCGGCGGAAGAGCGCGCTCTTCCGCCGCCTAAGCCCCCCAATTTATTCAGCGATGATCCTGACAACGAAACTTACTCCGTCTGCAGTACCATCACCGCCGGCCAGGGTACCGGTAAGCACCCACCGGATGTTAGTCACGTTGGCGTCGAAGTCCGCCGGAGCGCCTCCTCCGCCGCTGGCAGGCGTGTAGGTCCATGTCGCCCCGCCGTCATCCGAGAACTCGGTCGCGATGGAAGTGATTCCGGTCGCGAGCGTTCCCGTGCCGGCCGAGCCCACACGGTACTGTGTCCAGTTGGGGATAGCGTCATAGATCACTATCACGTCAAGCGAACCCGTTCCGACGTTCGAATAGTCGGTCCGGTAAGTCAGCTCGGTCCCCGGCAGCTGGTCGCCGCTGGGATTGACCGATTTGTTGAGTACAAGGTTGCCGGCCACGATGGTGGTAACGTCCAGCGCCGAATCGGTGGCGCCGTAGGTGTTGCCGGTGACCGTGATCGTTCCGTTTTCCACCGTCCCGTTGGCAACGCCGCCGGGTATCGATACCTGTACCACGATGCTCTGCGAAGCGCCCGCGGCCAGGGTTGCCGAGTTGATCGGATTGTTCGCCGCGTCAAAGAAGGCGTAGCTCCAGCTGTTGGAGCTGGCGAAGCTGAGCATGAAGGTGTCGTCCACGTTGCCTGTGTTGGTCACCGTGTGATCGTATCTTATCGTTCCTCCGGCCGTTCCGGTACCGCTGCGGTCCGGAACTATGGCTACCGTTGAAACCTCCAGAACCGTCACGGTGTTGGTGATCTCGTCAAAGATACCGGCGTTATTGTTCGAAGTCGCCCGGAAGGTGACATTGTTCACTCCGGGAACCTCGCCCGCCGGAACCGCAACCCGGGCCACCAGGTGGGCTTCTCCGCCCGCCGGTACCGGGCCTATTCCGGTTATCGGAGTAAGTTCCGGAAGATCCAGGACGCCGTTGTCGTTGGTATCCTGGTAGTAGGTGACCGTCCATCCCGCCGGGAATGTCGAGGAGAGCGAGAAGTTGTCGCTGCTGCCTCCGGTATTGACAACGTCCAGCGGGAAATCGACGTTCGCCCCGGGATCAGTATCGATGTTGACCGGGGTGTCGTCGGTTCCGGCCGCCCCGTCATAGTTGCCTATATCCACCGCGGCGGGATTGACCTGGGTGATCTCATCGGTGGTCTGGTTGAAGACCGTGTTGTCGTTACTGGACTCCGCGTTTATCACCGCCAGGTAAGGTCCTCCTGAGGCAGCGTCGCCGGGTATGGATACCCGGACTATGAAGTTTACGGTTGCGCCGGTGTTTACCGTACCCACGTCTACCATTCCGTCCGAACCGGAGTCGGAGAGAGGAGTCACCCCGTCGCTTCTGAAGAACTGGACGCTGAAGCCCGCCGGAAGGGTCGAGGCGGCGTCCAGAAGTATGTTGATCTCGTCGGCGGCGTTTCCATCGTTTCTCACCGTATTGGTAAACTCCACCGTGGTGTTGGCGTAAGCGTTCGCCACCGCCTGTGAATCGTCGTTGTAGTCGGGGGCAGTGCCGGCCGCCGGAGCTCCGTCCGGGCCCACCAGCACCGCGGCCACCACGTTGACGTTGATCTGAGCGTTGTTGGTGGTGACTATTATCGGATCCGCCGTTCCCGGATTATTATCCACGTAAGCGACCGAGCCGCTGTTGTTGATTATTCCGGAAGGCATGGTGGCGGGTACGACCAGATCATAGGTGAAATTGTAGTTCTGTCCGATGGTCAGGTCTCCGCCGGTTATGTAGGCCACCGCTATGTCGCCGGCGGCGCTGCTGGTCGACCAGGCCCATGTCTCAGGGGATCCGGCCGTTGAGCTTCCCGCGGGCAGGTACAGTATCGTTCCGCCGGCGGGAGCCCCCGAAGGCGTGCCTGAAAGGGCCAGCGGGTTGCCGGTTGAAGGATCCGTGGGAAGAATGTCATAGATAAGGACACCGGTAAGACCGACCGAGGCGACATTCACGCCGTGAGCGTCGTCGTTTCCGACATTTGAGCCGGTTACCGTGTAGGTCACGTTATTACCCGGATCGACATTGGCGGGAAGCCCGCTCATCGAAGCGGTAATAGAGGCGTCGCTGACCACATCTGTCCTGTGATAGTTATCGGTATCGACCTGAGCGGCGTCCCCGGCCGAGGTGGCCTGAACGCCTACGTACGCCAATTCAGCGGCAGCCGCGCCGGCGGGAACCTGGTATGATACCAGCAGGTTGACCGTGGTGCCCGCGGATATCGGGCCCAGATCGCCCGGTACGCCGCCCGAGGAAATGGCCGGCTCGCCGCCGTCCAGCACACCGTTTCCATTCAGATCATGGTAAACGGTAATGTCGCCGATACCCAGAGTCATGGTGCTGTTGGCCCCGTCCAGAAGCGGTTCGATCGAGTATGTGTCGTTGTCATTACCCGTGTTTGACAGGTTGTAGCTATAGTAAACCGTCTGTCCGGGTATGGCCGTCTGTACCATAGCCGGGGTCACCGGTGGGGTCTCGCCGGAATCGTCCGGCAGAATTGATACTCCGTAGACCGGCAGCACTATGGTCGTCACTTCGTTTGAAGTGGTGGTGAAAGTGTTGCCGACCGCATCCTGGAACGTGGCCGAAGCCTGGTTCCGGATAGTCGTTCCGGCGGGAGTCTGCGCGCTCGCGGCGGACGCCATTACTATCAGCGCCAGCATCGCGACCGGCAGCGCCACAGCCGTCAGTCTTTTTAGCGACATGGTATCACCTTTCCTTTGCGCGTTTCACCGCGCCCTTTAAAATGAAGCCCCGAAAATAAAAGAATCCTCCGCCCGGCGGGCCGGCCGCACGCGGAATGACCGGCGCCCTTCAGCGGCAGGAAGATCTCCTATTTCACACGCACGCGATAAGATGTATTGACTATTTCCGATGCTTGCAGGGCCTCGTTCATTCTCCACTTGATGTGCGTAATCATCTCTGGTGTGGCTTTCCTTTGTTCCTCCGTACCGTCATCCTTTTTAGCCAGATAGGTGACAGGGGCTTCCTGGTAGTTCTTCCCCCCGTCTATGCTGAACAGAGGCGACACTCCGAAGCCCTGGGAAGCCGAATCGTCGATATATGCCGTCCCTGAAGGTACCGGCCCGACCAGCTCGACTCCTCTGGCCGAAGCTTTACCCGTGTTCCTGTACCTCAGGGTGTATTCGACGATATCCCGTGGAACTACTTTTTCGGCTGGAACCGCTATCTCGTTTTTTTCCTTATTCACGATGATCTTTCGGGCTTCCATGGTTCCTTCCAGCGAAGGCTGCTGCGCCAGGGCGGCGCCGGAAGCGCAGATGATCACCGCGAAAACGACCGCGGTCTTAATGAAGCTGTTCATCCGTCTTTCCTCCTTCTACTTTCCTCCTGCTTCTAACATTAGTCTCCAGCTGCTCTATTAAGAGGAGGAGGCTGCACGATTAACGCTCCGCCGGGGATTCCCGGCGGATTCTTCTTCGGTTTATCCTGAAATGGCAAAGGGTGTTCCAGAACGCTTCTCCCCCTCCGTCCCGGGGCTCCGAGGCTGCTCGGGGTCAATGTCTAAATGATTGTATATCAATAATTTCAAGCTCGAGGAACAATTAGTAAATTCTGGAACTTTTTGGAAATTCCGAGTAACAACGCGGAATAACGGGAAACAACAGGACCTTATTATGAACAACTCGTGCCCAGTAATCTCGCAGATTGCAAAATAATCATCCACCGGTATATATATTTATTATTATTACTTTACTTACAACGTGCGGCTGCCTGATAATCACAGTCAGTGGTAATCGCAATAAACCGCTTTTTAAAAGATGATAGAATCGTGGAAAGGAGCCGCCTTGAGCGCTGAGAAGAAGAAAAAGAAAACCAGAAGGAAACCCTCTTCCTCCCGGGCGGTCGCAAAGGTCAGACAGGCCGGAATACTCACCGGGGGCGGCGACTGCCCCGGCCTTAACGCCGTAATCAGGGGTTTCGTCCGGACCTGTACCCAGGTTTACGGCTGGCGGGTCTTTGGAATAAAGGACGGTTTCGACGGGCTGGTCGGAAACCATTACATGGAACTGACTTCCAGGGACGTCCGTGGGCTTCAGGTCCGGGGGGGCACCATACTCGGGACAACCAACCGGGGAAACCCCCTTAAATACCCGATCAAGAAGAAGGGGATAATGGTATTCGAGGACGTTACCGACGAAATAGTCAAGAACGTAAAGAAGAAGGGCCTGGACGTGGTGGTAGCGGTAGGCGGCGACGGCACCATGAAGATAGCGCAGGCTCTATTCGAGAAGGGCGTGCCGATGATCGGGGTGCCCAAGACCATAGACAACGACCTGGGTGTCACCGACGTGACATTCGGCTACAACAGCGCCGTTTCCTGCGCCACGGAAGCCCTGGACAAGCTTCATACCACGGCGGAGAGCCACCACCGCATTCTCGTGCTGGAGGTAATGGGAAGAGATTGCGGCTGGATAGCCCTGGAGGCGGGAATAGCGGGCGGAGCGGACGTCATCCTTATCCCGGAGATACCCTTCGGCCTCGATTCGATCTGCCGTCACATACACCAGCGGAAAATGGGAGGAAGCAGGTTCAGCATCGTGGTGGCCGCCGAAGGGGCTTATCCGAAAGACGGAAGCAAGGTATATGTCAAGGAGCCCCAGCCCGACGGAACACCCGGAAAACTGGGTGGAATCGCCAACTGGGTAGCCGAGAGGATATCCCTCTGTGCCGGTATAGAGACCAGGGTGGCCGTTTTGGGACACCTTCAGAGAGGAGGTACTCCCACCACCTTCGACCGGATCCTGGCCACCCGTTTCGGAGTGGAGGCGGCAAACTTGATAGCCGGCGGAAATTTCGGGAAAATGGTTGTTCTGAAGGGAAGGGATATAAAGTCCGCCCCGATAAAATCGGCAATAAAACAACTCAAGGTGGTAAATCCCGAAGGCCAGATAGTCAAGACCGCCGAGTCTTTAGGTATATCCATGGGAAGGCCGGATTAGAGCGGAGCCGGGTCCCGGCGGGATCCGGCTCCTTCACTCCCTCAAGCTGTCTCTATCTGGGAATCCTCCTTTAGACCGTATTCCTCTATGGACATATCCCTCATCTTGAACTTCTGCACCTTTCCGGTGACAGTCATGGGAAACTCGTCCACGAATTTCACGTATCTGGGTATCTTGTAGTGTGCTATCCTGTCCTCGCAGAACTCCTTTATCTCCTCCTCCGTGGAGTCCTCCCCGTCGTGGAGCTGAATCCATACGCAGATCTCCTCCCCGTACTTTTTCGAGGGAACCCCGATGACCTGGGCGTCCTTGATCTTGGGATTGGTGTAAAGGAATTCCTCTATTTCCCGGGGGTATATGTTCTCCCCGCCCCGGATTATCATATTCTTTATTCTGCCGGTTATCTTGAAAGCGCCGTCCTCGGTCATCATGGCCAGATCACCGGTATGGATCCATCCGGCCTGGTCTATCGTCTCGGCGGTGGCCTCCGGATTGTTGTAATAACCCCTCATCACCTGATATCCCCTGCAGCAAAGCTCACCCTGTTCGCCCACCGGCGCTATCTTCCCTGTCTCGGGGTCGACTATCTTGATCTCGGTGTGGGGAATGGGCGGACCGACCGTCTCGGTCCTTCTCTCCAGGGTGTCGTTGTAGGGCGTCTGGGTCACCACCGGAGAAGTCTCGGTCTGACCGTAGGCGATGGTGACCTCCCTCATGTTCATCTCGTTGTTTACTCTCCTCATTATCTCCACCGGGCAGGGCGCCCCGGCCATGATGCCGGTCCGCAGCGTGCTCAGATCAAAGCTGGAGAACTCCGGGTGGGACAGCTCCGCGATGAACATGGTGGGAACCCCGTGAAGCGCGGTGCATTTTTCCTTCTCTACCGCTTTCAGGACCTCTTCCGCGTCGAAATACTCGCATGGTATCACCATGGTGGCTCCATGGGTGAGACATGCCAGGTTGGAAAGGACCATTCCAAAGCAGTGGTAAAAAGGCACCGGGATGCAGAGGCGGTCCTCGCTGGTAAACTTCATGGTCTCGCCCACGTGAAAGCCGTTATTAACTATATTATGATGGGTCAGGCTGGCTCCCTTGGGAAGCCCGGTGGTTCCGGAGGTATACTGCACGTTTATGACGTCGTCGAAATCGCATTCCAGGCAACGGGCCTCAAAATCCTCCGTCGGGATTTTACCGCCCAGCTCCATGAAACGGTTCCAGGAATACATCCCCGGCTCCTCCTCCCCGCCTATCAGAACCACGTTATTTAGAAGGGGCAGTTTTTTCGAGCGTATATCCCCCGGTTTTGACGCGGGTATCTCCGGGGCCACCTCCTGAAGCATCCTGACATACTCGCTGGTCTTGAAGCTGGGTATCAGAAAGAGGGTCTGGGTCTCTGAATCCTTCAGCCCGTATTCCAGCTCGTGAGTCCGGTATGCGGGGTTCACTGTCACCAGTATGGCGCCCACCAGCGCCGCGGCGAACTGGATGATGACCCATTCCGGATGGTTAGTGGCCCAAACGGCTACCCGGTCGCCCTTCCCCACTCCCATGGCCATGAGGCTCTTTCCGGCCGCGCAGCAAGTGTCATAGAACTCGCCGTAGGTATACCTTCTGCCGTCGGGAACGTATACCAGGGCTTCTTTGTCTTGATGCTTTTTGGCGATCCGCTCGAAAAGCTCTCCGATAGTCTCCCCTATCAGGGGCTCTTCTGTCCCCGTGAAAGCGTAGCTGAGTTTTCTTCCGCTGATGTTAGTCTCTATCATCCCGCCTGCCTTTCATCTTCAGTTATCTTTCTTCTTCCATTCCATGCTCTTGAGTTCTCCGCGCCGGATCTTGCCGCTCACCGTCTTGGGAAGCTCTTTCACGAAATCTATCTTCCTGGGATATTTATACGGCGCGGTAACATTCTTCACGTGGTCCTGAAGCTCCTTTACCAGGGCTTCTCCCGGTTCGAAGTCTTCGCTCAATATCACGAACGCCTTTACGATCTCGCCCCGTACTTCGTCTGGGGAGGCCACCACAGCGGCCTCGGCCACCGCGGGATGCTCTACCAGGGCGCTTTCCACCTCGAACGGTCCGATGCGGTACCCGGCCGAGAGGATCACGTCGTCGGCCCTTCCGATGAACCAGAAATAACCGTCTTCGTCGCGAGAGGCCTTGTCGCCGGTGTAGTAATAGTCGCCCTGGAACACCGATGCGGTCTCCTCCGGCTTTTTCCAGTACTCCTTGAAAAGCCCCACCGGCCTTTCCGGCTTGACCTTTACCGCGATATAACCCTCTTCGCCCACCGGGGCTTCTTTTCCCTGATCGTCCAGTATGCGGATATCGAATCCCGGGACGGGAAGCCCCATCGATCCTATCTTTACCGGCTTGCAACGGAAATTGGCGCATAGGTTCACCGTTTCCGTCTGTCCGTATCCGTCATATATCTTTGTTCCTGTGGCGTTTTCCCATACGTTTATGATTTCGGGATTCAGGGGTTCTCCCGCGCTCATACAGTGCCTTATGGAGGTGAGGTCATAATCCTTCAGAGGAAGCTGGGCGAACATCCGGTATGCGGTGGGAGGAGCGCAGAAGGTGGTCACCCCCTGGTTTTCGATAAGGCGCAGGGTGAGCTTGGCGTCGAACTTGCCCCGGGAGAAGTGGTTGAATACCGCCGCTCCCACGGTCCACTGCCCGAACAGGCTTCCCCAGGCCGCCTTGGCCCATCCGGTGTCCGTAACTGTCCAATGCAGATCGGTGGGCTTGAGGTCCTGCCAGAAGGTCGCGGTGATCCTGTGGGCTATGGCGTATGAAGCCTGGGTGTGAAGCACCATCTTGGGATAGGAAACCGTGCCCGAAGTAAAATAGAGAAGCATGGTATCATCGCTTCTGGTCTTTTCCACATCATCCAGATAGGGAGAGGCGTTGTTCATAATGTCATTCCAGTTGAGCCATCCCCTCCTGTGGCCGGTCGCCAGTATGAAGGTCTTCAGGGAAGGGCAGTTTTCGATCTCGTCCTCAACCTTGGAGGCGTCCTGAATGTCGGTTATGACCCCCGCCGCCTCGGCCTCGTTGAGCCGGTAGCGTATATCCTTATTGGTGAGCAGGGTGGTCGACGGTATGGGAATAGCTCCAAGCTTGATCATACCTATCATGGCCACATACCACTGGGGCATCCAGTGAAGCATCACCAGCACCCTGTCACCCTTTTTTATTCCCTGCTCGCGAAGCACGTTGGCAAATTTATTGGAATCCCGCTTAAGCTGATAAAAGGTGCGCTTCTTTATTATCTCCCCGTCCTCGTCGGCGATTGCGAAAGCCATCTTGGTCCTGTCCCGGGCCCACTTGTCGACCACGTCGAACCCGAAATTAAAATATTCGGGGACTTCCAGCGTAAACTCTTCCCTGGTTTTTTCATAGTCGGCCATATTCGGAGGCATCCTGTCCTTTTTATCGGCATCCATCACGATCTCCTTGTCTTTTACTGGTCCTGTCAGCGTGGCTTAAAATAATAAAAAAACCGCCGCCAGTCCAAACGGTTTCAGAATCGAAATCAAATCTCTCGGGCTTTCGGACTGAAGCCGGCCGTCCGCCCGGCCCATCCCAACCCCCCCCAAAGGACCGGTCAGCTTTTCCGGTCCGACCTGAAAAGCATAAGCCCGTAAGCGGGCGAAAAGAGAAGAATCAGAGAAATAGCGAGAAGCCCGATGTCTTCCACTATCTTTTTCCAGGCGTGGGTCGGCTCAAAACCACAGCCGCAATCGAAGAACACCTCGAAAAAACCTGTGTTCCCGGCCCTTATGACTCCGGCAGTCCGGTAGATGATCACGAACAGAAACATCGCGTTCATCAGCGCCAGTATCAGCGCCGAACCCCTTATGAATACTCCCAGGATTATGGAAAGTCCGCAGAGCAGCTCGAGCCAGGGTAGCAGAATCGCGGTGATATAGAGGATCGGCGAAACGTCCAGGATCCCGTACATCCTGATCTCCTCGGCGAACTTAAGGGGGCTTTGAATCTTGGAGAAAGCGGCGTAGATAAAAACGAAAGCTATGATGAGCCTGAGGACCACTATAAGCCGCTCATCGTATATCCAGCTTCTGCTTCCCTGCCTGTGCGCCGGTTCGACCAGCAATCGGCCGAATGAAGGACAGCATGATTCGTCTACCTTCGGGTTTTTCATTCCGTCCCCTCTTCCACGGGAAGCCCGTTTTCCTTCCATTCCGAGAATCCCCCCTGGTAGACGTAGAGGTTATCATAGTCCAGGGCGTGAAGCTCCCTGGCCAGAAGCTCCGCGTCCTCACATGTCACCGATGAGCAGTAGATCACGACCTTGCCTCCAGCAAAGAGAATGGGAGTGTTCTTTTCCAGGTACCGGGGAAACTGGTAATAGTCAAACAGCAGGGCGCCGGGTATATGGCCTCTTTCATATTCGTCCTCCGTCCGGGCGTCCATCACAACCGCTCCAGCCTCCCTCATATTCCGGAATTTCTCGAGGTTCACTATCTTGATCATCTCTTGCTTCGCGGCTTCTTCCGAATCAACCACCGCTTCTTTTCCTGATATTCTTCTGAAGGGATTTATTCCGTTATCGGATATGGCGTTATATGAGAAAGCCGCTATGACGCTTATCAGCAGCAGTAGGTTCGCCTGGATTATGGCCCTGCGTGTTTTCATATCATCTGTGAATATTCATCTAATGATCCGTCATCCTGACAGAGGCATCTATGAGGCTCCTGTTTTCCGTATTAAGAGATTCCGTAGAATAGATTTACATTTCAAACTTCTTCCCTTCACGGCGCCGCCGGCACCTATTCTACCATATGCTATAGTATATACCCTGGTTATAGACCGCCACGAACACCCTGGCGTCATCCCTCATGACCATCGCCATAACCTCCTTGCTCGGCAGCCCGGCGCTCATATCCTCCCATAAGTATTCATCGCCTGAGGACATGAAGACTCCATCCCCATATGTCGCGGCGTAAATATTACTCATTGCGTCCATACCAAGGCCCCGTATATCAACTCCCAGCTCCGGGAACCCTTCATTTTCCCTTGACCACTCATGAACGGCAAAATCATAATAACAGAATCCCCCGTCGTAACCGCCGACCAGGGTGGAATCTTCCCTGGTGCTCAGGCACTGTAATGTCTGGTAATTGGTTACCAGCTTTTCAAGCTCGGTCCAGCTGTTCCCGTTATCCTCAGATCTGTATACCTCGCCGCCCCAGCAACTCACGTATATCACTCCGCCGGGACCGATCTGCATGCCGTATTTTACGAATGACTTGTTCTCGAAAGGCGGGCCCGTATTTTCCCAGGTCTGGCCGCCGTCCGAGCTCCGGTAGACTCCCGCCCCGTACACAGCGGCGAATATATCATCGCTGCCGTTGACCCGCATGGCCCTTATATCTGTAAACTTTTCTATGCCCAGCGTGTCCACGAAAGAAAGGCTGGCGCCTCCGTCGGAGGAATGGAAAAGGAAACCCTTATCAGTGCCGACCCAGAGATCGTCGCTGGAATCGAAGGCGAAAGACCTTATCCTGTATAACAGGGTGTCGATTCTGACCGAATCCGTCAACGCCCAGGAATTGCCGCCGTCGGGCGAGTACATCAACGCCCTTCTGTTACTTTCGTTGAGCAGAAACAGGTCCTGGTTGGAATTGAATTTCATGCTTAGAATGATCCCATCGACGGTTCCGCCGGTCTCCTCCCATTTGGGTTCGACAGGGGGCGGAGGTTTTATCATCTCTTCTTCACTGCAGCCGAATCCCAGGGCTGCAGCGGCCAATAACGCGAGAGCTCCGAATAACTGAAATCTCCTGGCGGTCAATTCTTTTCCTCCTTGAATAGCAGGTTTTGATCCCGATTCTCTATTAATCCCCGCGGGCCCCGGCTGGCCGGCTCCCGCGCATATGCGGACTTTTTACGATTTTGCGTCGTTATAATCGGCTGTTCCCGAGTAAAGCCGATAAATATTTAAACTTATTCTTTCAGGCCGGTACCCGGTATCAGTAATCTAATACATTTAAGATAATAAATTCAAGCCCATCCGCAACATGGAAGAAAATATTTTTTTCGCTTTTACTTGCTGGAAAGACTTCCTGCTACCTGCTTTAATAATAGAAATGAAAGACTGCGAGCATATAAAGCCCGGCAAGAATGCTGTTTCAGCGAGTCCTTCCCAGGTAGATCTGAGCCCCGGTTCCCCCTTTAGAGTCAGGTTCAGCCTTCCAGGCGAGCCGGACCAGTCGAACGCCGATGTCGAACTGGCTGATTCGGTCGGAAAACTCGGCCTTCTTCACCCGCCCCTTGTCATCGAAGCCGGCGAATCCTCGACCAGCGAGTATACAGCGGTTTACGGACACAGAAGAATAGCCGCGGCCCTGTCCGGCGGCCTTGGAGAAATTCAGGTCATGGTGGCGGACACCCTCCCCGATAGCGCGGAGCTTCTTTCGATGAGAGTGGAAGAGGCGGCGTGGGGAGGGGAGCTTTCCGGCCTCGAAAAGATCATTGCTCTCGGGAAAATACTGGATTTTCCCGGTTTGAGCAAGGAAGCGGCCGCCTCCTTCGCCTCCAGGGTTCTGGGCAGAAGAATCTCCTTATCTCACGCCGGAGAACTCCTGGCCCTCCTGAGGATGAAGGATGAAACCCTGCGCGCCCTCCATGAGGGAAGGCTGACCACCGGGGATCTTCTTGAGTTGAACAGCCATCCAGACCTCTCCGCCGACCATGCGGCGCTCCTTCTGGCGGAGCGGGGGCTGACCAGGGGGCAGCGGCGCCGGGCCGTCCGCCTGATGCTCTACCTGGCCGACCAGGGCGGGGAAAGATGGAAAGATTTTGTGGAATCGCCCCCCGGGGAAGGTGAATCCCTTCTATCGGCTCTTCAGGCGCGGTGCTACCCGTCCCTTAAGGAAGACCTGGAAGAATTCAGGCGGGCGGTGGAAAGGATGGGTCTGCCCACGGAGGCCTCGATCACCCCTCCCCCCAACCTGGAGGGGGGGAGCCTGGAGCTGAGAATCAGAATAACCGGCCCGGGCCAACTCTTGAAGATACTCTCAAAGCTGGAAGACGCCCTGGAGAAAGGCGACATGGAAACCCTGCTTGATATTCTCAAGGGCAAAAGGGCCTGAGCCTATTCGTACCTCAGGGCTTCCACCGGTTCTACCCTGGCCGCCTGCCGGGCGGGGAAGATTCCGGCCATCAGCGCTATTATCACCAGGACGCTGACCGTTACTGCCGCTATCGGCCAGGAGAAGATCGGGTGCCCCATATACTTCATGACTCCGGAATCTAGGGGAATCAGACCGGCCAGCCATATTACAACCAGGGAAAGGCCTGTTCCGGCCGCTCCTCCACCTCCGGTGATAAGAAAAGCCTCTGCGACGTAATGGTATATTATATTTATTCTTTTCGCTCCCACCGCCCTCTTGATCCCCAGCTCCCTGGTTCGTTCCTTTACAACGACATACATGATATTGGCCACACCGACGCCGGCTATCACCAGAGTCAGCGCTCCGATGACTCCGAAAAATATATTTAGCCCCAGGAACACCCTCTCCGCTACCCTGGCCATCTCGATTGAATCGAAGACCGAGAGAGCGTATTCGTCACGGGGATCGAACCTGTACTTCTTTCCCAGCACCTCTCTTATCCCCCTGATAAGCTCCTTGGACCGGCCGCTGCTCGAAGGCTTTATCAGGATCTGGTTTATCCTGTCCCGGTGATAGACGCTTGAGAACGTGGTATAGGGCATTACCACCCTCTGGGCGTCGGGGCCGTTGCTCATGGAGGTCTGAAGCTTTGGACGCATCACGCCCACAACCGTGTAAGGCATATCATCCACCATTATCCGCCCCCCCACCGGATCCTCTTCTTTGAACAGGTCTCCGGCTATCTCGTCACCCAGGAAAACCACCCTCCTTCTCTCCCTGACGTCGTTGGAATTTATGAACCTGCCGCCTTCAGCGGGAAACATGTGCCTCATATACATAAAATCGACGTCAACCCCTTCGCCCCAAGTGGTGGTCCTGCTTTCCCCCCTTTTCACCCTCATGCCCTTTCCGAAGCTGGGGCTTATCATTCCCACCAGAGGTATATTACTCCTGAGGAGTTCTATGTCATGCTCGTGCATATATATATTACGGCCCAATCCCAGGCCCTGGTACTCCACGGATGTCTCTCCAGCCCAAACCGACACTATGTTGTCCATGGCATTCCTCTGCCCCTCGAACATCCTCTCCTTGAGGCCGAATCCAAACGCGAGCAGAAGCACCACCGACATAGTCCCCCATATTATGGATACCAGAGTCAGGGTCAGCCTGGTCTTCTGGTTCTTAAGGTCGAAAAGAAACTCCTGCAAGATCGTCTTCCACATAATAATCCTAGAAATTCAGGCACTCCACCGGATCGAGCCCGGCCGCTTTTCTGGCGGGGAAATAGCCGGCCAGCAGGCCTACCCCGGTTATTATGCATACCGACACTGCCGCTACCAGAGGGTCGATCCGGGGGGTTCCGATCGACACTTTCACCGGCTCGGGCATACCGGACAGCAGGGCGGTGACTCCCCATGCTATCAGGAAGCCCAGAGCGGCGCCTATAAAGGTTATCAGAAGTGTTTCGGCGAAAAACTGGGCCAGTACCACCCATCTTTTCGCTCCCACCGACCTCTTTATTCCGATCTCCCTGGTCCTCTCCCTCACAACAACGTACATGATGTTGGATACCCCCAACCCTCCCACGCACAGAGTAGCCGCCCCCATAACAACCAGGAAGACGTTAAAACCCGTGAAAAACATCATGAATTCGCCAAAAAATTCAGCGGTGTCCCAGATCTGAAGAGCGTCCTCATCGGCGGGATCGAAGACATACTTCTTTCCCAGCACCTCCCTTATCCTTCTGACCACCTCCCTGGAACCTGAGCCGGACAGATTGTGATTTACTATCATGTTTCCCAAATAACGGTTGCCGAACATCGCCTCAAATGTCCTGGAGGGAATGAAAGCCCTGTTCTCATCCCTCTCATTATAGCTGGAATTCTGGACTTTCCTGGAAAGGACCCCTATTACCTTGAAAGGCATGTTGTTGAGATAAACCATCTTTCCCACTGCTTCGGCTTCCTCCCCAAACAGAAAGTCCTTGAGTGAATTTCCCAGGAAAACCACCCTTCTCTTTTCAATCTGGTCCCGTTGGTTTATAAACCTGCCGCCGGATCGGGGAATCTCGTTCCTCATCTTCCAGTAACAGGGAGCCACCCCGGAAACCTGGGGTGTCCTGGTCTTCCTGCCGACCCTGATCCATGAATTGCGGCTCGAGTATTCCTCGCTTATCATCTCGATCCGGGGGATCTCTCTCTTGAGAAGATCCACGTCCGACCGCTCCAGGTTGATTCGGCGGTCCACCCCGAATCCCTGATAGGGACGGGTGGTGACTCCGGAAAAGACCAGTATGATATTTTCCCCTATTCCCTTGAAATTTTTGATGTTCTGTCTTCTGGTGCTGGTTCCCACCGCCATCATGAGCACCACCGCCGCGGTCCCCCAGACTATTCCGAAGATGGTAAGAACGGTCCGCTTCTTTTGAGATCTCATGTCTCGCGCGAACTCGCCCAGAAGCATGAAGATGTATCCCAGGTTGACAAAAACAGACCTCATCTTATTACCACCCTTCAGAGTTCTCTGCGGGGTTTCTCCAGGACTTCCCAGCCCTTCTTCAACCCAGCGGTCACTTCAACCCGTATCGCGTCGGAGAGGCCGGTCTCGATCATCACCGTGTCCCTGCCTCCCCCCTCCGCGGCAACCTCCACGTAAACCGAATCCCCCCTGTAATAGACCACCCTCTCCGGAATTGTGAGCACACTGTCCCTTCGGTTTATGATAATATCGGCGTTGGCGGAATACCCCGCCCTGAGAAGCGCCACCCCGGTGTCCTCGATTCTGATCTCCACCGGAAACATCCTGGAGTTGTTCTCCTCCCGGGCCTTCAGTGAAATCCTTTCCAGGGTTCCGGGAATCTCTATATCGGGAAGAGCCCCCACCTTGATATTTACCGGCATTCCTATATCAAGCTTGCCGACGTCTATCTCATCCACCGTCCCCTTGAAAATTATACTGTCCATGTCGGCCATGGTCATGAGCACCGTTCCGGCCTGATAGGAGGTCAGCGGAACCACCGGATCTCCTATATTTACCTTCTTCTCCAGAATCTTCCCGCTTATCGGCGCCTTGATTATAGATTCGATCTTCTTCCCGGCTATATTGACTCTTCCCTTTTCCAGAAGGGCCAGCTGCTCCCTGCTTATCTTAAGCTGCAGCTTGGCCTGCCTGTACTCCTTCTCGGTATCCTCGTACTCTCTCCTGGAAATAAGCCCCTGCTCCAGGAGTTTTTCGCTCCTGTTTATTTTCCTCTCCGCCGCCTGAAGGGCTATCTGGTCCATCTCTATCTTTCTTTCGGCCCCCGCTATCTCCAGTGGAGTCGGATCGGGAGCGATTTCCAGAAGAGGCTCTCCCCTCTTGACGCTCTCACCGGGATTCTTGAAGACTTTATGAACTACGCCTGAAACCTTTGACTTGACCGAGATTTCCTGTTCCGGTTCTATTGAGCCCACCGCCAGAGCTTTTTCTATGACGTTTTCCCTGGCAACCTCCACCCTGAGGCCGGACTTTGCTTCACCGCCGCCTCTGTTCATCTGTATGACCACGGCGATTATGATCAGCGCAGCGGCCGCGGCGGCCCACCAGATGACCTTTTTTCCTCTTTTTTTCTCTCGTTTCATTTTTACATCACCATACTTCCTCTCAAGACCTGTATCGCCGCTCCTTTTCGCCGGCTGATTCAACGGCGCTTCATCTTCGGCCGCCCCCGGTTGTCAAACGCACCCGCCGTAACACCCCGTTCGAATCCGGGAACCCCGTTCATATAAATAGTACGAAGATTAAACCTCTAAGTTGCGGCTGTTTTCGGCCGGGCCCAATATACAACCTGGTATCACCTCCGTAACACCCTCTCTTGACACTCCACGCCCGGTGGAGTTAATCTTAATCATCGCAATATGGCACTCTGGTTGAAAAACGCTGAAAAAGACCGACTTTCCCGAGGAGACAATATGATTCTCAAAGATCTTCTGATACCGTCTGAGTCCAAGATAGTTATGCTGATCATGGACGGGCTGGGAGGCATAAAGAACGACCAGTTTCCCAAGACCGCCCTGGAAGCGGCGAATACCCCGAACCTGGACAAGCTGGCGGAAAGGAGTGCCTGCGGCAGGGTTATTCCCGTTTCGGCGGGCATAACCCCGGGCAGCGGCCCGGCCCATTTCGCCCTGTTCGGCTATGATCCGCTCGCCCCCGGGAACGATGTGGGAAGAGGAGCTGTGGAGGTTGCCGGGGCCGGCTTCGACCTGGAGAAAAATGACATAGCAATTCGGGGCAACTTCGCGACCGTAAACAGCGAAGGCGTCCTCACCGACCGGAGAGCCGGCCGTATCCCCCATGAAGAGGGGGTCCGTATATGCGAAAAACTCTCGGAAAACATCGAGGAGATAGACGGGGTGCGGATAATCATCATGCCGGTGAGAGAATACCGCTTTGGAGTGGTCCTGAGAGGGGAGGGGCTGAATCCGGGCGTGGAAGAGACCGATCCACAGAGCACCGGATTAAAACCTCTTCCTCCCAAGGCCGGAAGCGCCGAATCCAGAAGAACCGCGGAGATAATATCCAGGTTCATCGAACGCTGCGGTCAGGTTCTCGCCGACGAGGAAAAGGCCAACTCCGTTCTGCTGAGAGGGGTTTCCAGAAAACCGGACATCCAGCCCTTCAGCGACAGATACAACCTGAAAGCGGCAGCCATAGCCTCCTACCCCCTTTACAGGGGCGTGGCCAGATTTTGCGGCATGGAACTCATCGACACCGGATTCAGTCCCGAGGAGGAGCTGGAAACGCTTCGTTCGGTATATGACCGGGGATACAACTTCTTCTTCATCCATATAAAGAAGGCCGATTCATACGGTGAGGATGGAAACCTGCCCGGGAAAAAGGAAGTTATCGAGGACGTCGACCGCAACCTTCCCGCGCTGCTCGGCCTGAAACCCGGGGTTTTGATCATTACCGGGGATCATTCGACGCCCTGCGCCATGAAGAGCCATTCCTGGCATCCGGTGCCGATCCTCATAAATTCCGAATACTGCGGAAGGGACAGGACTAAAGCCTTCAGCGAAGATGAATGCGACGGGGGCTCCCTTGGTATATTCCCCTCTACTTCGATAATGTCTCTCGCTCTGGCCAACGCCGGCATGCTTAAAAAACACGGTGCCTGAGCCGTTCCGGCCGCGCGTTCGAGGCTTCGACCTGATCAGGACTGATCGTCCCTTGCGGTAATCCTGAAAGTGGAGGCTATATCCTCCAGATCCTTCAGAGCTTCGAGTTCCGCTTTCTTTCCGCCGGTAACACTTTCCAGGCAGAGTATGGTATAGAGCCTTCCGCCCTCGACAGTCATGGCCAGGGTCCAGAGCCCGCCGGCGCCGATGCCTTTCTTTTCCTCGAGCCACAGCCCGTGCGCCGCCGGCATCTTCTTTCCGTCGGCCATCAGGCTCTTATTACCCCTTATCCGGTAGGTTCTCTTCTGACCCGAACTGCCGCGGAACCTCGCCACCCGGTCATATATATCCTGCGATATCACCTGACGCCTGGAAGTGGGCTGCCACTGGATCTCTATCTCGCGGTATCCAACTCCCTGGAGAGTGTTCCAAAGTATCTTTCCGGCTTCGCGGTTACCTCCGCCGCCGCTTACCACGAAATCGGAAGGGATGTCGATGGCGAATCCGGGGTTTATCGCCGGCAGGAGCTCCCTTCTGTAAACAGCCTGGACATTGAAGGCCAGTAGATTCGAGTGGTGGTAATCCTGAGCCTTCGGCATAAAATCTTCCGGCTTCACCGATGAAACCGCCATTTCCAGTCCGGCTCCTTCCCTTATCATTTCCCCGCAGACCTTTCTGAGCCCCTCGATATACTCTGCGACATCTTCCATATCCTCCTCTTCACAGATCCCTCCCTCGGCCGGAACTATATACCCGGGATCTAGTTCTTCTATGCTTCTCAGAGCGGAAATCCAGCCTTCGTAATCGCTTCCCCTGTCGGCCAGGTTGGGGTGATACCCTTTGCTGACCAGGCCGCCCGCGAATATCACCCTTCCCCCGTCCACCGATACTATCACGTCACCGGCGGTATGAGCCGGACCGAAATGCTTCAGTGTCACCGAGACCCCACCCAGGTCCAGATCGAGCCTCTGTCCCGTCAGTGAGTCGGGAAGAGCCGTTCGAATATCCTCCACGATCTGGTAGGTGTCCGGTTTGTGCCTCTCGTAATACTCCAGGTACATGGGGTGATAGAGCTCCATGTCACGCGCTGTCTCGGGGCTGGAGATGATTTCCGCCCCTTCCTTTCTGAAAGTGGCATTTCCCCAGGTGTGCTCGGGATGGTAATGGGTGTTAACCAGGTATTTCACCGGCAGGTCGGTGGTCTGCCTTATGAAGGATAGGAGCTCGCCGGCCAGCTCCGGGCTGTGCCTTGAGTCGACGACCAGGACAGCTTCCTCCCCGACCACGAAACCGGAGTTGGCCCCCAGGCCGCCCTCAATGCCGCTCCCTTCGGGAATCAGGACATACACGTCTTCTGTTATGTTTACCAGTCCGGTCTTCTCCGGTTCTTCAGCCCCGCATCCGGCCATGGCCAGTGCCGCCAGCAGAGCGACGACCGCTGATACAATTCTGAATTTTGTCACTTGATACTCCTTTCCTCCGCTAACGGTTGGTTTGTCGTTATCCGCCCCCTGGCACCCTTCAATCTATGAAAAAATTTCGGCCGGCACTATTGCAAAGTCATCATTTCACCAAAAAAGCGCGGGTCCCGGAAGCGTATTTCCAAGTGGTAAAACTGGCCGGAATCCGCGCCCGTGATCGGCGCGACCTGAATTTTTTAGCCGATAGTCTTGTCAATAAACTCTTTCATATAATCTTTGGGGACTGCGCCCGACATGGAATCAACAACCTCCCCCCCTTTGAAAATCTTCATTGTCGGTATGCTCATAATTCCGTATTTGACAGCGATCTCCCTGGCCTCATCGGTGTTGAGCTTGGCGAACTTGACCTTGCCGTCATACTCTCCGGCCAGCTCCTCCATAATGGGACCGACCATCTTACACGGACCGCACCATGGAGCCCAGAAATCAACTATTACCGGAACTTCCGACTCCAGCACCTCCACCTGAAAATTATCGTTTGTCACGTTCAATACGTTTTCGCTCAAAGCTATCCTCCTCTGGTTGCTTGCTTAAACCACCGCCTGTCAATTCTTCGGCCCGCAGCCGTTGAGGCAGCGCAACAGATTAATAACTCCTTTTTCCTTCAGACTGTAATAGACATGCGGGGTCTTCCTTCTCCGTTCTACTATGTTATTCAGCCTCAAACTCTTAAGCTGTTGTGAAACGAGAGATTGTTTCAGGCCGGATTTATCACACAACTCCGATACCGTGTACTCACCGGTCACCAGGATGTTAATCAGCTTTAACCTTCCGGTGTTGGCGAGAACCTTGAGTATCTCCGTGCAACCCTCTATCTTTTTTTCTGGAAGCGGCCTTTCCAATGATGCTACTCCTTCCATGCCTATTTAACAACTCCTATATTATTATATTTTAATATTAAGAGTATGTCAATAGTTTTTCGATATTTTCTGCCTTTTCGCCTGTTTTTTCAAACCGCTTGACACTAAAGTCATCAGGGAATAAAGTCGAAATATCCGGCCGGAACTGGAGCCGGAGGCGAATGGTGAATAGAGAGGTGCCGCTTATGTTGAACGGTTTATTTGTCGCTCTGGTAACTCCTTTCTCAGAAGATGGCCTGCTTGACGCGGAAAAACTTGAAGAACTGATTGAATTTCATATCTCCGCCGGCGCGGACGGCGTGGTCCCATGCGCTACCACCAGCGAGAGTCCGTCCCTTTCAGATGAAGAGCAGGCCGCCATGATAAAGACCGCGGTAGAGGCAGCCGCGGGGAGGATCAAGGTGGTGGCCGGCTGCGGAACCAACTCCACCGCCAGGTCTATCCAGAACATAAAGAGGGCGGCCGCCCTGGGCGCGGATGCCGCAATGGCTGTTACGCCCTACTATAACAAACCAACCCAGGAGGGATTATACGCACACTTCATGGAACTGGCTGACCGGGGCGGCCTTGACCTGATGTTATATAACGTTCCCGGAAGAACGGGAGTCAACCTTCTCGCCGGGACAGTGGCCCGGCTTGCCGGCCACGAGCATATTGTGGCGGTCAAGGAAGCCAGCGGAAAACTACAGCAGATCTCGGAGATAGCAGCCGAATGCTCCGGCCGCCTTTCTGTGCTGTCGGGCGATGACGCCTTGACCCTCCCCATACTGGCCGCGGGGGGAGCGGGGGTGGTCAGCGTTGTGGCCAATATAGTGCCGGAACTTATGTCGCGCCTGATCTCGCTTTACCGGGAAGGCGACATGGACGGAGCCCGCGATCTGCACTTCAGGCTGCTTCCTCTCTACGGAGCTATGTTCATAGAGACCAACCCCGTCCCGGTCAAGGAAGCTATGAATATGCTGGGAAGGAAAGTCGGGAAGGCCCGCCTGCCACTGGTGGAATTGACGCCCGAAAACAGAAAACGGCTTCGCGGCGCTCTGACCGATTTCGGCCTTCTGGATTGACTCACGGAACAGTTGCTCAGATGGGTTGCCCATGATACTCGCGGATCTATTTTAGGCGCAGGGAGAGGAAATTGATAAAGGTAGTGATATGCGGTATTCTGGGAAGGATGGGTGGGGAGATCGCCGGCCAGGTCGAGCTGGGCAAGGAGTTCTCGCTCGCCGGCGGCGTGGAGTCAGAGGCCCATCCCGGAATCGGAAGTGAACTTTACGGAGTTAAAATAACCTCCAGCCTGAAGGATTCCGCCGGGGTTGCCGACGTGGTGATCGACTTCACCACTCCGGAGGCTTCCATGTCAAACATCCGGACCTGTGCGGAGATGGGCAAACCGGCGGTGGTCGGGACGACCGGCTTCTCCAGTGAACAGCGGTCTCGAATAGAAGAGTTTTCCGGCAACATACCACTTCTGGTCAGCCCCAACATGTCCTCGGGAGTCAACCTTCTTCTCCGGCTCGTACGGGAGATCGCCTCCGTTCCGGTCGATTTCGATATCGAAATAAGCGAAACTCACCACGCGGGCAAAATCGACGCTCCCAGCGGAACCGCCCTCCGTATAGCGGATACTATCGATGAAGTAAAAACAGGGTGTGAGAAGGTATTTGGCAGGAAGGGGGCGGCAGGGCCGCGGAGAAAGGGTGAGATAGGGATACATTCGATTCGGGGGGGAGACGTGGTGGGCGAACACAAGGTCATCTTCGCCTCCCGGGGTGAGATGCTGGAGGTGACCCACAGGGCCCTTTCCAGAAAAGCTTTCGCGGCCGGCGCGTTGATGGCGGCAGGGTATCTGGTCGGCGCGAAAAGCGGCCTCTATTCCATGGATGATGTCTTCAGCCGCTTCCCCGGTTCCTGATCACAGCGTCCAGCCCCGCGGCTGGACCGCTTGATAATTGTTTCACTCGCGGATTCAGCGTTTTTCCATGCTCTGCCCCCTAACCGGCCGCTGGCGGGCTCCTCCGGTTTATCCGGCTCTTTCTGAAGGAATTATCAACTCGAGGCGATTCTTTTATTTTACCTTTCACCCGAAGACTGGTAGAATCCATCTGGCGACTTTAACGAAAGAGAATCATGAAAAAGGATTCCAATAAAATTCGGGTTGCGGTCTCCCAGACCAATCCGACTGTTGGGGATTTCGCGGGAAACCTGTCCAGCATAGAAAAAGCCGTGGCGGAATCGAAGGAAGCGGGCGCTCTGGTCATAGCCTTCCCGGAGCTGGTCCTATGCGGTTACCCGCCTGAAGACCTTCTATATAAGAAGATGTTTCTTCACCAGTGTAAGGTTTCTCTGAAAAAAGCCGCCGCCCTTGCGGACGGCATAATCCTGGTGGTAGGCTCCCCGGAGCTGGCCGTCTCCAGAAGGGGCAACTCCCTGTACAACTCCGCTTTTATACTCTGCAACGGGGATATCGCGGCTGTATACAGGAAGATCCATCTTCCCAATTACGGGGTTTTTGATGAAAAGAGGTATTTCAGCCCCGGTACCACCGCCCTGGTCGCCGATACCGGACACACCAGGATAGGCGTTACGGTCTGCGAGGACATCTGGGTCGATAACGGGCCGTCCGTGGCTGAATCGAAAATACTCGCGGCCGATGTCATCCTCAACCTCTCCGCCTCACCCTATCACAAGAACAAATGCCGGGAGAGAGAAAAGCTCATGCAGAAAAGGGCAAAGGAAGCGGGCGCGGCGCTCTGTTTCGCCAACCTGGTGGGGGGACAGGACGAGCTGGTCTTCGACGGTACCAGCTTGATAATCGACCGTAACGGCAAGACTCTGGCCAGGGCCGAGCCGTTCCGGGAAGAGCTGCTGGTTGCGGATATCGCTTTCAAACCCAAGAAACTCAAAAAAAGCGATTCCCCATTAAGAGATAAAACGCCATATTCGCTGGAATCGGTCGACCTGCCGGCTGTTTCGGTATCAGGAAAGCCGCCCCGTGTCAAGACCATGAAGGCCGGGCATCTGGATCCCGACCAGGAGGTATACACCGCTCTTCTGACCGGAACCCGCGACTATACCCTGAAAAACGGCTTTGAAAACATAGTCCTCGGACTCAGCGGGGGAATCGATTCCGCTCTCACCGCTGTGATAGCCGTGGACGCCCTTGGAGCCGGGCGGGTAAACTGCATCACCATGCCTTCGGAATTCACCACCGAAGAATCCCTCAGAGATTCCCGCGCCCTGGCTGAGAACCTGGGGGTCAAACTCTTCGAATATCCTATTACGGAAATCTACCGGTCATATATCGAAAATCTGCCTGATCTTACGAAAGAGAAAAAGATAACCGTAACGGAGGAGAACATACAGGCCAGAATCAGGGGTAACATCCTTATGGCCTGTTCCAACAAGTACGGATGGCTGGTCCTGACCACCGGTAACAAGAGTGAATTCGCGGTGGGATACTGCACCCTGTACGGAGACATGGCGGGCGGATTCAGCGTTCTCAAAGATGTCCCCAAGACCCTGGTATACTCCCTCTGCCGGCACAGGAACACCGCCAGCGGAGGCACTCTGATACCCCAATCGATAATACAGAGGAAACCGTCCGCTGAGCTAAAACCCGGCCAGCTGGACCAGGATACTTTGCCGCCATACGCGGTTCTGGACCGGATAATCGAGCTTTACGTGGAACAAGACCTCGGCCTGGACGAAATTATCAAGAAGGGGCTGGACCCTGTGACCGCCGAAAAAATGATAAACAGGATAGACAAAAACGAATACAAGCGCAGACAGGGGCCGCCCGGAATAAAAATCACTCCCAAGGCCTTCGGCAAGGACAGAAGGCTTCCCATAACCAATATATTTAAAAAACTGTGAGCCGCGGCAGCGTTCCGGCCTACTGCTCCAGCTCTATCTCCCTTACTTCACCCAGTTCGCTGAGAGGAGTCCCGAACTTTTCCTTGTTTCCCACTATAAGGGTGGTGAGCCTTCCAGTGTCCAGGTACTTGTTGGCCACTCTTATGATCTCGGCTACAGTAAGTTCCGAGTACTTTTCCATGTCCCTTTCCGGCGTGTCAAGCGGTCTTCCCTCCATTTCAAGCCTCATCAACCGTCTGATGATCGCTTCCTTTGATTCATAATCGAATACGTGGCTGTTCAGGTACGAATCAACCGCTTTATCGAACTCCTTCTCGGTCGGCCCCTCGTTCTGCATCCTCTTTATCTGCTCCTCTATCAGCTGAATCGACCTGGCGAACTCTTCCGCCTTCGTCTGAGCGTAAGCGGCAAAGTGTCCCCGGGCGAAAGCGCCCGCGTTGCAGTAGGACCCGGCTGAATAGGCCAGGCCCCTCTTGACCCGCACCTCTTCCGTTATCCAGGAAGCGAAAGATCCTCCCCCCAGGATATAATTCATTATGTTCATAGCGCATCTGTCCGGATTATCCGCCTTGATGCCAAGGTGCCCCATCATTATGTACGCCTGGTTCATATCAGACTTCCGGGCGTAGTAGATTCCCCCCTCTTCTTCCACCTCGACAGGCGGAACTTTTTCAGTTTCGACCTCTTTCTTTTCCCAGCCGGAGAAGTTTTCCTCCATAATCTTTCTTATTTCCGGTTCGGTTACATCCCCGCTAATGCCTATGATGGTGTTTCCCGGGTGAAAATACGCCTGGTGGAATTCAACCAGGTCTTCCCTGGTTATGCTGTTAAGGGTGCTCTCTTTTTCCTCCCATCCGTAGGGGTGGCCCCCGTATAGTATTTTTCTGTATTCCCTTCTGGCGATGTTTCTGGGTTGATCGTTCTTTCGCCTGAGCTCTTCCAGCATGGTCTTCCGCTTCATATCTATCTTTTCCTCGGGAAAAGCCGGGTTCATAAGAAGGTCCGCGTATATTTCCAGAACCCGGGGAAGATCCTTCTTCAGACAGTTGAGCGAGGCGGTCGTGCTCAGCGCGCCCCCGTAGAACTCTATTCTGGCGGCCAGAAATTCGAGCTCGTCGTTGAGCTTGTCCGGCGGCCAGTTCTCGCTTCCACCGTTTCTCATCACCCATCTGGCCATCTCGTTGCGCCCCATCTTCTCCTTGCCCGGATAAAAGGTTTTTAACATAACCGATACGTTGACCACCGGTATTTCACGGTCCTTGATGAAGAACCCCTTCATCCCGTTGCTCAGTTCTATTCTGGTGTAATCGGGGGTCTGTACCTTAAGGTCGGAGTATTCCAGCTCCTTCGGGTGCGGCCTCTCTATCGCCGTACCCGTTCCAGCCTGATGCCTGGAACACGAGACGATCATCAGGGCGGCGAGGAGCAGCAAAATGGTCCTGTTTCTGGTCGTCATCTTTATCTCCTTCCGTAACTTTATTCTTCTTCCTCGATCGTTATGAAGCCCTCGGCCCTGGCTCTTTCAAAAAGCTCCCTGCCGAACTCCATCATCTCCTCTTTGGATCTCATGCTCTGAAATTTCTGCATGATCATTTTCTGCTCCTCCGCTGGAAGAGACCTGACGAAGGCCATGATATCCCGCTGATATTTCTGCATGAGGCGCTCGGGCTCTCCTTCATCCTTCTCTTCTTTCTCCTCCTCTTTCTTTACCTGCACCCTGTGCCCCACGATCCTGTTTTCTCTGTTCAGATATTTCTCCGCCACCAACCGGATATCTTCGGGAGTGACCTCCTTGAGCTTGTCCACCATTTCAAACATCTCGGTGTAATCGCCGTAAAATATTTCGCCCATGAGGACCTGGAAAGCGATACCGAGGTTTGAACCCATCTGACGTACCATTTGAGCGTCCAGCTGGTTCTTGACCCTCTGAAGCTCCCTGCCGGTCACCGGTTCTTTCTTGAGTTTTTCCATCTCCTGATAAACCGCTGCCTCTACTTCCTCCAGGGTATGGGGGTGCCTGGGTTCAACGCTCACCACCAGCAGGTTGTCATATCTCTCGCCCGGCCCGGAATAGACCCTGGGCGGAGCGGCGGTAAGCCCCTGTTCCTCGTATATCGATTTGTACATCCGGGATGTCCTTCCCGCGCCCAGGATATCTATCATCACCTGGAAAGCCAGGGCCTCGGGGTCGGGATAGTTGGGTTTGTGGTAACCGATCATGAGCTTGGGGTTCGCTTCATGTTCTACCTCGACCCTCCTCTCACCACGCTGTTCCGGTTCCCTGGTTTCGACCGGCGGCGCGGGAGGTTGGGAAGGTATGGGGCCGAAATACCTTTCGGCCATCTCCCTGGCCCGCTCAAAATCAACGTCGCCCACCAGAACGGCTGTCGCGTTGTTGGGAGCGTAATGTATCCTATGGTAATCGGCCAGTTCCTTCCGGTCTATGGTCCTCAAATCGCTCATCCAGCCTACCACCGGCCACTTATAGGGGCAGGCCTTGAACGCCGCCGAATAAAAACTCTCGTCCAGCAGGTCATCCGGATCGTTTTCTCCCAGTCTTCTCTCTTCCATGACCACGTCCCGTTCCACCCAGAATTCTCTGAACACCGGCGAGTCCATCCTGTCCGATTCCATCACCATCCAAAGCTCCAGCCTGTTGGCCGGCAGATAGGCGAAGTACACAGTGAAATCGTAAGAGGTTCCCGCGTTGAGAAAACGGGCCCCATTATTCTGGTAGGTCTCCCACAATTCGTTATTTATCACGTATTTTTTTCTCTGCTCCGCTGTAAGCTCCAGGACCCTGGCCCAATCTGTGAGGTATCTCAGATATTTCTCAAGGTAATCTACGCCGTCGTCATTCAGGAGATAGCTTTTATTCACCAGCGAATCGGGAAGCTCTCGCATCGCCCGGATCTTTTCGGCGACGAGGTAGTTTTCCTTGTCCTTGTCAGTTCCGATCGCTTCTTTTTCCTCTTTGGAGAACCCGGATATGACATCCCTGGAGAAATCCTCGAATATATCGAATCGCCACTCGCCGATCTCTTTTCTCAGCCTGATGGTCCTCTCTCCCAGTGAGTCGGTCTTCTGAATATACGGTATCTCCGCCTGGTAGTCTTCCGTGCCGAGCATCTTGGTCCCCTTGAACATCATATGCTCGAGAAGGTGGGAGATCCCCGTAACGTTGGGCCATTCATTGGCGGAGCCGACGTCGAAGATGATGGCGCCGAATGTCACCGGCGCTTCATGACGTTCCACTACCAGGAATTTCATTCCGTTATCGAGCTGGAACTTGTCTACCTTCTCCTCCAGGCCCTCCCCCCCGGCACCGGCGGCCAGCATCAACGCCGCGGCGGCAAATATCAGGGCCTTAAAAAGTTTATTCCTTCTTCCGTTCATTCTTCCCCCTTTGCGAATCAAAGGAAAATTCCGCCTTCCGCGGCGCCGGGATAATCTTCCTGGCTTTTCCGGACTTTTACCTTCCCCCGCTGTCCTCACTATATCCGCTTCCCGAACTTGACACTGAAACCGGGAGCCGCGAAGACGTTTTCCGCCGAAGAACCGGCGCCACCGCGGAAAAATTTTTGAGATGCTATATTAACAGAGCGGGTTCGAGCAGGACAACAAAAATCTGTGACATCATTCATCTGACTTGATTATATTACCCATGCTGTGATAACTTACTCAGACGACCTCGCTGAAAAGCGCTTCGGCTGCGCCGCGCGGTTTTTAATCCTGTTTTTATGGAAGGGAATTATAATGAGGATAAACCCTCCGAAAATAATCCGGCCTCTTTTGCTGTTTCTGCTTCCGGCTTTCTCGGCGGCGCCCTTTTCAGGGGCGGCCGCCCAGAGCCAACCCTATGCCACCCTGTTGGAAGAAGAGTACTGGCAGCAGAAAGTGGATTATGTCATAAAAGCGCGCCTCGATACAGAAAACAAACTCCTTACGGGCAGCGAAAAGATCACCTATCTGAACAATTCGCCCGACACCCTGAAGGAATTCCATATTCATCTTTATCCCAACGCCTACCGTGAAAAGACCTCCCGGTTGATAGAGGATTACATGCCCGGCACGACTTTTTTCCTGATAGGCCTTTCCGAGTCAAGAAGGGGATGGATGGATGTCACTCGACTGGCCGTTGACGGTGAGGAGATCGAATTCAAGGTCCAGGGAACGGTTCTCAGCGCCAGTTTCCCGTCGATCCTGAAACCTGATTCGGCGGCGGTCATCGAGGTGGAATTCAAAGAAAAGATAAGGAAGACCCTTGGCCGGGCCGGCTATACCGGCAAGCACTTCGATATGGCCCAATGGTATCCGAAGATGGCGGTATACGACAAAAGAGGCTGGCACCCCGACCAGTTCAGAAAAGGGGAATTCTACGGCGATTTCGGGGATTTCGATGTCTCCCTCACCCTTCCCGCCGAATACGTGGTTGCCGCCACGGGCACCTGCGTCTCAGGGGATCCGGGCTGGGAAAAGGGGAAAAGGCCCGCCGCATCCATACCCGGAACGGGGGAAGGGCCGGGGGGCAAAAAGAGTTCATCCCCGGAACAAGCGCCAAAGCTCAAGGAGGTCCGCTTTGTTGCGGAAAGGGTGCACGACTTCGCCTGGAGCGCCGATCCCGACTTCATGGTCAAATCGGCCGATCTGGACGGAATAGAGATAATGACTTTCCACCGGAGCCGGTATCCCCTATGGGCTGATTCAGCGCAGGTATGGGGGGAAAGGTCCATCGAGTGGCTTCGTGAATTCGTTGGCCCCTACCACTATCCCTCCATGAAGATAGTAGAATCTCCCCTTCACGGCGGCATGGAATATCCGATGCTGGTTATGATAGGCCATCCCGACGAATCGCTTATCCTTCACGAGATCGGGCATAACTATTTCTACGGAATGCTCGCCAACGACGAGCGTTACGAAGCCTGGATGGACGAAGGGTTCACTCAGTACCAGACCTTCCGGTACATGCGGCAGCGTTACGGGCCGTCTGGAAAGAGCGGCGGCGGAGGGGGATTTATGCCGCCGGGTGACAGAGATCTCTGGAAAGGTATAGCCCAACCCGTAATAAACGCCCACAGAACCGGTTACGCTGAAAGAGTGGCGACACCCCATCACGAATTCCAAAACAGTTCAAGGACGATGCTTTATCTTAAGGCCCCCCTGTTCCTGAGGGCTCTGAGATACGTTGTGGGAGAAGAGACCTTCGACCGGATCATCCACTCCTATTTTGATAAATGGAAGTTCAAGCACGTGGACGAAAAGGCCTTTCTGGAAGTCTGCCGGGATGTATCCGGAATGGACCTTGAAGAGATATTCAAGGAATGGCTTCACACTACAAAGTACTGCGACTACGCTGTGGAGGATTTCGATGTTGAAAAGAACGGCCAGGGATACCGGGCGGTTATCCGGGTTGAGAGAAAAGGCGAGATGATAATGCCTTTTACCCTTCTGTTCAGATTCAGAGACGGAAACAGCCAGTCCAGGCGGGTGGACGGCCTGCTCAGAACTATCAGGGAGGAATTCATATTCGATGAAGAACCGGTATCAGTTGCTCTGAATCCCGCCAACGAGATCCTCGATATTTACCAGAGGGATAACTACATGCCCCGGCGTTGGGACCTGGCCCTGGACAACCCCCTGTCCAGCAGCTATCCCGACGACGCCTACCAGTTCCGCCTGCTTCCCGTGGGTTTTTACAACGACATAGACGGCGGAGTGTTCGGACTCAGGGTCAAGGGAGGCTACGACAACTTCTACGACAGGTTCACGCTTCAGCCGTCATATGGAGCGGAAAGCGGAGAATTCCACTTTTACGCCGATATCAAGCGCCCGCTCGGCTACCTGGGCCGTGACGCCTCTCTCGATCTAGCCGGATTCTACCGTGAAGGCAGAAGGGGAGGCACCATAACCATAGACAAGGCCCTGAGGGACAGCTATTCAGATCCCCTTCCAAAGAACATATCCCTCTGGCTGTTCTACCACGAACTCTTCGATGCCTCCTACGTATACCCCTGGAGTTACGAAGAGGGAATAAATTTCAGAGGCGGCTTCAACTACGCCCTGTACCCTAAAACGGACCTGTTCGCCTCCTCACTGGAATTCGGTTTTGACCGCTCCATCTGGGGAAGTGATTTCAACTACGAAAGATACACCTTTGAAACCAAGCTGTGGCCCGCCAGAAGGTTCCCTCTTCCCATCAAACCGAGGGCCCGTTTCTTTATCGCTCACAACTCTATCGACCCTCCCCTGCAGGAGAAATACAACTTCAGCGGCGCCGGAGCCCCGGCCGCAGAGAATTACTTCTGGATGAGAAGCGTGGGGGCGTTCTGGAAGGACAGCTATAACAATATGAGAGTGGCGGGGGGGGCGAATCTCAGGGGCTACTATGACGGCTCTTTTGCTTTCAAGCGCGTTTTCGCTTCCAACATCGAGTTGGAGTTTCCCCTTCCCCTTCCCCTGGGAAGGAAGGCTTCCCGAATGATAGACAGGGAAGTATACCTGTTCTATGACTGGGGAAGAGTATACGACGAGGAGCCGCTCAACGGGTTGGCCCCGTGGCGGAGAAACAGCATAGACCCCGATATCCTCGAGAAGATAGTCAGCGACTTTGGAATAGGGGTCAGGTTCTTCGGCCTGTCAGCGGAATTCCCGGTCTACCTCAGCCACCCGTCGATCGTGGGCGAAGATGAAAAATGGGATTTCAGGTGGACAATAGCGGTGCGGAAGCTGTTCTAGCCCGTTCCGCGGAGGAACCCCCGGAGCGTTTCACCATTCAGCCAGAGGCGCCGGCCGAATCGCGCCCGGGCCGGTCCTCGATCGGGGAACGGGGCCCCATAGAGAGCGGCCCCCTAATCGGTCTTGAGCTTCCTGACCGTATCGATTATTGTTCCGTCCCGGTACTCGATCAGGGCCACTACCCTGTCCTCAAACTCCGGTTTCTCAGGCTTTCCTGCCAGGTCCATCGCGATATCGTAGAGTTCCTCCATCGTCCTTACAGGCAGGCCGCTTCCCTTTATCCGCTCCATAAGGTCTTTCCGGGCGGGGTTTATAGCTATTCCCCTCTCTGTAACCACCACGTCTATCATCTCACCGGGAGAGGTGACTGTGGTCACCCTGTCCACCAGGGGTGAAATCCTTCCCCGAAGAAGGGGAACAGTGATAATGGTGCACTGCGAATCGCACACATCCGCAAAACCGCCGATACCGTGCAGCAGCCAGCCGTCGGAGTGGGTATTTACGTTGACGTTGAAATCGAGATCGACCTCAGTCGCTCCCAGTACCGCGGCCTTAACCATGGTGGCGAAATTTCCCTTTGTATGGTAATTATAAGAGGTGAAGGGATTGGTCTCTATGTGCCTGTCATTCTTTCCGATCGACTCTATTCCCACCATATCGAAACACTGCCCGTCGAGGATGTAGTCGATCAGGCCCTCTTCCAGAAGATCCACCAGAAGTTTGTTGGACCCGCCCCTGGCGAAGGGCGCCACGATACCCCTCTCCCTCATGATATCGCCCATGAATTTTATGAAGGCCAGGGAAACTCCCCCCGCTCCGGCTTGAAATGAAAAACCTTCCTCTTCGATTATTCCGGTATCATTGACGAACCTCGCGGCATATTCGGCGATCAGCTGACGGGTCGGGCTCCTGGTGACCTTGGTGGTGCCGGAAGCGATCTGCGCCGGGTCGCCCAGCCTGTCCACCTCGCACACGTGGTCAACGTTTCCTCCCATTATTATCCAGGGATAATTCGGAAAGGGAACCAGGTTATCCGTGACCACTACCACCTGATCCGCGTAAAGTGAATCAGCCAAAGCATAACTCATTACCCCGCAGGCTGACGGGCCGCTGTAGCCGTTGGAATTTCCGTGCCGGTCCGCGGCCGGAGCGGCGATAAAAGCCACGTCGATATGGAGATCGCCGTCCTGGATCGCCCTGTAGCGTCCACCGTGCGAGCGCAGTATACAGGCCTTTTTCATTTTGCCCATGGAGCAGGCTCTTCCCACCGGGCCGTTCATCGAACCCTCTATGTGAGATATCACGCCCTTTTCCACGTGCTCCACCAGGGGTTCATGGCAGGGGAAGAGAGCCGAAGGAGCCAGGGTGATGTCCCTTAGTCCTCTCTCGGCAAGTTTGTCGACCACCATGTTCACCAGAAGATCACCGTGCCTCAGGTGATGATGGAAGGATACGGTCATACCATCCTCTATGCCGCAGGCCTCTATCGCCTCGTCCAGGGAAGAACGAAGCTTGTTCTGGTAATCGACCACCGCCCTTACCGGAGGCCCGGTCTTCCTGCCTCCCCCGTGGTCATGGTGGGCTCCCTTAAAAGGATTAAGCTTTTTCCCGTCTAACTCCTCCGGGATCATTCTTCCTACTGCGTTCCGAATCATCTTCATGACCCATACCCCCGTCTCTTCTGGTTACCGTAAGTTACCCCGGGCGGATAATTCCCCTCCCCCCTCAGGCCCCGCGGCGGACCTGTCCGGGGATCAACATTAAGGATTTATCACTTATCGCCGGTAAGCCCCAGCGCTTCAGCCAGATTCAGTATCTTTCTGGCCCTGGCCTCTATGGGCGCGTCTATCATCTTGCTCTTTATAGTAGCCACCCCGCTACCCTTCTTCCGGGCCTCCTCGATTGCCTCTACCACCTTCCCGGCGTATTCTATCCGTTCAGGTTCAGGCGCAAATACCGAGTGGACAGGTTTTATCTGGGCCGGATGAATGACTCCCTTCCCCTCAAATCCAAGTGACATGGCCTCCCTGGTGCTATTTATCAACCCCTCGGTGTCTTTAATATCGGAAAATACCGTGTCAATAGCCTGCACCCCCGCCGCCCTGGCTCCCAGAACCAGCAGGCACCGGGCCACGAAGCTCTCTTTTCCCTCTCTTGTCCTGTCTACCCCCATGTCAGCGGTAAAATCTTCAGCGCCAAAGCAAAGAGCCACCACCCTGTCGCTCGAAGCTCCTATTTCCCTGGCATTCAGGATGCCCGTTGCTGTCTCGATCAGGGGCATAAGAAGGATCTCCTCCTTTATATTCCTTTCCTTTTCCACCTTCTTCAGGATCTCTTCCACTTCGGCGACGTCTTCTGCCCGCTCGCACTTTGGAATAAGGAGAGTATCGGGGCCCGCGGGCGCCACCAAATTTATATCATCTTCTCCAAACTCGGTGGAAATAGGATTTATCCTGACTATCTTTTCCGCCTCCCCGAAATCTATGGTCATCAGGGTGTTTCTCACCAGGACCCTGGCCGCGTCCTTGTGATTCGGGGCGACCGAATCCTCCAGGTCAAGTATAAGGCAGTCCGCTCCGAAGAGACCGCCGTTCAGCATCAGTGACGGATTGTTTCCCGGCATATAAAGACGGGATCTTCTGAGCCTGTTCTTTGAAGGTTTCCCCGGCTTCACTTTCAATTCCGGGGGACAACCAGGCTCTTCGACATCAAAAATCCTTCTGGCCGCAGCTTCTATCCGGGCCCTTATAACAAAATCCAGCGCTCCCTGGTCATTGATCTCTATTTCAGCGTTTTTTATTCCAAGCTCCTTGAGAGCCTCACCCGCGGTCTTTTCTATACTGTGCCCGTAAAGATCCATGATCTTGCTTTCAAGCTTCATGGAAATACCCCCGGTTTCTTTCTTTTTCATCGTTACCTGCAGGTCGCCTTTGCTTTCGGCTCTTCCAACCTTGGTCTCTTTGATTTCAGTCATTTCTCACTTCCGTAATCTTGCACCCTCCAAAGGGGCGATCACCATGAATAATAAAGCTTTTGCGCTCACGACCGGTTTCTATCCAACTGGCTTCCGGCAGGGCCTCTTCCGTCTCTGGCCGGATTGTAAGATAAAACTCTAAGAGATTAACCCCACTATGTCAAAGTAAAACGGAAGACTTGATTCTAAATGACCGATCCGGTTTTATAGCGGGCCGGCGGCAACGTGAAGGCCGCGCGCCAGCCGGTATCTTTAACGGGAGATCGAATGAACCGAGAAAAAAAAATAAGGGGCGGGGATTTTACACCCGCCCCATGGTCCCGAAGGTTTAATAACTGTGGCCTAGCTGCTAACCCCCTTCGGCCTGAAACCTGTAATGAGTCTATTCTCCTTTTACCTGGGGGGAGAATTTTTTTGAATCGCGGGCCCATTCTCAGGTTTTCGACATTAAAAAGCATCAATTTCCATGCCAGAAACTTTACTTTTAAAAAAAAGGCCCCTTTCTGAATTGTGGAAATGTGGAAAACCGCCTTAACCGTAATCATATCATATAAATACGCTGTGGATAACCCCGGGCCGGACGCATCAGGGAGAGTGTAACCCTTTAAAATTCTGGGAATAGGGGGATTTACTTAATGTATAAAATATTTTTACGACTCGGAATAAAGCGTAAACATTCTTTACGCTTATGGCATCTTGTAATAAGAAAAGTATTCGGCTTGATCCCGCCTAAAGATGAATCACATGCACGGTATTGGTCTGCTTTCTTTCCCTGGTCGGTATACCAGCGGTAAGCACTATCGTCCCGCTTATCCCCTTCTGCGCCAGCTTTTCCCTCGAGCTCGCGAAAACCTTATCGGTCGTCTCTATGCTCTCTATAGGTACCGGCTCAGCCCCCCAGACCAGCGCCATTCTTCTTGCCGCCGGCGGAAAATCGCATAGAACCAGAAGGGGCATAGAGGGCCTTCTTCTTGAAATCATCCTGGCCGTCTTACCGGTGTGCGAAAGTACGGCTATGGCGGACGCTTCTATTCTGGACGCGATATCAGCAGCTCCCTGGCAGACCGCGTCAGTCAGTCTGCCATTTTCATCGAAAGGCCGGCCTTCGCCCCCCTCCTCCCGGTAATATGGATAATCCGGCTCTTTCTCCATCTCTTCCATGATCTTCCTCATCATCCTCACCGACTCCACCGGATATCTGCCTGTGGCGGTCTCCTCGGAGAGCATCAGGGCGTCCGCCCCGTCCAGAACCGCGTTGGCCACATCGCTCGCCTCCGCTCTGGTCGGCCTCTCCATCCCGGTCATGGAGACCAGCATCTGGGTTGCCGTGATGACCGGCTTGCCGGATTCCAGGCATTTCTTTATGAGTTTCTTTTGAACGACCGGCACTTTTTCGGCCGGTATCTCCACTCCCAGGTCCCCCCTTGCTATCATTATCCCATCGGCCGCGCTCAGGATCTGTTCGAACGAATCCAGCGCCTCGCCCTTCTCTATCTTGGCTATTACCTGAGCCGGAGAACCCGCTTTTTCTATGATCTTTCTAACCTCCAGTACTTCGGCGGCGCTTCTTACGAAAGACAGGGCTACAAAATCCACTCCCATCTTCAGCCCGAACTCCAGATCCTTCCTGTCCCTTTCGGTAAGAGCTTTAGCGCTGAGTTTTACTCCGGGCAGGTTTACCCCCTTCCTCGATCTGAGAACGCCTCCGTTCACCACCCTGCACTCCACTTCATTTCGCGACGATTTCAACACCTCCAGGTGAATTGTCCCGTCAGCCAGATAAATAGAGTCTTCAGCCTTCACGTCCCCCGCCAGATCGACATAGTTCACCGATATCCTGCCGGAGTCCCCTTCCACCGGCTCGCTGGTAAGGATGACTGTCCCGTCCTTTTCCAGGGTTATCTCTCCACCCTTTATCTCCCCCACCCTGATCTTGGGCCCCTGCAGATCCTGCATCACCGCGACGTCTTCATCCAGGCCCCTTATAATCTCCAGGACTTTACGATGCCGGGGGTGCGTGCCGTGAGAAAAATTGAGGCGGGCAACGCTCATCCCTTCCCTTATCATCTCACTTATCACCGCGCGGCTTTCCGACGCCGGCCCTATAGTGCAAACTATTTTAGCTCTGCTCAAGGCTCACTCCAGTATGGTCTTTTACGCCCTTGATTTCGCCCGGTCTTTCATATTCTACACTCAGGAAGGCTTTATTCAACACATTTATATTGCAATCACATGAAAGAATATTTACTCTAACCCTACCTTACCGGTTTTAACGGCGGCTCGCCCGCCGAAACATGAAAAGACGGGTTTCAGATTGAAACACAGGGTGCTTCACATAATTTATTCCCTCTTTCGGGGCGGGGCGGAACGCCTTCTGGAAACGACCGTAAAATATTCTTCCGGCTCCTGCTTTCAGCACAATGTCTGCGTCCTCACCAGGGGGGGAGACCTCAGAAAGGTCCTGGAGGAGGCGGGAGCCCGAACGTACCTGCTGGGAAAGAAAAGCAGGCTCGACCCCGCGTTTATGACCCGGCTGACCCGCCTTGTCGGAAGCGGGGAATTCGATCTTCTTCACCTCCATAGTGTTTCGGCGAACGTTTGGACAACCATGGCCGCCTTTCTGAGCAGAACCGCGACGCCGGTGGTAAGAACCGAGCATTGGCCTTTCTTCCGGGGGCGTTTTCCCTTTGGTTACGAGCACATCTACTCTCTGCTTTCGGCGAGGTCGAAGAAGATCATCTGCGTTTCGGATCAGGCCCGGGCGAGCTTCGCCCAGAGATACCCGTCGCTTAAGGAAAAGCTCATCACAATACTCAACGGCGTTCCGGTGGAAGAGTTCGCCTCGCTTCCCCCCCAAGATGAGTGCAGAGCCGAATTCGGCCTTCCCCTCAAGGTCCCCATGGCTGGAGCGGTGGGAAGGGTGGCTAAGGAAAAGAACCACCAGAGCCTGATCGAAGCTTTCTCCCTGCTGGCGGAAAAAGGCCACCCCGCACATCTCGCCATTCTGGGAAACGGTCCGCTGAAGGAACCTCTTATGGCCCGGGCGGTGAAGCTGGGCATTGCGGAAAGGGTCCATTTTCTACCTGTAACTTCCCAGGTTAATATATTTTACGGGGCCGTCAATCTCTTTGTCCTTTCTTCCGACATCGAGGGCATGCCGCTCACTCTCCTTGAGGCGATGGCGGCCGGCCTTCCGGCGGTCGCGACCCGGGCGGGGGGAATCCCCGAAGCCGTCGAAAGCGGCAAAACGGGCTATACAGTCGATACCGGCTCGCCTTCCTCTCTGGCTCTCAGAATCGGGGAGATCCTATCAGACCCCGTCAAGGCCGCCCGGATGGGCGAGGCGGGAAGAAACTCCGCCAGGGGAAGATTCACCGCCGGGCGATACATAGCCGAACACGAGAAGTTGTACCGCGAGGTGATATCGGAAGCGGGCGGCGGAGGCCGCGGCTGAATTCCCGGCTTATTAAATTTCTCAATCAGCCGGTGGCACCTTATCTTTCGGCCTGAGACCATTCAAGGCTTTCCTTCTGAAAAAAATATTTCTGGATAAGAGACATGGATGTTCATATCATTGACAACATGAGGAAAAAACAGCTTGGAAAAACAGACATAGAAGCATATCCAGTCGGTTTCGGGGGCATTCCCATTCAGAGGCTTTCTTTCAAAGAAGCGGAGAGGGTGCTGCGGAGGGCTTTCGATAAGGGTATAGACTTTTACGACACCGCCAGGGGATATACCGACAGCGAAGAGAAGATCGGAAAGGCCCTCTCCCCGGTCAGGAGGGGAATCTTCCTGGCCAGTAAAGCGATGTCCCGCGATTCCAGGGGCATGACCGCCGAGCTGGAAGCCAGCCTTGGAAAGCTTAAAACCGACATGATAGACCTTTACCAGCTGCATAACGTGGCGACCAGCGAAATCCTTCAGAAGGTCGCCGGCCCGGGAGGCGCCCTTGAAGCGCTGAAAAAGGCCCGGAAAGCCGGGAAGATAAGATGGATCGGCGTCACCGGCCACTCCCGCCCCGTACTGCTGGAAGCGGTTCGAACCGGCCTTTTCGATACTGTTCAGCTGCCTTTCAATCCCATCGAGTCCGAATGGGCGAAAGAAGTCATCCCGGCAGCGGCAGCGATGGAGATGGGTGTCATCGGAATGAAACCGGTCGCAGGCGGCGCCATCAGGCACGTGCCGGAATCGATACGGTTCACCCTTTCCAACGGCGTGGATATATCCATACCCGGCATGGACGACCCCGCCCAGGTCGACCAGAATGTAACAGCGGGGACTCCTCCCTTCGATCTCAGCTCCGGGGAAATCGAACTATTCGAGGAAGAAAAGAAAACCTGGCGCGGAAAATTCTGCCGGCGATGCGGATACTGCCTGCCCTGCCCGGAAGGCCTGAACATTCCTTTTCTGCTTCTGATAGAGGCCTACTACAGCCGCTATGACCTCAGAGACTGGGCTTTGTCCAGGCTGAAGGCCCTGGACAAGAAATACGCCGACTGCACAGCCTGCGGAACTTGCGTTGAAAGATGCCCCTACGACCTTCCCGTCCCCGACCTCATGGAAAGAGCCGGCGGAATAGTAAAGTGACCTCTGGCTAAGACCCCTTCCCCAGATTTTTTGCTGTTTCCGAAACGATTCCGGCGGCCGCCTGCGGTGATTCCTCAAATCCCGTCATCACTCCCGTTACCCGCCCCAGCGTGAAGACTGTGACCATTCCACGGTATGGGGCTTCGCCTCGCGCTTTTCTGTATTCGACCCCGTCCGCCCCGGCCTTCTCCCACTCGGCGCCCAGCTCCAGAGCGTAATCCGAAAACATCTTCAGAGCTTCCTTTACGCCCTGGAAATAGAACAGGTACAGCTTTCCGCGATCCTCTCCCTTTCTGTAGTCAGCGGTAAGGGCCGGCGGAAACGCTCCTCTTCCCAGCGCTCCTTCCGCCACATATGTAATGGTGTTGGGAATCATCCCTTCCTGGGGAAACGCCTCCATTCCGGGAGGCGGCGCTCCGGGTTCTTTTATCCTCTCCGCTATATTCAGAGCGAAATTCCTCATGCACCTTTTCAGCGCGGGACTCCGCTCGAAGACAGCCACCTTGACATAATAGGGCCCTTTCCAGAAATGCAAAGAGTAGGGCCCTT
Source organism: uncultured bacterium (assembly GCA_964488475.1). Classification (GTDB taxonomy): domain Bacteria; phylum Krumholzibacteriota; class Krumholzibacteriia; order Krumholzibacteriales; family WJIX01; genus CAZAUK01. Next base: position 144,539 of record CAZAUK010000001.1, read on the forward strand.
CGAATGACATGTTACCGGCTCTGTTTTCCGGTTCCCTGCCGTAGCTGAACTGGGAATATATACCGAAAGCCATCCGGGGATCGGCGTGACGGTATATCTCCACCTTAAGCTCCTCCCCCTTCTCGTTTCCATACACTCTCGCCGCCAGCTCTTCGAACTGGTAAGACACGAATCTGTCAGCTGATCCGTTTATATACTCCCAGAGGTTCTCCGAATAAAAGGAAAGGGCTTCTTCCTGGGCCTTCCATCCGGCAATATCGCCCGGCCGGGGAAGAAGGGAAGCCGTTTCCGGTTCCTTCTCACCGCTTGCTCCCGCCGAAAGGGCGGCGGCCAGGATCAATGCTAATGCCGTCGCGATCTTGCTGATTTTCATGATTCCACCATCCTTTGATCTATTTTCTTTCCGAGGACGCGCCTTCCGCGGATATTTGATAATATTCCACTTATCGCCCCGTTCTTCAACTGTTTCCTTTCCCGGTTCCTGCCCGGACCAGCCGCCGCCCTCCCATCTTTTCTGGAAATTCCGGTACCCGCGATGTTATATTCCAGATGACGGCAACCAGCCCCGGCGACGCGTTTTAGAAAAAACAGCGAAAAATGGCCGGCGGCTTGACCGCCCATTAAAACGGAAGGTGTCAGCGTGGGTTTCATTAAAAGGCTTCTGGGAATCGAAGTAAGGCCGGGGGAACCGGAAAAGCTGGCGGGTTCTTCCTTTGAGATCGTCATAGCTCAGAGCGAACTGCCCTGCTTCATTTACTTCTATCACTTGTGGTGTTCTTCCTGCCAGGTCATGGGGGGACTTCTTAACGAAATCGGTCCAGAATACATAGGAAAAGCCAAGTTCTATAAAATAGACATCATGAAGAATCCCGGCGCCGCGGAGAAATTCGGCGTCAGGGCTGTGCCCACTGTGCTGGCGTTCAGGGATGGGAAAGCCTCGGACTCTCTCAATAGCCTGACACCGCTGAACGACCTGAAGGAATGGGTCGAGCGGAATGTATGATAAGAAGAAGCCCTGAAAGGAGCCGACGGGCCGGCCTGAAAGGGTTCGGAAGTATAGCGTTTCCCAGAATCAGCACCGGAGCCTGACGCTATCCGGTGGAAGAAGCCGCGTGGGTCGCTGTAAAAACGGCGGCGGATCGAATTCCCGAAACCGGAATCCCGGAAGCGAGGTTCGGTTTGTTTTCCGCGGGAGACTTCGAAGCATGTTCCAGGGCCCTGGATAAACTGGGAACCTGATAAAAAGGAGTTCCGATGCAGAAACAACTCATCTATACAATCCTGATTGTTACTCTGGCCGCCGCCTCCCCCGTCGATTCCGGAGCGCAGGAAAAGGACATGTTTTTCAGAGTCGGGCTGGGAGCCGCCTATCCCATGCTGGACGGACTTTCCGACGAACTGGAGAAGCAGGGAAACGAGCTGCCCCTGCCGCAATACGCTCTGGGAGTCGACCTGGGCAAGCTCTTCATGGATGGAACCTTCAGCGTGGAAGCTTCTTTCTCTTATTCCATGATTCCAAATGTCCGTTACAAGAACGATCAAGAAGATTTCGAGGAAAATCTCACTCACTACGATTTCTCGCTTATCGCCAGAAGAAGATTCACCCGGGGCGGCAAACTGGCCCCCTCCCTGGGAGCCGGCCTTGGTTACGGGCGCTCAAATCTGGTTTCGGGAGGAGGAAGGCTGGAATCGTTTGAATTTATCGGCTCGGCCCTTCTCGAATACGAGCTCGGCGACCATCTCGACCTGTTCGCCGAAGCGATATACGTGGGAAGCTTTAACAGCGGCCGGTTCGATGATCCGCATCTGGAGAATGTCAGCGGAGACGCGCTTTTAAACAGCGGCGGCGAAATACTCGAGGACAGGTATTCAACCTTTGAGTTCAGGGTCGGCCTGACCTTCTGGCTGAGGACTATGGACAGGTATTACTAGAATGAAAAAATTTATCGCACTGATGGCTGTCTTGCTTCTTGCCGCCTCCTCCTCCGCCCCTTCCGGTGAAAAGGAGCAGCGGATGCTGGGAGGGTGCCTCTCGGACACCGTAAATTTGGGGCTTGAGATAAGGCCTCAAAACAAATCGGCGGGGACCCCGTACAGACTGGATATACTCTCGATAGATTTCGCCGGTGAAGAGCTTTACCGCCGGGCGGCCCACGAATTGGGGGGGCTTCTGGAACGGAACATTCTTTATCAACCTGGTGGCGGGCGACAGAGATATCTGGACCGTCTGGTACGTGCCCGTCAAGACGGAATAGAACAGGCGGGGACGACTTCTGTTTTTCCAAATCAGCGTTGAGCCCCTTTATAAAATATTAAATTTATGATATCATATATTTCGCAACAGCTTTATCTTACAGTCGACTGAAGGGAATATTGCATTCAGGCGGTGCCGGAGGAGCGATATTCCCTGTTGCAGCTAACGGGGAAAAACTGTCCCGCCCGGTGGCGGCGGAGCTCAGAGAGTCCTTTACGGAACGGCCGGGCCGCGATATCAAAAAGGCGCCATAGAAAAAATGAACATCCTGGGAATATCGGCATTTTATCATGACAGTGCCGCGTGTCTTGTTCAGAGCGGCTCCGTGGTCAGCGCCGCCCAGGAGGAGAGATTCTCCCGGATCAAGCACGATTCCTCCTTTCCTGAACAGGCGATAGTTTACTGCCTTGGAGCGGAAGGGCTGAACCCCGAAGATATCGACATCGTAGCCTTCTACGACAAGCCTTTTTTGAAGTTCGAGAGGGTCCTGGAAACGCATCTCGCCTTCGCGCCCAGGGGAATAAGGCCGTTCATTAAATCTATTCCGGTCCAGATAAAGAAAAAACTCTGGATAAAGGACATGATATCAAGCCGTTTCGGTGACGAAGCGTCCATACTCTTCACTGAGCATCACCAGTCCCACGCCGCTTCCGCGTTTTTCCCGTCTCCCTTCAAAGAAGCGGCGATAATAACCCTCGACGGGGTGGGCGAATGGACTACCACCTGTATGGCCGCGGGAGAGAACAACCGTGTCGACATTATCGCCGAGATCAGGTTTCCCCATTCCCTGGGACTTCTCTATTCGGCATTTACATATTTCTGCGGCTTCAGGGTCAACTCCGGCGAATACAAGCTGATGGGCCTTGCCCCTTATGGAGAGCCGGTCTACAGGGACGCTATCCTGGAAAATCTCATAGACGTCCGCGAAGACGGTTCATTCAGGCTGAACATGGACTACTTCAACTATTGCTCCGGACTGACCATGACCGGAAAGAATTTCGAAAGGCTGTTCGGCGGCCCGCCCAGAAAACCGGAATCCCCCCTTACCCAGAGGGAGATGGACCTGGCCCGCTCGATTCAGGAGGTGACCGAGGAGGTTATGCTGAAGGTGGCCCGCCAGGCACACCGGGAGACCGGAAAGAGGAACCTGTGCATGGCGGGAGGGGTCGCTCTTAACTGCGTGGGAAACGGGAGGATTCTCAGGGAGGGGCCTTTTGAGCGGATATGGATACAACCGGCGGCAGGCGACGCCGGCGGCGCCCTGGGCGCGGCCCTTTTCGCGTGGCATCAATATCTGGACAACCCCAGAAGCTGCGACGGCGAGAACGACAGCCAGAAGTGGTCGCTTCTTGGGCCGGATTTCGACAATGACAGCGTAAAGGATCTCTTGGAACGCGAAGAGATGCCCTTTGAATTCGTAGAAGACTCCCGGATTCCAGATAGAATCGCGGATCTCATAGAAGGCCAGAATGTGGTGGGGCTTTTCAGAGGGAGGATGGAGTTCGGCCCCAGGGCCCTTGGAAACCGTTCCATTGTCGCCGATGCCAGATCATTCGAGATGCGTGAAAAACTAAACATGAAAATAAAGTTCCGGGAAGGGTTCAGGCCTTTCGCCCCCTCCGTGCTGGAGGACAGGTGCTCCGATTACTTCGACATCGACGTTCCCAGCCCATATATGCTGCTGGTCGCTCCGGTAAGGAAAGACAGATGGATTTCAGGGGAGGGGGAAGACCCCTCGGGCCTGGACAAATTGAAGGTCAAGCGCTCCCAGATTCCGGCGGTGACCCACGTGGACTATTCCTCCAGGATTCAGACCGTTTCGAAGAAAAGCAATCCCATGTACCATGGTATAATCAGCAAATTCGACGAGAAGTACGGCTGCCCGGTGATAGTCAACACCTCTTTTAACGTCCGGGGCGAACCGATCGTCTGCTCGCCCGAAGACGCCCTGGCCTGCTTCATGAAGACTGACATGGATTATCTGCTCATGAACAACTATCTGGTCGATAAGGAAAAGGTGGTTGAATGATGTCCATAAAGGCCGGAATCAGGAGCATCAAGAGCGGAAGAAGGGAACTGAGGATGTTCGGGGTTACCGTTGGTGGCGCCTTCTGCGTGGCAAGCCTTCTGATGCTCTGGAAGGACTACGCTCCCTTCCCTTACTTCGCGGCCGCGGGCCTTGCCCTCATAGCGGCCGGGCTTCTGGCGCCCTCTATTCTTAAACCGCTTCAGAGGGTATGGATGGCCGCGTCCATAATACTGGGCCTTGTAGTCACCACCGTAATTCTGTTAATACTGTTTTATCTGATTATCACCCCGCAGGGCCTGGTGGGACGCCTGGCGGGACGAAGAACAATAAACAGGGGGTTCGACCGGACGGCGGAAACATACTGGGAGAGAAGAACGCCTGAAACCCAGAGAAGGTCCGGTTGTGAAAAACAGTTCTGAAAATTCCTTCCCGGCGGGGAATCTTCAGAAAGGAGTCCGGGTAACGAATGTCAAAGATATCACTTCTGGCAGAGCTGTTTGAGTTTCTGAAGGAGAGGAAAAAATGGTGGCTCACTCCGATAGTCATCATCCTGCTTCTTCTGGGCATACTCATGATAATCGCGGAGACATCCGCTCTGGCCCCCTTCATATACACCCTCTTCTAGCCGGAGCCGCCCTTGCTGAAAGGCTGGGGGATACCAGAGGTCAGCCCTTCCGGTACCTGCTCACGAACCTGTCTACGTCGAACTTCGATCTGCTGCCCCTATAGCTCATATACCTTATCTTTCCGAACACCTTCCTCTCCCCCCAAGCCCTGTCGTGGACACCCCCTATCGACCAGGCTATCCCCGCGTAACCGTTGGGATCCCTGCCGTCCAGCTCGTATCTGTCGTTAAGGTAGATCGCCGTTTTCATGGCTTCCTCCGGCGAAGCTGTCCACTCCATTATCTTCTTTGCCCAGTACATCCTCAGGTACGAGTGCATCTTCCCCTTTTCAACCATCTGCGTCTGAGCGGCGTTCCAGAGAGGATCGTGAGTGGCCGCGGATTCAAACTCATCAACGGAGTAGATGTACTCCCTCCGGTCTTGGGCATGTTTGGAAAGCGTCTTTTTGGCCCAATCGGGAAAACATTCCGTAGAATCATATCTCTCTTCGTAGAAACAGAAATTGTCGGACAGCTCCCTTCTTACTATCAGCTCTTCCAGAAACTCCTCGGAGCTGGTCTCAAGCGCCACTCTCTGCGCGGATATCTGTCCAAAATGAAGATAGGGCGAAAGCCCGCTCAGCGCTTCGGCGTTGGGGTCGTTACTATGGGCGGCGTAACCGTCCTCCCTGGATTTGAATCGTCTCAGGGCCCTGCGGGCGGCCTTCTCTCCGGGCTGAATCCAGCCCGCCTTCTTGACCCCGCGGTCGACCTTCAAGGAATCCGCCAACGCTCGCCAGTCATTCCTGTGTCTCTTGACCGGAGGCCTCTTGAGAACGTAAGGGAAGCTTTCCAGAAATTCCTCAAGCCCGGAGCTGATCTTGGGCCGGAAGGTGTATGCCGCGTATTCTCTCTTGGAAGAGGCCTCCCAGCAGGGAACTATATTGTGCGCGTCTACTTCGTGAAACGGAACCGATACCTCTTTCTTTACTTGTTCTTTCCACCGGCGCTTTGTCCTGAGGGGATCAAAATCCGTTACCAGCGCGCCGGCCCCCACCCTGCCCAGAAATTCCGGAACCTCCCTGGCAGGGTCACCGGACAGAATGTGAAAGGGGATGTTTTTGGCCGCTAGCCCCTCTTCCACCTCTCTAAGCCCCTTCAGCATGAAATCGTACTGCCTGAAAGCAGCGCCGAGAAATTCCGGAACCAGGCAGAAGATAACAACCGCGTCTCTTTTTTCGGCCAGTTCCAGGGTGTGAAGCAGCGCCCAGTTATCCCTTACCCTCTGATCCCGGCTCATCCAGTAGACCACGGGCCCGGCGCCGGCTTCGCCCTCCTTAATGATTCTGACTCTTTTAGGGTTGACCTTCATTCTCTTTTACACCTCTCCGCTTTGAAACATTATCAGATATCGATCCATTCCGGATCCCTCTCCGGCCTGAAATTCCTGCCATAAAAAACATCGTCTCCTATGACCAGCGCCCGCCTCAGAGCCGGCATATTGACCGCCAGAGCCGCCACCAGTTCGTGAAAGATATTTCCGGGCTTGGTCCACGGACAGACCGACTGACATATGGAGCAGGTATAACCGGCCTTGTTCCAGTAGCTCAGGCAAGCCTCTGGATTGATCTTCCACTTCCAGACTCCCCTGACCAGCTTCTTGTCGCCCGCCTCTATAGCTCCGGAGGGGCACAGCCTGGCGCACTTTCTGCATTTCTCGCAGAAATCCTGAATTCCTATGTCCACCGGCTCATCCAGCCTCAGCGGCATGTCTGTCGTGACAGTGGAAAGGCGGAAGTTGGCTCCCAGCTTCCGGCTTACCAGGTAACCCGTCCTGGCCAGCTCTCCTATTCCGGCATCCACCGCCACCGGGACCGCCAGAATAAGATAATTACGCATATGATGGGCTCTGGCTGGATATCCCAGGCTCCTTATGAACCTGGCCAGTTGTACAGAAGCGAGGACACTTTTGGCGTACACCCTGCCCACCTCGAAATCCACCGCCCTTCCCACTCCGGTCCTTATTCTGCTCAGTTCCTGGCCAAAAGCCATCGTGATAGCGTTCTTGTGATCGAGAGCTATCTTTTCGCCGTAACGCCCCCCCTGGTATCCCTTCGGGATTCCTTTGAAATATGGAAGATTTCTGTACCCTTCTGAAAAGAAGGGCCTGGTCCCCCTGTGTGAATAGACCCATTCCGGTCTGAGCGGGCCTATTCTTACATCATCGGCGCCCAGGGCTTCGGCATAGCCCTTTATCATCCGGGAAGCCCTGGAAGGATCCATTCTGACATCTTTCCCCGCCGGCTCCCCGTCCACCATGCCGGGAAGGGCCATCGCGGAGGCGGAAATAAAATGTGATTCGTAGATCGCCCTGGCGAGCTGGTCGTCGGGGACTCCGTCTTCCATCTTGGATTTTATGAACCTGGCCAGCTTTCTGTCTATTTCCGCCAGCTCGGGATGCCTGGAATGGTATTCGGCCTCTTCAGGGCTTCCCTCCACGAAACCCTCCCGGGAGAACACTGTGTCCCTCTCGTCAAACCTCTCTACCTCGCCCTCTGTCCGGTAAGTCGGTTTTTTAACCATATAATCGTTTGCCTCTCAACAGAATAGAAAACCATCCATTTCCCGGAAGCCAACCCGTTAATGAGACCTTCCCTACAACCGCTGAATTCTAAAGCGCCCGGCCGCCGCCGGCCGATGATCCCTGAATTGCCTCATAATTTGTAACTCGTTAAATAATAGTATAATGCGTCCTGATATTCTACTAAATATTTGGTTGCCAGACCTTGATAAAAGTTGTATTCTAAACAGGCTGTCCGTCCTCCATTCTTGAGAGGCGGAACGTCTTGGCCGGTCCGTGAGAAGGACTTCCTTGGGCCGGCGTGCGACCTATTACCACGGCTTTTAATTTCGAAAGCTGCGTTATGCCTGTAAGTTCCCAACTATTAATAAATTAAATCATTCGGGAGGATTCTGATATGGAAATGCTTCTTGCCGGTAACGAGGCTCTCGCCAGAGGCTTTTACGAGTACGGCGGCGAGTTCGCTTCGGCTTACCCGGGAACACCCAGTACGGAGATTCTTGAGACCATCGGAAGATTTTTCAAGGACGAGGTCTACGCCGAATGGGCAATAAATGAGAAGGTCGCCCTGGAAGCGGCGGTGGGGGCCAGTTACGGAGGGGCGAGGTCAATGGCTGTGATGAAGCACGTGGGGCTTAACGTGGCGGCCGATCCCCTCATGACCCTCTCCTATACCGGAGTGGGCGCGGGCATGATAATCGTCAGCGCCGACGATCCCAGCCTGCACTCTTCACAAAACGAACAGGATAACCGCTGCTACGGCAAGTTCGCCTCGATACCGGTCCTGGAACCTTCGGACAGCTCTGAAGCAAAGGAATTCGTCAAGACGGCTTTCGAGATCAGCGAGAAGTTCGACACCCCAGTCCTGATGAGGCTTACCACCAGAATATCCCACTCCAAGGGGCTGGTGGAGATCGAAAAAAGAGAGACCGTAGAGCACGGGGGGTTCGAGAGAAACATTGAAAAATACGTTATGGTCCCCGGCCACGCCATCAAACGTCACGCTATCGTCATTGACAGGCTGGAAAAACTGAAGGGCCTCGCGGAGGAAACTCCCCTCAACAAGGTGGAATGGAACGACAGGAAAGTGGGAGTAATCTCCGGCAGCATAGCTTACCAGCACGCCAGAGACGCCTTTCCCGAAGCCAGCGTACTCAAGCTGGGCATGGGCTATCCGCTTCCCATGGAAAAAATCAGGGAATTCTCCTCCAAGGTGGACAGGCTGTTCGTGGTCGAAGAGCTCGAGCCATTCTACGAAGAGCAGATAAAAGCGGCCGGCATTGAGGTGGAAGGCAAAAAATTCTTCTCCAACTTCCTAGAACTCAACGTCGACCGGGTCAGAGACGGTTTCGCCGAAGCGGGCGTTCTTAAACCTCGTGAAAATAAGGAGACCTCCCGGGCGGAGGTCCTTCCCCGGCCCCCGGTCCTGTGCCCGGGCTGCCCTCACAGGGGTATGATGGTCGCTCTTCGAAATACCAGGGTATATACCACCGGCGACATCGGATGCTACACCCTGGGAGCGCTGCCCCCCCTCAGCCAGATCGATACCTGTCTTTGTATGGGGGCGTCGATCGGCCACGCCTTCGGAATAGAAAAGGCCGGGAAGACGGAGAAAAAGGCTGTCGCCCTGATAGGTGACAGCACCTTCCTTCACAGCGGAATAACCGGCCTGGCCAGCGCCGTCTATAACAAATCGTCAATTACCGTCATCATAGTGGATAACCGGATTACAGCGATGACCGGAGGCCAGGACCACCCGGCCACCTCCAGGACCCTGATGGGTGAAGAAACCCACGCGGTAGATCTCGCCGATCTCTGCAGGTCTCTGGGGGTCGGGAACGTCCAGGAGGTCGACCCATACGACCTGGAAGCGACCGAAAAAGCCCTTAAGGAAGAGATTCAGAGAGACGCCGTGTCGGTCATCATCACAAACCGGCCGTGTATGCTGTTTCCCAATAAAATCAGGGACAAGGCTTACAGAGTAGTCGCCGAAGACTGCATCGCCTGCGGCGCCTGCTTCAGAGTGGGCTGCCCGGCGATATCGGGGAGCGGTGAAACAAATGATAAAGGGAAGCCCATACCGGAGATCGATCCAGTCATGTGCACCGGCTGCACCATCTGCGCGCAGGTCTGCCCGGTCGACGCGATCGTCCCGGCCGAATAGATTGAGAAAGGTGGCAAAATGAAAAACGGAACTACCAACATTCTGATAGTGGGCGTGGGGGGGCAGGGTGTACTTCTGGCCAGCGAAATACTCAGCGAAGTGGCCAAGTCGTCCGGACTTGACGCCAAAAAGAGCGAGGTCCACGGGATGTCCCAGAGGGGCGGCGTGGTGACCAGCCACGTGAGGTTCGGAAAACAGGTCTTCTCCCCGCTGATACCTGAAGGCGAGGCCGACGCTGTTGTCGCCATGGAGATAGCCGAAGGCCTCAGGTGGGCTCACGAAGTCTCAGGCTCCGGCACGATCATAGCCAACCGTCAGAGGATAATCCCCACCATAGTAAGTACCGGGAAATTCTCATACCCGGAAGACCCGGAAGGTAAGATAAAGGAGATTGTTCCCAAGGCCAAGATCCTGGACGCCCTCGATGTCGCCAAGAAGCTGGGCAATCCCAAGCTGGTCAACACGGTCATGCTCGGAGTGCTTTCCCAGGCCCTGGATCTTCCGGAGGATAAGTGGCTCGAGGTGATAGAGCGGATGGCCCCCAAGGGAACCGGAGAGCTCAACAGAAAAGCCTTTCTGGATGGAAGCCGGATGAGCTTTTGAAAGAACTTCTGTGAGCGGGCGTGCGACATCGATGCCATGACTGCAGCAAAAAGCCCGCCGCTCACGGGCACGGCATTGAACTTTGATATAATCTGCGGTACGGGCGTTTCCCCGGTTTCAGCACGGTTGTCAATCCTCTGGTTTCGCCGCCTCTTCTATAGCTTCAGCAAGTCTGCTTATTCCTTCTTCCACCGCGTCGCTCAACCCCTCGTCAAGTCTCATGCTTGCGGGTTTTACGCCCACCAGGATCGGGTCTCCCCCCCACTCCATCTCCAGGTACTTTATCATGTAATGAAGAGATAGTGAATGAGTGCTGCTGGCGCTCATCATGAGGTTTTCAAGAGGGATGATCCTCACCTCCCCCGGCTCACCCTCAAACTCCACCGCGTCCACGTATATAACGGCTTCCAGCCCCCGCCTCTCCACCCATCCCCCGTAATTTTCCGGAACCTCGCAGGCGTCCACTACCGGAAGATCTATCTTTCCCTCCAGCTTTTCCACGAGCCTGCAGCCGGCCCCGTCGTCGCCCTTTAGAACATTCCCGACTCCAACCACCCCGAAACGCCTGCCCTTCAGCCTGGATATCAGTTCATCGAAAACTTCAGCCACTCTTTCTTCTCCTTAACAAGAAAATAGGGCCTCCAGAGGAGGCCCCAGAATCTGAACAGCCCATCTTCTGCGGATTGTATCAGCTCTCTCCCCACTGGTCGCTGAGTATGTAAGCGGCCCGGCAGTTGGGGCAGAGAATCTTCATAAACTTGTCTCTTTCAAGGGTGTCTCTGGGGTTATCCCCGGTCCCTTCCTCCACCAGCCCCATGTCCTCGAACTTCTGAAGCATCAGGGTCGGATTAGCGAAAGCCAGCTCTCCGAGTTGCTCCGATATCCACCTGACGTGGTCCACGGCGGTTATAACAGCCCCGCATCTTTCACAGAGCAGCAGCTCCTTTTCGTGAGAATTCATGAAATCCGCTCTCTCCATGGTTGATTTCTCAAAATCGGGATCGAGATAAATGCCTTTTCCGGTAATACAGTAAACGTAGCACTGGCTGCAGAATATGCACTGTCCCCAGTTTCTTTCTATCTTGCGGACCAATTTCCCGGACTCATCCGATATCTCGTCCCTGATGCTGATAGCTCCCGCCGGGCATACCTCGCCGCACGCGCCGCATCCCACGCATTCGTCGGGATCATAGGTCGGGGTGCCCCTGAAATGCTCCGGCACAGTCGCCGGTTCCTTTGGAAACTTCGTTGTATACGGGCCCTTGACCAGAGCCTTTATCGCTTCGCCTATCTCTCTGATTTTCGGTTTGCGCATCCCTAGTTAACCCCCGACTTTATACCTTTACCTCTTCGCCTTCTTTATCCTCGGCGTATTTATCCATAACGCTGCCTTCCCAGAGGCGGATGCCGCTGCGGTGGGCGCCCCTGGCTATGGCGTGGGCCCCCGTCGGCGAAGTTATGAGAATAAACCAAATGCAGAGCAACGCCTTTATCCCGATGGCGTCAAAACCGGTATAGAACAGAACGCTGAGAAGAATCATGCAGGTCCCCAGGGTGACACACTTGGTAGCGGCCTGCAGCCTGTTATAGATATCCGGAAGCCTGACCAGACCTATACAGCCGACCAGGTCGAAGGAAATGCCCACAATCAGAAGTATCAATCCGACTGTTTCACTCATCAAAACCCCTCCCCTCCAGATATTTCGCCAGAGCGATGGTTCCGATAAAGCTGAGTAACGCCCAGGAAATACCTATATTCATGTAAAAATCCTTCTTGGTGATGATCGAGTATATCGCGCATACTCCCACCACCAGGGTTCCCAGAATATCTATGGCCACAGTCCTGTCGGGAGCGGTAGGCCCCCTTCCGACCCTGTACAGGCACATGAAAATACACAGTAGTAAAAGCGCTATGAATACGTTCACTCGAAAATCCTTTCCAGCAGATTCTCAAAGCGTTTCACAATGATATCCGTTTCAACTTCCGGATCCTTGGAAGTAATATTTATCCAGTGGACGTAAAGCTTGTCGCCTCTGATGTCCACACTCAATGTTCCCGGAGTCAGGGTGATCGAGTTCGCTAGGAAAGTCCTGGCCATGTCGGTCTTAAGCCTTGTCTTTACCCTTACTATACCGGGATTTATCGGCATATAAATATTCAGCACCCTGTAGGCCACGTCGAAATTCGCCTTGATCACATACCAGGTGAAAACCAGTGCGTAGACGATCATCCAGAAAAACCTCACCGGGTTTATCAGTTTGACCGCTCCGACCGGGAAGATATCTCCAAGAAGAAGTTCGGCCAGCAGGGCCACTGCCACGCCGATCAGGACCTCCTGCCACTGGAGCGACCAGGTCAGCAGGAGCCAGATTCCGACTAATATTATAAAATGTATAAACCTCTTCATTATCTTCCCTTTTCTAGCTGCCCATCAAGAATCCTACATAAGCCATCTTGTCAAGGAGCGTGTCCCTGGCCGCCATCAGCAGCCCTTCGTCTATGAAGGGGTAAGCTATACCCATTCCCAGGCAGAGAATCGCCAGTATTACCAGAGGCAGCACCATCGAGAACGGCGCCTCCTTGAGGCCGGCGAACTTCTCCGGCAGCTTTCCGAAGATTACGCTCTTCTGAAGCCTGACAAATGAAATCAGTGTCATAAAGGCGACAAAAACGGCGATTATACCGTATATGGTATACCCCGCCTTCAGGAAAGCCGCGATTATTATAAGCTTTGACCAGAATCCGTTAAAAGGCGGAACCCCCGATATCGAGAGCGAGGCCACCGAGCAGGTCGCGCTGGTTACAGGCATCCTTCTGATCAGTCCGCCCATTTCGTACTTGTTCCTGGTGTCCGTCCTGTACTCGAAGGCTCCCGAGCAGAGGAACAGGCAGGATTTGAACACGGCGTGGTTTGCCAGGTGGAACAGGCCTCCAAACAGCCCCAGGGCCGCCACCATCGGCTCCACGTCCGGGTTCAGTCCCAGCCCCAGCCCGATCATAACGTATCCCATCTGGCTTATCGAGTGGTATGCCAGCATCCGCTTGAAATCGGACTGTCCCACCGCCAGGAATACACCCACCACCATGGAAAGCGCTCCCAGGAACATAAGTATCGATGAAATCATCCCGTCTGGACCGAATACGTGAAACATTACCCTGGCGATGGAATAAACACCCAGGGCCTTTATCAACACCCCGGAAAGCATCGCGGATATGGGTGCCGGAGCGCTGGGATGGGCGTCCGGAAGCCAGGCGTGAAATGGAACCGTGGAAGCCTTCAGGCCGAACCCCATTATGAACAGCGCCACCACAAAGGCCAAGGCTCTGTTCATCTCCATGAATTCCAGCTGGTTGGCAACGTCCGGCATATTCAGCGAGCCGGTCATTGAATAAAGGAAAGCGATTCCGAAAAGGACCGCGGTGCTGGCGACCCCCCCCAGGACCAGGTATTTGAAAGACGCTTCCAGCTCGTCCTTTTCGCATCCGAATCCAACCAGCGCGTAAGAAGCTATAGACGCGATCTCTAAAAATACGTAAAGGTTGAAAAAGTCGCCGGTTATGACCACGCCGTTCATTCCCCCCACCATCAGCAGGAAGAGGGTGTAGTACTTCGGCTTGGCTGTGTACGTGGTCATGTACTTAAGGGAGAATATCACCGAAAGAAAACCTATGATGTTGATTATCACCAGCATCATGGAGCTAAGGCCGTCCGATACCAGCAGCAGTCCCCAGGGCGGTGCCCAGCCTCCCACCTGGTATGAGAACGGCTCTATGCCGAGCATCATCACCGACATAATCGCAAGAACAGCCATTACCAGAAAGGCAAGGTAGTCCGAGACCTTCTTGCTCAGCTTGGAAACGAGAAGGTTAAAGAAGGCGAACCCCAGAGGTAATGCCGTGAATAATGGATAATATGCCTGCATTTGTTCTCCTGCTTCTATCCCCGAAGTCTCTTTATCTCGGACATATCGAATGTCTTATACTTCTCGTAGAGCCTCAGGCATATCGCCGCCATAAGCGCCAGGACTCCCAGTCCGATCACAATCGATGTCAGGACCAGCGCCTGGGGAAGCGGGTCTACGCCTCTGGCTATCAAATCGCTCTTTTTCATACCCTTTAGAAAGACGGGAGCGATTCCGCCCTTTCGGTAACCTATCAGTATAAGGAACAGGTTGATCGAATATTCCGTTATGGCGACCCCGATTATCTTCTTGACTATGTTCTTTTTGGCCACGAGGCAGTACAGCCCCATTACGAAAAGCACAAGTGAAAGAAAATACAGGATCATTACGAACTCACTCCTTAAGCCTCTTCATCATCGGCCAGTTTTCCGATAAACTTGCCGAATATCGACAGGGCGATAAATACCGCGAAAACTGAAGCCGTTACCTTTATTCCTATCGCTATGTTGCTGAGCGGAATACTTCCCGCGCTGATAAGATCGAACATCCTACCCTTGCCCAGGAAGTTCAAAAAGAAAAAACCTCCGCTGAAACCAAGCAGCGCTATTATCATGAACATCAGGGCCCCGCTGTTGTCAAGTATGGAAGCCCAGGTGTCACTGAGCTTGTCCAGCCCCAGAGCCTTCCCGAAAGAGAGGGTCAGCAGTATGTAGCCGCTGGCCAGGATGATTCCTCCGGCGAATCCTCCCCCGGGAGTCAGATGACCGTAAAGAACGATATAAGCACCGAACATGAAGATTATTCCCGTCACGAAGCGGCAGATCGTCTTTACTACAGAGGTCATCCCATGGTCCTCATTGTGAATTTCAGCGTCTATGTTCTTCACTACCGGTCTCCTTTAGAACCCTTTGAAATCCTTCTTGATATCCTCGTCCTCCAGTATGCCTACCTTCTCGGTGTCGGTCTCCTTCTTGTGCTTTCTGCCTCTTCTTCTCAGTATCACGAACGCGCCGACGATCGAGGTGAACAGCACTGTGGCCTCTCCCAGGGTGTCATACGCCCTGAAATCCAGCAGGATGCTGGTGACTATGTTTGTCGCCCCGGTCTTTTCGGCTCCGGTTTCAAGGTACTTGCGGGAAACCCTCATGAGGGGTTTTCCGAATTCCGGAATATCCTGAATCGCCTGGAAGGCGAAAATCAGAAAGAGGCCGAAGAAGATCAGGCTGGAGATGACCGCGAAGGTGTCCTTGGGCTTATCTATGGAGGTGTTGTCCCTGGTGATAGTAGCTCTAATCAGTATTACCAGGATCAGTATCTCCACCACAACCTGGGTGATCGCTATATCGGGCGCGCCCAGCATCAGGAAGATAATGCTCAGGCAGAATCCCACCACTCCCACGGAGATGACGGATGAAAGAAGGCTCCGCGTCTCTATCGCTATCAGGGAACCTACTATCATGAATAATGCCAGAACCAGGAGAAATATCTCCATCTATCTTTCCTTTCTCTATCCCGCCATCAGTTCGATCAGGATAAACGCCAGGGCGGCCAGCCCTATGACGGCCCACGCCAGATAGGTGGAAAGCACTCCGTCATGCAGCCGCCTCAGGACCTGCACCAGCCTGTCGCCCATACTGCCCCATATATTATAAAGATCCAGGGCTCCCTTGCCGCCGTCCCTGAATCCGCCGGTAGCTACCGGCCAGAGATCGTCGGTGACCGTTTTGTAAAAATGGGTTCCGGGAATCCTGATCTCCTCGTTATCCATAATATTTCCGCCCACCCACAGATTCTCGTCCACCCTGAGTTTTCCAACCCTGCCTATGAGATAAATTATAAGTCCTATTATGATACCTACTATAAGAAGCGCCGTGGCGGCCGTGGGATGCCAAAATCCTTCAGTAACCTTTGTTATTATGGTTTCACCGGCCACCGTCACCCCCGAGCCTCCCAGCGTGGGAAGGATGAAGTTTTCCAGCGGGTAACGCGCGAATATTCCGAAGGCCACGCACAGAAACGCCAGAATCAGCATCGGCAGCTGCATGGTAAAGTCCACTTCTTTGACCTCATTGAACCTCTCCGGCCGCCTGCCCAGAAACACGGAATGGAGCACCTTGATGAAAGACGCCAGGGTCAGCGCGCTTCCGAATATCGCCGCGACCAGGAATATGATATGCCCGCCTTCAAGCATTCCCTGGTAAACCAGCCACTTAGAAGCGAATCCGTTGAACGGGGGAACTCCGGAGATGGAGAACGCCGTCACAATGGTAGTGACAAACGTCACCGGCATGAGCTTGGCCAGGCCTCCCAGGTCTTCCAGTTCCGCCGTTCCCGTCCTCTTTTCCACCGAGCCGGCGCAGAGGAAAAGTCCGCTCTTGTATATAGCGTGGTTGAGCATGTGGAAAAGCCCGCCCGCTATCGCAATCGGTATTCCGCTTCCCACACCCAGTATCATGTATCCCACCTGGCTTATCGCGTGGAAAGAGAGCAGCTTCTTGAGATTGTGCTGAACGAGGGCCATCAGGACCGCGAATATTATTGTAACAGCGCCCACTATCATCATGAACATCGACACCCCGCCTCCCGCTTCAATGGCGAACAGGTTCAGGGAAATCCTGGTCAGCAGGTATATTCCCAGAAGCTTGTCGAGGGAGGCCGGCAGAAAAGCGATCACCGGCGCGTGGGTCGGTTTCGCCATGGTCGGAATCCAGCTGTGAGCGGGCATTCCTCCGGCCTTTGCCAGAGCTCCGACGAACAGACAGAGGAAAGCCGCGACGGAGAAGGCGCCGTTTAAAGGAATAGGGTCTGCCATGATCTGTGATATCGAGAGAGTTCCGAATTTGACCCAGATCATGACGATTCCCAGAAGCATCGCCGCGTCGGTAAAGCCCAGAATGGTGAAAGTCTTGGCGGCTGCGTCCGAATGCCCTTCGTCTCCCATGTTGATCAGGAAGAAGAGGATCGCCGTCAGGATCTCCCAGAATATAAGCAGTATTATAAGGTTGTCGCTGAGAACCACTCCCAGGGCCGCCGCCAGTGTCCAGAGTATGTAGGAATAATAGATGGAGGCGGTATCCCTGTTTCTCATGAAACCGATGGAATACAGAATGATCAGAACACCGAACAGCATGATGAACACGCCGAGGAATGAACCGAAGGTGGTGAGCTTCAGGGCGAAATCAAACGGGAAAACACCCCCCAGATCGAAGAGGTGCGCATTAAGCGAGAGCCCTTCACGCCCGAACATGCCTATCGCCTTGGCCAGGCCCCAGGCTGAAGCCGCCAGAGCGATGATCCCCGCCGCGATCTTCCCTTTTCTGGGTATAAACAGCGGTATCACTCCCGCGACGGCCAGCATGACGATAATGTATAAAAGCTCGTTCATCTCACCTCTCCAGAACCGGTATTCTAACCCCTGATTCTACTTCTTTTCAATCTGTTTTCTGATCTTTTCCGTCTTTTCCTGAGACAATCTTATGAGTTCGTCTTCGGAAAGTACGTATCGGCCTCCCCCGTCCTCACGTTCCACCCCCACTCTTTCAGTGCACGAGTAGCAGGGGTCCACCGCGGCTGTTATCAGCCCGGCGTCGGCGATGGTGTTTCCCGGAACGGTCACCTCGTTGGTCAGTATATTATTGAAGCTCGGGGCCCGGATCTTGTGCCTCATCGGCATGTTCTTGCCGTTTGAGCGGATGTAGTGAAGAACCTCGCCCCTGGGAGCCTCGTAAACCCCGATGCCCTCGCCGGCGGGAACTTCTCCTATCTCCAGGCAGATCTCGTCATCATCTATCTTTTCCAGCTCATCCAGAGCCTGCCGTATTATCTTTATCGATTCAAAGTTTTCCAGCTGCCTTACCACAGCCTTGTCGAAAACATCTCCGTTCTCCCTGAGTATTACGTCGAAATCGACCTTGTCGTATGCGTCGATGGGATGATCCCTTCTGGCGTCGATGTCATAGCCGCCGGCCCGGGCAGTGGGGCCCAGAGCTCCGTACTCGCGGCACTTTTCCAGATCGAGTATTCCCACGCCCTTGGTCCTGGCGTGAATCACCGGATCGTCCAGGATCGCGTTGGTAAGCAGGGCGTTGTTTTTCTCCAGCTCATCGAGCATCTTCCTGATATTGGGAATCTCCTCCCCGGGAAGGTCTCTTCTCACTCCTCCGATGCGAAGCATGGCGTAATGGTTCCTGTTTCCGGTGGTTGCTTCCAGCACGTCCAGCAGAGGCTCGCGGTATTTCCAGGTCCACATGAACACCGTGTTGTATCCCAGGAAGTGGCCCGCCAGGCCGGTCCACAGCAGGTGGCTGTGCAGCCTTTCCAGCTCCGCCACGATCGCTCTGAGGTACTGTGCCCTGATCGGGACCTCCACTCCCAGAAGGTCCTCCACCGCCTTTACGTATGCGTATGGGTGGGAGCAGGAGCATATTCCGCATACCCTCTCCACCAGAAAGGGAACCTGGTCCCAGGTCTTGTGTTCCGAGAGAAGCTCTATGCCCCGGTGACTCCATCCGATGGTTATGTCGATGCCCACGACATTCTCGCCGTCCACGTGCAGCTCGAAGAACTCGGGCTCTTCGAGTATCGGATGAAACGGGCCTATCGGGACCTTTTTAACCATTCCAGTTCACCTCGTACTTTCCATCTATCGACGGCCGCCTAGGGATTCTCCCCCTCGGGCGGCTTGCCTGTTACTTCGTTGAATCTTTCCCATCCCTCTTGCTTGACCCGGGACATCTCGTGCTTTTCCTTGACCTCCCTCTTGTGAGGGTAGAAGTCCTCGGGCCTGGTATCGGCCCTGAGTACCGGCCTAAGGTCCGGGTGGTCCTTGAAATCGACCTCGAACATCTCGAAGATCTCCCTCTCGATCCATTTAGCTCCGGGGATAACCGGCGAGATGCTGTCGAGCTGAGGATGGGGTTTCTTCGCGAACGTCTTTATAGTCAGGAAATAATGTTCTCTGTCAAACGGAAAGAACATCATCACTTCCACGCCGTCCCGGTCGTCCACTCCGACGCCGGTATCGAACCGGGCGTCGAGCTCGTTGAAAGCGAAATCGGCCAGATCTCTCCAGATATCGTTCTCGGCGTAGACATAAATCCGGTTTTCCGAACGCTCGGCTATCTCTACTTTGCCGCCGAATTTCTCATCGATCTTCTTCTTTACAGTTTCTTTATCCATCTTCTTTCTCTCTTCGGCCGGGCCGCGCTAAAGGGTGCTGAGCACCTTCACCACTCCGGCTATTATAGTCTCCGGTTTTGGAGGACATCCCGGAACATAAGCGTCCACCGGAATGTGTTTGTCCACCGGACCGATAATATTGTATCCGTCTCTGAATATTCCGCAGTTGCAGCCGCAGGCGCCCACCACTATGACCTTTATCGGCTTGGGAGCCTGTTCGTACAGCCTCTTCAGCCTGGGCAGAGTGTTCCTGGTGACCGGGCCCGATATAAGGAGCACGTCGGCGTGCCTTATGCTTCCCACCAGCACGATTCCGAACCTCTCAACATCGAACTTGGGAGTCAGGGCGTCGAGAATCTCGATGTCACAGTTATTGCAGGCACCGGTGTTCACGTGGAATACCCATGGTGACTTCTTTAATGATTTAAGCGCCAGCGACATCTTTTCCTCCGCTACCTAATAACCCATTACCGCCAGAATCATCGCGATTATTGACAGCACCAGCATCGGACCCCAGAAGAACCGGACCATCTGGTCGATCCTCACTCTTGGATTGGTGTTCTTTATTAAAACCATTATCACTATTATTACCAAGTACTTTAGAATCGAGGTCAAAATCCTCCACCCCGAGAAACTCACTCCTCCCCAGAACAGAGTAATGATGAATACCGGCACCACGAAAAACATTATTGCCATGGTGAGCTTTATCACCGCCAGAGGCGTTCCGGAGTATTCTATATGAGAGCCGCCGGCCAGCTCGGTCTCTGCTTCCGGAAGGTCAAAGGGCAACATGGCGCATTTCGCCTGGGCGCAGAATATGGTCACGATGAAAGCTATAACCCCTGAGCCGCTTCCCAGCATTATACCGTTGGCGCTCTGAAAGCTCAGAATCTCCGAGAACGAGAACGAATGGACCTTGTAGACCGTCGTGAGCATGGCTATGACCAAGGGCAGCTCGTAGGCGAAGAGCATCTTCATCTCCCTGGAAGCGCCAACTATGGCCAGAGGGTTCGCTGAAGCGCTTGCCCCCATTATCAGGGTGATCGCCGGAATGGTCATTATGTAAAGAACCACTATTGAATCCCCCACGAAAGAAGTCTCCGGATAGAGGTTGGCCATCCAGAGAACCGTCGAAGCCAGAGCCGCGGCAGAAAGGCCCACCACGGGCATCAGCAGAAAGCCTGTCTTCTTGGCTTCCGCGGGCACGATAGTCTCCTTGCCCATCAGCTTGAAGGTGTCGGCAAAGGGCTGATACCAGGGAGGACCCACCCTCCATTGCACCCTCGCTGTCACCTTTCGGTCCACCCAGGTGGTCAGAAGCCCCACAACCGCGGTGAACAGAAAACCGGGGAATACCAGATAGTAGAATATATATTTAAGAATATCCATTATAGCTCTCCACTACCTCTCCAGCATGTAGCGGGCGAAATACCTCCCGCCCTCGACGACTCTTTCATGCCTCTCTTCCAGTTTGGCCAGTTCCTCGAATACCAGCGCTCCCGTAGTGCAGGTCGAGACACACCGAGGCTCCTCGCCCTCTTCGAGTTTGTCCACGCAAAGGTCGCACTTTGGCGAAATATGCCAGGTCCGGTACGGGAACATGACTCCGAACGGACAGGCTATGACACAGGACTTGCACCCTATGCAGAGCTGGTTCTTTCTCTCGATTACTCCGTCTTCATTCTTCTTGATGGCGTCAACGGGGCAAACCTCCAAACAGAGCGGGGTGTCGCAGTGCCTGCAGTGAAGGGGCAGAAGCGCGGTCTCATGAACCGCTCCGTGCTTGAGCAGCCCCTGGTCGTGATGCCCTTCCGAGCAGGCCGCGGCGCAGGACCGGCATCCTATGCACATATTCATGTTGATGTATATTCTTTTATCCTTAATATCCATTATCAGCTCTTCTTTTCCTCCCCGGAGACTTCCACGCTGACCGGCATTAGAGCGAGCTCCCCTGTTTCCCGGTCCAGCTTCCACGGAAAAAGCGCTCTTGCCTCAGGGTAATGAGCGTAAATCCCGACCGTTCCCTTCTTGATCCTTTCACTGGTCTTGACCTTGAACAGCCCGCTTCCCCCCTCTGTCTTTACCATGGCCCGGTCGCCTTCGGAAAGCTTAAGCTCCTCGGCCAGCGCTTCAGGGATGACCAGCTTTGGCTCAGGTGAATTCCTGTATGACCAGCTGAAGGTCCTGCTCATGGATCCGTCTCCCACGTGGACCGGGTCACTCAGTGAGATAAGCACATTGTCGGCGCCGTCCAACTCCTTGAGGGAATCGATGTAAGCGGACCACTCCGCGGCAAGCCAGTTTCCGGAACCGGCCCTTTTTATCTGCGCCGAATCGGGCTCCAGTCTCAACGGCTGCCCCATCTCCCTGGAAAGAGCCTCCAGGAACTCCCCGTCGGTGAACACCCCGCCGGGCGGATTTATTATATCTTCCTCTTTCCTCTCTATCTTTCTATCGAATTCCGGAAAGACTGTCCCGGTTTTTTCTATCAGTGATGCCGCCGGTATTACCACGTTCGCCCTGGCCGCCGTGGTGTTCCTGAAAAGCTGAGTGGCCAGAGTGAAGGTGTCTTCCCGAAGCGCCTTCTCAACACCCGGCGCCGGATACTCAGAAAATATGTCCACTCCCAGCAGGACCAGGCCTTTCAGCTTGCCCTCCGCAAGGCTTTCCAGGACCTTTCCTCCGTCCGTGCCGGAAAAAGCCGAATATACCCCCAGGGTGTTCTGCTGTACGAACTGCGGCGTGAAAGTGGTATCGCCGGGGCATACCGCCGTCAGGGCCTCCGCGGCCACCACGGTCACCGCCGGGGCTCCGATCCTTCCGAACAGATTTGAAACGTATGTATCGACCCGGGCGGCTTCAAGCATGGAGCCCGCGGCTTCTTCCAGGATTTCCCTGCTTGTTCCCCCGGCTCTTTCTATCTCATTCCATTCCGCGCCTTTTACCAGCCCGGCCACCTCTTCCGGCAGTCTCGCCCCGCTCTTCTCCACAGCCGCCTTCAACATTCCTGCCGCTGCGGCGGCCTCTCCCCCGGGCGCACATTCTATATGCCTGTTTGCGAACCATGCGGTGTTGGTCCTGTTGGGGGCTACCACGATCACCTCGTTGCCCCTTCCCGCGTATTTATTACGAAGCACACCCTTGGCGGTGCAGGGATGGTCCGCGAAAGGATCACCTATTATGAAAGTTACTATTTTTTCGCCTTCCGGCTTCCCGCCGGCGGCGGAGACTCCGGAGAGGTCGCACCGGGTCCATCCCCTGAACAGGGGTACGTCGTCGGGAGCGAGAAGGCCCACGTTCTCCGTGCCCAGGACTTCTCTGGCAAACTTGTGAGCCAGGGCCGCCTCTTCCGTGGTCAGGTTTCCGCCGGCTATCAGCCCTATGCTTTCCGGACCGCTCTCCTCCTTGACCGCCTTGAGGCTGGAAGCCGCCTCCTTCACGGCAGCTTCAAACCCGGTTCTTTCCCCTATCACAAGGGGATAGTTGAGTCTTTCCGGATTCGATACGAACTCCGCCAGAGCGTTTCCCCGGGCGCAGAGGCTGCCCTCGTAAGGATTGTCTTCGCTCTTGTCCCAATCCACGGACAGAATAGCGTCATCGGTAAAAACAGCTTCCCTGACCCCTCCCTTAAGCACCATGGGGCAGGCCAGCGAACAGAAAACGCAATTTGCTTTTTTCTCGCTCATAAATCAACTCCCGGCCGAGACCCATCCGTCCGGCCACAGGCTTTTCTATCCTATCCAAACACGTTTGGAACGTGCTTGATCTTGTCGTAGCACATGTCGGGTCCGTCGACGCAAAGGTAATAGTGGCCCACGTTGCATCTTCCGCACTTGCCCATTCCGCATGACATCTTCCTGTTCATGGAAAGATATATCTGGGAAGGCTTGTAGCCAACTTCCAGCAGTTTAAGGGTCACGAACTTGAGCATTATTTCCGGACCGCAAGAAAGGGCGTAACTGTCGTTTATATTGATATCGAGATCGTCCAGCAGGGTGGTGACCAGCCCCACCCGGCCGTCCCATCCCTTCGCGGGAACGTCTATGGTATTGGTAAAGCTGACGTTTGGGGCGACGTTACTCCATTCCTCATATTGTCTTCTGAAGCAAAGCTCCTCGGGCATTCTGGCCCCGTATTTGATTGAGATCTTCTTGTATTTTGAAGGATCGTCCAGCAGGGCGTATATCAGGGCCCTCAGCGGAGCCAGCCCCACTCCACCCCCGACTACCAGCACTTCCTTGCCCACCAGCTTGTCCAGGGGATACCCCTTGCCGAACGGCCCCCGCAGGCCGACATTGGCGCCCGGCTTCAGTGCGTGAAGCGCGTCGGTCACCTTCCCCGTCTTGAGAATGGTGATTTCCATCTTTTCTGAGATATTCGGATCCGAACTGGGAGTGAAAGGGGCCTCTCCCACTCCGGGCACCGTCAACTGCATGAACTGGCCCGACTTGAACTTGATGGGCCGCACAGGTTTGAGGCAGAATGTCTTGATCGTGGGCGTCTCGGTTATTATATCCTCAACAGTAGTGTCTATGGGATAATACGGATTCTTCATAACCTCACCTTGACGCTTTCTCTTTTATCCTCGCGAAGGCTTCCCGCATGTCTATACCGGCGCTGCAGGTATCGATACACCTGCCGCATCCGGTGCAGTAGATATCGCCGTGGCTCTCTACCAGGTAATCGTACTTGTGATAAAAACGGTGTTTAACCCGGTCGGCGACGCCCGCTCTTGGATTTCCCATTCCGGCCATCCTGGCGTATCCGCTGAGCTGGCAGGAATCCCAGGCGCTGATCCTCTTGAAATATTCCCCGTCGGCTTTCTGGTCGTAGAGCAGGAAGCAGTAACAGGTGGGGCAGATATTGGTGCAGGCCCCGCATTCCACGCACCGCTTGGCGATATCTTTCCATACGTCGTCCGCGATCGTCTTTCTGAGGTCTTCGGTGATGGAAGTCAAGTCGGGGAAATCTCTGTTCTTCTCCTTTAAAGAAGCCAGCACTTCGCTGCGTTTTTCATCCCTTGCCGCGGCCTGGCCCTCCCGGGCTTCCCCAAGAAGCTCGCCGTTTTCCTCCAGCGTCTTTTTCCCTTTTTCGGAACCGGCTTCTATAAGATATCCCCCGCCGGCCTTTGAAATCGAAAGGTCAAATCCGCTCTCGGGCCAGGGTTTCCTGCCCAGCAGGTTGCAGAAGCAGGTGTCGCCGCAATCGGTGCAGTCGGCGCCGATTATGAACATCTTTTCACGCCTTACCTTGTAGAAAGGGTCCGTGAATTCCCCCTCTATCTGAACCTTGTCCAGCATATTGATGGCGTTGACATCGCATGCCCTGGCCCCCAGAATCACAAAGGAAGGCTCCTCCGCCTCTATGTCCCGCTCGTCCAGGTTCTCGGATGGATAATCAGCCACCTTGTATCTCATCGCCTGGGCTATGCCCTTAAGCGGCTCGATGGTCCTGTACCCGCCCAGATCAACGGCTTCGTCAAGAGGGAATCCCTCCGCCCTGTGAAGGTGGAGCCGGCCGGTCTCCTCGTCCCTGACGGGAATGTATAATCCGGCCTCGGCAGAGACTTTCTTCAGTAACCTTTCGAAATTGGTCGAATCTATAAAATTCATTATGTTTTCTTATTATCTCTCTCACGCCGCGAAACGGCGCCGACTCCTTCACCCGGCAACAAAACGATTAGAATCAGGTTGTAAAGTTTCCACAGTTCCCGGTCAGTGTCAAGTAATTTTTTTCGGAAAAATTAAACTTTATCTTTTGCTTAATCTTCTACCAGTTCCTTGACCGCCTCTTCCAGACTCTCTCCTCTCAGGTTTTTCCGGTATATCTTCCCATCCCTGTCCAGAAGGAATGTGGTTGGAATCACGTCCACGGCGTATATCTTCCCCAGGCTGCTGTTCCAGCCCTGCCCGTCGAAGATCTGCTTCCAGGGTATCGAGTTTTCCTCTATATACGATTCGAGCTGCTCCATATCCTTGTCCATTGAAATCCCGATTATCTCGAACCCGTCATCATGATATTCCTTGTATAGATCGATAACACTGGGCATCTCGCGCAGGCATGGAGCGCACCAGGTGGCCCAGAAGTCCAGAAGAACCACTTTTCCTTCGTAGTCCTTCAGAGATATTTTCTTTCCGGATATAGTCTTGGTCGATTCAGGAAATTTTATCGCCGGGGATCCCACCCTGAGCTTCTCTTTGGTCTCGAGCTTGCTCAAGGCGTCCTCCGCCGCCTCGTATATCTTGGTCCCTTTTTCCGACGAGTCTCTCAACTCCCGGAAGGCCTTTCTGGATTCGTCGAATTTCTCCAGCTTCAGATAGCTCGCCCCCAGAAAGTAGAGCCCCGCGTTCCTGTCCTCTTCCAGCACATCGGCTTTCTCCCCGAACAGCTGATCGTACTTCTCTACCGCTATCTCGTCGGCCTGCAGGCTGTTGTAGATCTGCATCAGCGCCAATCTAGCCTTGGATGCCTCCGGAGTTCCCGAATAATCATCCATAAACCTGAAAAGGAGTTTTTCAGAAAGCGCCAGAAGCTCGGTCTGGCCCAGAGTGGATGAGCTGGCCTTTATCTTTTGCAGGATCTGTGAAAACTCGCCTGCCGCCTCTGCCGGCGCTGTGGATTCTTTCTGAGCGTAAACCCCCGCCGGGCCGTAAATCAGGCCCGCCGCGACAAACGCGAGAGCTAAAAACAGAATCATATATTTTTTCGATGTCATGCCATTACCTTTTCTGCTTTAAAGTTACTTGATTGCGTCCAGGAGCGCCCGTTTACCATGCGGTCTCATTCCGGGTAAGGAGGAAGGCGCCGCGGCCCGGCGCCGGTATCCTAAAGGTGCCCCCTGTTTCTGAAGATTTGATCCGCCGCCACCGGGCCCTCGCCCGGCGGTCTGGATTATTTGACCCTGACCCTGCCCAGAATCTCCACTTCGACCTCTTCGTAGCCGGGATAATTCGTAATAAACTTTATGGACCCCTTGTATTCCCCGTCCCTGCTTTCGGGCCTTATGGTCAGCTTGCACCTGAATGCCTTGCCCGGTTTGACCTCTGTCAGGGTGGTGACAATATCCTCTCTGCTTGGAACGACATCTTTGATCTTCAGAGAATCGCCTTTCTTGACGATTATGGTAACCACCTTCTGAAAGCTCTTGGTCGCCCCCTGGGGAACCACCATTTCCGGCAGAAGAAGCTTCTCGGGGTATAGCTGAACCTCGGCGTGGACCAGCACTCTCACATCCACGGTCTTCTCCTTTACCTTGTCGAAATCGGTCTTGAGAACCAGCGCCCCGTGGTAGCTTCCTTTTGTGAACCGATCCTTGTCATCGACGGTGATAGAGTATTTCCTGCCCTCCTCCACCGCCTCGAGTTTCACTTCCAGATTATTCTTTATGTTCTCATCCGTCGATTCGGACCAGCCCACCCCAGTGATATGAACCGGCTGGTCCAGCTTGTTCTCCAGTATCGCCTTGATACTGAAATCCTCGCCTATGAACCCGGAGAGAGCCAGGGGCTGGGAAAGCTGAAAGACCTTCTTGACCTTGCCCTTGAGCGTTATCCCCACCCGGGGGTTTTCCGGGTCGTTCGTCATAACCAGGAATTCCTTGTTGAAAACCGAAGCGTGAAGCTTGCTCGATCTGATTATCGCGTGAATTTTTCCTTCCTGCCCGGGAAGGATGACCTTGTCATATTCGGCCGCCTGACAGCCTCACCCGGCCTTTATTCGAAGAATGTGAAGCTCCGCGTTCCCGCGGTTTTCAACCACGAAGTCATACTCCACATCCTTCTCTTCATATATAAGGCCCACATCCACGATTTTTTTCTCCATGTGTATGACGGGCTTCTTTTCATCATCCGCCTTCAGGGCTTGCGCCGCGGTCAACGACAGAAGAATCGTGAATGCCGCCGCCGCTGCCAAGGCGCGCCTAAAATACTTTCTCATCCTGTCCTCCATGGTCATGATAATAAAACAACGCCCTCTTTCGACCGCCTGGCGGTGAAAGGCGGGCATCATACTCCGTGTTCTTTTCCTTATTATGCGGGGGATAACGAGGCCTGAGCAGGCCTTTCCAGCCCGGGGGCTCGCGAGAAAACCTTCGGCCGGGCTTTTTGATCCGGGAAGCCGGCACTGCGCCGGCCGCCGGTCCTATTCCCGCATACAGTCTTTATATTATAAACAATTATGCCGTGAAGATTCCACAAAAATATATACAAGCTTGATTTTCGCTTTCATTAAAAGTTTATTAGGGATATATTTGACACGTCGCCTGAATCGATAAATCAGCATTTTTTTAGATTTTATCAAACATTTAAGACACCGCTAAACGGGGGGCAAAATGGCGTTATACAGTGACAAGGTTATGGATCATTTCATGAATCCCCGAAACGTGGGAGATTTCGACGATCCGGACGGAGTCGGCGAGGTCGGAAATCCCGTATGCGGGGATATGATGACTTTCATGATTAAGGTCAAAGACGATCGTATAGAGGATGTCCGCTTCAAGACATTCGGGTGCGGGGCCGCGATAGCCGTCTCCAGTATGGTCAGCGAAATGGCCAAGGGAAAAACACTTGATGAAGCGATGAAAATAACCAACAAGATGGTGGCCGAGGAGCTGGAAGGCCTTCCCACCAACAAGATGCACTGCTCCAACCTGGGCGCGGACGCTCTTCACGAAGCGATCAAGGACTACCGGAACAGAAAAACAGAACCGCGCCCCACCGAAGAGCTGAAAATGCCTGAGCAGGCCGGCGAAGAAAGATGTGTTTTCTGCGACCAGCCGGTCACCGACGAAAAAACACCCTACTGTGAAAAGTGCAGAGTCCAGTTCAGACACTGCCCCCGGTGCGGGAAGCTCGTCGCCAGAAGCGTCGATAAGTGCCCTCATTGCGGATTCGATATCGGCTAGTGTTCCGGCCGGATAGGCGGGCTTGATTCCACAGCCGAACTTCCCGGGTCCTGCACCCGGCATCGCGGCCGGAATCCCGAAAGGGGTCAAAAATCAACCTTAAAGAGGAGTGTGCCAGCTGTGATCAAAGAGAAGATTCTCGATCTTAAAAAGAAAAATGACGCGGTTATCCTGGCTCACAACTATCAGCCCCCCGAGATACAGGACCTGGCGGACCGCCTGGGCGATTCCCTGGCCCTCAGCCAGTTGGCCCGCGAACTGGCTTCGAATATAATAATCTTCTGCGGAGTTCTCTTTATGGCGGAAACGGCCTCTATGCTCTCCCCGGAAAAAAAGGTGATACTTCCGGAACCCGGGGCGGGATGCCCGCTCGCTGACATGGTCACCGCCAAAGCGCTTCGAGAACTAAAAGACAAGCATCCGGAAGCGGTGGTAGTCACCTACGTCAACTCCCCCGCCGAGGTAAAGGCGGAAACCGACATATGCTGCACCTCCGCCAACGCTCTCAAGGTTGTGCAATCGATTCCGCCAAACAGGGAGATAATCTTCGGGCCTGATAAAAACCTGGGCAGCTGGGTCTCTAAACAGGCGAATCGCGACCTGATAATCTGGCAGGGATTCTGTCCAGTACACCAGATGTTCTCTGTCGATAAGATCAGGGAGCTTCGCCGGAAGCATCCCGGAGCGTACGTGATGGTCCACCCGGAAGTCCCCCAGGAGATCATAGCGGAGGCGGACGCCGCCCTGGGAACCGGCGGAATGGTCCGCCGGGCGGGTGAAATTGACGCCGGGACCTTCATCGTGGGAACCGAGGTCGATATGACCTACCGCCTCAAGACCCTCTACCCCGGCAAGAATTTCATTCCCGCCGCTTATGGAGCGGTCTGCAAGAATATGAAAAAGATCACCCTGGAAAAAGTTCTCCGTTCCCTTCAGAACCTGGAACCCGTGATAACCGTGCCGGATGAAATCGCCGGGGCGGCCCGGGTAGCCATAGAGAAGATGGTGGAAATAGTTTAACCCCTCTTCCCCAACGTTCAATCCCTTCCCATGACTTCACTCGCAGGCCTTAAGAACGCCGAAGCCGGGTCTCTCGCCGCTGAGAGTCATCTTGACCCGCCCGGCTGCTGCAATAACACCCGCCCGGCGCCAATAAACTGTTGACAGCCGCGTCCTATTGCCATAAACAATACTAATCCGGGAAGCCCGCATTCTGGAAGGGTCTGGCGAAACAAACGCTATCCCTCCAGCCTTCCCGGTTCAGCCGGCAATCCGGGCAGTACGCGCGCCGGCCATTGCGAGCAACTATTAAAAAGCCCGTGAAAGGAGGCTAAAAGTGAGAAGGACCATTATAATGACCGTCCTGGCCGCGGCCGTATCGGCCCTATCCCTTTCTTCAAAGGCCGGAGCGGGGGAATCCTACATGAATCCCGAAAAGAATTACGGTTTCAAGTTCAGCGGTTTCTTTAAAACGGATATCAGTTACGACGACGCGGAGATATATCCGGGTGATTTCCATCTTTTCGTGAAGGACTACGGCGAGGAAGACGACGCCCTGTATTTAACCACCAGGGAGACCCGGCTGGGGTTCGATTTCTTCTGGAAAGATAACGGGATCAAGACCGCGGCCAAGCTGGAGTTTGATTTCTACGGAGCCGGCGCTGACGCCGTCAACAAGGCGGCTCCGATGCTGCGACACGCCTACGTGAAAATCGTTGGAAAACGCTGGGCGCTGCTCGCGGGTCAGACCTGGGACGTTATTTCGCCTCTGGTTCCCAAAACGGTCAACTACAGCGTCGCCTGGGCCCAGGGAAACATCGGATACCGCAGGCCCCAGGTTAGATTTTCGACCTGGGCCGGCGCCGGCGGCGGGGCCAAGCTTACCCTGGACGCCGCCATAGCGAGAAATATAGGCGCCGACTATCGTGTCTACGAAAACGGCTGGAATCCCGAGGCCGGCGGCGACGGCGTCGACGACGGAGCCGACTCCGCAACTCCGGTGGTTCAGGGCAGGTTGGGAATGAGTTCAAATTTCAGCGATCAGGGCATGCTGGCCCTGGGGGTTTCCGGTCATTACGGGGAGGAGGAGTACCGGCTGTTCGACACCGCCGGCAATGAAACCGGGGAAAAGAGCCTTTCCTCCTGGTCGTTTAACACCGATCTGACTCTTAGAATCAACAAATACGCCTGCCTGAAAGGCGAATTCTTCATGGGAGAGAACCTGGCCACTTACCTGGGAGGCGTGCTTCAGAAAGCGGATAATCTATACGATCCGCTGCGGTCGATGGGCGGCTGGGGAATGCTTTCACTATCACCCACCGAAAAGCTCACGGTGAACGGGGGCTACTCTTTCGACGATCCCGACGAGGAGGAGTACTCTGTGGCCGCTCCCGCCGGAGGATCCACTTCCGTTACGAGCACTTTCAAGAGCTTGAATTCTCTGGCGTTCGGAAACATCATGTATGATTTCACCGGAAATCTGACCGGGATGCTGGAGTTTTCCTATCTGACCACCGAATACGCCGCCAAGACCAGGACCGCGGCCGGCACCGCCACCGCCACCGAGGAGTTCGACGACCTCAGGATTCAGCTTGCTATCAAGGCCTCGATTAAATAGCGGCTCTTGAACATGTTATAATATGACGGGGCTTCGGGCGAAAACCCGAAGCCCTTTTCTTTACCCCCGTTAAATCCGCTCATAAAACCGGCGGCAATTTCTCGATGCCCGCTTTTACCGCTTCGGCGAGCATTATCTCCTCCAGCCTTTTTTTCCTGCCCCCATCCAGGGCCGGCCTGCCCTCCTCCCGCAGCAATCCGCGGACCCTTTCAGCGGCCCGCTCTATGATATCGCTTTCGCAGGCTCCGCCTTCACCTCCGGGACTGCGCCTGTCTATCACCATATCCGGGAAAAAGGCCTCTTTGCGGTAACATTCCAGGGTGTCGCTGACGGCCAGAAAAGACCCGTTATCTATTCCCTCCTCTATTATACCCCTGACAATGCCGGTTCCGGAAAAATCGATTCCCCGCTTGAGCCGCTTGGCCATAAGGCAGACCTCGTGGTCCAGGACCAGCTTCTCCATGCTCTGGCATGTCTGGAAACCATGCATTCCCGGCCCCGAGACGTTATTGATTCCGCTGAGGGCCGCTACCACGGCTCCCATTCCCGTCTCCATTCCGGACTGATAATCAATCGAACCGGAGTCGCTAAGCGCCATATACGCGTGAGAAGGAACGCCGATATATTCAGCCATGGAGGCGGCGGCTCCGTTCAGCATGAGACTCTCTATGGCGCCCATGGGCGTGGTGCCCTGCCTCATATCGAAATAGGCCGGAGATCCCCCGTATATCACCGGGGCTCCCGGCGCCGCCAGCTGATGGATCACGATACCGCTCAGATTCTCCGCGCAGTGCTGGATTATGGTTCCGGCCAGGGTGGCGGGAGAGGTCGCTCCGGCCAGCGGCATGGGAACTATCTGGGCGGGAATGAAAAACCTGGCGCAGGATATAAGCGCCGACGCGGCCAGCCGGCTCCAGATAAGGGGTGAAGTGGGGCAGCAGTCAAACACGGCGTTCGGCTTTACCCTGAGCCTGTCCTCGCCTCCAGCCGTCACTTCCAGCATCTTTCTCATCGGCTCGAAACCGTCCGCCGTGAAAACCCCGGTTACAACCGGTTTGGCGGAAAACATCAACGCCAGATACAGCCTGTAGCTGTCCGCCATGCTCTCCGGAACGTCTCCGGGCACCATGGCGGTGCTCTGTGCGTCGTAACCCGGAAGGGAATCGGTCAACCTGGCAAAATCGGCCAGGTCCCGGGTTGCCGGTCTTCTGGTCCTGCCAAGGCTGTAATCAAGGATATGAACGGCCGAAGATCCCGGGTTGAAGTACAGATTGCGCCCTCCCAGATTCATAACCTGTTCTCCGCTCCGGTCAAACAGAAACAGCCGGTCCTGCGCTGTGTCGAGCGCCTTGCTTACGGTCTTCTCCGGTATAAATGCCCGGCCGCCGTCAGTCTCAGCCCCCCCTCCCTTCAGTATCGAGCGAGCCTCCTCGCTTTCCACCCGGACTCCGGTCTTCCCGAGAATCCCCAGAGATCTTTCGAAAATCGACGCCTTCTCTTCACCGGTGAGCCATTCTATTTGAGGAAGGATTTTCATCTTTTTCGCCATCTCCTCTAAAGCTTTCCGAAGGGGCAGTCATTGCCGGCGCAGTCCCGGCAGGAATCAGCGCTTCTAAGGTTTACCGGATCTTCTGCCACGTGTGCCGCGAACGATATCGATTTTCTCGGAGACATCATCATGGATCGAGTAAGGGAAACTCCGATCCTTTTCGCGGGAAGTATCTCAAATATCCGTCTCTGCCCCTCGACCTTCCAGTCTCCGTAGCCGGGGCTGGCCCTTCTGGATGTTTTCTCGCCTTTCTCCTCAGCCAGCCGCTTAATCGCCCGGTCTATATATTCCGCAGTGCTCTCCGCCGCCAGAGAGCCCGCCACATCCAGAACCAGAGCCTCCAGCAGAGAGCCTTCCTGGAACAGCCTGGCCGCCTCATCCTCCAGATAATTTCCTATGGTACACACGCAAACAGCGACTTTTTCCAGATTTCTGAACGCCGCGGGGCCCTTAAGCTTTTTTCCGCTGGTAAAAGTATATATTCCCTTTGGTTCGATCAGATTGCCGGCTCTTTCGGCCGCAGACTCGATCCTGGCCCGGGCCTGGCCCCCGCTCCACCCGCTTTTCTTATTCGCGCCTCCCAGTACGATGAATACTTTCCGCCGGTCTATCTCCACATTTATTTCATCCAATATTACCGGTTCCATTCTCTCTGCTCCAGCGCCTTCCCTAACGGGCGATCCGGTCGACGATAAGCCTTATGAATTCGGGGGTCGTGCCGCAGCATCCTCCCACAGCGTCGGCTCCCGCTCTCACCATCTCCGCGATATCCGCGGCGAATTCTTCAGGGTCCTTCTGGTACCTGGGCCTGGGGCCTTCCATTACCGGCTGGCCGGCGTTCGGCTGAAAGAGAAGCGGCAGGTCTGTCAATTCTCTCATCTCCCGGACCAGCCCCGCCATCTGATCGCTGGAGATGGTGCAGTTAGCTCCAATCATATCCGCGCCTTCATTCTCCAGCGCTTCGACCGCCGCGGAGGGCGTGTCTCCCATTATGGTGGAAAATCCAATGGCCGTTTCCCTGAATGTCATCTCCACGGCCACCGGAATCCGGGCCGCCTTTTTGGCCGCCCTTACCGCCCAGACCGCTTCCCTTATATCCCACATCGTCTCTATGAGGAAAAGGTCGACTCCTCCCTCGGCCAGCGCCCCGGCCTGTTCTTCAAAAGCCTCCATGGCGTCCTTCCCGGTCAGGGAGCCGACCGGCGAGAAGAACCTTCCCGTAGGGCCGATATCGCCGGCCAGGATCCGATCCTCGAATCCCAGCTCTTCCAGAGCCTGCCTGGCCAGGCCAGCCGCCTTGATATTGGTCTGGACAGGATCGAGATCCGATCCCGCTTTGGACGATTCCAGCTTGATCCTGTTGGCTCCGAAGGTGTTGGTCTGAATGACGTCGGCCCCCGCCTCCGCGTACATCCCGTGTATCTTCCTTAATTCCGAAGGCCGGAGGAAAACCCAGGTCTCCGGGACCTCCGCCCTGGTAAGTCCCGCGTCGATCAGCATGGTCCCCATTCCGCCATCGAAGATGACAACCCGCTCCGCTATCATGTCAAGCAATCCAGGCGCCATTTGCAAACCTCCTCAGGGCTGTTTCAGAGAGATCGAACATATCCGCCGGGAATGCCGGTTTAAATCCATCGCTCGCCCCCCGCTATTCGCCTTTGCCCCCGTCCGTGATAAGCCTTTCCACCAGGTCCACCGCGGAGACCGCGCTCCTGGCGTATCCGTCGGCCCCTATCTCCTCGGCCCATTCCCGGCTGCAGGGGGCGCCTCCCACGATCACCTTGAACCTTTCCCTTATATTCCTCTTTTCCAGCTCTTCTATAATCCCTTCCTGAGACCTCATGGTGGTGGTAAGAAGAGCCGAGGCGGCTATAAAATCAGCTCCTCTCTCTTCCGCCCGGCCGGCAAAATCCCCGGGAGCCCTGTCCGCGCCGATATCCACAACCTCATAGCCGCTAGCAGAAAGCATCGTGGCAACCAGTGTCTTGCCGATATCGTGAATATCCCCTTCGACTGTCCCTATAACCACCACCCCCTTCGAGGTCATGGTCTGGCGCTCCCCTGACAGAGCCGGATTGATGACAGAAAGGGCCCTCTTGACCGCCTCCGCCCCCATCACCAGCTCTGGAAGAAAATAGGTCCCCTCTTCCCATAGGCGGCCGACCTCCCGAATCCCCTTTACGAACCCTTCCTCGACAACATCGAGCAGGCACATTCGTCCTCTGACCGCCTCTTCAGCAAGTTCAAGGGCCGAGTCCCTGTCGCCTGAAAGCACCGCCTTTTCACATTTTGCCAGGAATTCTTTCAAGCTCTGTCCCCTTTCAAAGTCCTTGCCGGCCTGATCACCACATCCTCCGGCGTCTTTTCCCGCCCCGTACCCGCCTTTTCAAAGCCCTCCCCGGTTCCGTTTCCAATCTCCGGAAATCATTTCAAGACCCACTACATCGACGAATACTTCTCCCTGAACTTACAAGCTTCTCGACTTACTGTAAAACAAAATTACTCCCGCAAGCGCCTCCCCCGCCCCCCGGCTAAAAAAATTGTAATCGGTCCGGGTTTATGATTTAATGAAATGGCTTGAAGGGACAGCCCGCGTTTGGCTGAAACTGCCCGGATCTTATCTGATTACGGGCGTTCTTAGGCTCTAATCCGCTAATGCCGTTGAAGTTATGACCAATGCTGATAACCCGGCGGCTATTCGGAGGCACGCATGAAGGAAAAGGCCGGCAGGCCCGCCTCAAATCAGAGAATGATAACTTTCGCCGCCGTTTTCATTCTGGCCCTGGCGGCCCGGCTTGTCTTTGTGGCCCAGGTCTCGGACAGCCCCCTTTTCCGATTCCCCGTTATCGACGCCGAAACCTATAACGACCACGCCAGAGCACTAATGGAAACCGGAAAATTCAGGGACGGGTTCTTCTGGCAGGGATTTTTCTATCCCCTGGTGCTGGCGGGAATTTATAAAATCGCCGGGTACTCGATCCTTGCGGCCAAATATTTCCAGTTCATACTCGGATCGGTCACAGCCGGACTCTCCTATCTGCTGGGCGCGAGGTTCCTGGGAAGGCGGCCCGGAATCATAGCCGGAGTGATCATAGCCCTGTACGGGCCGCTGATAGCTTTTGAGGGGCAGCTTCTGGCCACCTGCTGGGCTGCTTTCTGGTCTGTATCGCTGGTTTTACTCTTTACCCTGGCGAAAGATACCAAAAGGATGTCACTGCTGTTTCTTCTGGGTCTGACATGCGGCCTCAGCGTGATAACCCGGGCGACCTTCGCCCCATTCGTGGTGGCCGCCCTGGCGTGGCTTATCCTGGTAATGGCCGGGAAGGGGAAGGCTCCTTCAGCGATCACAGCCCGGGCGGCGGTGGTCGCGGCAGGAACTCTTATCGTGCTGATTCCGGTATCTCTGGCATCTCTCAAGAGCACCGGGGACTTAAGCCCGCTTCCCCAGTCAGGCTCCCTGAACCTTTATATAGGCAATAACCCGAGAGCTGAAGAGACGATCATGATTCGCCCCGGTATGGGCTGGAGAGAATTAATAAGAGAGCCTCAGATACACGGCGCCGCCAGCAACAGTGAGAAGAAGGAATACTTCAGCCGTCTCTTTTTCGACTATGTAAAAAGCAATCCGGGCGGCTACCTGGCCGGTCTAGCTAGAAAGGCCGTGAAGTTTGTGAGCTCCAGGGAGCTTCCCCGGAACATCGATATCTATCTCTTTGGAAAATATTCTTCATTCTATTCCATTCTGACCTGGAAGGTATGGAAGTTCGGTTTTCCCTTCGGCCTTCTGCTTCCCCTGGCCCTTGTCGGCCTTTTCACGCTGAGATCGAAGATACCCCTGCCTGTACCGCTGTTTCTGGCCCTGTACTCGCTTTCTATCATAATGGTTTTTGTTACCTCGCGCTACAGGGTCGCGGTGGTGCCCGTCCTGGCCCTTCCGGCCGCGGGCGCCTTGGATTCCATGATCAGCAGGGCGAGGAAAGCAGATTCCAAAAAGGCCGCAGCGGCCGTGGCGGCGGCACTGGTCCTCGCCCTTGTTTTCAGTCTTGCCGGGCCCTTCGAGGTTGAAAAAATAAATTATGAGGCTGAGATGTACTGCAACACAGGGTTCGTTCTCTACCGGGCCGGCCGGCTTGACGAAGCGGTCCAATACCTGGCCATGGCTCTGGAAGCAGACCCTCATTACTCGAAGGCGTCCAAGTATCTGGGTCTCACGCTGAGCAAGATGAACCATGAGGAAAAAGCGGTAGAATATTTTAGAAGGGCGCTGCGCTTTGAACCGGATTCCTACTTTCTGCACTACTACCTTGGAGTAAATCTCCTGGAGCTGGGGCGGAAAGAGGAAGCCCTGGCACATCTCAAAAGAGCCCTCGTTCTGGCAGAACCTTTCAAGGAGGAGTTTCTGATCGGGAATCTGAGAAAGCTGATAGAACGATTCGGCCGCGGCGGGCCGGCCCCGCCTACACAATAGGGCGTTCCCGTTCGAGGCCCCAGGGGACAGGCCGCGGCTATCGCCTCCGGCCCCTCCCAAACATCTCATTCAGTTCGCCGGGAAGGATCCCCGGCGCATAACGGCTGGCCCAGCGTACCGCTTTTTGCAGGCCCGGCTTCTGAAAAGCGTTATCCTTCCCCCCCCGTTTCCCCCCGGTCACCAGGCGAAGAACCCTAATATGGAACGATTAATGCTTATTAATGCTTATTGGAAAAACAGGGGAGTGATAAGCAATGAGGGAACTCTTATTAAAACAAGTAGATGTATTTACCACAAAGGCGTTTTCCGGTTTTCCGGCAATGGTGGCCATCGGCGCGGATGGTCTTTCAAAAGCTGATATGCAACGCGTCGCCGCGGAAAACTATACCCTGGAGACGACTTTCGTTACCGGGCCGGAGTCCTCCCAGGCGGATTTCAGGGTAAATTTCTTTACTCCCAGCAAACCGTATAATTACAGCGGCCACGCCATGATAGGCACCTGCCACGCCCTCGCAGAAGAAGGCATAGTCGACCTCGCCGGCGGCGTTACCACCTACAAGATGGAAACCGGAGCCGGAATAATGAGAGTCGATTATCACTCCGAAGAAAAACCTCCCTCCCCCGCCCGCTTTCGAGACCCCGAGAGCGTGGAACTGGTATTGAACGGTTCCATAAAGGAACTCAAAAAGATCATGGTCCACCGCGCGATAAGGGATTTCGAGCCGGCGGACATATCAGTGGATGAGATAGCCTCCATACTCGGTCTCGATCCCGAGGAGATTACAAAGACCGGGCTTCCGGTCAAAATCGTATACAGCGGATTATACCAGCTTCTCATTCCTGTTCTTCACAGGAAAGCTCTGATCGAAATGCATCCGGATCTCATAAAACTTAAACTCATGAATATGAAGTTCGGGGTCAATACAACCGACCTGTTCACGCTGGAGCCCATACACGATGAATGCGTCACCTACTCCAGGCACTTCTCCCCCGCCATGGGGATGTGGGAAGATTATGGCTCCGGGGCGGGCGCATCGAGTATCGCCGCTTATCTTCTCAAGTTCGGAGTGGTGACTCCAAAGAGCATGGTTATGGAACAGGGGCGGGAGACTGACAGGCTCTCCAGAGTTCAGATAGGGCTTGATGAGAACAGCGACGGATCGATCGCCGTTCAGGTGGGAGGCCTGGCGGTGACATCGATGACCCGCCGCGCGGTTATCTCGGAAGAAAGCGTATCCGTGACCTGAGCTTCCGGTTTATCTCACTTCGAAAGATCTTTGATTTTTTTCTTGATCCCCCGGCGCCTTTTTTCCGCCATGCCCGGAAAATCAGGGCGGCCCCCGCTGCTGACGGATTTTATATTTACACATATTTAAGCATCTGGTAGAATACCCGGAAATACGGCTCAAGACAAACATCCCGGAGAAACAACGGCCACCTTACGATGTTCCTTGAACATTACGGGCAATTGTCGTTTATCGTCTTAAAACGAAAGGGAAGCGACTATGATCAAATTCAGCAAACAGCAGCTGAAGGTTCCCCGATTCACGCGTCCGGTATACATGGTGACCGGCGGACAGTCGAAGTTCGCCAGGGCCATACCGGAAAAGCGTACCGAGGAGCTTTGCGTTGACGCTCTCGCCATGGCGGCGGACCTGATCAATATGTCCCCGGCGGAACTGAAGAGCTACGTACATTCATGTTACTACGGCCATTTCGCCGACCATTTTGGAGACCAGCTTCTCGGGGAAGCGGTGATCCATGACCGGCTGGGGCTCGACCCCCTGGGCAATATCGGAATCAAGACCGGAGGCGCCACTGGAGGGTCTACTCTCTGGGAAGCGACCAAGGCCGTCGCTTCGGGTTACTCGGACTGCGTCCTTGCCATGGGGTGGGAAAGAATGGACGAAGTGCCCACCGATGAAGGGAATTTCCTTATCTCCTGCGCCGCCGACAAGGACTGGGAATCCCCCCTGGGCCACATCTACACAGGCTACTACGCCGTGATGGCCCAGAGGTACTGGCAGATATTCGGCAAGGCGGAAGAATCTTTCCGCAAGACTCTGGCCGAAATCTCCGTCAAGCACCACGGCTACGCCAGAATGAACCCGTTCGCCCAGTCACCGAAGAAGATAACGGTGGAGGATGTCTTGAAATCGCCGGTGGTAGCCTATCCCCTCAGGGCCCTGGACTGCTGCCTTATGAGCGTGGGGGCGGCCTGCGCCATCATCTGCGACGAGAAAACGGCCGGGGAGCTGACCAGGAACTCGCCTCACAAGCCCCTTAGAATATATGTCTGCGCCGGCTCGCATACTCTGAGGCCGGCCGACAGGCGTGACATGGATATACCTCTTCTGCCCAACGAGTCAGAGGATCAGTACGACGACCTGGGCGAGAGGTTTCCCGGCGGCGACCGGTATCCGGGATTTACCGGTTTCCTTGCCGCCAGAATGGCCGCCTGGTACGGCTACCGGATGGCCGGAATCAAAGACCCCGGCGAGGACCTCGACCTGTTGGAGCTGCACGACGCCTTCACCATCAGCGACGTACAGACCTATGAGGATATCGGAGTCCGCCCCTACGGAGAGGGCCGGGACTACGTCGAATCCGGCGACTGCTATCACACCAATCCCGGGACCGGCAAGCCCGGCAAGCTGCCCTCCAATATATCGGGAGGCCTGATTGGGTGTATGCACGCCGTCGGCGCCACCGGTATAATGCAGACCTTCGAAGTGGCGTCCCACATCTGGAACAGGTGGGGCGAGATCCACGGCGATGAAAAGAGATGGAAAGAGTTCGGGCGGCTGAAGCCCAAAGACTGGCAAGACCTTCAGGTAAAGGGAGCCAGGCGCGGTATGGCTATCAGCCACGCCGGCGTCGGCTCGCACGTTACTTCCACTATTCTTTCGGATCCCGATCACCTGCTTGAAAAAGACGCGTAAAGGAGAGCACAATGAGTATGTTTGGACAGGTTTACGTTAAGAACGGCAGATATAAATTGAAGGGAGACTTCCACCATCTGACTCCCAACATCCCCATCCGCAACGCGAACGAGGACTGGAAGCTGGTGGGAGTCACCAATCCCAGGGACATGACATACATTCACACCTATGGCGGAG
This sequence comes from uncultured bacterium, assembly GCA_964488475.1. Taxonomy (GTDB): domain Bacteria; phylum Krumholzibacteriota; class Krumholzibacteriia; order Krumholzibacteriales; family WJIX01; genus CAZAUK01. The sequence goes on from CAZAUK010000001.1 coordinate 184,510, forward strand.
AAGCCCCCTTCTTCGAGGGGCTGTCCAGGGGGAAACTGCTGGGCACCAGGTGCGACAACCCCGACTGTGAATTCAAGGGCACCATCTACCAGCCCTTCAGAATACACTGCGCGGACTGCCTGGGGAAGAATACTGTAATCGACATGACAGAAACAGCCAAGAAGACAGCCCGAGTCCACACTTTCATGGTCTGCGAGAGATCCGGAGCGTTCAATATACTGGACAAGCCGATCAAGTTCATAAATATCGAATTCGATGGTGTCGGCACCATCCTGATGAGCTATCTTTCGGTGGGCGAACCGGAAACAGGCATGAAAGTTGTACCGATATTCAGGACGCTGGATCCTACCTACACTATTATCGATCTATCGTGGGTTCCGGCCGGGACCGGCAAAAACGAGCTCCCGGAAGGATTCAGTTTCTAACTGGGTGCCGCTTTAAGCGGATCGAAAGGGAGGTCAAAATCGATTACGGACTCACAGAGGAACATAAAGTTCTCCGGCATAGTATCAGAAGCTTTGCCGAGAAAGAAATCGCGCCGGTGGCGGGAGAGCTTGACGAAAAGGAGGAATTCTCCGTCGATCTAACAAAGAAGATGGCGGAGTTGGGGCTCTTTGGAATCACCGTACCGGAGCGATACGGCGGCTCGGAAATGGATTACCTTTCCTACTGCATCGCCGTGGAGGAGCTTGCCAGGATCGACGGCTCGCAGTCAGCGACCGTGGCGGCAGGCAATTCCCTGGGCTTAGGCCCGATCTTCTACTACGGGAACGAAAAACAGAAAGAGGAATGGCTTCCCCGGCTCTGTTCCGGCGAGATCCTGGCGTCTTTCGGCCTGACCGAACCGGACGCGGGCTCGGACGCCGGCGCGTCAAAGACCGCCGCCGTCCTGAAGGACGGCCAATGGGTGATAAACGGAAGCAAGATATTCATAACCAACTCCTCCTGCGAGCTTTCCGGAGTGTGTATAGTGCAGGCTGTGACCGGGGAGCTTGAAAACGGAAGAAAGGAGATGTCCTGCGTTCTGGTCCCTCATGAAACCGAAGGTTTTGAGGCAAAGAAGATGACCGGCAAGATGATGTGGAGGTCTTCAAATACCGGGGAGCTCTACTTCGATAACTGCAGAGTGCCCCAAGAGAATCTCCTGGGAAAAAGGGGAGAGGGTTTCCACCAGATGCTGGAAACTCTCGATAACGGCCGGCTGGCCATCGCGGCCATGGGTCTGGGAGGCGCCCAGGGAGCTTTCGAATTGGCTATGAACTACACCCGGGAGCGGGAGCAGTTTGGAAAACCCATTTCGACCTTTCAGGTAAACGCCTTCAAGCTGGCCGACATGGCCACCGAGATCGAGGCCGCCAGGGCGCTTCTCTACAAGGCCTGCTCTCTCAAGGACCAGGGCCTTCCGTTCGGAAAGCAGGCCGCAATGGCCAAGCTTTACTGTTCCGAGGTCATGGGCCGGGTGGTGGACGAGGCGGTTCAACTATTCGGGGGATACGGCCTGATGAAGGAGTACAACATAGAGCGTTTCTTCCGCGACTATAAGCTTCTCACCATCGGAGAAGGCACCTCCGAGGTGCAGAGGATAGTGATCTCGCGAAAGATCGGGTGCTACGATATTTAGAATCCCTTATCGGAGCTGACAGCAGCAGTTTCGTAACCTTTCCGGCCGGCGCTTTCAAGCTGCGGGACTTTGAAAAAAGAAGCCGCCTTCGAAATAGTCTTCTCAAAGCGCTTTGTCCCCGAAAACGCTTCCATCTCTTCTTCTTCCGCCTCTTGCGCCCACTCAAGCAGCAGGGTGTTGTTGAGCATTATCGAGCACCGCTCGATATTCGATGCGGTGTAGGCGCATCCTTCGGGAAATCCTATAAGCGCGGTGATCCATCTTCCCTGTGAAGAGACGTTGAGAGCCGCGGGCTCTATCTTTGGGCAGATGCCTCTGAGATCTGGGTAATCGTTTGGCCAGAAATATCTTTCCCGAGCCCGGATCGTCGCATACGGTAACCGTGGCCTCCGGAAATTCTGGAGGCAGAGTAAAGGTCTCCTCATAGAAGCAGCCGGGCGCCGCGTTCAGTTTTTCCCCGAATTTAGAACACTTCTCACCATTTGAAGCAGGTCCGCGGCGCCGAAGGGCTTCTGAAGCAGCTCCAGGCCTTCGTCCAGCACGAAGCCGGTGTGCACTCCTTTTTCACTGTATCCGCTGGAGAAGATCACCGGGACGTCCTTTCGAGCCTTCCGCATTCTTTCGTAGGCCCTGCGCCCTCCCAGCCTGGGCATCACAACATCCAGAATAAGAAGATCGATTTTGTCTGCGTTTTTTTCGAACTGGGCCAGGGCTTCCTCCCCGTCCCTGGCGCCGATCACGCTATACCCTGCCCGCTCGAGTATCCCGGCCGTCAGATTCCTGACCATATCATCGTCTTCGGCCAGAAGTATGGTTTCTCCTCCCCCGGCCATTTCATCGCTCTCCTTCGTTTCAGCAGTTTCGGCCTCCCCCTCTCCCGCCGGGATGTAGGCCTTGAACACAGAGCCCTTTTCTGGCTCGCTGTAGACATGTATCATTCCATTATGCTGTTTTATTATGCCGTATGCCGTCGAAAGGCCCAGTCCCGTTCCCTTGTTTTTTTCCTTTGTGCTGAAAAAGGGTTCGAAAATTCTCTCCAGCGTGCTCCTGTCCATCCCATGCCCGCTGTCGGCGATCCTGATCAGAACGTAACGCCCCGGTTCCGCCCAGGGATGCCTGGCGCAAAAATCCCCGGCAATCAAAACATTCTCCGTCTCTATGGAAAGTTTTCCGCCGTTCGGCATGGCGTCCCTGGAGTTGACACAGAGATTCATAAGGATCTGCTCAACCATTCCTCTGTCCGCCTGTATCCTATCCAGGTCCTTACCAGCAACAAATTCGATGTCTATATTTTCTCCTATTATCCGTCTTAGCATTTTGAAGAGCTCCGATATGACCCTGTTCATGTCAAGCCATTCAGGCTTCATGACCTGGCGGCGGCTGAAGGCCAGAAGCTGGCGCACAAGGCCCGCCGCCATCTTTCCCGCCCGGGCCACATCATCCAGGGATTCCCTTGCCGGGTGGGTTTCCTGAACCTCGGATAACGCCAGTTCGATGTTTCCGTTGATGACCTGAAGCAGATTGTTGAAGTCGTGGGCTATCCCCCCGGCCAGCTGACCCACCGCTTCCATCTTCTGAGCCTGGCGAAGCTGCTCCTCCACCTGCTTGCGCCTGGTAAAATCGACGCAAACCCCTATCCACTTGTAAGGCCGGCCTTCCGCGTCGACCAGAGGAGCGGCCCTGTCCAACCAGTACCTCCAGCTTCCGTCACTGTGTCTAATCCTGTATTCCTCGAAGATAGGCTGGTTTGAAGACCTGTGCTTTTCGGCAGAACCTCTTAATCTTTCCGTGTCGTCCGGGTGCGCCAGATCCAGCCACCTGGAGATGGTATATGGAATTCCGTCCGGCGGATAACCCAGCGCTTCCTCCATCTTCCCGAACCATTTGAGAGTGTCACTCTCGAGCTCCCATTCATAAATGAGATCGCTTCCCATCTCGGCGGCGATCATCGTTCTCCGCTCCGCCTTTTTTCTCTCCGTTATATCAAGGGCCGTGAAGGTGACCTCACTTTCGGGATTATCGGTTTCTATCGGGGTGGAGCTCAGCAGCACATCTATTATTCCGCCGTTCTTCCTCTTCCACTTTGTCTCCACCGTTCCGGTCCCATGCTTTCTGATCTGTCCGTATTTTTCCCGGCCCACAAATTCGTAATCGGTATCCGAGGGATACAGCATTCGGGCGTCATTGCCTATCAGCTCTTCCTGGGAATAACCCGTCATCTCACATATTCTATCGTTAACTTCCTTTAAAACCCTGTTGACAACTATCCCTATTCCCACCGGCGCGGCCCTGAAGATGCTCCTGATCCTGGCTTCGCTCTCTCTTAGCGACTCCTCCGCCCTTACTCTGTCCGAAATATCCCTGACGTATTCGATCACGTTGGCGATCTTCCCGCTCTTATCCCTGAGGGGAAAAGTGATAAGTTCTATCCAGCCGGACTGTTTTTCCTCGGAAGGGTAGGGTGCCACCGTGGTGTCGGCCTTCCCCGTCTCGAAGGTCTTGACGGAAGGGCACCAGGGACATGGCGTTTCCCTGTTCTGGTAAGCCGTGTAGCATTTTTTGCCGACCAGGGGCATCTTCTCCGAATAGGTCTTTTCCATCCAGACGTTGGTTCGGACCACGTTAAGGCTCCTGTCCAGAATGCTGATACCATCCTGCATCGCGTTAAAGACTTTCTGCAGAAAGTTTTCGCTTTCAACCAGCTCTCTTTCCACAAGAGTCTTTTCGGTTATGTCCTCACCGGAGCTCAGAGTTCCTGTAATTCTGCCACTCTCGTCTTTAAGCACCTTGTTATGCCAGGCTATAATCCTCTCTTCGCCTTTCTTTGAGACTACCGGATTGGTGTAATATTCCAGAAGTTCCACCTCTCCCCGCATCAGCTTGCGAAAGACTTCCTTGGTTTCCTCCCGCATACTCTCCGGGACGAAACTGTCGAACCAGTTTGCCTCAAGGGCTTGCTCTTCATCATCCAGGCCGAGTATTTCCAACCCTTTTCTGTTGATGAGGGTCACCCGCCCCCTGGAATCAAGGCCCAGAAAAATAACCCCCGCGATTCCAAGAAAATGGTCGACCGAAATGTTGTCCGGATATTTTGCTCTTCTGGACATATCGCCTCTCTGTCCCTAATCCTTCCGCAGTTCGGGAATGTCCTGGTAAAGCTTCAGCGATTCGGGGTTTCTAAGGGCGTCCTGGTTACGGGCGGGCTTGCCGTGAATGATGTTTCTGACCGCTATCTCTACCTTCTTCATATTAATGGTATAGGGAATGTCGCCGATCTCTATTATCTTGGCCGGAACATGCCTGGGAGAGGCGTTGGCGCGTATGGTCCTCTTGATGACTCCCTTGAGCTCCTCGTCAAGCTTCTCTCCCTCCTTCATCTTGACGAACAGGATCACCCGTACATCCCCTTTCCACTCCTGTCCTATCACCAGGCTGTCCTCGATTTCAGGAATATCGGCCATCTGCCTGTAGATCTCCGCTGTGCCTATCCTGACTCCCCCGGGATTGAGGGTGGCGTCGGAGCGTCCATAGAAGATCACTCCGTTATTCTCGGTGATCTTTATGTAATCCCCGTGTCTCCAGACGCCGGGATAAACATCAAAATAGGCGTTATGGTACTTCTCTCCGCTGTCGTCGTTCCAGAAATAAATAGGCATCGAGGGAAACGGAGAGAGACAGACCAGCTCACCCTGCTCCCCCACAACCGGGTTGCCCTTTTCGTCAAAGGCCCGAACGTTCATTCCCAGGGTCCTGCACTGAAGCTCCCCGCGGTAGACCGGGCCCATGGGGTTTCCGGCGGCGAAGCAGCCGTTAAGGTCGGTCCCCCCCGAGATCGACGAAAGACATAGATCTTTCTTTATATCCCGGTAGACAAAATCGAACTCCCTTTCATGAAGAGGCGAACCGGTGGAAAGTATCGCTTTTAGAGAACCAAGGTCGAATTTCTCCCCGGGCCTGAGCCCGCTGTCATTAAGCGCTGAGAGATACTTGGCGCTGGTGCCGAATATGGTGATTCCCGCATCCTGGGCCATCTTGAAGAGAGCTCCCGGGTCGGGATAGAAAGGCGACCCGTCATAGAGCACCACAGTGGCGCCCAGGGCGAGAGAGCTGACCATCCAGTTCCACATCATCCACCCGCAGGTGGTGAAGTAAAAGATCCTGTCTTCGCGTTTTACATCGTTATGAAGAGCCAGCTCTTTCATGTGGTGTATCAGTATCCCCCCAGCGCTCTGGACCATGCACTTGGGAAGGCCGGTGGTGCCGGAGGAATACATTATATACAGGGGATGCTCAAAAGGGAGTTGCTCGAACTCGATCTCTCCGGCCCGCGCGTCAGAAACAAAATCCCCGTACAGCACGGCTTTTGGAACTTGCGAAATATCAGGCTCCCTCTCGGTGAACGGTACAACCACCACCTTCTCAATAGAAGGCAGTTCCTTGAGAATACCCCTTATCCTCTCAAGCGAATTGAATTTTTTCCCATTGTAGAAGTAACCGTCGGCTGTGAATATAATCTTTGGGTTTATCTGCCCGAAGCGGTCCAGAACTCCCTTGATTCCGAAATCGGGAGAGCAGCTGGACCAGGCCGCCCCGATGCTCGACGAAGCAAGCATCGCTATTATAGTCTCGGGGATATTAGGCATGAACCCGACTACCCGGTCGCCTACGGTAACGCCTGCCCCCCTCATAGCGGCTGCCAGGCGGGCCACCCTGCCGTAGAGTTCAGAGTAGGTTATTTCATCACTTTTGGAATCCTCTCCTCTGGCGATTATGGCCACTCTGTCATCTCTGTAGCGAAGAAGGTTTTCAGCGAAATTCAGTTTCGCCCCCGGAAACCACCCGGCCCCCGGCATCTTGTCCCCGTCCGCTAGGACCTGTTCATACGGCTCTGAGTGAATGATGCCCAGGTAGTCCCAGAGTGATTCCCACAGCGAGGGGATGTTTTCCACCGACCACTCCCAAAGGTCGGCGTAGTCAGCGAAGCTCTGACCATAGCGGCGGCTTACATACTGCATGAATTTGAACATGTTTGTCTCGAGGACCCTCTCCCTGGAGGGTTTCCACATCAGTTCGCTCATGGCGCGGTTCCTTTCCCCGGACGATCATCCGATCTGGCCGCCCGTTGAAATATCAGAGGTTAGTTTGCCGGGAATCCTTTTTATAAGCACTTGCCTATTCTATAAGTTATTGTTTTTTGCAGTCAAACAAATATTCCGCGGGCAGGCCGCAAGAAGTCAGTAGACACAGGAGAAGTATGTAGACGTTCTTTCGATAAGCTCTCCATACGACTTCGAACTCAGAATCACTTCGATATAGACCATATCCGTGCAGGGAGGAGAAAAGATCTGTTCTTCCTCCTCTATCTTTTGCGCGAGTACCGTGTCCGCCTCCCCGGGCGCCAGAGCCCCGTTCCAATCCGCCGAAAGCCTGAATCCCCCCAGAAGCTGGTCGCTTGAGGCAAGATAAACCGAGGCCGAGTCTATCGACAGACCGGCGTAAGAATATTTCGAGCTGGTGTTCTCGATTCTGACGGTAAGCCTGCATGATATGGGATCCGGCGGAACGATCGGCATCAGATCGGCGTAAATGTAAGACTCAAGGCATGTCATCCTTATCACCGATAGAGGCGGCTGAGGGCAGTCGCGCGGCCGGCAGGAATCATCCTCGCAGCCCGCCTGCCATATTACGGCGGACGCCAAAACTGATAGAAGAGTCTTTCGCATCTATAATTTCCTTCCCGGCGGAATCCCTATATCAACTATATGTTCATTCCCTGCTTTAATCAAGCTTCTGCCGCTCGAATCCTTCCCTTTTACGCCGGCTCTAATTCATCACAGCTGCTGGAAACTCCTTATTCCCAACCAGAGCTGGTAAATCCCGAAGCAGGCCAGAGCTATGACAGAAAGGCCCAGGGTGGCTCTGGTGATCCTCGGGCCGGCCTTCCTGGCCAGGGAGAAGAGAAGGATTATGCCTGTGTTGACCAGAATAAAGGTGGAGTAGAAGGCCACAAGCATCACTATGCCGTTTTGGGGGCTTTCCCGGTACCCGGCCAGAAACAGCGGTCCCATGACCAGGCTCCACGCCAGATAGGGATTAGGATTGACCACATTGACCATCACGGCCTTGAGCATGGTCCTGCGGGGCGCTTCCCCGCTCATGGTCTTTTCTGAATCGTATCTCCTCCAAGCCCTGAAAGCCCCAACGGCCAGGTATAAAAGAAACACTCCCCCCGCCAGTCTGAGGGACCTCACGAAGGTGCCCGGGACTTGATTGAGAATCACGAGAATAAGTATGATAATGGGTCCGTCGCTTATCAGTGGGGAAAACGCCGCTGGAAGGGTGCGCCGCCAACCCTTTCTCACCGACTCAGAGATAATATAGGCCTGAAAGGGGCCCGGCTGAGCTGCGGCCGCGAAGGCGTATGTGATTCCCAGGATGATGTATTTTGCCACTTAGCTCCCTTCGCGCATCATAATACAGTGCCTCCCGGCTTCCCTGGATCGCGGCGGATTACAATAGCCGGGGGGCTACTTTTCCGTCGGCGTAAACTCGGCCACGTCCTTCTCCAGGAAGTAGCTTATCACTGTCCTGATGACCACGATGCTGCCCAGTATGGCCATGTCGTTCAGAGTGGGGTGGGCGATGGTGCCTATAATATCGGCGGCTATCAAAAACTCCAGCCCCAGCAGAAGATAGGAGCCCAGCTGGTGGCGGGCCGATTCCCGCTCTCTGAAGATCTTCTTTCTCCTTATCCTCTGAAGTTCCATCCTGAGAAGCCGAAATGTGATGAGAAGGATCCCCCAGCTTATGATTACCGCGCCCAGAGTTCCTATTACCATTGATATGTAGTGCAGTATCTCCTTCATCGGTTCACCTCTATTTAGTTATAAGCCCATTGGTAAGCTCTCTTGTCATGCCTTTCGCTCAGATCGGCTGTCCTTTCCGTCAGAGGTACAGCAGGTAGAACACCGCCACAACGACCACGAGGAAAAGAATAGTCATCCCGCCGCCCGCCCTGAAATAATCGGAAGTCTTGTAACCCCCGGGCGTCATGAACATGGCGTTCACCTGATGGGTGGGCAGAATGAATGAGTTGGCCGAGCACACGGCCACCATCAGCACCAGGGGCCTTGGGTCGATTCCGCCTATCTCGGCCATGTTGATAACCAGCGGGGCCAGGACCACGGTGGACGCCACATTCGACATAAACAGAGAAAACAGCGTTGAAAGCGCCGCCACGGAAAGAAGGAGGACCAGGGTATGCCCGCCGCTGACCACTCTCATCACCTGCCCGGCGAGAAAGGCGGCCGTCCCGGACTTCTGCATCGCTATACCCAGGGGAATCAGGCCCGCTATAAGAAAGACCACCTTCCAGTCGATCGCGCAGTAGGCTTCATCCAGCCGTATCACCCGGAAAAGCACCATAGCCACCGCCCCGGAAAAAAGAGACATGGGGATCGGAAATCCCGCGATGGCAAGGCCCACAGCGCCGGCAAAGCAAAATCCCGCTATCCAGACCTTTCCGGCGCTCTTTCTCTCCGCCTCGATCGGTGTCAGAACGACAAAGTCTTCACTGTTTTTCAATACGGACACCTTTTCCCACAGCCCGTGCGCCACCAGAGTGTCTCCCGCCCGGATCCTCCGGTCGGAAAAATCACCGGTTATCTGCTCTCCTTCGCTGAAAAAGAGCACCGGCTCAACGGAATAGTTTTTTCGAAAGGCTATCTGCCGTATGCTTCTTCCCACCAGAGAGGAGCGGGGGGGAACCATCATTTCCACAAACCCCGCCGAGGTGGGATCGTCAAGATCCCCGAAATCCTCGAGCTTCTCGTGAAACTTCAGCCTGAATTCCAACGCGAACCCTTCTATGTCTGAGATGTCTCCCAGAAGGGCGATCTCCTGCCCCGCCTCGAACCTGGTGTTCCGCCAGGGAGCGTAACTTATTTCCTCATTTTTTGATACCGCCAGGATGTGCAGATTGTACCTTTCCCATACCCCGGTTTCTTCCGGCGTTTTTCCCGCCAGAGGACTCTCCCCCGGAATCCTGTAGCGGCATATATTGAAGGGAAGGCGCCATGTATCTATCAGTTTCTTCTGTTCAGATACCCCCTTTCCGCCCGATTCCGTGCGGGGGAACAGCCGCCTGGAGAAAAACAAGAAATAAACTATCCCAGCCCCCAGAAGGATCAGTCCGGCGGGAGTGACGCTGAAAAGCCCGTAGGGACGAAGGCCCGAGCTTCTGAGAAGATCGTTCAGCACGATCAGGGGACTGGAAGCGACCATGGTCAAAGTGCCCCCCAGAATGGCCGCGTACCCCAGGGGCATGATAAGCTCTGAAGCGGGTATCCGCTCTCTCTTTGATATGTTCAGAATGGCGGGCAGAAAGAGAGCCGCCGCTCCCACGTTCTGCATGAAAGCTGATATCAATCCCACAGAAAGAGATACCACCGCGATCAGTTTTCGCCGGCCCCTCCCCACCAGCCGGATTATGAAGGCGGAAAAGTCATCCATCACGCCGGTCATCGCCAGTCCCCTTCCCATGATCATGACCGCTATCATCGCTATTACCGCGTTGCTGGAGAACCCGGACAGCGCCTCCATCGGATCCAGGATGCCGCTCCAGCCCAGAGCCAGCATGCAGAGGATGGCGATTACGTCTATACGGAAAAACTCAAAAACCAGAAGGATTATGGTGAAGATTAAGATGACGAGCACGGTAATGATCTCGGTCCCCATTCTACGCCCCCCTCGAACAGGTAATAAGTCTCACCCGTCTTTCCCGCGTGATGCAGTGCGGATAATACCAGTCCGCCGCCTTTTCTTCAACAGCGGAAATCCAGAGAGATTCCTGTTGGCGCTCATCTGAGCATCCACTGGTGAACCGCCGCCGCGGCCAGCCATGCTCCGAAGCTGGCGGCCAGAACAAGAGGAAGGGAATGATTTTTCCTGAAGCAGGCCAGCGCCGTCAGGAAAAACAGGATGCTGGGAAGTATACCCCAGAGAGCCCCCTTGGTGAAATCTTTCATTATCGCGGGGTCTCCCCTGTTTTCGACATGCATCCAGACAAGGACCAGCGCTCCGGTGAGCGGCATCACTCCGATCAAGCCCGCCATCGAAGGAAGCTTCCTTCCGATCGCTGTCGCGGCCAGAATGATTATTACGCTTAAAACTATTTTGACCAGCACCTGCATGGCGTTCTCCCCTTCAGACGGGAGGATTCGAGATATCGTTCTGATTCAAGCAATTCTCAATTCCGTATCCTCCGCCGGTTCATCCGTTTTCATCGTTCCAATAACCTTCTTGAAAAAATTCCCGTCCTAAAGGGGTCTGATCGCCCATCGACCGTAGGCCACGAACAAGCAGAGGGCGAAAACCACAAGTCCCGTGACCAGGCTTGATTTTCCCCTGCAGGCCGAGTGAAACAGCATTGACGCCAGAGCCAACACCGCCAGAAGAGCCGCGGCGAGGACAGTTATTCCGGGCGGAATTCCTGTGGCGGCGGGAAGTACCAGCCCGGCGGCACCTAAAAAACAGAGCAGGCCGCTCAGAACCATGACCGGCCGGCCCCATGCGCCCAATCCGTCAAACCCCCGCTCCGTCTTCTTTTGGCCGGGGCGAATGCCGTGGGAGTATGAAACGGCGAGAAACCTTATCGCCAGGGCCGCCTGAGCTATCCATAATATCGTATTCATCTTCATCGATTCACCCTAAAAATCCACCTCGTAGGCGCAGCCGGAAAAAAAGATATGGGGCCACTGTGATCCATGCCGGAACGAGGATCCACAGGCGCCCTTTGAGGATGTTGTAGTCGTGAAAGAGCCCGCTCCAGGGATGCCCCATGACGAAGTGCCCGAACAGAAACTCAAAGGCTACCGTCAGCGCCAACCACGCAAGGCCCGCCATAACGGCCTGCCGGGCCGACTGAAGTTTCCACAAACCGGTAAGAGCCCAGATATAGATACCGAAGAGAATCAGAGCCGTGACGGTGGATGCCTGGTGAGCCTGAAGCTTATCGAGACGGCTTGCCAGAACCTTTTCCCGAAGCGCCGCGTTAGCTATGGCTATCGCTATCATAGGAATCCAGGCCAGCATGTATTTCCACATCAGTGCTTTCCTTCCGCTGACTACGGAAACAGAAACGAGCTCGCCCCCCTTTCCCGCCCGCGGCTTACCGCCCGATTCAGACCAGAGGCGACGCATATTAATGATTACCCCATCAGACAATAAAAGTATAACACAAAAACAGCGCCGCAGGAAAAGAGGAGACTCCAAACCTCGAGAATTTAGATTGTATAAACCAGTGCTTCCCCCCTATGATGTTCTATAGTAGACTTGAAATTCGATTACCTCTGGGAGTGAGGCAAGATGAAACTGGAACAGAGCTTTATGGACTTCATGCTCCACCATCAGGAGCGCCACAAGCGAAGCTATAACTTCCTGGTACTTCTGGAGGCGATTCAGACCGCCGCCAAGTACATACAGTACTTCTACCAGACCGGCTCGCTAAAGGATATCATGTGCGAGGCGGGATTCACCAACGTGCAGGGCGAGAGCGTGATGGAGATGGATGACATCGCCAATGCCATCGTACTGCACTACCTCCGCCGCTCCAACCAGGTGATATACGCGGTCACAGAGGAAGAGCACGACCCGGTTCCGCTGAACCAGGAAAGCGGGCGGTATTTCATATACTTCGATCCCCTGGACGGCTCCAGCAACGTAAAGCACAACCTTCCGGCCGGCTTCATGTTCGCCGTGGCCAAACGCAACCTGGAGGGCCCTGAAGACGGCCGGCTGCGGAAGGGAGAGGAACTCAGAGCGGCCGGCATATTCCTCATTCCCAGCGGCGTCTTCACCCTTGCCCTGGCCGATACCGGAGTGTTCCGCTTTCACCGCGACGAGACCATGACATACGTCATCCCCGACAACTTCGAACGGCTGATGATGCCGGAAAGCCCAAAAAGCTGGGAGCTCTCCTTCAACGCCTCCAACCGGAAGTCATTCTCCGGCAAGGTACAGGAGTGGATAGACGAAAACGACCAGAAATACTCGTTCCGCTACATGGGGGCCCTGGCGGGAGACTTCCACCGCCTCCTCAACAACGGCGGAATGTTTATGTACCCGGCGATAATAAATCGCCCTGATCCGGATAAGAACCACCCCAATGGGAAACTGCGCCTCCTCTACGAGGCAGACGTGGTCGCCTTCATCGCCAGGGAAGCGGGCGGAGCGGCGGTCGACGAGGACGGAAACGATATTCTGCAGATAGAGCCGGAATCGCCTCACCAGCGCACCGCCCTCTATGTCGGATCCAAGGAATTGGTTGAGAGCGTGGGCCGCGGGCTCAGAGGTTGAAGCCGGGTTCTGGCGCCCCGGCCCGGTTTATCAAGACAGGCGGCGGCAGGAAAACAACAAAATGATCACGATCAAGTGCTCCAGGTGCAAAAACAAGATCATAAAATACGAAAAGGCGGGGAAGGGCAGGGTGCTCAGGTGTTTTAAGAATCGAATCGCCAGATACTACAGGATTCGGGAGGCCGAAGGCCTGGTATGCGAGTGCGGCCAGGTAATCGGCACAGACGAGGGAAAGTGGTACAAGATGAAACAGAACACCTTTGAATACTCGGGGGCTGTTACCAGAAAATGAGGATCGAGATTATATACGATAATACTTCCGAGAAAGGGTATAAATCCGGCTGGGGGTTCTCCTGCCTGGTCGGCGGGAAGATCCTCTTCGACACCGGAGAGGCGGCCGAACCCCTTTTCTACAACATGAACAAGCTGGGTGTCGATACCGGCGCCATCGAAGCGGTTGTGATCTCTCACGACCACTGGGACCACACCGGCGGCCTTTCAGGCCTGCTGAGGAAGCATCCGGGCATGAAGGTTTACGGGTGCAGCGGTTTCAGCGACAAGTTCAGAGCGGGAGTTATAAGGGAAGGCGGGCGCCTGGTTGAAGCGGACTCCTTTCTGAAAGTGGGCGAAGGCGTCCATGTAACAGGCGAGATCGCGGGCGAGTACAATGGCGGGTACATAGCCGAGCAGTCCCTGGCCGTTGAAACAGTCTCCGGTGTTGTTGTCATCACCGGCTGCTCCCACCCCGGCATCGTAGAGGTAATCGAGAGAGTGAAGGAGATGTTTTCCAAGGCCGGCGTGTCCGCGGCCCTGGGAGGATTTCATCTCAAGGACAAAGACAGGAAAACGATTGAATCGATCGTGAAAAGGATTAAATATATGGGGGTCGAAAAGGTGGGGCCGTCCCACTGCACCGGAAAAGAGGCCCGGAACCTGTTCGAAAAGAGCTTCGGTTCCGGCTATATGACCATAAAGGCCGGAACTGTTATAGAGGATCTTTGATGACAAGAAGGAGACTTCGATGAACTATGAAGGAAAGGCCCTGACCATCGCCGGCTCCGACTCGGGAGGCGGAGCCGGTATACAGGCCGATCTCAAGACATTTCAGGCCTTCGGGGTGTTCGGAATGTCGGCGGTCACATCGGTTACCGCTCAGAACACTCAGGGAGTGCGGGCCGCTTTCGACATTCCGGCGGAAATCGTCGCCGATCAGATCGACGCGGTCATGGAAGACATAGGAGCCGGAGGGGTCAAGACCGGAATGGTCTCCAGCCAGGAGATAATCAAGGTCATAGCGGACCGGGTCGAAAAGCACGGAATAGACCGGCTGGTGGTGGACCCGGTCATGGTCGCCGAAAGCGGCGACCGCCTTCTAAGAGAGGACGCCGAAGCCTCCATGGCGAAGATACTGGTCCCCCTCTCCTTCCTGGTCACCCCGAACTCCTTTGAAGCCGAGATTCTCAGCGGCACGAAGATAAGCGGGCGGAAAGACGCTGAAAAGGCCGCTGAGAGAATAAAAGAGCTTGGCGCCGATTATGTGCTCCTCAAGGGAGGACACATGGCAGGGAAGGAAGCGGTCGACATCCTGTTCGACGGCGAAGAGTTCAAATACTTCAAAGCGGAGAGGATCGAGACGGCCAACACCCACGGTACCGGCTGCACTTTTTCCGCCGCAATAACCGCCTGCCTGGCAAAGGGAATGAGCGTTACAGATTCGATCGAAGCTGCCAAGGACTACGTCACCAAGGCCATAGCGGAAGCCCCCGGCGATATAGGAAAAGGGAGCGGCCCCCTCTTTCATAAAGCCATCCCCCTGAGTAAATCCGCTTTCGAGGATGAGGCGGAGGATTTTGATTCCTGGTTCGACAAGAACAAGGCGGTCTTCGAGTCCGAGTTCCTGGCGGAAAAAGAGCTCCTCGATAATCCTGAAACCGCTGTCAGCATAGGGGTGGGAAGCGGACTGTTCGCCTCCAGGCTGGGAATAAAATACGGCGTCGAGCCCGCCTCCGGAATGGCCGGGCTGGCCAGAAAGAGGGGGATCGAGGTCAAGAAAGGCACCGCTGAAGACATACCATACCCCGACGAGCGCTTCGACACCGTTCTTATGAGCACTATTCTGAGCTACGTGAAAGATCCACAGAAGGCGGTCGACGAAGCTTACCGGATCCTGAAACCCGGAGGACACCTGGTGGTATCGTTTCTCACCAGGGAGGGGTCCTACGCCATGCTCTACGACCTGGCCTATCTCAGGGGCAGCCACGACATGGAGATATCGCCCCGCTACCCATACCCGGTAAAATTCATAAAGGGAACCAACTGGCGCTCCACCGGTGAGGTCTCCGCCCTGCTTGAAAAGGCCGGCTTTACCGGCCTGGAATACGTCCAGTCGCTGACCAGGCACCCCAAGTATACCGACGACGAGGTGGAACAGCCTTCCAAAGGCTACAAGTCCGGCGATTTCGTGGTGGTAAGGGGGAGAAAACCATGACCATATCGGAAAAACTAAGAGAAGACTGCGACGGTATCTGGAAAGAGCTTATAGAGCATCCCTTCGTGGAAGAGCTTTACAGCGGAACTCTGCCCCTGGAGAAGTTCGAGTTCTACGTCCTTCAGGACTACCACTACCTGGTAACCGCCATGAAGAACTTCGGCCTGATCGCCTCCCGGGCCGATTCGATGGAGGCGTTAAGAGAGGTGGCCCGTATTCTGCACCTTGAGGCCACCAGCGAGTTCGACGGCTACGAGGATCTTCTCGGGGCGCTGGGCCGCACGGTGGAAGACGCCGCGTCGGCCAGCCCCATGGAAGTGACCCTGTCATACGGCAGCTTCCTTATAGCGGTAAGCTCCACCCGCCCCTTCGCCGAATCGATAACCTCCGTACTGCCCTGCTTCTGGTCCTACGCCGAGATCGCCTCCCGGCACCGCGAAGCCCTCGCCTCCAACCCCAACCGGCTCTACGTGGACTGGGCCGGGGTCTATTTCAGCGATGAGTATCTGAGCCTGGTCGACAGGATGAAAAAGCTGGTCGATGAGGCTGGAGAGAGTTACCCGTATGACAAGCTAAAGAGGGTCTTCGCCGAAGCGAGCATATACGAAAACATGTTCTGGGACGCCGTGTACCAGAAAGCTAAGTAGGCCCGCCCGGCTCATATCAAGCCTTGGCGAACGCGCCTCGGTTAATCTTTCGGGAGATTGTTCTAATTGCCCCCGGCTTAGTGCTGAGGCGGAAGACGCCGCCCGGCTATTCGACTTTCATGACATCCTTGATCGCCTCTTCGATCGCCTCTCTGGGAAGGGCTCCCACCGCCATCTGGGGTTTTCCGTCCTTGGGTATGAATAGAAGGCTGGGAATGCTTCGAATTCCGAAGGCGGCGGCCAGCTCAGGCTCTGAGCCGGTATCTATCCTGTATATGTTCATCTTGCCCTTGTACTCTTCGGATAGGTCTTCCAGTATCGGCTCCACCATCTTGCACGGGCCGCACCAATCAGCGTAGAAATCGATGATACAGGGCATATCGCCCTCGAATTTCCATTCCTTGTTCTCTTCGAAATTGAAGACCTTGTCGAGAAAATCCTGCTTGGTCAATGATTCCATCACCTTTCCTCCCGCCGGTGAATATTCAGTGCGAGTCTTGCGGATATTAATAGAATACTATTAAACTTAATCACCCGTGTCAAACCCGCAAACGCGGCGAAATAGTTTGAACCTGTGAGGGAAAAGCCATATCCTCAAATTGTAAAGGCCGTATTGTCGAGAAAAGTCAGCTGTTCAGGAAACGGGCCATGAAACAAAAAATAGGTCTGATAGTTAATCCGGTGGCGGGGATGGGCGGAAGCGTGGGACTTAAGGGGACCGACGGGGAAATGTACAAAAAAGCGCTCGAGCTGGGAGCCAGCCCTGTCACTCCGGAAAGAACAAGAACGCTCATCTCCCACATAAAGAATAAAGACAAGATGACCCTTTTCGCGGCTTCAGGAAAAATGGGGGCGGATTATCTTCAGAATTCCGGTGTCGAGTTCAGGGTCCTGGGGGAGGCGCGCGATGCCACAACAGCCGAGGATACCTCAAGAACCGCCCGGCAGATGACGGACGAAGGCATCGATCTTCTGATTTTCGTGGGAGGGGACGGGACGGCCAGGGATGTCTGCGACTCGGTGGGCGGCGAGCTTCCTGTTGTGGCGGTTCCTTCGGGGGTAAAGGTATTCAGCTCCGTCTTCGCCACCAGCGACCGGGCGGCGGCCGACATGGTCGACGCTTTTCTGGAAGGGGCCGGAATCACGGAAGGCGAGGTGCTTGACATAGACGAAGACGCCTTCCGGGAGGACCGGCTGGCCTCCAAGCTGTACGGGTACCTCAAGGTCCCGGACTCGGCAAGATCAATACAGACGGGAAAGGAAGCCTCCAGCACGGGCGGCTCCGCCGCAAAAGCCAAGAAAGAGATCGCTTCCTGCGTGGTTGAGGAAATGGACCACGGCACTCTGTACCTGCTGGGCCCCGGAACCACCCTTAAAGCCATAGCGGATGAAGCCGGTATTGAAAAGACGCTGCTGGGAGTGGACGCCCTGGCGGAAGGAAAGCAGGCCGGAAAGGACCTCAACGAGCGCGGCATTCTGGAGCTGTTTGACAAGTATGAAAACAGAAAGATCCTGGTGACCCCCATCGGGGGCAACGGATTCATCCTGGGCCGGGGAAGCAAGCAGTTTACCCCCGAAGTGGTCAGGAAGGTCGGCCGGGATAATATCATAGTGGTGGGAACCCTGGAAAAGGTAAGCCGGCTGGACTGCCTCAGGGTGGATACGGGAAGCTACCAGCTGGACAGGGAGTTAAGCGGCTATATGGAGGTAGTCACCGGCTACAGGGAATCCATGAAGGTTACAGTATCATGCTGAACAGACCGGTCCGACTCAACATGAACGAGATGCCCTACCCCCCTCACGAGAGTGTCATAGATGCGGCGGAAAGGGGCCTGGCTGATCTAAACAGGTACTGCGGCATAGAAGACGTGGAAAGGCTGCGGGACCTTCTGGCGGACTACTGCAAGACTCCCCGGCGGCACATCATTCCCGGGCCCGGCTCGGATATACTGCTCAGGGAATTCGTATACAACTTTTCCAGGGAAAGAAAAGTGGTGATGGCCAGCCCCTCCTTTCTTCCCACGGTCCAGGCGGCCAAACAGACAGCGACCAGGCTGGTCAGGATCAGGCTGGCTCAGCCCGGTTTCGACCTGGACTTCGAGGCTCTGGCGGGCGAGGCGGGCGGGTCTTCCCTGGTGATAATAGACAACCCGAACAATCCCACCGGAAAAGTCCTCCTGGACAGCGCCCGGATGAAGGACCTGCTTTCCGAATCAGGCACCCTGTTCATAATAGATGAGGCTTACTACGAGTTTTCCGGCGTAACCTTCGCCGGAATGGTAGAAGATCATCCAAACCTCGCCGTAACCAGAACTATGGATAAATCCTTCTCCCTGGCCGGCCTCAGAATCGGATATGTCATAGCGGGCGGGCGCTTTCTCGACAACCTGCCGCCGCTTCACGCTCTTCTTCCCCGCCCCACAGTCTACGCCGCGCTCGCGGCCCTGAGCCAACCGTCCCACGCCGCGCAAAATATAAGGAAAGTCGTCGAGGAAAGAGAGAGGGTGAAAAGCTCGCTGGAACGGATGGGGGTCAAGGCGTACCCCAGCAGCTCTAATTTTCTGATGATAAATACGGAAAAACCCGATATAGCGAGAAGGCTGACAGAAGCGAATATATTTGTCTCCGATCTCTCGGCGCGCCTTCCCGACGGTTTCATCAGGGTGACGATAGGCCTGCCGGAGGATAACGACGCCTTCCTGGCGGAGCTGACCAAGCTGTTGGCTTGATTTACCTCATAATAATCAATGACTAGCCTTCAATAGCCCCGCTTAATTTTTCTCCTTCTCATTTTCGAGCAGCTTAAGAAGAGAATCGGGCAGGTGCTCCTGTAGATGCTCTATCTCCTCTTTAGCCTCGGGGTCCACGATCATCTCATGATCCAGCGTCGAATCAGGGACCTGCTTCAATATGCTGCCATCGAATTCCCCGCCGGGATCCACCTTCTGAATAGTGTGCTCCTCTCCAGGCACCGCCTCGACAATTCCCGAATCGCTCTCCAGCAGTTCCTCCAGGCTGGTCTCGACCCCTGTATCGCCGCTCTCGGCGCTCACCCCCCCGCCCGGCCCGGATCCGCCGCATCCCAGGACGAGGAGAATAACAACAATAAATCCTATATGAGCTGAATTCTTCATATTTAATCCTCCCGGTGGATTCCTCAAGAACTAATGCCCCTCCAGGTATATGAGACCATTCAAGTTTCATTCCAGGCCCGGTCATATACTTGATTCTTCAGGCACAAGAAGATCGTTCCAAAAATCAATATGCCCTGTGAACGCGGGAGGCACAGCCCCATCGTGCCGAAAGCAGTTGTCCCGCATGAGAGGAGCGGGGGGAAATCATTGATGTCTTCCCGGTGCGGCTCAAGGCAAGTGCCACAGCTTGATTTTGAGGTTGTTTTCCCTTGCCCAGCGTTTTAGAAGACTGAGCTCCCTCTTTTTAGGCTGGCGATTTGATTTTCCCCTGGCCTGCACGACATGCCTGCTTTTACTGTTCACTTCCACTGTAAGCCTTCTCTTGCCTTCCCTCCTTAAGGACCAGATAGAACATTCGCCACTGGAAATCAGCCCGGTGTAGTAATACACGCAGTGCCTCATTGCTTCGCCCTCTTCTTTGAGCTCTTTGGAAGAGCGGATTTCTTCTATTGCCCATATGATTTTCTCCGCCCCGTTTCCGTCACTGTTCCTGAGCTCATAGATGCCTTCTTCGTATCCGCTGGGGGTGAATCTTACTCCATATATCCTCTTCTCATAAGCAAGCTCCCTGTGCCAGGCCTCCATTCCCCGGCTAAGGGCCTTTACCCTCCGTCCCTTCATTGAAAACCCGGGATCTTCTTCTCTTCGATGCCTGATATAATCGATAAGCGGCCCTACCTGCCCGGATTCGACCTCCTTTCTCCGGCAGAACCATCTGATGACCGTAAGCCAGAAATGTTCGTGGTCATTCGCGCCGCGCCCGAGAAATGTTCCCGAAATCGCGCGAGCCAGCTTTTCTTTCCCCCCCAACGCCCTCACCTGGGCGTTTCGAACCGCCGCGTAAAAAGGAGTTCCGGAAGGAGACTCCATAAAATAATGACACATTCTTCTGGTCATGGGAATAGGTACGTAGCCATATTTAAAGCAGTTCTTAACCTTGCCGCCTGCGGCAATCACCGCGAACATCTTTTTCCCGTAGTATCGATCCCAGCCATTCCCCATCAGCTGATAGAGGAACTCCGGCATCGGATATCTCACTATAAGATGATCTATAAGGGATCGGACCTTAATTTTTTTAGATTTCCCCCGGGGCTTCCACTCCTCGACCGGGCGAACCCAGGAAAGTCCGGAGATTTTTATAAGAGACTCGTGGAAATCGGGCCGGAAAAGTCCGGGAGCCCGGTCATTCAGCGTCACAAGAAGGCGCTTCAGCCTTCCGCGAAACTGGGGACAGTTGTTATACTGAAGACTGTTATTGAAAACTCCAAGGCTGTTGTGAGGATCGAATTCCTTTTTTTCTCTGGAATTCTCGAAAAGCTCCTCGATATTCCGCCTGGTGACCTTGCCGTGACGCACCTTCGCTCTGCAGACGGGGGCCTCGATCCCTACCCTGTTTTCAGGATCTCGTCCGCCTTTTTCGCGTTCTAGCCTTCGAAGATGATCTTCACGCTCCGCCCTCGCGCGGCATTGCGCCCTGCGCTTTCTGCTCATTCTTCTGGAACCCATTGGACATACCACTCCCTCGCACCATAAGGTGATTTGGGCTGCTGCGCTGACCGCCGGGCTACTGCCCGGGCTGGTTAATCAGCACATAATTTTTTAATGGGTTCCGTATGAGTGAGCATTTTCGGAAGCGGGCCTCCACCCCGCGCGGTTACCCGCTCTCTGCCGGAGCGGGGATACTATCAAGATCGCTTTTTCTTCTTGCCGGATTAAACTTTTATCACACTCCGGCAGGCCGTGTCAAGAGAGAGACAGGTATAATTTGGCGATTTTTTATAATTGCTCGCGGGAGCGTAAAATCAACTTTAAAGCAAAAACATTTAAGTAACCGGATATATCAGGATTGAAATACAATACCAGCCATGAAAATCCAGATGGTACGTCTTGCCCTATCCTCAAAAATTCCGGCTCGGCCGCCTCCTTACGGGGGGCCGGGTGCTTGTGCTGACTATCTTTCCCCCTGAAGGCCGACCATTCTTCTGAGGGTAAACACCCGGCCCAATGATCAGAGAGAATTTCAAGCGGCGCCGGGTGGGCCGGCGCCGCGGCATTGCTTTATATTTCCGGTCCGAACCTCTCC
The DNA here is from genome assembly GCA_964488475.1 of uncultured bacterium. Classification (GTDB taxonomy): domain Bacteria; phylum Krumholzibacteriota; class Krumholzibacteriia; order Krumholzibacteriales; family WJIX01; genus CAZAUK01. Next base: position 205,898 of record CAZAUK010000001.1, read on the forward strand.
TTTATCGTATAAACAGGATATATGTCAACCGGGATGTCGTCCAGTCCGGCAAGGGAAGCTTTGACATCCTCGCCCATCTCGCCGTACTTCTCTATGAAGGCGGCGGCCTGGTCGTATGAGCCTTCCGCCTGAATCATCAGCAGTTTTGTGGAGAGAGATTCCATCGCTTCGGGAAAGCTCTCGAAGTCAACCATCCAGAGCCCCTCGGCGTTTTTGCTGTAAACGCCCTGATCCTTGAGATAGTTGAAAGCTATCATGTTAGCCCTTCCGTGGGCCTCTTCCACTCCAAACCTTACAGACCGGAAGAAGCCGGCCAGGAAAGTGGCGGCCGCTTCCTTCTTCATGGCCTTCGGGAACACCCCCTCGTCCATAAGATAATGAAAATTGTACTGACCCACAACATCAGCCTTGGCTTCCTCGATCGCCGAGTACGACTCTCTAAGGAGCTTGTTCACCGTGGTTTCTGTCCCGTCGCCGAGAGTGATGATTCCGGGCCCCAGCCCGTGGGTGAACTCGTGAAGCAATATATGGTTGAAGTAGGCGTCGAAGGTTACCAGGCCGAGCTGATCGGCCACCATGACCTTGCGGGCGATCGGCATGAGGATCTTGTCGAACTTGGCGTGGCAGATGTTTCTCAGCATCACCTTCTTGCACCCCTTGGCCTCCCGGACCCGCTCGTCATTGGGAAGGTTGAAGGCCAGAGTCTGAACTCCCGCCTTGGTATCGCCGGCGGCGAAGACTTCGTCGACCACGCTGATCGGGGACTCTGTGCCGCGGTCCAGGTTCTTGTGCTCGTCCGGTATGGGCAGATTCTTCTCCATCTTGACCAGGTAGCCCTTGACCTTCTCAAGCCTGGCGCTTTCCTCGGGGTCCCTTACACAGAGGAAAGCCTCGAAGGCGGTCTTGTACCCGAACAGGCCGTCCTCGTAAACTTCGTAAGGGCCTATCGTTATATCGATGGCGTTGTCCTTTATGTCCATCCAGGCCATGTTGCTCTTAAAGTAGTCGTCGCTGAGGAAAGCGTCGGCCCGAAGGCGCAGGAACCTGGCCAGCGATTCGTTCCCGGTAAGGTCAGCGGCTTCTCTTAGGTATCCGGCCGCTTCCTTAAGCAGGTCCGAATAGGCTTCCGAGTACGGGACGGCTTTCAGCCCGCCGTCCCCGGTTCTTCTGATAACGGCGTAGCCGCTTTCAAAGGCTTCCCGGTCCTCCGGATGCTCCTGAAGCCACTTCTCGAACTCCGCCTTGGTCATATCGGAAGGATAGTATGAAGCTCCAAGGGGTTTTTCCGCTTCGCCGTAGAACGGCTCGTCGGCGGCCAGACGGTCCCACGGCCCGAAGTTTATGTCGAAGAAGCGAAGCATGTCCTCGCCGCCCCCGGCTTTTATCTCTTTCCTTACTACCGGGTTCTTCTCGTAGACCTGGCGAAGGAAGATATCGTCCATGACTCCCGCCGCGCGGTAAAGCTTCTCCAGCACCTTTTCCTGATTCTGGTCGAGAACGTTCCAGGGCACCTCGATCTTTACCGGGACGTAAGCTTCCAGCTTCCGGGCTATCACGTCCACCTCCGCTTTCTTTTGGGTCTGTTCGCCGCCGCATCCGGCGGCCGCCGCCACGGCGGCGATAGATATCGTTACGATAAGTTTCCGCAGCATCGAATCCCTCCTTAAAAGGATAACCCTATTCCGTTTCCCTCTAATAAAATACACCCTGCCGGCCTTCGGGTCAATTTCAATAATTTCCTGCGGAGGAGCACGGACGCTATTCCTGCCCCGGCGGTTAAGCTCCGCGGCAGCTTCCGCGCTTCAGGAGTCAAGCAAAAGTGCTTGACGGTGCTCCATCTCCGGTGTTAATCATATCGTATCGAATCCTGGATTTTGCCGTCTGAGCTCGGCGATTGATAAGCGGCAATAAACTGGCCGCGAAAAGGAGAACAAGGCATGGACAAGGATCTGATGAATAAGATTTATGACAAGATAGACGGTTACACCGACCAGATGCTGGAGCTTCAGCGTGCGCTGGTGGCCATACCCGCCCTGGGGCCGGATAACGACGGAGAGGGGGAGACGGAAAAGGCCGAATTCCTCGAGAAGTGGATGGCCAAAGAGGTAGGTTTCGACAGTGTGGAGCATTACGACGCTCCCGACGACCGCGTCCCGGCCGGAAACAGGCCTAATATCGCGGCTGTTATCAAAGGTGAGTCCAGCGGCCGCAAGACCTGGGTCATGGCCCACATCGATGTCGTCCCGGCCGGCGACCCCGCCAAGTGGGACTCCGACCCCTTCGAGATGGTGGTAAAAGACGGCAAGATGTTCGGCCGCGGCGTGGAGGATAACCATCACGGGATAGTACCCACCCTGTTCGCCATGAAGGCGCTTCAAGAGCTCGAGATCACCCCTGCCCGCGACATGGGAATCGTGCTGGTCAGCGACGAGGAGACAAGCAGCAAGTACGGAATAGAGTACGTTCTGGAGAAGGCCGACATATTCGGCAAGGATGACTACATACTGGTCCCCGACTCCGGCGACCCGGAGGGAAGGACAGTGGAGGTGGCGGAAAAGTCGATAATGTGGCTCAAGATAGAGGTAAAGGGAAAGTCCTGCCACGCCTCCGAGCCGGATAAGGGCGTAAACGCCCACCGGGCGGCCGCCCATCTTGCCGCCAGGCTGGACCGCCTGCGGGAGATATTCGACCAGACCGACCAGGTCTTCGACCCTCCCGACAACACCTTCGAGCCCACCAAGAGAGAGGCCAACGTGCCCAACGTCAACACCATTCCGGGGGAGGACATCTTCTATCTGGACACCCGGATCCTGCCGGGCATCCCCCTCGCCGACGTGCGCGCCGAGGCGCGGAAGATAGCCGACGAGGTGGAGAAGGAGTTCGGGGTCAAGATCGAGATGAGCGAGGTGCAGAGCGAAGAAGCGGCCCCCGCCACGCCGGTTGACGCCCCGGTGGTCGAGGCCCTTTCCGAAGCCATTCGCGAGGCCAGGGGCATAGAGCCGGAGATAATCGGGATCGGCGGCGGAACGGTCGCGGCCTTCTTCAGGCGCCACGGGTACAACGCTGTGGTATGGTCCACCATCGCGGATGTCTGCCACCAGCCGAACGAGTACCAGTTCGTGGAGAACATGCCCGGCGACGCCAAGATAATGGCCAATCTGTTCATGAGGGAATAGGCAAAAAAGGCGGGATTCAGACTAACAACGCCGGCAATTCCGTCTTTCACCGGGATTAGTTGTTTAACCGCGGGAGGTTTAGTGCTATAATACCCGCGTTCTTGAATAAGGGGATTCGAATTTTTCGGACGGTAAAAGCTGAGAAAGAGAGCATCTCGCCGTGAAAGTAAACGTTCTAATGCTTTTCGCGCTCCTTCTGCTGAGCTTCCTTTTCTTTAATCTGACTCTGAACAACGGATTCTGGCATTCCTTCGATTTTGTGATGCTTCAGAACAGCCTGGAGATGCGCTCCGACCCCTCCGCGGCGCTGAGCAGCGAATACCCCTATAAATTCCAGCCCCTGGTCTACGCGGTAAGTTACGCGCTCTTTCAGCAGTTCGCGTTCAATCCGAGAGGTTATTTTATATTCAACATGATCATCCACGCCATAAACGCCTTTCTGGTCTATCTGATCGTGAACACCCTTCTCAAAGACAGGGCGGTGGCTATAGTCTCAAGCCTTCTGTTTGTCTTTACCGTGGGAAGTTACGGGAAGTCGGTGATGATAGCGTCCGGCTTCGAGGACCTGACCATAACCCTGCTGACCCTTCTTACCATGCTGTTCTATTTTAAGAACGAGCTTCAAAAGAAGGGCCGCCTGGGGACCTGGTATTTCTTTCTGGCGGTGGTCTTCTTCCTGGCCTCCATGCTGAGCAAGAGCACCAGCTTTGCCATACTGGGCTGCTTTTTGGCTTTCAACTTCTTTTTTCACAGAGAAGCAGAAAGAGCCAAGAAGAGCCTGCTGGACCCGGGGTTCGTGATACTCTTTGCCATCGCGGTGACCGCCATCATAGCGAAGGCCCTGTTCTTCAACTATGCCCCGCACACCTACCAGGAACATCCCGGAGTTTTGAAATTCATCTACTACGCCGCCAAGAACGTGGTCAATTATCTGGTAAGGATGATCTTTCCCATCCACACCTCTCACCTGGTGAAGGAGTCAGGCCCGGCGGTCGTCCTCATATACGACCTTGCAACCGGAATACGTGTCCTGATAGCCCTGACCGTGTTCAGCTACTCTTTCTTCGGATTCGTCTTCGGCAACCGCACTATCCGCTTCTTCATCGCCTGGACCTATATAATGGTGCTCCCCTTTGCCTTCTTCCAGTTCCCCAATGACTGGTTGAACATCCGTCATCTCTACCTGGTATCAGTGGGCTTCGTGGCGGTCATCTCCGCCGGCGCGGTGTATTGCTCCCGGCTTATCTCCCACCGTAAATTCCGCCGGTTTATCCCCTTCATAGTCCCGCTCGCCTTTGTGCTTATGTCCAGGTTCATCATCACTCAGCTGAACCGAAGCTACGAGAGCAAAGCCAACGGGCCTGAAGCCGCCGAGTACAGAGATGCCCTGGCATCTAAATTCGATGACGTCACTGTGCGGGACGACCGCCTTCATCTGGAAGAATGACCAGGCGCAAACCCGGCTTTTCCTCAAGCGTGGAAAGGGATTCCCGGTTTAGCGCCGCGGTGATGACCAGATTCTTTCCCTCCACCTTTCTCTCCCTCACTTCCCCTGCCTCCTCCACAGAGGCTATGGCCTTGCCCCTGGAAAGGGGCACCTCGATCCTCACCAGGACCTTTTCCCTCTCAAGGTGTGCCGATATCCTCTCCCTGAGAGCATCCATGCCGTCCCCTCTGGACGCGCTTATCCGGGAGGCTTCCGGAAAATCCTTCTCGAACCTGGAGACTTCCTCCTCGCTCAGCCTGTCGATCTTGTTAAGGACAAGCCAGGTTTCTACCTCTCCTTCCGGTCCCTGCTCGCCGGCGGCCCCGCCGATTCCCGCCCCCTTGAAGATCCCCTCCAGGATGCCGTTCACCACCTGGATCTCCTCCCTGAAATCGCCGGCGGAAGCGTCCACAACGTGAAGAAGAAGATCGGCTCTCTCGACATCTATCAGAGTGCTTTTGAAGCTGGCCACAAGGTGGGGTGGAAGTTTTCTGATAAATCCGACCGTGTCGGTAAAGAGGACCGCTCTTCCCCCCTCCATCTCCACCCTTCTGGTGGTGGAATCGAGCGTTGAAAACAGCCTGCCGCTCTCATAGACCCCGCTTCCCGAGAGCGAGTTGAGCAGGGTTGATTTGCCGGCGTTGGTATATCCGACCAGGGTGGCGTTGAAGAATTCCCCCCGTCTTTTTCTCCTCTCCAAAGTCCCCCTGGTTATCCTCTTCAGCTCGCTCCTCAGCCTGGTAATCCTCTCCCTCACCCTTCTTTTGTCAACCTCCAGCTGTTTCTCCCCCGGCCCCCTGGTGCCTATTCCCCCCTCCTGCCGGGAAAGGTGGTCCCACAGCCTTCTCAGCCTGGGAAGGGCGTAGGTCAGCTGGGCTATCTCAACCTGTATCTTGGCCTGTTTGGTCCTCGCCCGCTTGGAGAATATGTCCAGGATCAGCTCGGTCCGGTCTATCACATTGACCTTCAGGGATCTCTCTATGTTCCTGGCCTGAGCCGGAGACAGGGCGTCGTCGAATATCACCAGGTTGACCCGCTTTTCCTTTACCTCTCCGCCTATCGCCTCGAGCTTCCCCGCTCCCACGTAAGTAGAGCCGCTGAGCCTTGTCCTCTGCTGAATCACGGCCCCTGCTACCTCGGCTCCCGCCGAGCGGGCCAGCGCCGCCAGCTCGTCCAGGTATTCGCGCTCCTTCTCCATGGTTGACCCTGGCAGCTTGACGCCTACGAGCAGGGCGCGCTCTTTTGGGTTTTTAACGGGATTTGTTTTCGCCATGTGGTTACCTGAGAAGGATGACCCTTTTAGTTATGGATCTCTGCCCTATTCTAAGACTGCAGTAGTACACCCCGGGGGGCATCCTGTTGCCTCTCTCGTCGGTTCCGTCCCAAGCGGCGGTGTACTTGCCGGGAGGCATGAATTCCCGTTCCATGACAACTCTTATCAGAAGCCCCTTTACATCGTAGATCCTGACAGAACTGCCGCCGGTAAACACTTTCCCCCCTGACAGCGCGGTGCCGCTTTCGTCCACCCGGCTTATATCCAGGGCTATGGTAACGTTCTCCGCAAAAGGATTGGGATGAAGTGACATGAAACTTTCCGGAAGCCTGTCGCCGTTTTCGGAAGAATTCCGCGAAGCGCCGGTCATTTCCTCCGGTGACGCCCCGGCCCTGAATATGACCCCGTCCTCAAGCTGTCCCTCGACCAGCAGGGAGTCCTTCCCTCCATCTTCGGCCAGGGTGAGAGGCAGAAGCATATCCAGCCCGGTCCTAGTGTAATCCTCCGTGGTCTCTCCGTTGATCCTTACCCACTTGATAGGCGCCCCGGCCATATCGGACGGCATCTTTATCACCAGCGCCCTGCGCCTGGAACTTCCCATCCATACTGTCGCCAGATCCGACTCGAGATCCAGCACGGCGGTCTTTCTGGCCGGAACGACCCAGTTGCCCCCGGTGTCTTCTCCCGCTGAATGCCCCTCGAAGGTCTTGACCGCCACCGAAGCGTTCTCTTTCAGCTCCTCCAGCGATTCCGCAAAGACAATCGCCCACTCGATCTTCAGTCCGCCGGCTCCTTCCTCTCTCTTACCCAGCGGAACGGAGAAGGATCTTCCATCACGCTCGATGCATGAATCGGCGTTAAATATGACCAGAGCCGCCAGGCCTTGTCCCGACTTGAAGTATTCGAGACTCAAGGTGTCCCTTTCGCCCGGCAGCGAATCGTTTTTGGAATCTGCCGGCAGAAGGATCTTTGTCTCTTCTCTTCCTTCAGCGGGGCGCCGTCCGACTTCAAAATCTATTCTGGCCCCATCTTCCCAGCCCTTCACAACACCCTCCCCGTCTTCTGATTCCACGCGGGTGGTAAAGCCCGCGAAGTCCCGCGCGTGCTCATAGCTCCAGGTATAGGTATTATGAAGCACCCTGGCTTTTCCCTCTCCATCCAGGGCGCGGGCCACCCGCATCTTCTCTCCAATAGCGGCGAAGTCCTCATCCTCTAATCCGTCTCCGTCGTTGTCTCTGCCGTCGAAGACATCCTCGTCGATCAGCCCGTCCCCGTCATCGTCGGCTTCAGCCGAGGGAAGCCTTGCCCCGCCCCTGCCCCCTTCGCTGAGCTCTGTTCCCTCCGGCCCCCCGCCTACCCATTCGAACCCGAGCGTCCTGGAGGAATCCCTTTCGCCTTCTATGAATCCCTCCACAAGCAGGGCCCTCAGACAGGCTTCCGCCTCCGCGCCTCCCCTTCTCCACAACAAATGGATGGCTCCCTGTGAGTCTATGGCCGTCTTTATGCTCTCCCCGGCCGCCTGCTGTCCGGCGGAGTATTCCCCGCTTCCGTTTCTGCTCTCAGCGCCCGCGCCGAATGAAAAAAGCAGCGCGGCCACCATCATGGAAGCGGAGGCCAGCGAAGAGGTCATATTTCCGTATGCCGTTTTTTTCTTCAACATTTTATCCGTTAAGACGCTTCCCCGCCTTCGCGACCGGGACCATCAGGCTTGTCTTCTCCACCTTCGCGACCAGGGTCTTCAGGCTTGTCTTCCTCGCCGGCCAGCAGGGCGATGTCCACCACGCAGTCGTCTTCTGAGAGATTAATCAGCTTGACCCCCTTGGCCGGCCTCTTGATCACCGGTATCTGGTTCACTTCGCTTCTTATGATCTTACCCTGCTTGGTTATCATCATGACCTCTTCCGAATCGAAGACCTTTTTGACCGTAACCAGATCCCCGTTCCTTCCCTCGGTGGGTATACAGATGACTCCCTGCCCGCCTCTCTTGATATTTCTGAACTCTTTCAGGGCGGTTCGCTTCCCGTACCCGTTCCGGGTTACCGCCAGAAGGTTCGCCCCGGTCTTGACCACCATCATCTCAACAACTTCATCGTCTTTTTTCAGGGCGGTCCCCTTGACCCCCCTGGTTACCCTTCCGGTCACCCTCAAATCCCGCTCGCTGAATCTTATGGCTTTCCCCTTGCGCTTGGCCAGAATTATGTCGTCGTTCCCGGAGGTAAGGGCGGCCCTGACCAGGCTGTCGTCCTCCTCCAGGACTATCGCCTTGATTCCGCCGCTTCGGGGATGGGAGTACTCGGACAGGTGAGTCTTTTTGATGATTCCGCCTCTTGTGGCCATCACCAGGTTCAGGTCCTTCTCGAAATCAGGAACCGGTATGAACGCGCTGATCCTCTCGTTTCCGGCCAGCTGAAGGAGGTTGACTATCGCTTTGCCTTTGGACAGCCTGCCTCCTCTTGGAATCTCGTGGACCTTCAGCCAGTGGCACCGGCCGCGGTCGGTAAAGAAGAGTATATAGCTGTGAGTGGAGGCGATGAACAGCTGCTCCACAAAATCCTCGTCCTTCATTCCAAGGCCCTTGACTCCTTTTCCCCCCCTTCTCTGCCGCCGGTAGGTTCCCGTGGCGATCCTCTTTATGTAGCCGGTGTGAGTGATGGTTATGATCATATCCTCTTCGGCTATGAGGTCTTCTACCTCGAACTCCCCCTCCTTGGCGACAATGTCGGTCCTTCTCTCGTCGCCGAAGCGCTCCTTTATATCCTCCAGCTCCTCTTTTATTATTCCCAGCAGCCTGGTCCTGCTTTCCAGAATGGCCCGGTAATACTCTATTTTCTTGATAAGCCCCAGATACTCCTCCTCGATCTTCTTCCTCTCCAGACCGGTGAGGCGCTGCAGCTTCATGTCCAGTATGGCCTGGGCCTGTACTTCGCTCAGGCCGAACTTCTCCATCAGGCCTCCTCTGGCCGCCTTGGGCGAATCGCTCTTCTTTATCAGTTCCACTACCGCGTCGATGTTATCCAGGGCGATCTTATACCCTTCCAGTATGTGGGCCCGCTCCTCCGCTTTTCTAAGCTCGTACTCTGTTCTTCTGGTCACGACTTCCTCGCGGTGGTCAAGGAAAGCCTTCATCATCTCCTTCAGGTTCATCACCCTGGGCTTCAGCCCGTCCAGGGCCAGGAGGATTATCCCGAAACTCCACTGAAGATGAGTGTGCTTGTAGAGCTTGTTCAGCACTACCTTGGGATAGGCGTCCTTTTTGAGCTCGATGACTATCCTCATGCCGTCCTTGTCCGATTCGTCCCGAATGTCGCTTATGTCGGTTATCTTGCCGCCTCTGACCAGCCCCGCGATCTTCTCTATTATCGAAGCCTTGTTGGCCTGATAGGGTATTTCGGTGACTATTATGCTGGATTTCCCCTTCTTGTTCGTCTCGATGCTTGCTCTGGCCCGCAGGGTCAACTTGCCTCTACCGGTCCGGTAGGCGCTCTTTATGCCCTCACGGCCGCAGATGATTCCACCGGTGGGAAAATCTGGACCGGTCACTATCTTGAGCAGTTCCTCCACCTCAAGGCCGGGGTTTTCCAGCATCGCCTCCATTCCATCGATTATCTCTGTCAGGTTATGGGGAGGAATATTGGTGGCCATTCCCACGGCTATTCCGCTGGCTCCGTTTATCAGAAGATTGGGCGCCTTGGCGGGAAGGACCAGGGCCATCTGCCTGGTCTCGTCGTAGTTCGGGCCGAACTCCACCGTTTCCTTGTCTATATCTTTCAGAAGCTCCTCGGCGAGCTCTTTCATCCTGACTTCTGTATATCTCTCAGCCGCGGCCGGGTCTCCGTCGATCGAACCGAAGTTTCCCTGGCCATCGATAAGGGGATAGCGAAGGGAAAAATCCTGGGCCATGCGCACTATAGCGTCGTAGGCCGAGGCGGTTCCATGGGGATGGTAGTTACCGGTCACGTCTCCGGCGACCTTGGCCGACTTCCTGAAGGGCCTGTTGTGCTGAAGGTTCAGATCGTTCATGGCCAGAAGGATGCGCCGGTGCACCGGCTTCAGTCCGTCCCTGGCGTCCGGAAGCGCTCTGGACACGATCACGCTCATGGAATAGTCCAGGTAGCTTTCCCTCATCTCGTCTTCGATATAGGTCCGTATTACCCGCTGTCTGTTGATCTCCATTGACTCACTCCTTCACCAAGCGCCTCTTGCGGGAGCACCGGGCGCTTATTCCCGAATTATTAGTGAATACATCTTTTTTTAGTTGTTAAACATCCAGGTTCTTCACCGCCAGGGCGTTCTCCTGGATAAATTTCCTTCTGGGCTCGACCTTGTCCCCCATCAGAACATTGAAGGTCTCGTCCGCCTCCACCATATCCTCCAAAGTGATCTGGCGGATGACTCTTCTCTCCGGATTCATGGTGGTCATCCAGAGCTGATCAGGATTCATCTCCCCAAGCCCCTTGTATCGCTGTATATGAAGCCCCTTGGGGCCGCCGAATTCTTTCACTATACGTTTTCTCTGCTCCTCGTTGTGGGCGTACTTCTCCTTCCTGCCCTTCTGAATCCTGTAGAGGGGCGGCTGGGCGATATATACGCAGCCGCTGCTGACCAGTTCCTTCATATATCTGAACAGAAGCGTCAGGACAAGCGTCCTGATGTGGGCGCCGTCCACGTCGGCATCGGTCATTATGATGATCTTTCTGTATCTGACCCTCGATATGTCGAACTCCTCGCCTATACCCGTTCCCAGAGCGGTGATAACCGTCTTTATCTCCTGGTTGGACAGCATTCTGTCAATCCTGGCTTTCTCCACGTTGAGGATCTTTCCCTTGAGCGGGAGGATCGCCTGGAATTTCCGGTCTCTACCCATCTTGGCGGAACCTCCCGCTGAATCACCCTCCACCAGGAAGAGCTCGCAATGCTCCGGATCGCTCATCGAACAGTCGGCGAGTTTGCCGGGCAGGGACCCCGATTCCAGCGCTGATTTCCGCCTTACCAGCTCCTTGGCCTTTCTGGCGGCCGCTCTTGCTCTGGCTGAATCGATAGCCTTCCTCACGATCTTCTTCGCCACCGAGGGGTTCTCCTCCAGAAACTCCGATAGATTCTGGCCCAGTATCGACTCCACGACCCCCTTCATCTCGCTGTTCCCCAATTTTCCCTTGGTCTGGCCCTCGAACTGGGGATCGGGAAGCTTCACGCTTATAACCGCGGTTATCCCCTCCCTGGCGTCATCGCCCGAGAGGGACATCTTATGTCCCTTCTTGAACAGGTTGTTCTTCTGGGCGTAGGTGTTCAGAGTCCTGGTCAGGGCGGCCTTGAAGCCCACCAGGTGAGTCCCGCCGTTTATGGTGTTTATGTTATTAGCGAAGCTGAAGACCTGCTCGCCGTAAGAGTCATTGTACTGAATCGCTATCTCCACCTCGCACCCTTCCCTCTTCTCCTCGATATAAATAGGCTTTCTATGAAGCGCCGTCCGGTTCTTGTTCAGTACCTTCACGAACGAGACGATACCCCCGCTGTAATTGAACTCGTGTTTCTTTCCGCTCCTCTCATCCGTGAAGGTTATCTTTATCCCCTTGTTCAGAAATGCCAGCTCCCTGAACCTCTGAGAAAGAGTATCGAAGCTGTAGCTGAGGGTTGAAAACACCTTGTCGCTGGGAAGGAACCTTATCCTGGTACCGGTCATGTTTTTCTTGGTGGTCAGGGGGGTCGATTTCAGAGGCGCCTCGGGCTCGCCCATCCGGTACCGCTGGACATGATGGGCCCCGTCTCTCCATATCTCCACCTCCATCCACTCGCTGAGCGCGTTGACCACCGAGACCCCCACCCCGTGGAGGCCTCCCGACACCTTGTAGCTGTCGTGGTCGAACTTTCCCCCCGCGTGCAGCATGGTCATGACCACCTCCACCGCCGGCTTCTTCTGGGTGGGATGAGTATCCACTGGTATACCCCTGCCGTCGTCGCTCACCGCCACTACATTATCCCTGCCTATGGATATCTCGATATTTTCACACTGCCCGGCCATCGCTTCATCGATGCTGTTATCAACCACCTCGTAAACCATATGGTGAAGGCCGTGAACATCGGTGCTCCCGATATACATGGCGGGTCTCTTTCTTACCGCCTCCAGGCCCTTGAGCACCTGAATCCCCTTGGCTGTGTATTTCTTGTCGCTCATCCTTCTCCTCTTTCCCTGTCGATAAAAAGACGTATTCCGTTTATGTCAAGATCCGGATACCTGTCCCTGATCTTCGCCAATATTCTCTTCTGCAGAAAGTTTATCTCCTGCATCCAGACGTTGTTCTGCGCTTCAATAAAAAGAACCCCGTCCCGAAGGTCTCTGACCGAGCTTCTTCTGGCCAGCGCCTCACCCACTATCTCCGGCCATTCCCTGACCAGGGCTCCCTCGCTCAGCCTCTTCTTTACCCCCATCCTCCTGAGGACATCCGGGATAATATCCCCGATAGGGGTCTCCTTTTTTTTACCGTTCATTTACGGCTCCGAGTCTGCTTCATATAAGTCGGATGGTATTACCTTACCCCATAAAAATAAACAAAAAAATACCCAAACTCAACACTCCTTTAAACCCTCTTTCGAATCCCTCGCCCGCTCTCCGTTACCCTGCCTTTATCTCTCCAGAATCTATATAGAATTTCCGAACTCCGCCCCGGCCGGGAAAATCCATATCCACCGGCGAAGTGATAAAGTTCTGGTAGTTGTCTGAAAGAAACCCCCTCACCGCCTCCGCAATCCCCTCATCCAGCTCGCTGAAAAGATCATCCAGCAGAACCGCCGGCGTCTCCCCTTTCCGATCCCTTATCACTGAAGCCTGTGTCATCTTCATCACTATAGCGGCCAGCCTCTTTCTGCCCTGGGAGCCGTACTTTCTCAAGCTAAGCTCTCCCAGCCTGATCCTTATATCGTCGCAGTGCGGCCCCCTGGCCGTGTACCCCCTCGCCATCTCCTCATCCCTGCCGCCCCGCAGAGCCCTTATGAAATTCATGCCGTAATCCTCTTTCTCCCCCCTTACCGAGGGGACATACTCCATACTCAGTTCATCCCCGCCCTCGAATATCTTCGAGAACACATCCTTCGCTCTTTCGCCTATCTCTTTCAGGACCCTTGTCCGTCCTTCGACTATGGAAGCTCCCCTCTGCGCCAGAACACCATCCAGCGCCCTAAGCAGATCCTCACCCTCCTTCCCCCCTTCCCATTCCTTGAGCAGGGAATTTCTCTGGCGCAGCGTTCTCCGGTATTCCTTCAGGTCCTCTAGAAAAGCTTCCGACAGCTGGCATGCCGTGTAATCCAGAAATAGCCTTCTCTCCGAGGGCGGACCCGACGCCAGAGACACATCCTCCGGCGTGAATATCACCTCCGGAAAAGTTCCGATCAACCCGGAAAACCCCCTCATCCTTTCTCCGTTAAGAACGACCCTGTATCCTCCCCCCCTCTCCATCCCCACCTCCGCGGCGAGCTCTACTCCCGCGTCGCTCACGGCGGATACTCTGACAAAGCTCAACTTCCGCTCAAGCGCTATCATCTCCTCTCTTTTTCTGGTCCTGAACGACCTTCCCAGCGAGAAGAGATAAAGCGCCTCCAGAAGGTTGGTCTTCCCCTGACCGTTCGCTCCCGTTACAAAATTCAAGGCTGGAGAAAACTCCAGCCTCGCTTCATCTATATTCCTGAAGTTTGTGATCTCTATTTTTTTGATCCTCATTGCCGCGTATCCACCCCTTCGCCTCCCTCTCCCCCTGGTCAGCTGATCCTAAGAGGCATAATTATGCATATGTGGTCATAATCTTTGTCTTCGCTCTCGGGTACTATCATCCCCGCGTTGTCCGGCCTGTCCAGGTGAAACACCACCCTGTCGCTTTCCATGGTCCTCATGATATCCTGAATATAGTTAGCGTTATATCCTATCTCCATGGGATCTTCAGAGTACTCGGCGTCGATCTCCTCCTTCGCTCCTCCTACCTCCTTTGTGGTGACATTCAACAAAAGCTTGCCCTTCTGAAGAGAGAACACCACCAGGTGGGTAAGCGAATCAGAAAGGATCGAGACCCTCTTGGTCGCCGCCATAAGCTCCTCTGTGGATACCACCATCTTCTTCTTGTTTCCGGTGGGTATAACCTTTGTGAAATCGGGGAACGGCCCTTCCAGCAGCCTTGAAAATACCACCACGCCCTTCATATTGAAAGAAAGGCTGTTCTCGGCTAGATTCACTTTCGCCTCATCCTCTCCGCCGGAGAAATTCCTGAGCGTCGACAGCGCCTTTGGTGGAATTATAACATCCGCATCCTCCATACTGCCCATATCTTTCTTGATCTGCAGCTTGGCCAGCCTGTGCCCGTCCGTCGATACCATCGTCATTCCGTCCGGGCCGAGCTTCCACAGTACTCCGCACAGCGCCGGCCTGGTCAGGTCCGTGGACACCGCGTAGGTCGTCTTTTGTATCATCTTTTCCAGAAGGCCGATATCAATGGTAAACGAGGACTCGCTTTTCTGCTTGGGAAGCTTGGGAAACTCTTCCGCGCTTCTGCCGTTTATATCGAACCTGCTTCGTCCGCAGATGATGGTCAGATTCTCTCCCCTGGTCTCGAAGACGACATCATCGCCGGTCAGCGATTTTACTATCTCGGTGATCTTTCTGGCCGGAGCGGCTATCGCTCCTTCGCTCTCTATCTCTCCGGTTATATTCGATGTCACTGATATGTCAAGGTCAGTGGCGGAAAAGGTCAGCTTCTTTTCCACTGCATTGATAAGTACCATCGACAGTATCGGCATAGTACTCTTTCCGGGAACCACAGACGATATGGCGCTCATTTTTTTCTGAAGCTCGTCGAGCGGGATTATACTTCTCACACCTCCACCTCCTGGAAGATAGGATCATCTGGTAATGATATTCTACTGCATTCTATGAGGAGATTGATGATAAATCAAGGCAAAGGAAATTTTCAAGTGAAAATAAAGCGTCCCCGGTTTCAGGATACTTAAGATAGGGCCTCGACGGCTTTAGACAAAGATGTCCGGCGCGGGTTCAGGTATAGCGGATTGCGAAGCCCCTGTATATTAAGAAACACCATCTTATTCTTATTCTATATTTAAGAGACAGTAGTAGAATATGGCCGTGTGGAAATGTTGAAAATGCCTGATAGCGGCTTTCAGGCAAGGGCCGAAAGGGCGGACTGGTCTGTTGGCGGAATTGTTGAAAAGAGATATCTATACACAGAGCGGGGTAAAACCGCTGAAAAAGTGGTGGAAAACCGAGGGTTTCAACAGGGCGCTAACATAGACTCTGTGGATAGTGTGGATAACGCGGGATCATTTGATCAATCTGCCGCGGATGTCCTGAATGGTCCGCTCCAGGGTGGAGTCCGAGCGAAGGAATTTTTCTATCCTCTTTATAGCGTGAAGGACAGTGCTGTGGTCCCGCCCCCCGAACTTCCTTCCGATCTTCATGAGGGGCGCCTCGGTAATCTCCCTGGCCAGGTATATCGCGACCATCCTGGCCCTGACCACATCCCGGGTCCTGGTTTTGGATTTGATCCTGGCCACCGGGATTTCTAATTTATCCGACACCGCTTTCTGTATGTCTTCGATGGTGGTCATTCTGCGGGAGCGGGTTATAAGATCTTCCAGCACCTCCTCGGCCATCTCGGGATTTATCTCCCGCCTGGTCAGGCTGGCGCTCGCCAATATTCTAATAAGAGAACCCTCCAGTTCACGGATATTGCTCTTGACATTCTCGGCGATCATGGTGATTACGGAGTCGGGTATCTCGATACATTCCTTTCGGACCTTCTTTCTCAGAATCGCGATGCGGGTCTCCAGGTCCGGGGGCTGAATATCCGTTATGAGGCCCCACTCGAAACGAGAGGTCAGCCTCTCCTGCAGGGTGGGTATCTCCTTGGGCGGCCGGTCGCTGGTAACGACTATCTGCTTGTTGGCGTCATGAAGAGCGTTGAAGGTGAAGAAGAATTCCTCCTGGGTACTTTCCTTTCCGGCGAGAAAGTGCACGTCGTCAATAAGCAGGATATCTATATTCCTGTACTTCTTTTTGAACTTCAGAGTGCTGCCGCTCTGTATAGCGTGTATGAGCTCGTTCATGAAATTTTCGGCGGACACGTACGATATCTTGAGAAGAGAATGATTTTTCAGAACGTAGTGCCCGATAGCCTGGATAAGGTGGGTCTTGCCCAGGCCGGCGCCGCCGTATATAAAGAGCGGGTTATAGGCAAGAGCCGGGTTTTCGGCAACCGCTTTGGCGGCGGCGTGAGTGAGCCGGTTCCCCGCTCCTACCACAAATTCGTCGAATACATACCTGGAGTTGAGGTTTATATCACTGGCGGCTGCGGCGGCTGTGGATGAGGGGCGGGCTGTCGGCTTCTCGATTTCAGCCGCGAAGGAGCGTCCCTGGGATTCCGGGGCGATGAACTCGACGACGACATCCCTGTTCACCACCGCTTTTGCCGCTTCCCTTATGTTTTCTATATGATGCTCGGCGACCCAGTCTATGAAGAACTGATTGGGCCCTTCTATGATCATCGTCTCGCCGTTGTAACCCGAAAGCTTCATCGGCTCGAACCAGGTTTGAAAAGCCTGCTGATTGACAATAGTGCTGACCCTGCCCAGGATGTTTCCCCAGACTTCCTTTAGCCCCTGCCTGGCCAGAAGGTCCTCTCCGCCGGGCGGGCGGTTCACAGATTCAAGCCCTTCTGGAGCGGAGGGTTTCCGGCGCGATCGATTTGTTAAGGGTTCCTCGGGCTTCATATGGTGATCCCCAGAGAAAAATATTGTAAAAAAGAGAAAAACCACAAGTTTTCCACAATTGTGGGAAACTCGATAAACTCAATACTGATAAGGGATAGGGCGCGCTAGCTAGAGCAAAAAGATGGTGTTTTCAACAAAATCCGACAGGTGCGGATTCAAATATATTTGAATATTAAAGCCTTGCACCTTTGATGAGATGCCTTCCCTCACCCGGCACGCGAGAATCTATCACAGGGAAAAAGGCATATCAAGGGAAATTTCAACGGAATTTAAAAAAATTTATAAGCGTTTGAAATCAAAGAAATTGTAAAACGCTGATATTGACGCACGGCTCGCGGGGCCACTCCAAATAAGGAAGGCCGGTTTTTAGAATAGTGTAACTGTTGTTATGAATAAGATTAGGGTGAGCGCAGATAAAATGCTTGACATAAAAGTTGAGGTTTACTATCGTGAGTTGTTTATAGGCAAGCCGCAGTAATATCAAGGAAAGAGGGATATTATGAAGAGAACATATCAGCCGCATAGCAGAAAGCGCAAGAAAAAACACGGTTTTAGAAAGAGAATGAGTACGGCCAACGGCCGCGAGATCCTTAAGAGAAGAAGGCGAAAAGGAAGAAAGCGCCTCAGTGTTTAAGAGATGGACAAAAGACCCATGCGGAATACGGGTCTCAAGAAAAGCTGGCAGTTCAGCCAGGTTTACAGTGAAGGAAACAGAGAGGCAGGAGAAAAAGTCACGATATGCTATCTTTTCCGGGAAGAAGAAGGAATTAAACCCGGATTTGTAGCTAGCAAAAAAAGAGTTGGCAAGGCTTGTCAGAGAAACAGGGCAAAGAGGCAGATGAGAGAAGTTTTCAGGGGCTTGCAAAAAAGATTCACGAAAACTGGAATATGGATAGTTTTTATAGCCTCTTTCGACCCCGGGACTACGCCTTTCGCAGAGTTGAAAAAAGATGTGGAGAGCTCTTTGTCAAGAGCGGGACTAATATTATAAACAGATGATATCAAAGATATTAGCCAACATAGCGATTTTTGTGATAAAAATATACAGAAGAGGAATATCATCATATCATCTGCCCGTTTGCAGGTTTGTACCCAGCTGTTCAGAGTACGCCGAAGAAGCCATAAAGAGATACGGTCCTCTTGTGGGGGGATACAAAGCCGGCAAACGCCTTCTCCGCTGCCATCCTTTTTCCTCGCGAAGCGGGTTCGATCCCGTTAAATGAGGGGCAAGCCTGAATATATTTAACTAGAAGGGAATAGGAGCGTGGATAAACGTTCTCTTATAGCCGTTGTCGCGACTTTTCTGATACTTATTCTATGGCAGGCGCTGTACCTCGGGCCCAAGCAGAAGGAGGCCAGGCTCAAAAAAGCACAGCGTATCGAGGAGCCGGCGGCCGCCGATTCCACAAGAGCGGCAGCGCGTGGACAAGAGGCTCCGTTTACAGGTGATGATGAAGGGCGAGGGGAGGAAAGGCCCGAAGAGGAGCAAGCCGCAAAAGAGGCTGATGGAAACGAGGGGCTGCCGCTGGAAGTAGACAGCGAACCCACCGAGCGTGTAAGCGTAAGAGTGATAACGGACAAGATGGATATCGAGCTTGGAAGCCTGGGCGGAGACATCGAGAGCGTCCGCCTTCTCGAGCACCTCAGCGACGGGGGAGAACCTGTAGAACTTATTCCGGACAAAGCGGCCGGAGGGCTGGATGTGGAACTTGTCTCCGGCGATAAAAAGGAATCGTTCAGGGGAAGGAACTTCTCGGTTTCGATAGATGGGATGAAGGTCAGCCAGGACAGGGTGATAACACTGAACGAGAACAACGTCGGGACCGAGATAGCGTTCAGGCGGGAGGCGGGCAGAGGCGATTACATCGAGAAGAGATTCACCTTCTTCAAAGATGACTACCAGTTCGAATTCGACGTTAAGATAAACAGAGAAGGGCCGTTGAGGAACGCGGGAGCGTATCGCGTCACCTGGGATTGCGGCCTTTCCGTGACAGAAGAGAAAGAGGACTGGGACCGGAGATCCTTCGCTTCGATGGGAAGAGCGGGGGACGAGTTTTACAAGGAAGACCTGGGGGATTTCAAGGACGCAGAGGAAAAGCCTCAGCAGGGGATGGTCGTGTGGATGGGGGCCAGGACAAAGTATTTTCTAAGCGCCCTTATCGAGGAAAGCCCTATGTCGGGAACGCTTATCATGACCGGGGACAAGGACGCCGGAAAGGTAGGTTACGCGGCCGAGTACCCCTTCAGGGGAGACCCCAGGAAAGTGGAGCATCACTATACCGGGTATCTTGGCCCCCTTGACATGGACAGGCTGGAAGAGTTCGGCGTGGGCCTGGAGAAATCGGTAGAGTTGGGGTTTTTGAGATTTTTCAGCGTCATCATCCTCAGGATAATGGTATTTCTCAGGGGCTTTATTCCAAACTACGGGCTGATAATAATAATATTTTCCGTACTCACCAAGGTGCTCTTCTACAGGCTGACTCACAAGAGTTTCAAGTCGATGAAAGACATGCAGAAGCTTCAGCCCAGGGTAAAGGAGCTTCAGGAGAAGCACAAGGATGACAAGGAGAAGCTGAACAAGGAGACGATGAAGCTCTACAAGGAAGCGGGGGTAAATCCTCTCGGCGGATGCCTTCCGCTGCTTCTTCAGATGCCCGTTTTCTGGGCTCTCTTCAACGTATTAAGGAATACCATAGAGCTTCGGAACGCGCCTTTCGCGCTTTGGATCCAGGATCTTTCGTCGCCGGATGTTCTTTTCAGCTTCGGTTTTTCGATTCCGTTCCTAGGAAGCGAGTTCCACCTGCTTCCCATTCTTATGGGGGGAGCGATGCTGCTTCAGACAAAGCTGGGAGGATCGGCGACCGGCGAGGCGGCCCCCGGACAGACAAAGATGATGTCTATGATGATGCCGATCATATTCATGTTTTTCTTTTACGGAATGCCGTCGGGCCTGGTCCTTTACTGGATCGTCAATAACATATTGACCATTATTCAGCAGTACTACGCCCACAAGGAGGTAGAAAAGGAGGGTAGAGAAAAGAGTCTGGCTGAGGATAATTCCACCGGCAAATAGAAAAAATCGGGGATTTGCAAAACCAAAAATAGAGTAAACAGATCGTCATACCGCATATAAGAAGAATGGAGTAGAAATGAAAGAGAGAAACAGGGCACAGAATGACGCATCTTCCGTGCAGGCAAAAGGCAAAAGCGTTGAAAAGGCGCTCAAGAAAGCGCTTAAAAAGATAGGCGCGAGCATAAACGAAGTGGACGTTGAGGTAGAGGACCCCGGAGAAAAAGGCATCCTGGGAATTTTCGGAGCGAGGGACGCGAGGGTCAGGGTTGTCAAAAAGGAAAAAAACGCCGGCGTCGAAGAACTGGCCGAGGAGATAGCCGATATTATAATGACCTGCCTGGAAGTAAATTACAGAATATTTTCCGACGTTCTGGATGATGCGACCTACATCAATATCGAGACCGCGGGAGTGGACGGGCTTCTTATAGGGAGAAAGGGAGACACCCTGAATTCACTGCAGCACCTGGTCGGCCGTATCGTTTCCAAGAGGCTGGGCGGTTACAAGAGGCTGACTCTGGATGTTGGCGGCTATCTCAAGAACAGATATGATCTTATAAGGAAAAAGGCAAAAAAGGCGGCTGAAAGGGCCAGAAGCTCCCGGAAGGACGTTGGTCTAGAGCCGATGAAGTCGGCGGAAAGACGAGTGGCCCACATCACGCTCGCGGACAAGGAAGACGTTACCACCTATACCGTCGGGAGCGGAGAGCTTAGAAAAGTGTTCGTGGCCCCGGTGCAGAAGGGCAAGAACAAGAATAAGCGGTCTAACAGAAGAAGTTAGATATGAGTGAGAGAACCGTGGTCGCCCTGAGCACGCCGCCGGGAGAGTCCGCCATCGCGGTGGTGAGGATGAGCGGGGATGAGGCGCCCGGCATATTAGCGCGAATGGCTCCGGAAACCGAAGCCTGGGAATCCCACGCCACCCATAAAGCAATCATTACAGACGGCTCGGGAGAACCGATCGATGAGGTTCTTGCCGTTATCATGAGAAAGCCCGACTCCTACACTGGAGAGGATGTGGTGGAGATTTCATGCCATGGAAGCACTCAGGTCGTGACGGCGGTAATAGAGCGGGCTCTTGAACTGGGGGCGGAGGTGGCCGGCCCGGGAGAGTTCACCAGGCGAGCCTTCCTGAACGGAAAAATGGATCTGGCCCAGGCTGAAGCGGTGGCTGATCTGATATCAAGCGAGACCAGGCTGCAGAGCAGGGTGGCTCTGGAACACCTCAGGGGAGGGCTGTCAAAGAAGATCAGGAAAATGGAGAGAAAGCTCCTCGAACAGCTTGCCCTTGTTGAAGTGAGCATTGATTTTTCGCAGGAGGAGATAGAGCCGTATTCGACTGAAAAACTTGTTGAAGCGACCGGGGGAATTCGAGCCCAGATGAAGGAACTGATAGATTCCGGCATACCGGGAAGGAAATTGCGGCAGGGAATCAGGGTGACACTCAGCGGACCCAGAAACGCCGGCAAGAGCAGTATTTATAACACCCTGCTGGGAGAAGAGAGGGCCATCGTGTCGCACATTCCCGGAACCACCAGGGATATACTCCGCGAACGCATTCATATCAAAGGGTTTACCTGTTTTCTTGAAGATACCGCTGGGCTTGCAGACACAGGGTGCGAGGTGGAGGCGAAGGGGATATCAGCTGGAATGCGGGCAGCGGGAGACGCGGATATGGTGGTGTTCGTTCTGGACGGAAGCCGCAGACCCGAGCCCGGTGAGATCGAAAGAGCGAGAAAGATCGAGAGGCAGAGACATATCATAGTATTGAACAAAAAGGACCTTGGGCTCGCGATAAGCGGCGAAAAGGCCGCGGAACTGATAGGAGCGGGGAGCGTTATCGAAGTATCCGCTGTTACCGGCAAGGGCCTTGACATGCTTAAGGAGTGGATATACCAGAACACGGTAAGTTCCGGAGTGAGCCGCGTGATGAGAGAAAGGATTGCCGTAAACTCAAGGCAGCGGGAAGCCCTCGGGCGGGCGGAAGACGCTCTGGCGAGAGTGGAAGCGGAGATATCGCGGGGAGCGGGCGCGGAGATACTGGCGGTGGAGCTGAGGGAAGCTATAAGCGCGTGCGGAAGTATAACCGGCCGCAGCGTGGAAGACGACCTCTTAGACAACATATTCGAAAGTTTCTGTATAGGGAAGTAGCCCCCCGGGGCTGGCGCTATATCCTATTGCTATATAATAAGTTATAATATTATTAGAGGGAAGGTCTCATATTTCGCCAAAGATTGATAGTGATTACGATATCGTTGTGGTGGGAGGCGGCCACGCAGGGTGCGAAGCCGCTCTGGCCTCGGCCAGAATGGGGACCAGGGTACTGGTAGTGACTCTTACCATTGGCGATATAGCCGGAATGCCTTGCAACCCAGCCATAGGCGGCCTGGCCAAGGGCCAGTTGGTAAGGGAGATCGATGCTCTGGGTGGAGAAATGGGTATGGCCATCGATGATACGGGAATACAGTTCAGGATGCTGAACAGGTCCAAAGGGCCGGCCGTCTGGTCGCCGAGGGCTCAGGCGGACAAGAGGGCCTATCACAAGAGAATGCTCCAGGCGATGGAAGATGCCGAAAATCTCGACATCATGGAGGGAGAAGTCACCGGCATCCAGGTCAGGGGAAAAGAGGCCGCCGGCGTGAAGGTAAAGAGGGCGGAAAATATCACCTGCAGCAAGGTAATCCTGGCTTTAGGAACCTTTCCGAACGGCCTTATGCACGTTGGAACAAGGAGGATGCCTGGAGGAAGGATAGGAGAACCTCCTTCGGTAGGGCTTTCGGAAGACCTGGTCTCTCTAGGGCTGGAAAGGAAGAGGCTCAAGACAGGCACTCCGCCGAGGCTGCAGAGCGACTCGGTAGATTTCTCCAATTGCAAGCAGCAGCCCCCGGACGAAGACCCGTCTCCCTTCTCTTTCAGAACGACAAGGATCGTCAGAGACCAGGTAAGTTGCTATATCACTTACACTAACAAAAGGGTCCACGAGCTGATACTGGAAAACTTAGACAGAGCACCGCTATTTTCTGGGCAGATCGAGGGGGCAGGCCCAAGATACTGCCCGTCTATAGAGGATAAGGTGGTCAGGTTCAGGGACAAGGGAAGGCACCAGCTCTTCCTGGAACCGGAAGGCCTCGGGTCGACGCTGACGTACGTCAACGGCCTTGCCACAAGCCTGCCGGAAGATATTCAGGAAGAAATGCTGAAGTTTATACCGGGCCTTGAAGAGGCGAGAATCGCCAGGTACGGTTACGCCATAGAATATGACTTCTTCCCGCCGTATCAGATCCACTCGACGCTGGAATCAAAGAAGATCAGGGGGCTGTATTTCGCCGGGCAGATAAACGGAACCAGCGGGTACGAAGAGGCGGCCGCGCAGGGAATCATGGCCGGAATCAACGCGGCGCTTTCCATAAGGGGGAGGCGGCCCTTCATTCTCAGAAGAGATCAGGCCTATATCGGAGTGCTGGTCGACGATCTCGTAACAAAAGAAATAGATGAGCCTTACAGGATGTTTACCTCCAGAGCGGAGCACAGGCTCTCTCTAAGGCAGGATAACGCGGATGAAAGGCTGCTGAGATACGCTGTGAGGCTTGGCCTTCTTCCAAGAAAGCAGTGGAGGGAGATGGCGCTGAGAAGGAAGAGGGTCATCCGCGCGGGAATCAGGCTCGACCGGGAAAAGGTCTCCAAAGAAACGTGCAACTCCATTCTAGCAGCCAGGGGAGCGGGAAAGGTTAAGGAGGGAAAGAGAGCGTCGGAGCTTTTAGCCAGGCCAGAGGTCGATATAGAAACGCTTGAAAAGCATCTGAAGGGAGGCCCCCTGGGGCTGAGCGAAAGGGAAGCGGCGCAGCTGCAGACAAAGGAGAAGTACCGGGGGTATGTAAAAAGACAGAAAAGGACCGCGGAGCGCTTCATGAAGCTGGAGAGGATGAGGATACCGGAAGGCTTCGAATACGATAAGATAGGCGCAATAAGCGCCGAAGCCAGGGAAAAGCTATCCAGGTTCAGGCCGGAAAATCTGGGACAGGCATCCAGAATAGCTGGAGTAAGAGTGGCGGACCTCTCAATCCTTATGGTCCTTCTGGAGAGGGGGATAAGAGAGGGAGGCGGAACAGATTCGCCGGCGGGCCAGAGGGGCAAGAAAAGAGGGGGGAGGCGATGAGGCATAATAGAGCCGGGGTGCTGAAAAAGATCTCCGCTGCCCGGGGAAGGCCGCTTGGCGCTGAAGCGGCGGGCCGGATGTGTTCATTTATCGATATGGTCAAGGAGTGGGGTGAGAAGATACACCTGGTGGGAAGGGAAAACATCGAAGAGAACATTGAAACGCAGGCGGTGGATTCAGCCCTGATGCTGAAGGCCCTGGAAAAGGAAATAGCAGGGGGAGAAGGGAGTGAAAGGGAAGGCCGGGTGCCCGATGGGTTCAGGGTGGCGGACATTGGTTCGGGAGCGGGATTTCCGGGCATGGTTTGGAAGATATTATCGCCGGCCATTGACATCGTTCTTTTTGAGAGAAAGATTAAGCAGGCTCTTTTTCTGGAAAGGGCGGCGAGGATGCTGAAGGCTGAAGGGGTCAAGGTCTCAGGGAGCGATGCGGCTGACTACACTGGCGAGAAGTTCGACGCTGTGTGTTCGAAGGCCTCCGGAAACCTCGAAACAATGATGCCTCTGGCAGAAAGGATGCTGAAGACAGGAGGGCTTTACCTGACCATAAAAGGAAGAGGCTGGCCCGGGGAAAGAGAACGCGTGGGCCCCCTTGAAGGCAAAAGTATTTTTGAGATCCCCCTTGATATGAAAAGAGGGGTGGCGGTGGTCTTTAAGAAACAGGACTGAAGAGCAATATGAAACATCCTGTTTCACGTGAAACATAAAGAAAGGCTTTTGGCGCCTGTTAATATCGGGCATATTTTTTGAAAACAACTCGAATTTCATCTAAAAAAAGTGTTTCACGTGAAACACTTTCTATTTTTGCTGTTTCAGGCCCTTGGCCCCGGCTGGTCTCTTAAACGGCATTTTTGTGCCCGCGCCGATTATTTTTGCGGCTGGCAAATAGGTTCAGGAACAATAAATTAACAGAATACGTCAAACAAATATCCGGTTTTTGGTTAAATCAGTGTTGATAAAAAACCATGTATCGGTTAATTTTGTTTTCAGCGCTTCACCATCGGTAGAACAACTCGGAAAGGGCCTTATCTTAGAAAACGGGAAAAGATTATGGGCAAGATCATAGCCATAGCGAACCAGAAGGGCGGGGTGGGGAAGACCACTACCGCGGTTAATCTGAGCGCCAGCCTCGGCGTGGCAGAGAAGAAGGTCCTTCTGGTGGATGTCGACCCTCAGGCGAATGCCAGCAGCGGCCTGGGAATAAGGGTGAAGGAGGACGAAGACACTATATACGAGGTTCTCATGGAGCAGGTATCCGCGGCCGGAACCATAAGGGAGGCGGGTCTTATCGACCTGATTCCCTCCCACGCTAAACTGGCGGGGGCGGAGATAGAGCTGGTTTCCCAGCTTGCCAGGGAGAGAAAGATGGAGGCGGCCCTTGGCGGATTAACCGAAAGGTATGATTTCATAATAGTGGATTGCCCCCCCAGTCTGGGGCTTTTGACTCTTAACACGCTGACCGCTTCAGATTCGATTCTTATACCTATACAGTGCGAATATTATGCCCTGGAAGGATTGAGCCAGCTTCTTGGTACGATAAGGATGGTACAGAAACACCTGAACCCCGACCTTAAGATAGAGGGGGTTCTGCTGACCATGTTCGACAGAAGGCTGAGGTTGTCCAGCCAGGTTGCCGAGGAAGCGATAACCTACTTTGGAGACAGGGTTTACGAGAGCGTAATACCGAGAAATGTGCGTCTGAGTGAATGTCCCAGTTTTGGAAAGCCGGTTCTTCTTTACGATGTGCAGAGCGCTGGAGCGAAGAGCTATCTGAATTTGGCCCAGGAAGTAATAAAGAAACAGGGAAAAAATGAAGCGGGGGAGCCCGGGGATCGTAATCTGGCGAGAAGACGGGCTTAAAGGAGAAAGATTCCTATGAGAAAAAAGGTTCTGGGGCGGGGGCTTGAGGCTTTGATACCCATTGATATTCGAGAGAACATCGCGGAGGCGGAGAGAGTCATAGATATAGACGTCGACTCGATAGACCCGAATCCGAATCAGCCGAGAAAGAATTTCAGGGAGAAAGAGCTTTTGGAGCTTGCGAACTCGATAGCTGAGAACGGGATACTTCAACCGGTCGTGGTAAGGCGTTCTGGAAAGAGGTACCAGCTGGTGGTGGGAGAGAGGAGGCTCAGGGCTTCCAAGATGGCGGAGCGGAAAAAGGTGCCGGCGATAGTGAGGGACATCGGAGACAGGGATTCGCTAAAGTATGCTCTATTGGAAAACCTTCAGAGAGAAGACCTTAACCCGGTAGAAGAAGCGATGGGTTTCAGCGCCCTTAAGGAGGATTTGGGGCTTTCTGTGGCCGATATCGGGAAAGCGGTCGGCAAGAACAGAAGCTCGGTAGCTAACACCCTTAGGCTTTTGAACCTTCCTGAAGAGATAAAGGAAATGATAATCGTTGGAAAGCTCACGGAAGGGCACGCGAGGGCTATCCTGAGCGTGGAATCGGAGGAGGGACAACTGGAGCTGGCCAGGAGGATAGTGAGCGAGGAGCTTACAGTTAGAGACGCGGAGCGGCGAAGGGGAGGAGAAAAGACCAAGAGAAGGCGGGGTAGAAGAAAGGTCGACCCGGCGGTAAGGGACCTGGAGGAGAGGCTGGAAAGGAGGCTCGGGACCAGAGTCATTATAACACCAAGAAAGAAAGGGGGAGTGCTGTCCATCGAGTATTTCTCAAACGATCAACTGGAGGGCATTCTGGATAAGATGGGATTGAATCTTGACGAAGGAGCCTGAATGCGGCATCAGGATTTAAGCCAGACAGGCTAGACGGTTATGAAGGACAAGTTTTCCGTAATATTAGTTCCGCATGATATTAAAAACACCAGGACTTACAGGGTGCCATACAAGCTTTTCTACATCTTCCTGGTAGTACTGGGCGTAGGGGTGCTTTCGGTAGGAGTCTTTATCGCGACCTATGGAAAGCTTTTGATAAAGACAAGAGAGATAGCAGCTCTTGAAAACCGAGTGGAGGATCTGAAGAAAAAGAACGAGAAGCTTGAGAAGATAGTGCTGAATGTAAATAAGATACAGGAAATGGACATGAGGATGAGAAAGATGCTGGGTATGGAGAATGAAGGAGGAGAAGGGGCGGAGGAAAGCTCGGTTGAGGCTTCGAGCATGGTTTCAGAGCGTATAGTGGATGAAAAGAGCGCAGTCCTGCGATCTATTCCCAGTTTCTGGCCCGTGAGGGGGTTTATTACAAAGGAATTCAATTCGTCGGTGGGGGAAGGGGATCCGCGGCATCATCTCGGCGTTGATATCGCCGTTCAGAGAGGGGAGCCGGTGCGGGCCTCGGCTAATGGATATGTGGTAGAGACGGGCTGGGACGGGATTTTCGGATACTTTGTCAAGCTTGATCATGGGAATGGATTGAAAACTCTCTATGGACATAATGAGAGGATTGTAGTAAAAAAAGGAGAGAGGATTACCAGGGGGCAGACAATCGCCTATTCCGGGAATTCCGGAAGAAGCTCCGCGCCTCATTTGCATTTTGAAGTTATAAGGAACAACGCCAAGGTTGACCCGCTGGAGTATCTGCTTCATTAAAAGTGAAGGAGAAGAAAGTTGCTGAAGTTCAGGAATAGTAAAGAGGATGGCACCGTGAAAGAGGGTGATAAAATGGCTACGGAAGGAAAGATGAACTCGATATTCGGCAAGGGGTGCAAGATCACGGGCACGGTCGAAGTACGGGAAGGCACCGTCAGAATAGACGGTGAATTCGATGGAACCATAGATTGCCCGGACACCCTTGTAGTCGGAAAGGATGGAAGAGTAAAGGCCGACGTCAAGGTAAAGCAGGCAGTTATCGGGGGAACGGTACTGGGTAACATCGAGGCGGATGACAAGATAGAGCTTCAGGCCGGCTCGCGCCTCGAGGGCGATATCAAGACCAAAAGGCTGGTGATAGACGAAGGCGTATTCTTCGAAGGATCATGCAGCATGAGCCCCGACGGAACGCCGAGCAAGTCCAAGATTCAGATACCGGAGGAGGAAAAGAACAAGAAAGAAGAAAAGAAGACTGAATCCTGGGTGAAGTAACAGGCGGAAGATCAGAAAGAGAACCGTCAGGGCAGGCAAGCTTGTACTAAGGCCTCTTATTATTCAAACCGGCCGTAAATATGTATAAATAAAAAGGCAGGGGTTTGGGTACCCCTGCCTTTCGGGTTGCCGCTTACGGCCGGGTGGGAAGCTACTTGACCTTTATTTGGACTTCGGGTTTAGGAGCCTCGGTCTTTGGTATGTCCACCTTAAGAACACCGTTTTTATACTCGGCCTCGATCGCGTCAGCCTTTACGTAATCAGGCAGAGTGAATGTCCGCTCGAACTTTCCTCGGCTCCTTTCGCAAATATGATAATTTCCCTTGTCCTCTTCCTTTTCTTTCTTTGTCTCGCCCTTGATAGTCAGCAGTTCGTTCTCGAGTTCAACAGAAATCTCATCCTTGCTCATGCCCGGCAGATCCGCGGTCACTTCGAACCCGTCTTCAAGTTCCCTTACGTTTACCCTGGGAGCCCAGTTTCTCTCAACCATCTTCCCTGGTTCACGCTCAAAGTTGAAAAAGGTGTCAAGGAACTTGTTGATGTCAGAGTCCATCGTTGAAAGGGTTCTTGCCGGATTCCATCTAATCATGCTCATAATCTCCCTCCTTGTTTTTACAGGTCCTTCAGGTTTGAAGTTTGATTTTTCTTTTCACTGGATAAGAAGTCGCATACACCATGCCAAAACAGCTATATTGTTGTAAGTCACTGCCTTATAATAAAATATGACGATATAGGTAGATATTTTGAAATCACAGCAGCAAGCGAGTACGCCGAAATTTATGCCATAAAGGCACTATTAAGCAAATATAAATGCCATAATGACAGTATTAATATGGCAGAACATTTTGTCTTATTGGCATAATTTGATTTTGGTGCTTGATAGCTTGAAAATCAGAAGTAAAAAATAAAGGATTGGAACAACCTCGAATATAATGTATAAATATATGTTGAGGCGATGAGGAGCGTGGATTTTTCAAGACGGGCAGGTTTGCTTTTAAACGGTAATATGGCGGAAAGGAAGTGACCCGTGAAGGCGACTTTTGGAATTTTTTCGGTTCTTGTTCTGATTGCGGTTATGCAGGGGTGCTCGGGCGATGTTAAACAGTATACCATCGAACAATTCATGAACACTGAAAATATCTCGGGAGGATATTTTTCTCACGATGAGAGCAGGCTTCTGATAACCAGTGACAGAACCGGTGTGTACAATGTCTTTTCGATTCCGGTGAAAGGGGGCGAGGCAGAGCGGCTGACCTACTCGAAAAAGAACTCCGCCTTCGCGCTGTCCTATTTTCCTCATGATGACAGGTTTCTGTACTTGAGCGACACCGGAGGAAACGAGATCTATCACATCTATATGCAGAAGACGGGAGAGGATGCGGTGGATCTGACTCCCTGGGACGGGGCAAGGTCTGTTTTCTACGGGTGGAGCCACGACGAAAAACATATAATATTTGGATCGAACAACAGGGATTCAAGATATATGGATGTCTACACGATGGACGCTGAATCCTTCCAGCCCAAGATGATCTACCTCAACGACGCCGGCTTCGACTTTGGTTGTGTTTCAAATGACATACGCTACATGGCCTTTTCCAAATCGAAAACAAACCACGATTCGGATATATACCTTTATGACAGGGAAACCGGAGAAGTAAAAGAGATAACCAGACACGGGGGGGAGGTCCTCAACAGGCCGGCGGATTTTGACGCGGACGCGAAATACCTCTATTACCTCACCAACGAGGACCATGAATTCATGTACCTTATGCGTTATGAGCTAGCAAATGGCGAAAAAGAAGTGGTAGAGAAGACTGACTGGGATATCACCTATTCCTATTTTTCCAGGAACGGCAGATACCGGGTGACAGCGATCAATAGAGACGCCGTTACAAAGATCAAGGTCTACGATACAAGTAAAAACGAACAGGTTGATCTTCCGGAACTTCCAAATGGTGTAATAACTTCGGTCGGGATCTCCAGGAGCGAGGAACTCCTGCGGTTTTTCGTCAACGGCTCCAGGGCTCCCGATAACCTCTACGTTTATGATTTCGAAACCCGGGATTATAGAAGGATAACAGATACCATGAATCCAGAGATCGATCCGGATGACCTCGTTGAGGGAAGAGTAGTAAGGTATGAGTCTTTCGACGAACTCGAAATACCGGCAATCCTATACAAACCACATGGGGCCGACAGCAGATCGCCGGTTCCAGCGCTTATTTGGGTTCATGGAGGGCCGGGCGGTCAGTCCCGGGTGGGGTACCATTCAGTCACACAATATCTGGTGAACCATGGATACGCAGTACTGGCGGTCAATAACCGTGGGAGTTCGGGATACGGAAAAAGGTTTTACAGGCTCGACGACATGAGGCATGGAGAAGATGATCTTAGGGACTGCGTTGCGGGAAAGAAGTTCATTATAGAGACCGGATACGTCGAGCCGGAAAAGGTGGGGATAATAGGAGGAAGCTACGGGGGATACATGGTTCTAGCCGCGCTTGCCTTTATGCCGGAGGAGTTTGCGGCGGGGGTCGATATATTCGGTGTGTCGAACTGGCTGAGAACTCTCAGCAACATTCCCGACTGGTGGGAAGCCCACAGGAAATCGTTGTACAAGGAACTTGGAAACCCCGAGACGGACCAGGAGTATCTGAGAAAGATATCACCGCTGTTTCACGCGCACAGGATTGAAAGGCCCCTGATGGTCCTTCAGGGAGCCAACGACCCAAGGGTGCTCAAGGTCGAATCGGACGAGATAGTAAAGGCGGCCAGGGAAAACGGAGTCCCGGTCGAATACCTGGTTTTCGATGACGAGGGGCACGGATTCATGAAAAAGGAAAACCGTATCAAGGGATACGGAGCGGTACTGAGGTTTCTGGATAAACACCTGAAAGGGGTTGAAAAAGAAGAAAACTAGGATTCAGCCCCTGAAAATTGATATAGTAAACCTTGTCGAATAATGGAAAATCACCGTTGGGGGAAAAATGGAAGAGGATATTCTGCTGGAGAATTTCGAGAGTTCCTACAGGAAGCTGAAGGCCGAGATAGGAAAAATAATAATCGGCCAGGAAGAGGTGGTCGACCAGCTGCTGGCGGCGCTCTTCGTGGGAGGACACTGCCTGCTGGTCGGCGTTCCCGGCCTGGCCAAGACCCTGCTGGTTTCCACGGTTGCCAGATGCCTGAATCTGGAATTCTCAAGAATTCAGTTCACGCCTGACCTGATGCCCGGAGATATCATGGGCACCGAGGTCCTGGAGGAGGATCGGACCACGGGTGCCAGGGTGTTCAGGTTCGTCAAGGGCCCGGTGTTCGCCAATGTCGTTCTGGCTGATGAAATAAACAGGACCCCTCCCAAGACCCAGGCGGCCTTGCTTCAGGCTATGCAGGAACTGGAGGTCACCATAGGAGGAGAGACCTATCCATTGGACCCGCCCTTCTTCGTTCTGGCCACTCAGAACCCGATAGAGCTTGAGGGGACCTATCCTCTTCCCGAGGCTCAGCTGGACAGATTCATGTTCGACATAAGAGTCGATTATCCATCCAGTGAGGAAGAGATAGAGATCATCGACAGGACTACCTCCTCGGAACCGGAGATTCCCGAAACAGTCCTGACCGGGGGGGAGATACTCCGTCTCAGGAAACTGATAAGGTCGGTTCCGGTTTCCAGGGAGGTCCTGGAATTTACCGTCCGGCTGACCAGGCTGAGCAGGGAAAGGGAGGTAGAGGAGGTCGGAAAGTACCTGTCATGGGGCGCCGGGCCCCGCGCCGGACAGTATCTGCTGCTGGCCTCCAAAGCGAGAACCGTTATGCGGGGAAGGACCACACCCGAAGTCCGCGATATAAAAGCCGTGGCGCACCCGGTTTTGAGGCACAGGCTGGTCGCCAACTTCCACGCGGAAGCTGATGGAGTTACCACCGATGAGCTGATCGGAAGACTGCTGGAAGCGGCCTCGAAGTGACCCGAAGGGCCGGGAGGCCGGGGAAGACAAAGGCGATGTCTAATCGAAGAAGAGAAGCGGACAGATATCTCAAGCCGGAGGTGGTTTCCAGGCTGGCCAACATGGCCCTGAGAGCCCGGCTTATAGTAGAGGGGTTTATGGCGGGAATGCACAGGAGCCCCTATCACGGTTTCAGCGCGGAGTTTTCCGAGTACCGCCGGCACAATCCCGGAGAGTCTACAAGGTACGTGGACTGGAAGCTTTTCGCCAAGTCAGACCGGTATTTCGTAAAGGTATTTGAGGACGAGACGAACGTCAGGGCCACCCTTCTTATGGACCGGAGCAGGTCGATGGGATTCGGCAGTTCGAAGATGACCAAGCTGGAATACGCCTCCTTGCTCGCCGCGGCCCTGGGATATCTGATGATCGGGCAGAGGGACGCGGTGGGGCTGGCCCTTTTCGACGAGAAGATCAACCTTCTTACCCAGCATAGATCGATAAAGAGACACCTGCACCTGATCCTTGGTGAACTGGAGAGACTGAGGCCGGGAGCGGGGACCAGAGTCGGGGTCTCCCTGGGAGAAGTCGCGGAAAGGATCAGGAGGAGAGGGCTGGTGATAGTCATGAGCGATCTTATGGACAGCCCGGAAACTGTTATCTCCAGCCTGAAACGGTTCAGGCACAGAGGCCACGAAACTATAGTTTTTCACATACTGGATCCTTTGGAGCTCAGAATGGATTACTCCAGAGAAGTAAGGTTCCTTGATATGGAAACCAGAGAAAGAATTCAAGCCCAGCCCTGGTTCCTGGCCCGGGAGTACCGTTACCGGGTGAGTGAATGGATCAGAAGCCTGGAGATCGAATGCAAGGAAAATGGAATCGATTATAATCTGCTCAGTTCGGACACCCCTTTTGACCGGGCCCTGGTTTCCTACCTGAATAAGAGAAGAGGGATGCACTGAGATTCCGGACGGGGATGGTCACGGGAGGAGGGCGGGCGTCATCGATTATTTCTGGAAAGGTCCCGATTGCAGTTTCTAAACCCCGTATTTTTACTGGCGCTGGCGGCGGTAGCGGCCCCCCTTCTTGTGCATATCTTCAGCGTTAGGAGGGTGCCGGAAGTAGAGTTCAGTTCACTGATGTTCCTGAAGAGCGCCCGCCGCAGAAGCATGAGGAGGATAAACCTTCGAAGGCTTCTGCTTCTGTTTCTGAGGATGATGCTTGTGGCGCTGGTGGCCATGGCTTTCGCCAGGCCGGTCATAAGGGGCAGGGCTGCTTCTCTTTTTCCAGGTTCGCTGCCTGTAGCCAGAGTCATACTGATCGACAGGAGTTATAGTATGGGGCTGAAGACTCGGGAAGGGGAGCTTTTTGAAATCGGAGTGGAGGCAGCCAAGGAGATAGCGGCCAGGAGCGAAGACGATGATCTGCTGGCAGTCATCGCTTTCGATGAAGAGCCGGAGAGTATCTTCAGGGGAGCTGGCGGGGGGAAGGAATACGCGGTGGAGGCCCTGGACGGACTTGAGGTATCGTGGAGATCCACCGATTTGAGGAAAGCCGCGAAGATGGCTCTGGATGTATTGGCTGAAAGCGGCTACCAGGCGAGAGAGCTTTACATAATATCCGACCTTCAGCGAAGTTCGGTCGGGGGCGGCAAGGGCGTTGCGGAAGGTTCGGAGAAAACCCCCGGCGCCGCCGGCGCGGGCATGGAAGAAAAGGGAAGAGTTTATGGGGCCGGAAAAGGAAAAGGGGAGCGGCTCAAGGTCAGAACTCTGATGATACCGGTGGAAGCGGAGGGCCTGCGGAACGCGGCGGCCGCCCGGGTTTCGACACCGGCGGTGGCTGTCCACCCCGGCGAAGCGGCGGCTCTTGAGATCGAATTGCGCGGTTCTTCCTCGATGCGGCCGCTTGTGACCGTAGTAAGCGTTATGATAGAGGGCGAAAGGGCTATGACCAGAGAGGTGGAGGTTCCGGCTTCCGGGGTCAAAGTCATTAAAGCTCCAGTAACTATGGATTCGGCGGGGTGGATACGGGGAGAGGTCCGTCTGGCAGACGACAGGCTCTCTTTTGATAACAGGAGGTTTTTCGCCCTGGAGGTCCTGGACAGGGTGAAGGTACTGTACCTGGCAGGGAAAAGGGGAGGGTATCTGCGAAACGCTGTGAGCCCCGGCGGCGAGGATGGAGGAGTCATGTTGATCGAGCCGGGGTCGGCGGGAGTGAGCAGCGCTCACCTGAAGGAGGCGGATGTGGTGGTTGTGGCACCGGGGTGGAGATATTGGGGCGAGGATATAGACCTTCTGAATAAATTCATGATCGGCGGGGGAGGGGCATTGGTTTTCGTCCGGCCGGGCCTTGAGGAGGCGGTTCGGGGAATCAGCCGTTATCAGCCGCGGGTAATAAGCAGAGCCCGCCCGGGAGAGCCTTTCACCATAAGGGAGCCCGGGCGCGGTTTGGAATTTCTGAAACCTTTCTCCGGCGAGGACCTCAAGTCTCTGTCCAGGTTGGATTTCAGGGACAGCATAATGGTGCGGGGAGTGGGATCAGAAGACCGGATATTGGATTTTAAAGACGGATCGCCGTTTTTATGGAGGGAGAATATCGGAGAAGGCTCGGCGGTGTTCGTTGCCGCGAATCCGGAACCTGAGGGGGGGCAGCTTGTGCTGTCGCCCTTTTTCCTTCCCTTGGTAAGACAGGCTATTGCCTCTCTGGCGGCGGCCGGAGGGTCGGCTCGTGATATAGAAGTGGGAACCGGGTTTGTAATTAAAGGCGATAGAAGCGCCAAACTGACCGGCTATTTCGCCGGGGATGCCGGCGGAGCGGATGGAAGCTATCTTTTGAGAGAGTCCCCGGTGGAAGCGGCGGGGTTTTCAGAAGGCTTGAATGCCGGCCCCTTCGAAAAACCCGGATTCGTCACCGTCGAGAGGGGTGGGGAACTGGAGGAGGTAGTGAGCGTGAACCCCGATTGCCTGGAGGAATCAGCCCTGGAATACATGAGCGCGGAAGAGGCGGCCGATTCCCTGGGGCTGGAAGGATTCGCGCCGATAGATCCTGAAGGGGAATTGGACAGACAACTCATGGCCGCCACCAGGGGCAGAGAGGTCACCGAACTTTTCATCTGGGCCGCTGTGGCGGTCTTCATTCTGGAGGCCCTGGTAGCTCAAGGCGGCGCTGTTGGGAGAAAAAGGCGTGTGGAATAGCGTAAAGGAAAGAGTCAGGAATACTGAGGGATACGCGAGGCTGGAAAAGCTTATGGCGGAAGGGAAGGTAAGCGTAGACCTGGCGGGACTGCCCGGCGCCTCAAAAGGGCTGGTTCTTTCCGTCCTGGCTGAAAATAGCGAGAGTCCGCTGGTGGTGGTCACTCCCGACCAGGTCAGCCTTCGGGATATGGAAATGGACCTGAAGAGTTTTGGTCTTGAAGGGGTCATATCATACCCTGAAGACGAGATGCTGCCGTACGATTATCACGAACCTGACAGGGACCTGGTAGGAGCCCAGATGAACGCTCTTCACGCGATTAGCATGGGAAGATGCCGGGTCCTGGTGTGCACCCTGCGGTCCTGCATGAAGAAGGTTTTTATGCCCGAGGTGTTCGAAGGACTGCTGGTGGGCTTGGATTCAGGTGAAAGATACGGGATTCGGGATCTGGCGGGAAGGCTGTCTTCCCTTGGTTACGAGAGGCATCAGATCGTCGAGGAGAAGGGACAGTTCGCTGTTCGGGGGGCGATAATGGACATTTTCGAGGCGGGCAGCTCCGCTCCGTTTAGAATCGAGTTTGATGACGACCAGATCGTTTCCCTAAGAGAGTTCGATATAGAGAGCCAGAGATCGGCTGAAGGGCTTGATTCGGTCTGGATAAGGCCGCTCAGCCACATGGTGGTCACCGAAGAAGGACTCGGAAGGCTCAGGGAGATGATAAAGCTTCAGGCCGAAGGCAAGGACGATGAAACAGCCCGCCGAATGGAGCTTCCCGCCAGCAGGCTGGAGAGCGGAATATCATTCTTCGGGATGGAGCATTACGCCCCCGTTATGAATCAGGCGGGGCCGGTGCTTGACTACTTTCGGAGGGCTCCGGTGATTATTCTTTCGGGGTACCAGGATCTGCGGAGGGAGAAGGAAAGTTTCAAGGAGGAGATAGAGAAGAGATACCGGGCCCTGCTGGAGAAGGGAAGGGTCTATCCCGCACCCGAAGAGACCTACCTTCAGGGCGAAGGATTGGACGGCGTGTTTCAGGCTGATGTCACGCTGAAGATACATCAGATAAACAGGCAGGCCGATGTTGATTTCGGGGTGACCCCGGCGAAAAGCTACAGGCGGAATATCAAGGGCCTGGCGGAAGAGATTAACGCCATGAACAGACGCGGAGTGCAGGTTTTTGTTTATTGCGTGAACGACGCTCAGAGAAGGCGAATGGAGGAGATACTGGAGGAGGCGGCTTTAGAAGCTGATTTTCCAATAGGCGAGATAAGCGGGGGGTTCATCTGGAAGAAAGCGGGAGTGCTTTTTCTCAGCGAGGAGGAGGTTTTCGGAAGGTACCACCGGGTATACAGAAAGCCAAAATCCAGAAGCAGGTCGCTGACGTACGATCCTTCTTTCTTCAAGCCGGGCGATTTCGTAGTGCACGTAGATCACGGTATAGGAAGATATATGGGAATGAGGGTTCTGGATATGGGCGGGTTCAAGACGGAATGCCTGGATATCAGATACCGGGGCAACGACCGGCTTCTTATTCCGGTAGACAGACTTAGAATGATCGAGAAGTTCACGGGAGCAGACGGCAAGGAGCCATCGCTTTCCAGGCTGGGCAGCGCCAAGTGGGCCAGGGCCAGAAAGAGAGCCAGAAAGAGCGCCCAGCTGATCGCCGGGGACCTTCTGGAGATTTACGCGGCCAGGGAGGTGGCGAGGGGATACGCTTTCGAAAGGGACAAGCTGTGGCAGCACGAGATGGAAGGGATGTTCCCCTACGAGGACACTCCCCACCAGCTTCAGGCCACCGCTGAGGTCAAGGCCGATATGGAGAAGAAGAAACTCATGGACAGGCTGCTTTGCGGCGATGTCGGCTTCGGCAAAACCGAGGTGGCCATAAGGGCGGCTTTCAAGGCGGTCCTTTCCGGGAAGCAAAGCGCCTTTCTGGTTCCCACGACGGTTCTGGCCATGCAGCATTTCGACACTCTGAATGCCAGGCTGGCCGGCTTTCCGGTCAATGTCGCCGTACTGAGCAGGTTCGTGCCGAGGGGCCGGCAGAAGAAGACGCTCAAGGAGATAGCCGAAGGGAAGGTTGATATCGTCGTGGGGACCCACCGGCTGCTTTCCGGTGACATCAAATTCAGGGACCTGGGCCTTCTGGTGGTTGACGAGGAACACCGTTTCGGGGTTAAGCAGAAAGAACTGTTCAAGAAGATGAAGAAAAACGTCGATGTCCTCAGCATGACGGCCACACCCATACCCAGGACCCTTCACATGGCCATTTCAGGAATAAGGGACATATCGGTCATAGACACGCCTCCCCGGAACAGGCTTCCCATCAGAACCGAGATCCTGCCTTTCGACGACGGGAGGATCGAGGAGGCGGTCATGAGGGAGATAGAGAGGGGAGGGCAGGTCTTCTTTGTCCATAACCGGGTACAGAGCATATCGGTAGTTGAGGGATATCTTAGAAGGCTGCTGCCCGGGAGGGTCAGGATAGTCCACGCTCACGGCCAGATGAAGGAGCGGGAACTCGAAAGGGTTATGATCGATTTCATGCACAGGAAATATGACCTTCTGGTGTGCACCTTGATAATAGAAGCCGGCCTGGATTTTCCGAATGTCAATACCATAATAATAAATCACGCCGACAAGTTCGGTCTGGCCCAGCTCTACCAGCTGCGGGGAAGAGTCGGAAGGTCGGACAGAAAGGCCTACGCCTACCTTCTGGTGCCGGAGAACCGCTCCCTGACCCCGGAAGGCATGAAGAGGCTGAAGGCGATAAGCGAATTCGACTTCCTGGGAGCGGGCTACCGCATCGCCCTGAGGGATCTTGAGATAAGAGGAGCCGGCAACCTTTTGGGTCACCAGCAGTCCGGGCAGATAAATACCGTGGGGCTGGATATGTATTCCAGAATGCTGAGGGAGGAAATAGGCAGAATAAAGGGCGAGCCGGTTGAGCGGGAGGCGGAGGTCGAGGTAAGATCAGGGCTGGACACCTACCTGGACGCTCAATATATCCGGGATTCCGAAGAGAGGATGGATATATACAGGCGTCTTGGAAAATTGACGGAAATTTCCGCGCTGGACGACTTGAGAGAAGAACTTAAAGACAGGTTCGGGCCTGTCCCCGTGACCGCCGAAAATCTGCTCAGAATAGTTAGGGCCAGAATCAGAGCCGCCAAGGCTGGAATCTCCCGGGTTGACGCCACCGGAAAAGATTTTCTCAAGGTAGACTTCAGGGAAGAGGACATTCCCGGAAGGAACCTTCTGGCCGAGATAGCGGCAGAGTTTGAAAACAGGATTTCTTTCAGCGCCGGCGGGGGTTTATCATTGGAGATTGGGCCTCCCGCTGAGGAAGAGCGGGGGGAAGCCTCGGCCCGGGGCGGGTCGCTGGATGACCTTGAATTGCTGTTGACTATCTTGGAACTATATGTTAAATGAATCGTTTAATCAGAGGTTGGAAGCAATACGCCCCCTCCTTTTCGGGTAAGGCCGGGGGGTAGTGTAACTTTATCGTTGATAAAGAAGGCACTTTTTATAAACTTTCTATTTTGGTCCGTATATGCTGACTCGACGCGAAATCGAAAAACCCGCGAATAACAACTGAAGGGAGAGAAAATGAGGAGAGTAATATTTATGGCGTTGCTGGTCTTTGTCGCTCTGTACGCCGCGTGTTCGACCACTGAGAGGGAAGACAAGGTGGTGGCCGCGGTGGAGGGCAAAGAAATAACGGTGGCAGATTTCGAGAAGACGGCGGAACTCATTGATGAAAGCTACCTGCCCGACACCAACAACCTGGAAGGAAAGAAGAAGGTCCTTGATTATATCATCGCAAAGGAAGTCATGGTGTTGAGAGCAAAGGATCTAGGTTTGGAGAAGGATGAGGCGTTCCGGAGTTTCTGGAATCACTACAGGGACCCTTTCCTGATTCAGGCGATTACGAAGCACTACATCATGGACAAAGTGAAGGTCAATGAAAAAGAGGTCAAAGATTATAACGAAAAGATGAAGAACGAGTACGTCCTGAGCCAGATAACGGTCCTGGACAGCATGAAAGCGGTTCAGCTGAGGCGGGAGATCCTGGACGGCGCCGATTTCGCGGAAATGGCCAGAAAGCATTCCATAGGCTACACCGCCAAGGACGGAGGGCGTCTGGGGACCATGTCGATCGGAAGCATGTACTGGTGGGTAGAGGAAGCCCTTTTCCAGGCGGAAAAGGGCGACGTTACTCCCCCGGTCAGGGTCAACAACGGGTTCAGTATCCTCAAGGTTCACGATAAGAGGAAGATAATACCCGACCAGGATATCGATTACGCCAGGAAGAGGGCGAGGTCGATAAAGGAAAAGAAGATGCTCCAGAAGGTGAAGAGAGAGATTGCGAAGGACATGAATTTCCAGATATTCCCGGACGTTCTCACCATAGCGTATAACAGCCTTCCCGAAGACGTTCCTATGGGCGATATATTCAACCGCAAGATAACCTACGCTAACGCTCCCAAGCTGGATGTCAGGGATGAGTATATGGGAATGATTCTATGCCAGTATGAGGGCAATGATTACACTCTGGAAGATTTCGAGTATATCTACGATAATCTCGGGCTGCCAGAGAGGCCCAGAAGAGAACAGGGCCCTGAAGGGATAGTGGATCTTCTTTACAAGAAGTTTTTTAACGACGTCCTTCCCGAATACGCTGAGAAACGGCTCAAGCTTCTGGAGGACCCCGAGGTAAAGGCCGAGATGGACTGGCGCAGGGAGCAGTTCCTTCTGCAGCTTCTCTTCAACAAGGCCATCAAGCAGGAGGTAAACGTCTCTGATAAAGAGGTGGAGCTTTATTACCAGGAACACAAGGACGAGATCAAGACCAGGGAGAAGAGGGAATTTGCCGTTATAATAAATTCGGACAGGGAGATAGTGGAAGAGGTCAAGAAGCTGGCCGAAGAGGGGCAGGATTTCAGCAGGCTGGCGGCCTCCTATTCCGAAGATCCCCTGGTCGAACAGGATAATGGCGAGAAAGGCCTCAATGTCAGAGGAACCTATCCGGAGTTCGACGAAGTGGCCTTCAGCCTTGAGAAGGAAGGGGACATCTCTCCTGTCTTCAAGACCGGCAGAGGATGGGCTGTTTTAAAGCTTAAGACTATACTGGAAAGCCGGGCCCTCACCGAGAAAGAGTCCAGAAGGTCGGTAAGGCAGATGCTGAACGAGAAGAAGACCAACGAGATGTTCGATAAGAAAGTGGCCGAATGGCGCAAAAAATACAACATACAGGTTTTCGAGGAAAATCTGGCCGAGGCCAAACTGGAGAGGCTCAGAGAGGATTAAATGCCGAGAGCCTGGAATAGAGGAAACTCTGGAATCGCGGCGGTCTTATTCGCCGCGGTTCTTGCCCTTTCGGGCTGCCGGGATGATAAGGAAGAGCCGGTTCCCCCGCAGCCATCCCCCCAGGACATACTCAGAGTCGGGGACGCTGTCTTTACCAGGGAGGATTTGAACAACATCCTTCCCGGGCCGGAGGGGGCCGCGCTTGGGGAGGAGGACAAGAAGACATTCGTTAAACGTTGGGTCGAGGTGGAGCTTCTCTACCAAGAGGCGTTGAGAAGAGGGCTTCAAAAGGATCCCCTGATAGATTGGAGAATCAAAAACCTGCAGAAACAATTTCTCGCGGATCATCTCCTCTACCTTGAAATGAGGGAGAGGATCAATGTCACGGAGGAAGAGATAGGGCGATATTTCGAGGATCACCGGCGGGAGTATGAGCGTGAATACAGGGTGAGGCATATCCTGGTGAATACTCTGGAAGAAGCCGAAAAGGTAAAAGAACTTCTAAAATCAAACAGCTTCACCTATATCGCCAACAGGTATTCAGTGGACCCGGAAGCCAGAAGAGGGGGAGACCTGGGCTACCTGGCCAAGGGAAACATGATACCGGAATTCGAACCGGTAGTATTTTCTCTGCGGGATGGCCAGAACAGTGATATAGTGAAATCTGAATTCGGTTATCATATAATCAGGCTCGTGGGAAGCAGGAAGATACTCGCGCCGGCGCACATCGAAGATGT
Organism: uncultured bacterium; assembly: GCA_964488475.1. Lineage (GTDB taxonomy): Bacteria > Krumholzibacteriota > Krumholzibacteriia > Krumholzibacteriales > WJIX01 > CAZAUK01. The sequence goes on from CAZAUK010000001.1 coordinate 247,043, forward strand.
CAGGGAAGAGATAATAAACGAGCTGATTATGGAAAAAAGGCAGAAAGCCCATGATGAATTCATCAGTTCTCTGGAAAGGGAAATAGGCGTCGAATACTATAACGAAGCTTACCGGAGGGCCGATTCGGCCGGGACAGGCGATGAAGCTCCGAATCGTTGAATGGGGCCGGTATGATAATCTAAGCGGGGTGAGATTTTGAAGCGTGGCATAAAGATGACGCTCGGATCGGCAGCGGCGGCGTTTATCGCTTTTCAGGGCGCCTGCGGCCCGGCCGTGGCTGGCGAGCGGGAGTTGATCGACAGGGTGATTGCGGTAGTGGAGGACAGGGCGATCCTTCATAGCGAATACGAGACCGAGTACAAGCGATTGATGCTTGAGATGGGAGAAGACCGGAATCTGAGCGAGAAATACCGGGAAACACTCAAGAAAGAGGTTCTGGAAGGGCTGGTGGCAGATCTGTTAATGGCTGTTCACGCCGAGAGGATAGGGGTCGAGGTAGAGCAGGAAAACATCGACGCCGAAGTAGAGAAGGCTATCGCGAGGAATAAATCCGCCCTGGGGGGGGAAGAGGCCTTCAAGGAGGAATTGAGAAGAAACGGCCTTACCGAGCAGCAGCTCGTAAGGCAGTGGAGGGAAAAGATCGAATCCAGGCAGCTCATCGAAAAACTGATGTACCAGGAGGTGATGGGAGAGATCGAGATAGCGAAGGCCGAGCTTAAGGCTTTCTATCTGGAGAAGGCCGAAGAGCTGCCCGCCAGGCCGGCAACGGCCAAGCTGGGCCAGATACTGATAACGCCGGAAGCCTCCGGACAGAGCAAGAAGGACGCGCTGGAAAAGATCAGGGCGATCGAGAGAAAGATCTCGGAGGGAGCGGATTTCGAGGAGCTGGCCAGGGAATACTCTGAAGGGCCCAGCGCGGAATACGGGGGCAATCTGGGCACGGTAAGTCCGGCGGACCTGAATAACGAGGATTTCGCCCGGGCGGCATCCAGCCTGGATGCCGGAGAAGTCAGCCCGCCTGTACTCACCGGTTTTGGATACCACCTCATCAAGCTGGAGGGCAGGGAGGGCGAGATGATGAAGCTCAGGCATATCCTGGTAAAGGTCGAGGAAGGGTCCGGGGAACTCGAAGAGGCCCGGCGTCTGGCCGAAACCCTGAGAGAGAGGGCCAGGGAGGGGGAGGATTTCGGCAGGCTGGCGGCTGAATATTCCAGCGACCAGAAATCGAAAGAAATGGGAGGGATGGTGGGAGAGATTCCGCTGTCCAACCTTCCGGAATTCTTCAGGGAAGCCATAAAGGGAGTCAAGCCCGGACAGGTGGCCCCGGTCATAAAGGATTCCAAGGGCTTCAGGATAATAAAGGTTCTTGAGCGCAATGAGGAGCGGCCTTACACATTCAAGGAAGCCGAAGAGGAATTGAGAAATATACTCAGGCGGGAGAAGCTTCAGGAAAAGTACTCCCAATACGTTGAGATGCTCAAGGAAAAGTACTACGTTGACATAAAGAAAGATTTCAGGTTTTGAGACTGGATATTCTGCTGAAAAACCTGTGCCTGGTCAAAACCAGGTCCAACGCCAGGGATGGAATTTTGAAGGAAAAGGTGAGGGTTGGGGGAAGGGCGGTCAAGCCTTCCAGAAAGGTAAAGGAGGGGGACGTCCTGCAGATAAGGTATCCTCACCGGGAGCTGGTGATAGAGATTATCCGCGTGCCGGCTGGCCAGGTATCCAGGAAAAACAGGGAAGAGTATTACAGGATCATCAGGGACGCGCCCCTGTGAGGGTAGAACGGAGAGAACCTATGCCGGAGGAGAACCCGGTGATAGCTCTTACCATCGGAGATCCGGCGGGGATAGGGCCGGAGATTACGGGGGACCTTATAGACTCGGGAGGCCTGGACGGGGTAAAGGCCTGCGTTATAGGTTCGGCTCCCCGGCTGCTGGACCGCCTTGGCCGCAGAGCCCGCGATGACGCCAGGATCATTCCCGTCGATAAGCTGCAGGATGAAAATGACATCCTGTTTCCGGCGATCATCGATACTTCGGCTGGTTGGGACCCCCCGCCCGGAATCCCCAGCGAGGCGAGCGGAAAGATCTCCGGAATAGCCGTGGAAACAGCCATATCCATGGCCCGGGGAGGGGTGGTGGACGCCATAGTGACGGGCCCGGTATCCAAGGAGGCTCTCTTCCTGGCGGGATACCCCTACCGGGGCCATACCGACATGCTGGCCGACCGGTTTGAAGCCCCTGACTGCCAGATGATGATGGTCAGAGGAGCATTGAGAATAGTTATTATGACCCGGGATATACCATTAAAGGATGTTCCGGGGGCCGTCACAAAATCCGGATTGAAGAAATGCGTCAAGGTGACATCGGACGCGCTGGGCGACTACTGGGGGCTGAAAGAAGCTGTTATAGCAGTGGCGGCCCTCAATCCTCACGCTGGAGACGGTGGAGTGACGGGGACCGAGGAGAAGGAGATAATCGTCCCGGCTATAGAAGAACTCTTACGGCTGGGTATTACGGTGGAAGGCCCGGTTCCCTCGGACACCCTGTTCTGTAACTGGAAGGAAAAGCCTTATCACGCGTATATCGCGCTTTACCACGATCAGGGAATGATCCCCTTCAAGAGCGCGGGGTTCGATACGGGTGTTAACATGACCATCGGCCTTCCCGTGGTAAGGACTTCGGTCTGCCACGGGACCGCCTATGATCTGGCTGGAAAGGGTCTGGCGAAATCGGGCAGCCTTAAGTCGGCCCTGGCCCTGGCTGTTCGATGCGGCGCTCATGCCAAGAAGAGAGCTGGTTTGAAAAGATGACTTCTGAAAAAAGAATAATAGCGGGGGTATACCATCTTTCCAAAAAACTGAGCAGGCATTTTTCTCTTCAGAACATAACATTGCAGGTAGCTAACGGGGAATTCGTGTTTCTGGTAGGACCGAGCGGCGCCGGAAAGAGCACCCTCCTTCGAATGATTTACATGGACGACAATCCAGATTCGGGACAGGTGATCGTGGGGCCCTATGTTTCTACCCGGATGAAGCGGAGCAACATACCTCACATGAGGCGCAAACTGGGCATAGTGTTCCAGGACTTCCGCCTTCTGGAAGACCGGACGGTTTTCGAGAATGTTGCCATGGCCATGAAAGTAGCCGGAGCCGGTATGGGGGAGATCAAGCAGGAGATGACCGACATACTGACCAGGGTCGGCCTGTATCACAAGAGGTACGACTATCCCGGAATGCTGTCGGGGGGCGAGCAGCAGAGGGTCGCCATTGCCAGGGCCGTGGCGAACAAGCCTTCCATACTGCTCGCGGACGAACCGACGGGAAACCTGGACCCCATTGTCACCAGGGGCATCCTGGAGCTTCTTTTCCGAATAAATTCTGGCGGAACCGCGGTGCTGATGGCCACCCACGACGTGGAGCTGGTTAAAAGTTTTGGACAGAGAACGGTCTATCTGGAAAACGGCAAGATCATGAAGGACAGCGAGATGGTTTATCGCGGAGACCTGCGGGAAAGCATATTGGATTCGAGGATCGACCGCAGAGCAAGGCAGCTGGGGGAGCGAAACATAGAGTCTGACAGGCAGGGCGAGCAGGGCGGGCCGGACCCCTGGGCGGGCCGGCGAGGAAAGTGACATGGCGAAGATCAATGAAGCCAGATACATAATCAACGAATCGGCGTCCATGCTGGCCAGGCGGAAGGGCGCCAATATCATAGCTGTCGTAATCATGGGATTTTCATTGCTGGTTCTTCTGATTTTCATCCTGGTGACCCTGAACCTTTCCATGGTTATCGAGAGCGCCTCGGAAGAGATGAGGGTTTACGTCTATCTAAGGGACGGCCTGGGGAGCGGTGATATGGAGAGGATAAGGATGGACCTTCTGGATCTGGAGCCTGTATCCAATGTGGTTTTCGTTTCCAAGAAAGAAGCGATGGAGGAATTCAGGAAACGGCTGGGAAATGGAAGCGGGCTTCTCGAAGAGCTTGATTCCAATCCTCTCCCAAAATCCTTCAAAGTGGAGCTTAAGGCCAAATACGCGGGAAGTGAACATATGGAAAAAGTGGCGGTCAAGGCTTCCGGCTGGAAGGGAGTGGAGGACGTGAGGTATGGAAAGGAATGGGTGGAGAGGGGAGAACGGCTGGTCAAAGGGTTTTATATGACCGACCTGGCCCTGGGAGGCATCGTTCTTATTTCAGTGGTCTTCGTTATCTCCAATACGGTAAGGCTGTCGATTGTTTCCAGGAAAAAATCGATAGATATTATGAAGCTGGTGGGGGCTACCAACTCCTATATTCAGGTTCCATTCATTATAGAAGGGGCGGTTCAGGGAGTGGTTTCGGCCCTGTTTGCGGCTGGAATGCTCTGGCTGGCCTGCTCTTTCGCCCGCCGTTATCTGCCCGGATTGACTTTCTTCCGGTTCGAGGGGGTGGTGGGGCTCGTGGTTCTCTGCGCCCTGCTGGGAGCGGCTGGTAGCTTCGTGGCCATTAGAAGATTTCTAAAAAGGTGATTCTCCTGTTTTCTATGAGTAGGCTCTTGCGCGATACGGTGATTCTGGTACTCCTGCTGGCCGCAGCATTCTGCTGCCCCGCCCGCTCCGGAGCCCAGAGGCGCGAGATCCAGAGGAAGATAGAGGGGAAAGAAGGCGAACTGGACAGGCTGAGAAGAGAGATAAGGGAGGAAAGGGCCAGAATTCAGGAGTTGAGAAAAAAAGAGAAGGACATAGGCAAATACCTGGAAAGGCTAAGAAAAGAGGCGGGGCTCACCAGGGAGCTGCTGGAGGGTATCGAGGAGAAGAAGGCTATGCTCGAGGAACAGGTCGAGGACCTCAGAAGCACACTCCAGGCCAACGAGAATAACTACGCCCGCCGCCTCAAACTCTTTTCAGGACGTCTCAGGGCTATATACAAAGAGGGGGAGAGAAGCATCTGGCAGGAAATCCTGGAATCGGACAGCTTCTCGGAACTTGTTCAGAAGTACAAGTTCTTCGTTATTGTGGCGTCCAGGGACGCCGCTATGGTAGAGGACCTGAAAAAACGGAAGGATAGAATATCAAGGGAGGAGACGGAGCTTACCAGCATGCTCTACCAGGTGACAATGGCCGAAAGCGAAAAGAGAACCGAGCTGGAGAGGCTGGAAAAGAACCGCCGGGAAAGAAAAAAAGCGCTCTCCGGGCTGGAGGCGGAAGAGGCGGAGCGGCAGCGGAAAATAGAGAACCTGGCGGCGGCGGAGCGCAACCTGGTCGAGATCATAGCGGGGCTGGAAAAGAGAAGAGATGCCCTGATGAGGATGGATGGAGATTACGGTGAGCCGGAGTTCGAATCGCTCAGGGGAAGAATGACCAGGCCGGCGGAAGGGCCCACCGCCAGGAAGTTCGGCAAGTCAAGGCATCCCCGCTACGGAACGGTAACATTCAATTCGGGAGTTGATATAAAGGCAAGGGAAGGCTCGCCTATCCGGGCTGTGGCGAGAGGCAGGGTAGAGTATTCGGGCGCCCTCTCAGGATACGGCAACTGTATAATAGTCAATCACGGAGGCGGATATTACAGTCTCTATGCCAGGATCGGAAGGATATTCGCCAGCCAGGGAGACCAGGTTGAAGAGGGGGATGTGATCGCGGAGATAGAAAAGAAAGGTTCTTCCAAGAGTGATGATTTCCATTTTGAAATACGCCGCTCCAAGGAAGCGCTGGATCCCGGGGAGTGGTTCAAATGAGAAAAAAGGGTTTTCACGCGCGGGAGGCGGCGAGGGTAGTCGCGGATTCACAGGAGAGGGTCACAGGGCTTCTTTCCTCCATGCTGCGGGAGTCACGGTGCCCCTCGTCCCTGCTTTTCACAGGTCCGGAAGGTTCGGGCAAGGAGGTGACCGCCCTTGGTTTCGCAGCCGCCCTGAACTGCGAAAAGGGGCCGGGCCGGCGTTGTGAAGGGTGCCCGGCTTGCGCCCGGGTCTTCAGGCTGGAACACCCTGATGTCCACCTGGTCTTTCCGGTACCCTACGGGTCGGCGGAAAAGACGCTGCCCGTCATAATGGAGAGCAGGCGGGAGAATTTCTTTAATTACGGCGAGTTCGGCAACAGGGCCCGAAGCATAGGGATCGATCTTATCAGAGGGGTTGTAGAGAGAGCTTCCAGGCAGCCATATGAGGGCGGGAGGACGGTGGTTCTGGTCTTTGAGGCCCACCTGGCCACTGTCGAGGCACAGAATTCCTTTCTCAAACTGCTGGAGGAGCCTCCCGCGTCGGTGGTGATAATACTTGTCACAGAATTCCCGGACCGCCTCCTTCCCACCATGACCTCCCGCTGTTTCAAAGTTAGGTTTGGCGGCCTCAGCCAGGATGCCGTAAAGAAGATAATGATCAGCACAATCGGAAGCGAGGATGAAGAGGCGGCGAGGGCGGCGGCCCTGTCCGAGGGAAACCTCAGGCGCGCATTGAGGTTTCAGGACGAGAGGTTCCGCCGGGTGTCAGAGGGAGCGGTGCAGGCGGTCGGGGCGGTCGCCGGCGGAAGAGAGGGGGATATCGCGGTTCTGGCGGAGTCGATGGCTCGCGGGTTCGACAGGGAGGAGGTTCGGGACATGCTGGAAGAGTTCTCCAGAAACCTGAGGGTTATCAATGAAAGCGCCGGCGGGCCGGCGCCGGGGGACGGGTTTTTTTCGAAGGCCCTGGGAAAAGAAGCGGTCAAAGCGGTGAAGGCCAGGAATTTTCCGTCCGATCTGAGAAGGATCTCCCAGGCGGCCGAAGCACTCAGGAAAAACGCCGATACAGAGCTGGCCCTGGTTCAACTGTTTCTTGATTTGGCGGGAAAGTGGTATTAGATTGAATAGTTACAGGATTTCAAAAACAGGGGTCGAAAGCCGGTGGAGTGATCAGGGCTGACCGCCCCGCCACCGGCGCGAGCTACGGAGCAAGCAATGGAGATCGTCGAGATTAAATTCAAATCCCTCAGAAAAGAGGTTTTCAAGAATACCAGGGAGCTTTACCTGAAAGCGGGAAATTTCTGTATAGTGGAAGCGGACAGGGGTGAGGACATGGGACAGATAATCGCCCTGTTCGGCGCTACCGGAGAAGAACTCGAGGATATAGATAAAGAGGTTTTGAGGCACGCCACCAGCGAAGATGAGGAAAAACTGGAAACGGCCCGGGAAAAGGAGTATGAAGCGATCGCCATATGCCAGGAAAAGGCCGAGGAGCATAACCTCCCCATGAAGCTGGTGGATGTTGAGTACCAGTTCGACGGAAACAAGATCACCTTCTATTTCACCTCGGAGACCAGGATAGATTTCAGGGAGCTGGTCAGGGATCTGGCCGCGATCTTCAAGACCCGCATCGATCTGAGGCAGATAGGGGTGCGGGACGAGGCCAGAAGGTTCGACGGGGTGGGCATGTGCGGGCGCAGGATCTGCTGCGCCGCCTTTATCAAGGAGTTCGAGCCGGTCACCCTCAAGATGGCGAAGGAACAGAACCTTCCTCTGACCCCGGCAAAGATATCGGGAGCCTGTGGCAGGCTGATGTGCTGCCTCGCCTATGAGCTGAAGGAATACAGGGAGTTGCGGAAGGGGATTCCCAAGGCGGGCAACAAGGTCATCTACAACGGGCGGCAATACAGGATTGAAAAGGCCAATGTCTTCAACAGCAGTATAGTACTGAGCGACGAGGACGGCAATTCCGTGGAGATACCGGCGGAGGATTTCAAGGCTGGTTATAAAAAGAGCTGAGCGGCTTTTGGGCGGCTCGCGCCGCAACTTCGGATCCGGAGCCGAAAGGAGTTTTTTGAAAGCAATGGCAGAGAAGCGATTTTATATTACCACCGCGATAGATTACGTAAACCAGAGGCCTCATCTGGGAACCGCCTACGAGAAGATAGGCGCCGATGTCATGGCCCGCTACAAGAGAGCGGAAGGATTCGACACCTATTTCCTCATGGGTAACGACGAGCACAGCGCCAACGTCCATCGGGAAGCGGTGGGCAGGGGACTGGATCCGGAAGATTACTGCAGGAAGATGTCCGCAGATTTCAGAAGAGTGTGGCAAAGCCTCGACTTATCATACGACGATTTTATTCATACCACCGAGGAAAGGCATATTCAGGGGGTGAAGAAGCTTTTCGGGAAGATTCACGAGGCGGGTTATATATACAAGGGAAGATACAAGGGGTACTACTGCGAATCATGTGAGGAATTCATCAGCGAGAAGGATCTGGTCGACGGAGTGTGTCCCAGGCACAAGCAGGCTCCCAGGGAGATCGACGAGGAGAATTATTTTTTCGCCCTGTCGCGTTTCGAGGACCCGCTCCTGGAGCATATAGAGAAGAACCCCGGGTTCATACGTCCCGAAACAAGAAAGAACGAGATAGTAAACGTTATCAGGGGAGGGTTGGAGGATGTTTCCATTTCCCGAATAGGAAAGAGCTGGGGAATTCCTCTTCCCACCGACCGGGAGCACGTCATATACGTGTGGTTCGACGCCCTCACAAATTATATATCCGCTCTCGGTTACGGGGGCGACGAGGAACTTTACGGCAGATACTGGCCGGCCGACGTGCACGTCATAGGAAAGGACATCACCAGGTTCCACTGCGTTATATGGCCGGCCATGCTGATGGCGGCGGGCGAGCCGGTTCCCAGAAGCGTTTTCGCCCACGGATTTCTCTCTCTGTCCGGAGAAAAGATGAGCAAGACCAGGGGGAACATACTCGATCCGGAGGAGCTGGTGAAAGTCTTCGGAGCTGACGGCCTGCGGTATCTGTTGATGAAGGAAGTCCCCTTCGACAGGGACGGGGACATCTCCGTGGAGCTTCTGGTCAACAGGTATAACGCCGAATTGGCCAACGAGCTTGGAAATCTGTTCAGCCGAACCGCTTCCATGATAGAGAAATATCTGGGCGGAAAGGTGAGAGAAGGCGAATTCGGTCCGGGGGCGCAGCTGCGGGAGCCGATGGCGGCCGTTCTCGAGCAGTACAGGGAAGAGATGGAGAAAATGCATTTTTCCAGAGCGCTTAACGCCTACTGGCCGGTCATACAGAAGGCCAACAGGTTCATAGAGGAAAAGAAGCCCTGGGAGCTCGCCAGGGACGGCGGAGGAAAGGAAGCCCTGGAGAGTGTGTTCCGGGAGCTCCTGGCGGTTCTGAAGACATCGTGCGCTGTTCTTTCGCCCTTCCTTCCGGAAAAGATGGCCCGAATGAGTGAAACCCTTGGAGGGGAAATGCCGGCGCTGGAAGATCTTCCGCCCAGACTCAGCGGCGTAGAGGGCCTGAGCAGGCCCGAGCCGCTCTTTCCCAGGATAACTGAAGATATCTGAAAAGGACCAGGACGGCTTATATGCTTATCGATTCTCACGCGCATCTTGACATGTCCCAGTTCGACCGGGACAGGGACGAGGTGATCGGGAAAGCCATCCGCGCCGGGGTGGAGGAGATATTGAATGTCAGTTACGATTCAGCCTCGATCGACGGAGCGGCGGGGCTGGCCGAAAGGTACGGCCGGGTCTACGCCTCAGCGGGCGTGCACCCCCACGAAGCGGAGGACTGGAGCGACGAGATCGAGGAAAGGATCAAGACCCTGCTCCTCAGAAGGAAAGTTCTGGCCGTCGGTGAGATAGGGCTGGATTATTACAGGGATCTCTCTCCCAGGCCTGTTCAGCGGGAAGTATTCAAAAAACAGATAGGAATAGCGCTGTATTTTGGAAAGCCGATAGTGGTCCACTGCAGGGAAGCCATGGAGGATGTCCTGGATATTATGAAAAGAGAGGGGGCCAGGGAGGTGGGAGGGATATTCCACGCTTTTCCCGGAGGGCTGCGGGAGGCCGAGGAGATAATGAAACTGGGATTCGTGTTAGGGATCGGGGGGCCGGTGACCTACAAGAATTCCCGGCTTCCGGAAACTGTAAAGAGGCTTCCGTCCAGCGGGTTCGTCCTGGAGACGGACTCTCCCTACCTGCCTCCGCAACCGTACCGGGGCAAGAGAAACGAACCCGCCCACGTGGCGATCGTGGCACGCAAGGTGGCGGAAATAAAGAATGTGACTGTAGCGGACATAGAAAGGGCGACCGAGGCTAATTACAGAAGAGTCATAAGAAGAGAAGAACGCCCTCCGGCGAACGTTACCTACTCGATAAAGGACAATCTGTACGTAAACGTTACGAACTTCTGCACCAATGACTGTGTTTTCTGCGCCAGAAGAAAAAATAACAACACACTTTACGGGTACAACCTGGACCTGGACGTGGAGCCGGGGCTGAAAGAGATCGTTTCCGAGATAGGGGACGAAGCGAGCGGCGGCGGAATCAAAGAGATAGTCTTCTGCGGCTATGGCGAGCCCACCGCCAGGCTTGAAGTCGTTCTGAATGCCGCCAGAGAAGCGAAGAGGCATGGAATCGCAGTCAGGCTGAATACAAACGGCCAGGGAAACATGATCAACCAGCGGAATATAGTGCCGGATCTGGAGGGGGTGTTTGACAGGATTTCAATAAGCCTGAACGCGCCGGACAGAAGCGGCTATCTTGATATATGCAGGCCTGATTCCGGCCGGGAGGCCTTTGATTCGGTGATCGATTTCATAAAGGCGGCCGCCCTTTCCAGAATGGATTGTGTGGTCACGGCTGTTGACTATCCGGGAGTCGACGTCGAAAAGTGCGCCGGCATCGTCGATGCGATCGAGGGCGCCGAGTTCAGGGTGAGAACTTACCATCTCGATCCGCCCGCTTAGGCGACGCCGGGATTAATCCCCTGATAAATTTGCCGATGCCGGACCTTTTCCGGGCCGCCTGGAAGGGACCGCAACAATTCCGTTACTCCGGCCGGCGGTTATGGTAATATTCACGGCCACGGCCCGGCCGAAGGGGCCAGGAGGAGAATTGGCGAAAAATATGCAGGGGGGAGCGAAAAAGAGCCTGGGCCAGAACTATCTGGTCAACGAGAGGGCGGCTCTTGGAATAGTTGAGAGCCTGGGGCTGGAAGAAGGCGAACTCGTCTTCGAGATAGGCCCCGGCAGGGGCGCTTTGACCCGGCATCTGGCGTCAAGCGCCGCCTTGGTAACCGCGTTCGAGATAGACGCGGTTCTATGCCGGGAACTCAGGAAGAGCTTCGCCGGAGCGGAAAACGTCGAGATAGTGAGGGCGGATATCCTGAGAGTAGACCTCGAGCGGGAAGCCGCGGAAAGAGACTCTGAAAAGTACAAGGTCATAGGAAACATCCCCTACATGCTGACCAGCGGCATACTGATAAGGCTTCCATCGCTTCGCAGAAGCAGGCTTTCCGTGATAATGGTCCAGAAAGAGGTCGCGGAAAGGATACTGACTCCGGCGGGAGAGAGGAACTGCGGACTCATGACCGTTTTTTTGCGAAGTTATCTGAAGGTCGAGCGGGTCATGAAAGTTTCGGCGGGATGTTTTAGCCCCAGGCCGGATGTGGACAGCGCCGTGCTGAGGTTTTCACCCGTATCGCTTGAAGGCGCGCCGGCTGACAGGTCCGGGTTTTTCGCGTTTATAAAAAGAGCCTTCTCGACCAGGAGGAAACAGCTGAAAAACTCCCTCTTTCCGGCGGGCGCAGAAAAGCGGAGGATCATGGCAGAGCGGATGGAGGATCTGTCGGGAGTGGATCTCAGAAGAAGAGCGGAGAACCTTCTGCTGGCAGAATGGTTCGCGCTCTATGAATCATATTTGAAAACGGCGGGCGGGCATGAAACAGATTAGCGTATGCGCGGCTTTGATAATATCCGTTCTGATCGCCGGGGAAGGGGCTGCGGCCCCCCGGGGCCCCGGCGATGCCGCTTCTTCCGCGGACACTATTTCCGCTGGCGCAGAAAGCGACACCGTTTCGGCAGCGGCTCCCCCCAACCCTCTGACTTCGGTGGAGGGCGACGGCGGGGCCGATTCGACCGAGGCGGCAGAATTTGTTCCAAAGTGGGAGGTGCGCTCTCAGTCGGATATGTCAAAGGTCAGCCTGGGAAGCACGGCCAAGCTCGACTGGACCCTGAGCGGGGGATGGACGGTATCCAGCACGGTGGGAGTCACCAAGACCAAGTACCGGACCAGGGACATGGAAGACATAAACCAGAAACTGATGAACAGCGCCCTTAAGATAAAGCCGGGAGAGTACCAGATCTCTTTCAGGCTGGGAGAGGATTTCAGAAAGACCAAGACGCTCTCTCTTTCCCGGTTCGGAAAAGACATCGTTTTTGAAAACGAGAGAGCGGGCTTCAATTTCCAGTACACCAGGCCGCTGCTGGGCGCGAGCAAATCCGTTTTCTCCGTGGGCGGAGACTACGTAAGGGGCCAGCATGATTTCAAGTACGACCGCCAGGGGACCGGAAGCGCCAGCGGGCACCTCAGCTACTCCCTGGGCGATAACTTCTCCCTGGGGGGAGGGTACGGGACCAACTACTCAACCGAAGCCAGTGAAATAGGTTCGATAGAGTTCAAAGCCCTGCCCAGCAGGGTGGATACATTCAAGGTCAATGTGGGATACAGGCGGAGCGGGGGCGACTATGTCATAGTGAAATATGAGAGAAAGAGCGGGGATATACGAAGAGTGGAACCTCCCAGAGGCAACACTTTTGAGGTGCTGGACAATCCGGAGCTGGCCAAGGAGGAGAATATCGATGAATCAGGCGAGCTTATCAGTATCGCCTCAGCTTACCAGCCGGTGGACAACCTTTCTGTGGAGGTGAGTTTCAATCACAAGCTGGATGACCGCGAATACAGCGTGGACCAGCGGCTTTCCAAGAAGACTGAAACGGATGTGCTCAAGTCCACCACCAACTACAAGTTCAGCGAGAGGGGCAGCCTGAAATTCCTGCTGACCAAGAAGAAGACCGGTATGGACTACGGCCCCCTGTCGGTTTCCAGCTACCGCGAAGACGAGGATAAGCTGAATTTTCAGGCGAGCCAGCGGTTCGGCGATGATTTAAGCGTTTCATTCGACGGAAGCACCTATCTTAAGCAGAGATTTTACAAAAGATATGAGGAAAATCCGCGCGACGTTGATTATTATTACTACGGGGGGAGCGCGAACATGACGGCGAGCCCCTTCAGGAATGTGGACACCAACGTGAAAATAGTGGCCAGCAGGTATGAAACCAGGAATATCGACGCGTCCCTTTCCAGCGACAACCGGGTCGAATATATCTACAGGCTGATGCCGGGGCTGGCGGCAAGGCCATATTCGTGGCTAAGCCTCTCGCAGGATTACGAGGTCAAGATAGAGTACACCGAGTTCAGTTTCGACGAGAACAGGAACTATATCGACAGGACCACGGTGATGGCGACGTCGGCAAACCTGACGCCGGCCAAGAGCCTGGTACTGGGGTTCACGCACAGGTACGACATGAGGGATACCGGAAGCTACTACAGGGTGGGGGGCGAAGACAGATACAACAGGTCCAGCGAGGATTTCAAGCATGAACTCTCCCTGGACGTGGATTACAAACCGGTCTCTTTTCTGGATCTTTTCTCCAGAACCTTTTTCAGGACCAGGAAGAACAACATACTCGGCGTGGAGGAAGGGCAGAGAGTCATAAGGAACACAAATATTTACGATTCGGGAACTCTGAAGCTGGGGTTTTCGGGAAACAGGGATATAATGGCAGGCGGCGGGATGAAACTCGACGTCGCCTACGTGAACAACTTCGGATACAGGATATCGGAAGCGATGAAAGAGTACTGGGAAGTCGACATGAAGATCGAGATGGAATTCTAGGAGAACCGATGATGAGAAAAGCGATAGCATATGCCGTGGGATTGGCTCTTCTGGCGGGAGCTGCGGCGCTGGTGTCTTCGGGGTGCCTGTTCGAGCCCAGGGAGGCGGAGGACCCCGGAAGCGGGGAAGACGATACGTGGGTAGACCCCCAGGTTCCGCAGGATGTCTTCAAGAACCTTATGACCGGCCTGAGCGAGGCGGGAAACTCCAATTATGAAAGAAGCCTTTCAGACGATTTCTCTTTTATCCCCAGGCCGGCGGACCTTAACCAGTATCCCGGGGCCCTTGCGGACTGGAACACGGAGGACGAGCTGAATTTTCTGAACGTGCTCAAGGGGGACTATACCTCCACCAGGGAGATCCGCTTCGGGGACGAAAACGGCGAATGGGAGGAGGAGAACCCCCAGGGGACCAACCCCTATTTTCAGGGCGAATATCTCTACACTCTCAGCGGCGTAACGGGCGAGGCGCTGTACGGGGGAGTGGCCAGGTTTACCTTCGAGGAGAACGCCCAGGGAAGGTGGGTGCTGATGGAATGGGAAGACCTGGATATACTGGCAAGCCCGGAGACCGGCGGTACCGGAGGCGCGCTGAGAGGCAGGTCCGGAGGGGGCTGAGCCGGTATGAACGTAATATATAAGCCATATCGCAATATTATCATTTCGGCTTGCAAAGCATCACCGCATATGCTAATATTAATCTGGAACAACAGTATACCCCTGGAGGTATAAGAAGACATGAAAGCGAGAAAAACAATAAGAACAGCGGCGGCTATTGCGGCGATGGCAACTCTTCTGGCCGTATCAGGGTGTATCCTCGATCCCAAGGAGGCTGTCGAGGATAATCCCGGCCCCGAAGTAACCTGGCCGGACCGCACCCAGAGAGACGATATCATAGAGGTTATCACCAAGGTCTACAAGTACAGAAACATTGAGAAGTACAAGGAGGCCCTTCTGGAAAACGATGAAGAGTCCGACATGTTCCCGCAAGGATACATCTGGCGAAACCAGACTACGGATATCGAAGATCATGGAGAGATCTATAACTATGACGAGGATGTAAGTGGAACGGGCGGAATCCTGGAGCACCACATATCGGGGGAATTTCATCTCTACTCAACCGGGACGGAGGGTGAATGGAGAAGCTACACCACCTTCCGCAACGAACCATGCGATAACTGCTGGGAGACGATAAGGTTTTACGACTTTGATTTCGAGTTCGACGACGGACAGCATTATATGGGAAATGACAAAGTCCAGTTAATAATCGGCCCCGACAGGGATGAGCCCGGAAAGTTCGTTATCTATCAGGCGACCGACCTTCCAAAGTAATAGCGCACCGCAAAGATCTTGTTTTAAGCCCCCTTTACGGTAAAGGGGGCTTTTTTTGTCTCTTGAAAACCGGCATTCCTCTTCTGAGGCTTTACCCGGGCGCCGGCGGGCACAGATATTGAATCAAAAGACCGGGGGATTAAAATGCCCAATATCCCACCCTGACGCCGCCTCGACAGAATCAATCCCTGGTATCACCATTCTTGACATCGCCTCCTATAAGTGATTATAGTAGATTACCCCGGGACTGGATTTCCCGGACTCAGCCGGCGGTGTTTCGCTGATTTATAACTCATTAAGGAAAAGGGACTTGGCCAGAAAAAAGCGAAAGACGGACAGGGAACTCAGAACAAGGCTGGGCGTCCTCTCGGTGATCCTCGCGGTGATGTTCATATTAGCTTTTCAGGCCGTCCGGTATCTGGGCACCACCCCGGGCGAGATCTTTCTTCTGGACGCCGGCCTGGGCGGAAAGTTCCGGAGCGTTCAAAGAGAGATCGGGGAAGAGATAATCGGAGCGCTGAGCTTGAGGGGCGTCAGAAGAGAAGATCTGGATATAAGAGCGGTTGGTGAAGCGGGAGGCGGGCAGATCTATGTTATAAAAGCGAAGGTTCCCGGCGAATCTTCACTTGTGCGGATAAATGACGCGATCGACCGGAGCGTGGAGAGTGTGGGAGGAAGGGTAAGAAGCTGCAGGGAAGGGCCCTCCGGCGATTCTATCAGGATGGAGATCGGAACCAGGACCAGAGTGACTCACAGGTGTTATATACGCAGAAGCTCTCAGGTTAGGCCGGCCCGGATGAAAGGCCCGGCGGTGGCGATAGTTGTGGACGACTTCGGTTTTTTCAAAAACTCGCTGGTCTCCGATTTTATGGGGCTGAACATCAAGCTTACAGTGTCGGTGATACCGGGACTGAAATACTCTCCCGATATTTGCCGCATGGCGGCCGACTCGGGAAAGGACGCGATATGCCATATGCCTATGGAGCCGGAGAACAGCGGGGGTGATTACGGCGGCATGCACCTGGTGACGGTGTCGATGGATGAACAGAAGATAGAGGAAGTTGTGGAGGGGGCTCTTAAGTCCACCCCCGGCGTGGTGGGGATGAACAACCACATGGGGTCCAGAGCGACAGCGGATTCGAGGGTGATGCAAGCGGTGATCGGGGTCTGCAGAAAACACGACATATTTTTCTTCGACAGCCTCACATCTTCTAAGTCGGTGGCCTCGGAAGTGGCCCGTTCGATGGGAATGGCCGGGCTCAGCAACGACCTCTTTCTGGACAACAGGGGAGACGACATCAGAGAGAGGATGGACCGCCTGATGGAGATAGCGTCGCGCAGAGGGTACGCCATGGGAATAATGCACGTGAGAAGGGACAGCCTTCAGGGACTCAAATGGATGATAGAGGCCGCGGGCAAAAGGGGGATAAGGTTCGTGACTCTTAGAGAAATAGCTGATATGGTCAAGATTTCTTAATCCGCAAGGAGGGTTGATTTGAGAAGGCTTAGACTTGGAGTTAATATAGACCACGTCGCCACCCTGAGGGAGGCGAGAAAGACGGTTGAACCCGATCCGGTCACGGCGGCCATGCTGGCAGAGCAGGGAGGGGCGGACCAGATCACCTTCCATCTCAGGGAGGATCGAAGGCATATTCAGAACAGGGACGTAAGACTTATCAGCGAGATGGCCCAGACTCTGGTAAACCAGGAGATGGCCGCGACCCCCGAGATGCAGGAGATAGCCCTGGCCATGCACCCCGACTCGGTGACCCTGGTGCCTGAGAAGCGGGAAGAGGTGACCACCGAAGGAGGGCTGAATATTCTGGCGGACAGTGTCAGGTACGCCAAGGCGGTCAATAATCTGAAGGACAAGGGAATCCGAACGGCCGCGTTTATAGATCCGGACTTTTCGCAGATAAAGGAAGCGGCCAAGATCGGCTTCGACGCCATCGAGATCCATACCGGCGAGTATTCACTGGCTCAGGGGGCCGAGAAGGAGAAAGCCTTGAGGGCGATAGAGGACGCCGCCAAGACGGCGTCCAGATATAACCTGGCCGTCCACGCGGGGCACGGCCTTACCTATCATAACGTGCACCCGATCGTCAAGATCGCCGAAATAGAGGAACTCAACATCGGCCACAGTATCATCGCCAGGGCGGTGTTTACCGGAATCGAACAGGCGGTCAGGGAGATGGCCGCTCTGATGCGGCGCTGAACTCCAGAAAGCGCGGCGCCGCTACTACATGAGATCTTCCAGCGGCGTGTACTTCTTGCGAAAGGCTCTGGCGA
The DNA here is from genome assembly GCA_964488475.1 of uncultured bacterium. Taxonomy (GTDB): domain Bacteria; phylum Krumholzibacteriota; class Krumholzibacteriia; order Krumholzibacteriales; family WJIX01; genus CAZAUK01. The sequence continues at coordinate 264,354 of CAZAUK010000001.1, forward strand.
CCGGTTCCTCGGTGATCTTTCCGGCGTACATGTTTACCCCGGTCCATATCTCCCTGCTCTCCAGGGCGGCCTTTTCCCAGCCGTCGTTGGCGATCCGGACAGCGAACGGAAGAGTGGCGTTGGACAGGGCGTAAGTGGAAGTCCTCGCTACGGCACCCGGCATGTTGGCGACGCCGTAATGTACCACTCCATTGATGATATAGGTCGGCTTGGTATGGGTAGTAGGCTTGATCGTCTCGATGCAGCCGCCCTGGTCCACGGCCACGTCGACGATCACGGAACCATGCTTCATGGTTTTCAGCATGCCTCTGGTAACCAGCCGGGGAGCTTTGGCGCCCTTGATCAGTACCGCGCCGATGACCAGATCCGCTTCCGCGACAGATTTGCGGATATTTTCCGGATTGGACATCAGGGTGGTGACATTGGCCGGAAGGATGTCGTCCAGATAACGGAGCCGTTCAAGATCCACGTCGAGGATCTTCACGTTGGCTCCCAGGCCGGCGGCCATCTTGGCGGAATTGGTCCCTACCACTCCTCCGCCTATGATAACCACCTTGGCGGGCTCGACTCCCGGGACTCCGCCCAGAAGCAGGCCTCTTCCCTCCATGGGGCGCTCGAGGTACTTGGCCCCTTCCTGGACCGCCATTCGGCCGGCCACTTCGCTCATGGGGGTGAGAAGAGGGAGGGTCCCCTGATCGTCTTCCATTGTTTCGTATGCGATACATACGGCCTTGCTTCTGGCCATTCCCTCGGTCAGCGGGCGGCTGGCGGCGAAATGGAAATATGTGAAAAGGACCTGGTCCTCGCGGCACATCTTGATCTCGGCCGGCTGAGGCTCCTTGACCTTTATAATCATATCGCTTCGGCGGAAGACATCCTTGGCTTTGGCGACTATGGCGGCGCCGGCGGCCCTGTATTCCTTGTCATCGAACCCGCTTCCCTTTCCGGCGCCCTTTTCCACCAGGACCTTGTGGCCGTTCTTCACCAGAGTTTCGGCGCCCACCGGAATAAGGGCAACCCTGTATTCGTCTTTCTTTATCTCCTTGGGTACTCCGATAATCATTTGATCACCCCGAACTTGGTTAAAAGAATAATCGAACAGCGAAAAATTTTGAGCTTTAAATATAACATGATGGTCGTCGATGACAACCATTTTTTGGCTGGGGGAGGCCCTTCGCGGCCGGCCGGTTTCCGGGCCGGCAGAGAGAGCGGGCGGGCGGCCTGAAACGCGGCGGTGTTATGGCGGGAGAGTGAGGGAGGAATGGTCCCCGGGGGGAGCTCAACGGCCCAAAGGAAGATGCGATATGACTTGCCACGGCTTTAACCCTGTTTTATATTTGATGTTCACGCGACCGCGGGTCCGCTGAAGAGCCGGGAAGCGTTTTCGGGCTCGATGTGAAAGGCCGCGCGGGCATCCAGGAACCCATTAAATCGAGAAATGAGAGATGAAAGAATATCTGCGGGAAAAGAGTTCCGGCGAATCGGTCCAGGCTGTCCTGACGGAGGGGCCGGTGGGCAGGACCCTGTTCAGGCTCACCGTTCCCATGATAGGCGGAATACTGGGGATGATAGCTTTCAATCTCACCGACACATTTTTCGTGAGCAGGCTGGGCACCGCCCAGCTCGCCGCGCTGAGCTTCACCTTTCCCGTGGTGCTGGTACTGAACAGGGTGGCCCTGGGAATCGGAATCGGGGCCGCGGCGGTCATCTCCAGAGCTGTGGGAGAGGGCGACAGGAAGAAGATCCAGCGGTTGACCACCGACAGCCTGAGCCTGGTCCTCCTTCTGACCGCGGTTTTCCTGGTGGCCGGGTTCCTCACGATAGACAGGCTCTTTATCCTTCTGGGAACAGAGGGGGAGATCCTCTCCTACGTGGGTGGATACATGAGGATATGGTACGCCGGGCTCCTGTTCGTGGTGGTTCCCATGGTCAGCAACAACGCCATAAGGGCGCACGGCGACACCAAGACCCCGGCGCTGATAATGCTTACCGCTGTGGCGATAAACATAATCATGGACCCCCTTCTTATATTCGGCCTGGGGCCCTTTCCAAAAATGGGACTGGAAGGGGCAGCCCTGGCCACGGTCATAGCCAGGGCCCTTACCTTTTTCGTTTCATTCTATGTGATATATTTTCAAAGGGGGATGGTCACTTTCGCCAGGCCGGAGTACAGGGAGGTTATTGATTCCTGGAAGAGCGTATTATACATAGGGTTTCCCGCCGCCGCCACCAAGATGGTCATGCCTCTTGGAATGGGCGTTCTCACCGGGATGGTGTCCTCCTACGGCCCCCCCGCTGTCGCCGCCTTCGGCGTCTCGATCAGAGTCGAATTCTTCGCTCTCGCCACGATAATGGCGCTTTCTTCGGTTGTGGGGCCGTTCGTGGGGCAGAACCTGGGGGCTGACAATTTCTGCCGCCTGAACAGAGGCGTGAAGGCCACCAGAAAGTTCACCTTTCTCTGGGGGATAGGAGTCTATCTGTTCCTCGCCCCCCTGGCCGGACCGATCGCCGAAATATTCAGTGACAATCCGCAGGTAGTGGAAAACATAGTCTATTATATTCGAATAGTGGCGCTCTGCTATTCGCTTCAGGGGATGCTGATCGTGTCGATGGCCACACTGAACGTCCTTCACAAGCCGTATCACGCCGCGGTTCTGGGAATCACCCAGATGTTTCTCTTTATCATACCCCTGGCCTGGATAGGGTCAAGAGTGCTGGATCTGGCCGGGATATTCACCGGAATAGCGGCCGGGAACCTCATGGCCGGGTTGGCGGCCATATACATTCTGAGGAAAGCAATGGTTGAAACAAGAGAGAAAATGTCGTAGAATCAAAAGAACCAGGACCTCATTATACGGAAAACTCAACATCGGGGGTAAAAAAGATGAGGCACGCCAACAGGCTCGTATTTTTGGTTATTTCCATATCTCTTCTGGCCTCGGTCTCATTTGAATCAGCCGTTCCGCAGTCCGCTGAAGAACTTATAATAGACCACCAGGACGCGGATATTTCAGAGATTCCAAACCAGCCGATAGATTCCGCCCAGGCATGGCTAAAGATCCACTATGCCCACACTTCTCACGGGGAGCAGCTTATCGAGGGAATGGGTGACATCGAAGACGCCGACGCAAGGTTCAGCTTCATCAGGACCGATAATGTCCTGCCCTCAGAAGAGGGGGCTCTCTGCATCTTTGACGGCCAGATGAGCGAGACTTACATAACACCCGAACTCTACTGGGGGTCATCGTCTGGCATGGACATGACAAGAGCGGTGCTGGACGCCAATCCATCCATAAACCTTTCGATGTGGGCCTGGTGCACCCAGCTGGATTACTACACCAGCGATCAGGTCAGGGCCTATCTCGATTCGATCAGCGTTCTCGAGGCGGAGTACCCGGAGGTCACCTTTGTCTATATGACCGGCAACGCCCAGGCGGGCGGCTCCACCGGCTACAACCGGCACCTGAGAAACGAGGAGATAAGGCAGTTCTGCCGGGAGAACAACAAGGTGCTATACGATTTCGCGGACCTGGACAGCTGGTGGTTCGATCCGGACGACCAGCAATGGGAACAGAGCACATACGAGTACAGCGGCAGCCAGGTTCCGGTGGAGCACCCGGAGCTGGCCGGAGTGGAGGCCTGGCATACCTCCTACCAGAGCTGCTTTCAGAAAGGGAAGGCGGTCTGGAGCATGGTGGCCATTATGTCCGGCTGGGCAGACAGCACCCAGGCGGATGACTCTTCCTGGGGAAAGATCAAAGGACGCTATTCAGGAAAGTCCGGCGGGGAAGAACAGTAGCGTAAAGGGCTGAAGCCTAACCTTCCACGAGCTCTGTGAATTCATCCTCGTTTACTATCTTTATGCCGAGTTCTTCCGCCCGGTCTATCTTGGATCCCGGATCCTCTCCCGCCACAAGGTAATCGGTCCTGGAACTGACGCTGGAAACCACTCGTCCTCCCAGCGACTCTACCAGCTCCCCGGCTTCCTTCCTGGTGTAGCCGGAAAGGGAACCGGTAAAGACAAAGCTCTTTCCTTCCAGCCTGTCCGATTCCGGAGCCGCTTCGATGAACGGAGACACCCCGGACCGCAGCAGAGACTGGATGGTCTCGAGGTTGCCCGGTTCATTGAAGAAACTCGAGACGCTACCGGCCACCTCCGGGCCGATCTCCCTGATCGCGGTAAGCTTCTCTCGAGAGGATGCGGACAGGGCCTCTATGGAGCCGAATTTTCTCGCCAGTACGGAAGCCAGGTGCTCGCCAACGTTTCTTATTCCCAGGGCGAAGATGAACCGGGGCAGCGGTATCGACTTTGACGACTCTATCGCCCCCAGCAGGTTTTCAGCTGATTTTTCGGCGAATCTCTCCAGGGACATCACACTTTTTCTATCCAGGCTGTAAATATCCTCTATTCCTTTCAGGATTCCTCTTTCCACCATAGCGTCGACTGTCTTCTCGCCCAGGGACTCGATATCCATGGCACCGCGGGAGGCGAAGTGGGTTATACTCCTCTTGAGCTGGGAGGGGCACAAGAGGCCTCCGGAGCAGAAGTGATAGGAGCCCTCATGAGTTACTCCGGATCCGCAGACAGGGCAGCGGTCCGGCATTCGGAACGGTTCACCCCTCTCGCCGGCCCCTTCGATCCGTTCCACCACGGCTGGGATAACATCTCCGGCCCGTTCGATTCTGACCGTGTCGCCGGCACGGATATCCTTTCGGGCGACCTCGTCGGCGTTGTGAAGCGTGGCGCGGCTAACGGTCACACCGCCCACGTCGACCGGCTTCAGAAGCGCCACCGGGGTAAGCTTTCCCGTCCTTCCTACCTGCACCACGATATCCTCCACGGTGGTAACTTCTCTTCTTGGTTCGAATTTAAGCGCTATAGCCCACCTGGGCGATCTTGATCTGGCTCCGATGGATTCCGCCAGCGATTTGTCGTCGACCTTGATGACAACTCCGTCGATCTCAAAGGGAAGGTCGTCGCGCCGGCCGGCCAGTGAAGCGTGGAAGTCTATGGCATCCTCTATCTTGGGGCATATCCTGAATTCGGAGTAGGTCTTAAAGCCCCAGCCCGCCAGGGTCTCTATCTCCGCGGAGTGGGTTTCGGGAACGGGAACCCCTTCCGCCGACATAACTTCATAGGCATACAGGGTCAGCGGCCTCTCGGCGGTAATTCGCGAATCCAGCTGCCTGAGAGAGCCGGCGGCGGCGTTACGGGGATTAGCGAAGGCGCTCTGCCCCCGTTCTGTCATAATGCCGTTGAGCTTTCTAAAATCATCGAGGAGCATTATCGCCTCTCCCCGAACAGAAACTACGGGCGGCGGGCTGTCTGTCCTGAGCCTCAGAGGAACCGACGGTATCGTCTTGATATTGGGTGTGATGCCCTCACCCCTTTTCCCGTCCCCCCTGGTGGACGCTCTTGCCAGCGACCCTTTCTCAAAGACCAGCTCAACGCTGAGGCCGTCAAATTTGGGCTCGGCGGTGTAGGCGATATTATCCAGCCCTGAAAGGCGCTTCATTCTGGCGTCGAATTCCAGAACGGCGTCAGGGCTGGTGGTGGAATCAAGGCTGAGCATGGGGCGGAGGTGTTCCACGGCGGGAAGCTCTCCCCTGGGCTCGGCCCCTACCCTGCTGGATGGCGAATCGGGAGTCAGAAGTTCCGGGTGGCGGGCTTCCAGCGCGGAAAGTTCTCGCCTGAGGGCGTCGTATTGTTCATCTGATATCTCGGGTTTGTTCTTGACGTAATAGAGGTAGTCATGCTCATTGATGATATCCTTGAGTTGCTCCAATCTTTTTTTCGCCTCTTCTGTGTTCATTTCAGCCGTTCTCTCCAGCGGTCCGTGTTAAAATTAAGTCTCGCGGCCACATCCAGAACGGCGGAGGCCTTTAGCTTGAATTCCGGGCTTTCCCGGTCCAGGGAGGGGACGCTTCCCGCCTGTCCTTCGAAGGCGGATTTCAGTATATCGAACATCTCGTTCTGGGCAAGCTGAACTTGAAGCTCTATTCCGGCGCCGGAACACAGGTCCATGAAATGGATCATGGAGCCTGCCTCACGGGGGGCGATCCGTTCTCTGAGGCTTTTCACCCTTCGAAGAATGTAATCAGAGAAACGCTTTGAGACTTCTCCGGTATCCAGATCGATTCCATGGCGGGAAGCTTCGCTGAGGACCCGCAGTATTCCTTCCAGTTGGCCGGGATCAAAGGTCCGGGGCCAGGTATTCAGTCTCTCTGAAAGATTAATTTCCAGGAAAGCCCTGGAGGGCACCAGCAGGATGTCCGGCGGTTTAAGTGATGATTCGCTCAGCAGTCTCAGAAATTCGCTGTTTTCGGAATATATCTTTTCTATCAGCGTTTCCAGTTCTTTTTCCCTTCTGCCGGTGAGGGTGGAAAGGATCGCCTCCCGGTCGTCTATGAAAAGGTCCCGGAGAGAGAAGAATACTCCCCCGAAGTTGTCCACAGCGAATTTGAGAAGATTTTCGCGCCCGGTTTCATCGGGAAGGTCTTCCAGGCGCCGAACCGCTTCTTCAAACTCATTTTCACCGCCGAAGGGTTTTATAAGGCATTTTACTCTGACTTCATCCTCGGTCATCAGTAAATAACAGAAAGCCTCCTTTTCTCCCGCGGGGGGCGAGGTTATTTCCAGAAGGCCCGCCGCTGCTTTTATGTCGCCGAACCGGCGCGACACAGAGGCGAGCTCACGGGAGGCGTAGCCAAAAGATTCCGGAGAGGCGTCCGGGCAGCCCAGATAGGAGGACAGGACGAACTGGCCGGCTATCATGCCGGGAGTGACCATCGAATATTTTTTGCCGGCGAGGTAGATATCAGCGCCGGTTCCCGCGTCCTTCACATTACTCTTTGCTCTGCTCAGACTCTTCTTCAGGTTCTTTTCGGCTTTCTCAGCCTTCGGGCCGCCCGCCAGGGTTACGGCGCGCGCCGCGTATTTTAATATCTGCCTTGATTCCAGGCCGGATATGTCATTGAAGAACCACCCGCAGGAGGTGAACATGTACATCGCGTTTTTCTGCGATTCCAGAAGATTAAAGGCTTGGACCCTTTCCTCCTCCGACAGATCCTTTTTAGCGCGGCGCTTTAGAAATTCGTCGGCCGGGCCGGATTCCCCGGAGATCACTTCTATGTAGTCATCCCGGGCGGCCCAGGGATCGATAAGGTATCTGGATCCCTTCTGTTGAAAGTCGGCCGCCAGCTCATCTCTCAAACCGTCAAGCGACTCACGCAGGGGCTTTCTCCATTTCTGGTTCCAGCCGGGAGGGGGGTTGACATTGCACCCGCAATCGCTTTTCCATCGTTCCACCCCGTGGGAGCAGGACCACGCGGTTCCCTGGCCTTCATGCCCCGGCTTCAGCCTTACTTCGAATTCGGCGGGGTGGGTGTCCAGATAGGAGCCGAAGTTAGTGAGATTGAAGCGCCTCTTTTCGGCCGCTTCATCGATAAGGTGGGCCAGGGCCATGTCCGCGAACGGTTCATGGTGGCCGTAGACCTCTCCGTCAGTGGCTATGGTGACCAGGTCGTTTCCGGTCCGCTGATAGGCGGAATCGATCGCTTCGGCCAGCCGGTCTCCGTTTCTTAAAAGATGGTCGAAACTTATATCCTGAGAGATCGGGGCGTCATAGAAGAACACATTGATAAAACCGCTGTCGCCGCCTCTCTTTCCTTTGGGGGAGCACCTGTAGACAAACCCGGTTTTAATGTCTCCGTTGGAGACGTCCCGCCATTCCCTGCCGGATTTGACCGGACGGACGCCTTCTGCCTGGTGGGGGGAGAGTATTATGAAGCGAAAACCAAAATCTATCAGTAAGGCAAGGGTCTGATCGTTGATGGCGGTTTCGGCCAGCCAGATGCCCTCGGGAGGCCGGCTGAATGTCCCTTCGAAGTCCCGGATTCCCCAGCGTATCTGGGTTGCCTGGTCCCGCACGGTGGCCAGCGGCATTATCATGTGATTATAGACCTGGGCAATGGCGTTGCCGTGGCCGCCGTTCAGCTTCCTGCCGGCCAGGTCGGCGGATACTATTCCCCGGTGAAGGCCGGGATGATTTTTCTTTATCCATCCCAGAAGGGTTGGCCCGAAATTGAAGCTTATGCGGGTGTAGTTGTTGACCAGGGCGGTGATCCTGCCGTACCCGTCCAGACACCGGGAGCGGAGGTTGGGAAGGTAGCATTCTCTGGTTATCTTTTCGTTCCAGTCGTGGTATGGGGAGGCGCTCTGCTGCCTCTCGATTCTGCCCGTCCAGGGGTTCTCCCGGGGGGGCTGGTAGAAATGCCCGTGAATTATAAGGTTTTTGAGTTCGGCTTTCTCTGCCATGTTATTTTTTCGAGTCGGCATAGACCCGGTAGTCTATATCTGGGAATATGTTGTCGCGTCTTTCTATCTCCGCCAGCCAGTGAGCGTTAACCCTTGATCCCGCTATGTCGTGGTATAGCCGGTTGAATCTTAGGATATGGCTCCTGGTCCTTCGGTGGGCGTATTCTACCATGGTTCCGGTTTTCATTATGAAAGCCCAGTCACTGCTCTGGGCCAGGAGAAGCTCCCTGGCCGCCTGGTTAAGTGCTCGTCTCATGATTCCCTCCGCCCGGGGGTGGCCGGAGGCCAGGCGGACCATCCGGTCGCCGATAACGTGAAGATGCGGGTAGATCCAGTCGTTGCTGCCGTTGAGCCATACCTCGTTATACCCCTTGTATCCCCAGGAAGACAAGGAAGGCCTCACGATCTGTATTTTCTCCGTTCTTTCCAGGTATTCGCTGGGAGTAACGGGAATTATCTCCTTCTGGTCGTAGTGGATCTTTTTCATCAGGTATTCCAGCCAGCGGGGCCCCTCGTACCACCAGTGGCCGAAAAGTTCAGCGTCATAGGGCGAGACAACCAGGGGGGGCTTCCCCAGAAGTCCGTGAAGGTGCTCGATCTGCTTCTGCCGGTTGAACATGAAATTACCCGCGTGCATCGCTGCCTTCTGGTCCGCGCGCCCGGGGTCATAGACCTCTTTTTTGTCGGTTTTCCCCGTAATCCTGTAGTACTTTATCCCCAGACTCTTACGGTTTCCGTCACTTCCCAGATAAGGCTTTATGTAATCGTAATCGAGGTCGAATCCGACATCCCGGTAAAAATCCCTGTACTCGTAGTCCCCGGGGTAACCCTCCCGGGCGCTCCAGACCTGCTTTGAGGACTCGATGTCGCGCCCGAAGACAGCCACTCCATTGGGGCAGGAGACCGGGGCGAAAACACCATATCTGGGCCGGGGCTCAGCGTGAAGGATGCCGTGGGTATCCGTAAAGAAATACTGGATTCCGAAGTCCTTGAGATGCTCCTCGACCCCCGGGGCGTAGCCGCACTCCGCGAGCCATATTCCTCTGGGTTTTCTGCCTAATAATTTCTCGTACTGCCGGGCCGCCACCTCTATCTGGGCCCTGGCCACCACAGGGTTTTTTATCAATGGCATGAAGGCGTGAGTCGCTCCGCAAGTCAGGATCTCAAGGTTGCCGGAGTCTTGAAAGGCCCGAAAGGCGGATATCAGGTCTCTGCCGTATTTGCTCGCGAAGACCGACCTGCAATGGGTGAATTGTTCCAGGTACATCTCGGCCAGGCCCTGAAACCAGGGCAGCCATCTGGTGCGCGCTATTTCCCTTTTGGCCAGTTCTGTCAATCTGTCGAGGTGCCTGAGGTAACGGTGCTGAAGCAGGGGGTCGGCCATCATGGACAGAAGGGTGGGGGTAAGAGACATGGTTATCCTGAAATCCACCTTTTCCGCCTTAAGCCGCTCGAATATATCAAGCAGCGGGATGTAGGTTTCGGTAAGGGCTTCGAAGAACCAGTCTTCCTCCAGGAAACACTCGTGTTCCGGATGCCTGACGTAAGGCAGGTGAGCGTGAAGAACCATGTTCAGGTAGCCGATGCGGTTGTCGCTCATGTCCGGGACACTTCCTTAAGATTTTTCAGTGTCTATTACAGCTTTGATCTTCTTTTCACATCCCCCCCGGGGGGAAACAATTTTGACGGGGAGCTCCACCTCTCCCTCGGGAAGTTCCATTCGAATCGAGAACGTTCCGTCCGATCCCGTTTTTATCTCTCTTCCCAGAAGAATGATTCGGCAGTCCTTGCCGGCCGATCCGTAAACCACCAGTTCAGCCCTGACAAAATCCTCCCCTTCTTCGGCTCCTGCTCCGGAAGGCTCGCTGAAAGAGGAAACGCTTTCCGATTCGCCCGCCGATCTGGATCTTTCCGCGGAAAGTTCTTCGGAAGCGGACCTCTGATGGTATTCGCCCGACGCTTCAAGTATTTTCCTGTAACGCGCTTCGGGCACTTTCCAGCTCTCCCCGCTCTGCTGAGAAACGTCTTCTCGGGGGGTTTGAACTTCTTCAGAGAGGGCTATCTCGACAAACCGGCCTTCGGGGGAAAGCGCTCCTATACCCACCCTGTACCTCTTCATGGGGGAGGCCTCTATATACCAGCTGTCGGCGCTCTCGGAAAGTTCTATATCGAAGAACCCCCCGGTGGCCCCGCTCTCTGAGATCTCGTAGACTCTCAGGATCATTCTGCAGGAGGGCCATTCGGCCCCAAAGCTCTCTTCAAGTTTTATGTGGTCTTCAGGTGATATCTCCCAATAGGTGAACAGGCAGCGGGGATCCCGAACCATGCTTACGATTCTGGTTTCATCGTATCGGGGAAGTTCTGAAGCCTCGGTCTTCAGAAATATCTGTTCAGATTCCTTGGTCAGGGAATACTTCCCCGCTACCGCTTTCTGCCGGATAGTCCTTTCGTCGACAGGTGTTTTCTTTCCGCCGGCTTTCCTGTCTTCAGAAACAGCTCCGGTTCCGGTCTTTTTCGCCCCGGACGAAGCCGCCCTTCTTGCTGCGGCCGGTCTTTTCTTACCCGGCGCCCCAGAGGCCTTCTTTTTCCTCTTCTTTCCCTCCGCGCCGGAGGTTTTGGGTCCGGCCTGTTTCCCGGCAGGCTTGAGCTTCCGGTACAGTATGTCCACAATCTCCGATTTTAACTTTGAGGCTGAAACCTTGATCCCATTCTTTTCCGCCAGTTCAACCAGCCGGGCTTTTTTCATCTTTTGAAGCTCTGTTTTTCTCATGGCGCTTCAACTCCCTTAAAGGACGGAAGATAGTAAATAGAGACAATCATATTCGAAGCTTGTATTCCGCCTTGAACATTAAAGACAGTCTCTCACCCGCGCGTCAAGTCTTGCCGCCGGGACTCGAGCCGGCGCCGATATTAAGGCGCTTTCAATTTATAAGAAATCCTTTTAAGACAAACTGTCAAGTATTATCCAACAGGGCGCCCGATAATAAGAACAGGAACTGCCCGCCGCATAGGTAAAAAAGGGTAATCAATTGTAATACAAAGTGTTAATCAAAACGGGCGTTTAACAGCGGAAGATACTCGGCCCACCCCCGGGGTATTACCAGCTATGTTGATCAGCCCCGGCTGGATTCCGGAAAGACTCTCGACGTAATTGACAAGCCCCACCGATAACCCGGGCTGTTCGGGCCGGTCCGCGCGTTTCAGGGCATCGGCTTCAGAGACGCACTGAGGAATCTTTGGCTGGGCCGCCTGTCATCCGGGCCGCACTCGAGCATGCCGCCTCATTCAATATCCTCCCATATCCTGAACCCTGTATAATCCGGCCCACCCTGACGCCCCGGCGAGCGTCTGTCCGGATTAGCCAGAGCCGAGAGCCCCTCCGGCCCGCCGCCGCCCGGCGCTTCCACCCATTCGGAGACATTGCCGGCCAGATCGAAAAACCCGGACGCTGGAGGAAAAGATCCCACTTCCATAATAAGAAGCCGCCGGCCCTTTATCTTTTCTATCTCCTTCATCAGGAGGCCGGCCTCGCAGGGTGTGGGAACGTACCCGGCCCAGTATGAAAGATTGTTTTCAGCGCTCCTGTCCGGAGATGCGAGCCGAATAAGGGAAGCCATCTCATCGGAAGAGGGGAGGCGGAAAGAGCGCCCCGTTTTTTCGCTCAGCCACCTGCAGTATTCACCGGCTCTTTTCAGAGAGACGCCGCTGACCGGGTGATTTCCGGTTCCAGCCGGGAATTCGTGTTCGGCGTCGAATTCTGAGAATTGGGCTCTGGTAACCTCGAACCTGCCGGCCGCAATGCCCTTTCCAGGTATGGTTTCAGGGATCAGGATTCCTTTGAAGACCTCTCCGAACAGACCCCCCTTTCTCTTGGCCCTGAGTTTGACCAGCTCGGAGGCAAGAGGAGAATCAGGGTTCAGGGCTTCATTCTCTTTTACTTCCTTCTGAAACAGGTATTTGTCCAGCCAGGCCAGCTCTTCGCCCATCTTTCTTCTCTGGTGAGACAGCTTGTCCGGCCCGTGGCCTGCGCCCGGAAAGAGGATAAAGCGGACCGGGGCCTTTCCTATCTGCTGCATGGCTCTGAAGTGTTCCCACCCCTGTTCGGTGGGGACCGAGCGGTCTTTTGAGCCGAACATTATCAGGGTCGGGGTTTTAAGCCTTTCCATATCGAAGAGGGGCGATTTTTCAATATAGGTCTCCAGTTTCTTCCAGGGCGGGCCCCCGAAGTAGGCGTTGTCGAATGCCGCCCCGAAGGAGCAGTTACCGTAATCGCTGGTCCAGTTGACGTCCCCCGCTCCGGCACAGAGAGCTTTGAACCGGCCGGATTCGATGCAGCACTTTATGGCCAGAATAGACCCGTTACTCCAACCCATGATGCCTATTTTGCCGGGGTCGACGTAGCCGAGATTCACAAGGTGGTCGACCCCGTGGAGGATGTCCGGAACCTCGTATTCGTAATAATGACCCTTTATGGATTCTACCCACCGGAGGCCGTAATTACCGCTCCCGTGATAGTTTACTTTAAGAACAAACGCCCCTCTGGCCGCCAGAAGATGAGGATAGCTAGACCACCTCTCACTGAAATAGTCAAGGTCGGTTCCGGACGGGCCGCCGTGAAGAGAGACGACCAGGGGAAATTCCGAACCTTCCTTGAAACCGGCGGGATAGTAAAGAACGCCCTCCACAGTTTCATCCAGGGCGCCCTTCCAGGATACTATCTTCGAGCGGGCCAGGAATTTCTCGCGGTAGCCCCCGTTGACTTCGTAAAGCTTCTCACGGTCTTTGAGGTCCCCTCTTTTCAGCCTGCCGGACATGATTCGAGCAGGGGAGGAAGCGTTTGACAAGGTGTAAAGAAGCCGCCCGGAATCCGGGTCAAGAGCTTGGGGCACCATCGTCATTCCGGTTTCCGCCTCGAGTTTATACTCTCTGGCCCTTCTCTCCGCGGTCCTGTAGAAAACCACCCGGAACCCTGTGCCGGCGGCTAGTGTGACCAGGGCGCCGTCCTTGTGGGCGAAGTAGTCCCCTCCCAGGCCCAGGCTGTCGCTGACGCCGGTTTTGCGAAGCGAGCCGGAGGAGACCGTGTAATAATAGAGCCTCCTGATCCCCACGTAAGTATCAGTGGAATCGCTTGAAACGGTCCGGGAGCAATAGAAGCCGTTCGAGCCGGAGGACCATGCGTAATCGAACGGATCCACGTCGGGTTCCCGGAATATCTCCTTGAGTTCGGCGTACCCCTCGGCCGCCGGGGAGCCGCTATCCGCGGCATGTTCGGCGGCAAGCTTTTCTTTCTCCCGGAAGGCTTTGAGGTCGATCAGGTACTGCCGGGGTGGATTTCGGTGGTCGTACTGGTAATTTACGTCCACATTTATGTTAAGGATCATCCACCGGCCGTCCGGGGATGGGGAAAATTCAGTTATCTTTCCGGAGTTGGCGGTGACTCTCCTTGTTTCCGCTGATTCGACTCCGGCCAGAAACAGCCTTACCGGGGGGTAGTGTCGCCGGTCGGCCACTATGACCGTGTTATCCCTCTCTTTTTTAAGCTCCCTCTCCCGATAGGTGCTATCCTCCCGGGCGGCAAAGAAGATCTCGCGGTCATTCGCCCACTCGAATCCGTTAACGCCGGTTTTTGGGCCGGCCACCTTCTTGGGCTCTCCTCCCTTGAGGCCGTACGCGTAGATCGCCGCTTTTTCCCCTTTCTTCTTTCTTAAAAAGCCCAGCATGGAGCCGTCCGGCGAGAAATCCGGAGAGTAGTAGTCGCATTTCTCCTCTTCCAGGGTGAAGCCGAACCCCTCCTCCAGGTTCGTGACGATCAGCTTTTTCCTTCTGGAGTTGAGGGCGCTGTCGCCCGAGGTCTTTACCCAGGCCGCCCAACCGCCGCCTGGAGCGAGAACGAAGCCGGAAACGGTTTCTCTTCCCACCACGTCGGAGATGGTAAGGGGCGGGTTTTCATCCTGAGCGGAAGCGGCGGCGGGCCAGATCACCGTCAGGGACGTTAATACAGCCGCCATGGACATGATTGATTTTACGCGGTTCATCTTTCCTCCGTTTGAGATTTGATTTAAGCTGAAATTTCCTCCGTTTGAGATTTGATTTAAGCTGAAAACAGAAAAGCCAAAAGGGCATTCCCATTCAGGTGAAGAAACTTCAGTCGGTAAAGAAATCGAAGATGTTTCCCAGCATACTGCTGTCGGTCTTGAAAATCTCGGTATATTTGCATTTGCTGCACGTAACCGTGGTAAATTTAAGAGATTGGATGTCGAAGACCTTGCTCAGGAATCCGCCCGTAGTTCTCATCTCTCCGGTTTCATAGCCGGCGTTGCCGCACTTGGGACACCTGTAGTTGATTTTCCGCATATTTCGATCCTCCTTTTGTCCTGTCGAATCATAAAGAAGGCGGGGGGGCGGTTCAACAGATATTTTACCTTTGACTAAAGCGGAGATATTGTTATAAATTAAAGGTTCCGAACTCGTAAGGGACTTCCACGCCCTTTTTACGAATAGCTCGAGTTATTTGATGAAAGTTTAAGTAAAGTGAGGAAAAGTGAAAAAGGATCTTCGAGTTAAATTGATAATCGTATTCCTGGTTCTGATCGGGGCTTTGTATTTTCTCTATCCGACCTTCCGGTTATTCAGCATGAGCGAACAGGAGAGGGAAAAGATGGAGATAGAAAACCCCGAAGATTACGACCGTCTGGCCAACAAATCGCTGAAGCTGGGGCTCGATCTTAAGGGAGGAATGCATCTGGTCCTGGAGGTGGATGATACCAAGCTGCAAGAGGAGGAGAAGCAGGATGTGGTGGACAGGGCTCTGGAAGTGGTAAGAAACAGGGTCGATCAGTTTGGAGTGGCGGAGCCGACAATCCAGAAAGAGGGAAGAAACAGGATAATCGTCCAGCTGCCGGGCCTTCAGGACGCGGAAAGGGCCAAGAGGCTGATAGGTCAGACCGCGATGCTGGAATGGCGCCTGGTCAGGCAGCAGGGAGAAGTCGCCGAGGTTCTAAGGCGGATAGACGAGGCGCTGAAAAAGGAGAGCGGAGATTCCCTGGTCGAGGTCTCTCCCCAAGAGGGTGATACCGTTTCCGCCGTCCCGCAGTTGGAGCAGCCGGCCCGGGAGACAGCTTCCGAAACCACCGCGGAAGTGCGGGACACCCTGGAAGAAGCTGCCGATTCGCTCCTTCTGGGAGTGCCGGAGTCTGAGGATCTGGGAACGATTCCCATGGAGACATACAGTAAGGAAAAACCTTTTACCTCGCTTCTTTTGACTTTTTACAGGGACTGGCTGGTGGTTTCCGAAGAGAATGTGCCGAGGGTGAGAAGGCTGCTGGCGCGTCCGGAAGTCCAGGAAGCGGTTCCCGGCGACAGCGATTTCATCTGGTTCGACGAGAGAGTCGATCTTCCCGAAGGAAGGGGGCAGGGAAGATTCCTGTTCCTGGTGGCCAACGACGAGATGGTGTCGGGCAAGAATCTTAATAACGCCACTCCCAGGCCGGATCCGCAGTCGCCTCAGAACCTGATAGTAGGATTTAATTTCAACAGGAAAGGGGCCAGGGAGCTTTCCGAATTCACCGGCAAGAACGTTGGCAGGTTCACCGCGATCATCCTTGACGGAAAGATAAAATCTTATCCGGTCATCAAGAGCAAGATTCCGGACGGACAGGGGATAATAGAGGGAAGCTTCACCGACATGGAGGCCAGAGACCTTTCCATCATACTTAGGGCGGGAGCCCTTCCCGCGGACATGAAGATCATAGAGGAAAGATCGGTCGGGCCCAGCCTGGGGCAGGATTCGATCAGGATGGGGATCAGGGCGGCTCTGTTCGGCCTGGCCCTGGTGGTCCTGTTCATGCTCGTGTATTACAAGTTTTCCGGTGCGATAGCCTCTTTGACTCTCGTTTTCAACCTGGTTATCGTATTCGGCCTGCTGGCGTACCTGGGGGCGGCTCTGACCCTTCCCGGGCTGGCCGGTGTGATTCTGACCATCGGAATGGCCATAGACGCGAACGTGCTCATATTCGAAAGAATAAGAGAGGAGCTTCGCAAGAAAAAGACTGTCAGGTCTTCGGTGGACGCCGGTTACGACAAGGCTTTCACCACGATTCTCGACGCCAACCTGACCACCCTGATCACGGCCATCGTGCTGTGGCAGTTCGGAACAGGCCCGGTGAAGGGATTCGCCACCACCCTGAGTATAGGGATCATCGGGTGCATGTTTACCGCCCTTGTTTTCAGCAGGATGATCTTTGATTTCTGGACAAGAAGCGGACGGTTGGAAAAACTTAGCATATAATCAATTATCATCGAGGAGAAAGAATGAGATTTATCGGAGACACCAACGTTGATTTTGTTTCATTCAGAAACAAGGCCTTTATCATTTCACTAGTGGTCATTTTGGCCGGTTTGGTCTCCCTGGCCATTAAGGGAGGGCCTGAGCTGGGAATCGATTTCGAGGGTGGGACACTGGTGCAGATTCTTTTCGACGAACCGGTTCCCATCGGCGGGCTCAGGAATGTCGTTGAGAAGGCCGGTTTCAGTAACAGCAAGATTCAGGAGTTCGGGCAGCCGAATGAGTACCTGATCAAGATCGAGAAGGTGAACGAAGCGGAGCTGGCCGCCGAGAAGCTGCTGGAGGCTCTAAACGCCCTGGCCCCCGAATCAGGCTGGGAAGTGGTATCGGTCAAGGAGATGGCAGAGGACATTCAGGAAGGCGAAGAAGCTGGAAACCTGGTTGTAGTCTCTGGAACCGGTATGCCTTCGATGGAAGTTCTTCTTAACGGCGTAAGGCAAACGGGAGTCGGTGTCGCGGCGGCTACCAGGGAGTCGGAAGGCAGGGTGGCTTTCAATATACCCTTTATGGGAATAGAGGCCAAAGCCGCGGACAGGCTCAAGGAGGCGATCGGAGAAAGCTATCCCGACAGGGAGATAACCGTGCGGCGGACGGAAACGGTCGGGCCGAAGATCGGGCAAGAACTTCAGAACAGGGCCTGGGCGGCGATAATCATATCCCTCTTTGGAATATTGGTCTACATCAGCTGGAGATTTGAATTCAGGTTCGCAATCGGGGCCATAATAGCCCTGGTTCACGATATTCTTATTACCCTCGGTATTTTTTCCATAACGGGCAAAGAGCTTTCGCTGGTGGTCATAGCGGCTTTCCTGACCATCGTGGGGTATTCCCTGAACGACACCATCGTGGTTTTTGACAGGATAAGGGAGAATTTCAGCCTTCGGCGCAGGGCTTCGTATGACTCGATGGTAAATACCTCCATAAATGAATCTCTCAGCAGGACAGTTATAACCTCACTCACGACCCTGGTGGTCGTTCTGTTTCTCTTTTTCGCGGGAGGAGAGGTTATTCATGATTTCGCCTTCGCCCTGCTGGTGGGTATAGTGGTCGGAACTTATTCCTCGATATTTGTCGCCAGCCCCGTATTGATAGAATGGCAGAACAGAATTACCAAGCGGGGAAAGGCCAGGGTGTAACGGACAGTTCGCCGGGCCGGCCTATATCCGGCCATATCCGCCATAACCGCCCCCGCTGGAGGCGGCGACGTTTAGCGGCAAGGATCTTCGGCCGGAGTTCTTATGAACGTGGACACCGAAAAAGAGCGGAAGATATTTTATATCTCCCTTTTAATCTACATTGCCGGCGCGATAGCCTTTTTCATTTCGTTTATATCTCTCGGACACACTGAACTCCCCTCTCCGATCTGGGTGATGTTTCTTCTCCTTGACGCGGGATTCATCGCTTTTCTAATCCTCCCGTCTCCCGGAAGGGTTCTGGTGGGATCCAGGGGCGGGTTGAAGCGGGAGAGCAGGTGGTATCCCCAGTCCCTGGAGGATATAGTCGTAAGGAGGAAGGAGGGCGAAGGGGGCGGGATCAAATCCGCGGGAGGCCCCATCGAACCGGTGCTGGTCCTGACCCTGGTCCTGTTGATAGGGTTGATACTGATATTATCCCCGGACCGGAGTGACAGGGAAAGCTGGGAGAAGAACGAAACAGCCCGGCTGGAAAAGGTTTACCGGGAAGCATCTTCCAGGCTGACCGAAGTGGAGGAGGTGCTCGTTGAAACGGAGATCGAGGCCCGCCGTATCTCGGCAAGTACGGGGCGGGTGGAGGAAGCATCCCCGGAGAGGGCCGGCCTGATAAGAAGACTGGATTCTCTGGCCCTGGAAAAGTCCGAACGGCTGAAGACCTTCAGCCGGGTGGGTATACAGATATATTCACCTGAGGGGGAGAGGGTAGCCTGGGGCGGGACGCCGAATTATCTGGATGCCCGCCCGGGGGTTTCCAGGACCAGCGAGACGTTCGCCGAGAGAACCAACATATTCACCGTTCTGGCAAGAAAGGGGCCGCTTAAGAGCGGCAGCATCATCGTAGACGCTCCGGTGGAGGTAAACCGCCCGATGAGGAACAGGTTTCTGGAGAGGAACGGGCTGGCTGACGCTATCGCTGAGCAGCGGGACGCCGAGATCGTTTATAACTATCACATAGGAACAAGGGGAGGGGGGCTTTCGGGCAAGAACTTTGTTCCCGGGCATGAGGAAGCCAAGGCCTTCACGGATCCCGGCGGAGAAATCGGAATATACGGGAAGATACTTTCGGCGGAAGGAATGCCTCTGGCCAGGCTAAGAGTCAGAGGAGACAATTTCGAGGCGGTCAAGAGGAAAAAGGGGAATAAAAGAGCTTTCTGGGCTGGAATCGTGCTGACGGTGATAGTATCGATTCTGGCCGTCTGGATTTACCGGACCTTCAGGAAAAGGAGTCCGGAAGGCGCCACCCCGGCGAAAAGCGTCTTGAAAAGGGTGGCGGTTCTGCTGTTTTTTCTGGGTCTGATCAGGTTCATTCTTCTCAGGCTCCGGATACCAGGTTCCTTTCTGGGAGCTGGGATTTTCGATCCGGTCATGTTCGTGGACGATATGCCGGGTGGACTTCTGAGGACCGGCGGAGATTTTCTGATAACCTCTCTTTTTGTTCTGATACTGGTCTTCGGCTCGATCAAGCTCTTCAGGACCTTTTACCCGGGCCTGCTGGAAAGGAAATTGTCTGGGGGGGGCGATTTCAGCTGGTCCCGGACAGCAGTCAAGTTCGCGGTTTTCACACTGCTTCTTTTTTCAGGCACCCGGGCCGCTTCAAAACTGGTATCCAGGGTAGTACTGAATTCAAACACAAGGATAATAGGACTGGAGATAGATTTTCTTGAGGCGTCGGTAATCTCCCTTCACATATCTCTTCTATTCTCTGTTTCCGCGATATTCATAGTACTTATTTTCCTCTGCCGCCTGATCCTTCTGTGGGGTGATGGCGGGTTGAGGGAAAATCTGGCCGCCGGCTCAGCATCGGCTGTCGCTTTGGCGGTCCTTTACCAGGGATCTCTGTTCCTGTTCATTCCCGCGCTGGCCCTGCTGATGCTCTCCGCCAGAATATTCCCTCTTCTGAAAAAGGAAGAGATAATTACGGTGATGCTTTCTTCATTTCTGCTGGTCCTGATATTTTCTCTTTTGATATATGGAACGGCCAGCCATTGGTATGAAAGGCTTAAGAAAAACAGGGTGGTTGAAATGGTAAGAGAATTCAATCACCCGGAAGATACCTGGATAAAGGATTTCCTGCCGGATATCTGCGCCGATGTTTCAGCCGCCAGGGATAACATCTCCAAGGTGATAGGAAGAAAGGAATCAGCCGCTTTCGAGATCTGGGCGGACAGCAGGCTGGGCAGGTTCGACCTTCCTTGTGTAATCGACGTTTTCGACAGAAGAGGGGAAAGGTTTTCATCTTTTTCCCTGGGCATACCCCTGGAGGTCTCCGGCAAGGTGCCATCGGCCGGAATAAGCCCTGAAACCCCCGCTGTGGTCAACAAGCGGGCGGCCACCAGTGAGGGGATGGTCAGCTATCTGATCGGGGTGGCTCCGATCTATTCCCTGGAGAGATGGATAGCGGGAAGGGTGGAGATCAAGATCCCCTATTTCTTTGAAAGTCCCCGGCTGCTTGCTGTGACCGGGCCGACTACGCCCGAGATCTTTCAGGAGAGGCGGGGGAAAGCTCTGGGGCGAAGGGTGGACGAACCGAGGGATCTGTTTGTGGCGAAAGTTGATTCGGGAAGGGTAGTAAGCTCTTCGGAACCTTTCCCTATCCCCGGGACCAGGATAGAGGCCGGGGCGGGCGAATGGTTCAGGATAGAGACCGAAGGCGCTGCATACCTGTGCGTCTCGGAGAAAGAAAGGCCCGGGGGCGGGGACCCGCCGGGGGCGTCTCCACCGGACGGCTATATAGCGGGCTATCAAATAACAGGTTACTGGGGGAGGATCGTGGAATGGGCGACTGTGGTATCGATAGAGATCATCCTTGCCATTTTTTCCCTGCTGGTTCTTTTTCTTATAAGGAAGATGCCCGTTCTGGGCAGCGTTACTCCCGACATCTCCTTCTCCAGAGCCCTGGGCTTCAAGCAGAAGCTTCTTGTCTCGTTCTTTCTGGTTTCTATGCTTCCGGTGGCGGCGATGGGCCTCTTTTCCAGCAGGTTCATCCAGGACAGGTACAGGGCCGAAGCGACCAGGGAGGCCGGCGCGGGAGTGGAATCGGCCGCATCGATGATAAGGCATTCCATCATTTCCGAGGCGGAATCTTTCGCGGGCAGCCAGTATCTGAATGATATACTCAGAGGGGATGAGACTCCCAGGATCAGGGATGTTTCCCGGGAAGAGATAGCTAACTTCACCCTGTTCACCAGAAGCGGGATCCTGCTCGACGAGAGCCTCAGCGATTTCAGCCTGGAGGATCTGGCCGGCCTGCTGAAAGAGGGCACGCCCGGAGAGGTGACTCTTTCCTACAGCCCGCCGCATATCTTTGGCGGCTTGGTGATCCCGGTCTCTCTGCCTGGAGGGGTGGGGGGGTTCCTGTATTACCGCAGAAGGATAAACGATGGTTTCATACAAGGAGTAGCCAGGGTTCTGGGAAAGAACCTGGACGTCTATTACGGGGGGGAGCTGGCGGCCACCAGCCAGCGGGAATTGTTCACCGGAGGGTTCCTGAATCCTCTTCTGGATCCCGCCGTATTCGCTGACGTAGCCCTGGAAGGCGGGAGGATCATGGTGGGTGAAAGGTCTCTGGGCGAGTATTCCTACCATGTGGCCAGTGTTCCGATATCACCTTTCGGGGGCGGGGCGTCAGGGGTTCTCTCCGTTCCTCTTCTCTATCGCACAGCTCTGGTTCAGAAAGAGATACACAGGGCCTTCGGTTTTCTTCTGGGCCTTCTGGCGCTGCTTTTCGCGGCCGCCTTATCGCTGGGTGTCTTCCTGGCCGGAAAGATATTCACCCCGATCGCACAGTTGAGGAAAGGCACCCGGAGGATAATGGAGGGAGATCTCGGGTTCAGGCTGGAGGCGGAGGCTCCTGATGAAATCGGGGAACTGGTGGATTCATTCAATTCGATGACCACGGCTCTGGGCGAAGCGAGAGATGAACTTCTGGAAAGGCAGAGGTACCTCGCCACAGTCCTGGACAATATAGCTACCGGAGTGATCTCCTCCGACAGCGACGGAAGGATAGTGACCCTGAACCCCGCCGGAGAGAATATTCTTGGAATCAACCTGGAAGAGATAGCCGGAGCGAGGCCGGCGGAGATAGAAAAAAGAGGCCTGGAGGATTTCTTCGAACTCTTTTCACTGGGCGAGGTCAGGGGTGAGGAGCGGGAGATAACCATGGTTTCCGGCAAAACGCGAAGGACCATCAAGGCGGTAGTGACTTCTGTGTACAAAGGCGGAGACAGCCTCGGGACGGTGGTGGTCTTTGACGACCTGACCGAGTTGATAAGGTCAAAAAAACTGTCAGCCTGGGTTGAGATGGCCAGGCAGATCGCCCACGAAGTCAAAAATCCGCTGACTCCGATAAAACTGTCCGCCCAATTCATGAGGCGAGCCTACGGAAAAGGGGACCGGGACTTTGAAGAGATATTCAACAGCGGTATAGACACCATCATGCGCCATACAGATATCTTGAGAAGGATCGCCTCTGAATTTTCAAGCTTCGGAAGGGTTTCCGAGTTGAAGATAGAAAAATTGAATCTCAACGAATTTGTAAAGGAACAGATCGCCTCCTACCGGGGTATAGAGAAGGTGGAGGTTGATTTTGTCAGCGGCGGCGCGATCGAGGTAAAGGCCGACTCGGAGGGATTGAGGAAGATGTTCAACAATCTGATGGAAAACGCCATCGAATCTATAACGGGGCGGGGAAAGATCACTGTGGAGATATCGGATGACGGAGAAAGGGCTTGCCTTAAGGTCATCGATACCGGTTCCGGTCTTTCCCGGGAGGTTTTGGAGAGGCTGTTCGAGCCGTATTTTTCGACCAAGACGACCGGCACCGGCCTGGGACTGGCTATCTGCAAAAATCTGGTTGACCAGATGGGAGGAGAGATGATCCTGCAAAACAGGGAGGACTCTCCCGGAGCTGAAGCTGTGGTGACTCTGCCCCTGGCGTAGGCGGGATCGAGATGAAAGCGATACACCCTGAGATTAAAACCTTGATAATTTTTATGAGTGTGGCGGTTTCAGTTTTTCATGGACACCGGTGCGGACTTTTGGCCGGCCGGGCGCCCGGCCGGGAAGTGCTGGAAAACACCAGAATCTCAGTCGCCAGGGTCAAGTACGGAGGCGGCGGGGACTGGTACAGCGATCCGTCTTCCCTGCCCAACCTGCTGAGGGAGTTTGAAAAGCGAACCGGCATACCCACCCCCGGCGGGGAGAGAATCCTTGAATTGACTGATCCGGCCACCTTCGAGTTCCCTTTTCTCTATATGACCGGACATGGAAAGATCAGGCTGACCGAAGAAGAGCTGGAAGCTCTCAGGAACCATCTTCTGTCGGGCGGGTTTCTATACGCGGATGACAATTACGGCATGGATGAATCTTTCCGAAGGATGGTAAAAGAGCTCTTTCCCGAAAAGGAGCTGGTAGATGTTCCCACCGGCCACCCAATCTACAACTGCTTTTACAATCTTCAGGGACCACCGAAGATTCACCGTCATGACGGCAGGCCTCCCAGGGGGCTGGGTGTTTTTCGCGGCGGAAAGCTCATGATATTCTACACGTATGAGAGCGATATCGGTGACGGACTCGAAGATCCCGGAGTGCACGGCGATCCGCCCCAAAAGCGCGAGCTGGCGGTGAGGATGGCCGTGAATGTTCTTTTTTACGCGTTGACTTACTAAAGCCGGGATTCAAAGGCGCCCGGGCTGAAACAATCCCGAAATGTAACCCGGCGCGTTGAAGGATGAGCCATGATGATGGATAAAAGCAACAGGGAACTGTCAAGGGCCCTGAGGCGGGCCCGGAAAGAGCGGCGTTTCGCTCTGGCCAGGGGGTTTCTGTCGGTGATGTTCACCTGGCTCATTCTGAACCTCCTCGTATATATCATGCTCCAGTCTCTTCTGCCGGACTGGAAGTATCTTCCCCTGCTGGCCTTCTCGCTTTTCTGGGCCTCGGCGGCAGCTTGTCTGTTTGTGTCCGTGGGGCCGCCCTTCTTCAGGCCGGCTGGAGGGAAAAAGATGGCCTGGGTTCTGGATGAAAAGGCTGGAAGGGACAGGAACCTGTACCGGGCGGCATATGAATTCGCATTCACTGACAGGGGCAGGGCGGGTTATTCCAGGAAACTTATGGAAAAGGCCGTGGCCTCGGCTGCTTTGAAGCTGAAAGGAGATATGGGGGAACGGCCGTTTTTGGCTGAGGGAAGGCCTGGGTGGCTTTTGGCTTCGGCCCTTCTGGGGCTGATTCTGGTAATGGTGCTGCCAGTGCTTCCTGGTGGTATACCGGAATATGTCAGGAGCATTTCGAATCCGGGAATAAGCTTCAGGAGCCGGGTGGAGGCCAATGTGATTTCGCGTTCCCGCGACGTGGTGGTGCCGGAGGGGGGGAGTGTGGATCTGGAAGGAGTGAGGTTCGGTTCGAGGAAACAGGAAGTATATCTTAACACCAGTGCCGTCGATGGAATATGGAACCGGGAAAAGCTTATGCCGGAATCTTTCCTTGAGAACGGTCTGAGCCTGGTCCGTTACCGGAAAGAGGCGGAGAATGCCGCGAGCGGGTTTCGCTACTTCTTCGGCTGGAAAGGCGGGAGCTCGGACACGTTCGAGGTGAGAGTGGTCTACCGGCCGGTAATAAACAGGGCTTGGGCCATTCTTGATTATCCGGCCTATACCAGCATGAAAAGGGACACCCTGGACGCTGTAGCCGGCGGGCTGAGCGTTCCCGTTTCCACCCGGGTGACCATCCTTGGCGAGACGAGCAAGAGGATAAAAGAGGGGGTGGTGGAGTTCAGCTCGGGAGGCAGCGTTCCGGTTGTTAGATCGCCGCGGGGGTTCAGAGTCTCCTTCACCGCCATGCGCGGCGACACCCTGCTGATTTCGGTAAAGGATTCGGCGGGGTACATCAGCAGGCGCCCGGTCAGATGCGCGATCAGGGTGATAGAGGACAATCCTCCCAGAATCAAGATCCTGGCCCCGGAAGAAGGGGCTCATCTCTCCAGGTCGCTGGTTACGGATATCTATTACAGAGCGGCAGACGACTACTCGGTATCCCGGGTAAATCTTCTTTTCAAAGAGGAAGACGAGGATGAGTTCTCGTCCGCTGCGGTACGCCCGCCGGATGGCGAAGAAGCGCCCGCCCTGGAGGAAGTTTTCGAGTGGTCTCTGGAGGGGGTCGGGCTGATGCCTGGAGACAGGGTGCTCTATTACATGGAAGCTTATGACAACAATGAGGTGACAGGCCCGGGGTATGCCAGGACACCGGTCAGATCCGTAAAGGTTCCGTCCCTTTCGGAGATGTACGCCAGGAGGCGGAAGAGCGAGGAGCTTCAGAAACGGGGGATGGAGGAACTTTACCAGCGGGGGCGTCAGATAAAAGAGGACCTGGCGAACATATCGGAGAGGATCAGGGCTGAGGGAAAGTTGGACTGGGCCAGACGGCGGGAGGGACGCAAGCTGCTGGAGCGCTACCGGGTAATGCGCGACAGGACCGCCGAGGCTGCCGACGAGCTGAGAAAGACACTGGAGTCGATCGAAGATAACATGACGGCCTCCATGGAGGTCGGCAGGAAGCTGGAGAGGATAAGGGATATACTTTCCCGAATGGAAAATGACAGGCTGCGGGGACTTATAGACAAGATGAAGCGGATTCTGAGTGAACTGCCGGAAGATGAGGTCTCTTCCGCCATGGAGGATCTTGAATTTTCCACTCGAGAAATGCTGGAGGAGCTGGACAGGACCATAGATTTTCTTCAGCAGGTGGCCCGGGAAGAACGGCTCGAGGGGATGATTCGAAGAATGGAAGAGATGCTCGAAAGGCAGAGGGCGCTGAGGGATTCCACCGCGTCGAAAGATATGAAGAAGCATTCGGCGGACCAGGAGCGATTGGGAAGGGAAGCCGGAGAGCTCAAGGAAGACCTTCAGGAATTCGCCCGGAAAGAGAAGGACGAGGTAAAGGGCATGGATGAGATGGCCGAAAGGATGAAGAGAGCCGGCGTTGAATCGGCCATGAAAAATGCCGCCCGGAGCATGCGGGAAGGCCTCAGGGACAGCGCTATGTGTTCCCAGAGCGAGGCGCTGGACGGCCTCCTGAGCCTTTACACCTGCGCCGGGAAGTGCCAGGCGGGAATGAATATCTCTCTGGGCGATAAAGCAAAGCGGGCGGTGGAGAGGGCGATTCACGAGCTGGTGGAGGTTTCCGGAATGCAGGAAGAGATCACCATCGAACTGGGGAGCGCCAGGGGGGGGTCGCCGGGGGAGACGGCCCGAAAGCAGACAATGGCTAAAGAGGCGGCGGGAATGGTCGCCGAAGAGCTCTATGGGATTTCCAGAGAGACTATGTTTGGTTCCAGGATGGTTTTCACACATCTGGGGCTGGCAATGCGGGGCATGGAGACCGTGTTGACCCGCATGGAAAGAAGGAGGGCCGGGCCGCCGGCGCGGGAGGCCTCTCTGTCCGCCCTTCGCGATCTGAACACGGTGGTGATAGAGCTTCTCAAATCGACATCCTCATCCGGGGGCTCCGGGGAAGGGGCCGGAAAGAGGATGAGGACTATGCTTGAGCAGCAGATGGGCATAGATGACAGTATCAGAAGGATGTTGGAAAGCGGCAACAGGGCCGGGCTTTCGGTCCGGGAGAGGGCTGAAATGGCCAGGATGGCGGCCAGGCAGAGAAAGGTTTCAGAGCTGATGAGGCAGATCGAGAAAGAGAGCCGGGCGGAGGATGAGCTTCTGGGGGAAATAGAGGGAGTGGCTTCCCAGATGGACTCGGTGGCACGGGGCCTGGAAAAAGGGGTACTGGACTCCGATATCGTTGAAACAGAGCAGAGGATATTGAGCAGGATGCTGCAGGCCCAGAGGTCGATAAACCGCAGGGACTACAAGCGGGAAAGAGTCAGCGGCACATCCGGGTTTACCTGGGGAGGGGAGAAGGCCGGCCTTCCGGGGGCTGAAAGTGAAAAGGAGGCTTTGCTGGAGATGATAAGGCGGGGCATGAGGGCTAGGGGCCCCAGGGAATACAGGGAACTTATAAGGCTCTATTTCAGAGCTCTCTCGAATGAGGTAAGAGAAGATGTCGAATAAACCCAGAACCCGGAGGTTGCTTCCGGAAAATACCGGCGGGACAGGCGGGGTGGCGGATACGTTTCGGCGCTGCCTGGTCCTTGTTCTCATAATCGCGGCTGTCCTTCTGCCGGGAACGGCGGGGTGGAGCATGCTTGGGGGGCGGGTTCAAAAGGACTTCGAGGAGCGGATGGCCGGGCCGGAGGCGGGATTGAGAAGGGCCGACTCGCTTATAGCCGGGGGTGAAAGCGAAAAGGCGATTCCGATCCTTGAGGACCTTTCCGTGATATATCCCGGAAGCCAGCCTGTTCTGGCGAACCTCGCTCGGGCCTATCTGGGGGCCGGAAGGAGCGGGAAGGCGGCCCATCTTATAGAGCGGGCGATGGAAAAACAGGGAGCGCGCCCCGGGCTGGTGAAATTGCTGGGAATGGCCTATCTGGACATGGGAAAAAAGGAAAAGGCCGTCCGGGTATGGAGAAGCCTGCTTCATCCAGGCAAAGAATCGGACGCCGGCCACCTGGAAGTTTCCGGGCTTTTGTGGGACGCGGGGTTTTACCAGAGAGCGCTGGATGTACTGAGGGAAGGGAGCTCTTCCCGAAAGCTCTACGGTGTCTGCATGCGGCGTATCGTGGAGCTTGAGAGGCTTCTGGGCGAATACGGAAAGGCGTTTGCCGATGAAGCCGAGCGGATTCGGGTCGAGTCCGGGGGGAGGGTGGGGAACGCCGGGCGCCTTCTGGAGATTTTCGAGGAATCCGGGCGCGATACAACTCTTTTAAGAGCGCTGGAAAAACCGGCCTCAGGAAGCGGTGGAAGGATGCCGGATTCGGAAATGATAAGATCCCTTCTTATGGCCCGGGCCGGAATGTTCGGCCGGGCGATGGATCTGCTGGAACAGGCGGCGGGGCGAAGCGGGCGGGAAGCGAGTTTTTATTCATATCTCTCTCTTCTTTCCAGAATGGAGGAAGGCCGCGGCGGCGGGGAGCTGGATGGGTTCCGGACCGAAGCCTTCGGTCTCTATCTTGAGACTTTTTCTGAGGGGGGAATGGCGTCCAGCGTAAGATTGATGAAGGCGGAACTTGATATGGAGGCGGCGGTAAGGATGTGGCCTCACGATAGAAGAAGGCTTTCGAGAGCGCTGGACGAGCTTTCTCTGATCGATAGTGACGGAGGGGGCAGACCCTATTCCGACAGGGCGCGGATTCTTATGGCAAGAATATGGCTGGAGGGTTTGAACCAGCCGGAAAAGGCCCTCCCGCTTCTTAAAAAACAGGGCTGGCTGCAGGCGGGGTTGAGGAAGAGAGCGGATATTCTGAGGGCCAGGGCACTCTCTCTGTACCTGAATGGCGCCGAGAATGAAAAAGAGCTGGAGGGTCTGGCCCGAAGCCGCGACCCGGAGGTTTCCGCGGAGGCCGCCTTCAGGCTTTCCCAGAGATTCCTCTACACCGGAAGGTATTCCAGGGCGGTGGAGGGTTTTTCCGCTCTCGCCGATACCTTCAGGACCAGCCCCCGGGCCAATGATGCCCTTGAGGCAGCCATGCTGGTAAAGAAGGCTATGGAGGGTCCCCGCAGGCCGCTGGATCTTTACGCCTCCGCCAGGCTTTCTGTGGAAAAAGGGGCTCCCTTCCAGGCTCTGGATTCCCTGGCCGTTATCAGGAACGAGTACCCCGAGGCTTCTCTGCTTCCCTGGGCGGTGATGGAGATATGCGCGCTGCAGCAGCTGACCGGAACCAGAGACAAGGCGCTGGAAGGGTACCAGTGGCTGGCGGAGACCTTCCCCGGTCACCTTTGCTCCCGCAGGGCCCTTGAGGAGCTGGGGGACGCCCTTGCTGAAGATAGCCCCGCCGAAGCGGCAGCGTGGTATAAGAGGGCCATGGAGAGATACCCTCAAAGCCCTTTTATATCCAGGGTGAGGGCAAAATTCATGAATCTGAAGAAGAGAATCGAACCGGATGAGTCGGGAAGCGGGGTCAAAAATGAAAAAAACCGTTAAGCCGCTGGCGCTTATTATTCTGGTATTATCGATCCCCGCCTCGGCGTATTCCAATTACCTGGTTCCCATGGACCTTTCCCAGGGGAACCATCTCAGAGCTTACGGGCTGGTCTACGGCGTGCTGGAGGGCGGCGGCGACGCCAGGTGGCTCCTGAATTTCAGGGGAGGGTCCTTCGTCATTCCACAGACGGGCGGGATAGAATCGGAAGCCGCCGCCATGGGCGTAACCCTGGAGAGGAAAGATGGGGCGGAACTCGCCGCCATATACGGTGAGATCGCAGAAGCCAACATGGAAATCGTGTTGTTGGAAGAAGCGCCCAGAATAGCTGTCTACGCCCCTCCCAACAAGCAGCCCTGGGATGACGCGGTCATGCTGGCTCTGGAGTACGCGGGAATACCTTACGATATCGTTTATGACCGGGAGGTGCTTGCCGGAGAGCTGTCCCGGTACGACTGGCTTCATCTTCACCATGAGGATTTCACCGGCCAGTACGGGAAATTCTTCAGGGGCTACCGAAGAAGGGACTGGTACGTGAAGCAGCAGATACTTTTCGAAGAGCTGGCGGCCGAGTTGGGCTTCGACAAGGTTTCAGAGGAAAAGAAGGCCGTGGCCCTGGCAATAAGGGAATACGCCAGAGCAGGAGGGTTCCTGTTTGCCATGTGCAGCGCCTGCGACACATTCGACATAGCTCTGGCGGCGAGAGGACTGGACGTAGTGCCCAGGGAGTTCGACCATGACGGCATCACCCCCGGGTTCAGCGAAAAGCTGGACTACGGCGAAGCCCTCGCTTTCGAGAATTTCAAGTTGATCACCGACCCCTACGTATACGAGTTCTCCGATATCGATATGACCGAAGAAGCCGCCGAGAGGCCTGAAGATAACGACTACTTCACCCTGTTTGAATTTTCCGCCAAGCATGATCCTGTTCCGACTATGCTTGTGCAGAATCACGTCTCGGTGATCAAGGGGTTCATGGGCCAGACCACCTCATTCAGGAAGAGTCTGGTAAAGAAGAAGGTCCTGATCCTGGGAGAGTTAAAGGGAAGGGGCGAGGTTAAATATCTTCACGGCAATTTCGGAAGAGGTACCTTCACTTTTCTGGGCGGGCACGATCCAGAGGATTATTACCATTACGTGGGGGATCCCCCCACCGATCTTGACCGTTATCCCAACTCCCCCGGCTACAGGTTGATTCTCAACAACATACTGTTTCCGGCCGCTGAAAAGAAGGAGCAGAAGACCTGAGCCGTCGCTATTCGCGCTGTTTGAGCTTTTGTGTGATCTTGCCGATGGTCCGCGACATGGCCTCGAAGTGGGATCCTTTCCAGTAGACTCTCCGGCAGCCCGGGCAGACCTTGAAGCTATCGAGGTTTTCAATAATATCCCGTGGCACCCTTCCCGGCGCCTTTTCCCCGGGAAGATCCTCCAGAACACTGTTGCATTCCAGGCAACGGGTGAAAGGTTCCAGCCGGGGAGTCGGATTCAAAGCGCCAAGAAGTTCTATGACCTGCTGGTTGACACCCCTGCTCCGAAGAACGAGGGGCGGGGTTCCCGGCCTGTCCGTTTTTCTTCTCGACATGGTGACCGCCAGCCGCTTTTCCCGGTCGGCCTTTACAAGAAACCGGCCCTGCTCCGATTCGGGATTGAGTTCTGAATCGAATCCCAGAAGCCTCATTCTTCTGCATAGCTTGCCCAGCATCCTGTCAAACAGAAACGCGGTTCTGGTTACCATAGTATCCTATCCACCTCTTTTTTTACTTGACAGCATATCAGAAAGCCGGGAAGATGAGAAACGTTAAACTAGTGGAAACGGCTAAAAGGTCGGGATTAAAGTGGAGATGGAGGTGAAAGACCCGGCAGGAGGGGATACCGGGTTGGGCATAATGTCTGAAAGATTTACCGGTTGCTTAAAATGCGAGAAGGGAGTTCTGATCCCTCTATCAGATTACGGAAGGGACGGAGCGCCAATACGTTATAAAGCGTGGGTTTGCAATAACCCGGAGTGCGGATTCAACATCAGGATCGACAACGGCGAGATAAGCCTGGGCAAGAAGCTTGGGCAAACGGACAAATAGAAGGCGTTCATAATCTTATTCGGAAAGGGAGCCGGAGATGCAAAGGGCTCCCTTTTCTTTTTTCCGGTTGATATCAATTGGCTGTCCGGGTCGAAGAGCCGCCCCTTGAGGGATCGGAATAACAAGGATTGAAACAAAACGGCAAAAGATCGGTCCTGGGATGGGCGCTTTATGACTGGGCGAACTCCGCTTTCGCCACAACTGTAATGGCGGGATTCTTCCCGGTGTTTTTCAAGGAATACTGGAGCTCGGGGGTGGACCACACTGTCAGCACGGCCCGGCTGGGGTTGGGGAACTCCATAGCGGGGGTGAGCGTAGCGCTCCTGGCTCCGGTGATGGGCGCCATCGCGGACAAGGGCTCGTCCCGCAAGAAATTCCTGATATTTTTCGCCTATATGGGAGTTCTGACCACCGCCGCCCTGTACTTCGTTTCCGGAGGCCGGTGGCTTCTGGCCATAGCCCTCTATCTCTTCGCTTCCATTGCCTTTAATGGCGGCAATGTTTTCTACGATTCTCTTCTGACCCTGATTTCCTCCGAAGAGAAGATGCCTTTGTTCTCTTCTCTGGGCTACGCTCTGGGCTATCTGGGGGGAGGGATACTGTTTGCCCTGAATGTCTGGATGGTGCTGAGGCCCCAAAGCTTCGGGTTCGCCGAATCCGGTTCGGCGGTCAGGTTCGCCTTTCTGACCGTGGCCGTGTGGTGGGCGGTTTTCACCGTGCCCCTGATCCTCTTCGTGAAGGAGCCTTCGCGGAAAGGGGGCCCGCAGGCGCAGGGGATGATAAGGGCGGGATTATCGGAACTGCGTACGACCTTCGCGAAGATAAGGAGGCTGAGAAATGTTTTTATCTTTCTGCTGGCATACTGGTTTTATATTGACGGCGTGGATACTGTAGTTCGAATGGCTGTGGATTACGGCCTTTCCCTTGGAATCGGCAGAAACGACCTGCTTATAGCCCTTCTTCTCACCCAGTTTGTGGGATTTCCTTCAGCTCTGATGTTCGGTTATATAGGGTCCAGGATAAGCTCGCGCCGGGGAATATTTCTGGCTATAGGAGCTTATTTCATTATTACGGTCTGGGCCGCTTTCATAGAAGGAAGGAGAGAGTTCTATATCCTGGCCGTCATGGTCGGGTTGGTACAGGGCGGCATTCAGGCCCTGAGCCGGTCTTTCTACGCTGTTATGGTCCCTCCGGAAAAATCGGGGGAGTACTTCGGGTTCTACAACATGGCGGGAAAGTTCGCGGCTGTTTTGGGACCGGCCTTGGTAGGGGTTGCCGGAATCAGCGCCAGATGGGCCGGAGCGGAGGGCGATACAGCTACCAGGATAGGAATAGTATCGATAGCCCTTCTTTTCCTGGCGGGCGGGATTTTGTTCTGGTTCGTCGACGAGAAAAAGGGCGGGGAAGAGATAGCGCGGCAGGCCGGACCGGAATGATCGTGCTAACCGGATGATTCAGCGGCGTACCTTTCAAGATAAAGGATTGAAAAGACCAGGACCGCCGCGGAAAAAAGAAGCCAGATCAGAGGCGGCTGATATACCGCCCCAGCTTCCAGAGCCTCCTCGGAAGTGGAATGAAGCCTGAGCAGGGAGACCAAATTGAAAAGGGCGTGAGCTAAAAAGGGATAAAACAGGTTTTCGCTTCTGTAGTATACATAGCCGAAGAGCACGCCCAGCATTGCTGTGCCGGGGATCAGAGCGGGGTCGAAGTGGATAATTCCGAAGATCAGGCCCGAAAGGGCGATTGCCGGAAACGGACTCATGTTTCTCTGAAAAATCCTCTGGATGAACCCCCTGAATATCAACTCTTCCGCGAAGGGCCCCGATATTACCAGGCCGAAAGCGAGGGCGCAGAAGCTGAAAAATCCTTTGGGCTTGATTGCTATGAGCAAATTGATATAATCAGCGTCGACGGGCCTGAATCTTTCAAAGAATCCGGCCACCGCGTCCACGGGAAGAACTGAGCCTGATGCTATCAGTACTATCAGGGCAGTGGGAACGGGGCGCGGCCTTTTGAGCCTGAACTCGGTGGTGAAACCCCCGGTGAACCTGATAGTGAGAAGATATAGGGGAAGCACAAAGGCGACTACTCCGGGAACGATCACCGAGAGTATTATCTGTCCATTCAGGTAGAGAAGGCCTGAAATGGAGTAATAGATAAGGAAGCATGTAAGTGAGAAGAAAAGAAGGAGATAATTGTTCACGTAATCAATCATGGAGGGGGGCGGCCGAGACTGTTCTCCGCCGTTCGGTTTATTCCTTTCTTCATTCGGCATGATTGAAGGATATAGTCGCGGCTGGGGGGCGGCAAGGGAAAGATTATGATAAAGCTCATAATATTCGATCTGGACAATACGCTGACCGATTTCGTCAGCATGAAGAAAACCGCTATCGAAGCGGCGGTAGCCGGAATGATCGACGCGGGTCTGATGTTTCCGGCTGATAGGATAGAGGATGAGATATACAGGATATACGACCAGGAAGGCATCGAGTATCAGAGGGTGTTCAACAAGCTGCTGCTCGAGCTGATAGGGGAGGTCGATTACCGAATTCTGGCCGCGGGAATCGTTGCCTACAGAAGGGCGAGGGAGGCGACCCTGGTTCTCTACCCCCATGTCAAGAAAACCCTGGTGGAACTGCTTAAGAGAGGTTACAAGCTGGCGGTGATTTCGGACGCCCCCCGCCAGGAGGCATGGCTCAGATTGTGCTATCTTCAACTACATCATATATTTGACGTGGTTCTGGCTTTTGAGGATACCGGAAAGAGAAAACCCAGCCCCATTCCATTCGAGAGAGTACTGGAGAGTATGGATCTGGAGCCGCGGCAGGCCATGATGGTCGGGGACTGGCCGGAAAGGGATATAGACGGAGCCTCCAAGCTCGGGCTGAAAACAGTCTTCGCCGGATACGGCGACACTTTTGGAGTGGAGTCTTCCGGGGCGGATTACGATATCAAGGATATATACGAGATTATCGGGATACTTGACGGACTGGAATGAATTGTCAAGGAGGGGAAAAAGATGTACGTGGTGACAAGTGATCAGATGAGGACGATCGACGAGCTGACCATCAGCAGAAAGGTTCCCGGGCTGGTATTGATGGAGAGAGCCGGGCAGGGTGTGGCGGATATTATCGAGGAATGCGCTTGCCGGACGGATGACCTTACCGTTTCGATCTTTCTGGGCAGGGGTAATAACGCCGGCGACGGGCTGGTGGTGGCGAGGCTGCTGGCGGAGCGGGGCGCGGCGGTGGCGCTTCATTATCTTCATGAGGACGGGGCTTTCTCGCCCGACGCCTTCAAGAATTACACCAAGCTGCAAAAGATCAAGGGAGATAACGAGATAAGAGAATTCTACCTGTACAGGCCGGATTGGAAGCGCAAGGTGCTGGAGGAGCTTAACAAATGCGACCTGATAGTGGACGCTCTTCTGGGCACCGGGATATCCAGCCCGGTAAGGGAGAACTACGCCAGAGTCATAGAATTGATAAACGGAATCGACCTGCCGGTCCTTTCCATTGATATGCCTTCGGGAGTGAATGGAACCACCGCGGAGGTGCTGGGAGCGGCGGTGAGGGCCGACCTTACAGTCACCATGGCCCTTCCCAAGTACGGATGTCTCTTTTACCCGGGCAAGACGCACACCGGCGGCCTGAGAGTGGTAGATATAGGAGTGCCCGGGCAGATCCTTCAGGAGGCCGGCCTCAACGTGAGCCTGGTCGATTTTGAGGGGGCTCTGGATGATCTCCCCAGACGTTCGCCCACTGCCCATAAGTTCGCCTGCGGAGCGCTTCTGGTGATCGCGGGAAGCAGAGATTACAGCGGAGCGGCTTACCTGACGTCGGTATCCGCTCTCAGGAGCGGTTGTGGAATCGTTTACCTGGCCGGTCCCGAGTCTATCAGGCCCGTAGTTCAGTCGATGGCCCCGGAGATAGTATTCATAGCTTTACCTGAAACCAAAGCGGGTTCTATCTCCAAGAGCGCCCTGGAGATTCTTTCCGGTAACATCAGGTATGATGCCGTATCGATCGGGCCGGGTCTTACCACCGAAGAAGAGACGGCCGGGTTCGTAAGAGAATTCATAAGGAGCTGCCAGGCTCCTATTCTGATCGACGCCGACGCGCTGAACGCTTTCGAGGGGGAATACGCCGAACTGGCTGGAATATCCGCCGGAAGGGATATGGTTCTTACTCCGCACGCCGGAGAGCTCAAGAGATTGACCGGAATGAACCTTTCACAAATACCGCTTAACCGGCTGGACGAGCTGTCGTCGCTGGTCGAAGACACGAATATAGTGCTGGTTCACAAGGGAGCGCCGACGGTGATCGCCACTCCAGGCGGAATAAGGTACGTAAACGTCCACGGGCATCCGGGCCAGGCCACCGCCGGAAGCGGAGATGTGCTCTCGGGCGCTATAGGAGGGTTTCTGGCGCAGGGATGTGACGCGGCGGCCGCGGCCAGGCTGGGGGTGTATCTCCAGTCCAGAGCGGCGGAGATCGCGGCGGGAGAGCTTGGGGAAAGGGGGATGATCGCCGGAGACTGCGCCGACGTTCTGCCTCTGGCCATGTACGAATTGGAAAAAGGATTCAAATTCGAAGTGTAAAAACTGAAAGAGGGCAGGCCGGGAGGAAGGGTGAAAGAAAGCGAAATAATCAACAGATTGAGAAGAGCTTTTCCAGACTCGGGCCTGGGGGACGACGCCGCGGTGCTTCGCGCCTTTCCAGATAGAGTTCTTCTTTCAACCGACGCCTCCGTAGAGGGAGTACATTACAGGGGATCGATCTGTACTTTAAGCCAGGCCGTTCAGAAAACCATCACCTCCAATGTTTCAGACGTATTCGCCATGGGGGGAGAGCCTTCGGCGATCCTTCTCACCGCCGGAATACCCTCCGGCTTTGGCGAACCTGAACTTACGCGGATAATAGACGGAATAGAGAAAGGCTGCCGGTATTACGGGATCGAGCTGGCCGGCGGGGACACTGTGCGAAGCCCCGGCCCCATTTTTTTCAGCGTCTCGATAATAGGAGAAGCCCCGGGGGGGAAGGTTATAACAAGGGCGGGAGCTCGGCCGGGAGACCAGGTTTTCCTTTCCGGGGAATGCGGGGGATCGTCGGCCGGAATGGCGATTCTGGAAAGCCTGCTGGAAGGTAGAAGCGGGTGGTGCTCGGAATCCCTTCTGCCACCGGAAAAACAGGATCATGCCGCCCTGAGAAATCTGGCCGGAGAGATATCGCTATTCACCGGACAGGGACAGATAAGGGAGATGGAGGAAAGGTGCGGCCTGGGACGGAGGGCGGCGGGGTGCCTCGGACTTATGAAGAGTTATCTGGCTCCCTCGGCCGCCGCGCTTGATTGGAACAGAATGAAACGGGACAAGTTCAGGGTCACCTCGATGATAGATATCAGCGACGGGATCGGCAGAGACCTTGCCTCCCTCTGCGGAGAAAGCGGAGTGGGAGCGGTAATAGAGGAGAAAAGACTCCTCGTCCCGGCCGTCATCTCGGGCTCAAAGGGGATCGGAAGGGAAAAGTTGCTGGAACTGGCCCTGGGCAGCGGCGAAGAGTACGTGTCGCTGGTTACTGTTTCGTTGCCGGAGGGTGGTGGCGGGCCGAAGGGTCTTGCCAGGATCGGAGAGATAACCGCAAATGAGGGCAAAGTCGTTCTGGCCGGCAAGGATGGAAGAGAGATAAGCCTCTCGGGTTTCGGTTACGAGCACAGTTTTTAGCGCTTACCGGCGGAGGCGGTTAAGACAGCCGGCGGAATCACGGAGGAGCCGATGAGATTTTACTTTATAAGGCACGGCCGTACAGAGTGGAATCTGGAAAAGAGAGTCATGGGAAAGCTGCCGGTGCCCCTCGACAGCGAGGGCGAAAAATCGGTCGGAAGGACCGCGGCCCGACTTGACGGAGAAGGCATAGAGCTTATATTATCCAGCACTCTTCAGAGAGCTGTGGAAACCGCCGCAATACTTTCCGGTTTCTGGGGTGTGGAGTCCAGGCGGGAGGAGAGGCTCGATGAGTCGGCTTTCGAGGGATGGACGGGGAAAACCTATATGGAGCTTAGAGATGACCCCGATTTCATACTGTACAGGAGCAAGCCGGCGCTGTCCGGTTTTTCGAAGAACGAGGGGATGAAGGAGATACAGGAAAGAGTGGTACAAACGGTGGAGGACGCGTCGAAAAGAGAAACGGCTGAAAGGATAGCCCTGGTATCCCACAGCGATGTCATAAAGCCGGCTCTGGCCCATTATCTTCAGATGGATCTCAACGACATGCACAGGCTGGTGATTTCCAACGCGTCGATTTCGCTTCTGGAAATAAATCCGGGATCTGCGCCCCGGGTCCGTTATATTAACCTGTTGCCCTGAAACCTTGACGGTGGAGAGAGATGAAGGAGAATCTTTACCTTGGAATAGAGACTTCATGCGACGATACTTCCTGCGCGGTTTATTCTGACAGCAGGGGGCTGGTCTATAACTCGTCCGCGACTCAGCTGGACCACGACAGGTTCGGGGGGGTCGTTCCGGAAATAGCTTCCAGGCTTCACATGAAGACTCTGCTGCCCCTTTACAGGTACGTTATGGAAAAGTGCGGCCTGCGGCTGGAAGACCTTTCTGGAATAGGGGTTACCAATGGACCGGGGCTGACCGGATCCCTTCTGGTAGGGCTCTCTTTCGCGAAGGCTCTTTCTTACGGAAGCGGGGTTGCCCTTACCGGGGTTCATCATCTGGAAGGGCATATTATGGCCAACGCCCTGGAGGGTGTCTTCATCACTCCTTCTCTGGTACTCATAGTGTCCGGGGGGCACAGCCAGTTGATTTTCGTTGAGGAGATAGGGAAGTACCGGTTCGTGGGAGGCACTCGGGATGACGCGGCTGGCGAGGCTTTCGACAAGATAGGAAAGATTCTCGGGTTGCCTTATCCGGGAGGACCTGAGATAGAGAGAGCGGCCGCTTCCGGCCACAGGGAAGCTTTTGATTTTCCGAGGGGGCTTCGAAATTCCGGCAAGTGCGACTATTCTTTCTCCGGTCTTAAGACGGCGGTCCGGTTAAAGGTGGAGGAGCTGGGCAGTCTCACCCCGGAGCTGATCAGTGATGTCGCGGCTTCGGCTCAGGAAGCGATCGCGGACGTGCTGGTTCAAAAGGCCGTTATGGCCGCCCGAAAACAGGGAGCTGTCAGGTTCTACCTCGCCGGTGGTGTTGCCGCCAACGGTAGACTGAGGGAACTGGCAAGGGAGAGGATGACCCCCATGGGAGTGGAGGTTTCCTGGCCCCCGGCCAAATACTGTACCGATAACGCCGCTATGATAGCGTGCGCCGCCAGGCACAGGATCGAAGCCGGGATAACCGACGGCCTGCAGCTGAACACCTTTTCAAGAGGACGCCTCGAATCCTGGCGATAGCCGGATTTATTCCGTTCCGCAACATTTTCATTTTTAATATTTCATATGCAAAAAGCACTGCCGCCGAAAGGTTTGCTCTATTCGGAGCCGCCCTCCCGGCTTTCCCTAATCAATTGTAGACGCGCTTATTACAGCGCATCCACCGTCAGGCGGCAAGGTTTGCCGCCTCCCTCTGAGCTTGGCATGTTAATTGCCAAAATTGAAATTGGTTAGAAGCATCGAATTCAATCAGGCAGGGTTGAGAGGGATAAACCATGCAAAGCAAATACGGGAGAATTCTATGAAGGAACCCGGGAATAATCCATCGTTGGTACTGGTTGTGGATGATGAAGAGCATATTAGAAGGATTCTGAAATTTCAACTGCAAAGAAGCGGGTACGAAGTCATAACCGCGCAGAACGGGCGGGAAGCCCTGGTACTGGCCAAGGAGCAGATGCCCGACCTGATAATTCTGGACCTGATGATGCCTTTGATGGATGGACTGGAGGTCTGCACCAGGTTGAAGACGGATTTTCAGACCAGCCACCTTCCAATAATCATGCTTACAGCCAAGAGTGATATGCAGGATAAGATAAAGGGGCTGGAAAACGGGGCCAATGACTATCTTATCAAGCCTTATTCAAACGAGGAGCTTCTGCTCAGGGTAAAGAATGTTCTGGACTGGGGCCAGAAGCAGAAAGACGCTAATCCGCTGACCGGGTTCGCCGGAAACAAGGCGATCGAAAAAGAGCTGAAGCACCTTATAGGCGATTGCAGTCGGTTCGCGTTCATCTATTTGGATATAGATAATTTCAAGGCTTACAACGATTATTACGGATACCAGAAAGGCGATAAAACGATTCTTTTCCTCGCCGATATCATCAAGATAGCGGTGGAGAAAGAGGGGAACAAGAAGGACTTTATCGGCCACATTGGCGGTGACGACTTTGTCGTCATAACCACAAGCGACAGGGCGGAAAGGATGGCCAGGAGGATCATCGACGAGTTTGACAGCAGGTCTGTCGAGCTTATGGGAAGTGAAGAAGTTGAAAAAGGGTATCTTGAAATAAGGGACAGGCTGGGGGAGACCAGCAAAGTTCCGCTGATGTCGCTTACCGTCGCCCTGGTATCCAACGAGAAGCGGAACCTGAAACATTTCGCACAGGTCAGCGATATCGCCTCTGAGCTTAAGAAATTCGGAAAGAACATGAGAGGGAGCGTCCTGGTGAGAGAACGGCGCGCCAGGAAAACCAACAAGAAGGAGATCCAGACCTGAGATCTGCCGGGGGCTTGAGCGGGACGGTCTGGAACATCCAGGCCTTTCCGCCGGATTCCCGGGAAACGGCCCAGAAAAGAGAATGAACATGGTGATGGTTCGAAAAATAGAAAACCCTTCCAGCTACCGCGAAGAGATGGAGGGCCTGCGCGGCAGGATCCGCGAGCTGGAGGATGAGGTGTGCAGGTACGAGGACATATTCAACTCCGCTATTCTGGTAATCGGGAATGAATTCATCAGGCCGCTTACCTCCATAAAGGGTTACCTGGGTCTTCTGGAAGGCCCCTTTCTTTTTCCCGGCGAAGGGGCCGGCAAGCTGCGCAGGTACCTCGAAAAGATCGAGGGTTCGGTGAAGGATCTCGAGGAGCTGGTCGATACATACGTTCAGATGCTGAGATTTGGAAAAGGCAGTGCCATGGTGGGTGATAACGCCAGAATCGTACTGGGGGATTTTATTGACGAGTTGCTCGGGAAATACTGCGACGACCCCTCCAGGGTAGTCAATAAGGTGAATAGTAAGCTGCCGGAGATAAGTGTTCGAAAGAGACACCTGGAAGTAGTACTGGGGAACATTTTTTCCAACGCGGAGAAATTCGGGGGGGATTCCAAGCCCGCTGTGGTCACCGCCGAAATAATCGGCCGGATAGGCGATAATGGAAAATCGAGTCTGAACATAGAGGTTTCAGACTACGGCGCTGGAATGAGCGAGGAGATCCGGGACAAGGTTTTTCTCCCCTTTTTCAGGGGAGACGCGGTGCCCGGAAAGGGCTTGGGCCTGGGACTGGCCATAGCCGGCAATGTGGTCTCCCTGATGGAAGGAGATATAGAGATATACAGCAAGGAGGGGATGGGGACCACAGTAGCCCTCTCCCTGCCGGTGATAACAAAGGGCTTGCCTGAGCGGGGGGGTGAGCCCGAATGAGCGAGAAAGCACAGAGAGTCGGCCCCAACAGTCAGTTCATGAGTGTTCTCAACGTCAGGATGATTGAACTGGCCGCCATATTCTGCACCATTTATCTTGCCAGGGAGCTGGCCGGGTTTACCTACAGGACGGATTTTCTGGTTTTTCTCTTCCTGGGCGCCGGATTCATGAACTTCGCGGTTGCCGGTCTGGAGGCGTCCGCGGTCCGCCGCGGTCATTCTGAGCCTTCCCGGCCGCTGACTCTGCTGAGCATAGGGGTCGACATGGCCACCGTCCTGGTCCTGATCTACTTCACCGGGGCGGCCTGGAGCCCCTTCCTTTTCCTGGTGGTTCTGCCACTGTTCTTTTCCTGCAGGCTTTCGCCTTCAATGTCCACCGGCCTTCTGGTGACGATGGTTACGGTATCAGTCATCGGAATCGTCAGTGTGCTGGAGCTTCGAGGGACGCTTCCCCATTTCTCGTGCTACCCCGGAGGCATGGCTTCAATAATGAATCCGCACTATATAACCGGGACCGTTCTGGCCCTGGGCGGCTTTATGGGGCTTATGACCTATCTCTTTAACACCTACTACGGGAGTTTCAGAATATATTTGAGGGAAGCCGAGAGAAAGATGAACAAATCACGCCGAAGAATCCTGGACCTGACCCGCCTTTACGATATCAGCCTTGGAATCAACTCGGTTATAAGCCTGGAAACCCTTCTTAAAATGGT
The DNA here is from genome assembly GCA_964488475.1 of uncultured bacterium. Classification (GTDB taxonomy): domain Bacteria; phylum Krumholzibacteriota; class Krumholzibacteriia; order Krumholzibacteriales; family WJIX01; genus CAZAUK01. The sequence continues at coordinate 305,599 of CAZAUK010000001.1, forward strand.
ATGCAAGGAAGTGACCCTTCTGCTCAAAAGGCCCTGGGCTGCGGTCATACTCACAGCCAGCAGGAAGAAGACGATAAAATATGTGGAGATCGGGCTGGAGGATGAAAAGGCGGTGATTAAAGAGGACGAGATCAACCGGGACCCCTTCATAAGAAAAGTGATCGGCCTGCGCGAGGGTGTGGTAATGGATTCTCTGAACGCCTCTTCCGGCAGCCCCATGCCTTCCGCTTTAAGAGGCAGGGGGCTCGAATCGATTCTGGCCGTGCCGATAATTTCCGGGGGAGATCAATTGGGCGTCCTGCTGGTGGGCGAAGATTCCGGTTCGTCTTTTTCAGACGAAGATTCCAAACTTCTTACCATAATGTCGGGCCAGGTTGCCAGCGCCATAGAAAAAAGCAGGCTTTACGAGGTGATGAACGGCAGGATAAACCGGCTGGAGAAGAAGAACGAGAATCTTGAGGACTCCAACAAGCTTAAGATGGGGTACATCTCCCATCTCTCTCACGAGCTGAAGACACCCCTTACATCCATAAAGGCTTACGTCGAATCGCTGCAGGAGCATGCCAAGGGGCTCTCTGTCAAGGAGAGAAACGAGTTCCTCGAGGTGATAGCCAGCGAGACCGACAGGCTTATCAGAATGGTCAACAAGGTGCTGGATGTCTCCAGAATCGAATTCGGCCAGAAGACTCTCAAGAGAAAAGTTTTTACTCTGGGCGAGCTCATGAAAGAGGTCGAGTCGTCCATGCAGCCCTACCTTAAGGAAAAATCGCTTCGGCTGGTCATAGATGTCGCGGAAACCCTTCCGGCCGTGGATGGGGACGAGGATCTGATAAAGCAGGTATTCATAAACCTCATCGGAAACGCGGTAAAGTATTCCAGCCGGGGAGGAAGAATAATAATAGAAGCAGTCGAAGAAGCGGTTTCCCTGAATGTATCGGTCAGGGACGAGGGCGAGGGGATCAGCGAAGACGAACTCGAGAATATCTTCAAGAGGTTCTACCAGGTGGGCAAGGGCTTGAATGACGGAGTGGGACTGGGCCTGGCTATCGTCAAGAACATCATCGAGCAGCATGGGGGCTATATAAAGGTACACAGCAAGCTGGGAGAAGGTACCGAATTCAAATTCACGCTGCCCAAGGAACATCATTTCAATAACCTGCTGGGCTTCCTGTTCGAGTCGATGGAGGCGAGAGACGAGATCAACCACATGTTCAATCTCGCGGCCAGGGTCGTCGCCCAGGTCCTGTCCGCCAAACTGGTTTCCATAATGATACTGGACCGGCAGAGAAAGGAACTTTTCATCAAAGACGCCTACGGGCTGGATGAGGAGGTAGTGAACAATACCAGAGTCAAGATGGGCGGCAGTATAGCCGGCAAGGTGGCGGAGAGCGGAAAGCCTCTGCTCATAGAAAACATAGAGGAGATCGGAATCACATCTGCCAGGAACAAGCAGCAGTATGAGACGAAGTCTCTGATAAGCGTTCCCATAATGATAGGCTCTACTGTTCTAGGAGTCATCAACGTGAATAACAAGATATCAGGCGAGTCCTTCAATGAGGACGACCTGGCGCTTCTCAAGAGCTTGAGCATGAGGATTTCCAAGGTGATAGAGCGGATGAGAATGTCGGAGGATTTCGGAGCCTTCCTGAAAGAAACCATAAATTCGCTACGCTCCCTCCTGGAGATATACGAGCGCGACGATGCCGGGTTGAGGAGAAGGATCGTTGAATGGTCGGTCAAGGTGTGTGACAAACTGAGCCTGGGGAGGAAGGAAAAACAGGTGATACAGTACGTAGCCAGCGTACACGACGTCGGAATGACCTGTGTCAGCGAAGAGATCCTCAGAAAGACCCTGCAGCTGACTTCCCGGGAGATCGACGAGATAAGAAGCCATCCCCAGAGGGGAGCCGCCTTGATCAGGCCGTTCGAATTCGTTGAGATGGTCAGCAAGATAATGCTGTTCCACCACGAGCACATAGACGGGACAGGTTATCCGATGGGGCTCAAGGGGAACCAGATACCTATAGGCTCGAGGATACTGTCGGTTCTGGACGCTTATGTCTCAATGATAAGTGACCGTCCCTACAGGAGCAGAAAATCGGCCACCGAAGCGGTGGACGAGCTGATAAACAACGCCTCTACCCAGTTCGATCCTTCGGTGGTGGGAGCGTTTGTCGATGTTCTGATGGATAATGGGGATATAGAAATAGAGGATTACATGACCATAGTCGAGAGACTCAGGGCGAAATCCGGAAAGAGGATTCTTCATTGACGGGGGAAGATCCATGATAATGGAAGGATTTGAGGAAATCTTCGTGGGGTACTCGGGTGCCGCCACCTATCTGGCGGTATTCTGTGTTATTGCCGCGGCTGTGGTCTTCAGGGAACTCTCCCGCCGGGAAAATTACGGAAGTTCCAAGATTATCGCCGCTGTCGTCCTTCTCTCCGTTTCCCGGTTCGCTACCTTGAGACTGGCCGGCTGGCAAAGCCAGCCGCTGACCGCGGCAGCCTACTGCTCCGGCCTGATGGGATTTTATTATCTGGTGATCGCGGGCTTGGAAATAAGATCGAGACAGAAACTTGGAATATGGAACGCGAAAACCGTTGCGGCCGGCACGGCCGCCGCGGCGGGGGCTGTGGTGGCATTCTGCTGGATAGTTGGCAGAGAAATCGCTCCAGCCGAATGCGTGTTTCTGGTGGGAGCTTTCGCCCACGCGGGTTTCTATTTTTCCTTCTGGGGAAAAATCGGCGAGGGCGGTTGCAAAAGCGGCGTTGCCGCCCCGCTGTCTCTCTTGTTCTTTGCCGCCGCCGCGATGGCGCTGGGTCTTAAGCTGTCCGGCTTTCTGACCCATAGCGAGATCTGGAATCAACTTTTCGCCCTCTGCGATATAGGAGGGTTGGCCTTTCTGGCGGCCATGCCCTCGCCTGAAGCAGGCGGCGCGCTACAGTATAGCGAGGGGGAACCATCACCGGAAATGTCGCGGAGGCCGGAGCCCCGGAAACTGGCTGAGGCGGGCAGGGTGAGCGTGTCGGAGGAACCCTTCTCGAAAAAGTACAGAAAAATATGCGCTATGGTAAAGGAAGAGTTTGAAGCGGATTTCGTGGTCCTATCCACTCTGATGGACAGGGATGAGGAAGTAAGAGTCAGAAGCTGCGCGGGGAGCTGCTGCGAGCATCTTTCTCCTGATTTTTCACAATCCCATAAATGGGACAGATTCGATGAATATTTCAAGGAAGAGTTCAGGGAGGGAGGGATATTCGAGCTGGATCGGAGCGTCCTTGGAGCGGACAGCGCCATGTTCGTCCCTCATTCCATGGTCTGGGAGACCGATTCGATATATATCTATCCGGTGATGGATGGCCCCGGGATAAGCGCTTACTTTACTATAGGGTTCGTGAAAGAAGATGCTCCGCCTGCGGGGGGGGCTATGGAATTCTATGCCACCGTGGTCGCCCACCTGGCCAGGGAGGAAAAACTCCAGCGGGACTATAACAGAAAGAACGCCGAGCTGGCTCAGAGCAAGCAAGACCTGGAAAGCGCGAACCAGATGAAGAGCAATTTCATCTCGGTAATATCGCATGAGTTGCGTACTCCCCTGACCTCGGTCAAAGCTTACGTGGAGACCCTTCTGCAAAATGTTTCCTCGATAAAGCGGGAGACCGTGGAGGATTTCCTGAAGGTTATGAGCGAAGAGAATGAGAGGGTCATCAAGCTGGTGGATAACATCCTCGACTATTCCACTATGGAGACGGGGCAGCTCAATTACCGCAAAGACGCCTGCGATATAGTGGCAATAATGAGCGACGTTTACAATGAACTGGAACGGGATATACTGGCCTCCAAGATAGACTGCGACATTCAGACTCCCCGGTCCGCGGTTATAATGGAGGTGGATAACGGGCTGATTCGACAACTCTTTTTCAATCTTATCAGCAACGCGATAAAGTTCACTCCGGTAGGTGGAAACATCAAGCTCGCCGTGGAGGAAGAAGCATCCGCGGTGAGGATAATGGTTCAGGATACCGGCGATGGAATCCCCGAGGACCAGCTGGAACGCGTGTTTGAAAGATTCCATCAGGTCGACGGCAGCGATACCAGGGAGCACGGAGGTTCCGGGCTGGGGCTAGCGATCTGCAAAGATATCGTGGAATGGCACGACGGCCGTATCTGGGTGGAGAACATAAAGGAGGCCGGCGCGAGGTTTACTGTCGTGCTTCCAGTCCGGGACATAGTGGTCAGAACCAGCGACACTCCGGGAGTCGTCGGTATAACCAGGTTCAACAGGGAGAAGTTCCTGACTCTTCTGGTGGAGATGCTGGCTGGATTCCTACAGGCCAGAAAGGCCTCCATAATGAAACTGGATGAAAAGGAAAACGTGCTTAAAGTCATAGCCGCCAAGGGAATGGACGCCGAGTTCGTCCAGAACACCAGGGTGGGAGTGGGAGAACGGATAGCGGGCCGGGTGTTCGAGGAAGGCAGAGCGGTTCATATTCAGGATATAGAGAGAGATAGCGAGTTCAGCAGAGTGAATAATTCGTCGTATTACGGGACCCGCTCCTTTATTTCCGTTCCCCTCAAGGAGAAGGACAGGATACTGGGCGTGCTGAACGTAAGTGACCATGTCGACGGAAAGGAGTTCTCCGGTGCGGACAGGGAGGTCCTTGAGGCGCTGAGCGGAATAATCCTTTCAATGATCAAAAAGCTGGAGGCTTATGAAGTAGTTTCAGGCAATTTCTCCGGACTTAGGGAGGCGATGCGAAGTATCGTTGAGTTCAGGGAAAGCGTTGGAGCCAGGAATCTTTCAATATATTCCCGAATGGCGGTGGAGACCGGAAAACGACTGGGTCTTGATGAAAAATCGCTGGCGGCGGTCAGAATCGGAATGAATATCTATGATGTGGGAATGATGAAGATACCCCGTCACATACGCGGCAAGAAAGAGAAGCTGGAGGACAGCGAATGGGACGAACTCAGGAAACACCCCGACATAGGCTATTCCCTGATATCCCCGATGGGGCTGGATGAAAGAATAATGAAAATGATCAGAAGCCATCACGAGGACTACAGCGGCGGCGGATACCCGGAAGGGAGGGCTGTTTCGAAAAGCGGCGTGGCACCCGGAATCATACAGGTGGTGGATTCATTCAGGGCGCTGATAAGCCCGGGGCCCTACAAGAGGCAGGCAGCCCCTGAAGAGGCCGTTGAGGAGATCCTGGCGCTGGGGGGGGAGAAATTCGATCCCCGCATAGCCGAAGAATTTAAAAAAGTCTTTGAGGAATTCAGGGAATCGGGTGAGATAGAGGAATTCGAGACTCGAAACGGTATGGAGATTGCAAGCTTGAAAAAAACTGACGAAGGATTAAAATATGCCGAAGTGGAGGAAAAGGTATGAGCGAAAGAAAGGTACTGGTAGTAGACGACGAGGAAAACATCACCCAGATCCTTGAGTTCAGTATCGGGGCGGAGGGATACCAGGTGGTAACCGCCTCTAACGGAGAGGAAGCCATCAACAAGGCCCGGAAGGAACAGCCTAACCTGATAATACTGGATATAATGATGCCCAAAGTGGATGGGTATGAGGTCTGCCGGATTCTAAAATCAAACCCTCTTACCAAGAGGATACCCGTGATCCTGCTTACCGCGAAGGGCAGGGAGATAGACAAGAGGCTGGGATACGAAGTAGGAGCCTCGGATTACATAGTCAAACCGTTCAGCCCCAGCAAGCTCATCGAGAAGGTAAACGAGTACCTTTATACCAGGAAATAGGACTATCGCCAAAAGGCCGGCGGGACGGCTCCGAATCCACAGCCGCGGCTGGTTCTGCCTGTGCCGGAAAATGCTTTTGGCCCGTCGAAAAGGGCTTTTCCCCTCTCCCAGTATAATTCGATTGATACCTCGCTCGTGGCCGTAATATAATCCCCCCTGTGATCGTGAAAAAAACTTATAAGGTCAAATACGTCAATGTAGCCCTGCCCGTTCCGGTGGAAAGGGAGTTCACCTACTCTGTTCCGGCGCCGCTATCCGGGTCTGTCCTGCCGGGATGCCGGGTGAGGGTTCAGTTTGGACGAAGAAAAATTACCGGCTACGTCACATCCTTCACCGGCAGGCCCCGGGGAAAATTCAGAATAAGGGACATATCGGAGCTTCTCGACAAGACCCCTCTGCTGAGCGAAGATCTTATGCGCCTGGCGGGGTGGATGTCGGAATATTACGCCCATCCCGTCGGTGAAATACTGAAGGTGATGCTTCCAGCCGGACTCAAGGGAAAGGGAAGGGGTGCTCCATCCGCCTTCGGCGGCGGTAGAGATGGTTTTCCCCGGGACGCTGAATCGCCCCCTCTAAATGCCCAGCAGGGGGAGGTCTTCTCGGTAGTTTCAGGCTCGATCGCGAAAGGGGAATACAGGAGCGTTCTGCTTCATGGAGTGACTGGAAGCGGTAAAACGGAAGTATACCTGCGCTGTATAGAAGAGGCTCTGGACCGGGGGCGGAGCGCGATAGTGCTGATTCCGGAGATAGCTCTTATTCCTCAGACCACCGCAAGGTTCAGGCGCAGGTTCACCGGCGGAGTAGGGGTGTTGCATAGCCGGCTCACCGGGCCTCAGCGGCACGATATCTGGAAGAAGGCGGCCGCGGGCGAGCTCAAGGTAGTCATTGGTCCCCGTTCCGCGGTCTTCTCCCCGATGAAGGATCTGGGCGTAATAGTCATCGACGAAGAGCAGGACTCATCCTTCAAACAGCAGGATAAGCCCCATTATAACGCGGTTGATGTCGCCGAATTCAGAGCGGGGGTCGAGAACGCTGTTCTGCTGATGGGGTCAGCCACACCTTCACTGACCAGGTATAAAAAGGCCAGGGAGGGAGGAAGCGGATATTTCCGGCTTGAATCCAGGCCCTCTTTCTTCAGGATGCCCCAAGTTGATATAGTGGACATGAGAAAGAGGAAGGCGATACTTTCCGAGGAACTTCTGGATTCCCTTCAAGGGTGTCTTAACAGGGCAGAGCAGGGAATTGTACTTATCAACCGTAGAGGGCACGCCAATTTCGTACAGTGCGGGAAATGCGGCTGGATAGAGAGGTGCCCCAACTGTTCGATATCGCTTACCTATCACAGCAGGGGCGGTTCGCAGATATGCCACTACTGCGGGTATACCAAGAAACCTCCCGAAAGGTGTCCCGAATGCGGCTCATTCCAGGTAGGAAGAACGGGGGCCGGCACCCAGCGGGTCGAGACCGAGCTTTCAAATCTCATGCCGGGGATCAGAATCGCCAGAATGGACTATGACACCACCTCCGGCAAGAACGGGCATTCGGAGATTCTGGAGAGGTTCGGAAGGAGAGAGGCGGATATATTGCTGGGAACCCAGATGGTGGCAAAGGGCCATCATTATCCCAACGTTACGGTGGTGGGGGTGATTTCAGCCGACTACGGGTTGAATTTTCCGGATTTCATGGCCTCGGAGAGAACCTTCCAGCTTCTTTTCCAGGCTGCCGGAAGGGCGGGAAGGGGAGAAAAGGAAGGGCGGGTAATAGTTCAGACCCGCACTCCCGGGCATTATATATTCAAGCATCTGCGGGATCATGATTTTGACGGCTTCGCGGAGGCCGAACTTGAACTGAGAAGCGAGATGAATTACCCGCCCCATACCGGGCTGATACTGCTTACTGTCAGTTCAAGGAAAAAGGGGGATGCGAGGGAGGGGGCGGAGAAGGCGGCTTCCCAGCTGGAAGAAACAGCACACCGGGGTGAATTCATCGTTCTGGGGCCCGCGCCGGCCCAGATCGGAAGGTTAAGAGGCAGGTACAGGTTCCAGTTGCTGGTGAAGGGTTCGTTCGATCCGGAGTCAAAGCGGGATCTGGTGGGAATGGCCGGTGAGGGGCTGAATAAGATGAAGGACACAAGGCTGAAATGGGACGTGGATCCAGTGACCTTCTTCTAAGCCGGGCAGCGCCGGGAAGTGGCGCGCGGGTGTATATCTTCTTGACAGGAAGAACCCCGATTGCTAATTTATTGATAGCAGATTGGCCGATAACTTCATGTCAAAAAGAATCTAATCTTCTTAGAAAGGATTCTCTGGGAACTGCCTTCAAGACAATTTTTAAGGAAACAGTTTTTAGTTATTTCCCCGTCGCCTTAGAGCGTTGGGACTGATTACAAGGAGGTTCGCTTCCGATGAAAAGATGCGCGATAGTTTGCCTGGGTCTATTTATTCTGTTCGCGGGAATATATGGTTGCAAGAGCGTTGAAACCACAAGCGCGATGTTACATAACCAGTCAGGAAGCTATGACAAGGCCATAGAGATGGCCAAACTCGGCCTGGAGAAGAACCCGCAGGATGCCGAGGCCTATTTTCAGCTTGGTGTCGCCTATAGCCAGAAAGGCGAGATGGGTCTCGCCTATGAGAATTTCATGAATGCCGCCAAGTATGACCCGAATAAGACAGAGTTGGCCGATAACAATATCCAGTCCAACTGGGCCAGGCATTATAATAACGGGCTTAACGAGTTTCAGCTGGGCAATGTCAAGGGAGCGGTAAAGGAGTTCGAGCTGGCCACCCAGGCCGACCCGAGAAAGATAAAGAGCTGGCTGAATCTGGCTAAGTCCTCTTTCGCGATCGTGGAAGAAGACTCCATATATATGGAAAAAGCCTTTGTAGCGGCAGATACCCTGGAGAGCATAGTGTCCGAGGAAGACGAGGACTACGTGAACGTTCTGTCCCTGGTGGGGCGGGTCAAGGCGCTTGAAGGGGATATCGGCACGGCGGTGGAAAGCTTCCAGTCCCTGATTGACAAACGCCCCACGGAAACGGGCTACATAGAGAAAACAGGCGACATGTATCTTCTCAAGGAGGATTGGGAAAACGCGGCAAAGTTCTATGAGGTGGCCGTCAGGGGATACGAGATAAGCGGAAAGGAAAACTTCGAGCTTTATAATAATCTGGCTTTATGCTACCGGAAAATGCAGAGGTACAGAAAAGCGGTCGTCGCCTACCAGAAGGCGCTCCTGGTAAAGCCGAATGATCAAAGGACAGCCTACAGCCTGCTGGTCACCTACTATCAGGCCGAGATGTGGGACGAATGCATAATGTACGGAGAGGAATACACTAATGAAATAGCTCCCAATGATCCACGGGGATGGCAGGTACTGAGCGTCGCATACAATAAAAAGGGCATGAAAATGAAGGCTGAAGAGACCTTCAAGAAGTTCAAGGAAGTGCAGGAAGCCCAGGCGGGGGGACAATAAGAGCAAGGGCCCGGGGCTTCCCGTCTTTGCCCCGATCCCGCCCTGTGCCGGCGGAGAGCGGTCATCGCGCCCGCCTTCGGCGTTCTTCGGGGGGTGATAGAGAAGATAAACCACAAGGGGCGAAATCCGGTTTTCGCTTGACAACTATCGGGGATTTAGGTAAAATTCAAAAGATCGGAAATATCGTTTCGTTGCCGTTCTCAATTCTCCTTCAAAAATTGGAACTAACGGATTTCAAATAAATTAAATCTTAGACTAAAAAATTAATCCGCCGGTTTTAGTGCGGTTATATTGCGCCGCGATGAGCAGTACAGGCTCATAGAAACCATTTCACAGGGAAATAAATGACGGGGTTCCGGTATATTTCGGAATGCCGGGTTTTCCAGGATAAAAATAGTTAGCGAGGGCTTACCGCCCAAAGATAGAAGCCGAATGGCGGGGTATAACAAAAGAGGTTCAAATTGATGGACATAGCAGAGTTAAAGACGAAAAGGATCGAAGAGCTTATGGAGCTCGCCGAGGAGCTCGATATCAGCGAAGCCAGCAGCCTTAGAAGACAGGAGATCATGTTCCGCATCCTGGAGGAGCAGGCCAAGCAGAACGGCTACATTTTCAACGAGGGGGTGCTTCAGGTGCTGCCGGAGGGGTACGGATTCCTGCGCTCGCCTTCCTATAACTACCTTCCGGGGCCGGATGACATTTACGTATCACCTTCCCAGATAAAGAAGTTCTCTCTGAGGACCGGGGATACTGTATCCGGCCAGGTGAGGCCGCCTAAGGATTCGGAGAGGTATTTCGCCCTTCTGAGAGTGGAGGCGGTAAACGGCGAGAATCCCAAGGAGAACAAGAAAAAGACCCTCTTCGACAACCTTACTCCCCTCTATCCCGAAGACATGATAAACCTGGAACACGATCAAAAAGATCTCGCCACCAGGCTGATGAATCTTCTCACTCCCATAGGAAAGGGCCAGAGAGCCCTGATAGTATCTCCGCCCAGGGCCGGCAAGACGATTCTGCTTCAAAAGATAGCCAATTCCATAACGGCCAACCATCCCGAGATAGTCCTTATCGTCCTGCTGATCGACGAGAGGCCCGAAGAGGTGACCGATATGGAGCGTTCGGTAAAGGGCGAGGTGATCAGCTCCACCTTCGACGAGCCGGCGGACAGGCACGTTCATGTGGCCGACATGGTCATAGAGAAATCAAAGAGGCTGGTAGAGCACGGCAAGCATGTGGTGATCCTTCTGGACAGTATCACCAGGCTGGCCAGGGCTCACAACACAGTGGTCCCGCATTCGGGCAAGATCCTCTCGGGAGGTGTCGATTCAAACGCTCTTCAGAGGCCCAAGAGGTTCTTCGGCGCCGCCAGAAACACGGAAGAACAGGGGAGCCTCACCATTATCGCTACGGCTCTGGTAGAGACGGGAAGCAGAATGGACGAGGTAATATTCGAGGAGTTCAAGGGTACCGGAAACCTGGAGATAGTACTCGACAGGAGGCTGTCGGACAAGAGAGTATGGCCGGCGATAGATATATTCCGCTCCGGAACCAGGAAGGAAGAGCTCCTTCTGGATGACAAGACCCTTAAAAAGGTCTACATTCTCAGGAAGTTCCTAAGCGACAAGACCTGCATCGAAGCGATGGAGTTTCTGCTGGAGAAGATATCCAGGACCAAGACAAACGCTGGATTCCTCAAATCGATGAACGCGTAAAACGCGTGAAGGGAATTGTAAAATCTTGTAAGGAATCAGATTTTGTTTGTATTCAGGCGAGTTTATCATTAGATTGGTAAGTTGTTTATGATCGAGTAATAAATATTCTGGAGCTAAGTTATGAAAAAGGAAATACATCCCGAATACGGTAAGGCAAAGATCACCTGTATATGCGGCAACGTGATAGAAACACGCTCGACCAAGAAGGATATACACGTCGAGATATGTTCGGCCTGCCATCCTTTCTTTACCGGAAAGCAGAAGCTGGTCGACACCGCCGGAAGGGTGGAGAGATTCCACCGCAAGTACGGGGATTACCGGAAAAAGCAGGGCGACAAGGACGGGAAGTAGCTTTAATCCCATAAAATATAATCGAATTTACGCCGGGGCGGCAGCCGGCGCGGGGGCGTGGTGTGCTTCGGGCCGCTTGGGCGCGTGATTTCCCGCGAGGGTCATTGCCATGATGACAATTTGCTGGAATCAACCGGGATATTTCTGTAAAGTTCCAATCGAAGGCGTTTGAAGGAGATTTCCCCGGGGACGATCTTCGCGGTGGATGCCGCGCGGGTATCCGGGGGATTCTGAGCGCTTGCCGGGGTTTTTTAAAAGCGCGGGGCGTGGAAAGAACCGTCCGGCGGAAAATCAGTTTGGAGGAACAGATGGAGACTTTAAAAAGATATCAGACCGTTCTGAAGAGATTCGAGCAGATAACCGGGAAGATGGCTGACCCGGAAGTGATCAGAAACCAGAAAGTATACAAGGACCTGGCCGTTGAAAGAAGCGAGCTCGAGGAAGCGGTCGATCTTATCAAGGAGTACCTCTCCCTTCATAAAAGAATGGAAGAAGACAGGGAAGTGTTGGAGCAGTCGGAAGACACCGAGCTGGTAGAGTTTGCCAGGGACGAGATGGCGGAACTGGACCAGCAGATGGAGGAGCTTGAGAAGAAGATAAATCTGGAGCTGATACCCAGGGATCCGGATGATTCCAGAAACACAGTTTTCGAGATAAGAGCCGGAACCGGCGGAGCGGAAGCGGCCCTGTTCGCCGGAGACCTGGCCAGGATGTACCGGCTGTACTCGGAGAGGAATGGATGGGATCTGGAGGTGCTCAGCAGCCATCCCTCCGAAGTCGGGGGGGTCAAGGAGATAATCTTTCTGGTGAGCGGTAAGGAAGCCTATGGAAAGCTCAAGTTTGAAAGCGGAGTGCACAGGGTTCAGAGGGTGCCCGAGACCGAGTCCGGGGGGCGCATACACACTTCGGCTGTAACAGTGGCGGTTCTTCCGGAAGCAATGGAAATAGACGTGAAGATAGACCAGAAGGATCTCAGAATAGATGTTTTCAGATCGAGCGGCCCGGGTGGACAGAGCGTGAACATGACAGATTCCGCTGTACGGATAACCCATATTCCATCCGGCACCGTGGTCAGTTGCCAGGACGAAAAGTCACAGCACAAGAACAGGGAAAAAGCGATGAAGGTCCTCAGAGCGAGGCTGTTCGAGAAGGCCAGGAAGGATAGAGATGAGAAAAGAGCGGCCGAGAGAAAAAGCATGGTGGGAAGCGGTGACAGAAGCGCCAAGATAAGGACATACAACTTTCCGCAGGGCAGGGTAAGCGACCATCGGATTGGATATACCGCCCATAACCTGAAGGACGTAATGGACGGGGATCTGGATGAGATAATCGAATCACTGATGATCGACCACCGGGAGCGGCTTTTGAAGGAAGAGATGGAAAAGGCGAGGGAGAGGGCCGCGGATTAGGTTTTGAAAGGAGAGGTGTTGAAAAGGGAATCGCGCCAGAGAAGAGAGCCTCCCACGGTGCTCAAGGCCGTACAGCTATCCGAAGGCTATCTGGCCAGGCACAGCGTTGAATCCCCCCGGCTGAACGCGGAACGCCTTCTGGCAAAAGCGCTCAATTGCTCCAGAATGGATCTCTATCTGAATTTCGACAAGAGGATCGAAGAAGAGGCCCTTGAAACCTATCGCAGGGATCTGGCCCGAAGGGCCGCCCGGTACCCTCTGCAGTATATCATAGGAGAAGCGGAGTTCTATTCTCTTCCCTTCAGAGTTGAGGAGGGAGTTTTCATACCCCGGCCGGAAACGGAACTGCTGGTCGACAGAGCCGAGGATCTCATGGAGCGGGATTCCAGGGTGAGATTCATCGAGTTCGGCGTGGGCAGCGGCGTTGTTTCCGGAGCCCTGGCGGCCAGAAACTGCCTGTGGAGAGGCGTTGTTTTCGATGTTTCCCCAAAGGCGGTGGGTCTTGCCAGGGAGAACTTCCAGGCCCTGGGAGTGAGTGACAGGATCCTCTCTTTCGTGTCGTCGGGATTCGACGCGTTGAATGCTGGGGCGGAGTTCGATCTTCTGGTGTCCAATCCGCCCTACGTAAAAACCGGGGATATAGACGGTCTTCAGAAAGAGGTGGCGGATCACGAAAACAGGACCGCCCTGGATGGTGGAGAGGATGGCATGAGGTTCTATCCGGAGCTGGTGAAGGCTGGAAGGTCTTTTCTGCGGAAGGGTGGAGCCTTGGCGCTTGAAATAGCGGATGGAATGGCCTCAGGGCTTACTGGGGCGATGAAGGCAGCGGGATTCGAAGAAATAGAATGCGTGAGGGATTACAGCGGGCTGGAGAGAGTGGTCACGGCAAGAAAAAGTAACGCTTAGAGAAAGGAAGCTATGGACAGTTTAGTGATCAGGGCGGCCGGCGCGCTTCAGGGCAAAGTCAGGGTCAGCGGAGCCAAAAACGCGATGCTTCCGCTTATGGCGGCGTCCATCCTTACCAAGGGAAGATGCGTTCTAAGAAACGTTCCCGATCTGAGGGATACCCGTACCATGATGAAATTGCTGGAGGTCCTTGGTATCAGGTGCCGATTGGATGATTCGACGCTGGTTATCGACACGGCCGATATAGATTCTGATGAAGCGCCCTATGACCTGGTCAGGACCATGAGAGCTTCCATATACGTCCTTTCGCCGCTGCTGGCGAGGCGCGGCCACGCCAGGGTATCTCTGCCGGGGGGGTGCGCCTGGGGTCCCAGGCCGATCGATCTTCACCTGAAAGGGCTCGCCGCTCTGGGGGCCGGAATAAAAATAGATCACGGTTACATAGACGCGACCGCCAGGCGGTTGAAAGGGGCGAAGATAGTCCTGAGCGTTCCCAGTGTGGGAGCGACTGTCAATATTATGATGGCGGCGGTTATGGCTGAGGGGAAGTCTATTATAGAGAACGCCGCCAGAGAACCCGAGATCGTCAATCTCGCCGAGGCCCTGAAAGCGTCCGGTGCCAAAATCGAGGGCGCTGGTTCATCCAGAATCAAAATCGAGGGAGTAAGCGAAATAGAGCCCATAGATTTCGAGGTTATTCCCGACAGGATAGAGGCGGGGACATTCGCCGCCGCCGCGGTCATCACTGGCGGAGAAATAGAGATATCAGGCTGCAGGCCGGATCACATGTTCGCGGTGCTGGACAGCCTGAGATTATGCGGGGCGGAGGTCCGGGATCTCAAGGGCGGGTTCGTGGTAAAAGCGCCGGAAAAGATAGAGCCCCTGGAGATCGAGACCGGTTTTTATCCATCCTTTCCCACCGATATGCAGGCTCAGATGATGGCGGTCATGTGCCTGGCCGGCGGGGCCAGCTCAATAGTGGAACATATATACCCGGACAGGTTTACCCACGTTCCCGAACTTAGGAGGCTGGGAGCGAATATACACCTGGACGGCAGCGTGGCAGTGGTGAACGGGGTGCCCAGGCTGGAAGGCGCTCCGGTGATGGCGACCGATATCAGGGCAAGTTCAGCGCTGATACTGGCGGGCCTGGTGGCTGAAGGAGCAACCAAGATTCTGAGGATATACCACATAGACAGGGGCTATGAAAGGATAGAGGAAAAGTTCAGGGCGCTGGGAGCGAATATAGAGAGAGTCAAGGATTAACCTTTGAGGAAAAGGGCTCAATCTTGAAAAACGTGATAATCGGAACCGCCGGGCACGTCGATCACGGCAAGACGGAAATAGTCAAGGCCCTGACCGGACGGGATACCGACAGGCTTTCCGAGGAAAAATCCAGGGGGATTTCGATAGTCCTGGGGTTCGCGCCACTGGATATAGGCGAAGGCGTTAGGGTGGGGATCGTGGACGTGCCGGGGCATGAGAAGTTTGTCAAGAACATGGTGTCCGGCGCGGTGGGAGTGGATCTTTTTATCCTGGTGGTGGCAGCCGACGAAGGGGTCATGCCGCAGACCACGGAGCATTTCGAGGTCTTGAGGCTGCTGGGGGTTAAGTCCGGGGTAGTAGTGGTGTCAAAGGCAGACCTGGTGCAGCCCGACCTGGCTGAGGTAGTCGAAAGCGAAGTGAAGGATCTTCTGGCCGGAACTTCCCTGGAGCAGGTTCCGGTAGTACGGGCATCCTCGGTGACCGGGGCGGGGATGGGCCGGCTGAAGGAGGTTCTGGCAGATCTCTGCCGCAGCGCCTCTCTCAGGAAAGATTCGGGGATCTTCAGAATCCCGGTGGACAGGATATTCAGCAAAGCCGGTATCGGGACTATAATTACCGGGACCACATGGAGCGGAAAGGTCGCCGTAGGGGATGAGGTGGTTCTGGAACCGGAGGGCCGAAGATTGCGGGTAAGGGAAATACAGAGCTTTGAAAGCTCTCTGGAGGAGTCGGAGAGCGGCATGAGAATAGCCCTGGCGCTGCATGGCGCGAAGAAGGGTGATATATCGATAGGCGATCAGCTCCTGACCCCCGGCAGGCTGGACAAGACCGGGATGCTGGATGTTTTCGTGGAAGTGAGCTTGCTGCCCGGATCGGCGATATCTCCAAGACAGCGCCTCAGGTTTCATCACGCGGCTGGCGAGATAATGTGCAGGGCAGTTCCCGTAGGATCCCAGAAGCTGGAAAGGGGGCAGAGCGGATACCTTCAGCTCAGGCTGGAAAAACCGACGGTGGCGATGGCCGGGGACAAGTTCGTATTGAGAGCCTATTCGCCTATGAGGGTTGTTGCGGGAGGGCGGGTGCTGGACCCGGCGCCGGCCAAGTTGAGAAAACGGGAGGAGGGCAGGGAAGAGCAACTGCGGATCCTCAATGAAGCCGGCGAAGAACGCAGACTGGAATCTCTGGTGGAAAGGTCCGGCTGCAAGGGGATGACTCCCCTTGAACTTGTGAAATACGGGTTCAGGGAATCATCGCTGGATGAGGTGATAGGCCGGCTTGTGAATCAAGGCAGGCTAATAAGGGTGAACAAGGTTCTGGTGAGCGCCGGAATAATATCGACCAAGGAAGAGGAAATGCTCCATCTGCTGGACAGGTTCGGTGATGAGAAAAGCCTGATCTGGGGGATGGAAAGGGAAGAGCTCAGGGCCCGGCTGGGTCTGAAGCAGGGCCCCGTTTTCGATTATCTTGTCGACAGGGGAAGCCGGGACGGAACGATTTTTCTAAAGAAAGGTTTGGTCCGTTCGGGCAGCGAAGAGCGCGAACTTTCCGCTGAGGACATCGTTTCGCTGGAGAGGGTTGAGAAGCTGTTAAAAGATTCTGGTTTCGAGTTCAGCGCGGAAGAAGAAATAGCCCGGGAGGTGGGTGATGCGGAAAAGACCTCCCGGTACCTGCATATTCTTCAGGAAAGAGGCGCGGTTACAAGGATAAAGGAGGGGCGTTATCTTCATTCAGAATCGATGAATGAGATCTTGTCCGGAGTGGCGTCCGCGCTGAATCAGGCAGGAGAGCTGACTATAGGCAGATTCAAGAAAGACTTCGGCTTCTCCCGGAAGTTCGCGGTTCCCGTCCTGGAGTATCTCGACAGCCGGGGGTATACTCGAAGAGAGGGGAATATAAGAGTAGCCGGGCCCAAGCTTGAAGGATGGGAGAAGAAATGAGACCCGGGGAAGGCTCGAATCGTTATTCTGCCGATGCGATTAAAAGAACAAGGAGAAAAACCAGAGAGGTCTTCTACGGTAGCGTCCGGGTGGGCGGCGGAGCGCCGGTGTCGATCCAGTCGATGAGCACAGAGAAGGCGGCCCGGGCGGACGCCGTTCTGAAGGAGTTCGGCGATCTCAAGCGGGCCGGCTGCGAGATAGCGAGGGTGTCGGTTAAGGACCGGGAGGACATCGAGGCGCTGCCCCGAATATGCGCTGAAAGCGGAATGCCGGTGATCGCGGATATTCATTTTGATTACAGATTGGCGGTTTCCGCCGCCCCGATGGGAGTGGCGGGTTTGAGGATCAATCCGGGCAACATAGGAGGGAAAGAGAGGGTTAGGGAGGTCATCGAAGCCGCGTCCTCGGCCGGAATACCGGTCAGGGTAGGGGTTAATTCCGGAAGCCTTCAGAGGAGCCTGAGAAAGATGTACCGGCGCAATCCCGCCCGGGCGCTATGCGAAAGCGCCGTGGAAAGCCTCGAAATGATAGAAGCTATGGGATTCGAGGATCTGGTGTTCAGCATAAAGTCATCCGATCCCCTGGTCAACGCAAGGGCGAACCTCCTTTTTGCGGATAAGAGTGACTACCCCCTCCATATAGGAGTGACCGAAGCCGGACCCGTTATAAGCGGATCCGCCAGATCAACGGTCTCACTGACCATCCTTCTGCTTGAAGGTGTGGGAGACACCGTGAGGGTCTCGCTCTCTGGTGATCCGGTGAACGAGGTGGTCGTGGCTGCCGCCGTTCTTTCATCTCTGGGGATCAGGGATGATATACCACGGGTGATTTCATGTCCTACCTGCGGAAGATGCAAACTGAACGTGACCGAGATTGCGGAGGCCCTGGAGAAGGAGGTCCTCTCAAGGGCCGGGGGGATCAGAGTGGCGGTGATGGGTTGTGAGGTCAACGGGCCCGGGGAGGCCAGGGACGCGGATATTGGTCTGGCGGGCACTGCCTCAGGAGCCGTGCTTTTTAAAAAGGGAAAGAAATATAAGGTTCTCAAGGGAGGATATCTGAAGGCTCTTCTTGAAGAGATAGACAGGATGCCGGAATGAAGTCCCCGCGGTTTATTGGCGGTAGAAGCCGGATATTCTTCAGGGAAGCATGGATTTTTGAGAGAAGCTGAAATAAATGTAAAAGATTTCAGATATCAATAGTCATTTTTTCAGGAATATGTTATATTATGTCTCGCGAGGGTTGCACGAAATAGCCCAGTTTTTTCAGGCCGCTCAAACGGATCTGCTGAAAGAGGATTTTAGCGGGGAGAGGATGTTTTATGAAGAAACTAATGAAAATCTTTCTTGCGGCGGTTCTGATCTCATCTTTGTCGACTCCGGCGTTCACCTTTCAGTTTGACCAGAAAGGTATTGTCAAGGAGACAAAGACCAGCGGGGGCACTAGCTTTGTGCATTTCAACGGAATAACCTATGTCATCTGTACGGAAGGCGAGTACCAGCTGACTTTCTCCGAGTACGATACTGAACGGGTAAGATTGGATATAATGCCCTGCTACATGGCTCAGGATCAATATGATCCTCTTTCCGTTCAGTGGAGTAGCTTCGAGCCGGTCCTTATCGAGCTCGACTCCGAAGATGGCGAAACTTATCTCCTGGGAACAGAAACAGGTTACGCTGAGAAATAGCAGAACCGGTGCGTGAATTCAGGATTTTGTGATTTTAATTCTCGCTGACAGATTCGGAAGAAGGAACGGAGGGGGTCACGAAAAGAGTCTTCTCACGCTCCGGGGCCGCTGTTCCGGGGGGTGATTTTCTCGGCTTCCTGACATATCTTTTTTCCGTGTAACTTACCGGGACGATTTCCGAATTTCTGGATTTGCTGTAGTAGGCGGCGATTGAGGCCGCCTTTTTTAGTATTTCCGGGGGCGTCGATTGATTGGCCCCTTTCAGGACAATGTGGGAACCGGGCACGCCCCGGGCGTGAAACCAGAGATCCTTTCTGGATGCGAACGAGTGAGTAAGAAGATCGTTTTCCTTCGCGTTTCTGCCCACGTACACGACGTGGCGGGCGTCCAGCTGGTATCTTCTGAATCTGCCGGCGGGCAGGCTTTTTTCTTTGCCCGGGGTTTTAGGGGCCGGCTGGATCAACTGCAGAATGTCGCCGGAACCGGCAAGAGCTGATATCCTGTCCAGGTCCTTACGTTCTTTTTCGATTAGTCTTTCCACCTCTTTCAGTCTTTGTTCGATCTTTTTCTCTCCTTTTTCGCCCTTTCTGGCTTTCTTGAAATACCTGGCGATATTCGCGTCCGGCCCAAGTTTTTCATCCAGCGGTATGGAGACCTCTTCCTGACCCGTAAAATCGGTCAGTGTTATTTCCTTCTGTCCCTTTTCAATGGCGGAGTAGTTGGCCGCCAGGAGGTTGCCGCAGTGCCTGTATTCACGGTGTCTTCGGGCTTTGCGAAGATCCCGGCTCAGGTTCCCTTTAAGCTTTTCCAGCTTTTTCAGATTCTTTCTGCCTCCCTTAAGCGCGGAGCTCTTCCATCGCCGCACCAGGGATGGTATTACCGAGCTTTCCCAATGAAAAGCGCAGGCTTCGGCATAATCTGCGCTTTCCAGGAGAGGTTCCAGCGAAGGAAGGGCCACCGGGTAGAGGGTGGTCCTGCCTTTACCTGCGCCCCCGGCGGGGTATACGTGCCAGTCCGGTTTCCCTTTTCGAATATTATTGCCGATCTCTCGCAGCAGTTTCCATATGCGGGGCATCTCTCCGCCGCACTCTTCGGCGATCAGTCTGGAAAGAAAAGGGTCGATACCGGACACCGAATCGAGAAGAATATCCGCGATTTGATCAGAGGCCTTGTTCTTAAGGCATCCGGCCAGCGGAGATTCGGGTGGAGGTTCAGAAGGCAGGGATATTATGGACAGGGGATCACGGGGTGGAGTCCCCCTTGGGCCGGAATATTGAATCCTGAAGAGAGAGCCGGGTGGCGAGATGAATTTTCCGGTTTTTTCTTCGAACAGCGCGAGCGCCGCCTCCGGGCCCATAAAGTCAATCCTGAGAGTATAGCTCTCCTTTTCAGACCAGCCGCCTGCTGTTTCCAGGAGAACGATCACCACCCTGTCGAGGCCAAGGGTTTCCGCTTTGGCGATTCTTGCGCCGCAAACCTGTTCGAAAAAGGGCCGGGAATACCTTAAGTCGCCTATGGGCGAGCCCGAGAGGCAAAGAGAGGAGCGCGGCCCGGCGCATGCCACGTGGAGGTAGCGGAAGGGGCAGCCTTCCAGGGTCAGGGTATACAGAAACGGGAACCGCCGGAATTCCGACACGACCCCGCCCCTCAGCGCCTCCGCGAGATAGCTGTTCAGAGCGTATGTGGTAAGGCTGTTCATCATTGAACGATAATAAGTTGAGGGATGGATCAAGTCAAAACTTTATAATTCCGGCTCAGCCGCGCTTTAGAAACTTTACACCGCACGGCGAGAAGCTGTAATATGTATAACAATTCGGAATGAAGATAAAACATGGAGGAATCGATGATTTTCAGCATGACGGGATTCGGCAGGGGAGAATCCCAAATAGGCAGCGGGCATATGATAGCGGAGATAAGGACGGTAAATCACAGGTTTCTGGATTTTTCAACCAAGCTTCCGGTTGAGATGACCCAGTACCAGGATTATATAGAAAAACTGGCCAGGAAGAGGATCAGCCGGGGGCACGTTTACATAAAGGTCTCTTTCGATTCCAGCTTTCAGGCGGAACACAAGGGGGTCAACGAAAAGTACCTGGCCAAGATCTATCAGGATCTGCAGGATTTCGCTTCAAGGCGGGGAATAAGAGGAGAGATAGACCTTAACGCTCTTTTGAACCTTCCGGATGCTTTCGTCAGCGAGGATGCCGAAGTGCCCGAGCGCAAGATGAAGAAAGCGATAAGGGAGTCGGTGGGAGGGGCACTCGAGAGGTGCGTTGAGATGAGGGCGAGGGAGGGGAAGACCCTGGAGAAGGATATAGCGTCCAATCTGGTAAAGATCAGAAAAGCCGTGGCCAAAATCGACAAGAGAGCGCCGGCGGCTATAAAGAGATCTTTCGGTAAGACAAGAGACAGGGTGAAGAAGATGCTGGATCAGGCCAAGCTGGATGACAGCAGGTGGCTGACCGAAGTGGCCATAATGAGCGACAAGGCGGATTTTTCCGAAGAGCTGGTGAGGCTCTCATCGCACATCGACCTTTTCGAGAAGGAGCTGGAGAGGGGTGGCGATGTGGCAAAGAAAATGACCTTTATCCTGCAGGAGATTCACAGGGAGGTCACCACCCTGGGGAACAAGTCTTCCGACACCAGGATCATAAGGGAATGCCTTAACATAAAGGAAGGGACCGAAAAGATACGGGAGCAGGCCCAGAATCTGGAATGAGGGATGGAGTACAAAGCGCGGGGCCGGCCGGAAAAAACCTTCGGAGGTGTGCTATAATAGAGTCGAGAATACCTTTTGTAATAGTAGTATCGGGGCCCTCCGGCGCCGGAAAGTCGACAGTGGCGGGCCGTGTCGCTGAAGCACTCGATGATGTGGAAGAATCGATATCCTACACCACCAGGCCTCCCCGCGGAGAAGAGACACAGGGGAAAGAATATTTTTTCGTGAGCCGCGGCGAGTTCGAACAGATGGTCCGGCGTGACGAGTTTATAGAATGGGCCGAGGTTTACGGCAACCTGTATGGGTCCAGCGCTGAATACGTAAGGCAAAGGCTGGAAAAGGGCAAGAGCGTAATACTCGAGATCGACGTTCAGGGAGGTAAAGCCGTTAAGAAAAAGTTTGATGACGCCGCCCTTATAATGGTTCTTCCCCCCTCCATCGAAGAACTGGAAAACAGGCTCAGGGGCAGGAAGACGGACGCGGAGCAGACTATCGCGCAGAGACTGGCAAACGCCAGGAATGAGATTTTTGAAGCCGGCAGTTATGACTATATAGTGATAAACAGCCGGGTAGACCGCTGCGTGGAAGACATAATAGCTGTTATAAGAGCGGAAATGATGCGCAGAAACCGGGTTAAGCTGATAAAAAACATTGATTAAAATCTATATTTGTATAAATTATAGTTCTCTGGTAAATTCTAGGATTACCCGCCGGCCGCTCCACGCGGACGGTTTTCGAAGGATGATTTTGGAAGGATAATTATGGACGCCAAGCTGATGGAAGAAGTTCTCAAGAATGTTGACAATAGCTACGAGATGATAAAGGTAGTCGCCCTGGAGGCCAAAAGGATAAACACGATCATCAGGCTTTCCGGTGAGGAGGTCAGGGAAAAACCGACGACGATCGCCATGAGGAGAGTGATCGAAGGGAAAGTAAAGTACGAATATGCAAAACCCTCGGAGGACGCATAATCTGGAAGAAGGATTGGACGGCGGAAAGATCCTTCTAATAGCTACAGGGGGGATTTCCTTATATAAATCGGCATATCTGGTAAGGCTTTTGACTCGGCGGGGGGCGGATGTCAGGGTAGTGATGACCGAAGCTGCCGCCAAGTTTGTAACTCCATTGACATTCGAGACCCTTTCTCAGAATCCCGTGGCGACGGATCTGTTCGCGCCCCGGGCAGAACCCGGTGTGCTTCACGTGGAACTCGCCGGCTGGGCGGATATCGTTGTGGTGGCTCCGGCGACCGCGGATTTTATCGCCAGGGCTGCCCACGGGCTGGCCCCGGATCTGGCCGGCTCTGTTCTGTCCGCCTGCAGGTGTCCGGTCGTTTTCGCGCCTGCGATGAATGAGGGTATGTGGCTCAACCCCGCTACCACAAGAAACGTGAAGACTCTGAAGGAAGACGGCCGGGTCATGGTAAGCCCCCAGGAGGGCGAGCTGGCCTGCGGAGACAGCGGAAGAGGCAGGATGGCTGAGCCGGAAGTCATTGTCCGGGAAGTGGCGGCCAGGCTGTCGGGGAAAGGACCTCTTAACGGACTGAAAGTGCTGGTCACGGCGGGGCGGACCGAAGAGGATATCGACCAGGTTCGATATATATCGAACAGGTCATCGGGCAGGATGGGGTTCGCCCTGGCCGAAGAAGCCGCCGGTATGGGAGCGGACGTTACCATCATCCACGGGGAAGTAGACCTGCCCGTTCCCCAGGTCGGAAAGGTCCGCCGGGTGAGGACCGCCGGCCAGATGAAGGAAGCGGTGCTGGAGAGTTTCGAGGAATGCGATGTCCTTTTTATGGTTGCGGCGGTTTCCGATTTCACTCCGGTATCCCGGAGCAGGCGAAAGATAAATAGAGAGAGCGGGGAACTTGACCTTAAACTGAAGAAAACCGACGATATACTCAAGCTGGCGGGAAAGAAAAAGAGGGACGACCAGATTATAGTAGGCTTCGCCCTGGAGGCCGGAAACGGAGAGAAGAACGCGGTAAGCAAACTCAGGAAGAAAAACTGTGACTACATCGTCCTGAATATGGTAGGAAAGGAAACCGGATTCGTAAGCCCCACCAACAGTGTCAGTATATACGGGGCGAAAGGAAAGATACTGTCGACTCCGGTTGTAACAAAAAGGAAAGCCGCCTTTCTTATCCTTAAAGAACTGCTTCAGGGAAGCGGAAAGAATGGGTCAAAGAGTGAAAAGTAATAATGAGGAAAGAGATCTTCATGCCATGGCCAGGGAGTTCCTGAGAAAAAAGGCCGTTTGTGGCAACAGGGTGATCTACAGGGTCTCCGGGAGTGGTGAACGGAACTCCGCGGAGCCTCAGGCAGAAGATTTGAGGCCGAACCCCGGGCAGATAGATTCGAAGCCGGATTACCGGCAGGGGCAATCGAGCCTTAAGTCCTCCGGAAAGGGCTCGGGCCGGAGGCCCGTCGCCCCTGAACGCGCCGTAAGTGATGGCCCGGGGCCGGTTCTGAAGGAGGGTATCAGATATTCGAGCGGGGGCGCCGTTCAGAGCGCTCTCTTCGGGGGAGGGGAAAAAGAAGTGAGTAGCGGTTTTGAAGAGATGAACCTGGAACGGCTCGAGAGGGAAGTCGCCGGTTGCCAGGCCTGCGAACTGCGCCGTGAAAGGACCAACACCGTCTTCGGGGCGGGAGGGGAGTCTTCAAGAATAGTGTTTATAGGAGAGGCTCCGGGGAAGCAGGAGGACCTTCAGGGATTGCCTTTCGTGGGAAGAGCGGGAAAGCTTCTGGACAAGATACTGGCGGCTATAGACCTTTCAAGAGAGGAAGTTTACATAACAAATATACTGAAATGCCGCCCGCCCGGGAACAGGGATCCCAGGGAGGAAGAGGTCAGGGCGTGTGAAGGGTATCTGAAAAGGCAGCTGGAGCTTCTGAACCCGGAGGTTATCTGCGCTCTGGGAAGAATAGCGGGGCAGAATCTACTCAAGACTAAATCGGCTCTGGGGAAATTGAGAGGGAAGATCCACTATTATAATGATATAAAGACGCTGGTGACCTATCACCCGGCCGCGCTTCTTAGAAATCCCCATTTCAAGAGGCCCGCGTGGGAAGACATGAAGATTCTAAGGAAGATGCTGGACCGGGCCCGAGGGCGGCGGCAGTAACATCGAGCTGAAAAATACGGAGGACCAAGTGGCGGATAAAATAAAAAGCAGCACCGCGGAGATGCCCGGCGGGAAGGTGCCGCCTCAGTCCGTCGAGGCGGAAAGGGCTGTTCTTGGAGGCATGATGCTGGAGCCTGAAGCCGCGGCGAGGGCGATAGAGATAGTCCGTCAGGAGGCTTTCTACCATCCGGGAAACAGGCGAATATTCAAAGCGATGCTCTCCCTTTTCACCAGAAAAGAGCCCATAGACGTCATGACCCTCTCCGAGGAGCTCTCCAAGACGAAGGATATAGAGTCGGTGGGGGGCGCGGCCGCGCTCACCGAACTGGTGGACAGCGTTCCTTCAGCGGCTAATATCGAGCATTACGCGAAAATAGTAATGGAGAAGTACATTCTGAGGGAGCTGATAAAGGCGGCTTCACAGATCACCGAGGACTGCTACGGCGGCCCGGAAAATGCCGATGCCGTCCTGGACGAAGCGGAAGCCCGTGTTTTCGGAGTTTCCGAGGCCAGGGTGAGCCAAGGCTTTTTTCACATAAAGGATGTTCTGAAGGAGAGGTTCGAAGAGATACAGAGGATTCACGAGACCAGGGAAAGCGTCACCGGAATATCGAGCGGATTCATAGACCTGGATACCTACACGGCGGGGCTTCACCCGGGGGAGATGGTGGTGGTGGCGGGAAGGCCTTCCATGGGAAAGACTAGCTTCGCGCTGAACATAGCCCAGCACGTGGGCCTGGCTGAGAAAAAACCGGTGGCGATCTTCAGCCTGGAGATGTCAAAAGAGCTGCTGGTGCAGAGGATCCTGTGTTCCGAGGGACAGGTCGATTCCCAGAAGGTCCGGAAAGGTTTTACCTCGGCAAAGGATATCGAGCGGCTTACCAGCGCGGCGGGGCTTCTTTCCGAAGCGAAGATATTCATTGACGACACCCCCGCCATAACCACTCTGGACATGAGGGCCAGAGCGAGAAGGCTCAAGGCCGAGCACGATCTCTCGCTGGTGCTGGTCGATTATATCCAGCTGATCAGATCCAGCATGAGGGCGGAGAACAGACAGCAGGAAATATCGACGATCTCCCGCTCCCTTAAAGCCCTGGCCAAAGAGCTGCACGTTCCCGTGCTGGCTCTCTCACAGCTTTCCAGGGCGGTGGAGACGCGGGGGGGCGACAAGAGGCCGATGCTTTCAGACCTTAGAGAATCGGGAGCGATAGAGCAGGACGCCGACGTGGTCCTTTTTCTGTACAGGCCGGAATTCTACTATCCGGATGATCCGGAAAAGGAAGGAATCGCGGAGCTGATTATAGGAAAGCAGAGAAACGGCCCTACCGGCTCAGTGGATCTATACTTCGAGAAGAAGTACACCAGATTCCGCTCTCTGGCCGACATCGAAGAGACTGTTTCCAGCTCAGGGGTCTGACCGGAAGTGGCGGACTGCGGCGGGCTGCTTTCTGGAAAGGCCTTCGGGCCCCGCTGAAAGCGGGCGAAAAAGCTTTGAATTCTGGGGCGGCGTTTTCCGCGACCGGGAGAATCGAATTGAACACATTCATAGTCCTGGGAAGATTCGTAATAGCCTTCGTGGAGGAGATCGGCGGAATAGTTTTGCTGGTCTTCAGGGTATTCAAGCGGATTCCCAGCATCTTTTCCAACCTCCGTAACACCTTCCGCCAGATGGAAAGGATCGGGATAGGCTCGATTCCGCTGGTCCTGGTCACGTCTCTTTTCGTGGGGGCGGTGACGGCGGTCCAGGCGGCTTACCAGTTTCACGGGTACGTCCCCCTGCGCTACCTGGGAGCGGTGGTGGGAAAGGCGGTGACCCTGGAGCTGGGGCCGGTGCTGACCGCGCTGGTGGTCGGCGGCAGGGTAAGCGCCGCCATGGCGGCGGAGCTTGGCACCATGAAGGTCACCGAGCAGATTGACGCCATGGAGATGATCGCCATAGACCCGGTGGAGTATCTGGTCATTCCCAGAATAGCCGCGGCTGTCATCATGCTTCCGGTACTGACCGTTTTTTCAGATTTCATAGCGATAATGGGCGGAATGGTGGTCTCAGACCTGGCGGTGGGGGTGAGTCCCCGCATTTTCACCGAAGGCCTTAAGCTTCTGTTCAGATACCAGGACGTTATCGGCGGCCTGATCAAAACCTTTTTCTTTGGATTTATTATCTCTCTGATGGGATGTTATAACGGATTCAGCACCAAGGGAGGGGCGGAGGGGGTCGGCATATCCACCATGCGGGCGGTGGTCTCGTCATGCCTGCTGATCCTGGTTTCTAATTATCTGTTGGCGACTATTATTTTCAGGATCCTGTTCGCGCCGGAGTGACGGCGGAACCGGGTCTCGCGCGAAAGGCGATTTAAAAATTGGAAGGCCAGCCTGTTATAAGAATCCGTGATTTGTGGAAATCCTTTGAGGAGCAGGAAGTCCTGACAGGCCTGGACCTTGATATCCGCGGAGCGGAGACCATAGTGGTTCTGGGAAGAAGCGGCTGCGGCAAAAGTGTTCTGCTCAAGCTGATTACCGGCTTGATGAGTCCGGACAGCGGAGAGATCCTGTTCAAGGGCGAGGATATGACTCTTTTCAGCAGAGAAAAGTTATTTGAAATGAGAATGCACTTTGGTATGCTTTTTCAGGGTTCGGCGCTTTTTGATTCGATGACCGTGGGGGAGAACGTAGCACTTCCGCTGATCAAACATACCGATCTCGATGAGGACACGGTCAGGAAGATAGTGGATGGAAAGCTGGACCTGGTGGGGTTGGCCGATGTCACCGATAAATATCCCGCCGAGCTGAGCGGCGGCATGAAAAAACGGGTGGCCCTGGCAAGAGCCGTTGTTATGAACCCGGAGGTGGTCCTCTACGACGAACCCACCACCGGCCTGGACCCTATAATGGCGGGCGTGATAAACGAACTTATTCTCAGCCTCCAGCACGGGCTGGATATCACCTCGGTAGTGGTAACCCATGATATCGAAAGCGCTTACAAGGTGGGTGACAGGATAGCGATGATGCACGAAGGGCGCATCGTCTACACGGGCACGCCCCGGGAAGTGCAGAGCACCGATAACAAAGTAGTCGCAGAATTCGTGGAAGGGAAGATGGAGGTGGGCGGGGGCAGCCAGGATCGAGCCCTTTAGCGGGAGATACTTTTATGAGAGACAAATCGCTTGAATTCAAGGTCGGGCTGACGGTTTTTATAGCGTTTCTCGTATGCGTGGTCGGGCTTATGTGGCTGGAAGGGTTTAAGATAGGCAAGGAGACTTACTTGATACACGCTAATTTTTCGATGGTCGGAGGAATTAAGCGCGGAGACGCTGTTAATGTCAATGGGGTGGAAAGAGGCGAGGTTCAAAAAGTGGAGCTCAGCAATAGGGGAGTTGATGTCAGCCTGAGGATAGACGCGGGAACGGTAATACCGGAGGATTCGAAAGTGGTTCTGCAGGCGGAGGGGCTTCTGGGGGAAAGAGTGGTTTCTATCATAAAGGGAAAAGCGCAAACCCCCGTGACCGAGGGTGCCAGGCTGAAGGGGGTCTATGAACCCGGAATATCGGAAACCTTCGCCTCTCTGGGTGACTTGCTCGAGGATCTGGAAGATCTGACCGCGAGTATGGGAAAAGTGGCGGAAATGCTCACCGAAGAAGGAAATTTCAGAAGATCCCTTCATAACCTGGCGGAAGTCACCGCGAATCTGAAGGATCTGATATCCGACACCGCGCCTGATTTCCGCAAGAGCGCGGCAGCTTTGAAAAACTCATCGGTGAGGTTCGACACTCTCCTGGAAAGAAATTCTGACAGGATAGAAAGGATCGTAGCGGGACTGGATACCACCGCAACAGGTATGCCCTCGGTCGTATCCAGGGTCGATTCGCTTGCCGGCCTGCTTATCGATATTTCCAACAGGCTGAAATCGGAACAGACCACCGCCGGCGCCCTGTTGAGCAACCGGGAGTTTATCGACGGCCTTCAGAAAACGGTGGATTCACTGGACCGGCTTGTAACGGACATAAAGGAAAACCCCAAAAAATATTTCAAGGTGGAGATTTTCTGATTCGATTTGCAAAGAAGGGATTAGGGATGTCCGAAGATAGAACAGTATGCATTGTTGCGGGAGCGGGCAGGGGAAGAAGGTTTGGCAGAGAAATTCCCAAAGGCTTTTACTCCATTGAGGGAAAACCGCTGCTGGTAAGATCGATAGAGAGCGTCAGGGCCGCCGATGTGGTGGATGAATTCGTGGTCCTGGTCCCCCAGGGTTGGGAGGAGGAGGCGACGGCTCTGCTCCAGAAGGAATTCCCGGAATCCGATTTCACGGTCCTGGCCGGCGGAAAGACACGGCAGCAGTCTGTGGCCATAGGGCTCAGGACGGTCGATCGGGCCGATCTGGTTCTCATACACGACGCCTGCAGGCCGTTCATTTCAACTCATCTGATCGAAAGGGTGGTGGAAGCGGGAAGGGAAACGGGCGCCGCCGTGCCGGTCCTTCTGGTAACTGAGACACTGGCTCGAATAAGAGACGAGATGATCGAACAGATAGTGCCGAGGGAGAGAGTGGTGGGCATACAGACCCCTCAGGCGTTCAGCCTTGACATTCTGAAAAAGGCCTACGATACCGCCGAAGAGAGGATAATGACGGCCACCGACGAGAGTTCGCTGGTCCTGGCTTCCGGGCATCCGGTGAAAGCGGTGGAAGGAGAGAGGTGGAACATAAAAGTCACTGTCAGTGACGATATAGAGATAGCGTCTTCTTTCCTTACGGCGGACAGGCTGAATCCGGAAAAGGCGGGAAAGGAAACCGGGCAGGAAGATGAAGAATGAAGGTTTCAGGGTAGGGTTCGGGTACGACATTCATCCCCTGAAGGAGGGGAGGAGGCTGGTGCTGGGCGGGGTTCTCATCGAGCATGAAACCGGGCTGGACGGTCATTCCGACGCCGACGTCCTGGTTCACGCCCTGTGCGACGCTCTTTTGGGAGCGGCTAATCTGGGTGACCTGGGGCGGCATTTCCCCGAAAACGAGGATTATAAGGACGCTGACAGCCTTGACCTCCTGAGAAGGGTAGTGGTAATGCTGGACGGTGAGGGATACCGGCTGGTTAACGCGGACTGCGTCATAGGCGCGGAGGCCCCCCGCCTGTCTCCTCACGCCGGCGAGATGGCGGCCAAGATCAGCGGAGTAATGGACGCCGACCCCGGAATGATTTCCATAAAGTCAACCAGGGGAGAGGGGATGGGTCCTGTGGGCGAGAAAAAGGCCATAGAGGCCAGAGTGGTGGTGCTGTTATCCGGGAAATAGACGCAGCTTGAAATTCTAATATAGTCAAACAGAAGGATCAATATATGAATGATGATCAGGTAAGAGTCAGATTCGCTCCCAGTCCTACCGGATACCTTCACGTGGGCGGAGCCAGAACGGCTCTTTTCAACTGGCTGTTTGCCAGGCACGAGGGCGGGAGATTTGTTCTGAGGATAGAGGATACGGACCGGGAAAGATCCAGCTCCGACCTGGAAGAGGTCATGCTGGAAGATATGAGATGGCTGGGACTGGAATGGGACGAAGGTCCTGACAATAATGGGGAATCCGGACCCTACAGGCAGTCTGACAGGCTGGATTTATACCGAAAGTACGTGGATGTTCTGATAGGCGGGGAAATGGCGTATCCATGTTTCTGCAGCGACCGGACACTGGAGGATAAAAAGCGGAAGATGATATCCGAAGGCGCGCCTCCCAGATACGACGGCACATGCAGGGACCTTTCCGAAGAAGAAATAGCCGAAAAGAGGAAGCGCGGGTTGCCTGAGAGCGTCAGGTTTAAAATAGAATCGGAACGGGAAGAGAGGATCGATGACATAATCAGGGGGGAGGTAGTCTTTCCTCCCGGGATGGTCGGTGATTTTGTGATTCTGCGCTCGAACGGCCTTCCCACCTATAACTTCGCGGCCGCCCTGGATGATTCGCTGATGGGAATAACTCATGTTATCAGGGGGGAGGAGCACCTTTCCAACACCCTGCGGCAGTTGATGATCTACCGGGCTCTGGGCATGGAAACTCCCCGATTCGCGCACATTCCACTTATTCTGGGAGCGGACAGGGCCAAACTTAGCAAGAGGCACGGAGCTCCCAATGTAAAGGATTACCGCCGGGAAGGGTACCCGGCGAATGCCCTGGTAAACTATCTGGCCATGCTTGGCTGGAGTAGCCCCGGGGAGAAGGAGATTCAGGAACTGGATGAATTGATAGAAGAGTTCACCCTTCAGAGAGTATCCTCGAGCCCCAGCATATTCGATAAGGAAAAGCTGAGGTGGGTCTGCGCCCAGCATATAAGGCTGGGTGGAGCTGAACGTTATTTTAATGATGCTCTTCCCTATTTTCCGGAAAGTTTCAGGGAGAGATACAGCCGGGAGGACCTGAAAAAAATATTCGAAGTCGTTTCCGAGAACCTGGCCGGTTTTTCGGAGCTGGAAGAAGCCGCCTCGGTTTTCAAGCCTGGATTTCCCAAAATCAGTCCCGAAGGAATTGAAGCCCTTTCCGGCTCTAGAGAGCTTCTTGAGGAATTTATTGCGGAGCTTGGCCGAATCGATGAATGGGATCCAGGTAATATCAGGGAGGCGATTAAAAACGCAGGCAAAGCGTGCGGCCGCAAGGGCAGGGAATTATATCTTCCCTTCAGGGCTGCTCTGACCGGCGAAACGCACGGGCCCGATCTTTCATCGGTGCTGCTTATAAGGGGAAAGAAGGACGTAATCGCTATCCTGAAGAAGGCTCTGAAGGACGCGGCCCCGAAGTGACAGGCCCCAGCGGCTGCTGTTATGATTCGGCGCGGGAAATAGTCGGTGAATAAATGGTAACGAAAGAAAAGAACAAAAAGCTTGGGGTGGCGGTTCTGCTGGGAGGTGATTCTCCTGAACGGGATGTATCGATAGCGAGTGGAAGCGGGATAGTCAAGGCGCTTCGAAATCGGGGGCACGCGGCCCGGCCGGTGGACCCGGCATTGCCCCGGGAAGAACAGTATGAGGTGGAGGAGGCTTCCATCGACATCAAGCCTCCCGCCGGGACCCCCCTCGTGAAAGCGGAAGAAGCCCTGAATTGGCTGGAGTGGGATCAGGTCAGGGAGGCTGACCTGGTCTTTATTGCCCTGCATGGTGGAAAGGGGGAGAACGGTGTGGTCCAGGCCCTGCTGGAGGCGGCGGGACTGATCTATACCGGAGCGGGAGTCCTGGGGAGCGCGATAGCCATGGACAAGGACCGTTCCAAGGCCCTGATGAGGGAAGCGGGAGTCAGCACCGCGGAGCATGTTCTTTTTGAACGGGTCAGAATGGACCGGGATGAGGCGGCCGGCGCGCTAATCGGCGAAGAGATAGGTTATCCTCTCGTGGTCAAACCGAATTCGCAGGGTTCCAGCGTGGGATTTTCTTTCGTGGATAATCCGAATGGACTGAACAGAGCTGTCGCCAGGGGATTCGAGTTCGATGAGGAGCTTATAATCGAACGCTATGTGAAGGGAAGGGAACTGACTGTAGCTGTCTTGGGAGACAGGCCTCTGACTCCGGTTGAGATAATTCCCGAGGGCGGTTTTTATAACTACAAGTGCAAATACACCAAAGGTTGCAGCGAGTACGTGGTTCCGGCGCGGATAGAGCCGGAGACGGCCAGAAAGCTCAAGGAAGACGCCATTACGGCTTTCAGGGCGCTCAGGTGCAGGGACTACGCCAGAGTGGACTTCAGGGTGGACCAGGATGGCATGCCGTATTGTCTGGAGTTGAACACTCTTCCCGGCATGACCGAGCTCAGCCTGGTTCCCATGGCGGCGGCCGACGCCGGTTTGAGCTTCGATGAACTCATAGAGAAGATATGCTTTCTGGCTCTGAGCAGGAGCGGTGGTGGTGGTGTCGGGCGAAGAGAGTGATAATTGGCGGTAAATTTGTTTTTGAAAGGCAGGGGGCGTTGAAGGTTATGGACCGGATTGAGAATATGATGAAGGAATTCACGGAGGCGGCCGGGGTCTCGGGCGCCGAGGAAGACGTATTTTCCCTGATGGAAGCAAGACTCGAGAAGATAGCGGATGTAGAGAGATGCAAGCTCGGCTCCTTCGTGGGCAGGCTGAAAAAAGGCCCCGATTCTCCCAGGGTTATGATCGCGGGCCACATGGATGAGGTAGGCCTGATGGTCTCTCACTTTTCAAACAATTATATTCGGTTCAACACAATCGGAGGGTGGTGGGCTCCCCGCCTGGTGGGAATGCCGGTTGTAATAAAGACCCGCCGGGGTGATATACCCGGTGTAGTGGCCTCCAGAAGCCCGTTCCATATGGAACAGGAAGAACGGAAAAAGGAACTGAAGGCAAGGGGGCTTTACATAGACGTGGGGCTTGAGGAAGGCCAGAAGCCGGAAAAAACGGGAATCAGGCCCGGGGATCCGGTGGTGCCCGACATACCGTTCACGCCTCTCAGGAGGAAAAGAACCTACATGGCAAAGGCCTGGGATAACAGGATCGGATGTATGGCGGTGGTGGAAGCCCTTCAGAGGCTTAATCGCGGAAAAATCCCCTGCGCCGTTTACGGCGTAGGCACAGTGCAGGAAGAGGTGGGGATCAGGGGAGCTGTGACCAGCGGGCATTACGTAAATCCGGAAGTATGCCTGGCCGTGGATGTGGGTGTAGCCCAGGATATTCCGGGGGCGCCGGAGGGCGGGGTTGAAAAACTGGGGGCCGGAGTCTCCATCTGCGTTTTCGATGCTTCTCTTATTCCCAACCGCAGGCTCAGAGACCTGGTGGTTTCGGTGGCCGAGGAAAAGAAGATCCCGCATAATCTGAGCGCGGTGCCTTATGGCGGAACGGACGGCGGGAAAGTGCACCTGGACAGGGCCGGGGTCCCGACCATTGTTTTTGGAATCCCAACCCGTTATATTCACAGCGCGGCTGGAATCCTGGATAGGAAGGATTTCGAGAGCGCGGTTAAACTGATCGTCGAAGTGGTAAAAGCCCTCGACTCCAAGACGGTGCGGAAACTGGTTTGATATTCTAACGAATGGAAGGAACAGAGGCAGAATGACTCTTAAGGTATATAACAGATTTACCGGAAACAAGGAGGATTTCCAGACGGTAAAAGAAGGCAGGGTCGGAATCTATTTTTGCGGCCTGACCGTTCAGGGAAAACCACACATGGGCCACATGATGGCTTTCGTGGCCGGAGACCTGATAAGAAGGTACCTCAGGTTCAAGGGGTATGAAGTCAAATACATACAGAATTTCACCGACATAGACGACAAGATCATAGCCAAGGCGAACCGGGAGGGAGCGGATTACCTGGATCTTGCCGAGAGGAATATTCAGGAATATTTCAAGTGCGCGGAGCTTCTGAACATACTTCCCGCCGACGTGTATCCCCGGGCCACAGAGCATATAGCAGATATTATAGACCTGGTCAAGAGACTCCAGGAGAAGGGGTTCGCCTACGAAGCGGGGGGAGACGTCTACTTCCGGGTTAGGAAGTTTGCCGATTACGGGAAGCTTTCCGGAAGGAAGATCGACGATCTTCAGGTGGGGGCGAGGATAGCGGCCGGTGAGCACAAGGAAGACCCGCTGGATTTTACCCTGTGGAAGGCCGCTAAGGAAGGAGAGCCCTCCTGGGATTCGCCCTGGAGCAGGGGAAGGCCGGGGTGGCATATCGAATGTTCGGTGATGTCCATGAAATACCTGGGCGAGACGCTGGATATGCATGGCGGGGGGGAGGACCTGATTTTCCCCCATCACGAAAATGAAATAGCCCAGAGCGAAGCGGCTACCGGAAAGCGGTTCGTAAATTACTGGATGCATAACGGACTGCTGAATCTTCGCGGCGAGAAGATGTCCAAATCGACCGATCATTTCTTCTCCATAGATCAGGTCAGAGAGGATTTCACAGGCGGGGAGATAAGGTTTTACCTGCTGTCGACCCACTTCAGAAGCAGGTCTGAGTTCAACAGGGAGAGGATGGAAGAGGCCAGGGCGGGGCTGGAGAGAATAAGGAAGTTCTGCGGTTACCTTGACGAATGCTCGGCGGAATCGAAAACCGATGATACCGGATCCGGCCGGCATGAAGCCATGGAGGGGTTGATCGGGGATGCCAGGGACAATTTCATAGCCGCCATGGACGATGATTTCAACAGCGCTGAAGCGATAGGCCATATCTTTAACCTGGTCAGGGAAAGCAACCGGATATTCAGAGAACCCGGGTTCGATTTAGCCGGCTATTCGAAAACCCTTCAGACCGCTCTTGAAACGATGAGGATGTTCAATGATATTCTGGGCCTGTTCGGGGAAGGGCTTCCGGTAGAGGAAGAAGAAGAGATTTCGGAAGAAGTGATGGAGCTTGTGCGAAACAGGGAAGAGGCCAGAAGGAACAGGGACTGGGAAAGTGCGGATACCATTCGGGACAGGCTGGCCGGCATGGGTTATGTCATCGAGGATAATCCGGAGGGGCCCAGGGTCAGAAAGGCCGGAAAGGGATAGGCTGCCCCGGCCGGGATGATCCACCCACGGGGCCCGCGGATCAGGTATTATGTCCGGCCGGCAATACCGCGACCACCGGAAGAAGCGCGAACCAGAGAAATACCGGAAGGAAGAAGTTTATAGTGAGGTTGAAAAACTCCGTCCCGGTCCAGAGAGCTTCACTTCCCCGGTAGTAACTCATAAAAGCCATGGAGACAGTCAGTATGTTCGCCGCGGTGAGTATGGCCACTCCCGCAACTGCGGCCTTGATCTTTCTCCCGGCTTTGATATTCATCACCGCGATAACCAGGGACAGAAAGACCACCGGATTGAGAGATATCTCTTCAGTCACGCTCATGGCTTTATCGAAGATCACCGTTCTTCCGAAAAGAGCCAGAACGGGCCCGCATCCGTGAGCGATGAAAGCGGCGTAATAGTTGCCGCCCCACAGATAGAGAAGATAGAGAATCAGGGAAACCGCGAGAAACCTTAGAAGGAAGACGGCGACCCATCTTCCGGTGCCGGCTTCTTCGGTGCGCGAGAAGAATTCAGCCGGTTTCATAGGGGATCCTTTCTGTCTTTTACCCTGCCGGTCTTTTCCTCCCGGTCAGGCCGGGCTATCTTGGCGGTCCAGAAGAAGACCAGAATCAGCATAAAGACGACGAACCCCACCTGCCAGAGGTATCCATGAAAGAAATCGAAGAGATCCTTGCGGTGGTATATGACCAGGGAAATGAACACCACCCGCGCAAGATTCATCAGGTGAATCGCGGGAACGCCGATAAGGATGCCCGCGAGCCTGTCCCTGTTTCTGGCTGGAAAGGCTCCTATGATCGCGAGGTAGATCAGGGTGGTGTAAAGCCCGGTGCATTCGGCGATTATATAAAGTTTTTCCAGGCCGTGGGCCGTTCGAAGGTTGAAGACTATATTTCTGGCTTCGAAATCGTAACCGGCCGATCTGAGCACAAAGGCAAGTTCCCGGGAAACCACTCTCTGAAGGAGGGATGTTATCTCGGGGGCCGCGAGGGTCAGCGCGTAGGCCAGAATCCATATCGCGAAGAAGCGGAATATGAATACCAAGAATTCTCTGCGAAAGCCACCGCTGTACTTCCGGCGGGCTTTTTTGGAAGCTGTCGTTTTCAACGGCTGGGACCTCTTCTTTTACTTTGGTCAGGGCATCTTGTAAAATTAAACCCGGCGGGCTTCGGGCGTCAAGGACTAAAGAGAGCGCGGAAGACCCCGCGGCGGATGGAATACTCGATTTATATTTTGCTTTAGGGGCCGATCATTCCTATTTTTCCAA
This sequence comes from uncultured bacterium, assembly GCA_964488475.1. Classification (GTDB taxonomy): domain Bacteria; phylum Krumholzibacteriota; class Krumholzibacteriia; order Krumholzibacteriales; family WJIX01; genus CAZAUK01. The sequence continues at coordinate 341,709 of CAZAUK010000001.1, forward strand.
GTGAGACGCCCAATGGGCCGGGGGGCGCGGGGGCGGACGGGGCAGAAGGGGAGCGGTACGGTAACGAGCCGATTGGCCGGAAATCTATATTTCAAACCGGGGAGTTGGTTATGGATTGTATGAAAAACATGCTGGAAGTCCTGGATGAATGCGGAGAAGCCGCGGTCTTCTATCACGGCGTCGAGATCATAGCGGTTAACAGGCGCTTCGCCGAGATATTCGGATTACCGGCGGAAGAGTGCGAAGGTCTTTCTATCCTGGAAATATGCCATAACGAATCGACGGAGATGATCAAGGATAATATTCACCGCAGAGAGCATGGCGATCCGGATGTTCCAATGCACTACGAAGCAAAGTTCAGGACCCCGGAAAAGCCTGAGATAACCCTTACCCTAACCGTCCTGAAGCTGAAAAACATAAAAGATGGAATAATGGTGCTGGTAAGAGAGAAGGGGCAGTAGAAAGGCGCCGCTAAGAATCCGGCCGGTTCAGTCCCGGCCGCCGGGGTTGATAAACGGCGAGGACAAAAATATTCAAAATGTCTTTACATGGGCTTTACGTATTCATATATTGCTAGTTCCGGTTTAAAGACCGGTTTCTGATTTTTAAGCAACCTGAGGGATGAGACGGAGTTTTTCCCGGCCGTCCGACGGGGGAACCGGTTTTTTCGGCGGAAAGATGAAAGATTATAAATCTCAAGTTTTTCCGGTTTTTTCTTGACATATAATGTCAGGAAAAATATCATTTGTTGTTTAGGCGTTTTTTGACGGTGAAGTACGCCCTCCGCTGGCGTAGCTCAACGGTAGAGCAACTGATTTGTAATCAGTAGGTTGGGGGTTCAATTCCCTTCGCCAGCTCCAGCTAATCGCGAGACCGGAGAAAAACAGTTAAATATTGAACGAGAACTGGAAGAATAGCTGAAAGTGTTACCGTGCAGCTTTTCCGCCGGTCTTTTTTATAGAGCATCAGGGGAGGTTCCCGAGCGGTCAAAGGGAACAGACTGTAAATCTGTCGGCGAAGCCTTCGGAGGTTCGAATCCTCCCCTCCCCACCAGATATTCCAGGAAGATGACCGCATTTGCCGGTCTTTTCCGGATGCGCGGAGCGGGAATAGCTCAGATGGTAGAGCATCAGCCTTCCAAGCTGAGGGTCGCGGGTTCGAATCCCGTTTCCCGCTCCAGAATTAATTGTTCGGGCATGTAACCGCCCACGTAGCTCAGTCGGTAGAGCACGTTCTTGGTAAGGACGAGGTCACCGGTTCAATTCCGGTCGTGGGCTCCAGAAAATGTTTAAGCAGGAGGAAGCACTCCAATGGCGAAGGAGAAGTTTGAAAGGACCAAGCCCCACGTTAATGTGGGGACGATAGGGCACGTTGACCACGGCAAGACGACGCTTACGGCCGCGATGACGAAGCATCTGGCCAGCAGGGGTCTGGCGACATTCATACCGTTTGACGACATAGACAAGGCGCCCGAGGAGAGGGAGCGTGGGATAACCATCGCGACGGCGCACGTGGAGTACGAGACCGAGAACAGGCACTACGCTCATGTGGACTGTCCCGGTCACGCGGATTATATCAAGAACATGATCACGGGTGCTGCGCAGATGGACGGATCTATAGTGGTGGTCAGTGCGGCTGATGGTCCGATGCCGCAGACCAGGGAGCACATACTTCTGGCGCGGCAGGTGAACGTACCGCGTCTTATAGTGTTCATGAACAAGACTGACATGGTTGATGACCCGGAGCTTCTGGAGCTGGTGGAGCTTGAGGTGAGGGAGCTTTTGAGCGAGTATGAGTTTCCCGGGGACGAGATACCTGTGATAAAGGGCAGCGCTTTGAAGGCGCTGGAGAGCGAAGACGCGGAGGCCGAAGAGGTGAAGTGCATCTGGGAGCTTATGGACGCGCTGGATGATTACATACCCACGCCTGAGCGGGACATGGACAAGCCGTTTTTGATGCCTGTGGAGGATGTATTTTCGATAACGGGCCGGGGGACGGTAGGTACCGGCAGGATAGAGAGAGGGATTGTGAAGGTAGGCGAAGAGGTTGAGGTAGTGGGGATAAGGGACACTCAGAAGACGGTTGTGACGGGAGTGGAGATGTTCCGCAAGATGCTGGACGAGGGGATGGCGGGCGACAATGTCGGGCTGCTGCTTCGAGGGGTGGGCAAGGACGATCTACTCAGGGGTATGGTAGTGGCGAAGCCCGGGTCGGTGACGCCTCACAAGAAGTTCAAGTGCAAGGTATACGTTCTGAAGAAGGAAGAGGGCGGAAGGCACACTCCGTTTTTTGACGGTTACCGGCCGCAGTTTTATTTCCGTACCACTGATGTTACGGGAGTTGCGACTCTTCCGGAGGGCACCGAGATGGTGATGCCCGGTGACGACGTTGAGATGACAGTGGAACTGATCACGCCGATAGCGATGGAGCAGGAGCTCCGGTTCGCTATTCGCGAGGGCGGAAGGACCGTCGGCGCCGGCGTGGTAACTGAGATTATAGAATAGCGGACGGGAAGCTCAAGATGAGGAACAAAGTAACGCTGGCTTGCCAGGTTTGTAAGCAACGTAATTATCAGACGACAAAGAACAAGCGCTTGCATCCGGACAGGCTTGAACATAAAAAGTATTGCCGGTTTTGCGGGAAACACACGATCCATAAGGAAACCAGGTAGATTTTGATAGAGGGGACGAGGCGCGGCGCCCCGCATGGCGCCGCGTGGTCTTTTTCGTGCACCGAAAAGAAAGATCAGAGACAGAACTGTTCTTATTGGTCCTGTAAAGTTTCGGGGGAATTAAATGTTTGAGAAGATAGGAAATTTTTTCAGCGAAGTAAAAGTCGAGATGAGAAAGGTGACCTGGCCGACTCGTGACGAGCTCAAGGACTCCACAAAGCTTGTAATAATGGCTTCCTTAGTGGTGTCGGTTTTCATAGGAGCGGTGGACAGCTTTCTTTCATTCATAATCAGGTATCTGCTTGACTGGTAAGCCCGGGTACCGGGGTTCAGGGTAATACTATGAACGAAAATATTTCAAAAGACAGTAGCGAAAAGAAAAAAACTGAAGAGGCCTTGGAGGAAAAGTCTCCTTTTGAAGAGAGGGAAGAGGCCGGCGGGCAGGAAGAGGAAACCGGCACGGAGGAGGCCGCAGAAAGCGGGCCCGAAAAGAGAGAGGAACCTTCCGAAGGGGATGAGGAGGCCGGGCGGGATGCGTTAAGCGTCGAGGAGAATGAGGATGAGGGCGAAACCGCGGAGGCCGAAGAAGAATCATCGACCGGAGGGGAAAGGGAAGAGGAGAAAAAAGCTGAGCTGAAAAGCGCCCTGAGTGAAGAGGAAGAAAAGCGCAAGAACATGAAGTGGTACGTGGTCCACACCTACTCGGGAAGGGAAAAGAAGGTCCGGGAGACTCTTCAGAGATTGATCACCAATTCAGGCCTTGAAGAGAAGTTCGGCAACATAATCGTGGCGACCGAGGAGGTCGCGGAGATGAAAAAGGGAAAGAAAAGGGTAAAGAAGAGAAAGCTCTTTCCCAGTTATATAATAATTCAGATGGAGATGACCAACGAGACGTGGAGCCTCGTCGAGAACGTTCCCGGCGTGACCCACTTCGTTGGAGGAGGCGAAAAGCCTTTCCCGATTCCCCGGAGGGACGTGGACAGGATACTGGGAAGAATGGAAAAGAGGGAAGGCGTTATTCCGGAAGTTCCGTTTACCATTGGCGAGCACGTCAACGTGGTGGACGGTCCCTTCTCAGACTTTACGGGAATAGTGGATGAAATCAGCCCGGAAAGAGGAAAACTGAAAGTCCTGGTAAGCATATTCGGAAGAGAAACGCCGGTGGAGCTTGATTTTCTCCAGGTGAAGCCGCTTTGATAAACGAGATAGTATTATCCGTCTCATGTAATTAATTGATGAGGAGCGTTACGACAAATGGCAAAAAAAAAGAAAAAGAGAGTTCTCAAGGTCGTTAAACTTCAGATTCCCGGAGGCCAGGCTACTCCCGCGCCTCCCGTGGGTCCGGCTCTGGGGCAGCTTCAGGTGAGCTCCATGGATTTCTGCAAGCAGTTCAACTCGGCTACCGAGAAGATGGCTGGAAGCATAGTCCCCGTTGAGATAACGGTTTACGCTGACAAGAGCTTTACCTTCATAACCAAGACTCCTCCCGCTTCGGAATATCTGAGAAAGGCGGCCAGGATAGCCAAAGGTTCGGGTGAACCGAACAAGGAAAAGGTGGCCAAGTTGACCAGGGCCCAGATAGAGGAGATCGCCAGGGAGAAGATGGAGGATCTTAACGCCTTCAATCTCGACGCGGCGGTGGAGATCATAAAGGGAAGCGCCCGCAGTATGGGGATCATAGTTGAAGAATAGTGTTTATAAATAGGAGAAAGAGATCTTAACATGAAGCACGGCAAAAGATATCTGGACAATCGAGGAAAGATCGACAAGACCAGGGAATACCCCCTTGAAGAGGGCGTAGAGATCATCAAGGGGCTTTCTTCCGCCGGTTTTGACGAGGGAGTCGAATATTCGGCCAGGCTGGGGGTAAATCCCAAACACGCCGACCAGCAGGTAAGGGGAACGGTCATGCTGCCCCACGGAACCGGCAAGAAGGTGGCCGTCCTGGTGCTGGCCCAGGGCGACAAGGAGAAGGAAGCCCTGGATGCGGGGGCCGATTACGCTGGGTCGAAGGAGTATATAGAAAAGATAAATGACGGGTGGTTTGACTTCGACGTGGCCATAGCGACTCCTGATATGATGGGCGAAGTGGGCAAGCTCGGACGGTTTCTGGGCCCCCGGGGCCTGATGCCTAACCCCAAGGCGGGAACGGTCACCATGGATGTGGCCAAGGCGGTCAAGGAAGCCAAGGCGGGCAAGCTCGAATACCGTGTTGACAAGCAGGGAAACATTCACGTGCAGGTAGGAAAGTCGTCTTTCGACAAGGACAAGCTGGTGGATAACATAAAAGCGCTGACCGGTGAACTGATGAGAGCCAGGCCGGCATCCGCCAAGGGCAGGTATTTTCTTAGTATATATATTTCATCCACCATGGGTCCGTCGGTAAAACTTGACAAGAGTTCAATCATAGATACCGCCCGGTAAACGGGAAAGGAGCTTGGGTTATGGTGCAGAATTACAAAATAGAGAGGGTGGACGAGCTGGCCAGCCTGCTTAAGGAAGCCAAGAGCGTCATCCTGAATGACTACAAGGGCCTGGATGTGGCCGAGATATCCGAGTTAAGGCGCCAGTGCCGTGAGAACAGCATCACCTTCAAGGTGATAAAGAACACGATCGCCAGGCGGGCCTTCGAGAAGATCGGCGCGGAAGGGATGGATGGATTTCTTTCCGGCCCTACCGCGGTGGCCATAAGCTACCAGGAAGAGGTCCTTCCCGCCCAGATACTCAAGAAATTCGCTATAGACTACGAATTGCCCCATTTTAAAGGGGCGCTTGTAAACGGGCGGGTAATGGATAAGGAACATACCGTCCGGTTCGCTTCGCTCCCGAGCAAAGAAGAACTCAGGGCGCAGTTGGTTGGAGCGTTCAACTCCCCGGTGCGAGGACTGGTTGTGTGCCTCGATGCTTCCCGCCGGAACCTGGTTTATGCTCTCAACGCCGTCGCGGAGAAGAAGGGGGCGGCCTGATACGAGGATTCGCCAGAATCCGTTTTAAACCATGAATGTAGGATGAAAGAGAGGTAGAGATGACCGCGAAGAAGAAAGAGGAAGAAAAGAAAAAGGAAGAAGCGGCTGAGGAAAAAGCCGAAAAGAAAGAACAGAAGAAAGAACAGAAGAAGGAAGAAAAGAAGGCTGAGAAGAAAGAAGAGAAAAAGACCGAGAAAAAAGAGGAAGTGAAAGAGGAGAAGAAGGAAGAGGCGGCCGAGGAGAAGAAGGAAGAGAAAAAAGAAGAAAAGGCGGAGAAGCCCGAAGAAGATAAGGAAGAGAAAAAAGTCGAAGCCGAATCGGCTAATGTGAAAAAGATCGTTGATATGGTCAAGGAATTGACCGTAATGGAGCTTTCCGAGCTGGTTAAGGTCCTGGAGGACCTTTTCGGAGTCAGTGCGTCGGCTCCCGTAGCCATGATGGCCGGAGCCGGGGCCGGCGGGCCTGCTGAAGAGCAGGAAGAGCAGACGGAATTCGACGTGGTTCTCAAAGACATCGGCAGCCAGAAGATTCAGGTAATCAAGGTTGTCAGGGCTATTACCGGCCTGGGTCTTATAGAGGCAAAGAAGCTGGTTGAGGGTGCCCCTCAGCCGGTAAAGGAAGCCGTCGCTAAGGATGAAGCCGAAGAAATCAAATCAAAGATCGAAGAAGTCGGCGCTACCGTTGAAATCAAGTAGCCAGCTGGCAAGTCGGTGTCAAAAACCGAAGAAAGGGAAGGTCCGTTTCGCATGATCAAGACGCTTGAGCGAATCGATTTCAGTAAAATGCCCGAGGTGATGGAGCTTCCGCACCTTCTGGAGGTACAGCTGAGGTCCTATGACAGGTTCCTTCAGCCCAGAAAAGCCAAGGATAAACGGGAGGATTTCGGGCTTGAATCAGTGTTCAGGTCGATTTTCCCCATAGTGTCGTCCAGGGGGAATTTCTCCCTGGAATATCTGGGCTACACCGTCGGTGAACCCAAGTATTCCGTTGAGGAATGCAAAGACAGGGATTTGACTTACGCAGTTCCCCTGAAGACCTCGCTTCGTCTGGTGATCAGGGAAAAGGGTGATGAGGAGGAATCCATAAAGGACATCATTCAGAGTGATGTCTACCTGGGCGAAATACCGATGATCACTGAAATGGGGACCTTCATAATAAACGGAGCGGAAAGGGTCATCGTCAGTCAGCTTCACCGCTCGCCGGGAGCGGTGTTCAGCGACAAGTATCACGCCAACGGCAAGAGGCTGTTCAATGCCAGGATAATTCCCTACCGGGGATCCTGGGTTCAGTTCTCTATCGACGTTAACGACGTCATGTACGTCTACATCGACCGCCGCAGGAAGATGCCCGTTACCGTGCTTCTCAAGGCTATGGGTTTCGAACCCGACACCGCGATAATAAAACTCTTTCATCAGACCAAGGTATATAAGCTCACCCCCAGGATGAGCAAGAAAGACCTGGCTCTGGTGGGAAGAGCCGTGGCGGAGGATGTCGTCGATCCGGAAACAGGCGAGATCATCATCGAGGCGGGCAAGATTCTCAGCGAGGAAATCCTGGAAACCTGCAAGGACAAGAAGGTACTGAAGCTGGTCATGGTGGAGAAAGAAGGCAGCATCGACGCCGATGTCATCGTTAAGACCCTGGCCAAGGATCCGACTTCCAATACGGAGGACGCCCTGAAAAAGATCTACAACCTTCTCAGGCCCGGCGATCCTCCCAGCACAGACACCGCCAGGGCGCTTCTTGAGAGGCTTTTCTTCAACCCTAAACGCTATGACCTGGCGAAAGTTGGAAGGTACAAGATCAACAAGCGCCTGGGAATTGACGTTCCGCTGGAGACCACCACCCTTACGCCGAAGGATTTTGTGGCGGTAGTGGCAAACCTGATAAACCTCAAGGAAACCGATGGCCCGGTCGATGATATAGACCACCTCGGAAACAGGAGGGTCCGTTCCATCGGGGAGCTTCTTTCCAACCAGTTCTCCATCGGGCTTTCCAGAATGGCGAGGATCATCAGGGAAAGGATGACCATTCAGGAATCTGAGAATCCCACCCCCTACGACCTGGTAAACGCCAGGACGATAAGTGCGGTTATCCAGTCTTTCTTCGGAAGCAGCCAGCTTTCCCAGTTCATGGATCAGACCAATCCCCTGGCTGAGCTGACCCACAAGAGGCGGCTTTCCGCGCTCGGTCCCGGAGGACTAACCAGGGAGAGGGCCGGATTCGAGGTCAGGGACGTGCATTTCACTCATTACGGCCGTCTCTGTCCTATAGAGACTCCGGAGGGGCCCAATATCGGGCTTATCACCTCTCTGGCCACTTTCGGCCACCTCAACGAATTCGGCTTTCTGGAAACGCCGTATCTCAAGGTTGAGAACGGGGTGGTGACAAAGAATATAGAGATGCTTTCAGCGGATCAGGAAGATTATGCGATAATCGCCCACGCCAATTCCCCCATAGACGACAAGGGTAAGCTGAAAGCGGGCAGGGTGCTGGCGAGAAGCAGGGGAGACTTTGTTCTGATCGAGCCGAAAAAGGTTGATTATATCGATGTTTCCACCAATCAGCTGATCGGAATTTCCGCCGCTCTGATTCCGTTTCTCGAGCACGACGACGCCAACCGGGCATTGATGGGCTGCAATATGCAGCGGCAGGCCGTTCCCCTGCTGAAACCCGAAGCTCCGCTGGTCGGTACCGGTCTGGAAGGCAAAGCCGCTTACGACTCGGGGGTCCTGGCGATAGCCAGAAGAGGAGGGGTTGTGCAGGATGTATCGTCCAGGAGGATCCTGATCGCCTACAGTTCCGGCGAATCCGATAAGGACATGGATGATTTCAGCGGTTTCGGGGGAGTAGACGAGTACAAGCTGATAAAGTACCAGAGATCCAATCAGGACACCTGCATCAATCAGAAGCCGATCGTCAGCCTGGGCCAGAAGGTAAAGAAGGGCGACGTGATCGCGGACGCATCGGCTTCCGATGACGGGGAACTGGCGATAGGCAAAAACGTTCTGGTCGCCTTCATGCCCTGGAGGGGATATAACTTCGAGGACGCCATAATCATCAGCGAGAGGCTGGTCAAGGACGATATTTATACCTCGGTACATATAGAGGAATACGAGGTCCAGGTTAGAGACACAAAGGCCGGCAAGGAAGAGATAACCAGGGAGCTTCCCAATGTCAGTGAGGATATGTTGAAGAACCTCGACGAGGATGGAATAGTGAGAGTGGGGGCCAGGGTGAAGGCCGGCGATATTCTGGTGGGAAAGGTCACTCCCAAGGGTGAGACCGAGCTTACTCCGGAGGAGAGGCTGCTCAAGGCGATATTCGGCGAAAAGGCCGGGGACGTCCGCGACGCTTCCCTCAAGGCGGGGACCGGAATGGACGGAATCGTCATAGACGTTAAGCTGTTCAGCCGCAGGGAGCGGGATGAAAGAGCAAAGAGCCATGAAAAACAGAAGATCAAGAAACTGTCCAGGCAGTGCGAGGAGGAGAAGGAGCACGTACGTACCAAGAGAAGAGAGCGTCTGAAGAAACTGATGCTGGGGCAGACCACCGAGAAGCTGGTCCATTCCGAGACTGGAGAACTTCAGGCGAAAGCGGGCAGGAAGATAACGGAGAAACTTTTCGAATCGATAGACGTGGATCACCTTCACTGGGGCCTTCCCATAGTAAAGAACTCCAAGGTGGATGAAAAGATCCAGTCCCTGATGGAGTCGGCGGCCCGGGCGATAGACGGCATAGAGGCCAAGTACGAGAAAGAGACGGAGAGGGTCAAGAGGGGGGACGAGCTGCCTCCCGGCGTCAACAAGCTGGTAAAGGTCTACATAGCGAGAAAGAGAAAGGTCGCCGTGGGCGACAAGATGGCCGGAAGGCACGGGAACAAGGGAGTCATATCGACCATAGTCCCCGAAGAGGATATGCCCTACATGGACGACGGAACACCGATAGATATAATATTGAACCCGCTGGGTGTGCCCAGCAGGATGAATGTGGGACAGATCCTCGAAACCCATCTGGGCTGGGCGGTAAGGTCCCAGGGAAAGAGGGCTTCCACCCCGGTATTCAACGGCGCCACAGTGAGTGAGATAAAGGGTCTTCTGGAAAAGGCGGGCCTTCCCCAGGACGGGAAGGCGGTCCTGTACGACGGCCGTAGCGGCGAGCCTTTCGACAACAGGGTAACGGTAGGTTATATCTATATGCTGAAACTCTCCCACCTGGTCGATGACAAGATCCACGCCCGGTCGATAGGACCCTATTCCCTGGTATCCCAGCAGCCTCTGGGTGGAAAAGCACAGTTCGGAGGCCAAAGGTTCGGGGAGATGGAGGTCTGGGCGCTGGAGGCCTATGGAGCGGCCTACTGCCTGCAGGAGATGCTGACTGTCAAATCCGACGATGTGGGAGGCCGCAGCAAGACCTATGAAGCGATCGTAAAAGGTGGGGTGGCTCCGGAACCGGGATTGCCGGAGGCGTTCAGCGTGTTGCTGAAAGAGCTTCAGAGCCTTTGCCTCGATGTGAGACTTGAAAAGGATACGGAATAAATAGCTGGAGGTTATCTTTGTATAGCACCATGTTTGATAAGAATCGTAGTCATCCCAGTGATATAGAAGCCATGTCTATAAAGCTGGCTTCTCCCGAGAATATCCGTTCCTGGAGTTACGGGGAGGTCACCAAGCCGGAGACGATCAACTATCGTTCCTTCAAACCGGAGAAGGACGGCCTCTTCTGCGAAAGGATCTTCGGTCCGGTGAAGGATTGGGAGTGTTCCTGCGGAAAGTACAAGAGGATACGGTACAGGGGAGTGATCTGTGACAGGTGTGGAGTCGAGGTGACCCATTCAAGGGTGCGCAGAGAGAGGATGGGCCATATCGACCTGGCCGTGCCGGTGGCTCATATCTGGTTCCTCAAGGGGATTCCGAGCCGAATAGGATACATGCTGGATATCTCCATCAGGGACCTGGAAAGGATCCTGTACTACGAATCGAGGGTGGTCATAGATCCTGGCGAATCGGATCTGAAACACAAGCAGCTGATAGACGACGACAAATATTACGAGCTTTTGGATAACGAGGTGGAGTTCACCGCCAAGATGGGAGGGGAGGCGATAAGAGACCTTCTCGCCCAGATAGATATTGAGAAGGAAGCGGACGAGCTGAGGGCTCAAGCCAAAGTAGAGACTTCCGCTCAACGCAAGAAGAAGATACTGAAGCGCCTAAGAGTGATGGAAGCTTTCCGCAGCAGCCCCAACAAGCCCCAGTGGATGGTTCTGGAGGTTGTTCCGGTCCTGCCGCCCGAGCTTCGTCCGCTGGTTCCCCTGGAAGGCGGAAGGTTCGCGACATCAGATCTGAACGACCTGTACAGAAGAGTGATAAACAGGAATAACAGGCTCAAGAAATTAATAGAGATCAGAGCCCCCGAGGTGATTCTCAGGAACGAGAAGAGGATGCTTCAGGAGGCCGTGGACGCCCTGTTCGATAACGGAAGGCGCTCCAGGCCGGTAAGGGGGCATGGAAACAGGCCTCTCAAGAGCCTCAGCGACATGCTGAAAGGAAAGAAAGGCCGTTTCCGCCAGAACCTTCTGGGAAAGAGGGTGGATTATTCCGGAAGGTCGGTCATCGTGATAGGCCCCGAGCTGGAAATACAGCAGTGCGGACTGCCCAAGTCAATGGCCCTGGAGTTGTTCAAACCCTTCATCATAAGAAAGCTGGAGGAAAAAGGTTACGTTCAGACGGTCAAGAGCGCAAAGAAGCTGGTCGAGCGCGAAAGGCCGGAGGTCTGGGACATCCTGGAGGAGATAATAAAGGATCATCCGGTGCTTCTGAACCGCGCGCCCACCCTTCACCGCCTGGGAATCCAGGGATTCCACCCCACCCTTATAGAGGGGAAGGCAATACAGATCCATCCCCTGGTCTGCGCGGCATTTAACGCCGATTTCGACGGAGACCAGATGGCGGTTCATGTGCCACTCTCTTTCGAGGCCCAGCTGGAGTCGAGAACGCTCATGCTGTCGGCGAACAATATCATGTCGCCGGCCCAGGGAGGAGCGCTGGCTACTCCGTCCCAGGACATGGTGCTGGGAGCGTACTACCTTTCGGTTGCCAGGGAAGGCGGAAAGGGCGAAGGAAAAGTGTTCTTCTCCCCCCAGGAAGCGATTACCGCTTATGAGAGTGGAGTAATAGGACTTCACTCTATCATAAAGGTCAGAATGAACGGGGAGCTTTTCGAAACAAGCACCGGCAGGCTGATTTTCAATTCCATCGTGCCGGACGAGCTGGGATTCATAAGCGACATACTGGATAAGAGCGCAATTAAGAAACTGGTTTCACTGAGCTACAAGAAGCTGGGTAACTTCCGCACGGTCAGTTTCCTGGAAAAACTCAAGTATCTCGGTTTCGAATACGCCACCAGAGCTGGGGTGACCTTTGGGGTCGACGACATAGTGGTCCCTCCGGAAAAACCGGATATGCTCCAGAAGGCGGAGAAGCAGGTGGACACTGTGATGAAGCAGTATACCGATGGAGTGATTACCGACGGGGAGAGGTACAACAAGGTCATTGATATCTGGACGCATACAACCAACAACGTCGCCGACGCCATGGGAGAGGCTCTCAGCGAGGATAATCAGGGGTTCAACCCGATATTTATGATGGCGAACTCCGGATCGAGGGGAAGCCGGGACCAGATCCGCCAGCTGGCTGGAATGAGAGGCCTGATGGCGAAACCGCAGAAGACCATCACCGGCGGAATAGGCGAGATCATAGAAATGCCCATCACCGCAAATTTCAAGGAGGGCCTGTCGGTTCTTCAGTACTTCATATCGACACACGGAGCGAGAAAGGGTCTCGCGGACACCGCTCTTAAGACCGCCGACGCCGGATACCTGACCAGGAGGCTGGTGGATGTCGGGCAGGATGTTATCATAACGGAACACGACTGCGGAACAATCATGGGAATCGACAGCTCCGCCCTTAAAGAGGGCGAGGAGGTTATCGAATCCCTCAGCGACAGGATCCTGGGCAGAGTGGCGGTGGACGACGTAATCGACCCGCACTCAGGCGATCTTATCGTAGAAGCTAACAAGCTGATAGACGAGGATACCGCCGAGGAGATCGAAGAGCGGGGAATAGAGAAGGTCAAGGTAAGGTCAGTGCTGACCTGCGAAGCTGAAAGGGGAGCCTGCGCTCTCTGTTATGGAAGCAATATCGCCAAGGGAACTATGGCCGAGCTGGGCGAGGCGGTCGGAGTGGTCGCCGCCCAGTCGATCGGGGAACCCGGAACCCAGCTGACCCTTCGAACATTCCATGTTGGAGGAACGGCCGCCAGAATAGCGGAACATACTCACAAGACCGCCAACCATCCCGGTGTGATGAAATTCGAAAGGCTCAAGTACGTTATCGACAGGACCGGGCAGAAGAAGGTCGTCGGAAGAAAAGGCGAAGCGATGATCATGAGCAAGCAGAAAGACAGGGTGAAGGCCCGGTTTGGAGTGCCTTACGGGGCGATCATGCAGGTGGATGAAGGCGAAGAGGTTGAAAAGGGGAGGATAGTCTACGAGTGGGATCCGTATTCGGACTTTATCATAGCACCGGAAGCCGGAAAGCTGCGATTCAGGGATATTGTCGAGGGCGTTACGCTTAACGAGAAACTTGACGACAAGACCAGCCTGAGGCAGAGGATCATCGAGGATGACAGGGACAAGAAGCTCCATCCCCATATAGAGACGCTGAACGAGAAGGGCAAGGTCATCGGAAACTTCATTATACCTACCGGCGCCAGGCTGATAGTCCACGACGGCGAAGAGGTGTTGCCCGGGGATATTATATGCAGAATCCCTAAAGAGATAACCAAGACCCACGACATCACCGGAGGCCTTCCCAGGGTGGCCCAGCTTTTCGAGGTCAGAAAGCCCAAAGAGGCCGCGGTGGTATCGGAGATAGACGGAATCGTGACGTTCGGCTCGGTTACCAAGGGTATGCGCAAGATAATCGTGGAAAACGAGAGCGGGGACAAGAGGACATATTCAGTGCCCCAGGGAAAGCACCTGAGGGTATACGAGGGAGACAAGATAGAGGCCGGGGACAATCTCACGGAAGGCCCCGTGAACCCCTTCGATATTCTCAATATCAAGGGAGTCAACGCGGTGCAGGAGTACCTGGTAAACGAGATCCAGGAGGTATACCGTCTTCAGGGAGTTCAGATCAACGACAAGCATATCGAGGTGATAGTGGGGCAGATGCTTCAGAAGGTGCTTATAGAGGATTCGGGGGACACCGGGTTCCTGGAAGGTGACGTGGTCAGCAAAAAGGTCTTCCAGAAGGAAAATGAAAAAGTGATGAAGGATAAGGGCGATCCCGCCACCTTCAAGCCCCTTCTTCTGGGAATAACCAAGGCTTCCCTGAGTACAGAGAGCTATATTTCAGCGGCCAGCTTCCAGGAGACTACCAGGGTGCTTACCGATGCCGCGGTAAGCGGAAAGGTGGACGAGCTGCACGGGCTGAAGGAAAACGTGGTAATGGGCCACCTGGTTCCCGCGGGAACCGGGCTCAAGAAGTACAAGCGCCTGAGGCTGGTTCAGGAGATGACCGAAGAAGAGATGATGGAAAAGGAGTTCACGGAAGAAGAGCTAGCCCAGATGATCGAGGATATGAAGGAAGGGGCTTCCTGATAAAAAGTACGGTTCTTGAAGGATGAAAAAGGGTTAGTTTTTATTGCAATTTATTGCTTGACAACTGTTTTGCTAATTGATAGATTAACTTTTCTGCATCCTTTGATAATTCAGGATGCTTAATTTATGTTAGAAACGAGATTATGAGAGGTTGTAAGTGCCTACTATTAATCAGCTTGTAAGAAAAGGCAGAAAAAAGGTAAAGAAAAAAACGGGCGCTCCCGCGCTTCAGGGCTGTCCCCAGAAACGGGGGGTCTGCACCCGTGTTTATACTTCGACGCCCAAGAAACCGAATTCGGCCATAAGGAAAGTGGCCAGGGTCAGGTTGACCAACGGAATGGAAGTAACCGCCTATATTCCCGGCGAAGGCCATAATCTTCAGGAGCATTCCATAGTCCTGGTGAGGGGAGGAAGGGTAAAGGATCTTCCGGGTGTAAGGTACCATATAGTCAGAGGTTCTCTTGACTCGGACGGTGTCGAAGACAGGAAAGCAAGACGTTCCAAATACGGCGTTAGAAAACCCAAGGAAACCGTCATTGCTTCTTCTTAAAGGAGTATTTATATATGCCGCGTAAAGGAAGAATATCAAAAAGGCACGTCGAGCCCGACGAAAAATTCGGCGACGTGGCACTTTCCAGATTTATTAACTATGTGATGCTTGATGGAAAGAAGAGCGCGGCCGAACAAGCCGTATATGGAGCGCTGGATCTGATCGAGCAGAAGACCGGACAGAACGGCCTGGAGGTCTTCAAAAAGGCTCTGGATAACGTGAAGCCGATGCTCGAGGTAAAATCAAGACGCGTGGGCGGAGCCACTTATCAGGTTCCGGTCGAGGTAAGGCCCGACAGGAAACTGGCCCTGGCCATGCGTTGGATCATTCAATACGCCAGAGAAAGATCCGATCATACCATGGCCGAAAGACTGGCCGCGGAGTTGATCCTGGATTATAACAAGGAAGGACATGCCGTAAAGAAGCGTAATGATACGCACCGTATGGCAGAGGCTAACAAGGCTTTCGCGCATTACAAATGGTAGCCTTCATTTCTTGAAGTGATCGGATTGAAATAAACTTTTCAGGGAGGCTGGGTGGAGTCCATGATGGTGTCCGCTAATCAACCGGATGTCAATGGAGATAGGGAATAATTTAATGTATAGAATGCTAGTTCTCTGTAGCACTTTGTATTTAATGAGGATTCGCTGACCCCCGGCCTTTTCGGTTAGGGGCTGGCGGTCCCGACACCGGAGAGGTTGGTATTGAGGAAATTCCCTCTCGATAAGACTCGTAACATCGGATTGGCCGCTCATATTGACGCGGGCAAGACCACAGTCACCGAACGGATGCTTTACTACACCGGTAAGGTAACCCGTATGGGCGAAGTGCATGAGGGAAGCGCGGTGATGGATTGGATGGAACAGGAAAAAGAGAGAGGGATAACCATAACTTCGGCCGCTACCACGTGCCTCTGGAATAATAACCGGATCAATATCATCGATACTCCGGGACACGTCGACTTTACCGCTGAAGTTGAAAGAAGCTTCAGGGTTCTGGACGGTCTGATTGTTCTCTTCTGCGGAGTTGGCGGGGTGGAGCCTCAGTCCGAAACGGTATGGAAACAGGCGGACAGCTACAATATTCCCAGGATCGCCTTCGTGAACAAGATGGACAGAGCGGGTGCGGATTTTGAAAAGGCTGTCTCGATGATGAGGAAAAAATTCGAGACCATAGCTCTGGCCGTGATGCTTCCGGTCTACGAAAACGATACCTTCTGCGGTGTCGCCGACCTGATCGAGATGAAGGCCTACTATTTTGATGAAGATTCCCTGGGGGCGGAGTACCGGGAAGAGGATGTTCCCTCCAGCCTTCTGGAAAGATGCCGCCAGGCCCGCGAAGAACTGTTAGGGGAACTGGCTGATTACAGCGATGAGATAATGAACCACGTGGTGGACGGCTCGAGCGTGAGCGTGAAAGAGGTAAAGAGGGCTATCAGGCAAGCAGTCATCGACATAAGGATAGTCCCGGTTTTCTGCGGGTCCGCTTTTAAAAACAAGGGGATTCAGCATTTACTGGATGGAGTCATTGAATTTCTGCCCACACCTCTTGATATGCCGCCGGTAAAGGGAGTAAATCCGTTCACGGGAAAAGAGGAGATTCGGGCCGCCAGTGAGAAAGATCCTTTCTCGGCGGTCGTCTTCAAGGTGGCCAGGGACCCCTATGTTGGGAAGCTGCATTACCTGAGAGTCTACAGCGGCCACCTGGAGCTGGGCACTGCAGTCCTCAACGCCGGAACCGATAAGAAGGAGCGGTTTACCAGGGTGCTGATGATGCACGCGAACGCCAGAGAAGACATCGATGAACTCTATGCCGGTGATATTGTGGCTGTTATAGGTTTAAAGCGTTCATTTACCGGTGACACCCTTTGCGATATCAAGCATCCCATTAAGATGGAAATGATGAAATTCCCCGAACCGGTCATTTCAGTCGCCATAGAGCCGCAGACCAAGGCGGACGAGGAGAAGCTCTCAGCCGCCCTAAGGGTTCTCAGCGACGAAGACCCGACTTTCCAGGTCGACGTGGATGAAGAAACCAGGCAGACCCTGATATCGGGGATGGGGGAGCTTCACCTGGAAGTGCTGGTGGAGCGGATGCTCAGGGAGTTCAATGTCAAGGCAAACGTGGGGCGTCCTCAGGTGGCATACAGGGAGGCCATAACGAAGTCATCACGGGCGGAGGGAAGGTTTATAAAACAGAGTGGGGGCAAGGGACAGTATGGACACGTTATTGTGGACCTGAATCCCGCGCCCGGTGGTGGATTCAGGTTCGTGAGCAAGATAACCGGAGGAGCTATTCCCAAAAGATTCATCCCCTACGTGGAAAAAGGGGCCAGGGAAGCTCTTAGTGCCGGACCGGTAAACGGGTGTCCGGTCATTGACGTGGAAGTCAGCCTGGTTGACGGTTCTTATCACGAGGTTGATTCTTCGGATCTGGCTTTTCACATAGCGGGGCACAAGGCGGTGTCCGAAGGGGTCAGAAGAGCAGACCCCGTTCTGATGGAACCGATAATGGATATTGAAATCGTGCTTCCCGCTGATTATGTTGGAGACGTTATTAACGACATCAATGTTAGACGGGGCAAGGTTGAGAGTATGCACCACCGTAAGGACGGCCAGGTTATTTCCGCGATAGCGCCGCTTTCGGATATGTTCGGATATGCTACCACCCTGAGGTCACTGACCCAGGGAAGGGCCATTCATTCGATGCAGTTTTCACACTATAAACCCCTTCCCGAAGAACTGGTTGCCCGCATTCAGGGCCGAATAAGAGGATTGGCATAGTAAAGGAGGAATATTCATGGCGAAGGAGAAGTTTGAAAGGACCAAGCCCCACGTTAATGTGGGGACGATAGGGCACGTTGACCACGGCAAGACGACGCTTACGGCCGCGATGACGAAGCATCTGGCCAGCAGGGGTCTGGCGACATTCATACCGTTTGACGACATAGACAAGGCGCCCGAGGAGAGGGAGCGTGGGATAACCATCGCGACGGCGCACGTGGAGTACGAGACCGAGAACAGGCACTACGCTCATGTGGACTGTCCCGGTCACGCGGATTATATCAAGAACATGATCACGGGTGCTGCGCAGATGGACGGATCTATAGTGGTGGTCAGTGCGGCTGATGGTCCGATGCCGCAGACCAGGGAGCACATACTTCTGGCGCGGCAGGTGAACGTACCGCGTCTTATAGTGTTCATGAACAAGACTGACATGGTTGATGACCCGGAGCTTCTGGAGCTGGTGGAGCTTGAGGTGAGGGAGCTTTTGAGCGAGTATGAGTTTCCCGGGGACGAGATACCTGTGATAAAGGGCAGCGCTTTGAAGGCGCTGGAGAGCGAAGACGCGGAGGCCGAAGAGGTGAAGTGCATCTGGGAGCTTATGGACGCGCTGGATGATTACATACCCACGCCTGAGCGGGACATGGACAAGCCGTTTTTGATGCCTGTGGAGGATGTATTTTCGATAACGGGCCGGGGGACGGTAGGTACCGGCAGGATAGAGAGAGGGATTGTGAAGGTAGGCGAAGAGGTTGAGGTAGTGGGGATAAGGGACACTCAGAAGACGGTTGTGACGGGAGTGGAGATGTTCCGCAAGATGCTGGACGAGGGGATGGCGGGCGACAATGTCGGGCTGCTGCTTCGAGGGGTGGGCAAGGACGATCTACTCAGGGGTATGGTAGTGGCGAAGCCCGGGTCGGTGACGCCTCACAAGAAGTTCAAGTGCAAGGTATACGTTCTGAAGAAGGAAGAGGGCGGAAGGCACACTCCGTTTTTTGACGGTTACCGGCCGCAGTTTTATTTCCGTACCACTGATGTTACGGGAGTTGCGACTCTTCCGGAGGGCACCGAGATGGTGATGCCCGGTGACGACGTTGAGATGACAGTGGAACTGATCACGCCGATAGCGATGGAGCAGGAGCTCCGGTTCGCTATTCGCGAGGGCGGAAGGACCGTCGGCGCCGGCGTGGTAACTGAGATTATAGAATAGCGTATCGGAGGTTGCCCGGTGGAAGGACAAAAGATAAGAATAAGACTCAAGGCTTACGAGCATACCATGCTGGACCGCAGCGCGGAAGAGATCGTTAAGACCGCCAGGCGTACCGGCGCGGATGTTACCGGGCCTATTCCTCTTCCGACCAAGAAAAGCGTTTACACCGTGCTCAGGTCGCCTCACGTAAACAAGAAGTCCAGAGAACAGTTTGAAATAAGGATACACAAAAGACTTATTTGGATTACCGATGTAACGCCCAAAGCGGTTGACGCTTTGCAGAAACTGGATCTGCCGGCCGGTGTCGACATCGAGATCAAAGTCTGATACGGAGGAAGAGATGATAGGGCTGATTGGCAAAAAAGTCGGAATGAGCCAGATATTCAATGAAACCGGAGAGGTGATACCCGTGTCAGTGGTGAGGGCAGGCCCCTGCCCGGTGGTTCAGAAAAAGAGCGAGGATAAGGACGGGTATAACGCTATCCAGGTCGCGTTCGAAACGGTCAGGCCGACAAAAGTGAATCTACCCAAGCTGGGGCATTTCAAAAAGGCCGACCTTCCCCCATACAGGTTCCTGGGGGAATTCAAGGTCGATAACCCCGACGAGTATGAAGTGGGACAGCTACTCAGCGTAGAGTTGTTCCAGGGGATCGAAAAGGTGGACGTTACCGGAAACAGCAAGGGAAAGGGTTTCCAGGGCGTCATTAAGAGGTACGGGTTTCACGGCGGAAAGGGATCTCATGGCGTGATAGGTCACAGAAAGCCGGGCTCGATAGGATGCTCCGCCGATCCCAGCAAGGTGGCGAAGGGGAAGAAGATGCCCGGAAGAATGGGCAATAAGAAGACTCACGTTAAGAACCTGAAAGTTGTCGAGATCGATGCTGAGAATAATCTTCTGCTGGTTGAAGGAGCGGTTCCCGGAGCGAGGAATACCGTTCTCAGAATTACGGCGCAACCATCAAAGTAAAAGGTAAATATAATGGCTAGTGCGAAATTGTATGATTTTAAAGGGGAACAGAAAGGAACAGTAGATCTGCCGAAGGCTCTATTCGACGGCGAGGTCAACCGGAGCGTGCTCTACGACGTTATTCGGGCCTACATGGCCAACGCCAGGGGCGGCAACGCCCACACCAAGATCCGCAGCGAGGTGATCTTCAGCAAGGCAAAGCCTTACCGGCAGAAGGGAACCGGAAGGGCCAGGGCCGGAAAGAGGTCCTCTCCCATCTGGAAAGGCGGCGGTGTGACCTTCGGGCCGAGGCCCAGAGACTACAGTGTGAGGATTCCGAAAAAGATGAAGAGGAAAGCTCTCCTCAGCGCTCTGGCCGACAAGGGAAAAGGCCAGACCATCGTGGTAGTGGAAAACTTTAAAATGGACCAGCCCAAGACCTCCGAGTTCGCCCGGTTTCTTAAATCGGCGGGGCTGGACGGGAAGAAGGTCCTGGTCGCGGTTGAATCTTTTGACGAGAATATTTTCAAATCGGTCAGAAACGTTCCCGGAGTCAAGTTCATGGTAGGCAAGAATCTTAACGCGTACGAAATACTGGACGCCGATTTTCTTCTTCTGACCAGGGAGTCAGTTTCCTCCATGGAGGAGGTGTTCGCGTAGATGGATTACAGCAAGATCATATTGAAACCGGTGATTACCGAGCGAAGTACGATGCTGAAGGAAGAGAGCAACAAGTTCGTCTTCGAGGTGAACCCCAGGGCGAATAAGAAGCAGATAAAGGAAGCTGTAGAAAAGTTCTTCAACGTAAAGGTCAAAAGCGTTAACACCAGCGTGGTCCGTGGAAAGCAGAAGACCACTTTCAGAAGAGCCGGAAGGTTCACCGGAAAGAGGCCGGACAGGAAGAAGGCGATAATCTCGCTGGCAAAAGGAGATACCATAGATATTTTCGACCAGGTATAGGCTCTGTAATCAGAATCGGGCAACGGGGCCGCCGTATAGAGGAAGCAACCTGATCGTATCGAAGAGAAGGAATTAGACAGATGGCTATCAAGAAATATAAACCGACTACGCCGACGCAGAGATTCAAGACTGTGACTGATTATTCCGGGCTGACCAGGAAAAAACCGGAAAAATCCCTTCTGGCGCCTATCAAGAGCAAAGCTGGAAGAAACAATCACGGCCGGATAACCATGCGCCGGAGAGGCGGCGGGCACAAGAGAAGGTACAGGATAATCGATTTCAAGAGAGACAAGCACTCGATACCGGCCAGGGTCGTTTCCATCGAGTATGATCCTAACCGGTCTGCGTTTATCTCGCTGCTCAGCTACGTGGACGGGGAAAAGCGTTACATACTTGCTCCCCATGGAATAAGGGAGGGAGACAGGGTTGTTTCAGGTGAAGAAGCGGACATTCACGTTGGTAACGCTCTTCCCCTGGATAGAATCCCGACCGGCCTTTTTGTTCACAATATCGAGATGGTGAGAGGCAAGGGAGGGCAAATAGCCCGGAGTGCCGGATCATACGCCCAGCTGATGGCCAAGGAAGGCAACAAGGTTCTTCTTCGAATGCCGAGTGGTGAAATCAGAAGGGTACGGAAGGAGTGCTACGCCACAATAGGCCAGGTCAGCAATATAGATCATGACAATATCAGTATTGGAAAGGCTGGAAGGTCCAGGTGGCTGGGGCGGCGCCCCAAGGTCCGCGGCGTGGCTATGAACCCGGTAGACCACCCTCTGGGAGGCGGAGAAGGAAGGACCAGCGGCGGGCGCCATCCGGTATCCCCATGGGGCCAGCACGCTAAGGGATTTAAGACCAGAAAGAAGAAAAAGTCCGATAAGGATATCGTGTACAGGAGAAAGAAGAAGAGGTAAGTGAAACGGGGCGAGGTTTCGCCAGGCCGTTTTAAAGGCAAGAAAATTATTTGGAGGAAATGAATGAGCAGGTCGTTGAAAAAAGGCCCTTACATTGACGGTAAACTCTTTCGGAAGATAGAGAAGATGGATGAAATCGGCGACAGGAAGGTTATAAAGACCTGGGCCAGAAGATCCACCATTTCTCCTGAATTTGTCGGGCATACTTTCGCCGTGCATAACGGCAGCAAGTTTGTCCCTGTTTTTGTTACTGAAAATATGGTCGGCCACAAGCTGGGGGAATTTGTTCTCACCAGGATTTTCAGGGGACATACGAGCAAGGCCGGTAAGGAAGCCAAGAAGAAATAGCCGAATATTGATGGAGGTAGAAGAAGATGGAAGCAACCGCTGTGGCGCGGGGAGTAAGAATGTCACCGAGAAAAGCGAGGATCGTTGTCGACCTTGTCCGGGGAAAATCCGTGGATAAGGCGCTGGAGATCCTCGAATTCTCAGGCAAGTCGGCGGCCAGGCCGGTAAGAAAGACTATTCTCTCCGCTATGCACAATCTTGGGGAGATGTCGGATCATCCGATCGAACCGTCCGAGATGCGGATAGACAGGATATTCGTGGACGAGGGAAGGACCATGTACAGGATAAGGCCCAGGGCGCAGGGAAGGGCCTACCGGATCAGGAAGAGAAGCAGCCATATTACGGTTATAGTCAGTCATGAACCAGTAGAAAGCAAGAAGTAATCAGGCGCCTGCCGGCGCTGCGGTTTCGGCCGTTCCCTGCAGCGGGACGGCCGGCTGAAAGAAAGAGGAATCAAATGAGGAGGATATTTTGGGTCAGAAGGTAAATCCGGTTGGATTGAGGCTCGGAATCAATCGGACCTGGGATTCGAGATGGTTCGCCACCAAGAACTACTCGAAATGGCTGAAAGAAGATATTACCATTCGCAAATATTTGAAAAAGCGCCTGGCCAGGGCGGGCGTTTCGAGGATCGTCATAGAACGCCAGAGCGGAAAGGTCAGGATAACCATATATACGGCCAGACCCGGAATGGTGATTGGAAGAAAAGGCGCCGAAGTGGATTTTCTGAGCGATGAACTGGCCCATCTGACCGACAAGGAAATAAACCTGGATATCAAGGAAGTCAAAAGGCCGGAGCTGGACGCGCGATTGGTGGCGGAACACATAGCGGGCCAGCTGGAGATGCGGGTCTCATTCCGCCGGGCCATGAAAAAAGCCATTGGTTCGGCGATGAGAATGGGAGCTGAAGGCATCAAGATAACCTGCGGAGGCCGGCTGGGAGGAGCCGAGATGTCCAGAAGCGAAAGTTACATGGAGGGAAAGGTTCCCCTTCACACACTTCGGGCCGATATAGATTACGCCCAGGCGATATCTTACACCACCTACGGTAAGATCGGCGTCAAGGTATGGATCTACAAAGGCGAGCTTTTTTCAAAGGATTTCAAGGAAAGCCTATGCCAGGAAGCCATAGAGGAATCATCGCGTAGATAACAGGGCAGAGAGGTAACAGTTATGTTGATGCCAAAGAGAACAAAGTACCGTAAACAGCAGAGAGGAAGAATGCGGGGCCTCGCGAACAGGGGGTGCAGGATCAATTTCGGCCAGTACGCACTGCAGGCGGAGTCGCCTTGCTGGCTTACAGGCCGTCAGATAGAGTCCGCCAGAGTGGCGATAATGCGCCACATCAAAAGGGGCGGAAAACTCTGGGTCCGAGTCTTTCCGGACAAACCGGTTACCATAAAACCCGCCGAGACCAGGATGGGTAAGGGAAAAGGCTCACCCGAGTACTGGGTGTCAGTGGTGAAGCCCGGAAGGATAATCTTCGAGCTGGAAGGGGTTTCCCAGGAGGTAGCCCGCGAAGCTATGCGGAGAGCTTCGGCCAAGCTGCCCATGAAAACGAGGTTTATGAAGAGAATGGCGACCGGCAAGGTAGCCGGATGATAAGCTGATGTATTTAGTTATGAATATTGACTGACCGGGACGGTTATTGGTATGAAAGCAGTTGACTTGAGAGAATTGACCATCGAGGAGCTCCGGAGCCGTGAAGAGGAGCTGACCGAGAAGCTTACCCAGTTCAAGATCCAGTTGGCGATCAAGCGCCTGGATAATCCTCTAAAGGTGCGGGAAACGAAGCGGGATTTGGCGAGGGTTAAGACAATTATTAACGAAAAATCGCAAAAAGGCGAAGAATCCCCGGCGCCGGAAGCTGATGAATAAGAACCGCGGGATATCTGTTAGGAGACGGTATGGAAGAAAGAAAAACTAGAAAGACTCTTGTAGGCCGGGTTATCGGAGACAAGATGGAAAAAACCGTGACGATTACTGTGGAGAGGCGTCTTCTTCACAAGAGGTACAAGAAGTATATCAAGAAGAGGTCCAAGATCTGGGCCCACGATGAAGAGGGGAAATGCCGGGTGGGGGATAAAGTCAGGGTCATGTCTACCAGGCCTCTCAGTAAGATGAAGAGATGGCGGGTCATTGAAATAATGGAGAAAGCGCAGTAGGAGAATACGGTAATGATTAAAATGCAGACGAATCTGGCTGTTGCTGACAATTCCGGCGCCAAGAGCGTGAGGTGCATAAAGGTGCTAGGCGGGTCCAAAAGAAGATACGCTTCCATTGGTGACATTATAAGCGCTTCGGTTAAAGTGGCGATGCCGGGGGGCGGTGTTAAGAAGGGCGAGGTAGTGAAGTGTGTAATAGTGCGCACCAGGAAGGAGATCAGGCGGAAGGATGGAAGTTATATCCGTTTCGATCAAAACGCCGCGGTAATAATAAATGAACAGAAAGAACCCATTGGCACGAGAATATTCGGCCCGGTGGCCAGGGAACTGAGGGAAAAACATTTTATGAAGATAATATCTCTGGCGCCCGAGGTAGTTTAGTTGAATCTAACAGGAAGTAGCGATGAGAGTTAAAAAGAATGACAGGGTCAAGGTTATAGCTGGTAACTCCAGGGGAAAAGAAGGGAAGGTGCTGAAGGTCTTTCCGGCGTCCAGCCGGATTATAGTTGAAAAAGTCAACATGATAATGAGGCATACCAGGCCTACCAGCCAGGCGGACCAGGGAGGGATCGTGGAGAAGGAGGCCCCTATAGACGCCTCGAACGTTGTCCTCATATGCCCTAAGTGCGGCAAGCCGGCCAAGACGGCAAACGTGAAGCTTTCGGACGGCCGAAGCGTGCGAAAGTGCAAGGAATGCAACGAGACTCTTAGCGACGAGGAATGATTATTAACCGTGTGTTGACTCGGCGCCCCCGGGGGTGCGGGGATTTTGTTTAAAGGATTTAATCGGTGAGGAAAATGGCAGTCACGAAAGAAATTACGAATATCGAATCCCTCTACAGGGAAAAGGTTGTACCGCAGCTTATGAAAAGATTCCAGTACGGCAATGTTTTCGAGGTGCCAAGGCTTCGGAAGATCGTGGTGAATGTGGGTCTGGGGGAAGCGAAAGACGACCCCAAGGTTCTTGATTCATCCTTGAAGGAACTGGCCGTGATAACGGGGCAGAAGCCGGCGGTGACCAAGACCAAGATATCTGTGGCCGGATTCAACGTTCGCTCCGGCGTATCAATCGGGTGCAAGGTAACCCTGCGGGGGGACCGTATGTATGAATTTTTTGACAGGCTGGTCAACGTAGCGATTCCGAGAATAAAGGATTTCAGGGGATTGAGCCCCAAGAGCTTCGACGGCCGCGGCAACTATTCTTTCGGGGTTCAGGAGCAGGTGATTTTTCCCGAAGTGGACTATGACAACATAGAGAGAATAATGGGAATGGATATAACCATGGTCACCTCTGCGAAAACCGACGAAGAAGCCAGAGAGCTTATAACGCTTCTTGGAATGCCTCTGCGAAAGGAATAAGGCAAAGAGGGGAAACTTTTTATGGCTAAGAAGAGCTTGATAGAAAAAGCTAAGAGAAAACCGAAATTTTCGACCCGCGCCTATAACAGGTGCAGCAGGTGCGGCAGGTCCAGGGCTTACATGCGCAAGTTTGGAATCTGCCGGATCTGTTTCAGGGAACTGTCGCTTGAAGGAAAAATACCGGGTGTGGTGAAGTCGAGCTGGTAGGCTAAATGGTTGCGAAGGGCCGGCCGAAGCCGGGACCGCTTGCCTTCGTCGAAATCTTTAAGACCGGTGTTCGATTTTACTACCGTACTATGAGGTGAAAGCAAGATGATGACAGATACTATTGCCGACATGCTGACTCGAGTCAGGAACGCGTTCAGAGCAAAAAAGACACACGTTGACATTCCGGCGTCCAAAGTTAAGGCGGAAATCGCCAAACTGCTTCTGAGAGAAGGATATATAAAGAATGTCAAATATTACGACGACGGCCTTCAGGGCATGATCCGTATATATTTGAAGTACAGGGACGACCGCAGCGCGATCGAGAGGATAGAGCGCGTAAGCAGAGCAAGCCGCAAGGTTTATGCCGGTAAGGACGAATTGCCCAGGGTCATGGGAGGGATGGGAATAGCGGTAATTTCCACTTCCAAGGGTATTATGACGGACAAGGAATGCCGCAGGGAAGGCGTGGGAGGCGAAGTCTTATGCCACGTGTGGTAAAAAGCCCGGTTCCGCGCGCGGGGATATTGAAAAAGGAATTATTACGGAGGTTCAGCGAGTCATGTCAAGAATAGGAAAAAGCCCAATACCGGTTCCGTCCGGCGTGAGTGTGGAGATAAAGGGAAGCCGTGTCGATGTAAAGGGACCGAAAGGCGAGCTTAAGCGTTCTTTTGATCCCGATATAAAGATTGAGATGAAGGACGACGAAATAGTCCTGGCCAGGCCTTCGGAATCGAAGCGGCATAAGTCCTTGCACGGCTTGACCAGATCGCTTCTGGCAAACATGGTCAAGGGAGTCTCCAAGGGGTTCGAGAAGGAACTCCAGATAGAGGGCATAGAATACAAGGTCAAGAAAAAGGGTAAAACCGTGGAGTTGAACCTCGGTTTTTCGCACCCGGTAAATTTTCCCCTGCCCGATGGGGTGGATGTGGAAGTGATCGAGGACAGGAGGATGAAAGTAATAGGCATAGACAAGCAGAAAGTAGGCGAAGTGGCGGCGGAGATCCGCGCTCTGCGCCCCCCGGAGCCTTACAAGGGCAAGGGAATAAGGTACGCCGGCGAAATAATCAAGAGGAAGGCTGGAAAAGCGGCGGTCGGCACGGGATTTTAGAGTTATAATCTGACCTAGAGCAGGAGTTTGTGAAGTGAGAGACAAAAATACGGTTAAGAGGAGTTCGAGGCTTAGAAGGCACAAGAGGATAAGGAACAAACTGTTAGGGACTAAGGAAAAGCCCCGTTTGTGCGTATATAGAAGCTTGAATCATATCTACGCTCAGATTATCGATGACGTGGAGGGAAGGACTCTGGCTTCCGCTTCCAGTTTGAAAGCCGATTTGCCGCCCTCCTCCACTAATGGCTCCGGCGGCGAAGAAAAAAAGGATGAAAAATCAAAGAGCAGGCCGGACAGCATCAAAATCAGACGTTCGAAAGCCGTGGGGCTGGCGATAGCGGAAAAGGCCAGAAAACAGGGAATAGAAGAAGTCGCTTTTGACAGAGGCGGATTTCTTTATCATGGAAGAATAGCCGCTCTGGCTGATGAGGCCAGGAAAAACGGATTGAAGTTTTAATCCGGGCCGGCCGGAGAAACAGGGTTTTTACCCATTGGGGGTATGTTAGTTGAATATGAGAAGAGCAGATAAGAGAAGAGAAAGTGACCGCAGAGAGAGCAGCGGTCCGGAATACGAAGAGCAGACGATCCACATCAACCGGGTAGCCAAAGTGGTGAAAGGTGGAAGGAATTTCAGCTTCAACGCGCTGGTGGCGGTAGGCGATGGTATGGGAAAAGTGGGTATTGGTTTCGGAAAGGCCAACGAAATCAGCGATGCGATAAGAAAGGCTAACGAAGACGCGAAGAAGAACATGCTGCGGCTTCCCCTGAAGGAAGGCACTATACCTTACCAGGTAACCGGGCGTTTCGGGGCCTCGAGGGTCCTGCTGAAGCCGGCTTCCCCGGGAACCGGAGTTATAGCGGGTGGCGGGGTCAGATCAGTGCTGGAAGTGGCGGGCGTTGAGAATATCCTGACCAAGTCCCTTGGTTCAAACAACCCGTATAATATGGTAAAGGCTACCATGGAGGGGCTCAGGCGTCTTAAAAACGCGGATGAAGTGGCGAAACGCAGAGAAATTTCGGTTAAGCAGCTTTTCATGATCGAGGAACAGGAGAAGGATAAAGATACCGGTTCCGGGGAATAGATCAGTGTCCCGCCGGATGAAGCCTTGAGCGGCCGGCATTAGATAACAGTGAGGATAAGCATGGCCAAGAAAATAAAGATCACTCAGGTCAAGAGCAGCATCGGATCTCAGAAGGTCAAACATGTCAGGACCTTGCGCGCGCTGGGCCTGAAAAAGAACTACAGAACGATTTACAGGAATGACACACCTCAGATAAGAGGCATGATCAGGAAGATCGATCATCTTGTCCGGTGGGAAGAGGTGGACGAGAAGGACCTTCCCGTTTCAGAAAAGAGGTCTTTGGGACTTAAGCCGGTTGAAAAAGCCGGCTCCGCAAAAGGCGGGTCGAGTGCATCCCCGGCCAAGGATGCCGGCAAGCCGGAGGATTCGAAATAAGCTTTTAAGGAGAGCGGATAACATGAAATTGAATGAACTTACACCACCCAGCGGAGCGGTCAAAAGAAGGAAAAGGGTCGGCCGTGGAGTTGGATCGGGCCGGGGAAAGACCTGTACCCGTGGCCACAAGGGTCAGAACAGCAGGTCTGGCGGCGGAGTTCCCTCCTGGTTTGAAGGCGGCCAGATGCCTCTGCAGAGGCGGATACCCAAGAGGGGGTTTCACAACAAATTCAAAAAGAGCTACCAGATCGTAAATCTGGAAAAGCTTTCGGATTTCGAAGAAGGCGCCAGTGTGAAAGCTGAAGTTCTTGCCGAAAAAGGAATCATATCGAGTTCGTCCCGGCCGGTAAAGGTGCTGGGCAGGGGCAAGATCGGTGTCTCGCTTCAGCTGGAAGTCGACCGTATAAGCAAATCGGCCGCCAAAGCGGTAATCGACGCGGGTGGATCTGTGAAGCTGGCCTCCGGCGGCGAGCTTCCCGCACCGGACAGTGAGGAGCGCGAGTAATGATCAGGAAATTTCAGGACATTTTCAGCATACCGGAGTTAAAGAGGAGAATACTCTTCACCATCGGGCTCCTGGTTGTCTACAGGATAGGAGGACATATAACCGCTCCGGGCGTCAATCCGCTCGCCCTAAAGGCCTTCTTTCAGAACCAGAGCGGTACGATATTCGCCCTGTACGACCTGTTCGCCGGGGGTAATCTGAGCAGGGCGACCATATTCGCTCTCGGAATCATGCCCTATATCAGCGCCTCCATTATCATGCAGCTTCTCCAGGCGGTCATCCCACACTTCGAGAAACTGGCCAAGGAGGGCGAAGAGGGGCGCAAGAAGATAACCCAGTACACCAGGTACGGGACAGTCCTTCTTTCCGTGGTTCAGGCTTTTGGAATATCAATATTCCTTATGAGCATGAATCCAGGCGGAACGCCTGTGGTAACGATGAATCCTGTGGCGTTCAGGCTGTTGACAATAATCACGATGACATCGGGAACCATTTTTATAATGTGGCTGGGGGAACAGATCTCCGAAAGGGGTATCGGTAACGGTATATCACTCATCATCATGGTAGGAATCCTGGCGCGTTACCCGGGCAACTTCCTTAACACATGGAGGGCTATAAAGCTGGGGCAGATAACTCCTTTCAGGATGGTCTTCTTCCTTATAATCATGGTCGGTGTGGTGGCGGCGGTTATTTTGATAACCCAGGGCCAGAGGAGGATACCGGTTCAGTACGCCAAGCGGATCGTGGGAAACAAGGTATACGGCGGCAGGTCACAGTATATACCCCTGAGGGTGAACACCGCTGGTGTTATCCCCATAATCTTCGCCCAGTCGATAATGATGTTCCCGAGCACGATCGCTACATTTTTAGGAGGCGGGGGCGGTTTTCTTTCCGGCCTGCAGGCGATCCTCTCTCCCGGGTCATGGCTTTATATGGGGATGTACGCGCTGATCATCGTCTTTTTCACGTATTTTTACACGGCAATCATTCTAAATCCGACCGACATGGCGGAGAACATGAAGAAATACGGCGGCTTCATACCCGGAATAAGACCGGGGAAGAGAACCAGCGATTATATAGACAGGATACTCACCCGGGTCACCCTTCCCGGCGCGATCTTCCTGGCTTTCATAGCGATACTGCCCGATATCATGATGAGAAAGGGAGGGCTGCCCTTCTACTTCGGTGGAACGGGAATCCTTATTATAGTAGGAGTCATGCTTGATACTCTGCAGCAGATCGAAACACACCTTCTAATGCGTCATTACGATGGATTTATGAAGAAAGGCCGCCTGCGCGGCAGGAGATAGAATCCGTTATGAGTGAAGGGAAGAATAAAAACCTGGTAATTCTGGGGCCTCCGGGAGCGGGAAAGGGAACCCAGGCCGAGAGGATAGCGGAGAGATTCGGAATCCGCCATCTTTCAACCGGGGATATCCTGAGAGACGCGGTGGCCAAAGAAACCGGAATGGGAAAGAAGGCCCGCGATTATATGAACCGCGGAGCCCTGGTACCCGACCAGTTGATTCTCGAGATGATTTCTGAGGAACTCTCGGGCGAATCTTCCACCGGTTGGATCCTGGACGGTTTTCCCAGAACCATTTCCCAGGCGGAAGCCCTGTCGGAAATGCTCGAGAAAAAGGGCCTCGAGATCGACAAGGTGATACTTATAGATGTGGATCCAGAGGTCATAGTAAAACGCCTCACCGGAAGGAGGGTCTGCGAAGAATGTGGAGCGGTTTACAACACGGCTACGTTGGGTAATGAGGAAAATGAATGCCCCCGCTGTGGCGGAAGGCTGATTACCAGGGAAGACGATAAAGAAGAAACGGTAAGACACAGGCTGGAGGTTTACAGAGAACAGACCGAACCTCTTATAGATTATTACGGAAAAGAGAATGGGTTGCTGATATCGGTCGATGGAGCGGGAAGTATAGATGAGATCACATCCGGTATCATCGATAAGTTGACATGATATACATTAAGACAGATACCGAAGTCGAGTTGATGAGGGAAAGCGCGGAAGTGCTTCGGGAGACGATGCGGAGGGTGGGTGAAGCGGTAAGCCCCGGAGTTACCACCGCCGAGCTTGACAGGATCGCGGAAGAATACATAGGTTCCAGGGGAGCGAGTCCCGGTTTTAAGGGGTACAGGGGCTATCCCGCCACGATCTGCGCGTCGGTAAACGAGCAGGTCGTTCACGGGATTCCCGGCCCCAGAAAGCTGAAGGAAGGTGATATCGTAGGAATAGATATCGGCGTGATCAAAGATGGTTACTATTCGGATATGACCAGGAGCTATCCGGTGGGGGTGGTTGATGAGGAAGCGAGCAGAATATTGAGAGTTACCATGGAAGCTCTGGATGTTGGTATTGACAAGGCCAGTGCCGGCAACCATCTTTCGGATATATCGCACGCGATTCAAAAACACGCCGAAGATAACGGCTACAAGGTGGTTAAAGAGCTTGTAGGCCACGGAGTGGGCAGGAATCTGCACGAAGACCCGCAGATTCCCAATTTCGGGCCACCCGGGATGGGACCGGTATTGAAGCCGGGCATGGTTTTCGCTCTCGAGCCGATGCTTAATATCGGAACCGCCGAGATAGTTACTCTGGAAGACAGATGGACTATCGTTACCGGCGATGGCAGCCTGTCCTGTCATTTTGAAGATACCATAGCGGTGACGCTGAACGGACCGCGGGTCCTGACCCGTTGAGACCAGCTGATACTCCCGTCCGGCTTTAAAGAGCGGGAGATGGACAGATATGGAAAGAAGATGAAATGGCCAAACAGAAAGGGATACCGGTAGAGGGGACAGTCATTGAAACGCTGCCTAATGCCATGTTCAGGGTCGAGCTGGAGAACAAGCATGTGGTTCTGGCGCACGTTTCCGGGAAAATGAGGATGAATTTTATAAGGATCCTCCCCGGCGACAAGGTGGCTCTTGAACTCAGCCCCTATGATCTGAGCAGGGGAAGAATAACTTACCGGTACAAGTGATTTTGATCGGATCCGGAGCGCTTAGACTGCGCCCCAAAAGATTTCCGGGAGCGAGGAATTAAAATGAAGGTAAGAAGTTCGGTAAAGAAGATTTGCACTAACTGCAAAATAATCAGGCGCAAAGGGGTCCTGCGGGTGATATGCAGAGATCCCAAACATAAACAGCGCCAGGGATAAGTAAAAAAGTATCAGGATAAGAATGAAAGGAGCATATTCGTGGCGCGTATAGCCGGAGTTGACATACCGGATAACAAGCATATTGTTATCGCCCTGACTTATATTTACGGAATCGGAAGATCCAGCGCGGAAAGTATTCTGGAAAAGGTTGGCATTCCGTTCAACGTAAAGACCAAGGACCTCACTGAGGAACAGAACGTTAAGATCAGGGATATCATCGAGGATGAGCACAAGATCGAGGGAGCCCTTCGAAGCGAGGTCACCAGGGATATCAAGAGGTTGATGGATATCGGGGCTTACCGGGGTATGCGGCACAGGATGGGCCTGCCAGCGCACGGCCAGAGAACCCATACCAACGCCCGTACCAGAAAGGGCCCCCGCAATCGTCCAGGCTCTAAGAGAAAGTAATAGATATTCTACCAGATTTCGATGGAGGTTTAGGATTTGGCCAAGCCAAAAGCAGGAAAGAAACAGCAGAGAGTAAGAAAAAAGAAAAAGAGGAAGGCGGACGTAGCCGGGATCGCCCATATAAAGTCCACGTTCAATAACACCATTATTACCATAACCGACAAGGACGGCGGGGTCATTAGCTGGTGCAGCCCCGGAAAACTGGGCTTCAAGGGGTCGAGAAAGAGTACGCCCTTCGCTGCTCAGCAGGCGGCCCAGGAAGTGACCCAGGAAGTAATGGCCCTGGGAATGAAGAAGGTCGAGGTCTGGATCAAGGGTCCCGGTCCGGGAAGAGAACCGGCTATCCGTTCCATCAGGGCTGCCGGCATGAATGTAACCGGCATACGCGATTGCACTCCGGTCCCGCACAACGGGGTCCGGCTTAAGAAGAGAAGAAGGATGTAGTTTTGCCTTGGCTCTGGTTCTGAGAGAAGCCGGATGGGTAAGGGGTGGAAAACACCCGTGGCTGAAGGCTGATCAAGCCTGAGCGGAAGGCAGTGTTTTAAATCTGAAGATATAGATTGTATTCAGGGAGGTTTTTTTAGATGGCAAGGTATACTGGCCCCAAATGCAAGCTTTGCAGGAGAGAGGGAGAAAAGCTCCTTCTGAAAGGGGACCGTTGTTACTCGGACCGCTGCGCGTTGGAAAAGAGGAACTATCCTCCAGGTGAACACGGAAGGATGAGGTACAGGCGCAGAAGCAACTACAGGCTGCAGCTTAGGGAGAAGCAGAAACTCCGCCGTCTCTACCAGCTTCTTGAAAAACAGTTTCACAACTACTTCAAGAAGGCTGACAAGATGAAGGGCGTAACGGGAGAGAATCTGCTTGTCCTTCTGGAAAGCAGGCTGGATAACATGGTCTACAGGATGGGCTTCTCCTCTTCCAGGGCGACGGCCAGGCAGATGGTTCTTCATAATCATTTTGAGGTGAACGGCATAAAAACAAATATCCCTTCGATGCAGGTGAGCGTCGGCGACAGGATCTCGCCGCGGAAGCAGAGCAAAGACCTGCTGATTATCGAGGAATCTCTCAAGCAGTCGGGAAGCAGAGAGACGGTTCCCTACGTATCGGTGGATGTAAGCAAAAAGGAAGGCGTTTACCTGGAACGGCCCACACGTGAAGCTATTCCAGTGCCGATCTCCGAGAATCTTATAGTAGAGCTTTACTCGAAATAGCTGGGTTATGCGAATTGTCGCTGGCGAACATTTTCAAACAGGTTCGTTCGCGCTGCAAGGAGGCACAATTAAATGAAATGGCGCAATCTCTTAATGCCAAAAGAAGTCGAGAAGGACGAATCGGTGTCAACCCCGACATACGGGAAGTTCAAGATCGAGCCGTTCGAGAGGGGTTTCGGCTACACTATAGGCAACTCTCTTCGCCGGGCCCTTCTATCTTCGATACAGGGCGCCGCGGTGGTGGCGGTAAAGATAGATGGTGTCCTTCACGAGTTTGATACCATAGACGGGATCAAGGAAGATGTAACCGACATCATACTCAATCTGAAGCAGCTTATCATCATGATGCATTGTGATGAACCAAAATTCATCACTCTGGAGACTGAAAAGAAGGGCGAGTTAACGGCTGCGGATATCAAGGAGGTCGCGGAGATAGAGATCCTGAACAAAGACCTGCTTATAGCCACCGCGACAAAGAAAGTACCTCTGAAGATTGAGATGCTGATAGGACACGGCAGGGGTTACGTGTCGGCGGACAGCCATAATCTGAGCGACTATGAGATCGGTCTGATACCTATGGATTCGAATTTCAGTCCGGTAGTAAAAGTGAAATACGAGGTGAAAAATACCCGTGTGGGACAGAGGGTGGATTTTGATTCGCTCAATCTGGAAATATTTACTGATGGAAGCGTAACACCAGAGGACGCACTTGGTTACGGAGCGAAGATTCTCAAGGATCACTTCCTTCTGTTCATACATTTCGATGAAGAACCGTTCGAGGAGGAGGAAGAGGAAGAGGTCGACGAGGAACTGCTTAAGATGAGAGAGCTTCTGGACAGGAATGTCGAGGAGCTGGAGTTGTCGGTAAGATCCTCGAACTGCCTCAAGGCGGCCAAGATAAAGACTCTTGGGGAGCTGGTTCAGAAAACGGAGAGCGATATGCTGAAATACCGTAACTTCGGAAGGAAAAGTCTGAAGGAGATAACCGACATTCTGGAAGGAATGGGACTTCATCTCGGAATGGACGTTGATGATATTCTAAGATCGGATGAGGAAAAGAAAGAGGAGAGAGAGTAATGCGTCATAATCGCGACCGGAGAAGTCTCAACAGGACCGCTTCGCATAGAAAAGCGATGCTGAGCAACATGGTGACCTCGCTTTTTGAAAGCGAAAGAATAAGGACCAGCGCCGCCAAGGCTAAAGAGGCCAGAAGGATAGCGGAGCGGATGATAACCTTTGCCAAACGCGGGGATCTGTCCGCCCGCCGCCATGTGGCCAGAATGGTCAAGGATCCGGGGGTCTTAAGGAAGCTTTTCGAGGAGATCGGGCCGCGCTTCGCCGACCGTGAGGGTGGATACACCCGTATTCTGAGGCTGGGCAAGAGAGGCGGGGACAGCACCGATATGGCTATGCTGGAACTTCTCTCAGCGGGCGAGAAGAAGCGCGGAAAAAAGGCCAAGCCCAGAAAAAAATACCACAAGGTAGATATTCCCGAGGACCCGGTGGAGGTCGAGCGGAAGAAGGCCGGGAAGAAGGCGGAGGCGGAGAAGAAGGAAAAAGAGAAAAAGGAAAAGGAAGAAACCGCCGCAAAGGTGGAAGAGGCCGGGGGCGAAGCTGAACCTGAAAAAGAAGGGAAGGAAGAAAAACAGCCGGCGAAGAAAAAAGCGGCGAAGCAGAAGAAGGAAGAGCCGGTAGAAGAGGAAAAGGCTGAAGAGGAAAACCCTGTGAAGGAAGAAAAGGCGGCCGAAGAAGAGAAAAAGGCGGGAGAGACCGCCGAAGAAGAGAAAAAGAAAGAAGAATAGCAGGCTTCCGATTAAGATACGGCCGGTGGGGCCGGACAGGCTGATTTATGACGCCCGGGATTTACCTCCCGGGCGTTTTTCATTATTGGACCCGCCCGGCGCGACAAATGAGCCGGCGGCGCGGTTATAATGCTTGTAATCAATGACACCGCCTCAATCTAAGTAAATGGGCGTATTTTGCCAGGGTGAATCAAAGTCAGTAATTTGTAACCTTAGCCGATCCCCTGGCTGATTGTGCTTTTATTTCATGATCCGCGATATATTCCTCTGCCGGGCGCACTAAGCCTTCGGATTCGAACCCTGTTCTATCAGGTTTTCCGCTTTTTCACCTTATTAAATGCCTGGAAACTGAAGGCGGCTTCCTATATACTGACTTATGTCTACCATGAAATAGGTCAACGGAGAAATCAGATGTCTTATAAAATACTTGTGGTCGACGATGACCACGCATTCAGGGAAGAGTTGGGAATCTGCCTGGAAGACTACGCGATTGTGGAAGCGGGGAATGGTGACGAGGCTCTCGGTATCCTGTCCCGGCCGAATGAGATAGATCTTGTGATTCTGGATGTCAAGCTTCCCGGGCTTCCGGGAACGGAGATTTTGACCCGGATCAAGCGGCGGCAACCTGATCTGGGAGTGATCATGCTGACCGGCCACAGCTCAAAGGACGTGGCGATAGCTTCTCTTAAGGGGGACGCGGATGATTACATCGAAAAACCGGTCGAGGCAGAAAAGCTGCTGGCCAGCATATACCGGCTTCTGCATGAAAGCGGCTCTCCGGGAACACCCTACTCCCCCGACGCGGATGGGAAAATAGAACATATAAAAGACTTTCTGGAAAAGAATTACGACAAGAGAGTGACCCTTCGAGAAGCGGCCGGACTTGTATTCCTCAGCCCCAAATACCTGAGCAGGCTTTTCAAGCAGAAGACCGGAGTGGGTTTCAACCAGTACCGGTTGGACAAAAAGATGGAAAGGGCAAAGCAGATCCTCGCCGAAACGGGCCTGACAGTGAATGAGATATCCTACCGTCTGGGATACCAGAACATGGAGTCGTTTATCCGAATGTTCAAAAAGAGCACCGGTATGACACCGACCGAATACCGGGAAACCTCTGAAGCTGAAGGCAAAGAGCCCGGCCCCCGGGAGGAAGGCTGAGAAAACGGCGATGGGCCGGCGCCTGAGGTATTGATTGAGAGGATGAGGCCAGAATGCCGGAGAGAGACTCCGTAAAGACCAAGGATAAAAACAAGGCGATTACAAAAAAGGGCAGCCGTTCAAAGAAACCGGGGAGAAAAAAAAGCTCGGATTCAGCAGGACAGTTGCTGGGGTTGTTAGCCGGGGAGCTGCTGACCTCCTTTCCGGAACCATTTATTCTGTACGACCGGGATAAGAGGATAGTTTACGCTAACCGGTTCGCCGTAGAGTCGCTTGCTTTTGATCCCACCGGTCTCTCACGCCGGGAGATCTCTTCAAGACTCGACCTTAGGACTTCCAGAGGATTGAAAGCTTCCAGCGGGGAGATGGTCTCGACAGCCGCTATGAGCGGCAAAACGGTCCGTAATATGTACTATAAGTTCAGAGACGCCAATGGAGAGGATCATATATCCCTGGGTTCATCGGCTCCCCTGTTATATCAGGGCGAGATAATCGGTGCCATATCCTCCTGGCATGACATAACCGAGGAGGTCAAACGGAAGCAGTATACTGTAATACCCAGGAGCGAGCTGGAACTATTGCTCCGCGAAAGAACAGATG
This sequence comes from uncultured bacterium, assembly GCA_964488475.1. Classification (GTDB taxonomy): domain Bacteria; phylum Krumholzibacteriota; class Krumholzibacteriia; order Krumholzibacteriales; family WJIX01; genus CAZAUK01. The sequence continues at coordinate 378,875 of CAZAUK010000001.1, forward strand.
AACTGATCGAGTCCCAGGAACTGCTCGAAAAGATATTCTCGAACACTCACTTGGGAATAGCCATGCTGGACCGGTCCTTCAGATATATCAGGGTGAACCGGGCGTTTACCAGTGGCTTGAAACTGTCAGCGGATTCCATCCTTGGAAAAAACCATTTCGACCTGCATCCCATAGAGCGGAACCGGAAGATATTCGATGAGGTGCTGCAGAACCGCCGGTCGTTCTTCGCCCTGGACAGATTTCCCCTGTTCACGGAAAATCACCGCAAGAGCAGGGAGTATTTTGACTGGAGCGTTCATCCGGTAGTGGATGATTCGGAAAAGGCGGAGAATCTTCTTTTAATGGTGGTCGATTCGACCAAGCGCATCAGGGCCGAGGAGGAGCTCTCCGAGGCGCATATCCGCCTGCAGCGTTCCGAAAGGCTTAGCAGTATAGGAACTCTGGCGGCCACGGTAGCTCACGAGTTAAGGAATCCTCTGGGTGTAATGAAAACAGCGATCTATAATATACGGCGCAAGAACAAAGATGCCGGATTGAAAAGTCATGTTGACAACATAGACAAGAAGATAGACGAGAGCAGCCGGGTGATAAACAATCTTTTGAATTACTCCAGGATCCAGACTCCCCGGCAACGCCCGGTTAGACTGTCCCATATTCTGACAGAGAGCTCAAAATCGGTAAAGAAGGAGTTCCGTAACAGGAATGTCAGAATTTCCCGGCAGCTCAAACAATTGCGCGGCCACAAGGTAATGGCTGACCCAGACCAACTCAGGGAGGTTTTTATTAATATTCTCCACAACTCCTTTCAGGCTATAGAAGAGGGGGATGGTGAAGTGAGAGTAACCGCTTCCATCGAAAAAGGAAGACATGTCCTGGTGGAGGTCTCAGATAACGGGGTTGGTATGGATAAAAAAGTCCTGAAAAGGGTTCTGGATCCCTTCTTCACCACCAAAGCCAAGGGGACCGGGCTGGGTCTGGCGATATGCAGCGAGCTGGTGGAGCTTAACGGAGGGTCCATATCACTTAATAGCGAGAAAGGCAGGGGCACCACGGTTTCCCTGATACTGCCGCTCGGAGGGAAAAAAAATGAAAAAAAACCGCGTTCTCATAGTCGAGGATGACCGGGAAATGTGCGATGAACTCGCCGAAATCCTGTCCATGGAAGGGTATTCCGTGGACAAGGCTTATGAAGGAAAAGAAGGGAAGCGGCTGGTGGACAGCTTTGATTACGCCGTGGTGTTGCTGGATCTGAGACTTCCCGGATTCAACGGCTCCGAGCTTCTTCGACATGTAAAAGGAAACTGCGCCTCGAGAGTGCTGGTAATAACGGGCAAGCCGCTGAAAAGCGAGCTGCGGGAATATCTGCGGCCGAAGGAAGAGGAGGACTTTGCCGCTCTTGAACTTGCGGACGGAATCGCTGAAAAACCGTTCGAGGTAGAAGCGGTAATCGAATCAGTCAGAAAGCTCAGTCTCAGAACCACTCCCAAACGCGCTCCGCGAACTTCAGACTGATAGTCACAGCTTTGAGTTCGGTAGAAACTAATCAGAGAAACGTGGGACCGCGCAATTGCACCTCTTCAATAACGATGGGATAATGATTGAGGAAGAAATCTATCCAGTTTCACTGCTGGTAATGGCAGCGGAGAGAGAAATCGTTGATGGATCAAGCCAGCGTAATGATAATTGATGATGATGAGGAGTTTCTTGAGGAAACAGCCGAAATGCTCGGTTACGCGGGTTACAAAACACGAACAGCCTCAGAAGCCGCTCAGGCCCTGTCCTCTATTTTCGAATCACCTCCGGATGTAGTTCTTCTGGATATAAAAATGCCGATCAATGGATTAACCTTAGTCCGAAAACTGAAAGAGGCTGAAGAGACAGCGGGGATTCCCATAATAGTGATAAGTGGTTATCTGGACCGGGAAGTCCTTGACGATTTCGAAAGGAAGACCGACGTGAGTGATATACTGGAAAAACCGCTCAATCCGCTGGACCTGATAAAAAGTATAGAAGTAAACTTGAATAGTTTGTAAGAGGCCTTTGGACCAAACCCACAATGGATCAGAGAAAGGGGATTCAATGATTTCCATCAAGAAAATAATCTGTCCCACCGATTTCAGCGAAAGATCGTATCACGCCCTGAAACAAGCCGGCGATCTGGCTGAACACTTCAAGGCCGAGCTGATCGTAGTCCATGTGGTATCGCCGATACCCGAAATAGAGGTCCCCATGCATTCTGCTACCTTCAATGTCGCGGAGTACCAGGAATACCTCCATGATGAATCTGAAAAAATACTGGAGAAGGCCATGGCTGAAATGGTGCCCACCGGGGTGGACTCCAGGACGGTGATTTCGAAGGGAAAAGTCGCTGACCGGATAGAAAGGATCGCCGAGGAAGAAGAAGCCGATCTGATAGTGATGTCTACGCAGGGTCACTCCGCGGTAGGGCGGATCCTTTTCGGCTCGGTAGCCGATCATGTGGTACGCCACTCCTTGGTTCCGGTGATGACTATTCGGGCAGAAGAGAAAGAATAGGATTGCCGAGCTGGGCCTGACACCGCGATCAGATCATCTTTTCATAAATATCAAGAGTATCTTCTCCCCTGCATAGCTCGGTGCCGGGAGTCATAACCGCCGCCGCTCCGGCGGCGACGCCGAAACGTATCGCTTCTTCAAGAAGGTTTCCCAGCGCGAGGCTGTATACTATTCCGGCTATCATGCTGTCACCGGCTCCCACCCTGCTTCTGACCGGCACCGCGGGAGATCGAAATCTTCTGATTCCTTCAGCGTCCGCAGAAAGCACTCCGGCCGCTCCCTGTGATACCACCACCACCTCAGCCCCGCCTCTGGCTACGATCTCGCGGGCGGCTTCTTCCTGCTGGGCGTCATAATCGATATCATGCCCGGCCAGCTTTCTAAACTCCCGCATGTTGGGCTTTACCAGATACACCCCCTCTTCCACAGCGGAAACCAGGGATTCTCCGGAGGCGTCCAGCACCACCTGTCCGCCCGCTTCCTTAACCCCGCTGGCCAGGCGGGCGTAGAAATCATCAGGGACCCCGGGAGGCAGGCTGCCGCTGGCTACCACGTAGGATTCATCAGTCACCATTCTAACCACCGTGTCCAGACACTTCCTCCAATCTTTCTCGGAGAGCCGGGGACCTGGCATTCCGAACCGGTACTGGCGTTTCGTCGCGGTTTCCATAATAGCCAAGTTTTCCCTGGTCTCACCTTTTATCAGCACAGGGAAGTGATCCACACCCTCTTCTTCCAGAAGCCTTTGAAGAAGATCTCCGATTTCTCCACCCACCGGATATACCGCTGATGATTTCCCCTTCAGGTTCCGGATGGCCCGGGAGACATTGATCCCTCCGCCCCCCGGCTCCCGGCGAGGCTGTTTACACCTCAGCTTGCTCTGCGCCACCACGTGGTCGACTGATGCGCTCATATCCACGGTGGGATTCATGGTCAATGTTATAACCTGTTTCATAAACTCTTTCCTCCTTCGCCGCTCTTTATACAGTCTTATATGATATTAAAAATACAATTTCCTGGTGACGCGAGTCAACGCTCGCGCAGGAATCATCAATTACATATTCACAGCTGAGCTGATAAATATCAAGCGTTCGAATTCACTTTCCGCTGACCTTTTTCTACTATTCGATAAAGCTGTTAAGGGACCGGTTGGGACGGTGGAATCCGGTCAAATGAAAGTGGATGGAGCCAATTGCCGCTCGGCCGCATTCCCTGTAATCTTTTATAAAGTCATTGCTTATTAAGCTTATTAATCAGAACAGCTCTGGAATGAACTGACCAAAGGAGGCGGAAGATGAAAAGATTATTTCTGGGAGCGGTTGTCATGATTCTGGTTGCCGCGCTGGCCGGATGCTCCGGCAACGATAAGATCATCAACCAGAAAAACATGCGCATAACGGAACTGGAAGAAAGAGCGGACAGCCTCAGGGGTGAAGTAATGGATATCCGCAGCGAGAAGGAAAGCATCAGAAACGATCTGGAGGCGAAACTCTCCAATACCAGGGAAAACCTGGAAGTCTGCCGTGATGAAAAAAACGGCCTGACCAAGATTAAAATCACAGATGCGGTCAAATTTGAATTGGGCAGGGCCGTGCTCACCGGCAGCGGCAAAGAGGCCATAGACGCGGTTTGGAATGAACTGAAAGATTATCCCGGCCGTCGAATCCTTATAGAGGGCCACACTGACGATGTTGCCATAGACGAGCAATACAGGAATATCTTCCCGACCAACTGGGAGCTCTCAACAGCCCGTTCCTGCGCGGTGCTTCATTATCTGATAGAAAAACACGGAGTGGATCCTAAGCGGCTCACAGTTTCAGGCTACAGCAAATACCACCCCATGGCCGGAAATGATACGCCGGAAGGCAGGGCAGAAAACAGAAGAGTGGTAATATCTGTTCGAGACATTATGGATTGATAACAGAGAAAGCGAGAAAAGAGATAAAAATTCTCAGAGATCTTGATGAAATCACAGGATACGTGCTCCTGGCAGAAGACGGCGAGATAGGCCGGTGCAAGGATTTTCTTTTCGATGATCACTACTGGACCATCCGCCATATGGTCGCGGACACCGGTAAATGGCTTCCCGGCCGTAAAGTGCTTGTCTCTCCCGACTGGATAGATTCGGTCGATTGGTCTTCGTCCGTTGTCAGGGTCGGACTGACCCGAGAGGAAATCAAGAACAGTCCTCCCTACGATCCATCCACCGCGGTAAACCGCGAGTATGAAGCGCGGCTCTATGATTTTTACGGCCGTCCAAAGTACTGGTAAACATGGCCTGGAGGCGGCCCGGCCTGGAATCGGCCCGGCCTGGAGGCGGCCCGGGCAGATTCAGAATCCGAAACGATCGAGGAGGTATCGATAATGAAAGTCAAGGAGATCATGACAGAGAACCCGAAAGTAATACAACCCGGCACCAGCATAAAAGAGGCGGCCGGAATCATGCGCGATTTGGATGTAGGTGTTCTGCCCATCGCAGATGGAGACAACATGTCGGGCATTCTAACAGACCGGGATATTGTGATACGCGCTGTCGCGGAGGGAAAGGATCCCGGCGAGGTCAAAGCCGGAGAGATCGCCAGCGGTGATATAACCTGGTGCTATGAGGACGAGGATGTTGAAGAGGTTTCGGGGAAGATGAAGAAAGACAAGATAAGGCGGCTGCCGGTGGTCAACCGGGAAGACAAACTGGTGGGTATAGTTTCTCTTGGTGACCTGGCTGTCGAAGGCAGTGAAGAGATGGCCGGCGAAACTCTGGAAGAAGTATCCACTCCGAACAGGCCGGAACGCTAGAAGATGATGACAAGAGACTTCATATGAGCCCACACCTTTCTTTTCTTGTGATAATCCTTGCCTTTGGTGGGAGTCCGCCTGGGATCCCCCGGTTTTCTGGGATGTTTTTCCGGTTTGGAGGGTTTTCGCGGAGGAGGCGGCTTTAGAGGAGGATCGCCCGGTCTCTTTTTGGGCTTTTTAACGGCAAGATGTTCCTCCGGGTTTAAAATCTTTTGCGGTCGCGGGTTTTTCGGCAGCCTGTTTAGAATGTTGAATAACGGCATTTCGGCCGAATCGGGGGCGCGCCGTTTTCTTAATTTAATCATGACTGTTCCGCCTTTCTGCTCAATCGGGCCAATTCCTTTAATTATATTCACATGGAAGGAGCGAAGCCGCAATGGATAGAATCCACAATATAATGATTTTTTTCCACTTTAGGCTTTTACGCGGAAAAAAACACGACGCGCTCATCGTGAAAAAGGCGGGCAAGATGTTCTGCGACGTGAATGACACCGAAAAGCTCCGGGATAAATTACCGGCATGTGGAAATCAATCAGGAAAAAGCAGAACGGGGCAATTGGCTGTTTATCGAGATGGATGTAACAATGTTGAGACACCGTTCACTTGAATGGAAAGGTTATGACTTTGACGAATATAAATGCGGCGAAGAAGATAATGGTTGTGGATGACGATGCCGTGCTGAGCGAGGAGCTGGCCGCTCTTCTGGAGGATGAGGGATACCGCTCCGTGACTTTCACCAGTGGTTTTGACGCGGTGGAAGCGGCGCGGCGGGCACCCCCGGATCTTATTCTGCTGGATTTGAATCTCGGGCTGAAGGACGGCTTCGAGGTGGCTATGGATTTAAGAAAGGAGCCCGCTACCGCGAATATCCCAATTCTGGCAATGACCGGATTTTACCAGGGAGAGAAATATACGATTTTCATGGAATCAATCGGTTTTCGAGGGTGCCTGATGAAGCCTCTCGATCTGGACCTGCTGCTCGCCAGAATAGAAGAGATACTGAGAACTGATTCAGAATGATCGATTTTGTTCTCTGCCCCGGCTGGATTTTAATAACTGTTACTTTGTAAGCCATATTGAAGGGAGAAGCAGGAGTGCTAAGAAATTGTTCTAGATGACCGCGATTCTGATTATTGCCGCCGTCTCGCTTGACGCCGCTGAAGAGGTAATTGGGAACGTGGACTGCGAATCTGTCTCCTGCGCGATAATCCTGGCGGGAAGAGCGGGCTATTCAAAGGCCGTTACTGGTCTGGTGACCAGAATAGGAAACCAGTACAAGATAAATGCTCAGCTTATAGACGTAGATGACCAGGGTGGAGGGAACCGCCGGGGAAGAAGAGCTAGATTCACTTCTCGACAAGTTGGCGGAGAACTTATCGATTGCCGTATCCAGACAGAAAGCGGGGGAGGTGACTTCCGGAAAGAGCGCCGGGAAAGAAAAAGCTCTCTCTTTCACCAGCCTGGGGCTTAGCGCAAGCGCCATATTACCCGCTGATGACAGTTTCGGCCGGACCGATCTTCTTTACGGCGCCGGCCTTGCGCTTCAACATGAGACGCCCGCCTGTTTCATATCGGGAAGAGCCGGTCTCAACTGGGGTGAACATGATGCGCTGAACCTGACCATTCTGGAGGCCAACGCGGGAAAGTTCCTCCTGGCCGGAGATTTCAGTCCCTATATCAGCGGAGGTCTGGGCATTCAGCGCAACAAGTTGTCGAGTGACAGCGGTACCGGAGCCCTGGTCCGGGCGGGAGTAGGCCTTGAGGCCTTTAGATCCAGCGGCATTCAGTTGCAGATGGAGCTGGATTATTTCATAACATTCTATAAACTTGAGATGGAAAGCGGTGAAAAGAAGTATCCTCAGGGTTACGCCTTGACGCTATACGTGAAATAATACGCCCTCTAAAAGTACCTGCCCCTGCGCGCAGAGACGCGCAGTCTTGATAGAGCCTGCCCCGCACTTAGTATTTGGGTATCGGATTGAAAAGTGATATCTTTCAAATCGTTGACCCGCTGACGGTATTCATGAAAGAGGCGCCGAGTTGGTAGTAACGGATGTGGTTCTTCCCATATTTCTTATAGTTTTCCTGGGGTTTCTATTGAGAAGGCTGGGAGGGGTGGACGAGAGGGTTTTTTCCAGGGCGCAGCTCTATATCCTTGTCCCCGCCCTGATATTCAGCGCCATGACCGGGCGCGACACCGGTCTTCCCATCCTTCTGAGAGTAGTCCTTTTCGTGGCGGCTCTTTCGGTCGGCCTGCTGCTGGCGGCCCAGGCGGTGGGATTCGCTTTCAGGGGCGGCCGGTTGACCAGAAACGCGATCTCCCTTGCCTCGATGTTCAGCAACAGCGGATTCTACGGCATTCCGGTCTGCATGCTGGCTTTTGGCGAGCAGGGGGTGCTTTACGCGGTTATTTTCATAACCGGCTCCTCCCTGATTCAGTCGACCCTGGGAATCTTCATAGCCAGTTCGGGCAGAAAGAAAGCCCGGGAGGCCTTTCTGACCGTTCTCAAGGTGCCTATGGTCTATTCCATTATCGCAGCCAAGATCCTCTCTCACTACAGCTTACTTCCTCCTAAGCCGTTTATGGAAATGATCGATATGCTGGGACAGGCGGCCATACCCCTGGGTCTTCTCCTGCTTGGAATGCAGCTGCAAAAGATAATATACGAGAGGATGGAGAAGAGAAGGTCGGGCACCGGCGAGCAGCTTAGGAAGGGGAGGATCGAGATGCTGCAGGGACTGGCGGCCGCCGCCCTGAAAATAGCGGGAGGTTTTCTGCTGGCCCTTCTTTTGACCAGGATATTCGGTTTCGATTCCCTGATCAGAAAGGTCCTCATCGTGGAGGCTTCCATGCCGACGGCTGTCAACGCGGTGGTCTTCGCCACGGAATTCGACTGCAAGCCGGAGGTGGTGACGGTGGGGATACTCGCCTCCACTCTGGCCAGTGTAGTGAGCATCACTCTGATCCTGAATTTCCTGGGCTGACCGGTATATGCGCCCGTTATCGAAGCTGTTCCTTCAAGGTGCGTATTTTGGAGAGTAATAAAGAAAATAAAGCGATTTTTTATGATCCGGAATCAATAGAGAAAGCCGCTGATTTCTTCAGGGAGCGCTCGAAGCTTAGGAAGGCGGGCGGCGGGCCGAAGGTCCTGGTGGACAGCGGATGCTATTACTTCCGGGGCGGACGGGCTGAATCGAGGGCGCCCGCATTTTTTGATACATCCCGTTTGGCGCTGGAGGAATCAGGTCCGGTAATCGCGGTCTCACCATGTAATTTCAATGAGATAAGCGAGATCTCCGGCGACGATATGCTGGCGGTGTGCGGCGGGGGAGTAAGGATAGATGACCTGAAGAGGGAAGCAGGTGGAATGGGGTTGTCATTTCCGGTGGGAGAATATCCCTGTCATGATGTCACGCTCAGTCAGCTAATCGACGATGGTATGATTTCCGGGCTGGAGCCTGTTTACGGCGGGGTGAGAGAATACATACTGGAGGTAGATATAGTAACCCCCGCCGGCGAGGCGGTGCGTTCCGGCTCCAGGGCGGTCAAGAATGTAACAGGATATGATATAACGGCTTTCGCGATGGGGGCTTCGGGAAGATGCGGGCTTATATCCGCAGTGACAGCCAGGCTGGTTCCAGCATATTCCAGAACGGGATTTCTTTTCTGCGGGGGGGAGGAGGATGAACTGCGCGGATTCTCCATGAAAGTGAGGGATGCCGCGGGAGGGGCCTGCCAGCGGCTCTTTTCCCGAAGAGCGTGGATTCTTGCCGGCGGAGCCGATGATGAACCGGGACCGGAGAAAGCCGCTGATGCGGATTTGAAGGGTGGACGATGGCGTAAAAGGTCCGGTTCGGCCGTCCTTGAGATACGGGTCGACTCCGAAAGTGAACGGGAGTTCGCGGGAATAAGAGAGCGGCTTCATGGAGCGGCTCGAGGATTCGGGCTGAATATCCGTGAAAGTCGCGATGGCGTATCCCTTAAAGGTCTGGCTGGTTCTCTCTTCAAAGATAGCGGGGCGGCCGCCCTTCTGGCGGTCTCGTTTGACCGGTCAGGAGGTATATCGCGTTCGCCTCTGAGGGGGGTGTCATGGCGTACACTTTTTCCAGAAAGGAAAAACTTTATTATCCCCTGCCGAAGCGGCGATACGCTCAGGGACCTGGTTGAGGCCCCGGCCCTGAGGGTTCTGAAGGGACCTGGAATCGAAAGGACGAGGGTAAGGCTGAGCCTGCTGGTCAAGGGGGGGGACAAGCTGGTAAAATTGCCCGTTGGAACAGGGCGGTTAAGGGATTTCATTCTGAAGAGCGGCTCGGAGCGGAATAGCCTGGGAAGAATGCTTCAAAGCCTGGATTCGGCTGAGTGGCACGCCGGCAAGACGGGGCGTTCCAGCGCTGAACACGCGGGCGCCGGGGGGCCCGTTTCGGAAAATGGAACTATCAAAGAGAGGATCTTCGAGCTTTTCGACCCTCATGGCCTGATAATCGAAAAATGAGCCGGCGGCCGCGTGTCTTGAGAGGAAAGCCGCCTGAAGTAATGGATAACAGCCGTAATAGGAACAGGAAGTTATGGTAACAGACAGCGGTCAAAAGCGTGAAAAGGATCACGACGTGACAGAGGATTTCCTTCTCTGCAACCGCTGCGGCTCCTGCCGGGCGGTTTGCCCGGTGTTCGACATCATACGGGAGGAATGGGCTTCGGCCAGGGGCAAGATCGAGGTCGCCGAGGCCTTCTTTCGGGGGGAGGGGGTAAAGGAGGAGAGCCTTCGCCGGATCTTCGATCTCTGCCTTCACTGCAAGACATGCGAGGAGAACTGCCCCTCGGGCGCGAGGGCGGATGAGATAATCATGGCGGTCAGGGCTGAGATGGGACGAAGGGGGATGATTCCAAAGCTGAAGCGGGCGGCCCTTAGAATTCTGGATGGTATGGACAAGTATCTTTTCAGGGCGGCCCGGTTTCTGGGGCTTCGCAGAAGAAGCTCCGTCCACGGTACCAGGGGAAGAAGCCCTCTGAACTTTCTCTATCCCCTGTTGGGATGGTCCAGGCAGAGATTCTTGCCCCTTCCCTCTAAAAAGGCCTTTATAGAGGCGAATCCTTCAGTTTTCAAGGCATCCCGCCTGGAAGGGTCCCTGCCCCGTTCCCCCGCCATGGCTGAGATTGAAAATGCGGGCCTTGAGCAGGGCGCCGCCTCCCTGCTGGTCTCTGAAATACTTGAAGCCCGAGAGAGCAATATGCGGCAGGGCCGGCGGGCATGCCTCTTTCTGGGCCACGCCGTTAATAACTTCTTTGCCGGCGAAGCCGCCGATATGGTTTTTGTCCTGAACCTTCTGGGAATAGACGTCACAGTCCCGCCGGATCAGATATGCTGCTTCGCCCCTAATTTCTATACCGGGGATATAGAGGGGGCCGGGGACGGGGCGGCGAGACTGGTGAGGATCCTCTCCCGATACAGCTGTGACTGGATCGTGACCTCCTGCGCTTCGGGCGGCCTGATGCTGAAGCGCGAGTACCCCAGGCTTTTCGATATCGAAAAGGACGGATTCTTCAGGATAGGATGGGACAGCGCCGAAGAGGTCTTCACACGTGAGGAACCTGGAAGCGGCGAAAACCGCTATGCCGCCGAAGGAGAGCTTTATCAGGCGAATGTCAAAGGCAGGATAAGGGATATCAACGAGCTGGTGGCCGGTTTTCTGTCTTTTCAGCCTCCTGAGGATGACTATGAAGAGTTGTTCTTGAGAAGAGGGGCTGGCCGGGGGCGGGATTCGGCCGGCACAAAGGACGCCGCCGAAGAGGCCGGCTCGGCCGGGGGGGACGGCAGGCCTGTGGTGGTGTACCACCATCCATGCCATCTCAACAGGGGCCAGGGGGTGAGCGCTGAGCCGGAACATATTCTAAGCCTTCTTCCCGGATACCGTTTCGTGAAGATGGAGAATGACGATTCATGCTGCGGGGGAGGAGGAATGTTCACCTTTACAGAAGCGGAAAGCAGCGAGAAGATAGGAAGAAAGAAGATAGAAGCGATCGCTGAGGCGGGCCCCGATATAGTCTCGACCTCCTGCCCGGTCTGCCGGATTCAGCTTATGGATATGCTGGGAAGGGATTACGGCGGAGAACTGGCCATGCCGGAGAAGAAGCTGCGCCTGATTCCGGTAATGACCCCCATAGAACTTCTGGCGAAAGAGCTCAGGAAAATAACGGAGCACTGATATATGCGTAGAGGTGCCGTGCGCCCTGCTTTCTGAGTATATCCGCTTCTGAAGCCGACCGCGGCGGAATGACCGGACGGAGCGAAAGCGGGAGCAAAAATCAACTTCTTCAGGTTTTGCGAGTTGACAAAACGCCCCGTTGTTACTATTATCTATTACTGCGTAAGTCCCGGCTTATGCTTTTGTTTTTGCTCCTCAGTAGCTCAATCGGTAGAGCATTCGGCTGTTAACCGAAGGGTTGTAGGTTCGAGTCCTACCTGGGGAGCCAATTTATTACGGTCCTAGAACTGAGATATCATCCGGCCGAATCTGATTCCGGTGAGCAGAAACACGATACCATCCCATTATGGAAGACCAGGTTTGCAGCCGCATTGATCCATCCTGTAGTATGAAACAGGTTGTTGGTTTCAAGGATCAGAGAAGAAAAAGTAGTAAAGGCTCCGATGAAGCCGACCATGACCAGTGTCTGGATCTCTCCAGACGCGTGCCATTTGTGTTCGAACAAAGCCCATAGCAACCCGGCAATAAAGCATCCTGACAGATTGACAAGCATGGTCTTATAAGGAAGGGATGTGCCGTGCAATTTCTGTATTAGCCGTGTCATGCCGAAACGGGCTATTGTGCCCATGGCACCGGCTATGGCGAGACAGGTGATTTTGTGAAACATTATCGAGTAAATGAAAAAACATTGATGGAATGGAACGGGACAACACGACGCCTTTTAAGTGTGAAGGAATAGCAGACGCTTCGTTTCGACGACTCAAATTGAAAAAGAAGCGGCGATGTATTCGAAGTGCGAATGCTGTCAAGAATCGGAGAAGATATCGGAGGGGAACCACAGGATCGGACCCTGGGGCAGATCAAGGAATGTTACGGCTCGGCTTGATACGGGGGATCTGCTCTGATGAAAGGAGTCCGCGTGAATCATGCATTTGATGCGATCGCGGATGAATATGACCGCTGGTACGACACGCCGGAAGGGGCCGCCGTTTTCCGGGCCGAACTGAAATGTCTGCGTTTATTGTATGCGAAGTACCCCGGACGCTGGAAGGAAGTCGGTGTCGGCACCGGTCGTTCGGCTTCGTCGTTTGGCATTTCAGAAGGTATCGATCCTTCCCCGCGAATGCTCGAGAACGCTGCGAGTCGTGGTATCGAAATCCATCTTGGAAGCGCTGAATCCTTACCGTTCATGGAGCGTTCGTTCGACGGGATTCTCATCGCTTTGACCCTCTGCTTCGTTGAAGATGCCGACCAGGCTTTAAAAGAATGCCTGCGTGTACTACGGTCTGGCGGACGGCTTCTTGTCGGAGCTGTACCCGGCGATAGCTCCTGGAAAAAAATACACTGAAAAAGCCTCCAGGGGTCATCCCATATATGCCCAGGCGCGTTTCCGGACATCGGCCGGGATAATGAGATCAGGGGAATGTGCCGGATTTACTATTATTGATGCCGTAAGCGCCCTTTTCTGGAGGCCTGGTGACGAATCCGAATCGAATCCGGAGGTGAGAAGAGGTGTAATCCCGGATGCAGGATTTCCGGGTCTACTCTTTGAGAAGAACAGGTCGATCCCCTTAAATGTTGTTGATTCTGAAGGTAGTAGCAGATGAGCGAAATGCCGGTAATAGGATTCTCTGGTCCGGTGAAGGGATTCGGAGATGTCACAGCGGTTGGTTCTGCTGACTTCAATGTTCATCGGGGTGAGTTGTTCGGGGTTCCCTGTCCCAACGGAGCGGACAAGACCAGGATTATCAGCTTGCTCACCGGGCTGTCGCGGCCTGATTCGGGAACCATTCAGATCGGCGGCATCAGTCTGAGGAACATCCGCCGAATGTGATCATGTAGGAGTAAACAGCGCGAATGAAAATCGGAAGTTTTGATTTCAATCTCCGTGAACTGGCCGGATCGCTGGGCGACCTCGGTACCTTGCTGCCGCTGGCTGTGGGGTACATCACTGTCTGCAAGCTGGATCCAGCGGGGCTGCTTGTGATGATGGGTCTGACCAATATCGTCACCGGACTGATCTATCGACTGCCCATGCCCGTCGAGCCGATGAAGGTCCTCGCGGTGGTCGCCATCGCCCAGGCCTGGACGCCGGAAAAGGTATATACGTCTGGCCTCGTGATGGGCGTGGTTTGGGTGGTGATGGGCGCTACCCGGGCGATGGACTTCATCGCCCGCTGGACGCCCCCCAGCGTGATTCGCGGCATACAGCTCTCTCTGGGGGCGCTGCTCGCAGTCCAGGGCGCCAGGATGGTCAGCACCTGGTGGTTGCTCGGGGCGGTTGCCGTCGTCATCGTCCTGTTGCTGCGGCGAAACCGCTATGCACCTGCCTCGATAGTCCTGGTCGCAGTCGGTATAATCGTAATGGCCCTGCGGGGCCGATTGGCCGGGGTGGGCGGCATCTCTGTATCTATGCCGCCGATGACTATGGTGGACCCGCGGGAGGTCTGGCCGGTATTGAGGGAGGCCGGACTGGCCCAGATCCCGTTGACCGCCACCAATGCCGTGATAGCGACCTCGGTTCTCATCTCCGAGTACTGGCCTGACAGGCGGGTCACGAACCGCCAGCTGGCGGTCAATATGGGAGTAATCAATATAACTCTCCCTTTCCTCGGCGGGATGCCGCTCTGTCACGGGGCGGGAGGGCTCGCGGGCCAGCACTACTTCGGCGCGAGGACAGGCGGTGCCAACATCATCGAGGGTGCCATCGAGGTCTTCCTGGGACTGCTTCTGGCAGGAAGCATCGCCTTACTCTTCGCGGAGTTCCCCACGGCGATAGTCGGGGCCATGATGTTCATGGTAGGTATCGAGATGGTAAAGTTCTCGCGAGATCTTCGCTTCGACAGGCACCTCGTTCCGGTCGCCGTCACGCTCGGTGGTTCGCTTCTGGCCAACATGGCCGTCGGCTTCTCAGCCGGGATGGCGGCCCATCTCCTCTTGATTGGCGGGGGCGGGCGCCGTGTGGTCGGCAGGCGGCGGGACGACGGTTAGTAAAATGAGGATAAGTATTCACCCCACTTGATTTTGCGGGGATGCAGATTGTCCCCACGCGTGTGAGGGTGAACCGATTGGGTTTTCGGCGAAACAATGGTTGATAAAATTAATAATGCGGATAAGATCACGGATATCTTTGGGAACAGATCTTATGCCCTGCCATTTCGGTCGATATGATATCGAAGAGGTAAGTGCAAATATAGCAAAGTTGATGGAATGAATGAAAGTGTGACGATCACAGCCAGGGGCCAGGGGCGGTCCAAACACAGTGAAACGTTTGTTCCTGAGTAAGCGAGACCACAAGGGGGTTTATAAACACCTTGACGGCCTCGACAATATCCTCAAAAACCTCTGGCGCGTCAGCAAGCTTGGCCTTTCTGATAAATCCCTGCCATTGAGCCTTCTTGTCTCCATCTTTCACGAACGAAGGATCAAAGACCGTGGGATCGATGGTGATCTGCGTGTTGCGGTTCTCAAAAGTTTTCTCTACCGCCTCGGCAAGCGTTTCGCCTTTGAAATCAAACGTGCGGGACAGAATCCATATGTCGTAGAAGTCCTTCATCCGGCTGTTTAGAACGCCAAGCTTCACCATAGCCTGGAACTTTTCTGCAATGGTGCTCTCCATGGTGTATCCGTTCAGTTCTGGCGCTGGAAAGTCAAGAAGCGCAGGATAAGCTACCCTACTGGGACCCGGAACTATCACATCACCGAAGCCAACATCGATCTGCAGGGAGACTCTTGCGTTGCCGAGGCCGCCTTGGACTCGGCAACGCACACCTTCGTATTCGGCATCCTTCGTGATTCTGACGGCCGTCACTGTCTCCACGTTGAAAGACATGCCGTCCACTTCGACATCCATCCCGCAGGCATCTTCCATGGCGGTGACGATGACCTCGAGTCTGTTGTCGATTATTCCCAGTAGATCGATGTCCATGGTAGGACGTGATGCCTTTTCTCTCCATATCGAGAACATCAAGGCGCCCTTGAGAACGAACCTGTCCGCGTGGGGACTCTTGGAGAGACGGTAGATGAACCGCTCGATGGCGAAGTGCTGAAGGAGTTCATTGAATGGGCGGGAGGTTTCCTTGGCCTTGTTGAGAAGTTGCCGATGCACTGACGCGGCGGTGCTTTTGATGTTTTTCGCCATTATAGAATTGCCTCGAGGTAGGGTCGGATGATCTTCTTCACACGGCAAATCGCCGCGAAACGCATGAGGTCGTCCACCTTGATACTCCTCCGTTCACGGTAAAAACGGACTGCCTCTACCACTGTGTCGAGACCGACTTTGTTGCGGAATTTAAAGCAGTCGGCAAGCGTCTTTTCCGGGCTGTAGATGCGCACGCGCACGCTGTTGAGCTCATGAGTCTCCATACCCTCAGTGAATGCCTCGCCGGTGAAGCGGTAGGTCTTAATCGGCGGGTGGCTCAGTCGGGGTTCCTCCGCGCCGCGCGGCAGCGCCACGTGTACCTCGTGAGGTATCTGGGTGGTTAGTTCGTGATAAGCCAACGCGGAGATCAGACAGATCACGCCGCACGGAACTCGGGCTGCGACGGTCACCAGGTCGGGGTTCATCAGCGGTGAGCTGTCGGCAAGACGATATACACCGCGGCTCACCACCTCCAGCGCCCCGGAGTCACGCATGGCGTAGAGCGTTCCGGGATGAATGCCCGCACGAATCGCATGCGCTGTGCGGAGGATTCCGCCATGCTTCTTGAAGATAGCAGTAGCCCTGTCGAACCGGGAATTATGGGAATTCGCGCCTTGGGATATCACGATAGAATTACCTACACATGTTGAATACTGTTGGTAATATTATCAGCTTTAGATATCATGTCAAGAAAGATTATCGGGTGTCCTGTCCCTTGTGCCTAATATATATTCCGTACACGTTGCCGTACTCGCACTTAGCTGATTGTGCATAATCCGGCGATGGGGCTTAAAACAGAGAATTTTCACGAAGAGAGTTCTTTTTGGGTAAAACATCTCCAAAGCTCTCAATACTCTCGGTTAACACAGGACGGGTTATTTCAGCCGATCGAAGGGCTTAAAAAACTGAGAACATTCCGAGGAGGGTTACGAACGGGGAGCCAGTTCTATTTATACGTCGTTCTGATAGCTTCCATTACGGGGAGCCAGAATTCTATCCGCTGAAATCAGCGGTTCTTATTTAACACAAGACCCTGTGGGTTGATCCCCACGGGGCCTCCTCGTTTCCGCCGTGTCCGCGACGGCTTGCGCCGCCCGGCGCATCCAGGTCCTGGCCGAAGGCGGAACGGCGCAGAGCGGGAACCGGGGTCAAAGCGAGCGGTACGCCGGGTGTGATTCCGCCTGCTAATACATATACTCGTTTACAAGCCTGTCCTTGCTACCGTCGCTTTTCACTATTTCAAGGAATATCTCCACGAACAGCGCCGGAAAGATAAACGCAAGATATTTTTCCCATCTCCTGGGGTATAGATTTGCCAGCAGACTGATTCCAGATACCTTGTAAAAATCGGTAAAATGTATCTTGTGTCTGCTTATCTTGAACAGACCGGAGTTTGCAAGAGTCAGAAATGTTACGTATCCGAAATGATGAAAATGCTCGAGGTCCCCATAGGAAAGTTGGGAGCTGTAATGAGGGGTGATCACTCTGATCGTCGCGCCGTTTTTCCCGATTCTATGCAGCTCGTTCATGAGGTTGAGCGGCCTGTCGACATGCTCCAGCACATGGGACAATTCAATATGGTCGAACTCGTCGTCCTTGAAGGGATATGGAAATATATTCAGATCATGGACTACGTCGACATGGGGGGCAGGGCGTATATCCAGGCCGATAGAGTTTTCTTTCTTCTTCGCGGGTCCACAGCCGACATCCAGCACTTTCATGGCCAGTTTTCTCCTCGATTCAGAAGATTTGTAAAAGCGGCGGGATTCAGCCGGGAATGAAACATCATCATCCTTTGATAACCGATGGTATTTGCTGTCTTCGTAACAGTATCAGAAATAGCGTGTTTTGTAAATATGTATGGCGGTGTGGTTGTCTTCGGTCCGGCGGGGTATCTTTCATTCTAACTGCGCGCCCGATGAAGCGCCGTCCGGCGGAGTCGCCGCCGGCGCGCCGGCGCGCTACTCCGGGTTTCTGTGGACAGAACGGATTTCCACCATTATGTTTGTTTCAGTGAAAACGTGTTCTGACCAGACCGGTGCCGCATGACAAGGGGGGACGGACGGATGACGGGCAGATTCAAGTCGTTCAAATCCAGCATCGTATTGCTGCTCGCCATTTTGTTCGTGGTGTACGGCCTGGGGGTCGTATGGCGCCAGTCGTTCATCGCGATCGACGGCCGCCGCTACTTCTCGTTTGCCGATGACTCCTTGATTTCGCTGCGCTACGGGTGGAACCTCGCCCGCGGAAACGGTCTTGTCTGGAATCCGGGAGAGCGCGTCGAGGGGATTTCCAATACCCTCTGGGCTCTCCAGTCGGGGGGTTTCTCCCTGTTCCTCGATAAGCGTTTCCTGCCCCTGGCGATGCAGCTTGCCGCCGTATTCTGGCTGCTCGTGACCGCCTGGTGCTTCAGACGGCTGGCGGAGACCCTGATTCCCGACGAATACGGACGTTTCTGGAGTATCGCCGTCGGGGCCGCGGCCTTCCTGCTCCCTCTTTCCTACAGCCCTCTGGTCTTCTGGAGCCTGCGCGGCATGGAGACGAGTTTGCAGGCGGCCTTGATAGCGGGCGCGGTGCTCATGTTCGTCAGCGCGCGCGGCCGCCCGGCCTGCTTCGGTTCGATCCTGTTCGGTCTGGCGTGTGCGGTAAGGCCCGACTGCATAGTCCCGGCGGGTATCGTCTTCGGGTTCCGCCTGCTCGGCGCTCTCAGGAAGACACACGAGTGGAAGCATCTGCTGCTCGAGATCTCGCTGTTTATCGCGATCGTCGCGGCGCTGCCCGCGTTCCGTATGCTCTACTACGGCTCGTACCTTCCCAACACGTATCTTCTGAAGATCGAAGGCATGTCTATGATCGAAAGAGTCCGTCTCAACGGTCTCGGATACATCAAACCTTTCGTACGCATGAGCCTGCCGCTCATCGGCGCGGTAGCGCTCAGCCTTTCCATCCGTCCGACGGTGAAAAAACTTATGCTGGCGGCGCTGCCCGCCTCGATGCTCGTGTACACCGTCTGCGCAGGAGGAGACGCTTTCGGCAACTGGCGCTTTCTTGCCCCTTACGTTCCATTTGCTTTCCTAGTCGTTTTTATGGATATGCCCCGTCTCGATCGGCTGTTGCGGATACGGCTGCCGGACAGAGGGGCTGGAAGGATGTGCCGCCGGGGAGCCGTCGTCCTCGCCGTCGTCCTGTTCTTCACCATGGCGCGCCCTCCGCTGTATGCGGGCTATTTCCAGAGCCTTAGCACTCCGAGGGGCGAAGATGTGGCGAACATCAACACCGCCATCCGGCTGAACGAAATCCTCAAGCCTTCCGCCAGCGTTGGTGTGTTTTACGCTGGCTCGATTCCCTTCTATACAGATTTTTACGCCGTCGATTTCCTCGGCAAGAACGACAGGCATATCGCTTCGCTGCGCCCGGACACGTCGGGGGCGGTGTCCTGGTTGGGGCTTACGAGCGCTCCGGGTCACAACAAGTACGACCTGGAGTATTCGATCCTGCGGCTCAGGCCGACCTGGGTTCAGGGCCTGCGGTGGGGCGGGGAGGATGTCACCCGGGAGGCGCTCGAACTCTACCGGCCCGTCCCGGTGGAGTTCAAAACGCTGCTGTCCCACGGGGAACGGACGCTTCTGCTGCTGCGGGGCTCCCCTCTCGTGAAATGGAAGCTGATCCATGGAGACGCCCGGTAAATCGGCCGTCCAATAGACGTTTCCGTCCGGTCAGGCGGAAGCGGAGGCAGTTTGGTTTCCTACGGATTGACCAGGGTGACCAGCCTGTCCTGTATGGAGCATGAGGAAAAGCCGAAATTCCGTCTTATCCATTCCATGGTCGCCGGCTGGTATATGAATACATGCGTGCGGTCCTTTATGTAATACCAGCTGCCGAAGTCCACCTCCGGACTGTAGAGGCAAGTCATGCAGTAGAGCCGTCCCCGTGGTTTCAACAGGCGCTTGAGCAGCGCGAATTCCCTGCCGGGTGAACGAAAATGCTCGATCACCTCACCGCAGACTATGTAGTCGTAGGTGTCTTCGAGGAGTTCGGGATGATCATGAAAAAGGGGGTCGTAGAGGGCGATGGTGAAGCTCCGGTCGCGCAGCAGCTTCGAGATCACCGGGCCGGTGCCGGCCCCGAAATCCAGCCCCGAGTGATTCGGTGTAAAATCTCTCAAAACGGCTGAAACAATGGGTGAAACGAACGCCTGGTATCCGGGATCATTCACGTCGTTGTTATGGGTTTCATACCGGGCCTTTTCCTGTTCAAGGCCCGGCAGATGCCGGATATGACGGAAGAATCCCTGACACTTTCCGCACAGCAGGAATTCAGTTCCCCGAACCCGATCTCCCGCGTTGCGGCATAAAGGGCATGCCATCCCATTCGTGTGCGTCTCGCGATCCGTGTGAGTTCTCAATGTTCCCCGTTCGATTTCGTTCTCTCAGGTTTTCATTTCGAGGGCTTTCTCGTGGATCTCCAGGTCCCCGGCGCTGAAGAGCACGAACCGGATTTTCTTAAGGGATTTCAGTTTCGGAACGATCTCCATGATGGTACCTTCATCCACGTATGAGTCGTCGCCGCCGTTTTTAACAGGTTCATCATCGCAGGCGAAGATACAGGCGAGAAGCAAAAACCCAGGAGCCACCCAGAAAATCCTTCTTAATTTCATTTCGAACTCGCAGTCCGTGGTTGGATCCATTTCCTTTAAAAGGATAGAAATGTGTGAAAAGTCAAGAGACAATTACTCGGAAATCAATTCCATTATAAAATATTCGATTTTTTCTGTCACATCCGAATTTTGTTGACACAGGACAAGCGGTGATTACCGGTGCCCACAATTTGCCCAATCACTCGGTGCTGCACTGCCTCGGCCCGATTTACGGGATAGATGAGCCTGCCGGGGAGTTGCTTGCTGGGTGTTATCGCAATGCCCTCCAGTTGGCCGAGCAAAACAGGATTACCTCCATTGCCTTCCCGGTTATCTCCACAGGCGCTTTTGGATACCCGATGGAACCGGCTGCCCGGGTGGCATTCAGGACAGTGACCGCTGTATTGCCCCGGCTGTCATCTGTCAAACATATTCGCTTCGTACTTTTCCATGATGCGGATGTAGATGTTCACGAAAGCGTTCTCGAAGACTTGACTGGGGGAAATGATGCCGAGTAATCTCGCGCTGTTTACTGATCTTTACGAGCTGACCATGGCTCAGGCCTATTTCGACGAGGGGATGACCGATGACGCGGTCTTCAGCCTCTTCGTTCGCCGCCTGCCCCCTCAACGGAATTTTTTGCTGGCCTGCGGTCTGAACACCGCACTCGATTATCTGGAGAACCTGAGTTTTGACGAAGATTATCTTGCTTACCTGGTCTCGCTCGAGCAGTTTTCCGATTGCTTTCTTGATCGGCTGCGTGATTTCCGCTTCAGCGGAGCGGTCTGCGCGGTAGCCGAAGGCACGCCGGTATTTGCCAATGAACCGATACATTCAGGCACATGATGATGAGATGGAAGCTTTTCGCGCGTTCGCTCGACTCTATCCGGAAACGGTTTTGCTGGTCGATACCTACGATACGATAGAGGGCGTACGCAGGGTCATCGAATTGGCAGACATATTGGGCGAAGAGTTCAATGTCAGCGCTGTGCGTCTCGATTCAGGGGACCTGCTCGAGCTGTCCGGAGAGGCGCGCGGGCTGCTTGACCAGGCAGGGCTTGACAAGGTGGAGGTATTCGCCAGCGGTGGGCTTGACGAGGACAGTATCGCGCGCCTTGTTTCCTCGGAAGCCCCCATCGACGGATTTGGCGTTGGCACCAGCATGGCGTTTCCCAGTATGCCCCGGGTCTGGATATTGCCTATAAACTCTGTGAATATGCGGGCAGGGGACGATTGAAGCTGAGCCCGGGCAAGCCCATACTGCCCGACCAAGAATTGATGGAGATACAACATGGCCAGTATCGAAGAAACTTTGCATCGCGGTGATGCTCTGATCGTTGTCGATGTACAGAGAGACTTTTGTCCAGGCGGCGCTTTGCCGATCGAAGATGGCGACAAGGTCGTTCCCATCCCGAGGCGGTTCGCAACGTCCTGATCCCGACCGCCAAGGGCGCCGTGAGGATCCCCACAGGTGAGCGCGGGGAATCCGCCGTGTAGAAGCTATCGAAATATTTCTGAAGATCCGGGTTGACATTTTACTTCTATATATGGCATATTTCGCCATATAACGAAACGGAGAAGTTATGTTTGAGTTCATGAATGTTATAAAGGCACTGGCTGACAGCAATAGGGTGCGGATTCTGTGTGTTTTGAAGGGGCGCGAGCTTTGCGTGTGTCAGATCATCGATCTGCTGGGGTTGGCGCCATCCACGGTATCCAAGCATTTATCAATTCTGCGGCAGACCCGCCTTCTGGACGATCGCAAGGAAGGACGGTGGACGTATTACCGTTGGCCCGAACGGCCTGATGTTCTGGTCAGGAAGGTTCTCAAGCTGTTGACAGATTCTCTTGGCGATGATGAACAGATACAGGCTGATATGATAAGTGTGGATAAGATTATGTGTATCCAAAAGGAGACGCTATGTCGTATGCAGACAAAAAAGAAAAATTAAAGATTCTCTTTCTGTGCACCGGAAATTCCTGCAGGAGCCAGATGGCGGAAGGCTGGGCACGTCATTTGAAGAGCGATGTGATGGATGTTTATTCGGCCGGGATAGAGATGCATGGGTTAAACGCAAATGCTGTCCGGGTCATGGCCGAGGCAGGTGTGGATATAAGCGCGCAGAAGTCCAAGACCGTTGACGCGGTAAAGGATGTTCCGTTTGATTATGTTGTTACAGTGTGTGGACATGCCAATGAGACCTGTCCGATGTGGTTGACCGGCAAGGCGAAGGTTGTGCACGTGGGCTTTGAGGATCCACCGGCACTGGCGAGGAATGCGGCGAATGAAGAAGAGGCGCTGAATTGCTATCGCAAAGTGCGGGATGAGATAAAGGAATTTATTCAAACGCTTCCCGGATCATTAGGCATATAAGGGAGTTTATTATGGGACAAATAAAACACGGCGAAATCAGGGTGGCTGTTCGTAAACGCTATGCAGATATCGCAAAGGGCCGTTCCGAATGCGGTTGCGGGTCTGGCTGTTGTTCGGCACCCAATCCGGGCGATGCATCCCTAAAGATAGGGTATTCCGCCACTGAACTAGCCGCATTGCCGGGGGATGTAGATATGGGGCTTGGTTGTGGAAATCCGCAGGCGATTGCCGGGTTGAAGAAAGGCGAGATGGTTTTGGATCTTGGAAGCGGAGGTGGGGTTGATTGTTTCCTTGCGGCGCGGCAGGTTGGTCTTGAAGGTCACGTGATAGGGGTTGACATGACGCCGGACATGGTGAGCAAAGCCAGAAGCGCTGCGGAACGGGATGGAGTTAAGAATATTGAGTTCAGACTTGGTGAAATAGAACACATTCCGGTGGCGGACAACACGATTGATGTGATTATGTCCAACTGCGTGATAAATCTCTCCCCGGACAAACCGCAGGTTTTCCGGGAGGCCTACAGGGTTCTTAAGCCGGGCGGGCGTTTAGCTGTGTCTGATGTGGTTGCAACGCGAGAGTTGCCTGAGTCCATCAAGCGTAATTTGGACCAACACGCAGGTTGTGTGTCGGGCGCGGCGCTGGTGCCCGCTGTCGAGAAAATGCTTCATGATGCTGGTTTCAGCGGGATCACGGTGTCTGTCAAAGAAAAGAGCCGGGAGTTTATAAAGGACTGGTTTCCCGGCAGTGGGGTTGAAGCTTATGTTGTATCGGCAGAGATCAGTGCTATTAAGTAGAGAGGAGAAAAGCAATGGATGAGAAGACGAAAGAACTGATCGCGGTTGGAACCTCGGTGGGAGCGCACTGTCAGCCTTGCCTGACGTATCACGTCGCAAAAGCGAAGGAGCTAGGCATTGGCGAGGACGAGATTCGCGAGGCGATTGCCGTCGGGCATATGGTCGAAAAAGGCGCGATGTCTGCCATGCGGGAATTCTCAAAGGGGATCTTAGACAATGATGCCCGGTCTGGTGAGGGTTGCTGCCCCGGCGGAACAGCGGGGACCAGTAATTGTTGTGATTGAACCATACGAAAGAAGGAAGGATAGAATGAAAAAACAGAATGAAGATCAGAAACAGGAAGTTGAGACTTGTGGGCCTGGGTGCGGCTGCGGGGCGTCGGGATCGGGTGGGCGGTTTCGGTGGATAGTGGGCGTGGTTATTCTCGTCATAGCTGGGTCGCTGACCGCCGGGGCCGTCATGAAGAACGATGACGCGCAGCCTGACGACAAAGCGGCGGCCGGTTTTGCTGCCATGCAACCCTGGAATCTTCATTGTCATTGGCGCGAGTGTGTTGATGGGTAAGCTGGCCTGGGGTATGGTGCTGATGACGGCATTCGCGGCGGGGTTCAGTATTCCCCTTGCCGCGATCCTGTTCGGCGTATCGTTCGGCAAGGCCTCGCTCAAGTTAGGCAAAGCGGATTCGGCGATCAGGAGCATCGCCGGCGTATTGCTGGTCGGCGGGGGATTGTATCTGCTGGCGACCTTTTAAATAGAGAGCACAACGAGAAGACGAAAAATGGAAAAAGCAACGGACAATGTACAGAATAAGCGTTTTTGGGAGGGGATCTGGCTGCGGGCGGCAGAGCAGATTGAAAGCGAGAATGAAAAATTGGATTGTTACCGATGGGTGAGGGAAGCCATCCGGGTGTTGGTCGAAACACTGCCGGATTCCCTGACGCATGACGAAAACCACAAGAAAGGAATATAACATGAGCAATGAGGTGAAGCTCGCCGACGAGCGGAAAATGTCGAATGTATTCGAGCGATACCTTACCGTTTGGGTGGCGCTGTGCATTGTGGGCGG
>CAZAUK010000002.1:0-205396 GCA_964488475.1 uncultured bacterium
ATAGCCGGAAACAACCCCAAAATCCTGTCAAGGATAAATCTGGAAAAAATCAAATATAGTATTTATTTTAAAAATGTCTCGTGAATTTAAAGAGATCGATCGACCTTACTATTTATCCTTTGATTACAGACGATTTTTGCTGCAAGTCATGTCAAAGCTCGAAGAGATTGCTCCTCGGCTTCGAGAAGTCGTCACCATGCCCTGTGAAATTGCTCCCCATGTTCTGTGAAGTTACTCCCATGCCCTGTGAAGTTACTCCCATGTTCTGTGAAGTTACTCCCATGCCCTGTGAAGTTACTCCCATGTTCTGTGAAGTTACTCCTATGCCCTGTGAAATTATTCCCCGAACCTGTGAGGTTATTCCCCAATCCCGGTGAAATCTTCCCGGCTCATCTAATCCCGCTACCGGGTAGTTGCTAAAGTTTCTGGAATAAAACCGCAGTCAGTGTGTATAATCTAAGTGAAAGGCCTGAACGGAAGCTTAAATAAAAATAATAAGGACCGGACATTTATTAATCGGGGTTAACTGAAAAAATAAATCGGGATTTAAGCGCAATTTAATTCGGAATCGGGTATATGAAATTTTATATTCAAAGGGGGCTCTGAGATGAGATCGACCAGAATCATAATCATGTTTGTGATTATTGCGGTCGTGGCTGCCGGATGCACGTCAGCTAATGAATCGGGAGAACCGGATAAACTATCAGGGGAGGTCAGCGATAAAGTGAGTATTGCCGAAGCCTATTCAAGATTTGGATTCGAACTTTACAATATCGAAGCTTCACTTAATCGTAGCCGCAATGTTTTTATATCTCCGGTCAGCGTAGCTCTAGCCCTGGCGATGACAGCGGGCGGAGCCGACGGCGAGACCCTGGCCCAGATGCGGCAGGCTCTGAATCTTGAGGACATAGAAGAAGACACATTAAAAGATGGAAACCTGGAAATCATTCAGGGCCTCAAGAAAGAGGATAAAGAAGTCATCCTCTCCATAGCCAATTCGATCTGGCTGAGAAAATCGCTGGAGTTCAAAAAGGAATTCAAGAATGACACCAGAAAATTCTTTCTGGCCGAGGTTTTCCCCATAACCACCGTCAAGAAGATAAACAACTGGGTAAGCGACGAAACAAGAGGAAAAATAAGCCAGATTATAGACAGTATTTCCAAAGATGATATTGCCTATCTGATAAACGCTATCTACTTCAAGGGAACCTGGAAAAAGGAATTCGACCCCGAGAAGACCAGTAAAAAGGACTTTCACACGCCCGGCGGGTCAGTCAAATCCGTTGACATGATGAAAAGAAAAGGGTCTTTTCGTTACCTGGACGGTGAAAAATTCAAGGGGGTCGTTCTTCCCTATACCGATGAAAAGACCGTAATGGTTCTTCTACTTCCCGATGAGGATTCTAACCTGAAAGAACTTCACGACAAACTTGATTTCGAATCATGGAGATCCTGGCGTGAAGGTTTCACCAAAAGAGAAGGCACGGTGGAGATTCCACGCCTTGAGATAGAATACAATTCCCAGCTCAAGAGCCAGCTCAGTAAGGTAGGCATGAAAATGGCATTCGATCCGACCGGGGCTGATTTTTCAAGAATGTGCGTTCCGGGAGGGGGCAGGAACGTCTACATCGACGATGTCCTTCACAAGACATACCTGAAGGTGGATGAAAAAGGCACCGAGGCGGCGGGCGTGACCGCGGTAGTCATGAAAATGACCTCCGCCATGGAGCAGCCGGAGCCGTTCCGTCTGGTTTTTGACAGGCCATACTTCCTGGTAATAGAGGACACCGAATCGGGGCTACCCCTTTTCATGGGATCTATCTCTGATCCTTTGTCCCGATGATTATCTCGTGAAGCCTGCTGATAAGATCGCCCAGGCCCTTACTGGTAACGGCCGATATAGGGAACACCTCTTCATCCAGGATATCGGAGTATCTTCTAAGTGAGGCCGCATCATCCATAAGATCTATCTTGTTCAGGGCTATAACCCTGGGCCGATCGAGGAGTTTATCGCTGTAAAGCTCAAGCTCTCTGAGCAGGCTCTCCCTTACCGATACCACCTCATCTTCTCCGGAGGCGTCGATGACAAGCAGGAGAACCCTGCATCTTTCGATATGCTGAAGGAACTGGATTCCCAGTCCCTTGCCCCGGTGAGCCCCCTTGATAAGGCCTGGTATATCGACCATGCAGAACGAAGCCAGCTCACCTACCCTTACGATTCCCAGGGTGGGCGTCAGCGTGGTAAAAGGATACGAGGCTATCTTCGGATGAGCCCCGCTTACTGCTGAAAGGAGGGTCGATTTACCGGCGTTGGGAAACCCCACCGTGCCCACGTCGGCGATCAGTTTCATGGTCAGCTGAAGGTTTTTTTCTTTGCCCGGTTCTCCGCCGGTCGCCCTTCTGGATGCCCTGTCAGTTGGTCTTCTGAAGGTATAATTTCCCCTCCCTCCCTTACCACCCTTAAGAATCAAGGCGCTTTGATCCTCTTCGGTCAAATCGGCCAGAACCTTTCCGGTCTCCGAATCCTGCACTACGGTGCCGGGCGGGACTTCAATGATAACCGGATCGCCGCTCTTGCCGGTCTTTCTGGCACCGGAGCCGGGCTTTCCGTTTCCAGCCCTGTAAATCTTGCCATACCTGAAATCGATAAGAGTCCTCAGGTGAGGGTTTACTCTCATGATTACATCTCCGCCGTCACCCCCGTTCCCCCCGTCAGGCCCTCCCCTGGGCACGTGTTTCTCTCTTCTGAAGCTGACGCACCCGTCGCCGCCCTTTCCAGAGCTCACCTCTATTTTGACTCTGTCTATGAAATGGCCGGTCAATTCGGAATCTTCCCCCTCGCGGCCGAAGCCGACTTAAAATATTTTGACGGATTCAACAAACCGTTCGGATCGAACAGGTCTTTTATCCCGCTCTGCAACTTCAGCTCGTAGGGACTGAACGCTTTCACCAGGTAGGCACTCTTGGTCATCCCTATTCCATGTTCCCCGCTCAGCGCCCCGCCGGCTTCAGCGGTATAGTCGAAAAGTTTTTCGACAAATTCACCCGCTATTTCCATCTCTTCTTTGTTTCTTCTGTCAGTCATTATATTTATGTGAAGGTTTCCGTCTCCGCAGTGCCCAAAGATATAGCATTCCAGGCCGGCTTCCTCCGCCATCGAATGGATCCTTTCGACCGCGGCCGGGAGTTCGCCCAGGGGAAGGGAAATATCTTCGTTGACCTTGGTAATTCCCCTTCGGGCCAGGCTCGGACTGATCGATCTTCTGAGGCTCCAGAGCAGTTCCCGCTCCTTCTCATTACCCGCCGCCACCAGAGAGAGACCCCGGCTCCGGCAGAATTCCCTTAATATAATCTCCTGATCGGCCGTTTCAACCCGGGTCCCTTCCACCTCCAGAAACAGATAATCGCTTTCAGACTTAAGCGAAAGCAGAGAAGAGATTTCCAGGTATTCTCCCACGCACCCGATCGTCTTCGAATCTATGAATTCCAGGACGCTGGGCCGGAACCCGCTGCGAAGGAGGGTGGAGGCGAGGTTCAAGGCCCTTCCCTTCCCCCCCGAATCAAGTAGAAACGTGGAGGCGCTCTCCGGAATTGGAACCACGCCCAGCTTGGCCGAATATATCATTCCAAGGGTTCCCTCTGAACCGGCCAGAAGAGAGCTTTCTCCTTCAAGGGCTGACTCGATCGATTCTCCCTGGGCGGTGATCCAGGATACCGACCGCACATACCGCCTGGTGACTCCATACTTATAAGCCCTTGGCCCGCCCGCGTTTTCAGCTATATTTCCCCCTATCGTGGATACCCGGTAACTGGCTGGATCCGGTGGATAAAATAGCCCGGCCGGCTCAAGATAATCCTGCAGTTCAGCATTGACTATCCCCGATTCCACCTCGATCTCCCCTTCGCCGGGGTGAAAAGAAATCACCTTCCTCATCTTTTCTGTTGAAATAACCAATCCGCCTTCTACGGGTACGGATCCCCCGGAAAAACCTGTACCCGCCCCTCTGGGGACCACCGGAATCCCCAGAGCGCCAGCTACCGCCATCAGGTTGCTAAGACAGCTTCTGGATCGGGGGAAAGCCACCGCTTCGCATAATCTTCTGATTCCTGTCGCGTCAAACCCATAGGCCAGCCGGTGAAGATAACCAGTGCGGAATTCCACATCCCGGCACCTCCGGGTCAATTCCACTACTCTTCTTTGGATATTTTCTGCCATAGCTGAAGGGGCGCCGTAAATTCAGGAAACTGCCGGTCAGCCCTCGTAATCACTCACGAAGCTCTCAAACCTTGAAATGGCTTCCTTGAGGGTCTCTTCGCCCGCTGCGAAAGAAAACCTTACAGTGTCATCGCAACCGAAGGGACCACCCGGAATAAGAAGAAGCCCTTTTTCCTCGAGCAGCTTCTCGCAGAACTCACCGCTGCCTTTCACACCACATTTGTCGTACAATGCCGAAACGTCCACCAGAAAATAGAAAGCTCCGCCCGGCTCGGGAAACTTGACCGAATCTATTCCGGCCAGCCTCTCGCCGAACATCTTCTTTCTCTTTTCAAACTCCGCCCGCATCTTCTCTCTTTCCTCCGAAGCCTCTCCCAGGGCGGTTAGAGCGGCCCACTGAGAGATCGCATTGGGGCATCCTGTGGCGTGCGCCTGATAGGCGCTCATTCTGTAGATCAACTCCTTGTTTCCCAGAGCGTATCCTATTCTCCATCCGGTCATCGCGTAGCTCTTGGACACTCCCGTGATCACCACCGTGCTGTCTTTAAGCTCCGGCATCAGGGTAACCGGTGAAAAATGGCGGTTGTCGCCGTAGGTCAGGTATTCATATATCTCATCACTTATCAGAGCCACCCCTTCCTCGGCCAGCACCCGGCCTATAGCCTCGATATCTTTCTTGCTGTAGACTATACCGGCTGGATTATTAGGCGAGTTATAGAGTATGGCCCTGGGCTTCGATTCAGCTATCTCCTTCTTGAGTATCTCCGGATTCAGCCTGTACCCGTCCGCGGAATCAAGCTGGACGATTCTCGGCCTGGCTCCGACCAGTTTGACCATTTCAGGATAGCTTACCCAGTAAGGGGTAAATATGAGCACTTCGTCACCTGGATCGGTGAGGGCGTACAGGGCGTTGAAAATACAGTGTTTGGCTCCATTTGAGATCAAGACCTCATTCGCTTCGTAGCCGACTCCCAGACGCCCGGAGTACTCTTCAGCGACCTTTTTTCTGAGCTGCGAGATGCCCGCGGCGGGTGTGTACCTGGTCTTGCCTTCTTCTATAGCCTGGTAAGCCGCCTTTCTGATCACCTCCGGTGTATCGAAATCAGGCTCCCCCGCGGCCAGCCCGACCACGTCTTCCCCCGCCTCCTTCAAGGCGTTGGCCCTGGTATTCAGGCTGAGGGTTATTGAAGGTTCGATACCGGCGGCTCTGCTGCTTACAAAATTGGACATATACTCCCTCCTTCGGAAGTTTAGGACAAGATTAATTTCCGGTTCGTTCCCCACACTGAGGCGAGGCTGCTCGCCCGCTAATCACCGCTTTGCCTCATTCTATCCGGGAACCACTTTTTAAGCCCCCTTAATACCGGCTTGGGAACCAGACAATCAATATCCCCACCCATCCGGAATATCTCCTTTACAAGGGAGCTGTGCAGATAAATGTATTTTTCACTTGGCATTAGAAAGACTGTTTCAAAATCTGGATTAAGCTTTCTGTTCATCAGGGCGATCATGAGCTCGTATTCGAAATCTGAAACCGCTCTCAGCCCCCTTATAACGACATCCACATCCCTTCTTCTGAACTCATCGACTAGAAGCCCATCGAATGTGACACACTCGACTCCCTTCAGTTCTCTCAGGCTCTGGTCAGCTATACTGTAGCGTTGCTCCAGGCTAAGGAGTGTTTTCTTGTGGGTTCCAGCGGCAACCGCCACCACGACCCTGTCGAATATTCTGGCGATCCTCTTGACCAGATCCACGTGCCCGTTTGTTATAGGATCGAATGTACCCGGATATAGGGCGGTTTTTACGCTCATTTCGCTCCCTCCATTACAATTTTCTGTATCTGAAATAGTTCAGGCATGTCTGGCCGAAATTCCTCACCTTGTACCTTTCCATCGACGATTCCGGCATCTCTTCGAGCTCCTGATCGGTCTCCAGTATCAGTATCCTGCAAAATCTCCCGCTGAATGTGCTGATAAGATTCAGGACCTTCTGTGCCAGATCACTCTGGTAAGGGGGATCCGCCACTATTATATCGTATTTACTCCCCTGTTCAATTGCCCGTCTGAGAAAACGTATCGCGTCCATTTTGACCGCCGCAGCTTCTTCGCTATCGAACCCGCATTTGGCCAGGTTCGCTTTCAAAGCTTTAACCGCCCTGGAGTCGCTCTCAACGAAAACAGCCTTTTCCGCGCCCCTGCTCAACCCCTCTATACCCAGGCCACCGGAACCAGCAAAGAGATCCAGTATCACGCTGCCCTGTACCTCTCCGTAAAGGCTGTTGAAAATCGCCCCCTTGGCCAGCTGGGTGGTGGGCCGGAAATCCTTCCCGGCGGCGCCTTGAAGAACCAGCCCGCCTTTCTTTCCGGCTATGACTCTCAATTCAAATCCTCTCCTGGACTAATCAAATCATAGATTTACAATCATAGGTTTATATAGTATTTCAAACAACTCACCATAAATAAGATTTACCCTGCGGGCAAGAGAAAACATTTTTATCGAGGCAATAAACGCCGGGCCGCCTCGATATCATTCCCGCCTCAGAACGCGTATCCCGGCCGTCACTTGACACCAAGCCTATATAACTACAGTATAGCCGCCTGAAGGGAATAAAAAAACCCCCGGAAGCATCTTTACAGCTTCCGGGGGTACGACGGTGAGTGGAGGGGGCAAGTTTATTCCACGATCGTCGGTGTTACGAAGATCACCAGTTCCTGCTTCTTGTTCGCCTTGGTAGTCGAAGAGAAGAGGCCTCCGATGAACGGTAAATCCTTGAGGAATGGAAGTCCCTGTCTTATCTCGGTATCGCTCTTCTTGATAAGCCCTCCTATGACTGCCGTTTCCCCGTTGGCCACGTCCACCCTGGTATCCGCTTCGGCGGTCGATATTATAACTCCTCCCTGGGCGGTGGACTCTGATTGGAGTTCGCTCACCTCGGGATGAAGATCGAGGGTTATAGTCCGGTCTGTATTGACATGGGGGGTAACCCTCAGCATGATTCCGATCTTGGTCAGCTCGGTGATGGGATTTCCAGCCTCATCGGCGACTATTAGGGGTATCTCCTTACCGACCAGTATGGTCGCTTCCCTGTTGTCAACGGTGGTAATCCTCGGATTCGATATTATGTTCGCCTTGTTCTCCTTCTCGAGAATCTGAAGAATAGCGTTTAGCTCTCCCCAGGAATGTACCGTTCCGAACTTGAAGGTTCCGCTGGACAGGGGGAGCTGCTCGTCGAGGCTCGCGCTACCGACCGCGTTCCAGTCAGACTTATGAAGGTTTAGCATATCCCAGTTGATTCCAAACTCCTGCTTGGCCTCTACATCCACCTCCACCAGCTTGGCGTTTATATCCACCTGCAGGTGCTTCTTGTCAAGATTCCTGACTATCTCGGAAATCTTCTCTATATTCTGTTCTATGTCATTTATAATTAAAGCGTTGCTTCCCATATCCACGTCGACCTTGCCCCTCTTGCTGACTACGTTCTGAAGGGCGTCTTTTATCTCTTCAGCGTTGGAATTGTGAACGAAAACCACTCTGGTAAACAGGGGGAGAAGATCTTCCTTCTTCCTTTCGGTGGTACGTTCGTTCAGCTCTTCCTGCAGAAGCCTCTTGTTTTCCGCGACCCTTATCATACCGAATTCTTCCCTGTACCCATAACCGTGAGCTTTCAGGATCACGTCCAGGGCCTCCTGCCAGGGAGAGTCTTTCACATGAATGTAGACCTCGCCCTCGACATCCGAACCGGCAACTATATTCACTCCCGCGAAATCGGAAATAGTGCGTAGAACCGTCTTGATGTCGGCACCCTGAGCGTCGATGGTGAGACGCTTTGAACTTACAGGGATTCCGCCTCCCGAAGCTGGCGCCCCGCGGGCGTAGGAATCAGACCAGGGCAGGTCGTCGGCATCTATGGAAGAGCTGTCAAAAGTGTGAGCGGCTCTGTTCCCAGCCTGCTTTGCGCTCTTGGCCGCTGTTGGTTCGGCTGAAGAACCGGAATGATGTGAAACTTCATCCGCATCTTCCGTTATCCATGGCGATTCATCCGGTCCGCCGGCGGGTCTGGCCGCCTCCGCGTTCTTCCCTTTAGGTTCCGCTTTGGAGGCATTACCCGGAGATTCCAGAGGAAGAACCGGCCCCATAGCCGCTTTGGCGACCTTAAGGCTGGCCAGACCTGAAACGTTCTCCTTCGCTTGAGAGTCCTTGGCCGCGACAATTGCGCCGTTATTATCGGAAATAAGAAGAACGTGCCTGCCTTCTTCCTTTATCAGCCGATGATTTACCGCTTTCTTCAGGTCTATCACGATCCTGCTGATAGGCACTGGGTCGACCTTGTACTGGCTGGTTCTGACCCTGTAGATCAAGGGAGACTCAGCCTGGTAGACCGACCTATCGAGTTTGTACTGCGCTCCGATGCAATCCAGTACCAGCCGCTGGGGTTTTTCAGCCTTGAAGACGTCGAATTCAAGATCTCCCATCCTGCTGATCTCGATTCTCAGATCACCGTTTACTTCCTTTATATCCAGACCGTTGATCGCCTTTCCTGAATCGGAAGCGGAAATCGCGCTGATCGGGATTATAACCGAAGCAAACAATATCAACGTGAAAGTAAGGGCTCTACGCATCTTATTCTCCTTTTCCCTTCATTCCCTCGAGTTTGAGAGTTATACTGTTTGTCTGTCCGAACATCGATACTCTTGCAACCAGAGAGCGGGGCGACACTGACACGATGCTGCCATTCCTTATCGGATCGCCCGCTTTCAGTATATATCCGATACCATTGTCGTCCTCCATCATGGCGTACCTCTCCATTCCACCTGTGAGCACGCCGACTAGACGGACCTTGTAGATATCGACCAGCTCAGCTTCCGCTTCCTCGTACTCCCCCGATATCAGGCTGTGGAAAGGGTCCCTTCGATTGAAGGCCTTGTAATAATAATGCTTCGCCCTAAGGTTACCGGGCTTCTCCTCGGTATCGGCACCCGCGGCCAGAGTGGGCGACAGAAGAGCCGCTGTGACGATCAGGGCCCCGACCGCGTTCAACGTATTATTCCAGAAATTACGACTTGTCTTTGTTTTCATTTGTAACCTCACCACCTTCGAGAAGCGTGTAGGCGGTCATGGTCATCTCCGCCTCAACCGTGTGAGTTTTGCCGACCTTGCCGGGGTTGCTTTCCTCCACCGGGATAATATTTAATTGCGATATATTGACTATCCGGTCCAGATTGGCCACTTTTGAAAGGAAGATGCCAACCTGGTGGTATTTTCCCCTCACCTTGACCCTTATGGGGTTCTCCGCATAAAATTCCTTTCTGGTGACCACGCCGGGCTCAAAGAGATCGAAGCTCAGACCAGCCTGGTTTCCCGACCTGGTGATCTGCCTGAGCAAAACGGCTATCTCTTCTTCCTCCGGCAGAAGCTTGAGCGCCGCTATCCATTTTGTGTGCAGCCTTTCGTACTCTCTCTCCAGCTGCTCGAGATTACCCACTGTTTTTCTCGCCTTCTCGAGCTCGGCGCTGATCTTTTCATATTCAGCGCTAAGGGATGCTTTCTGGCTGCTCATCGGCCTGTAGAAAAACGGCATGAAAGAAGTAAAGAAATAAACGTAGGCGAACAGCACGAGAAAAATCCCGATTATTATTCCCTTCTGAACCTGAGGATCTTTGAAATCCATTTTTTCCCTCTCTTCGTTACTGCGGCATTGCCTTGGCGGTAAGGCTGAATTTCATGACTTCACGTTCCTCGATCTTTCCCTTTTCGGCCACATTCAGGCCGACCTCGGTAAATATCTGGGAACCCTCGAGGTTCGTGATCATATCGGCTATTCTGTAATTAGAGAACGCTATCCCGTCTATCATGAAAGAATTGGATGACTGCTCGGACAGTCCGGTCAACCAGCAATTGGAGGGCAGTTTAATCCCCACATCGTTCATCAGCTTGACCCTGAAATAGCGGTACCTGTCCAGGGAGGTAATCAGATGAAGCCTGCGGTCAACCTCTTCACGCTCTTTGGTTATCTTTTTGATCCTGGCCAGCTGGGGAGCCAGCCTTCTGGATTCCTCGTTGGCAATCTCTATCTTTTTGTTCAGCTCCGCCACCTCGTGATGCTGAATGAATCCTATTGTCAGAATAACCGCGAAAAACAGTACGACGCCGCCGATCATATACACGGTCGGCATCTCGGGAAGACTGAACTCGCGTTTCTTCTCTCTCTCTTCAGCTGGTAGCAGGTTTATTCTTATCATTATTCCCCCGCCTTTCTCAAAGCGAGCCCAATGCCCACTGTCAATAATGGCGACATCTTTTCCAGTTCCTCTTCATATTCTGCGAATATCCCCTCATCGTATTCCACAGCTATGAGAGGATTATGAATTTCGATTTCTATATTGTGCTTTTCCGAGAGTATCTCCTTCAGGAAGGGGATTCGAGCTCCTCCGCCGCTCAGTATGATCTTATCGATATTATCGGCGTCGCCGGCGGCCTTGAGAAATGACAGGCTCCTCTCTATTCCCAAAGAAAGGTCGGCGACCTTGCTTCTGAATATATCCTTCACCTTTTCCTCTTCGATCTCTCCCAGTTCACCACTTATGACCGACTGGGCTTCTTCGTACTCCAGGCTCAAACCTTTCTGAAGGACCTCAATAAAATTATCCGTACCCACGCTGATATCTCTGGTAAAATGCGGGCTGTTATTCTGGATTATGTTGATGTTTGTAACATCGCTTCCAATGTTTACCAGCCCTATAACCTCATCCTGATTCTCATCGGTCAGCCCGTAATTCTCCTCGTAACTGTTCTGGACGGCAAAAGAATCCACGTCTATGACCTTCGGTTTCAGGCCGGCGTCTCTTATCAGGTCGGCGTAATCGGTAACCATGTCCTTTTTGGCCGCCACCAGGAGGACCTCCATCTGATTCGCCCCTATATCCTCGTTAAGTATCTGAAAATCGAGGCAGACATCATCGATGTCAAAGGGAACGTGTTGTTCGGCCTCCCAGAAGATCGCCTCCCGGGCGTCTTCCCTGCTCATCTTGTCCATCACGATCTTCTTGACGATAACGGCCCTGCCGGAAACGGCGGTTACAACTTCCTTGCATGATATGCCCGCCTGATCGATACATTCAGTTATTCCGTCCACCACCAGGCTTCTGTCCATTATCTCGTCCTCGACGATAGCCTCGGGCAGCAGCCTGTTTATTCCGAAATGGACGATTCTGGGAATATCCTGGGAATGATCGATTTCGAATACCTTTATCAAACTGGAACCGATATCAACACTAACTGTCGAATTCTTCTTTTTAAACGGTAAGGATATCATTCGCGCACCAGCCTTCTAATGTCAGGAAACTGTGCTTCCATAAGTTTAATTTTGCCCTCGCAGTGAAAAATCTGCTGTTTTAAATAGTCAAATTTTGATTTCACGCAACAAATGTGCCAATAAGAAGTTTTTAACGCCTCGCCAATCCGTTGCCAAATGGTGTCTTAGATTATTAGCTCCGGTAACACTCCCCGGCTCAGGCGTCAATTGCAATGTTTCTGTGCAAAGTGCCATAATATCAAAACTGCATAAAATACCACCGGAGCATGATCTCTCCGGTGAACAGGCAGAGGGCAGCTGCCGGAGCGAGAAAGGAGCCGAACGGCACCTTGGTCAGGCCGTCCCCCCCGGCCTGAATTAGGATTATTCCGTACAGGGCTCCGAAAAACGATGCCACCAGGATGACAGGCAGTACCAGTTTTATTCCCAGAAAGGCTCCGATCATGGCCATCAGCTTCACATCCCCTCCGCCCATTCCCTCTACCCCCTTGATCCTGTGATAAACGACTCCGATAAGGTATAGGCTGCCTCCACCCGCGGCCGCTCCCAACACCGAGGAAAGAACCCCGGTGTCGCTTCCCACAGCAGCCCAAAGCACACCCGCCGCTATAAAGGGAACGCTTATGGAATCGGGGATTATCTGATGATCCCAGTCTATCAGGGTGATCACCAGAAGGGACATCACGAAGGGATAGGCGAAAACAAGATTCAAGCTCAGGCCGTACCTGTTCAAGCACAATACTGCCAATCCCCCGGAGAGAAGTTCGACCAGCGGGTATCGAGGCGATATCCTCTTTTTACATCCGGAGCACTTTCCCCTAAGAAAAAGGAAACTGATAAGGGGGATATTCTCATACCAGGTTATTATCTTTCCGCATCGAGGGCAGGAGGAACGGGGCTTTACGATCGACTTTCCCCTGGGAAGCCGGTACACCAAGACGTTGAGAAAACTGCCGGCCGCCAGACCCGCGATCAGGACGGTGATATAGATTACGGCACTCACGTTTCACCCCTCTTCTCTTCGGCGAGTCTTTTCTCGAGCTTTTCGATATATCGCCCGGCCAGTTCATTCATGAAGGGATCTTCGGAGGTTTCGGCCAGCTTTTTCCACATCTCTATACTGGTCTCGATATCGCCGCCTTTGGCGGCCGCGCTGGCCGCGAAACGGGTGGCCCTTTCATTGGCTCCGGGCA
The DNA here is from genome assembly GCA_964488475.1 of uncultured bacterium. Classification (GTDB taxonomy): domain Bacteria; phylum Krumholzibacteriota; class Krumholzibacteriia; order Krumholzibacteriales; family WJIX01; genus CAZAUK01. The sequence continues at coordinate 12,725 of CAZAUK010000002.1, forward strand.
TTCGGGAAGCGAGCTCGAAATACCTCTCCGCTTCACCATAATCCCGGCCGGATATGTAGTATAGAAATCCCATCTCAAAACAAAGCCACCAGTTTTGAGGATTGTTCTCGATACCCTTTTTCAGGATTTTTACTCCCTCCTCGAATTCACCCATATCCTCTGCCAGTATCAGGGCACATAGACGGTAGGCGAAGGTGAACTGGGGATCGAGGTCGGTTATCACCTCGGCCAGATGGCGAAAGAGATCCAAGGTGTTCTCGCCCAGCCTGTAACCACCGTAATACTGGACCGTTTTGAACCAGAGCAGATCAGCGGCCAGGTTTCTGTAGCCCAGTGATACCACCTTCATGCCATCGCTGGAGGGCAGGTACATTATCTCTGATCTTCTTTTTTCCTCACCTATACCTTCAACGCTTTTTCCCGCCCCCACCATGAATGCCAGGGCCAAGAAGGCCAGGATCAAGTCAATGAAAAACATCTTCTTCATATAACTTACCCCGCTTCAGGCGAATTCCCTTCTATTGAATACCAGGTAGGCGAACAGCATCACCGCTACGCAATAGGCCAGAGCGTAAAAAGTCGCGAGGCCGAGTTCGGAAAAGCTCACAGCCACTTCGTGAACGGCCTGGTGCCGGAAATTGAACACCTTGAGGTTCGGAAGAATGTAAAAGATGAAATCCGTCATCTTCTTCATCGTCTCGGACCCGAATTTGTCCGCGAATACCCTGAGATCGCCGCTGAGGTTGCCCGCCGCGAAGACACAGGCGGCGAAGAAGAAGGTCAGAACTGGAGTGGTAAAAGTACTGAAGAATATGACTACAGACGACATGACGGCCATTTCGAGGATTGAAAAATACAGCGCGGTGAGTATTCCGGCGGAAATACCGCCTCCCCCCATAATTATTACAGCGCTCATTATCAGAGACATCACGCATATCATTACCAGAAGGGCCGCCATGATTCCGAAGAATTTGCCCGCAAGGTACTCAAACCTCGAAACCGGCCTGGTCAGGACCATGTAAACCGCCTTTTTGTCTACTTCCTTGTGAACCAGCGTGCTTCCCACCATCACGGCGGTCATCACTCCGATGAACGATATAAAGGCCAGCCCTATATCGGTTACTATCTTTTCCCTGGCCGCTCCCACCGAGAGGGGCGAGAGAAGATAGGTGCTGAACACCAGTATGCCTCCGAAAACGATTACCAGGTAAAGGAGTTTGCCTCTGACCGACTCTCTGAATGTGTTCAAGGCTATACTGGCTATTCTGTTCATGGCATCTCCTCCTCTTACTGCTCCGCCGCGTACCGGGCTTTCGCCTTCTTTTTCCCGAACACCCCTGCGGAGGCATAGCTCTCCCCCTCATTCCCGCCGGGGGCGACCTCTCCTACGAAGACCTCTTCCAGGGTGGGATGCTGGTTGACCACCCGGATTATTTCCGCGCCGTTATCAAGAAGGTATTTGAGCACCGTTCTGACCAGTTCCTGCCTTCTAACCACTAAAACCACCTCGTCCCCGGTCCTCTTCTCATTCTCGATGTATTCACGGATATTCTCGGTAAAGGTCTGAGGGCAATTTCTGGCGGTAACCTCGACTTTTCCCTCTCCTATTCTTATCAATTCATCCATTCCAACTTTAAGCGCGATCTTTCCTTCCTTTATTATGCAGGTGCTGTCGCACAGCGCCTCCATGTCGGGAAGAATATGTGAAGAGAAGAATATTGTTTTACCTTCGGTCTTAAGACCCAGCAGAAAATCCCTTACCAGCTTCCTGCCCAGAGGGTCCAGCCCGGAGAACGGTTCGTCGAGTATTAGTATATCAGGATCGTGAAGGACCGCCTGAGCCAGCCCGGCCCGCTGAATCATACCCTTGGAAAATCCTCTCAGCCTCCTATCCCTGTCCCCGGGCAGTCCCACCAGGGATATTATCTCATCGATGCGCCTTCTTAAAACGGCCTTTTCCACGCCGCTCAATTTTGCGCAGAAAGTCAGGAATTCGATCAGGGAAAGATGAGGATAAAAATAGGGGTTTTCGGGCAGATAGCCTATAACCCTTTTTACAGCCCTCTCGCTTACCGGCCTGCCCAGCACCCTCACGCTGCCCGAGTCAGGCTTTATCAGGCCTAGTACGATCTTGATGGTGGTGGTCTTTCCAGCTCCGTTTGGGCCCAGAAATCCCAGTATTTCGCCCTCTCCAGCTGAAAATGAGAGGCCTCGAAGGACCGCAGTCTTTGCCAATGACATATCGCTTCTGAAAGATTTATGAATATTTTCAACCCTGAGCGTATCCATAGCCTCTTTTATTCACCCCTTCTCGCCCCAGCAGCGGTGGCCGGGCCAACTCGTCGCCTGAATGCCGCGTTGAGCTGTCAAGATTCTTTGCATCCATAATATTTATAGTGCCAGAATCAGCCGATTTCTCCTTCAAATGGCTCTGCTGTGCTTTTCTCCGGATTTCTTTTGCAGATTTCATGCCGATAAGGCCGGTCCCCCAAAACGGAACAGGCCGCTTCTCATTTTGAACTTCAGCAAAAAAAACGGGCGGCCCGTGCGAGCCGCCCGCTAAACGAATTATTGCTACCTTATCTACTGACCACTCGAAAGGGTGATCATTACGTTACCGTCTTTGTCTCCACCGGTGATGTTGTAGCCAACATTCACGCCGTTGAGGGCGATGGGAGCGTAAGCGATCTCGCCGGGATTACCGGCAGCCGCGCCCGCGCCCCATACGGCGGGTTCCGTGGCGGCCTTTGTGAACGGATTCTCCAGAAGAGCTCCGCCCGGGAACAGGTCCACCAACACGTCACCGTTGGTAAGGGCTGTGGTATTATCGGCGGCGTATACGCCGTCATTCTGAACCGCGAAATCCTCGGCGGCGAGCTGCACCGTGTGGCAGTTAGACTTGCATGAAGCCTCTTTGGCTCTCGACTGCATGTTGATAAAGTTGGGAATCGCGATCGCAGCGAGAATACCGATAATCACTACGACGATCATCAGCTCGATAAGGGTAAAACCCTTGTTATTCATTCTGCACCTCCTTAGTACATCCACTCAAAGCAATTTGCTTTGGCATCCTCTGAATCGACGGCTCTTTTACAAACCGTTTGATTATCATTTTTTGTCCGTCTTGCCGGACTCGTAATGTCTTATCGCAATATATGTGCCAAGCGATATTTATTGTCAATAAGACTTAAGTTCTTGTTATGCATTGCTTTATAAATTGCAGCCGCTCCGCCTCAGATCCGTGTGGCTTGTGATTTGCAGTATCGCCTTTTCGCTATGCAATCCGGTCACTTCTGCACCGCTTTCTCTTTTTCCCTCCTGAGGCCGTAGCGCTGGATCTTACGGTAGAGGGTGGAAGCGTTTATACCGAGTATCTCGCTGGCCTTTTTCTTCTGCCAACCGGTCTCCTCCAGAACCGATACCACATACTCCTTTTCCAGCTCCTCCAGGGTCAGATGGGCCCTGTCCAGGACCAGCTTCCGGTCTCTTCTGGAGTGAAAGCGTATCTTGTCCGGAAGGTCATAAGGATGGATCTTGTCGCTCTCCTGGAGCACTATGGCTCTTTCGACTATATTCTCAAGCTCGCGCACGTTTCCCGGCCAGTCGTAATTAACCATAAGTTCCATGGCGTCCTTTGATATGGTCTTCTTTCTCCTGGTCTTCTCAGAAGCCCTCTTGAGGAAATGATCGACCAGCAGTGGAATATCATCCTGACGGTCTTTAAGCGGCGGAATAACGACAGGTATGACATTGAGCCTGTAATACAAGTCGGGTCGGAAGTTGCCCGCCCTGACCTCTTCCTCGAGATCCGCGTTAGTGGCCGCTATAAGCCTGACATTCACCTTTATGGGCTCTGTCCCGCCCACCGGAATGATCTCCCTCTCCTGAAGCACCCTCAGCAGCTTGACCTGAATGGCGGGGGATGTCTCTCCCACTTCGTCCAGGAAGAAGGTTCCCCCGCAGGCAACCTTGAAAAGGCCGTCCTTGTCCTTTATGGCACCCGTGAAACTTCCCTTCACGTGGCCGAACAGCTCGCTCTCCAGAAGGTTTTCGGGCAGAGCTCCGCAGTTTATGGAGACAAAGGATTTGCCCGACCTGTGACTCTTGTAGTGTATCGCTTTTGCCACCAGCTCTTTTCCGGTCCCGCTCTCCCCCCTTATCAGAATGGTGCTGTCGGTGTTGGCCACCTTGTTCACCCTGTCGAAGACCTTCTGCATCGGCTCGCACTTTCCTATTATATTCTTGAAATCATCCTTGCTCTTGAGCTGTTTTTTCAAAAATACATTCTCGTTGCTTACCTTACGCATGTCTATGGCGTTACGGATGACCATCTTGATCTCGTCGTTCTTGGCCGCCCGCTTTATCAGATAGTGAAAAGCGCCCTTGTTAAGCGCCTGAATCGCCGTTTTCTGCGAAGCGTAGGCGGTCATTATTATGACCGGAAGGCTGGGCTCCATCTCTCTGACGCTGGACAGGACCTCTATTCCATCCAGGCCCTTCATTTTGATATCTGTTATGACAACGTCGAAGGAACCTTCCTTGGCCAATTTGACGGCTTTTTTGCCGTTATTGGCTGTTTCCACCTCGTACCCCTCTTTTTTTAGCATTATAGATAGGTACTTGCACATGCTCTTTTCATCGTCGACGATAAGTATTCTTTCACCTGCCATCAATAACCCCCGTACTTAAACAATGGTAAGTTTCTCTTCGGCTTGCCCCCCGGCGATCGTCTCGCCGATTCTTCGAAGGGGAAGCAAAACCCTGAATATGGTTTCTTTTTTATCCGATTTTTCCACGCTTATGGTGCCCGCGTGACTCTCGATTATTCTTGCCGCGGTCGCCAGCCCAAGCCCGGTACCGCCCTCCTTGGTAGTGAAGAAAGGCTCAAAGATGTGGGGAAGGACCTCTGTGTGAATGGGAGGGCCGTTGTTGACGAAATCCACCATCACACACTCGGTCTCATCCGCGCATCCCGCCGGACAGGCCAAGACCTCGTTTATCCTTATGATAAGTTCGCCCTTCCTTCCGATGACATCGCAGGCGTTGAGCCCAAGGTTCAGAAACACCTGCCTGATCTGTTCCTCGTCGGCCATGGCCAAGGTTTTGCCGCCGGCGCGCTCCACGCTCAGCCTCCCCCCTTCTTTGAGGTGGGAACCCCGCTTGAGCAGAAGGGCCGTTTCCCTGACGCACTGTTCTATATTCACGCTGTCAAACTCTGGCTTTCTCATTCTGGCGTAATCCAGAAATTCAGTTATTATCCCGTCCAGGCGGTCCGATTCCCTGATAACCAGATCCATGAGCTCCTTGTTTTCTCCGCTGAGCTCCAGGTCCTCCTTCAGCATCTCCACCGATCCGCATATCGAAGCCAGGGGAGCCCTGATCTCATGGGCAATAGCGGCGGACAGCTCGCCCACCGCCGCCATCCTGTCGGATTTTCTCATTCTCTCCCTCATCCTTCTAACCTTGGTCAGATCCTGGAAGAGAGCGATCACTCCTTTTTTGTTTCCATCCTCGTCCCTGAGAAGAGATATGGTTATTCCCAGGGGCAGTTCCAAGCCCCCCCTTCGCAAAACCGTTATCTCGTCCCTGTTCACCTGCCGTCCGGTTTTCACTACCTGGTCCAGTTTTTCTATCAGCGCGCCGCCCCCTGTCAGCATCTCTTCGAACCGATTTCCCTCCGGGGAACTCTCGACGACTTTCAGGTCCAGGATCCTTTTGGCCGCTGGGTTTATGGACACCAATTCGCCCTCGAGATTCACCACCACCAGTCCGCTGCTCATGTTTTTCAGTATAGAATCGGTGCTGAGCTGAATCCGCCTGATCTCCTTTTCCCGGTCGGCGAGCTCTTTTCCGCTGTGAAGGACTCTCCTGGAAAAATAACCGCTCAGAAGCCCGGCGCAGAGAAACACTCCCAGATAAAGATAGGCCTTAAGAAGTGAATCGAACATCCCCTGCCTGGTCAGCTGGGAGACATCCGGAACCCCTCCCACCCTGCCGCTCATTTCAAGAAGAGCATATATGATATATGCTGAAGCGGCTATCACAGAGGTCACGATTCCGCCGGAGACCTGGAAATATATTCCTCCCACAAAGATAGGAAGTATGAACAGTATCGCGAAAATCGACCCTGATCCCCCGCTGTAATGAAGAAGCAGGGTGAGGACCACCAGGTCCAGAGTGATAAGAAGGCGGACCAGGGGAAAGAAAGATACTCCGCTCCTGTAGGCCAGGTAAACCGCTCCCGTGCCGAGGTAGAGCAGACCCAGAAGACCATATAGGGCCGCCGCTGACAGCCTGGCGCTTTGAATCTGAAGGGCCATTATGGCCGCTCCGACCACCAGCGTGGCCACAACCAGGCGGACGTAGACCAATCTTCTTATCTTTTCTTCCGACTGCAACTCAGAAGCACGCGGCAGAAGATTCATAAGTCCTTCCTTCTGAATTTGCTAGGCTCCGGAAACAACCGATATCAGCTTGAACATCGGCAGGTACATTGAAATAAGCATACCGCCGACTATGACTCCCATCACCACGATCATTATCGGCTCTATCGCGGATGTCAGGGCTTCTACCGACGAATCCACTTCGTCGTCATAGAAATCGGCGACCTTCTCGAGCATCTCGTCAAGGGCGCCGGTCTGCTCGCCCACGGATATCATCTGGGTTACCATGGGTGGAAATACTCCGCTCTTCTTGAGTGGGTCGGCGATGGTGTTACCCTCGCTGATACTCTCCTTAGTCTTTACCACCGCCTCTTCCACCACCTTGTTCCCGGCGGTCCTGGCGGTGATATCGAGCCCGTCAATTATAGGTACACCACTGGCGGTGAGGGTTCCCAGCGTTCTGGTGAACATGGCAACCGCTCCCTTGAGAATAACATTACCCAGGATCGGGATCCTCAGAAGGAATTTGTCTATCCTGTACTGCCCTTTTTCGGTTCCGTAATACTTCTTGATCCCTATGTACGCTCCCACTGCAAAGCCCAGAAGCAGATACCAGTTGGCCCTCAGGAAATCGCTCAGGCCCATCACTATCCTGGTAGGAAGAGGCAGGCTCCCCCCGAAATCGCTGAACATCTTGGCGAAAGTCGGGATGATGAACATCAACATGAATATCGTGGCCGCTCCGGCGACCACCAGGACTATGGTGGGATAAGTAAGGGCTCCCTTGATCTTTCTTCTGAGAGCGTCCTGCTTTTCCAGAAACACGGCAAGACGGTTGAGGATAAGGTCGAGAATGCCTCCCGATTCCCCCGCGTCTACCATATTGACGTACAGCTCACTGAAACACTTGTGCCTCTTGAGAGCTTCGGCGAGAGTAGATCCGGATTCCACGTCCTCCATGACCTCGGTCACGATCTCCTTGAAATTATCCTTGTCCAACTGGCTGGAAAGAATATCCAGACACTGAACCAGCGGAAGTCCCGCGTTGATCATGGTGGCGAACTGTCTGGTGAAAACCCCCATGTCCTTGACCGTGATCTTGTTTTTGAAACCCAGATTTACGTTGAGGTCCTTGGGTTTCTGACGAACCTGAGTGACAATGATCTTCTTTTTTCTGAGGTGGCCCATAAGCTCGAGCTTATTGTCAGCCTCATACTCGCCGGATACGTTATCGCCGGCCGGCGTCCTGCCTTTCCATATAAACGTTGTAGCCATCTGCAATCCCCCTGGTGACGATTACTTCTTTACCTGGTATTTATTTACTATATTCCTCTCACCGAGCATCTGCTCGAGCTCGAGAGGATCGGAACTTCTTCTTATTGCTTCGTCCTTGGCGATCTTCCTTTCCATGACCGCCCGGTAAAGCGACTGATTCATGGTCTGCATACCCCATTTCTGACCGGCCTGCATCAACCCGTATATCTGGTGGATCTTGTCGTCCCTGATGGTCGCGCTTATGGCGGGTGTGCAAACCATCACCTCGGATACCAGCGCCCTCCCCCTTCCGGAAACGTGGGGAATCAGTTGCTGGGTTATCACCCCGTTCAGCACGAAGGCCAGCTGAGCCCTTACCTGGGACTGCTGGGTGGGCGGGAAGTTATCCACTATCCTGTTTATCGACTCAAAGGTCGAGTTTGTATGAAGTGTAGCGAAGGCCAGATGGCCGGTCTCGGCTATGGTAAGGGCGGCCTGCATCGTTTCGCGGTCTCTCATCTCCCCTATCAGTATAACGTCGGGATCCTGCCGCAGGACGTGCTTGAGGGCGTTCGCGAAAGAATCGGTGTCCGCCTTGACCTCTCTCTGGTTAACGATACAATTCTTATGCTGATGTATATATTCGATAGGATCTTCAATGGTTATTACGTGGGCGTTTCTCTCACTGTTTATCTTGTCGATCATGCTGGCCAGGGTAGTCGACTTACCGCTCCCGGTGGGCCCCGTCACCAGGACCAGGCCCTTGTTCTTGGAAGCGAATTCTCTTACCACCGGGGGAAGCCCCAGTGTTTCGAAATCAAGGATCTCGAAGGGAATCTTTCGAATGGCCAGGCTGGTAACGCCCCGCTGCTGAAATACATTGGCCCTGAATCGCGAGAGGCCTTGGATTCCAAAAGAAAAATCAAGTTCCTTCTTATTCTCGAACCTCTTCTGCTGGTCCTCCGTAAGAACGCTGTAGGCGATCTGCTTGCATACCTCCGGTGTTACTATCTGGTGGGATGATTTCAGCATCTCCCCGTCAACCCTGAATATGGGAGGAGCCCCGGCTGTAATGTGCAGATCACTGGCTTCTTTTTCTATCATCTCCTGCAGCAAGGATCTGAGATTAAGCATAGTATTCCCGCTTTCTGCGCAAGTCTAGTTCTTGCTGGTTTCCTTAAGAACTTCCTCCACGGAAGTTATTCCGTCCTTGATTTTCAGAATGCCGTCTGTACGCAGTGTGAGCATTCCCTCTTTGACAGCCTGCTCCTTGATTTCGGCGGTCGAACACCTGTCCAGGATCATCTCCTTTATTCTTTCCGAGACAAGCATGACTTCATACAGGCCGCTTCTTCCCTTATAGCCGGTATCGCCGCACTTGGGGCATCCCACCGGCTCGAATACGTCAAAGGGAGGCTCGTCTTCCACTCCCAGCTCTCTCATCAACTCGGGATGGATCTCAGCCTTTTTCTTGCACTCGGAACAGAGCTTTCTTATCAGCCTCTGGGCCAGAATCAGGTTGGTGGAACTGGCCACCAGGAAAGGCTCTACACCCATGTCTATCATCCTGTTCACTGTACTGGGCGCGTCGTTGGTATGAAGAGTGCTGAGAACCAGGTGCCCGGTCAGGGCCGCTTTAACCGCGATAGAACCCGTCTCCAGATCCCTGATCTCTCCCACCATCACGATGTTGGGATCCTGACGAAGGAACGCCTTCAGGGAGGAAGCGAAGGTAAGTCCTATCTCCTCGTGAACGTTAACCTGGTTTATTCCGTCCAGGTTGTACTCGACCGGATCCTCGGCGGTCATGATATTGTGATGCGGTTCGTTGATCTTGTTGAGAGCGGAGTAAAGAGTGGTTGTCTTACCGCTTCCGGTGGGCCCGGTAACCAGGACCATCCCGTAGGGCGAATCGATCGCCTTGAGAAACCTTTCCAGGGAGGACGACTGAAAACCGAGCTTGGTGAGATCGATCTCCAGATTGCTTTTGTCCAGGATCCTCATCACTATCTTTTCACCGAATATGGTGGGAAGGCTGCTGACTCGAAGATCGATCTTCTTTTCGCCAATTCGAATCTTGATTCTGCCGTCCTGGGGAACTCTCTTTTCAGCGATATCGAGTTCGGCCATGATCTTGAGCCTGGATGTTATAGCTCCCTTCATCTTGTAGGGAGGGGACATCATCTCGTGCAGTACTCCGTCTATTCTGAATCTTACCCTGAGCTTTTTCTCGAAGGGTTCTATGTGAATATCGCTGGCTCCTTTTCCGACCGCGTCAGCGATCAGGGAGTTGACCAGTTTTACCACCGGGGCGTCCTCATCCTGGGCCTCTGAAAGGCCGAGATCCTCTTCCTCCTCCTCCACTATCTCCAGGTCGTCTTCCATGTCCTTCATCACTTCAGCCAGGGAATCGGCTGAATCGTAGAATCGGTCGATCGCTTTCTTGATGGCCGTCTCAGTGGCCACCACCGGGCGGACCTCCAGGCCGGTTATGAACTTGATATCGTCTATGGCGAAAATATTATCGGGGTTTGCCATGGCCACGGTCAAAAGTCGTCCCTGCCGGTTTACAGGAACTACCTGGAACTTGGTGGCGACTTCCGCAGGGATCAATTCTATGGAATGTTCGTCCGCTTGGACATCGTCCAGGTCGATAGCCTCTACCTGATAGGCCTGGGAAAGAAATTCTGAGAGGGCCTTCTCCGATATAGCCCCCGTCTTAACCAGGTTGTAGCTGATGCTCCCCCCGGATTTTACCTGTTCTTTCAGAGCCAGCTCCAGCTGGCTCTGGGTTATCAGGCTGGTCTCGAGTAGCTGGTCTGCTATATCCTCTTTCAACGAATTCCTCCGCCGGGAGATAAAAAACAACCGGTCTGCTGTAAGACTTGACCGCGAAAAGGCGCGACTTCAGCCGCAAAACGCCCTTTTGATTCACATGCATTAACGTTCACGAACTTTTGGCAGCCGCAATTTATATGCCATTATTCAAGTTATTGGAGTTATGCCGCTTCGCGGGTGGCGGGGGTTAATAGGAAGGGTACAGTGATATAAACTACAAAAACAGTTAACCGGCTATCTTAAGAGTGGGGAAAACCCGTCTGCTTCAAGGATGTTCTGGTGAAAAAGCGTTTAGGGGAAGAAAGAATGTCAAACCGGGTCGATTCCTTTTCAGGCTCCGGTGTCGCATATTGCAAGTCAAGTCAAACGCTTTGCAAACGGTGTTCATCGATTCAAATTCACCCCCTGATGGTGGATTATTTGCCATGGATGGAAGGTCAGTTAACCAGGTTCCACTCTATTCCGATTCTGATATGCCTTTCACTCATCCTGTATCCCGGCACAGTCTGATATTCGTGGTCGATAAAATTCTTGAACTGAAATCTGATTATAGCCGACATAAGGGTCACGGAAGCCGAAAAATTCTGGACAGCCGCCGCCTCGAGCTCCGTTCCCGCCCATCTTCTCGGCCCTGTTTCAATCGAATCGAACCGGATTGTCAGAGTCTCGCTCTTACCAAACACGGGGATTTTAACGTACACCCCTCCCAGGAACCTGTATTCAGGGATTCCTTCCGGAAGATCATCCTTTTCGATGTAGTATTCCCCGTTCAGTGAATACCCCGTCCTCATACCCCAAAACTCCTCTTCACCCCTGTAGCCCGCTCTCATTCCGTAAATGTCCCTGTCTTCTGAGGCATTTACCAGCAGGCCGTTTTCGCCGGTTTCTATTCTCGACCTTTCCCTTCGGAAGAAAGTCCTTATACTAAGGCCCTCTGTGAAATATTTTTCCAGCGAGACCTCGTCGGAGAAAGTCGGATCGAGATTCACGCTGCCCCTGTAATCATAATCAAAGCATTCCGGGGGGGTTCCCGCTTCCGGACTGAAGAGCTCGGAGGGTGAGGGAATATGAGACTTTCTGGAAAAGACCAGAGTCTCGTAACCTCCTCCGGTTCCGATGCGACTCACGCCCAACTCTCCACCCAGATACCGGCCCGCTTCCCCGTGATACCCCCCATGCACCGCCGCCCTGGCGAAGACTTCCTTCCAGGAAGGAGTGGCCAGCACAACCCCACCGTGATAATTCTGAATCTCTGGATCACTTTCAGCTTCACCGAATCGATTTTCAAAAAGATCCCTGGTCCCCCCGGCAAAAGTCCTTATTCCAAAACCCAACAATGAACCATCCAGCCTCATGGATATTTCCGACCTTAATCCAGAGACGGTACCGGAAACCCTCTTCCTCTTGAAACCGAACTGCCTGGCCGACAGGTTGAGTCCGCCATAGCGGTATTCTAGGAAGGCGTCGAACCCGGAGGAACTTATGTTCTCGGATGATGAGCAGGCTGTCCTTCGGTAAGTATCCTCGAATCTGGAAAGATGGATGAACCCGCTCTTTTTAACATCCTTTCCGAAAGTAATCTCCGATGAAAGAATCCTGGTGTCGCCGTAACCGATAGACCGGGAGGGATCAAATATCAGCGCCTCCATGTCATCCTGAAGGTATTCATTATATACCAGTGTACCCGTAACGTAAGCCCGGGGAGTCGAAAACCATATCCTTCTGGCCCTTCTGTTGCTGTCACCGTAGGTAAAATCGGCCTGGGAATGTGGCGCTTCCCTTCCCCCTCTTTCCAGAACGATGTTCACGGCCCCTTCAGAGGAAACTCCTCCGGAAAGGGAAGGGGAACCTGTGTGTATTATCTCCACGCTGACAATCCTTGAAAGGTCAACGTATTTGACCAGGGGTTCGGCGGTATAGATGTTGGTCATAGGCCTGCCGTTTACCATCAGCAGAGCCCTCCTGTGGCCCCTCGCCTCCATGGAAAACAACGTCCTGGATCCGGGCGGCCCGTGACGCAGAAAAGATACACCGGGCGCGACCTCTAGAATATCGTCGAATGTGTTTATATTGTAGTCGGCCAAATCGCCGGCCGTTATAACGAAAACTTCTCCTGCCAGAGCGAGGGAATCAGAGGCGAATGATCTACCGCCGGTGACTTCGACTTCGGCTCTGGCCCCCACAGCCAGGGCCAAAAGAGCGCTCAATGCCGGCAACGGCCATTTTCTGACATTAACAAGAAGCGTCTTCATAAGCGGCGACTTTCACTATCGGCACCACGGCCTGAGAAAAGATTATGGTATTTACCGTAACGTGAACCAGTATAAAAACAAGGCCCGCGCCGAAAAACCCGGTCACCCCGTCAGCGAAACCCTCGGCCCCCAGAATGATGTAAGCGAGTACGGCGGTTGTTATTGTATCATACAACAGAGTCATAAAAAAACCTGAAAGGGCTGATAAGATTACCGCCTTATAACCGTTCCCAAGTATTCTTCCCCTGAGGATACCTCCGATCACCCCCATAAGGGCGAATCCGGCGGCCTGGGAAATAATGAGTGGCGGTTGAGATGCCCCGTAAGGATTGAAAAAGGCGAATATCGCTGCAGACAGACCACCGATAAGAGCTCCCCGCCTGGCTCCCGTGAATATGCCGCCCAGGAACACACAAAGGCTCATCAGCTCTACATTTGGAATCCCCGCGAGAAGATAGCCCAATGCCACAGTAAGAGAGACAAAAAGGGCGCTGAGAACCAGCCCCCTTCTATTCATCATGTCTGTCATATTCCTGACCGGCCGTTTGAGATCCTAAGAACTTCTACAGGCTCACAGCGGGAACTGTAAGCGAGAGCCAAGCGCCCGGTCAAGACAAATGTCCCGTCTCCGCCGCCTCCTTGAGCCTCACCACCGAACTGTAGGGAGCTCCTTTACCTCCTATATCGACTTTCATCGCTTCCTTAAAATGGAAATCCGAACCGCCCGTGGGAATAAGGCCGTAGCCCAACGCTGTCTCCCTGATCTCTTCCTCCAGGGATGAGTCGTGGTTGGGATGCCATGCCTCCAGGCCGGATAATCCAAGTGAGATCATCCTTTCCAGAAGACTCTCATTCCGAATCTTGTTTCCGGGATGCGCCCAGACTGAAACTCCACCGGCCCCCGAGATCAATTCCATTATTCTATCCAGGGAAAGCACGGTACTGGGAACGTATGCCCGTTTTCCGAATCCCAGAAACCTGCTGAAAGCTTCCTGGAATCTGTTCACCACTCCCGCCTTCATGAGGGCCCGGGCCACGTGAGGCCTGCCCACAGAGTCATTGGCTTCAGCGGGCAGCACCTCATCCAGGGAAACAGATATTCCGCAGCCATCGAGTTTGGCCAGAATATTCTTGATCCTTGACATTCTCTCTTCCCTTAACCACCGCAGGCTGGCCACCAGTGAGCTGTTCTCCGGCTCTATCAGGTACCCCAGTATATGGATATCCATATCTTCCGGCCTGGAGCTGAATTCTATTCCGGTTATCACTTCAATCCGTTCGGCGGCTCCGGCTTTCAGCGCTTCCCGCTGCCCTCTCACTGTATCGTGGTCTGTTATGGAAACTGCTCTTAGTCCGTATCCGGACGCGCGCCGGACGATATCTCCGGGAAAAAGCCCGCCATCGGAATAGACCGAGTGTATGTGAAGGTCGCAGAAGGCGGGGGATTTTTTCATAGATCTCTTCTCAGGCGTGGGTCTTCAACCTCTTCATCTTTTCCTGGATCTCCCGAAAGGTAACATCCACGATATATACCTCTTCGAAATGCTCCAGGGCCTTCTTGTCTTCGCCCAGGGCTTCGTAGGCCGTACCGAGATTGTAATGTATACCAAGGCTCTCTTTCCCCGCTTCCCTGGCGATATCAAGTCCTCTCTGAAGTTGCTTGACAGCCAGGCGGGGGCTCCCTTTGGAAATGAAACACAGCCCTATCATTTCAAGGCTCTGCAGCTTGAACTGGTCGGAACGGGAAGATATCTGAAGCTCCTTGATCGCTTCATCATAAAGGGCCATCTCTATGTAAGCCATTCCCAGGTCATAGTGGCTCTTGAAATCATCCTTCTCAACGTCGCTGGTTATGTTACCGGCCTGAACATCGCTTCCAGGTGCTTCACTGGTAATATCGGACAGGTCCTCGAATCCCTCCGCCCTGCTTAAATTCTCCGAATCTTCCGTCAAATCATCTTGCAGGCCGGATTTCGAATCGGTCTTCCGGCCATCCGGGCTTACTGGAGCCTCCTCGGTGTCCAGCTCCGGAGGGGGGAACGGTTCTTCTCTGACTCCGCTTTCGGGAAGGGCATCCTCGTGCCCCGCGGCGGAGTAACCATTTTCAAGGTCATTCTTTACGCTTTCCGGTCCGGAGGATTTGACTTCCTGGATATCCCCTGGCTCCTTTACCGTCTCATCATCTTCGCCTGTCACTGTCTCCAATCCATATTCCTCCAGGACCTTTTCATCCTGGGACGGCCGGCCCTTGGGATCTGCAGGGGGCGTGACAGCTTCTTCCGACCCCACTACTGTTTCGGAAACCAGGTCGCTCACGCTCATCTCGTCTTTCGGGGAGGGCGTCTTCCCATCCTGGCCTTCAGCGGATGAACCCAGGATCTCATTGATTTTTTCAATCTCTTCAGATGAAAGTGACGATACCAGTTTTTCCATCCGCTCCCGGTAGGCTTTCATCAGCTCGGGGGCATTGCCTTCGCCAAGATCCTTGATCAACTGGGCGTTCACTTCGGCCGCTCTGTATTTCAATCCAAGAGCGCTCAGAACTTCAACCGCTTTTGATTTAACGCTCTGGAAATCCTTCATCATCCCCAGAATCGTCTCTACCCGGTCGCCGCTTCCCTCCACCGGAGAATCAATCTCGGCCAGAATCGTGTCCATATATGTTATAAAATGTTTTTCAGCCTCGGGGAGAAAATTCTGCTTGGCTTTGAGCTCTCCGAGTTTATAGACCGTGATAGTCCTGTCCGGCACTATTCTCAGAATCTTTTTGCACACGGCCACCGCGTTATTGTATAGAGCTACCTGCTCATAATGCTGAACAGCCTTCTCAAATGAAGAAACGGCCATTATCCTGTCGCCGTTCTTCAGGTATATGTCCCCCAACTCATTGTTGAGATTAGGATTATTCTTATGGCCCGCCAGAAGCTTGTTATAGACCTCAACGGCCTTGTCATACTTCCCCTTCTTGAGAAGACTCTGCGCTTTTCTTCTGAGTTTATTAGACTTACTCAAAACCCGACCTCACTAACTCTCTCGTAGTCTTCAGCTTCCCAAATCACTTTTCCTTCTTTAAACACGGTCACGGCGTGATCGATTCCTGCTCTGGAAGGAATCTCCCTGTAATCCTCTATATCATAGATCACCATATCCGCCTTCTTCCCGATATGAAGCGAGCCCGTTTCTGTCCCCAGCCCGACCGCGTATGCGGCGTTCACGGTTGCCGCGTTAACAGCTTCTGAAGGCAGAAGCCCCATCTGGGAGCACGCGATCGATACAGCCAGAGGCATCGATGAAGAAGGAGCGCTTCCGGGATTATAATCGGTAGCGATAGCAATTGCCGCTTCCGCCTCCACCATCTCCCTGGCCGGAGCGAACGAACGGGAAGCCAGGCCGAAAGACGTTCCTGGAAGAAGCACTCCGATAGTGTCGCTTTGCGCCAGAGCCCGAATGCCTGACGGAGTTATCGCCGTAAGATGCTCAACCGACGCGGCTCCCATTTCGATGGCCAGTTCGGTGCCTCCGATCGCGTATATCTCATCGGCATGTATCTTAAGTCCCAACCCGTGCCCCTTTCCGGACTCCAGGACTCTTCTGGATTCTGTGGCGTCAAAGACGCCCTTTTCACAGAAAACGTCAACGTAATCGGCCAATTTGTTTCTCGCCACTTCCGGCACAACCTCTTCTGTTAGAAAATCCAGGTATTCGGAGTTACTATCGTATTCCGGCGGCCTCTGGTGCGCTCCCATGAAGGTTGAGACCACATCGATCGGAGTCTCCTTTCCCAGACGAGAAATCACCCTCAACATCTTGAGTTCATTCTCCATGTCGAGGCCGTAACCGCTCTTTATCTCGATCGAGGTCACTCCCGTTCTGATTATCTTAATGATTCGGCGGCGGCTCAGCTCGAAAAGCTCCTCCTCCCCCATCTGTCTCAGGTCCCTGACCGTCCTTCTGATCCCCCCGCCACCTCTTTCTATCTCAAGATACGTATCGCCCGCTATTCGAGCCTCGTATTCGTCCGCCCTGTACCCAGGAAAAACCGCATGGGTATGGGGATCGACCCAACCGGGCATCACTACCCTTCCGCCGGCGTCGACCACCCTGGAGATTTCAGCATCTTTCAGGGCGCTTTTTATCTCTTCCTCAGGTCCTGTGGCAACTATTCTGCCATTCCTAACTGCAACCGCGCCACCAATTACTACACCCGCCTCGGCAAGCCCTTTACCCCTGAGGGGTCCGTCGCCGCCGTTTCCGCAGGTTACCAACTGACCGGCGCCAAGAAGCAATAAATCGATAGTCGGGGGCAAGCGCCACTCCTTGCAGAATGAAACAAAAACCAGTTAACTCAAGCAAAATGCATAACTTAAAAAGCGATAGAATCGCCGATGCAAGAGCTTATCGGTTTCGGGAATCCCGCCCATCTATTCTTTCAACATGGGAATGTTTATTCCCGCATCCTTCGCCTTATTAACGGCTATTTCATAGCCTGCATCGGCGTGTCTTGCAATCCCTGTGCCAGGGTCGCCGCGCAGGCATCTGATCAATTTCTCCCGTCCCTTATCGGTACCGTCCGCGACCACGGCAAGCCCCGCGTGAATGGACAGTCCCATGCCAACCCCGCCCCCGTGGTGCACTGAAACCCAGGCCGCTCCATTGACCGCGTTAAGCAGAGCGTTGAGTATGGGCCAGTCCGCCACCGCGTCGCTTCCGTCCTTCATGCTTTCAGTTTCCCGGTAAGGCGAGGCGACCGAGCCGCTATCCAGATGATCCCTTCCGATAACTATAGGAGCGCTGATCTCGCCCTTGGCCACCAGGTCGTTCATAGCGGCTCCGAACTTTTCACGCTCTCCGTAGGCCAGCCAGCATATTCTGGCCGGAAGACCCTGAAAAGCCACTTTTTCCCGGACTAACCTTATCCATCTGCAGAGGGATTCGTTTTCGGGAAAAAGTTCCAGGACAAGCTCGTCGGTCCTGTGAATATCCTTTTCATCTCCCGAAAGAGCCAGCCACCTGAAGGGGCCTTTTCCGATGCAGAACATCGGCCTGATGAAAGCCGGCACGAACCCGGGAAAAGCGAAGGCGTTTTCCAGCCCTCCCTTTTCCGCCTGACCCCTGATGTTGTTTCCGTAATCAAAAACGATCGAGCCCTTTTTCTGTAAATCGAGCATCGCCTGAACGTGTACGACTATCGACTCGATCGCTTCCTTCATGTATCGGTCGGGATCTCTGTCCCTCAGATCCGCCGCCTGATCGACATCATAACCCCTGGGAATATAACCGTTTAAAGCGTCATGGGCGGAAGTCTGATCGGTCACCGCGTCGATAACCACATCCCTCCTGGCCAGCTCGGGAAAAACATCCGCGGCGTTGCCCAAAAGTCCCACCGAGAGGGGCTCCTTCTTTTTCAGAGCCTCCTCGACCTTTTCAAGCGCCGCGTCCAGATCAGTTTCCATTACGTCCAGATATTTTGTATCCAGGCGTCTTTTTATCCTCTTCTCATCCACCTCCACTATCAGGCAGACTCCCCCGTTCATGGTAACGGCGAGCGGCTGGGCACCGCTCATGCCGCCCAGTCCCCCGGAGAGGACGAATCTGCCTCTGAGATCCCCGCCGAAATGCTTTTTGGCGCACTCTGCGAAAGTCTCGTAGGTCCCCTGCAGAATACCCTGTGTCCCTATATACATCCAGGATCCGGCGGTCATCTGTCCATACATCATCAGGTTTTTCGATTCCAGCTCCCAGAAGTGCTCCCAAGTGGCCCACTTGGGAACCAGCAGGGAATTGGCTATAAAAACCCTGGGCGCCCCCTCATGGGTATCCAATACCGCCACCGGTTTTCCCGACTGAACCAGAAGGGTCTGGTCGTTTTCAAGATTCTTCAGTTCTCTGACTATGGCGTGATAGCAATCCCAGTTTCTAGCAGCTTTACCGGTCCCCCCGTAGACTACCAGCTGGTCGGGATTTTCAGCGTTTTCCCGGTCCAGGTTGTTCATCAACATCCTCAAAGCCGCTTCCTGAAACCATCCTTTGCAGCTTATCTGGTTTCCTCTGGGGGCCCTTATGATCGTCTTTCCCATGACTTCAAGATACCTCCATCGTTACCTTTCCCTAAGTAACGTCAGAATTCAAAATTAAAGATCGAATTAAATACTTCCCTGCGCGACACTCCCCTGCCGTTCCATAACCATAGGTTGTTATTCTTACCGGGACAGTCGATATCCCTTCTACCTCGATTTCAATTATTAATGACTGTAAACCTTTTTCCTGTCATAAACAAGGATTAAGGAAACCGTGGAATTCAAGCTTCACGCCCTCTATGATTGCGCTCGAACCACTCGGCTGATCTTTCAACCACCTCCTTTGAGCTTGAGACCTCCACAACGCCGGTCGGAAGGGAGGCCAACACCCGGCGTCCGTACGGCATCGTACTCAGCCTGGAATCCATGATTATGGCGACTCCCCTGTCGTCTTTTCTCCTTATCAACCTTCCTATTCCCTGTCTCAGCCTGAGGACCGCTTCCGGCAGAAAGAGTTCCTGAAAAGGATTTTTGCCCAGGGCTTTGATCCTTTCAGCCTTCGCCTCGACTATGGGTTCATCCGGAACGGGGAATGGAATCTTGGGAATCACCAGTATCTCCAGTTGATCTCCGGGAAAATCGACTCCTTCCCAGAAACTGGCCACTCCCAGCAGGATGGAGGACTCGAGCTTTCTGAAAGAACTGGAAAGGCTCTCCCTGCTTAGTCCTCTTCCCTGCACCAATAGAGGCCCGGGCAGATCCTCTCTTTCCAGGATCTTCGCCGCCAGAAGGCACATTCGGTAGGATGTAAAGAGTGCCAGCAGCCTCCTGCCGGTTCTGGATGACAGTTCCCTGACCAGAAAGGATATCTCCCGCGCGAAATCATCATGATTTGGATTTCCGGCTTTCCCATGTAGAATAACCAAGAAATTGTCATCCCTTATAAGTGAAGAGGGCTCGATGAGCTCCCCAACTTCAAACCCGGTCAGATGGATTCCCAGACTTCCCCTGATATATTCAAACGATTGTTCCTGGCTTAGAGTAGCGGATGTAAAGACCGCCGACTCACAGCAATCGTTGAGATAGTCGGCGAAGCGCCTGTCCACGCTCAGAGGGGAACCGCAGATCGAACTTATTCCACCTCTCGAGTTCCATTCCATCCAGTAGACGGTATCCTCGTCGCCGGCTTCTCTCAGAAATGAAAGAGCCGCTTCCAGTTCCTCGAAAAGCTTGCAGCATATCTCCAGTTCCTGTTGAAAAGCTTTGGCAGCTGAACTGCCCTTTGCTTCATATAAGAGTTTAAGTGATATTTTTATTTGATTGCTATATAATAAATAAGCATCTACTGCGTTCTGGGTATAGGCAAAGGTTTCCTCTCCACAGTAATACCTGGTTCTGGTGCTCGATACCGCCCTATCCGGATTGAGGCCGTTTTTCATCGAGGAAAATATCTCCTCCCACGCCTTCTCCAGTTCGTAGGCGAGGGAAGCGATCTTGCCGATCTCCGCTTTCAGCCCCCCCTCCGTTTCGTAAGCTTCAAGCTGACTTTCCAGAAGTTTCCAGCTTTCCGTCGACATCGATACGGGCCTCACGGGTTTTAGTATATTTCTCACATCCTGCGGTGAGATCCTTATCGACAGGTTCTCCATCACGCATCTCTCCAGGTGATGAGCTTCATCGAATATCACTCCGGCGTATTCACCCATTACCGATCCTCCGCCGCTGTAGTCAGCCAGAACCAGGGCGTGGTTCACAAAGAGTATTTCCGAGGAAAGAGCCCGCTTCCTGGCCTTTATCAATGGACAGGTGTCCGAATCGAAACAAGCGTTCATCATGCATCTCCTCGGTGCCTGAAGCGAACCGGGAGGAATTCTCATATCCACGGAACCGATTGAATCGACAGTGCCTGTCGCGGAAAAGGCAGCCCTGAGAGCCAGCTCGAGCCCCAGCCCCGGATCACTGTTCCCCAGCCTGCTCACCTCAGAACAGAGCCTTCTGGAGCATATATAGTTCTCTCTTCCCATCAACCTCCCCGCTTTCACTTCCAGACTCAGAATCCGGCTTATAAGGGGTATCTCCCTCTCGAAAAGCTGGTTCTGAAGATTCTTGGTGTGAGTCGATACGACCACCCTTTTTCCACTGGATTTCGAGAAAAGGACCGCGGGAACCAGGTATCCCAGAGACTTGCCTGTACCGGTCCCGGCCTCGATAAACGCGATCCGGCCGTCCCTCAACGCACTGTCCACAGCCGCCCCCATTTCCACCTGCTGGCCCCTGCGTTCTCCAAGCTCGCTGAATACCTTTTCGAAAGCCTCCCTGACAGAGCTTATGCCAACCGGCGAGGTCTTCGAAAATTCCTCTTTAACCCGCTTGCCGGGATCTGCCTTTGAAGAGGGTGAATCCTCCCGAAGGCCCGAGCCATCCCCGCCTCCTGCTTCTTCGAATAATCCTTCGAAAGCGTTTCCGGCATTGCTCCTGGCGGCTTGTTCAAGAAGGGGGATACCCCCAAACCCAGCTCTTCTGGCGTAGGTCATCACAGTAGACAGCGGAATGGGGCTGTCCATCAGCTTTTCAATGATAGAAGCGGTGATATGGCCGGTATCATCTTCTTTACAGGTGTAATCATAGATATAGGGAAGGAACGCCTGTACAAAATCCGGGAGCGCCTTGGGGCCGTCCCGCCGTAATCTGGACCTTTTTTTATCTGTTCCCTCTCTCATCCCCGAAACCCGTCATTTATCAGCTTAAAAACCTTGGATTCTAAAGATATTATCCGGCCGGCCGCGCTTTCGAGCCGGCCGCAAACCGCCCTATTATAAAACCAAACCCCTCTGCAGTCAACACACAGCCATGCCGTCGCAACCACGACCGCTCAGAAGGAGGAGCGAAAAATAGAGCAGTAGTGGCCTAGAGTGCCCTTTCTGTTCCATAAAGATTCCCGGGCGATCTTCCGCAAAATCGGGGGTGCCGGAATGCTCCAGCGGCATTTCGATTCCTAGAAAGTCTCTATAAGTGAAACATGGATTCTCGCCTCATCCAGAGAAAAATCTCCGGTCATTCCGAAACTGAGCTCCACCGTACCGACGGCCGAAACCGATCTGATACCGAATCCGAGGCCATTCTTGATCTTCCAGCCGTCATCATCTCTGTAATAAGATCCCAGATCGTCGAAGACAAAGATCCTGCTCTCTCTTCCAAACCTGTACTCCAGGTTGAAGTAAGAAACCCGCTCTCCCCTGAACTGATTCTCCCTGTAACCCCTGAGAGTCCTGGCCCCTCCCAGCGAATACAGTTCAGCCGGGCTTATCTCGCCGGAAGAGAATACCCCTTGCGAAAGCAGCCTGAAATACAGGCTCTGGTTGAAGAATGTGGGCAGCTCCGACCTGAACTCGAACATATACAGGTACTGCCAGAGTTTTTCAGCCCGGTTTCCTGTCAGATAATTTTTCTTTCTGGCTCCCTCCACCCGGCCCCGCATGCTCATATATTCCCCGGAGGCTCTTTCTATTCCCACCCTGTATCTCTGCCTTACGCTTCTTTCCAGCTCGTTCTGGTAACCGGGCACGTTCCTGTCGAACGACGCTCCGACAACGGCCGAGAAACCGGGAAAGCCCAATGGAATCTGCGCCTCCACCCCGGCCGAATTCATGTTGTAGAGCGAATCCTGCACGGTCTGCCTGAGGAAGAGGCCCAAAGCCACCCGGGAGGAGAAAAGGAAAGGTTCATAGTAGGATATTTCCGTCTTGGAGTATTTCTTGCCGTCATTGAGCCATGAAAAACCGGCGTTCCTGCCGCTGCCCGCGAGATTATTCAACTTAAGGTCCAGGTAACCGTTGATCTCATAATCGCCGTCGTCCTCGCGGGAGAACCCGAACACACCCTCAAAGAAATTGTTCTTCTCTTTCTCCTCTACCGGAATTACCAGGGTAACCGATCCCTTGCCGGACCTGGCCACCCTGGAATCAGACACTTCAGCGAACAGTCCGGAATACTTAAGATACCTCTCCGCCCTGCTCAACATTTCCTCGTCGAATATATCACCCTTCTCGAGTCGGGATGCCGAAAGAGCTACTGAAGTGTCGGTTTTTGTCAACCCTTCGAACAGTATCCCCCCTATCCTGGCTTCTTCCCCGCTGACGACAGAGAAGGAGATGTTCACCAGGTTTTTCCTTTCATCATAACGAAAGCCGGTTACCCATACCTGAGCGAAGGGAAATCCCGCCCGGTTGTATATATCCAGAGTCTTCCCCATCGCCTCTCTCATCCTCCCGGGACTGAAAGGGTCACCTTCCCTGAGAACATTCAGTCCTGAACCGGCTTTTAAGATAAGTGACTCATCCCCCGTGACCACCACATCACCGATCACCGCCCGGTCCCCTTCTGAGATGGATACTTTGAGATCCGTCTTATCCCTATCACCAGTTCCATTCACACTGATGCCGGAGGATAGATACCCCTTGCTGAAATAAAGGGAGTCCAGCCTGGCTGTCTCCTCTGCCTCCAATGAATCGGTGAATTCAACACCCTGCTCCAGAAAGGTGTCCTTCTTCAACTCCTCTCTGGAAAACACCCGGGTATCCGGCCATTCCACCCTGCCGATTCCAGCTCCTCGGGCCTCCGGCGAGGCAGTGGACAGGAGAATCGAACTAAAAATAAGCGCGGCTTTCAACCTTGAGAGCATGTACAGTCTTCACCTCCTCCCGGTAATCCTTTTCCCTTCGCCCGTTGTAATTGATCCCCAGGCTTATATTCCTTCCCAGACGGTAATTGCCGTTAAGATTCCAGTCCTGGCGAACTCCCTCCTGAAGAAAGAAGAGCGGCTGGCCCCCGTCCACTTCCACACTGGTATAGGTAAGCTTGAAAAACGCCGCCAGGTTGATATCAGTTCCCAGGGATATATTGGCGGCCGGCTTTCCTGAAAATGAATTCTGCCGTGAGACTGATAATTCATCCTTTCTTTTCTCATATGCCATCTCAAAGGAATATCTGGCGCCCGGACGAGGCCTGTACCCGAGGGACCCTGAAAAAAGAAATGTGCTGACGTCATAATTCTGAGCGGTTGGATTTTCTGACCGGCTCTCTCTGTCTTCACCCGCCGCCTCAGCGGATATATTGAAGATCGAACTGGACAGTGCTTCAGCTCTTACTCTGAGCTCTCTTCTATAGCGCGATGCGGAAGCTCCTTCAGACCTGTTATCCTCTTCATCCTCCCTTGAAAAGACAAACCTCAGATTATACTTCTTCACGTTCTTGAGGAAATTCCATTCCTGCCTCAGGCTGTTCCTTCCGAACAGGGTCACGTCATCACGCTGAAGAAGAGAGGGGTCCAGCCTGTAGAGCCGGAAGAGCTCATCAGTGGTTGACTTTTCTGAGACGGAAAAGAACTGGTCCAGAGAAACATTCCTCTTTATCACCCGGAAGAACCCTTTACCCTTTTCCCGGTCAAACCCCAACCCTCTTATTCCATTCCCAAAGCTGAGCCGCCAGGTCAATTCTACGTTGCGGACATCCTCCTTCTGACCACCAGGTATGTAAACTACCATGTAGTCCCCCCTCCTCTGCCCTACCTCTCTTCCCTCCTCATCATAATCCCCCTCATTCTCGCCGACATAGATCACGGCTCTCTGCCTTTTCCTCTCTTCACCCGACGAAATCCGATAACCTATATCGGTGGTCACCCCGGCGTCTTCCCAGGAATCCCTGAACCTGAGTCTGGCCAGATCGTGCTTGCTGGTAAGCCCGTATTCAAACTCCTTTCCCACCCGGTGACTGACGAACAGATCAAGAAGCGCCGACCCGCCTGAATAAGATCCGGAAAACCTGACCTCGTCGTTCTCTCTGGCCTTGAACCATTCCCCGCCTTCATCCCTGAGATTATCGGTCACTCTTCGGCTGTATGAGATACTCGAACTGAAATTTCCGGTCTCCCGAGTGGCCAGTGAAAATAGATTCCGGTAATAATACCTTCCTGTATCCGAAGCGGCCGCCGCGAAACTGCTGTAGCGCTCGGTGTCAAAAGATATCTTCGGCAGGACCTTCCAGAAAGCCATCGCCCCTTCAGCCAGCGCAAAATCCCTTTTCCTG
This sequence comes from uncultured bacterium, assembly GCA_964488475.1. Lineage (GTDB taxonomy): Bacteria > Krumholzibacteriota > Krumholzibacteriia > Krumholzibacteriales > WJIX01 > CAZAUK01. The sequence goes on from CAZAUK010000002.1 coordinate 37,553, forward strand.
TTATCTCCCGTCTCGGTCTTCAGCCATTCCGCTCTCAATCCCCTGTGATCCATACTACCCAGGGCCGCTTGAGCATCACCCATGCCTGCGGATAGCCCCCCCTCCCTGCTCAGCCTTCTGTACCCCCCGCTCAATTTCCATAGCCCCTCTCTTCTCCAGTCTATCTTCGCTCCAGACAGCACCTCTCGGCCCGCCAGCGGAACATCCTCCAGGTTCCAATTCCTGTAGAAATATGCCTCGCGGGCCCTGTCCGGAGCGGCGAATTCGGCTTCCAGCGAAGAATACTCACCGCTTATCCGGAGCCGGGATGAAGATATCCTCAAACCCTTCACCCCACCCTCCAGATTCAAAGCGTATCCGGTGTTATTATCGTCATCCAGGCCGGACAGAGTGTTTCTGTCGTGGTCGCTGGCGTCCGCCTCCAAATCGAAAAAAAGGTGTTCGCTCTCTCCCTCGACCGATGCGACAAAGATATTCTTTCGTTCGGGCAGGGGAAGGGGCCTGCCTATCCTGTAACTGCCCTTGCCGGCGCCCACGTATTTGTATTTGAGGGTACCCCTGCTGGAGAAACCGTCGGTATCGTAATCGCCGCCCGGCGAAGGGTAAAAATCCAGTATGAACTGCGCTCCCGATTCCACGAACCGGTAGTGGTCAGGAACCGAGGAATCACCTTCGGCCGGAACATATCCGCTGCCTCCATCATCTTCGATCCTCTGTATTCCTGAAGCGAAAGCTCTATCAGAATCGTCCCCCGCGTTTCTTAGCACCGACAATTCTTCTTCGGTGTACTCCCCCCCGACCGGTGAATCTCTGTCATCCGACTCCCTGAAAAAGAGCGTTCTCAGATTCAACACCCCGGAGTAAAAGGGGGCGCTCCATCCCCCTGCCAACGTACTCCTCTGGTACCCCCTCTCGCCCGCCTGGAACTCGACCACTATCTCCGAATCATCGGTTATCGGAACCCTCTCGGTGAAGGTCACCGCGGCCCTGGTATAGTCGATAACGTAATCGTTCTCGCTTCCCCTTCTCATGACCTCACCGTCAAGGTACACCTTTTCCGAACCTGGTATGATTATGGCTCCGTTGAACCTCAGGGCGGAGAGCAGTTCATAAGGCCCCTGAATCCCCTCTCTTCCCATCATCTCGACAGTCTCGAACCTTCCCTTTGCTATTCCCCCTCCAGCGAAATAACGCTGCCCGTCTAAATTGACGGCCGCCTCGCCACCCCTGAGCTGCCTGCTGTAGGATGAGAAATCAGACCAATCCACCCCTGATTCAAAATCGGCGAGACGCACTTGAGAGTGCCTGCTTTTTATGTTGACCGAGATCCTGTCCAGCCTCTTCAACTCTTCGGTGTTACCCTCAGGCTGTACCGGAAGGTTGTCGTCGCTGAGAAATGCCTTGACCTCGAGATCTTCCGCCAGCTTTCCGGCCAGAGTGACATTCATGCTCTGGTCTATGCCGAGCCCCCTGCTGGATCCGACCGAGAAACCTACCGATTTGCTGCCTGAGACCTTCAATCTGTAGGGGCTCAAGTTCTTTTTACTCCGGGCGGGCGGGGCCAAGAGCGAATCGGAAAACCGCCTTCCCGCCGAAGGCACTTCACCACCGGGATATCTTCTGGCGAAAAGCGGCTGAAAGGTAAAGGGAAACCTGGAATAGCAGACTTTCAACAGTTGGCCGGCACCCGCCGGGCTGACCAGCGCTATGGTGCCTCTGAGATTATTTATCCTGTAGTCTTTACCCCGCTTGAGAAACGCGCCGTCCATGGCCACAGAGTCGCTTCGAGGTACCATGAAAGAGATGCCGGTCTCAACCCTGCGCTGTCCTTCAGAGAGGAGAAAGGTGCGGCAGCGGCGCGGGCCGCCGCCCCCCGGCGCCGCACCACCTAAAGCTTTGGTCTCAGGAGTGAACGGAATGACAAGCAGAACGAGGAAAGTGAAGCAAAACCATTTCATTGTCGAATATCCGGATAAACAAGCTGATAAATGATTACTGAACGAGACTCCAGATCCGACACGTAAAGGTAGTCGTCAAGGCCGGCCGAGAGGTCGGAAGGCGATATTTTATTCCCCATATAGGAACCTATCCTGACCGTTTCCCTTCCATTTTCTGAAAAGACTCTTATAACACCGCACTCGGTATCCGCCACGAAAAGATTCCCATAAGAGTCGGAGCTGAGCGACCTGGGGGCACAGAAGCGCTCGCCGCCGGTATCCAGTGTGTCCAGATAAGCTCCTGAAGGAGAGAAGATCTGCACCCTTCTGTTCCCCATGTCTGCCACCGCCACCCGTCCGCCCGGCAGAATAACCGCTTTCATGGGCCGGTCGAAGTAACCCTCGCTCCAGCCGTATTCTCCTATTTGTATCTCTATATCCAGCAAAGGATTAAGTATGGTGACCGAATGATTCTCGATATCGGTTACCAGGAACCTTCCGTCACCCTCCAGATTCATCGAAGCAGGCTTGACGCCGCCATACTCGCTGAAAGAGACCAGTACGTCGAGATAAGCCCCCCGGTAGTCATACCGGAGTATCCTGCCGCTGGAATAATCGAGAACGAATACAAAGGCGCCGGAACCGGCCAGGTCTATGGGATAAACAGAGCCCATCGCCGAAGGCGATTCGAATTCAGTCGCTCCTCCCTCCTCGCTGAACCTGAACACCTTGCCCGCCATCGGGTCAGCTACGTACACCACACCCCTGGGATCTACCGAGACTCCCAGAGGCTCTCTCAGCAGCCCTTTTCCAAGATATCCACCCCGGGGAACCATATCTATCAGGTAACCCGCCGAATCGGCGGCGGCTGCCGGCCGGCTGTGGACTTCGGGCGGACTTTCCCCCGCAAGGCATTCAGTCCGTCCCCGCTGCGAAAAAAAGAAAATGCAGATAAGGATAATGGGGATCGAATAAAATCGTCTTGACATGTCAGTTCCGTTCAGTCTGGATCGGCGGGCTCTCCGGACGCAATGGTCCTGAACGATTTTTGCCCGGGCGTTCCCTCTTAAGATCAGAATGATCTGGTGTAGGTCAGGTATACGCCTCTCTCGCTCTGATCCAGTCTGACGCCCGAGTCCTGCCGCTGCCCCGACACCGAGGGTCCTTCATCAGTTAACAGAGCGCTTCTTACCGCGTCCACAGCGCTTACCACCCTCAGGCCGAGCATATAAAACATGGTGTAAATCAACCTTCGCTCAGCGGCGTTGCTCCCCTTTCGAAGGTCGTTATAGCGCCCGTAAGAATTTTGAGTTTCCCACCGCCATCCGTCATCGCCGGTTATGATATTATCTTCGTAATAGGTCTGGATAGCTTCCTGGTCCGGGTAGTAAAGGTCTCTAGCCTCCCGCATTATATACTCGTTATATCCACCCGGACCATCGTTGCTGAAAAAATTGCCTATCGTCTCGTAATAGTCATCGGAATATCCCGTGCCTTCAACCCCTGCGAACGCCACAGCGTAATCCTCGTAAGCGTTCTTCCGGGCAATACTCTGCCAGAAAAAAGCTCCCATACCGATCCAGGCGGCGCCCTCAAGGGCATAGAATATCCTCGACCTGGTCCTGTTTCCCATCTTTCTCTGCCCCAGTCCGGGAAGCAGAAGACTTCGGGCGGCCACAGCAGCCGGATTGATTCGGGCCGAACTTCCAGCTATATCAGCGTGGCTTTCCCCCGCCCGCATCTCATTTGCCAGAATCTCGCCGGAGTATCCCCCCGCTGAAGCTTCCCGCCGGTCCGCCCCCCCCGCCCCGGGTCCCTTGACTCCGGACAGGTATTCGGAGCTGAAGCAGTCGTTGCCGCCTCGAGCTCTTTCGGCTTCGGCGCTCTCGCAGGCAGAAGAAGAACCCGCTCTCAAGAGAACAAACGCACTTTGCGCGAAGAGCTGGGCGGGGAAGATCATCAGCAGAAAGAAAATCGTGATTTTGCGCAACGTTTCAACCCCCTAAAACCTGTACATTACACCGATCCTGGAATATAACCGTCCATTTTTAAACTCCAGCGACCATCCTTCATCGCTTACGCTGCTTTTTGAAGCCAGCCAGCCTGCGTGTATCATCGATACGATTCTGCTCGCTATCATTCCCATGATATGCCTGTCGGCTTTCAGAAGATAGTCGTTGCTCCGGCCTCTAAGCCCCCAGAATTCTGTCCTGTGATCAGTCCAGTAATTGGGACTACCCCCCAGGTGTTCGTATTCTCCGTTCCAGTCGTCCCACCCGTAAAGAAACGCGTCATATTTTCCCATATTTTCGTAATATTCTTCTGTATCCATTTCCCTGGGCGTGTAATAGAAATAGGCATAGCTGTCCTTAGCATTCGCGTTATAATCTTCCCAGGTATCACAGCTTCCAGGATTAACATCGCAGTAGGGATGATTTTCCAGAAACCGGTCCTCACTCCAGTGTTTGTCTCCGTAGGCCTCGTACTGGCGCTTGAAGTCCTTCCCCTTGTCATGGTTATAGTCGTAGCCGTACCAGAGATAACCCTCCAGTGCGATGAATCCTATCGCCCTGGCCAGTATAGACTTGCTCCCCGTGTCCAGATAGAGGAAAAACTCGCCCAGTCCGGGAAGAAGAGCCGACGATATCATCGAAACGGCCATCCTTTTCCTCTTTTCACCAGAAAGCAGAGCGAAGGAGCCTCTTTTTCTGACTATAGACTCGCCGACAGAAAACGCCGGGCTCGAAATCCTGGTCCCCGACAAAGTAATAGTCTGTTTTGACTCAAGCCCCTCCATACCGGTCAGTTCGCTGTCTTCACCGAAGACCGAGGACGCGCTGGCATTTCCTCCGCTTCTTTCCCCGGGCTTCTCAAGATCGCCGCGCACAAAAAGCCGTTGGTGAAGATCCGGTACCGGACCGTAACCCGGTTCATTTACAGGCGCGGAAAGGGCCGCCGATGGAAACAAAGCAAAGATCATCAGTGCGGCGGAAAATATTAACCGGTAGCTTGAGTATTTCTCCATCCTGTCTCTCCGTGTCTACTTTACAATAGCGAACTTCTTGGCCGCTTCGGCGCTGACTCCCTGATAGGTGACGACCACTCTGCCGATATAGATCCCTGATGTCTTATCACCCATTGAAACCGGAAATTCGTGTTCTTCTCCTCCCAGGCAGACCTTTTTATCCTCCAGAACGAGTTCTCCCCTTATATCCATAACCTGAAGGCGCGCCCTGGAGCCGGAAGGAGCGTAAAAATGAAATCCGACCCTGTCTCCGCTGGAAGGATTGGGATATATCCTTAGATTCGCCTCCAGGTCCCTCCAGCTTTCAGCCGGCCGGGACCATTCGGGCGTGGAACCCGCGAAACCGGTTCTTCCCGCATCGCCCCAAAGCCCCGCCCAGGAAGAGGACAGGTTCCCCGGGGCGACTGGGCCCTTTCTCCAGTCGACAGACACGATCTCAGGTCTGTGATTATAATAACTGCCTTCGCCGTTTTCAAGGACATCCAGGCAGTAGAATGCGGCCTCGCCGTTTATCTCCCGCATTCCAAGAGGCTGCCGTACGTTGGCCGCGATTTTCACCGGATACGCTCCCGAGGCGAATTCTCCCCTGTGATCGAAGGTATACATCACCCCCCTGGTGGAGACAGCTGTTACGTATACCTCTCCCCCACCGGCCGCTACCAAAAGGGGCGCGTAAAGTTTCTGCCTCAGGAAGACATCGAACATGTCGTTTACATTGCGCGGCCATCCCCTGATATTGGAACCGCTGGGTCCTATAACGAAAATGTTTTCACCGTCACTCAATATCACGTCCAGCGAACCGTCCCCGTTTACATCGGCCACAGCGGGAATATTAACTATAGCGGCGCCCACATCCCTTCTGAAGATGGTGCCGGTCCGGGAGCAGAGCATCACTTCGCCGCTTTCCTGCAGAGCTACGTAGACTTCAGCCCCTTCCTCGCCTGGAATAACATCACCGCAGAGGAGCGCGGCTCCCTGGTTCCCCGCGGGCTGCGGAAGGGTCACTGGAATCGTGGTGTAAGAATCATCCGACAGATTCCACCAGAAAAGACGCGCCCGGGTGGCGGAATACCCGGCCGCTCCCATAAATATCAGGCTTTCACCGTATCCGTTCTCATCACTGAATACCGAGATATTACTTATGTTTATCAAAGTGTCCGGCATTTCGAAATAATCGAATTCCACACCCTCATCATCGAGCAGGTGAATTGCCCCGGCGGTGTCACAGGCGGCTACCACACTGCCGTCCCTTTGGAATATGACCGGGTGCGATGATATTCCGGACAGCCGGACCGGCCAGTTTCCCTGGGTATAATTCCAGCTGCCGGTATTAAAAGCGTGCAGGTAACCGCTTCGGTCCGCTATCACCACCGCGTCTCCTTCAGAAGAGAACTCCTTTCCATAAGCCGGGGGAACCACCGGTTCAGAGCCGATATCAAAAGAGGGGGCAGGACTTCCCGTCAACCACCCTCTTCCCCGCTTGTCCACGGCAAGCACGGAGAACCCGCTGCCTGTGGCCACCAGACCACCCTCCGCCACATCGATCTCACCGTTGAAAGAACCAGACGAGATCAATCCTCCGGACCTTACTCGAAATGTCATCAATGTGTCCCTTCCGGATATTTCATCGATTGTGATTCCCGAAGGAACGTTAAGGTTGCTCCAGGCCGGCGGAAGGGTCGAATCGGACAGATGGTCCTTATAGTCGGCGTGAAACGCGTCATCGTACCATCCCAGGCCGAAACTGGAAGTGGGATCACCGATATCAAAGACTCCATTGGCTTCCATCAGCCTGACCCCGAAAGGATTCAGAGAGTTCACAATATCCTCGAACCATCTCTCCGATATAATCTGCTCGTCGATATGCCAGATCAGCAATCCGGGGCCGGCATCTGTGGTCATGGCGGGGCTTTCCGTGGGAAGCAGCATATCGTAACCGTTATAGAAACCCGGGTCCCATTCGAGGCACTCGCCGTCCTCATTGAAACTGAGGCAGTTACTTGTCCCTATGATCACCCCTGTCTCCGAATCCACCACGGCGCCGGTCGGATAGCCGTCAGTTTCCACGCATCGGTTCTCGATCAGGAAATACTCGTCATTGGATATATCCACTCTTACGATCTCCGCCGGGCAGTTCTCAACCGCTCTCAGAGATACAACGTCCTCGAAAGAGCCTGCCGTTCGGGTGCTGGTCCACCCCAGATAGTACCTGGACCACGCGCACAGCCCTCCGGGAATTATCCCATCCACCTGATAAATCACCCCATCTTCCTCGATAAGCGCTCCCATCTGTCCTCCGCTCCCCATATTTCCCCAAACACCTATACCAGTGTAATTGGTCAAGGTGTTATAGAGGTCGGGAAGGCCCAGCTGGTGTCCGAATTCATGAGCCAGGACGGCGGCTATACCTCCGTAGTAACCGTCCTGGATGTCAGACTCGGGAATCACCGAGCATTCCCTGAAGACGGTCAGCCCCCCATCCACCGTAAATGTGTCCTCGTCTCCCAGCGAAACGAAAAAAGAGGGAATATCATTGGGCGAATCAAATTCTACGTCGCTTTGAAGGCTGGCTCCGGCGTGAGCGATGATAACAGCGTCGTATGCGGAATAATTCACCTCGGCGTCTGCGGTTTCCGCGGCGGCCCTGACAAATTCCACCAGCATCTGAGTGGTCCAGCTGCCCCCCGCTCCCGGGCCGAAATCCGCTATGTCATCAAGCTTGAAAGATCCGTTTTCTTCCTCGGGGAAAATATCCCACGTGATGTCTATCTTTCCACACGACTGAATATCGTAATAGTTCCTCAAACCCTGCATGTGAGCGTCGAAATATGCCTTATCGTGAGGAGGAGGATCTATGATATAGCGGTCGTCCGGCTCTAGAATGAAATCCCCGCCGGTTGAGATCGAGGACAATTCATCATCCCGGTCGTCCCGGAAGCCGATACGAAGAAGCGCCACATGCCAGGTGCCCTTGACTTCCGCGGCAGCGCCCAGAAGGGGACGGCCGTCTCTGGTAAAACCCCGTCCGGACGGCCTGTCGAAATTAAAATGCCTTCTTCTGACCGTCTTTTCCGGAGCCGACGGGAATAGGTCCCTGACCAGAAGATTGCCGTCTCCGGCCTTTTTTAACACGGGCACGTATCTTATTTCATTCTGCCCTTCGGCTGCCAGGGGAATAATGAATAACGCGAGGAATGTTGCCGCCAAGAACCGTTTATAACCAATTCCGCGCAATTAGGATTTGCCTTTCTCAGGGGGATTAAAAAGTGACTCCGATCGACCAGCGATGAACCCGGCCAAGTTCCTCACTCTGGGGTACGCTGGCGTAGTCGACTCTGATCCGGTTGTTAAAGATGAATCCAAGTCCATAGGTCGCGTCTTTTATCTTTCCATCCTTATCGTGGATGTAGCCGGCTCTTACCGCGAAGAGATTGGAATAGACGAATTCGGATCCTACGTGGTATATATTTGAAACATCACTGATAACAAGTTCCCTCTCGATATCAGAAGCAAAGGTCAGCCTTGCCAGTTCATCCATCACCGGCGTATAGGCGAACCCGCCTCTGAACGTTCTGGGAAGGGGAGCCGCCTGATCGCTGTCTATATAAGATATCGAAGGACCGAAATTGGAAAGACAAGCCCCCAGGTTAAGCCTTTCTACCCTGTAGCCGAGCACTTCAAAGGACGGGACCTTCCAGATGCCGCCCAAGTCTACAGCGACCGAACTGCCCTTTCCTTCTTTTCCATCCTGGGTATACTGCGCGTCGGCCAGGTGGATATACACGAATTTGAAGTTTATGCCGATGCTCAGATTTTCCATAAACTTCATCGCCCCCCCCACCACTGGCGCAACCTCGTATGAACTCTCGGTTCCCAGATTCTCACCCTGTTCACCGGTGGCCTGCCATTCACCATAGGTCAGATACTGAACCGCTCCGCCCACCATTATACCTCCTCCGATATTATATATTCCTCCCAGGTACTCGAAGAAGACATCGGAGGCGAGATCGGGAACAAGCTGTGAATGCATAAGATCTATGGCCGGTTGTTCTATCATAGCCATTCCGGCCGGGTTCCACCACATGCTGGTGGCGTCGTCTGAGAGAGCGACGTAACTCTGGCCCATGCCGTTAGCTCTCGCGCTGGGAGGTATCTTCAGGCTGTAAGCACCTGCGATCCCCTGTGAACTTGCGTTGGTCGGCATAAGAACAAAAGAAACCATTACGGCTGCCAGGGCTGTTTTAATTGCTATTTTCATAATAAATACCTCTCTGTTGTCCTGGATAAAAATAATAAGTCGACCCCTTGCCGGTCAAGCAGTTAAAAACCGTTTGTCAAATAAAAACCGCTTCGGCCATTCGCCGGTCAGCGAAGCAGTACCACCTTCCCTTCCACCCTCTCGCTACGATTGAAAGAATCGTAAAAATCCGCCTCTATAACGTAGAGATAGGTTCCATTGCCTATCCTGTTACCAGCATAATCCCTGCCGTCCCAATGAACGCTGTTGAACCCTTCCACCCCGGTCATCTCCTTTTCCCATATATTGATTCCGGACACGGTAAACAGTTTGAGCTTCACCTTGGCGCTTCCGCTCAGCTGAAAGACGAAATTAGTGCTCTCCTGAAAGGGATTGGGGAAATTAAAGACATCACTTATCTGATAAATATTTTCTTCCACGATATCGAACCTGAGCGTATCCTCGGACATCTCGCCGAGATTATCGAAAACCTTCGCCACCACGGTGTGGCTTCCCACCTCAAAGCTGAGGTTGAGAGGGTATTCCACCGTTCCCGACTTATAAGAATTATGGTCGTACTTGAAATATTCCGTGACATAGATCGGGTAACCGCTTCCGTCAAACTCCAGGAATATCGAGTTCTGGGGAACATTGCCCAGAATGGCGATTCCATTCTCATCGAATATGTCCACGAACAGCCTGGAACCCTTCTTGACCCTGGTGGCCATATTCTCAAAGTAGATATCCACGTCGGGAGGCCCATCATTCTCCATCGGTTCCTCACCCTGGACTATCATGAGCGTATCACAGGCGCCCGCTCCATCTAACGATGATGATTTCACGTAACTCCTTATCCTGGCTCCTGCTCCCAGACGGCACCTGGTGGGAACCACAAACTGGGCGCTGAACCTTCCCCCGGAGACATCGGTGGTGCCCTTGAAAAGCTTGGACCCCTCGTGGTCGTAATCCACCCCATCGGCGACGAGCTGCTCTTTAGCCTCCCTTACCACTATCCGGGCTTCTCCGTTGAATCCCTGCATAAGAGACCCGTTATCGATCACCGAACCGCTGACCGTGTATACCATACCGGTCTGAAGAGTGTCGATATCTTCAACCGAGTGCTCCACGTGAAGGGTGGGGGCTATCAGGCTCATCGAAGGATCCCCTATCAGCTCATATCTCTGGTTGTTGGATTCTAATCCCTCATCGGCCATCTTGGCGAACAGGAAAGCCCGTCCCACCGGCTCGCTTCCCGCGGGAGTCTTGTGGGGGAAGAGATACTCCAGAAGATAGATTTCAAGATATTTGTTGGGATATGGCATGGAAGGAGCAACAGCCGCTATTGAACCTATGGCCCCGTGATCTTTCAGCATCACAGCCTGATGAGCCAGGCTGGACATGAATATCTGGTCCAGATCGCCCACAGTGCAGGAAAATGGCAGAAAGAGGGGAAGGCGGGGTCCGTTGAACAGCGAGTTTAGATCGGGAATCCTCAAAACCAGTTCATCGGCAAGCTGCTGATGTGATCCGTGCCCCAGATAATTAACTATGAGAGCCCCGTCGTTCCATTGGTCCAGAAGGTCCCTGGTAGCTGCTGGCTTTGTCGAGCCCTGAAAAGGATAATCATGCAGGTATATCTCGACTACATCCATGTATTCTGGAATCAAACCCGATTTGGAGCTGATATACTCTGTATCTCCCATGTGGTAGAATTCATTGTCGAATCGGGGGCCGAACTCATCGTCCGCAACAAAGACGGCCTTGCAGTTCCACGGCCCTGTCTGACCGCTCGCCTCGTAATCCATTAGCTTGTCAAGGAAACCCGCCGCCTTCTGCGCTTCCAGGGCGGGTATCCTTCCTATCGCCAGGTCCACCAGTTCGTCTTCGCTGTCGTCGAGCTTCACCAGAAAATCGTCGACTTCGCGTTCGCCTATGAAATAGAAAGGGATATAATCCTGCCCCCTTCCCATAACGTCTTTGGGATCGTAATTGCCCTTTCCCATAAGCATGACGTATTCGATCACGGGAGAGCCGTTGGCGGAGTAATTGTCGTATAGATATTTAAGGTAGTTTCTAATGGCGACGGGGTCCTTGAGCCCGCCGGAGAAATTGTCGTAAACCGATTCTATATCCACCGCTTTCACATCTCCCGACCCCGGGGATGGAAAATTGGCGCTCCTGTAGGATGTGAAAGACCGGGCGGTCTCGTTGAACAGGCGGTGGTAGATCACGAGCATCTCAGGTGAAGACGCCTCGTCTCTGAGAGAAACGACGCTGCCCTTGTATTCTATTTCCGGTTTCCTAAAACCTGACTCAGAGCACACCAGATAATGGTTTGATATTCCGGATAGCTGGGCGTCGAACACGATCGTATCAGCGCTCTGGTATTTTCCGCTCATCAAGTCCGGATGGAAATAATCGGTCACGTCGAAGAGGTACTTCTGGTCGGTGGAAAATCCGCTCATGACGAACCTGGCGGACGCGGTCGTGTCGGGAGAATAAAACTCCAGGAAGTCGCCCGGACCGGAGGGCCTGAGATATCTGGTATAGAAAATCTGGTACCAGTAAACCTTCATGTCTTTGGAAATATCAGTCTTCTCGATACTGAAGGTGTTTGAACCGTCGCGCAGGGAAGAAAACGTCGCGTCCAGGCTGTCCGGATTGAAAAAGGAACTTACTCCGTTCCACTGCAGGCCGCCGAGATTTTCATCATTTATATAGCAGAAGGCCTGATTGGGAGCCATGTCCGTTCCATACCCGATAGTGCGCAACCTGGCCTGAGAACCGGGAACCAGGCCTGAGACTTCGAACTCATCATCGAATGAGGTAGAGACGTTGGCGGTGATGGTGTACCAGCACCACCTGTCGTCCGAGATCCTGGGAAAGTAATTCAGGTCCTCTTCTCTGTGAATCCTTTCCCTGTAATTATCGAGAACCAATTCTGGTTCTTCACCCTGCGGTCCGGCCGGCACATCGTCCATCCTCGCCGGGGCGTTCGTAAATTCCGGTCCCCAGGTGAGCCAGTATGAGTTCTGTGTTTCATAGATGTTTTCATACACGGGAAGCAAAGAAGCCTCCGGGTCCAGATAGTTCAACCAACCTTCCACCCCTACTCCGTAGAAGAGCATATACTCACCGGGATCGAATGTCCCAGACTGGTCTCCAACGAAATGGATCGAATGTTCGGTAAAGCCGTAATCAGGTACAAAGCTGCCCCCGTCGCTCAGGCTTTCAGGCTGCTGAAACGGCCTGGTGGATCCCTCCATGGATTCCCTGGAAAATGCTGAGAACAGCCTGAAAGTCCCCGGGTCGATGCTGGAGGCGGAAACCCCCGCGTTGAAGAGATCACTGTAGGTCACTCTGTAGATTCCCGAACCTTCCACGCTCAGCTTTGTCCAGTGGTCTGAAAGGGAAAACTCGAACGGTTCAGCCTGCGATTTCTGCAAAGGGGCTGGCTCTTCGCGCCACTGTGCCGCCTGCTCAGAGTTGACCATGTAGGAATCCCTGGGAAGCATGATCTTACGTGCTGCAGGTTGAACTTTCGCAGGGGGAAAGTTCAGCCGGAAGACCAGCCTGCTGGAGTAAACCAGTTGTTTCGATTCACCGTCGTAGGCCACCGGTCTTATTTCAACCAGTGCGATATGACTCTTTCTGAATATCCCTGCTTTAGCGATCTTGACAAAAGGCTCTGGTTCGAATTCCTCTTCTTCTGACGGATATCCTTCACCGCCGGCCCCAGTAAAGATCACGGGTTTTATTCCTTCCAGGATCCGCCGGTCGCTGTCGATAAGTTCAAGGCTCACATCCTCGGAGGAGGTCACCTCGAAGAAATACCTGTGAGCGGGAAGTACCGGCTTTCCCGGTGATCTTCTCAATTCAAAGCCGGGAATCCTTATGATGCTCTCAGAACCATCACTTTCCCGCTCGAACTGCTGCACTATCAGGGTGTCAAAGGAAACCTCTACCGTGACCGACGAATTCCCATAATCGACCACTCTGATATCTTCCGCTTTTGAGAAGACAGGAATCAGAAGAACTGCCAAACCTACAAGTAAATAACGCTTCATCACTTGCTCCAAATCAGATAAACGATCACGACCACTATAAAGATAAACTGTATCACGAGGTTCTTCCTGCCCACCTGGGCGCCGTGCGGAACTATCCCGCTATGGGACGGGAAGACCTTTTGATCATCTCTTATAACACCCAGTTTCCAGAAGAGATTCTCAAGATCCGGTATTACTCCGAACAATCCACCCAGACAGATGGTAAGAGTGCAACGGTCGACCGCGATGAGAATAGCGAGTATAACGACTCCCAGTAAAATCTCCAGCGTCACACTCTCAAAATCGTAATGCGGGATGGCGTCCAGAACAACATGGCTTGCCAGCCCCAGAAGAGACGCTGTAAACGCGCCGCTTACAAAGGATCCCGCTAGGGCTCCAGCAGCAAAATGAGCGGAAACAGTCAAATAAATGCCTCCGGCAGCAAACGATCAATCCATTTTCCTGGCTCTTTCAATTAGCATCACGGGGATATCATTTTCCAGGGGGTATTGAAGACGGCACCGGTCGCAGTTGACAAACTCTCCCGACTGGTCAAGATACACCTTTTTCTTGCACTTCGGGCAAGCCAGAATCTTCAGAAGTTCCTCGTCAACAGCCACTGCAGACCTTTTCCTCTTCTTCATAAAATAAGATCCCCGTTTATGACACAACTATACTGTCATAATATCAGGGACCTGTAATACATATTCTAACACTCTTAGCTGACATATACCATTATAGAACATTACAAGCTCTCAGGTCAAGTTTTACGTGATGGTCTTAAAGGGTAAAATGTATAACACTCTTCGCCGCTGATGATTAAAGCGAACCCCTGATTTCCGGAAATATCACTGATCTCCGTTAAAAACACCTATGTCGCTGAATCTTTTTATCCTTTCATCCAACAACCTGTCTACCGGTCTTTTCTCTAGTATTTCCGTCTCTCTGATTATTATCTCTTTCAGCTGTTTCGAGTTTCCCTGGGGGTCTCTGTGGGCGGCCCCGCCCAGCTCTTCGATGATCGAATCGACCACCTTGAGCCTGAGGCAATCCCTGGAGGTCAGCCTCAGTGTAGACGCCGCTTCCGGGGCCTTCTCCTTGTTCTTCCAGAGTATGGCCGCGCAACCCTCTGGAGATATTACCGAATATATCGAATGTCTCATCATCAGGACCCTGTCACCTACAGCCAGCGCCAGGGCGCCCCCGCTCCCCCCCTCTCCTATTATGATTACTGTAATCGGCGTCCTAATCCTGAACAGTTCCTTGAGATTGGAAGCTATCGCGCCGGGCTGCCCTCTCTCTTCGGCCCCCACCCCCGGATAAGCTCCCGGGGTATCGACAAATAACAGTATGGGAACTTTGAACTTTGCGGCCATGTTCATGAGCCGCAAGGACTTTCTGAACCCTTCCGGGCTCGCCATACCGAAGTTGCGCTTAAGTCTTTCCCTGGTGTTCAGCCCCTTCTCGTGACCCACCAGCATTATCCTCTTGCCTCCTATTGACGCCAGGCCTCCGACTACCGCCGGATCGTCACCGTATAACCTGTCACCGTGCAGCTCCTGAAAATCATCACAAATATTCTTTATGTACTGCATGGTGGTCGGCCTATCGGGATGTCTGGCGAGCTGCACCTCATCCCATTCGGAAAGGTTCTGGTATACGCTGGTCTCCAGTTCAGAAAGCCTCTCTCTAAGTTTCACCATCTCCTTTGAGCTATTGGAAAAACCTTTCTGTTTTAGAGAAGAGAGTTTTTCTTCCAGCTCCAGTATGGGAGATTCAAACTCGAGAATATTTGATCTTTCCGGGGACATTTAAAAGACCGCCTTCAGAAGTAATTGATATAGCTTATCTCTATCGATCTGGCTACGCCCGAGGCTCCGGTATAATTTCCCAGAAGGTCCTTGAACAGCAACCTGAGCCTGAGGTTCTCCTTGAAATCCATGCGAACCCCCGTGTCCAGGTACCCCTTGCCCCGGGTCAGGCTGGACGAAATATCCCTGTCATTGTCATCCAGCCCTCCGGTGTATTCGAATAGAAACACCATTCCGGTAAAGGCTTCTATCGTCAATCCGCCGAAAACATCCGGACCGCTTTCATATTTGTTTTCCAGTGAATAATTCGCCCCGAAATGAAGGGAGAATCTTCTCAGCATATAGTAACCCTTGCTGAAAACGGCGTAGAACCCCTTCGATTTCCGTTCGTAGCGCTCCACCCCCTTCAGCCACATATTCTGACCCTGAGTATCTATTCCAACAGCCAGAGCGGGTCCTCCTATGATCTCCTCCAGGAGCCTCAACCTGATCTCGAATCCCGGCCTCTCATTTACTTCGATCTTACCCCGCCCCACAAAGTTCTGAAGGCCGAAGGAGACCCCCATCATGAGACGGTCTTTAAAGCCTATGTCAAACCCGAACAAAAGGCTGCTCAGCGGGCCCACCGAACCATCGTACATGTAGCTGGCGTGAGGTATGATCCCCGCTGTGGGCCCTTCCACGATTGTAATATCCTCTTGAAACTGACCGTAGGCATTCCCTCCCATGGCCAGCGGAATCAGAAGAGCGATTATGAAAACCGCGGAGTCAAACCGATACCTCGACATTTTCCACCCCCTCGATCTCCCTGACGCTGTTGATAAATTCAATATTGGGTGAAACGGAGTATTTCTTTGAAACGATCCTGAATTTGTCGTCCCCGTTTTCCCTCCAGTTAAGCACCAGCTGCCCGCTCCCGGAATGCCTGGCTACCACTTCCTTCAGCATCAAGACGCAATCCCCGTTGAAAAGATCCTTCCTCAGGGTGAGGGAGACTTTTCTGGCCAGTTTGTCCAGAGCTCCATCTATGGAATAGATGTTATCCGCTACCACTTTGTTCTCACCTCTGTCCTTGGATGACATCTTTCCCCTTATCACCACCAGGTTTTCCTCCTCCAGCTCGCTCTTGACCTTCTCATAGCACCTCGAGAAGACGATCGATTCAAAGGACCCGTGAAAATCTTCCATGGCGACGAATGCCATGGAGTTTCCCCTGCGGTCCAGAATTACCCTGACGTTGGTTATCAGCCCGGCTATGACAACGTTTTTCCTGTCTTTTCGTTCTCCGAAGGCCCTGCTGTCTGCGGTTACTATATGATCCAGCAGCTTTCGGTAACTGTCAAGGGGATGCCCGCTGAAATAGAATCCCAGAGATTCCTTCTCCATCTTGAGTTTTGTGCTCTGATCCCAGGGTTCGACATTCTCCAGCTCAACCGAGTCCCCTCTGGAAGCGGAATATTCGAGTTCCAACATACCCTGTCCGCTGTTTCTCTCACTCTGCCTCTTTTGAGCCTGGTGGATAATCCTTTCCAGCGTGGCCATCTTCTGCGATCTTGTCCCGGGAAGAGAATCGGTCGCTCCGCTTTTTATAAGACTCTCCAGAGCCCTTCTGTTCACGCTTCGAAGATTCACTCTCTTGCACATATCGTAGAGATCCTCAAAAGCGCCTTCCTCCCTGGCTTTCACTATCGCTTCCGCCGCGGGAAATCCAACGTTCTTTACGGCGGCCAGGCCGTATGTTATCTCACCGTTGGCCAAGCCGAACCGGACTCCGCTTGAATTGACATCGGGGGGCCTGGTCAGAATATCCATGCCCTGGCATTCTTCTATCAGGACCATAAGCCTGTCGGTGTTCCCCATATCGTTTGTCATGGCGGCGGCCATGAAAGCGGCGGGATAGTGGGCTTTGAGGTACGCGGTCTGCATCGAGATCATGGCATAGGCCGCAGAATGTGATTTATTGAAGCCGTAACCGCTGAAATACTCCATGAGCTCGAATATCTTCCCCGCTTTCTTTTCCTTTATCCCCCGCTGCGCCGCCCCTTTGATAAACTGCTCTCTTCGCTGGGACATGATCTTCTTGTTCTTCTTCCCCATGGCTCTTCTTAGAATATCCGCTTCTCCAAGGGAAAATCCCGCCAGGTCACTGGCGATTCTCATAACCTGCTCCTGATAGAGTATCACCCCGTAGGTTTCCCTGAGGATCGGTTCCAGGCTGGGGTGTTCGTAGCTGGTTTCCTTCCTTCCATGCTTGCAGTCGATAAAATCGGTCACCATATTGCTGCCCAGCGGCCCGGGCCTGTAAAGAGCGTTTATCGCCGTAACGTCGCCGAAATTGGTGGGTTTTATCTTTCTGAGAAGCTCCCGCATTCCCGAACTTTCCAGCTGGAATATTCCAACCGTCCTTCCCTCCTGAAGAAGTTTAAAAGTCTGGAGGTCTTCTATCGGGATGGCTTCCGGCTCAAGGTCCACTCCCCGCTCGAGCCGAACCAGTTCCAGGGTGTTTTCTATGTGGGAAAGTGTCTTGAGGCCCAGTATGTCGATCTTGAGAAGTCCGATCTTGTCCAGCACGTTCATCTCGTACTGGGTCGTCACCTCTCCTTTGCTCGAACGGAATAGGGGTACGTGATTGACCAGGGGAGTGGGCGTGATCACCAGCCCCGCCGCGTGGGTGGAAGCGTGCCTGGCCAACCCCTCCAGAGAAAGCGAAAGATCTATAAGTTTCCCCACTGTTTCATCTTCACGGTAAAGCTGCTTCAGTTCCGGAACATCCTTTAAAGCTTCGCTCAAGGTGACGCCGGGTTGAGAGGGTATCATCTTGGCCAGCCTGTCCACATCACCGTAAGGTATCTCCAGCACTCTTCCCACGTCCCTTATCACGGCTCTCGCCGCCATCCTGCCGAAGGTGATTATCTGACAGACATTTTCCTTTCCGTAGGTCTTCACCACGTGATCGATCACTTCCTGCCTTCTGTCATCGCAGAAATCGATATCTATATCGGGCATGGAGACCCGCTCGGGATTAAGAAAACGCTCGAACAGAAGTCCGTTCTTCATGGGATCTATGTTGGTAATTCCAAGAATATAGCAAACCAGGCTGCCCGCCGCCGATCCCCGCCCCGGTCCCACGGCTATTCCCGCGCTCTTAGCGCTTTTCACTATGTCCCAGACGATAAGGAAATACCCTGAAAACCCCATCTCACTGATCACTCTGAGTTCGTAATCCACCCTTTCCATAACCTCTTCGGTGACATCATCGATTACCTGGTCTATATTCTCCATAACTAACCGCTGCAGATAATCATCGGGTGAAGAATACTCCCGGGGAATCGGAAAATGAGGAAGCTGTGTGCCCGAATGCTTCAGCTTCAGGTCGCACTTCCGGGCTATCTCCAGAGTGTTGCCGAGGGCTTCATCGTGCCCGGGAAATAATTCGGCCATCTGGCGGGGGGTCTTGAGATAGGTCTCCGGATTAGACTTCAACCCCCTTCTTGAATCATCGAGGAACTTACCCGTCTGAAGACAGAGAAGAACGTCGTGTGCCTGGTGCTCCTCTCCCTCGCAATAATGGCAGTCGTTGGTCACTACCAGGGGCAGCCCTTCTCTTTCGGCCAGCCCGGTCAGTCTGGGAATGAGTTCCAGTTCCTCCTTTATCCCGTGATTCTGAAGTTCGATATAGAAATCACCCTCTTCGAAAACCGACGCGAGTTCCCTGGCAAACCTGGCGGCTTCTTCATCCTCCCCGTTCAGAAGGAGCTGCGGCACCGTTCCCTGCATGCAGCCACTCATACCGATCAGCCCCTCGGAGTGATCTCTTAGAATTTCTATGTCAATTCTTGGCTTGTAATAAAAACCCTCGGTGAAGGCGACCGATGAAAGCTTAAGAAGGTTTCTGTATCCCTGGTAATTTTTTACCAGAAGGACGAGATGGTCATTCTTAGTCTTAACTCCGCTTCCCCTGGAATCGATTCCGTTTCTGGCCAGATAGGTCTCCATGCCGAGTATTGGCTTTATTCCGGCTTTTCCGGCTTCCTGGTAGAAAGGAACGGCCCCGAACATATTGCCGTGGTCGGTCAGGGCGACCGCTTCCATACCCATGCTTTTTGCTTTGGAGACAAGGTCTTTTATGCGGAGCGCACCGTCCAGCAGGCTGTATTCCGAGTGATTATGAAGATGCACGAATCGAATATCATCCATCACTTACAACTCCTTGCTCGACGACGGTCATTTTAGCACAAAACCGAATTCTTCAACAGCCCTGTTTCCGCTCCGGTCACTTATTTCCACCCTCAACCTGACCTTCCCCCTTATGGTGGAAGCAGGCACCGGCACATAAAGATTATTCCTGATTCCATCCCAGTGGCTTACCACCCTTTCGCCGTTCCAGAAGACCGCCGGAGAATATGGATCGATTCCACTGCCCCGATCCTCAATGGGAAGGTAGTATGTAAAGGGCTTGTGAAAACCGCTTCCCCCGGGTTCTTCTTGAATCTTTACCACGCCGATCCGGGGAGGAAAAGGATCCTTGAAAAAACAGTAAACTCCCTCACTGCTGATCTGGACCTCTCCTCCTTCCCTCTCCGGAACACCCACACAGCTCCAAAGCGAGTCCGATGAGTCAAAACGGTAAAGTCCGGTCTTCTCTTCAAATCGGCCTGTAATGGTGATAGGCCTCAAAAAGCTATCTTCGCTGAAATCCATGCTGAAAGGGGTGGATGCCGGAATCTTCCCCTGGAGGCCGGGCCCTCCCGGAGAAGCGGAACCGATCAGGCAGGGGGTGGTACCTTTTACCGCGGGCGATTTCATGCTGACCAGAATGCTGCCAGGGATATTCAGCTCTTTTTGCGTTCCCGACCTGAAAAGAAGAATCACCGAGGCCTGGAATCTTTCAAAAGAGTAGCCCCTGTAATCCATCCCCGACACTCGAAAGAGATTGACCCCGCTTATAATATTATCAGTGTCGAAAAACGCGAAATAGCTCTTTTCCCCAAGCTGCTTCACCGTAAGTGCCGGGCCTCCTCCTCTGTGCTCCGCCGTCACGGAAGGAAGAGAGGCGAGAATCTGGTCGGTCTCTATTTCCAGCCCCACTCCCCCCACGGCTCTCACCGGTCTGCAATCGCAGAATACCATTTCTTCGGCGGGGCTGGGCTTTGGAGACGCGAAGCAACGTATTGCGAATCCACCCTCATCGTCTTCGATAAGATATTTATACACCGGCTTTTCAATCGGTGAAAGGCGCGCCAGGCGGTAATCCCCCAATCTTTCCAACCTGGCTTCCTTCCAGCTCTCTCCACCATCACCCGATTCAAAGACCTTTTCCCTTACCTGCCCCCCATCTGGATCATATCCCGACACCACCGCCTGAAAGGCGTCTTCCAGTCTTCTGGGATTTCCAGGCCGGGGGGTCTCGTGGAGCGCGAAATGGAACCGCCCCCAGCTGCTGTTGCCCGCGGCGTCGCTTACCAGAACCTCGCCGTGGTGTATTCCCGGGCCGAGCGCTGCGGCATCATCAGCCAGACTGTCGGCTGATACTATTCCAGGGCCATTTCTTCCGGGAAGAGTGTTTCCCCCCATCCTGAAGAGGGTCCTGTACCTCTTGGGCCACCCGTCTCCGTAAATATTGTATTCATATCTGACCTGGCCGCTCTGATCGTATGAGAAAATATCGTTCTCAATAACATAGACAGGCATGCCGTCCACGAATAAACGTATCGAATAAGGCCCCATCTTGTACTCCCCCAGCTTCTGCTCATCCCAGGCCGAGATTCCAAATCCGAAGGAACCGTCCAGCTGAAGGGTGTCCTCTATCGAAAAAGAATTACCGCCCGCCGCCTTGAAAAATACTTTCCGGGGCAGAAAAGACCCATCCACCGTGCTGGCCTGCTTCACCGGGATGATTTCAAGTCCCGAAATAAAGGGAGGTTGCCTGTCGGGCACCGCATATGTACCGTTAAGCGGATTAAAAGGCCTCTCTCCGTCGTCTCGAAGTTCAAAATGGAGATGAGGTGAAACCGTCCCGGACCTGCCGGCGTAGGCAAGGGTATCCCCGGTCTCAAACCGGTATTTCCCTTCGGGAAGATAGATATCGCAACAGCAACCGCGTCCCGCCAGCATAGTATTGTGAGCCACAGAATCAAGTTCCGCCGAGAAACCGTACAGATGGGCGTAAACGGCGGTAATCCCGTCGTCAAGCTTAAGATACAGGGCCTTCCCGTATCCGCTGGGGCGTACCTTGACCCTGCTGACGTACCCGTCGCCTATGGCGAAGCAGGGAAGGCCTCTTTTTCCGAAAGAACGAATATCGATGCCGGCGTGAAAATGTCCTTTGCGGTATTCACAGAATGTCGAGCTGAGACTTCTAAGTCCCGGCTGAGGCCAAAGATATATTTCAGCTTGAAGCGGTCCGCTGAACACAATTATCACGGCACAGGTTATTTCCAGCAGTCTTTTCATTAAAAAGCAAATTAGCATCGATTGCTCCTCCAGTCAATGAATCTTAAAAAATTTGCACATCGGAACTGATTATGCTAATTTATACTGAATAATTGGTGATAAGTCGATCGACGAAACAATAGTTAATAACAAGAGGGAAGAATCCGTATGTTAAAGATTCTCAGAGAGAAAACCAAAGTAATACTGTGGATTGTGGTAGTGGCCTTCGTGGTGACCATTTTCGCCGCCTGGGGAATGAATTACAGCAGCGGGGATTCGCCTGGTTCCAGCCGAACCGGAGACGTGGTCGGAATGGTGAACGGGGATGAGATTACCAGAAGCGAATACTCCAATAACCTCAACCGGATATTCAGCCAGATGCGGGCTCAGAGAGGCGAAGACTACTCTCCCAGTGAAGTTGAAATAAACATGCTTCGCGAACAGGCCTGGGAAATGACTGTTCAGGAAAAGCTGGTCGCCGAGCGGATAAGGAAGATGAACATTACCGTTTCAGACAGGGAACTGGTAAGTTTCATCCGAAACAACCCTCACCCGTCACTCAGAAGCATATTCACTGACGAGGAAGGTAATTTCATTTATCAGGAATATCTTAACGCCATAAGCGACCCCGGCAGAGACTGGACTGAACTGGAGAACTGGGCCAGAGCAACTCTTCCCAGGTACAAGCTGGAAACCCTGATAGCCGGCAGGATCAATATTTCCGAAAAGGAAATACTGGATGAATACAAAATCGAGAACGAGGAAGTGAAAGCGAAATACTCGGCGGTTCCTTTTGGAAGTGACACTTCCTACTCTCCCCCTGAAAATGAGATAATCGATAAGTATGATGAGATCTCGGACCAGTTTATCCGGATGGAAAAACGACAGGTCGATCTTATCGAAATAAAGATAGAGCCTACAGAGAGGGACTACCAAGAGGTTAAAGATAATATCCTAGATATACGGGCGGAAATATTCGAAAGCGGCGATTTCGGCGAAGCAGCCAGGAATTATTCAGATGATGCCGCTACAGCCCGGAAAGGCGGAGATCTGGGCTTTTTTGAAAAAGGAGAGATGGATCCGGAGTTCGAGAAGGCTGCTTTCAGCCTGAACCCGGGAGAGATAAGCGGACCGGTTAAAACCGGGTTCGGCTATCACCTTATAAAGGCTGAGGAGAGAAAAACCGAGAACGGCAGGGAAATGGTACGGGCGAGGCATATTCTGATGGAAGTGACTCCGGGGTATGATACGACCGATTCCTTGAGCAGCCTGGTCAGGGATATGCGTGATAATATAAAATCCAAGGGGTTTGAGAAAGCCGCGGCGCAAGCCGGAATCGAGATCAAAGAGCTACCCCCTTTTCCCCGTCAGGGGTTTCTGGAAGGAGTGGGATACGCTCCAAGGCTCTCGAATTTCGCCTTCGACCATAAAAAGGGAAAAGTAAGCCCCCCCATCGAGGTAAAGGATTCCGTATATTTTGTAAGAATCAAGGATATTATTCCTGAAAGTGTAAAGCCATTGGAGGAAGTAAGAGACCTTGTGGTGGCCAGGATAAGAAAGGACCGCATGAAACAGGCCGCTCATGAAGAGGCTCGGGAATTGAGGAACCGCGCCCTCGAGACCAGTCTCGACGAGGCGGCCGAAGAAGCCGGCCTGAAGGCCGCGGTTACTCCGTTTTTCAAGAAGAATGAATCTGTCGACCGTTTCGGGGCGTCATCTGTCTTCGTGGAGGCCTGCCACATGCTGCCGGTCAAGACCCTGAGCAACCCTTTAGAGGGAGATAACGAATATTATCTGATAATAGTCATGGAAAAGACAAAGGCGGACATGGCCAAGTTCAGTGAAAACCGGGAAAGGCTGGCCAATGAGCTCCGCTCCAGGAAAGCTCAGAAGATAATGGCCCAGTGGTATGCCGATCTCAAGCGCAACGCCGATATTGTAGATCTCAGGCTGAGTCCCATAAAATAGGCGGTAAAGAGTCGAGCTGTAAGGACCTCCTTCCGCATTCCGGATATCACCCCTGCTTGTCCTTGTCCTCTTCTATATCCTCATCATGTGATTCCAGCTCGTCTTTCACATCTCTGGTGGCCTTCTTGAACTTACGAAGGGACTTGCCTATAGCTTCGGCCACGTCCGGAAGCCTTTTGGGCCCGAAAAATATCAATATGAGTATCAGTATGATTATTAACTCTGACCACCCCAAAGGTCCTATCAGTAGAAAACGAGGCAAGACCGTCATTCCTGTTATATTGAAAATCATCACTTTCCTTTCTAGCAGAACATTCTAAGAAGAAAAGCCACTATCACTATCCCCAGCACACTGACCAGATTGACCTTCAATGAGAAGCCTATGGTGAAGGTCAGAGCGATAAGGTTCAGAAAAACCGGCCCGACATGAAACTCGGTTCCGGAAATAAACAGCTGGCGTATCACACTCTCCTGCGGAAGCAGAATGCCTATGAGCTCGCCCACCACGCTTCCCAGAATGACACCCAGGAAGAATACCAGGGCTACCAGCGCTATCCGCCTTTTTAAAGGCAACTAAATCTCCTTTCTGAATGATATCCGATGAATCTTCATTTAAAGACCCGGGAACTAATCACCCAGCTCCAGGATATCATGGTCCTCCCCGAGTATTATTGTGATATCCACCCTGGGATTTCCCTGAATCTGCTGTAAAATCCTTTTGCAGCCTATCCTTCTTGCCAGTTTATTCGCCAGCTTTGAATTCCCGCTCCTGTCGATCAGAATCGACTCCTTATAATCAAATGAATCGGCGTTTCCTTCTATAAGAACGTCCACGCCCATGCGCCTGAGCTTACGGGTGGTCTTTCCGGCCAGGTTCTTCTCTCCTGTTCCGTTAAGAACCTCGACCTGGAATTTGCGGCCCGCCGTCCGGAAAAGCCTTCCCCCGTCCAGAATCCTGTATCCCACCGACAGGCCCATAACCAGAAAGAGGACGAACCAGAAGATCCTGGCCAATCCGTTTTTCTTTTTCTTTTTACGCCTTTTAGCGGACAATTGTCAATACCTCGCCGTTTGAGCCCCTTTCCGGGCGGCTCCGCTATCTACTGAAGTGAGGCTTCAGGTTATTATAGCTCTTTTCAAGTTCCTCCGACACTACTCTGGTTTCTGCCAGCGAAGTCATGAAGTTGGTATCTCCGACCCAGCGCGGCACGATATGAAAATGGAGGTGGCCCTCTATCCCCGCGCCAGCCGCCCGGCCCCTGTTGACTCCTATATTTATCCCATCCGGATTATAGGCCGAGTCGACAGCACTCTCGGCTTCGGAGAGGAGCTTCAGCAGTTCCTTTCCCTCTTCCTCCTTTAACTCTCCGATGGAATCGATGTGCCTGTTGGACACGATCATTATGTGCCCACTGGTATAGGGAAAGGTGTTGAGTATAATGTACCAGTGAGCGGCCCTTTTCAATATCCCGACTTTACGGTCGTCTTTCTCATTCTGAATTCCGCAAAACAGGCAACCCTCGTCCTTTGGTATGGCAAAATATTTACTTCTCCAGGGAGCGTAAACCCTATCCATCAAGCATCAGCCTTTCCGCTTCCCTCAGCTGGGAGGGAGTGTTGATCCCCATGACCTTCTCGCTCTTTTCGCAAAGAAACACCCCTGTCTTCCGTCCCTCACCGCCGAGAATTTCAACGATATCGGTAAGATAATATTCCTTTTGAGAATTGTTCCTTCCCACCTTTTCCAGGGCCTTGAAAAGGATCGAAGACTCCACGCAGAATATACCGCTGTTGACCTCGCTTATCTCTTTCTCCCACTCTTCAGCGTCCCTTTCCTCCACAATTCTCTCCAGCGATTCCCCGTCTCCTTTTACTATCCGGCCGTAGCCTGAAGCGTCTTCCATCTTGGTCGACATGACGGTTGCCTCAAACCCGGAGGAAGAATGGAAGGAAAGAAACGCTCTTAGAGTCTCATAATCGAGTAGAGGGGTATCTCCGTTCAGAATCATAACGGAGCCGGGAAAATCGCCCAGTAGTTCCCTGGCCTGCATTACCGCATGCCCGGTACCCAGTCTTTCTTTCTGCAGAACGAACTCGACATCCTCTTGCTCGAACTCGTCCATCACCGAGTCAGCCTGATGGCCGACTACCGCCACGATCCGTGAGGGCCCCGCCTTTCTTACAGACTCCACCACATGGCGGATCATCGGTTTGCCGCCCAGCCTGTGGAGCACCTTGGCCAGATCGGATTTCATCCTGGTCCCCTCACCGGCCGCCAGGATCAAAGCTGCGAATTCATTCGAATCAGTCATATCTGCTCCATTCCGGGAATTCGAGAAGGACTTCTTCCACCAGCCCGTCTTGAACGCGAACCGCTATATTATCGATCAACCGGACGCCACTTATCATGGCGGCGACCGATATGAGCACTACCCCCCTGATCTCATCCACCGGTTTCATGTCTTTACCCCTGACCACCTCGGCGTACTGGACTTCGAGACCGGATTCAGAGATCTTGCGCTTCACAATATCTCTTATCTTTAAAGAATCTCTTTCCCCCTTCCTTATCAGGCTGAACGCTTCGTTCAGGGCTGAGAAGATCGAGACCGCTTTTTCCCGGTCCTCTTCGCCCAGATACCTGTTTCTGGAACTCTTTGCCAGGCCGCTTTCCTCTCTGACCACGGGCCCCAGTCTGATCTTAACGGGAAAATCCAGGTCCGCGGCCATCCTCTGAATCACCACCGCCTGCTGGGCGTCTTTCTGCCCGAAGAATGCGGTGTCCGGCGAAATTATGTTAAAGAGCTTGGCGACCACCAGGGTGACGCCGTTAAAATGCCCGGGTCTGTAACTTCCGCAAAGATAATCCGTCACCCCTTTAACAGAGACCCTGGTCCTGCCGTCCGCCGAATAAATATTCCGCGTCGCGGGAATAAAGAGGAGATCGCAGCCGATATCCTTCAATATTTTCTGATCCCTCTGGTGGTCTCTGGGATAACGGTTGAAATCCTCGTTCGGCCCAAACTGGGTGGGATTCACGAAGATAGATACGACAGTCCGGTCCATCTCCATCATAGACAATCTAATCAGGCTGAGATGGCCCTCATGAAGATCCCCCATGGTCGGAACGAATCCTATTCTGTCTCCCTTGCTCCTTAACTTCTCCAGTATCCTTCTGGCTTCCTTTGGTGTCCTCGCTATCTTCATTTCCTGTCTTTTTTCTCTTTCCTGTCCAGCGAATAGCTGTGCTCCGGCCCGGGGAAAGCGCCTCCTTTGACCTCTTCTATGTAACTTGCTACCGCTGATGATACCCTTTTACCGATCTGGTCGTACGTTTTTACGAATCTGGGCAGAGGCTGTTCGTGTATTCCCAGCATATCCTGGATCACCAGGATCTGCCCGTCGCAGTGCTTTCCTGCTCCGATACCGATTGTGGGGATGTTCACGTTCTCGGTCATTTCCTTTGCCACCTCCCAGGGAACACCTTCTATGACTATGGCGCAGCATCCGGCCTCCTCCAGACTCTTCGCATCTTCGGTCAATCTCCTCGCGGATGAGCCGTTCCTGCCCTGTATCTTGTAGCCTCCGAACTGGTGCAGCGACTGAGGGGTCAACCCCAGATGCCCCACCACAGGAATAGACGCTCCGACGATCTGCTCTACCGCGGTAACGTTTCGAGCCCCTCCCTCAAGCTTAACACCTTCAGCTCCTCCCTCCTTGACTATTCTTCCCGCATTGCGGATGGCCTCTTCAACGCCGGCCTGATAAGACATGAAGGGCATATCCCCAACCACGAAGGCCCTCGGCTGAGCCCGCACGACCGCTCTGATATGATGAATCATCTCCTCCATAGTCACCGGAAGGGTATTCTGATATCCCAATACCACCATTCCCAGTGAATCCCCTACCAGAATCATGTCGATGCCCGCCGAGTCCGCCAGTTTGGTCGATAGATAATCGTAAGAGGTTATGGCTGCGATCTTTTCCCCCCGCTTTTTCATCTTTTTCAGAACACACTGCGTAATCTTCTTATTCATCAGAAATCATTCCCCCAGGAAGGAACGTAATACCTGGTTCCTTCGAACTTTTCCGCTATGCGGTCGAAAAAATCATCCAGGTGTTCCCTGTTCGCTGTAAAATCGAGCTGATCGGTGTTGACGATCAGAAGCGGCGATTCTTTATAATGAAAGAAATAATGATTGAAAGCCTCGTTTAGATCGTTAAGATAATCTTCGGTAATGCTCCGTTCGTAACTCCTGCCCCTCTTTCTTATCCTCTCCATCAGTACTTCGGGATCAGCCTGAAGGTATACCACCAGGTCGGGGTAGGCGATCTTACCCTTTAGAAGTGAAAGAAGCCTGTTGTAAAGCGCCAGTTCCTCGTTACCCAGGACCACGTGAGCGTAAATGGCGTCCTTGTCGAAAAGATAATCGGCAACCAGGAGCTCGGAGAATAGATTCTGCTGGGATATCTTCTGCTGTTGCCTGTATCGGTTCAAAAGAAAGAAGATCTGGGTCTGAAAGGCGTACCCTTCCATATCAGTATAGAAATTGGCTACGAAAGGATTATCGTCGACCTGCTCGAGGAAAAGCCTGGCCTCCGTCTCATCAGCCATAAGCCGGGCGAGCGTTGTTTTGCCGGAGCCGATATTGCCTTCCACCGCTATATACTTTACACCCTCGGCCACCAATCTTTCCTCTAGCTTCTTCATAGCTTTTACGGTAGTTAATTATCCTCTCTCTGTCAACAACTACTAACCGCTTGCTCTATTTAGGGTTCAGCCGGTGAAATACCTTCTCGATACGATCCTGGCCCAGCCTGACAGATTAAGTTTCGGCGCTATCGCGGCGAGGGTGGCCCGCTCGCCGGGAATTTCGATATCGGGGCATATCCGCAGCATCGGAACCACCACGAAAGCCCGTCGTTTGAACTCAGGATGCGGAATGGTAAGATGGGCGGTTTTCATGATCAAGTCACCGTGTATAATAATATCGATATCGATGGCGCGGTCCCTATTTCGAGGGTCTAAATCCCTTCCCAGTCCGGATTCTATTTTTTTGCATAAAATCAGAAGTCCACCCGGAGCCAATCCGGTGGTGAACAGGGCTGCCGCATTTATGAAATTCTGAGAATACCCATTCCCCACAGGTTTGGTCTCGTAGAGCGGGCTGAGTCGTTTCAAATTACAATCCGGGACGGAGTCCAGTTCTTTTACCGCTTTTAGAATATTCCATTCCCTCTCCCCCATATTGGATCCCAGAGAGAGAACAGCCTCCCCTCTTTTCTCATTCCGATTCACGTTCGACTACAACAGCGACATGTGAAAGGTTATTCGGAAAAGGAAGGGTCAGCTTGCGAATCTCTGTTTTAATCCTGAAAACGGGAAAACTCTCCAGAACGTTCCGGCATATTGCGTCCGCCAGCGTCTCCAGAAGATTGAACCGGTTGTTTTCAACGGTTTCCATGATCTTTGAATATACCCTTTCGTAATTCACGGTGTCCTCCAGGGAGTCCGTCATACTTGCCTTGCTGAAGTCGTGATAGTATTCGATATCTATCTCCAGCTTCTGCCCCACGTTTCTTTCCATTTGCGAAACGCCGTAGTATCCGAAGACCGTTATTCCTTTGAGAATCACTTTTTCTTCCAAGAATTACTCCCTGTTACTCTTACTTCTTAACCGCCGGAAGCGAAATCCGCCAGCCTGGCGGAGGCTGAACGAATTATATCGGTATCGGCGGTCAGTGACAAACGAAAATATCCCTCCCCTTGGGGCCCGAACCCTACGCCGGGAGTGCATATGATACCGGTTTTCTCCAGAAGCTGCCGGCAGAAACCCACTGAGTCATCTCCGCCTGGAACCTTTACCCAGAAATAGAAGGTCGCTTCGGGTACTGAGAAATCGAACCCTCCCCGATTCAGAGCGTCGGCGAGTATCTTCCTTCTCTTGCCGTACAAGGCCATGGTCTTATCCCTGATATCTTCATATTCAGTCTCTATGATCTCGGCGACCGCTGCCTGGATGGCCATAAAAACACCTGAATCGATGTTGGCCTTGAGACGGGCTAAAGAGGATATCACGTCGCTGGAGCCGACGGCGTATCCTATTCGCCAGCCAGTGATGGACAGGGTCTTGGAAAAAGAAAAAAGCTCAAGGTAAGGGATTCCCGCCTCTCTGGCCCTGGGAAAGAGAAGTTCTGGACGCCGGTCATAGAATATATCGCAGTAGGCTGCGTCATTCACCGGTAATATATCATTCCTGCGGCAGAAACGAACGGCATCGAGGAATTCCTCTCTTCCGGCGGTGGCCGCCGTCGGATTGTTGGGGTAGTTAAGATAAAGAAGTCTGGCCCCGGAGACCTTTTCCTTCTCGACCGCTTCAAATTCGGGCCAGTAATTACCGGATTCTTTAAGAGGCATCCTGCTTACCCGGGCTTCGGCGAATATAGCCGAAGAGTTGTATACGGGATAACCTGGATCAGGGATCAGTACGAAATCCCCCGGATTGGTAACCGCGAGGCATAGATGCCCTATAGCTTCCTTGCTTCCTATCGTGATCAGAATCTCGTCGGCTGAAAGGTCCACCCCCTGGTATCTTGATATAAGTCCTCTTATAGCATCCTTGAGAAGGGGAAGACCGGTGTCTGGAGGATACCGATGATTTGCCGGATCATCCAGGGCGGCTTTGAGGGAATCGATCAGCTCCGCCGGAGCTCCCTTATCGGGATCGCCGATGCCGAGATCGAAGATTTCCCTGCCGGATTCGATATATTCTTTCTTTAGCCTGTCTATTTCCACGAACAGGTAAGGCGGTAGCCTCCCGAGCCTGTCAGACTGCATATCAACCGGTACCGACAAGATTGATTCTTTCTTATTTCCGGGAACGGATGATTCGAATACTGCCGTAAAGGGGATTCTCGCCTTGTCCGCCCGGATCTATTTCTCCTATCACCATAGGAGAGTAAACTTCTTCTCCATCAGCCGAGAAGGACACCCTCTTCCACCTGTAATCGACGCTATTGGGCTCCAGATCGTCCGGCCATTCATAACCTTTGGTTACATAACTGAGAACCGAACCTGAGGCATTCTCCGAATAGATCATCACCGAGTTGAAGGATTCGGTCCAGGATTGGCTGGGACGCCCCAACCGGAATCCCAGCTTGGGGTTGGACAGGTCTGAAACCGGGCTCCAGTTTACCCCGAACAGCTTGTCATTGGGATGTTCCTTTTTCAGGACCATGGTGACTGGTTCACCCATCGGAGTTACAATAGAGATCCCGCTCCCGGTGATCACCGCTCCGGCGTCGCCGCCCGGCGACCAGGCGAACTCGGAAATATCTGTAACACCGCTTACCTCAAAAGAGATATCGGATGGAGGATCATACTGCATGAAACAGAGGGTGTTTTCCATGTTGTGAAAAGCTATGAATGCCGCCCGGTTGCCATTCGGCTGCCATTCGAAAATGGTCGACCGCGTTATTCGAATACCCATACCCCTCAGCATTTCCATGCAGACCGTGCCGGAAGTATCGGGCTCGCCTCCCTCAATCGGAATCACACAGGGCTCGAAGACGCCGGTCCGGTTGGTGAAGTATACTATGTTGCCGTCATCCGGAGTAATCATGGGAAGGGCGTTTTCATAGTAATCTACCAGCCAGATAGTATCCTCTCCCGCTACTATGAAGGTGCTGTCCGCGGATTTGGTAAGAATCTCCGGAGTCTGCGGGAAGCCGGGCTTCCAGAATCCGATATTGAAAAGATCCTTTGTGCCCGCGAGCTCAAGGCCGGCTTTTACGTACTGCATGACCACCATGCTTGCGTCGTCATTCGGAAACGGATCATTGTACTGATCGTATCTCCATTTTTCCGGGATTCCGGCCAGTGAATTGGTAATATCTATTCCCCCGGACCCCGAGAGGTTGTAAGCGGCTACGTTCTTGTGCTGCTGGTTGAAATCGTCATTGTAATCATTGATCATCGATCCTATGACCTTGGTGCCGTCTTCGGTGAACACCCATGAATCGCCGCCCCGCTCACTCCTTCCGACCGAGTAAAGCCCGTCTGTTATGACTTCACTCTGGGCCGGCCCGATATATTTCAAGACATTTGAATTCACATAATCTTTATCATTGAAAGATAAGGAGCTGTTGTAGGGTGAAACAAAAAACAGCTCGCCGCCGATTACTCTTGGATGAAGGTTGTACCTCCTTCCGGTATCGATCAACTCATAATTCCTCACCGATACGGTCTTTTCCAACGTCAGGTTCTTATCATCCAAGGTTACTTCGAGAGTTACCTCGTAATCACCGGATTCCTCGGGCGCGCTCCATTCCACAACCGCCTCGTTATCTATGGCCAGTTCTCCTTCGCTCACGGTCCACCGGTAGGAGGGCCATACCCCGGAGCTGGACCCATAAAGTCTTACCGATAAAAAAGTTGCCTCACCAGGCTGGGGTGCGATCGGACGCGATATTATCTGCAATGAATCAAGCTTTGATTCCGCCGGGCCGGCGGGATCTTCTTCGCTGCAGCCTGTAAGAAGACTCACCATGAAGAGCGCCAGTACAATTGATACTCCTGCAATAGATTTCACAAAGCGGTCCACTTGTTTACCTCCAATATTTACCAGGCGGGATTTCCTCCATATTAAACCGACAAGACACGGCGAGATGAAATAATAAGTCTATATCTCACAGTAAAATATTATTCCGGGCATCCAATTTCAAGAAAATTCTAATGAGCGGGCTCTTATTAGAAATCGAAGTAAAAGGAAGGGCGTCCGGTCGTGTGGCCGGACGCCCCTGTTAATGAACAACATGTCATTAACTTACATCATCCCTGGGCCCATTCCCCCGGCTCCCGGAGGCATATCCGGACCCTTATTTTCTTCCGGGATATCAGTTATTGTTACTTCCGTAGTCAGGATCAGAGCCGCTATGCTGGCCGCGTTCTGCAGAGCTGAACGCGCTACCTTGGTGGGATCCACGATTCCGCGCTGAAGCATATCCGTGAATTCACCGGTGGAAGCGTCATAACCTATGGTCGGCTTTTCAGACTTGAGCCTCTCCACGATTATGGAACCTTCCTTGCCCGCGTTCCTGGCTATCATCCTGGCCGGTTCGGAAAGAGCCTGCGCGACGATGTCCACGCCGACCTGCTCCTCGTCATCCAGCTTGAGCTTTATCACGGCTTCAGCAGCGTGCAGCAAGGTGACTCCGCCACCCGGAACTATGCCTTCTTCCACAGCCGCCCTGGTCGCGGCGAGAGCGTCCTCCACCCTCGCTTTCTTCTCCTTCATCTCGATCTCGGTTGCCGCGCCTACTCGAATGACCGCTACTCCTCCAGCCAGCTTGGCAAGTCTTTCCTGAAGCTTCTCGCGGTCATAATCGCTGGTGGTGTCCTCTATCTGCTTCTTTAACTGGCCCACCCTGTCCTTTACCGCCGAAACCTTTCCGGCTCCTTCCACGATGGTTGTCTTCTCTTTGTCGATGGTGATTCTCTTCGCCTTACCCAGATCGGAGACGGTGGCGTTCTCCAGCTTGAACCCGGCCTCTTCGGAGATGACCCGGCCTCCGGTCAGGACGGCGATATCTTCCAGCATAGCCTTTCTTCTGTCACCGAAACCGGGAGCCTTGACGGCCACTACCTGAAGGGTTCCCCTCAGCTTGTTGACCACCAGGGTCGCCAGGGCTTCGCCCTCTATATCCTCGGAGATTATAAGAAGAGGCTTGTTCAGCTGAGCGACCTTTTCCAGAACCGGGAGAAGGTCCTTCATGGCCGATATTTTCTTATCGTGGATGAGGATCTGGGCGTCGTCCAGCACCGCTTCCATCCTCTCCGAATCGGTCACGAAATAAGGGCTGAGATAACCCCGGTCGAACTGCATACCTTCGACCACATCCATGTGGGTTTCCATGCCCTTGGCTTCCTCGACGGTGATCACCCCGTCCTTTCCGACCTTCTCCATCGAATCGGCTATCAATTCACCGATTTCCGAGTCGTTATTGGCTGAAATAGTGGCTACCGAAGCGATATCCTCTCTCTTCTTTATCTGCTTTGAGCTTGCCTTGATGTGATCGACGGCAGCTTCCACCGCCTTGCGTATTCCTCTCCTGATGAACATGGGGTTCGCGCCGGCAGTGACGTTTTTCAGTCCTTCGGTAATAATAGCCTGGGCCAGGATGGTGGCGGTGGTGGTTCCGTCGCCCGCTACGTCCTGAGTCTTGGTAGCCACCTCTTTTACCATCTGAGCGCCCATGTTCTCCCAGGGATCCTCGAGTTCGATCTCCTTCGCGATAGTGACTCCGTCGTTTGTTATTGTGGGAGAACCGAATTTCTTGTCTAAAATTACGTTACGGCCTCTGGGGCCCAGCGTAACCTTGACCGAGTTCGCGAGGATATCCATTCCCTTTTTAAGGCGGTCCCTCGCGTCTACGCTGAACTTAATCTGTTTCGCCATAATTTATCACCCCTTAAAAGTTTTATAATACGGCCAGAATGTCGCTTTCCCTCAAGATTAGATATTCCGTGTCATCAGCTGTTATCTCAGTGCCGGAATATTTTCCATACAGCACCTTGTCACCCTTCTTCACTTCCATCGCTATTCGCTCCCCCGTAGCCTCATTGATCCTTCCCTTTCCGACTTCAATAACCTTGCCTTCCTGTGGTTTTTCCTTGGCGGTATCGGGGATTATTATACCGCCCTTCTTGACCTCTTTTGGGTCAATAGGTTTAACGAGCACCCTGTCCGCAAGAGGTTTAATTTTCATTTCGAGCCTCCTTTCTGTAATGATTATAATGGGTTAGCACTCCCGCCTATCGACTGCTATTCCACAGATTCCAAATATATTGACATCAAATTACAAATGCAAGTAAAAATTGCGGTTTTTGCCGTTTTAACTGCAGATTTTAAACGAATCAGCCGGCATCCGCCGCTGGATCCAGCCACAGAGGCCCATCTGCAGGCCGCATGGCCTCAGCAATCACCGCGTTATGTAGAGCAGATGAAGCCCCCTGAAAACCAGGTCGGGACATCGCAGGAATGGAAATTCAAGATATTCTTCTAAGGTTCCGGCTCCTCCCCCGGTAATCAAAACCGGAGGAGCCGATTCAAACCAGTCCATGGAACTCTTTACCAGTCCGCTTACCGCCCCGGCCAGACCCAGGCATATACCGGCCCTGATAGCCTTCGAGGTGGATTTTCCCGGAAGTGAAAAACGGTCCCCCTGCCATTCCAATCGGGGAAGGGCCGCGGTGCTGTCTCGAAGAGATCTTATAAGGGCGTCCCGCCCGGGAAAGATCGCTCCCCCCTCGAATCCGCTCAAACTGAGCACATCCACGGTGACAGCCGTTCCAACATCCACGATGACCGCTTCCTCGATTCCCAGGCTGACCGCTCCGCTGGCTGCGCAGAGCCGGTCGGAGCCGACGGCTGAAGGGTTCTCTACTCTGACCGTAAAGGGATATTCAATTCCGGGCTGGACCATCAGGAAGTCTCTGATTCCCCTTCTATTCATCTCATCCATAAACGCACAGGTCCAGCCGGGAACTACACTGCACGCCGATATTCCTTCCGGACGGTAATTTTCAAGAAGATTCGCGATGCTTTCGATCGCCGAACTCATTCCGAAACGCTCTCTCCCGGTTATTTGGTCTTCAATGAAGATCGCGGCCTTAAGCCCGCTGTTACCCATATCCAGTGTAAGAAAGCCGCTCATTTATTTCTCCTCCTGAGACTCAGATCTCCGGAGTAGCAGACTGCCGCCCCACCGGGCGTTTCAAGAAGCAGATATCCCTGGTCGGTTATCCCTTCGAATTTTCCGCTCATTTCACGTTTACCATTTAGAAGAACCACATCCTCGCCGAGGTATATCAAACTCTCGGTTATCCCCTTTTTGAAAGGACCAAGGCCCTCCCTCAGCCACACGGAATAATACTGTTCAAAAGATTCCAGGATGTCGGCCATTATCCGGCCCCGGTCATATTTTTCGCCGGTCTCCATCCTGAGCGATGTCGCCAGACCTTGCAGCTTTCTCGGAAAATCCCCCATCTTCTGGTTTACGTTTATACCTGCGCCGAGCACGGCGTAATCATCTCCGCCTATTGCCAGGACACCGCCCGTCTTCAATCCGGAAATGTAAATATCATTGGGCCACTTGATGGCCGCCGGCGGAAATATCTCCTTGAGTGCCGCCTTGACCGAATAAGCCATCAGAATAGTAAGACCCTCCCGGCTTACCCCAGGTTTGACCAGAATGGAAAAGACCAGACTTTCATCAGGTGTGGAAAACCAATCTCTGCCGACTCTTCCCATCCCCTCGCGTTGATTCGCCGCTATTACAACGGTACCTTCCGGAAATCCAGCTTCACCCATTGCGAGACAGGCGGTGTTGGTCGAACCCAGCGATTCGAACAGTACTATAACACGGCCCGCCCAGCGAGCCTTCAACTCCTTCTTCAACCTGGCGGGATGCAGTTTGTCAAAAGCCAATACCCTCTCCGTTCCTGATTATTTTCAACCCTCATTCCAATATCAGGCTTATATCCAGGGCCGGAGCCGACAGGGTAATCGACCCTATTGATATATAATCGACTCCCTTGACGGCATAATCGGTGATGTTTTCCAGAGAAATACCACCCGAGACCTCGATCTCCGGCCTTTTCCCTTCTCTGTTTACCAATTTTGACAGGGCCTTTGCGACCATAGCGGGAGTGAAGTTGTCAAGCATTATCCGCATGGGTGGTCTTTTAATCAACAGATCCAGCTCTTGCAGTGAAGACACTTCTATTTCCGAGCGGTCCAGATACTCTCCGGCCAGTTTCTCCAGCGTCCTGGACAGCCCTCCCGCCGCCTGAATGTGGTTTTCCTTTACCAGTATCAATCCACCCAGGTTCAACCTGTGATTTTTCCCGCCCCCGTCCCTGACCGCTTTTTTCTCGAGAAACCTGAGACCGGGCAGCGTCTTTCTGGTATCCAGAATCGTTACTCCAGTTCCTTTGACCTTTTTCACGAAAAGAGAGGTCATGGTGGCTATACCAGAAAGATGTCCCAGGAAATTAAGCGCCGTCCTCTCTGCGCTAAGTATAGATGCTACTCTTCCCCTGATTTCAGCGACAGTGTTGCCGGCCTCGGCTTTGCCTCCGTCCCCGATCGATTCTACGTATTCCAGATCCGGATCCACTCTCCTGAAGACCTTTGCCGCGCACTCCTGGCCCGATATCACACCATCACCCCGGGCTGTAATCCGGCCCACTCCGGCGACCTCATCCCCCACCAGTAATTCAGTGGTGGGGTCCCGGTCTCCGGTGTCCTCTGCGACAGCTCCCTCGACCAATCTGTCTATTCCTTCCTCGCTCAACCTTTTTTCCTCCCTTCATGCTCCATTTGAATCTCTTCTATCCTGTCCCTTATGCTGGCGGCTCTTTCAAAATTCAACGCGGCGGCTTCCCGTTCCATTTCCTCGACAAGTCTGGTCAGCAGGGCGGGGTCGTCTCCGGCCTGAGGCACTAAAACCTTTTCCTTCTTGCCCTCTCTGGACCCGGCGCTGTCCGCTATGGAAGTTATGGTCATGATATCGTCCACGGATTTTTCAACCGAACGGGGGGTTATTCCATGCTTCCTGTTGTATTCCAACTGCTTCTTTCTCCTTCCCGATGTCTCATTCACAGCTCTTGAAATTGAACCTGTAACCCTGTCGGCGTAGAATATGACTTCGCCTCCGGCGTGTCTGGCCGCTCTTCCCGCGGTCTGAATAAGCGAGGTCTTTGACCTGAGGAAACCTTCCTTATCCGCGTCCAGAACAGCCACCAGGCTGACCTCCGGAAGGTCCAGTCCTTCCCGAAGAAGGTTTATTCCGACCAGGACGTCGAATTCGCCGAACCGCAGATCCCTCAGTATCTCCACCCTGTCAAGAGCGTGTATATCGCTGTGGAGATACCTCACCCTTACATCCAGTTTCTCGAGATAGGAGGTCAGTTCCTCCGCCATTCTCTTTGTAAGTGTGGTTACCAGGACTCTTTCCCGCCGCTCGACTCTCACCCTTATTTCGTGAAGAAGATCGTCCACCTGCCCATTTACCGGCCTGATGCGAATCTTGGGATCAAGGAGACCGGTGGGCCTGAGGACCTGCTCCACTACTTCACCGCCGGACTTTTCGATCTCATAAGGTGAAGGGGTGGCCGAAACGAAAATGAACCGGTCGATGATGCTCTCGAACTCCCGGTATTTAAGCGGGCGGTTATCCAGGGCGGACGGAAGCCTGAATCCATGTTCCACCAGTGTCTTTTTACGGTTTCTGTCTCCTCGGTACATCGCCCTGATCTGGGGGATGGTAACGTGGGATTCGTCTATGATCACCATAAAATCCTCTCCAAAATAATCGATCAGGGTTGCCGGCCTCTCCCCTTTACTGCGCCGGGAAAAATATAACGAGTAGTTTTCTATGCCGCTGCAGTATCCCACCTCCTTCATCATCTCTATATCGTACCTGGTCCTCGATTCAAGCCTTCTGGCTTCGAATACTTTTCCCTGGCTCCGCAGCTGTCCGCTCCTTTCCCCAAGCTCCCTCTCTATTCCCGCTAAAGCTTTCTTGAGGGTGCTCCTTGACACCACGAAGTGGGATGAGGGAAACACCCTTATCTGAGGGGCCCTTCTGATCACTTCCCCCGAAACCGGGTTTATCACCGATATCCTTTCGATCTCATCATCGAAGGACTCTATCCTCAATCCCTCTTCCATGTATGCGGGCCTGAGTTCGATGACATCCCCCCTGACCCTGAAAGTGGCCCTGGCAAAATCGAGGTCATCTCTTCTGTACCATAGATTGATCAGTTTCCCTATGATCTCGTCTCTATCGACGCGGTCGCCTTCGGCTATGCTGAACGATAACCCGCTGAACTCTTCCGGCGAACCCAGGCCGTATATGCAGGAGACGCTGGCCACCACGATTACATCTTTCCTGGTCATCAGGGAACCGGTTGCTTTAAGCCTAAGCCTGTCTATGTTCTCATTTATGGAGACATCTTTCTCTATGTAGGTGTCGGTGGCCGGGATGAACGCCTCCGGCTGGTAATAATCGTAGTAACTTATGAAATATTCCACTGAATTGCCCGGAAAGAAGTTCTTCAATTCCCCGTAGAGCTGGGCCGCCAGAGTCTTGTTGTGAGAGATCACCAGCACCGGTATTTCACATTCGGCGATGACGTTGGCGATGGTAAACGTCTTTCCGGAACCGGTCACTCCCAGCAGGGTCTGAAATTTCCTGCTCTGCTTCACGCCCTGGACCAGTTTCCAGATTGCTTCGGGTTGGTCACCGGTGGGCTGGTATGGGGATTCGAGTTTGAAAAGGGACATCACGACTCTTGGATAAGCTCAAGCAAGTTTAATCTTCATTGGTTACAACACCGTCTTTACCCACGTAAACATCCTTGAGGACCTCGTTCTCCCGGCCCAGTGGAGGTATGCTTTTCCCTCCGAATTCCATGGAGAAGCCCCCGGCGTTGCCTATTGTTCGAAACCAGAACCCGCTGGTCGCGGAGAAAGTCCTTACCGAGCCGGGAAGAAGGACGAATTCGAAATAACTGCTGTCCGGACCGCCGTCCGATGAAGATATCGCGACCAGGCTGATCCACGTGCTGTCCGAACTGTTGGCTATCAGCTTCAGCTCCATCTGTTCCGGTTTCTTCCCGGCCGCACCTTTCGAACCGCTCACACTCTCACCCTCCACTTCCCGCGCTCTGCCCGCCTGCTCGGGCTGCTCCGACCTTTCCCCTTCCCTTTCAGCCGTTTCACCCCCGGCCGGACTCCGTGCGAATTCCCCGGCCCTCGGTATCGCGCTGGGCGGGCTGATTTCGGGGCCATCCCCGTCCCCGTTCGCGAACAGTGAGATTATCACTATTATTATTACCAGAACCGCGGCCGCTACCAGCCCCTTGATAAGATTGGAGCTTGCCGCCGGCTCTTCGTCTATATCCTCTTCGACTTCCCAGTAATCCCCTTTACTGTTGTGAGTCTGACCTGTCTGAACCTCGTACTTGCTGAGAATATACTCCACATCCAGCCCCAGATGGCCGGCATAGCTCTTTAAAAAACCTCTGACGTAGACCCTGGCCGGAATCATGTCGAAATTGTCTGTTTCGAGGAATTTGAGAGCGTCCTCCGGAACCCTGGTGGACTCGCTTATCTCAGATCTGGAGAGTCCGGTCTTCTTCCGGGCTTCCAGCAGGATCTCTCCCACTGTATTTCCGCCTTTCAAGGAACAGGTTTCCTTTCCGGATTTCCGCCTTTCCTCTTCTCTCTTGTTTTCGGTCAATTCAGATCCTCCAGAATGCCCGCTATCCTGTTCCTTCGGTCGGACATCTCATACAGCCTTTCCCTTTCCCGGGCGATCACCTCATCGGGAGCCTTTTCCAGGAATTCCACTTTTTGCAGCCTCTTTTCAATCGATTCACACTGGGCGTTGAGTTTATCCAGTTCCGCCGAGAGCCGCTTCTTTTCCGAATCGATGTCCACCACGTTCTCCAGGGGCATGTAGACTTCGAACATCGCGTGCCCCGAAGCTGCGCACTGGGGAGGTTTTTCGCCCTCCATTTGAACGACCAGCTCGTTAACATTGGCCAGTTGGCGGATCTGCCCCAGAAACGGATCCAGCCTCTTCTCGATAGCGCTTTCTTCTTCGCAGTTTACTATAATCTTGACCACCTTGGAATACGGAACATTAAATGTATGCTTGAGATTTCTTATGCTGGTGATTATCTCGGCGGCCAGCGCCACATCGCTTTCTATCTCCATGTCGCGCAGTTCTACCGGGATTTCCTCCAGCCGGTATTCCGCCAGCATGGGAGCCTGCCCCGCCAGCATGCTCCATATCTCCTCGGTTATAAACGGCATGACAGGATTGAGTATCACCATGGTTGCCCCCAGCACCGCCCTGGCGGTTATCAGGGCTCCCTCAGCCGCGGTGGCTCCCCCGGAGAAGGAACTTTTGCAAAATTCCAGGTACCAGTCACAGAATTCATGCCAGAAGAAATCATAAAGGCCCTTGACCGCTTCATCGAACCTGAAGTTATCGATATTCGATTCGTAGTCCGCCGCGGCTTTCTGAAGTCTGCTGACTATCCATCTGTCTTCCGGTCTGAATTCCGCGTCCACCCCGGGATGGAAACCGAATATCAGATCAAAAAGCACCTCGCCCGGTTCACCATCCAGGGCCCTACTCTGTTCATTTGAGCGTACCTGAGCTTCGACGGACTCTGTTTCCCCGTCCTGGCTCAGAACAAACCTGGCGGCGTTCCATATTTTGTTGGCGAAATGCCTGCCCAGCTCCGCCTTCTTTTCGTCAAAGAGGATGTCCTGGCCGGGAGGAGAGAGCCTCATCAAGGTAAACCTGAGCGCGTCCGCGCCGTACCTCTCTATTATATCTATCGGATCTGGGGAATTCCCCAGTGATTTGCTCATCTTACGTCCCCTGGCGTCTCTTACGATTCCGGTGATATAAACCTTGGAAAAGGGTATCTCGTCCATAAACTCCAGGGCCGCCATTATCATCCTGGCGACCCAGAAGAATATGATGTCACCTCCGGTTACCAGAACATCGGTAGGGTGAAACAGCTCCAGGTCCCGGGTCTTCTCCGGCCAGCCCAGCGGAGAAAAAGTCCAGAGCCATGAGGAAAACCATGTATCCAGCACATCGTCCTCCTGTACCGGATCAGAAGAGCCGCACCCGGGACAGGCCTTGGGTGTATCGACCGAGACTATAACCTCCCCGCAATCCGTACAGTACCAGACGGGTATCCGGTGCCCCCACCAGAGCTGTCTCGAGATGCACCAGTCTCTAATATTCTCCATCCAGTTCAGATAGATATTCTTCCATCTCTCCGGAGTAAACACCACCTCTTCCTCTTTGGCCACTTTAATGGCTGGAGCGGCCAGTTCATCCATCTTCATAAACCACTGTCTTGATACGGCCGGTTCAACAACGGTTCCACACCTGTCATGATGCCCTATCGAATGTTGATAATCCTCTACTTCCCTTAGAAATCCTTCCTTATCGAGGGCTTTCAGGACCTCTTCCCTCGCCCGGTACCGGTCCAGCCCCTCAAACCTGCCGGCATTGGAGCTCATCCTTCCGTCTTTGTCTATTACCACGACGCTTTCCAGGCCGTGCCGCATACCGATCTCGAAATCGGTGGCGTCATGTGCCGGCGTCACTTTAAGCGAACCGGTTCCAAACTCGGGGTCGACTGCTTCGTCCAGCACTATGGGAAGAGCTCTTCCCACCAGCGGTAAAACCAGCTTTCTGTTCTTTAGATCCTCCGCTCTTCTGTCATGGGGGCTGATCGCTACGGCCACGTCGCCGAGCATGGTCTCCGGCCTGGTGGTTCCGATGACCAGTTCGCCGTCCGAGTCCTGAAATGGATACGCAATGTAATAGAGCTTTCCCCCCTTTTCCCTGAATTCCACTTCCTCGTCGCTGATGGCTGTCTGGCAGGCGGGACACCAGTTGACTATATAATCACCCCTGTATATGTATCCCTTTCTGTATAATCTCACGAAGACTTCTCTCACCGCCCGGGAAACATCCTCGTCCAGGGTAAAGGCTTCTCTTGACCAGTCCAGGGAAGCCCCCAGCTTGTTCAGCTGCTGCACGATTCTGGAATGATGGGTTTCTTTCCACTGCCAGCATTTTTCCAGGAACTTCTCTCTTCCCAGAGATTCTCTATCCATACCATCTTCGGCGAGATTCTTCTCGACTACATTCTGGGTTGCTATTCCCGCGTGGTCGGTCCCTGCCAGCCAAAGGGCGTTATAACCCTTGAGCCTTTTCCAGCGTATCAGTATATCCTGTACGGTGGTTCCCAGAGCGTGCCCTATGGTGAGTTTA
Source organism: uncultured bacterium (assembly GCA_964488475.1). Lineage (GTDB taxonomy): Bacteria > Krumholzibacteriota > Krumholzibacteriia > Krumholzibacteriales > WJIX01 > CAZAUK01. The sequence continues at coordinate 79,885 of CAZAUK010000002.1, forward strand.
CCAGTGACATTGGGAGGAGGAAGGATAATAGAATATGTGGGGCGGCCTGAATCTGAAGAAGCCTTAAAAGCGTCGCTCTCCTTCCATATCTCTATCCATTTCGGGTCTACTTCATTCGGCTTGAAGACCTTGTCCAGCATTTTCATATACCTCTGCTTGTCCAAACTAGTAATAACCCGCCGCGTAAGGCCTTTGTTACCTAGTCTTTCGCTTTATCAGCTATCAGGCGCACCAGCCCCGGCGGTTGTCAAGTGCTGAAATCTAAAAGTAACACAGTGTATCAGCCCGGTCAATAATCACCTGTCAAATTTGAAGATAATAAAAGTACAGCAGGGCCGCCAGGCCGGCGGGAATCAGGTAGTAGGAGAACCGGTGGAATGTGCCTCTTTTCAGAATTCCCAGAAGCAGTTTGAGCGCCAGCCAGCCGGAAATAAAAGAAACCACAGCGCCCAGAGAGAGTACGGTCACTGAACGAATATCGAGATGGAACGCGGTAAGGTTCAATTCGAAGATGAAGGCACCTATGATCGCCGGCACCGAAAGCAGAAAAGAAAATTCGGCCGCCCTTTTGAAACCGGCTCCCAGCAGAATAGCCGTGGTTATAGTCCAGCCGCTTCTTGAACAGCCGGGCATAATCGCCACCGCCTGGGCCAGGCCGATCATCAAGGCCAGTTTCCAGTCAAGCCCGGCCCCGCCGCTACGTCCCCGACTCAGCATTAAATATAGACCGGTCAGCACGAGCAGGCCGGAAGCCGCCACCGGATTGGCAAAAAGGGGAGTGATCCAGTCTCGCATCAGAATCCCCACCACCGCCGCGGGAACACTTCCTATCAGGAGCCAGAGGATATACTTCAGATCGGGCTTTATCTCTTCTGTAAATTCCAAGCCCGAATAAAGCCATGAGAAAAACGATCTCAGAATTCCGGAAATCTTTTGCCGGTAAACTGTTACCACGGCGCCCAGAGTTCCGACGTGAACGGCCACTTCAAAAAGAATACCATGCCCCGGCCCCATCTTTCCCTCAACCCCCAGAAGCGCCTCCGCGAGGACTAGATGTCCTGATGAGCTTACCGGAAAGAACTCGGTCAGGCCCTGGATGATTGCCAGTATGATCACTGCGATATAATTAATGACCTCAGCCCTTCCTGTTGACCTGAATTCTCAAACCGCGAAGTAAAATGCTATGATACCCGCGAATATACCAAGTTTCAGAAGAATGCTTATAAGTCCGGGGCTCTTTCCATAAAAGGCCAGGATGGCGGATGATACCAGTATCGGCACTATAAAAACAAGTATAATGACAAGATAGCTAGTGTTATATGTTCCAGCCAGGTATGGGATGGGAAAAGCCATCGCCAGAAGGATGAAAAGGGCCGCGGCAAGTTTCATAGACGCGTTTCTGCCCCTGACCACGACGATGGTGGTCGAGCCGCAGAAAAAATCACCTTCCATATCCTCACAATCCTTCACTATCTCTCTAGCTAATATGAAAAAGAAAGTGAAAACCGCCGGTATCATGCCTGTTTCAATATTTCCGGACGAGTATGCACCCAGCAGAAATCCCGTACCGGTCACCATGGAGACCAGAAGATTACCTATGACGAACCTCCGTTTGAAAACCATGGAATACAGATGAAGTATCACCACCCAGGCTAATATCCACAGGTATTGGACCGTGTCCAGCAGCGGAATAACCACGATAACCCCCGCCAGAAGGACACCGTAGAGATAAAGGGCTTTCCTTCGGGAGATACTTCCCGAAGGTATGGGCCTTTCCGGTTTGTTTATTCTGTCGATGTCAATGTCGAAATAATCATTGATAACGTTACCGGCACCGGTGGTAAAAGCAACCGCTGCCAGAAGCGCGCCGGGGAAACCTTCTTTTCCGTTCATATAATACCCCGCCGCCACGGCCATCAGGGCGGCGGCGATATTATGAGCCCGGATTATGGACAGGAGGTTTAAAAACCTTGTCATCAGATATCCAATAAGAGTTTAAGGTAACCGAACCCGTCATTTTCCGAACGGCCGGATTCTGTCTCCCTCAGCCCGATTCCAGCTGAGATGAAAGATCCTTTTCCCATATCAAGCGAAGCGCCCAGGGAAAACTCCCTTACCTCTATTACCGTACCGCTGGGAAACTTTGGGTTTGGTTCTTCCTGCCGGTCCCATTCGCGCAGATCATTCCCCTCCCCGAACCTGGAGTAGACACCCTCTGCCGAAAGAAGCAGCCTGGGATGAACCGCAGCGGATAATCTCAATCTCCACCTGTCCGAGTCCGGGCCAAGACGGGATCCTATAAGCCTGTTCATCTCCGGGTCCCCGTCCCCCGTCACATACCTGGTGTATATACTGTCCTTGTGGGCGTATGTGAAAATATCTATGTAAGTGTAGTCAGCCATGACTTCTATATCGACGCCGCCCGCTGTGAAGAGGGCTTCTCCAGCCAGATTGGCTCCTGTCCTGTCCGGGGCAGTGCCCCTTCCCTCGTACTGAAAATCGTCGATCAGAAACTCTCCGTAAAAGACGAACCGGTTCTTCACCGGAATCTTCCAGTCCAAGCTCCAGAGAATATTATCGTCAGCCCTTTCATTGTACTGGTTTGCGTAGAAAGAGCCGGCCGGCAGAAGATAGGCGTGATCCAGAGTCCTGCCGGTGTACAGGACAGTCTCGCTGATACCCAGATGAATATCTGCAGGCAGAGCCAGAGACAGCCTGTGCCCGGCCAGCCTTCTCGGCATCGAGGAGTCCAGGAGGGAATGAAGCATGGTCAGCTTGATAATTCCCAGCCGGTAGTAGAAAGAAAAATGATCCAGGCTTCCCGCTCCCAGCGACATTATGAGACCTTCGTCCCTGCTGCTTCCCCAGTGTATGTAGTCCCTTCCCACAGTCAGTCCCCATCTGCCGCCCGCCATCTTGACGTACCCCCTCTCGAATTCGGATGTCATCCCCCGAAAGCTTCTCAACCTCCCCGACGGCCTCAGGCCCGGCCTGTTCCTGCCTTCCTCTGGTTCTATTCTCAACCTGTAGGTGGTATGGTATGTCATACCGCTGCCAGTGGAGAAGAGCATATCTGGATGGAAGAACCCATGAAGCTCGCCGCCGGGTTCATCGGGGTCCTTTAACAGTTCAGATCCGGCAACAAGATCGAACGCCATGAAATTCTTGGCCTTTTTGTAGGTATGGACCGGGGGGTCCTCCCTCGATCCGGGCCGGTGCTCCTTTCCCTGAAATTCTTTTCTAAGCCTGGATAGAAGGAATCTCTGTCTGGGGCTCAGTTGTTTTTCCCCATCTTTCAATCCCTGCAGTATCCTGTCCAGCAGGTCCTCGATCTGTTTTCTTGAATATGGCTTCTCAGTGGGGAGAACGATCAGTCCCTTCAGCTCGAAAGTCCTCAGGGCCGGATAGACCCAACTGTCCGGCCTGATGTTCTCATTGGATGCCTGGGCGCAGCTGCCGGAAATAATAAAGAGGAGCAGGGCTGCACAGGCAAGAGACTTGAATTTCAGGAAGGATTTCATCCGATAATTTCTCTTTGCTTTCTATCACTCGAGCTTTGAGGCTTTTTGGCCGCGTTCCTGTAACACTCCCTGGCCTTTTCAGTATCACCCTGTTTCTCATAGGTCACCCCGAGTCTGAAATGAGCTTTACTGTCACCGGGATTTATATTTATAACCTCCTTGTAATACTCAACAGCATCACCGGGTTGCTCGAGGTTATTAAAGCATTCTCCCACGTAAAAGAGGATCTTTGAATTCCCTGGATTCAACTCCGCCGCTTTCCTCAGATATTTGAGAGCCTTCTTGTAAAGCCCCTTGCGGTAATGAAGGAAGCCAAGATAAAAGAGGGCGTTGACGTTATCAGATTCTATCTTGAGTATCTTTCTGAGCTCATTCATCGCGTCATCGTAATTTCCGTCGTTGATCAGCGCCAGGGCCAGGTTATAACGGCCTTCCACGCACTTCGGAGATATCTCCAAACCTATTTTGAACTCGTTTATAGCCTGCTCCCTGCTCCCTTCCTCTCCATATAGAGCACCCAGGTTGAAATGGGCTTCGGCGCTTTTGGGATTATACTGCACCGCCTTTAGGAACTGCTGCATCGCAATGTCCTGCTTGCCGTGCATATCCAGAATATACCCCAGGTTGGTATATGATTTCGAATGAGTCGGGTCCAGCATTATAGCCTGCCGGTAACTCTTTTCCGCCTTGGCGTACTGATGGTTTTTAGTATAGGCCACTCCAAGCCTGAAGTAGCATTCCGGATTGCCGGGCTCCTTTGCCAGAGCCCTTTTGTGAAGATCTATCGCCTCATTCAACCTCCCATCCACTTCCATTATCCTGCCGATCGAGTAAAGGGGATAGGCCGCTTTATCGTTCATGGAGCAGAGTATTCTGTATACCTCCATGGCTGCTTCGTAGTTGCCGATTTTTTCAAGGAGTGATCCGGTTTCCCTGAGGCGGATCTCATCAATATCGGGATGGGATTTAAGAACCAGCAGAAGCTTCTCCGTCTTGGACCTCTCGTTACTTTCCAGAAATCTCTTAGCGGTCCCCAGGATTTCTTCACAGGATGCCCTGCCCTCGAGATGCCTTTCCTCCAGCCTCGGCCTGCCCGATTCATCGTCACTCTTGTCCGCCACCCTGGTCATCTCCAGTAACTTGTCCCAGTGTAACACCATATACGACCCCCTGGTGTAAAATAACCTCCCATTCAGCTTCTACTCTGAAGAAAACAGTAAAACAGGCAAGCTGTTACTGTCAAGTCCATTGTGTGTTAAGGGAAAGCCGGCCAGCCGCCACAGGCTGATCGGATCCTTTACCTGGAGTATCTTCTGAACATAGGATAATTGTAGCGGCTGAAATGCAATCTCAGCATGAATTTTTTGCTGGGCCTGTAGGTTAGGTCGATATTGGGAACAAACAGCTGAGGAGACTGGGTCCCGATATTCTGATCAAGCCTGGAGCTCACGCCCACGTCCACGTTCAAATCCCAGGATGAGCCGAATTCATATGTGAAATGGCCCATATAGTATCCCATGCTGGAACTGTAATCCCCGCTGGAAAAGTACGATACTCCCATCGAGCTTTTGAACTGCAGTCCGGGAATGTTTATAAACCCGCCGTTTATGTTACTGTCTAGATAATCGCTGAAGACACTATTTCTAACACCGCTTTCCCGTCCGTGAACCGTCGCGGGCCCAGCGGTCAGGACAAAAATCAGAATGCATAAAAATAATCTTCTCATCTTTTATAACCGGCAGACTAGAGCAGTTCCCTGATCTTGTTCTTGAGAGGATTCAGGTCTACTGATTTCACGATATAGGCATCAGCCGCCCAGGTCTTGAAATCCTCCTTGTAAACCGAATAAGCCGAATTGATAATGACAGGAATATCCTTTCTGCGCTCGACTATCTCCACCAAAGCGTCGATACCGCTTTCATCGTTTAGCTTGATGTCAAGTACGATAAGGTCCGGCTTATCATTTTCAAAACACTCTATGGCCTTTCTTATGTTCTCGGCGCAGATGACCTCGTAACCTTCATCCTCCAATTCCTCGGAGTAGAGTTTTCTGACATTCTTTTCGTCGTCGACGATCAGTATCTTTGCCATTCGAGCATCCCGGCTGAAAAAAAACGACCATTCCGCTACTTCTAGAATAGTCGCCATAAATGCGCCTATGGTCAAGCTATTTTTTAATTTTAGTTCCGGATGATATCATTCCAATGTTACATGAAGAACTATTTTCAGATTTGAAACGTCTTTAATACTCTCTCTGGATATATTAACCGGAATTGTAATAGTTTCCGGCTGTTCCTTTAAATCTTCCTCGGGTTCAGGTTTGGCCTTCTCCATCTCCTCGTTTCCGGCGCCTTGCCTGTTAAGTTTCTCGAGAGGGTCGTTGATAAACTCGGTGGCCACCGCGGAATCGGATTCTTCCTCCTCCTGTCCGGAGGCCTCCTCCTGGTTGTCGCCGAGTTCAACAAGGTGGCCGTAGTCCTCGTACCCTTTTCCTGTTGGGTCGTTTTCATTTTCGATATTGTCTTTCTCATCCTCCGCCAGAAACTTATCCACAAACTCAGAGACAGACTCCTGCTCCTCTCTATCGGTTTCCTCTGCGCTTTCAAAAGACTCGCTCTCGCCTGCCTCTGAGTTTAAAACACCGCCAGAGGAAGTGCTTACCACCTCGGCTTCGATCTCTCTGCTGCCATCGCCGGATCGGGAGCGTGTCCCGGCACCGGATTTACCGGCTTCTGGTTTTTCCATACCGGCCTCTATCTTTCCGAAAACCTCTCTGGCTATACTTTCAAATGTATCGTATACTCCGGTCCCTTTGATCGCGACCGCTTCAAAAGAAGCCTTGCCGTGCCTGTTCAGCTCCCTCTCCATCACGTCGATTCCGACGGGGTCCGGAACGTCTCTCTTGTTATACTGTATGACCCAGGGGACCTCATTCAAACTCTTGCCGATCTCATTAAGGTTTGTCTCAAGGTTCTCCAGGCTCTCGATGTTATCGCTCATCCTGCCGGGAGTAGAATCGGCCACGAAGACAAGGGCGTCCACTCCTTTAAGGACCAGTTTCCTGGTGGCGTTGTAGTAAACCTGACCCGGAACCGTGTAGATCAGGAATTTTACGGTCATATCGTTTACTTTTTCAATGGTCAGTGGCAGAAAGTCAAAGAAGAGAGTGCGGTCGGTCCTGGTCTTCATCGAGACCATCTTTCCCTTGTTTTCCCTGGGAAGTTTGGAATAGATATACTCGAGATTGGTAGTCTTTCCACTCAATCCCGGCCCATAGTAGACTATCTTGACACTTATCTCTCCGCCTTTAATATTGTACACAGCCATTTTATTCCATCCCTTAGTTTGGCCGGGGCAGCTTCCCGTACTCTCTCCGCTTATCGGCAAGCGGGACTGGAGCAGGTTTTAGTTGCCTGAGCAAGGGTGTTGAATAGCCATCTAAACAGGGAAACTCGCACCCCGGCTTCGATTTATTCCGCGCAAATACTGTGCCACAGACCAGCGAGGCCGCGATTTTTTAAGTCTTATAGATTCATAGGCTTAACAAACCGCTGTACCGCCACGCGGATTCCGGCTGAAGGATTCTGCGGTTAATCTTCCAAAATGCAACATTAAATTGATTCGGGGTGGGGGAAATGAGGCCTTAATCTTCCTCTATCACTATTCTCTCAGCGTCCATGCAGTTAAGCAGAAGAACGGGGGCGTGATCGGTAGCGGCTTCCACTTCCCTGGTCCACCAGAATACTTCCAGTGAATCAAGGATGCCGCCGTTGCTTCTGGCGAAAACAGTATGATTTCCCTCGGAAGCTCGGACCAGAGCGGGCTCGCTGGTGGAGATCAATCCCACAAACTGATCGTCTATAAAAATGTTCAGGCCGATAGTCAGACATGAATCGGTCTCGATAAGAAACTGCGCGTCTCCTTGTCCTATTTCTACCGCGTAGGGAGTGTTGAACTCCTTGGTTTCCTCGTCGCATCCGATAAAAACGGTCAAAGCAGCAAATATTGCGATCAAAAGTATATTAAACTTTTTCATTCCAGCCTCCCTAAAGAGTAGTTATCCATACGGCTGTAATATAATATATTTCAAATATTCTCCAATAAAAATTAACAAATAGAGGTTAAATACACAAATGAAAATTTGCGGGTAGGATATTTTCTACATCTTCCTGCCGCAGTATGGGCAGTAGGAGTATGTTCCCTTTACCGTTTTGCCGCAGTCACAGGAAATTTTTGAAACTTCATCTGAGACTGAAACCGATTTAACGGGATTTTTAAGAAGTGTTTTCAGCAGGTCGTAAAGCTCTGAGGCCTTGGACAGGACGAATTCGTACCTTTTACCCACAGAAGTGACAATTATGGCGGGATGGACTTTGCCTCCGGCGATAGTTACGTCCGATATGGCGCATATATCGATAGAAGCGTTTCGCAGACCGAACGAGGAGTCAAGAGCCGAAACCTGGAAATTCAGATTTCTGTCGGTCAGTTCTATTATTCCCCTTGCCGCTATCAGCCTGCTCTGGTAATAGATCGCTTTCTGCATGAACAGGGTGTTTTCCTTACAAAGCTGCACCGATTCTCCTCTCTTAAAAGGCGGTGAATATTCATATGCCAGAAATATGCCATACCCTTCAGATTAAACATTCGGTATTCCTCACCGGCTTGCCAATGTTGGACTTGCGTTGCGATGTGACCGTGTTGTATTCTAGAATCAAAAGGGTAGCCGGCATTGCGCCTCTGGCCTTCTTTTTGCATATGACCTGAATGACGGCGAACTAGAAACTTGCTTGACTAACGGGGGTTCAAATGGAGATAACCGAGAAGATACTTCGTGAGGTTTTTCGACGCCTTCTGAATATAGAACCGAGGGAAGAGGTTCTGGCCAGGCTGAGGACCGTAATAGACGGAATGATGGAAAAGTTTCAGGACACCTTCGACCTGGACACCGTTCAGCGCCAAAACACTTTCAGGGCGATTATATGCAGCATGTTCGTCCATGGATGGGGAATTGGTATGCATCCCTTTAATAATCCTAATGAAAATCTGGATGAAAAAAAGGTGGAAGTAAGGGTCAGCAAGGATATACTGGTGCAGATAGAGAACATCAAGGCCCTGAGGTATGTCAAGAAAGACGATCAGGGAAGGGTAAGGAAAGCGCTCTTCGAACCCGACCAGAATAAGCTTATAAAAAACCAGATCGATAACCTGCTCGAAAAGATTTCCAGGGAAAAATGGGGAGAGAATTAGAAAGGGTATACTTAGACCGGGCGGTCGATCCTGTTGGCTTTCTCCATCTCGATCAGGCTTCCGTTATTCTTTAGTTCGACCCTGTCCATTATCTCCCTGATAATGTAAAGCCCCCTGCCCGACCCGTTATATATATTCTCATCTCCGGTGGGGTCATTGACCGATTCAGCGTCGAACCCCTTCCCTTCATCCTCCACTTTCACAGCAATCCGGCTTGAACTTATATAGATTCTCACATGAACCTTGAGATCCTCATTCTTCGAGTTGCCGTGGATTATGGCATTGCTCAGGGCCTCATCCATGACCATGGGAAGGTTGACCCTGTAATCTTCCGGGGGGAAACCGAATTCCGCCATGAGAAAGGATACCAGGCGGTTAACCCCTATGATCCTGGATAGCTTGCTGGGAATGAGGAAATCCAGCCTTACGTGCCCCTCCCTGATCAACTCCTTGCTCTTGTTGAACTTGATCCTCTGGCTCCGCCCGTCTTCGATGACGCTCTTGAAGTCAACGGGATCGAAGGGAGGCGTTATTATTCCCGTTATACCTGATGATATATAGGTAAGATAGGCCTTCTCGTCACATTTATCGGCAACTATATAGATAGGCGTTTCTATGAGAAGGAGGCAGACCCTTCTGATCTTGGATGGGTTGAACCTTTTCCCGGGCAGAAACATTATCACCCGGTCCCAGTCATCTTTCTGTAATGTCTTTATGAAATGAGGAAAGGTCTTGCAGCTTTTTAACGCAATATCCTGCGGCTTTTCAACACCGTCGAAGAAACCCCGGTAAAGGGATGCGTTCAGATTGAGAATTATAATCTGCTTTTTTTTCACTTCATTAAAATATTCTCTGCCCGTCGGCGAGTATATTATTCAGGGCTTCCCTAAAGTAATCACTCGATTCCTTGATGTCCGCTCCTACCTTTTCCTTGTACCCTTCCCACCCTTTCTTGATCTCCGGACCCAGAACCGACATCAGTTTCCCTTCCGCCAGAGCCTTGTCCCGCTTTTCCCGATTATACTCGAGAATATCGCTTACGAAAACCCTCGCCAGCCTCTTGGCCCGCTCTTTTTTCTTCTTGATATCGGGGCTCTCCCTGGTGGTGTCCACCTGCTGCTTCGGCCCGGTTTCATCGATATCGATCTCTGTGAATCCGGATTCGGTATCCAGGACACTCTCTTCTTCGATCCCCTCCCTTTCCACAGGCTCGCGGTCAACACCCGGTACGCCGTTACCCGATATTTCCATTCCGGATTCAAAACCGCCGCTACCCACCTCGATCTCGTCCTTTACGGGTTCTTCCTTTGTCAATCTCCATACGTAACGGCACTTCGGGCATCTGACCCTTACACCTTTATCCGGAATCCTGTCCTCGGAAAGCTGGTATCTGGCACTGCATTCGTAACAGGCGATAATCATTTAAACCGCTCCTTTGACCGTTTGCTTCAGCTATAATCCCAGACGCCGCGAGATATCTCTCATTGCATTTAGCGAAAGCTCAAGAAAATCATGCAATTCCATTCCCAGTTCGCTGCAGCTGGAGATAGCGTTCCTATCGGCTCCCGCGGCAAATCTCTTTTCTTTAAAACGCCTTCCTACAAACGAGACATCCGTCCCTGCGAGACTTTTTGTAGGATGCATTAAAGCTGAAGCAACAATCAAGCCAGTAACAGGGTCCGCGCAATATATCGCTTTATCCATTTTTGATTCCCTCTCCACGTGCCCTGCGTGTGCGAGAATAGCGTGTTTTACCTCCTTCGAAACGTCCTCCTCTTCCAGAAGATCAACGGTAAGATAGGCGTGTTTCTCCGGGTTGTCTTCGGTGTTCTCGTAATCGAGGTCGTGAAGTAGCCCGGCTATCCCCCAGGTCTCCTCATCTTCCTCGAACCTGCGCGCGAGAGCCCGCATTATGGCCTCGACCGCGAGGACGTGCTTTATCAGATTCCTCTTTTTCATGTGATTTTCAACCAGCTTCAACGCCTCATCTCTAGAAATCAATCTTTCCTCCCCTTTTCTCCAGTTTGAAATCACCCTATCTCGGCGATCTCCATACCGGGTTTATAATAATAATGGAAATAGTCGGCTACAACCCTGTTTTGAGGTTTCTCCAATGAAGGGTCTTCCTCGATAATGATATCGCTCTCCCTCCAGGAAGATCTGACTACTTCATTATCCAGTATCGGGTTAAGTAATCGGAAAACTGGTCTTCCGGACTGTCTGGTCCCCCATATCTCTCCCGGCCCCCTTATCTCCAGATCCATTTCAGCCAGTTTGAATCCATCATCGGTTCCCGCGAAGTAGGCCAGCCTCTTTCTGCTGACTGCCCCCGCGTCCTCACTTTGAATCAGATAGCACAGGCCTTTCTGACCGCTTCTTCCGATTCTTCCCCTGAGCTGATGAAGCTGGGCCAGCCCAAATCTTTCAGGATTATTTATTATGATCATCTCCGCTCCCGGTACATCGATTCCCACCTCTATTACGGTGGTAGTGACCAGGGCCGGTATTTCGCCTTTCCTGAACATGTTAATTGCTTTGGATTTCTCTTCATAACTCATCCGGCCGTGAAGCAGCCCCATTGGTACATCGCCGAATACATCTCTCTGAAGCCTTTCGAACTCCGCTGTGGCCGACATAAGCCCACCGTTCTCGCTCTCCTCTATCACCGGGTAGAGAATAAACGCCTGTCCTCCCGAAGCGAACACCTCCCTGGCGGCCCTGTAGCATTCTTCTCTGTCCCTTTCAGGGATTATTTCCGTCCTGACTTTCCTCACTTCGGTAGGAAGCTCGTCGATCACCGATAATTTCAGATCACCGTAGACTATCTGCGCCATGCTTCTTGGGATGGGAGTCGCCGTCATAACCAGAAAATGTGGGAGGTAATCGCTCTTCCCCAGCCCGGCTCGCTGCTTCACCCCGAACCGGTGTTGTTCATCGATTACCGCCAGGCCCAGGCGGCCGAATGATACCCCCTCCTGAATCAAGGCCTGGGTCCCCACCACGATGTCCACATCCCCCTCTGCCAGATCCCTTTGTAATCTCTTCTTCTCGCTCCTGGCCGCAGAGCCCACCAGAAGCTCGACCCTTAATTCCATTCCGTGAAGGTAGTTTCGAGTCCTTTCGAAGTGCTGCTCGGCCAGAATCTCAGTTGGCGCCATCATGGCTGCCTGGTAGCCGTTATCAACGGCGGCCAGCATCGAGGCCAGCCCGATTACTGTCTTTCCCGATCCCACGTCTCCCTGAAGAAGCCTTGCCAGTCCTTCCCTGGATTCGATATCCGCCTCTATCTCCCCCAGTACCTTTCTCTGAGCGGCGGTCAGCTCAAAGGGAAGCGATTCTATGAAAGTCCTCATGAGCCGGTAAGGGGGTTTTATTCGGGGCCTCTTCCTCCCCTGCAGGAAACATTTTCTCCTTCTTTTGAGAAAGAGATGTATGAAGAACGCCTCCTCGAATTTAAACCTTTCCGCGGCCTTGTTCCGTTCATGGAAACTTCCCGGATAGTGTATCAGCCTGAAAGCCTTCTCCCGGCTCATGAAACCCATCTTTCTGATTATGGCCCCGGAAAGGTTCTCATCCACCGCCCCCCTGCACTTTTCCAGAGCCGCCGAGATTATCCTTCGCATCATTCGCTGGGAAATGCCCGCGGTAAGAGGATAGACAGGAACTATTCTGCCGGTGTGTATCAGCTCGCCGTCCTGGGTCTCGGAGAGAAGCTCGCAATCGGGTGAATTTATCTGCTTTTCCCCCTTGTACAGGCTTAATGTTCCGCTCACCATTACTCTTTCACCCTGCTTGAACTTATTCTTAAGATAGGGCTGGTTGAAGAAAACCAGGTTGATCCTTCCCGTCTCATCCCCCACCGCCACGGTCAGCATGGTACTACCCTTCCTCAGTCTTCTGAGGGAAGCAGCCAGCACCACAGCGGCAAAAGTAGCCTCTTTACCGCTTTCCAGGCCGCTTATGGGCGCCGTATCGCTCCTGTCGTAGTAGGTCCTGGGAAAATGCATCAGAAGGTCTTCCAGGTTTTCTATTCCCATCCGGGCCAGAAGTTTCTGCCTGGCCGGCCCTACTCCCTTTACATACTGACTGCTTGTTTTCAGTATTCTTTCATTATTCGTATCTTTATGCATAATTACCTTGCCAACATTTAGATAATTGTCTAATTTATAAAAACCGCTGAACCAGAAAACGGAGGAACAGCATGAGTAAAAAATGCGCTATATGCGGTAAGAAACCGGTGGTTGGCAGTCACGTCAGTCACTCTCATAACGTTAATAAAAGAAGGTTTATGCCTAATCTTCAAAAGATCAGGGTGGAAATCAACGGCAAACCTCGAAAAGTGTACGTTTGCACAAAGTGCATAAAAAGCGGCTTCGCCAAAAAAGCCGTGTAAGACGCGGTTTAAACTCTCTGCGGATTCTAAAACATTTTACGGGTGCCGGGAAGCTTTTTCCCCGCGCCCGGTCTTTTATCGGTCCGGGCTTTCTCCCGGGCCGGTGCCTGGTCACCTATCTCTTTCCTTTCACCATGGCCAGATAACGCGAAAGGATGTTCTCCCGTTTAACCCGCCCGCTGATATCTTCCCAGGGAAGAGGTTTATCCACACCCCTTTGCCTGTGGATGAATTCCGGATCCACTCCGCAATCTTTCAAAGCCTTTTTCCAGGACACCTTGCCCTTTGAATATGCCACAACCGCCCTTCCCACATCGGCTCCCCCCAGAGACAGGACAGCTTGCCTGAAGGCTCCCCTGATCGATTTTGATCTTACTCTTATGTTTTCCTTCCTGCATATCATCTCCAGTCTGGAAGCGATTCTTCTAAGCTTTTCTGATTCAGGCATACCATAGAATTGAAAAGGAGTAAGAGCTTTCGGAATCAAGAAATTTACATGTACTGAGACCGCGGAATTACCTGCGGCCCTGCTGAACCTTTCAAGGAAGACACCGGTCTCCCGCATTACATCCTCGTTCTCAGCGGGATATCCGCAGAGCATATAGAGATTGAAATTCCTTATCCCAGAGCGGCTCAGCAACCCGGCCGCCTCGATATAGCTTTCGTTTGCCACCCTTTTTCCCAGGGAGCGCCTCCCTTCCTCGCTCCCCGATTCGGGAGCCAGAGAGACACTCCTGGTTCCGGCCTCGGCTATGAGACCGGCCTTCTCTTCATCGATATCCTCCGCTCTAAGTGAACTGAAGGATGGGGTAATCCCTCTGCCTTTAAGAAATTGTACGATCCTTTCAAAATCCGGATGGGCGGTAACCGATGTGCTGACCAGCCCGACTCTGCTTACCGTCTGCGGAATCGACTCCACCTGCCTGGAGAAGCTCTCGAATGGAACCGTTCTATGGGGACGGTAAAGCGCGGAAGCGAGGCAGAAAGCGCAGTTGGAGGGGCACCCTCTTCCAATCTCGATAAGAACCATATCAGAAAAGACCGTTCCGCTGCTGACTATCACCGACATCGGGAAAGTTTCAACCCCCCCGCTACCGCCGAAAGAAGCCTTCCGGGCTGGAAGGTGGGGCAGGTACAGGCCGTCAATGCCGGAGAGGGACCTTGTGATCTCCTCTTCTCCTCCTTCCGAATACCCTATTGCGAAATCGGCTAAGCTTTCTATGGTCGCTTCCCCTTCTCCCAGAGCGATGATATCTGCTATCTCTCCCAGCGGCAAAGGATTAGCGCTTGGCGCGGGGCCGCCTGCGATAATCAGTGGCCTGCATCCTCTCTGGCTCCTCGCAGGTTCGATACCCGATTCTACCAGCATTCTGGCCAGATTGAGATAATCCTCCTCGTAAGATACCGAGAAAAACAGCGCTTTAGCCCTGGACAGCCTGCTTCCCGTCTCGATGGTGGCCGGAACAGAATCGGTGAAAAACCTTTCCACCCTCATCGACTGCCTCATTCTCAATTTCCCGAAAAGGAAATGAAACCCCAGGTTGGACATCCCCGCCCTGTAGGAAGATGGATATCCCACGAAGAAATTCTCGGCCATTCTGTATGGCTCGGGAAAATCCTTTAAGAATATTTCATTGTACCGTGGATGTGATCTATCGCTTGATTTGGATTGCAATATAAAGATCCGCCCTCAAATATTACTTATGTTAAGAGGACCCTCCCCGGCCAGGTTTCTGGCGCATATATTATCAGGCTCGAAATCCAGGAGTCTTCGAAGAACCTCCTGGGCTTTTTCGCTTTCGCCCTTGTTTCTAAGGACGATGGCCAGGGAAAGGAGGACTTCCGAATATTCCGAGTTTACCTCAAGACTCTTTCTGTATAACTCCTCCGCTTTATCCAGGTTTCGCCGGTAATACTGAATGTCGCCCATAATCTTATATATATCGGCGAATTGGTTTTTATTTTCCGAGAGTATCTTCTCCGCCTCCTCGAATTGCTCCTTCCTGACAAGAATATGAGCCAGCTTCTCCTTCGCCCTCAGATAATCGCCGTTGATTTCAAGCGCTCTTCTGAAAAACCCCTCCGCTTCCTCCATCCTGCCGGTTCTCAGATATACGTCTCCCACGAAGTAAAACACGTCCGCGCTCTCTATTCCGGCCTCCATGATCCCTTTTAAAGTAACCATCGCCCCTTCCAGATCACCTTCTCTCAGCTGGATAAGCGCGAGATTCACGTCACTCAATCTCCTCTTCTCGCTATTCTTGACTGCTTCCCTCAAAGCCTCGGCCGCGCTGTCACTCTCGCCCATGAGATACAAAAGGAGACCGTAATAGTAAGAAGCCTGGCAGTAATCCGGGGCCATCTTCAGCACTTCCTCAAATACCTTTCTGGATTCCTGGTAACGGCCAAGGTACAGAAGGGTGGCTCCAAGGTAACATTTCAGATCAGCGTAATCCCCCTTTTCAGAAGCCGCCTTTTCCAAGTGGGGAAGAGCCTCGGCATATCGTTTTCTGTCGAAATGGAGGATTCCCAGGTAAAAACGGGCCTCGGTATAACCGGGGTTTATCCTTAGAGCCTCGTTGAACTGGTCCAGAGCTCTCTGATAGTCGCCCATCCTCAGATAGGATAAGCCCAGTTTGAATCTGATATCCGGATATTCCGGATGCATTCCGGTTAGCTTCTCGAAAGTATCGGCCGCCTCCGGGAAATGTCCTGTGTTAAACTGCTCCACCCCGTCCTTTACCAGAGAACTGAAACCGACTCCGGAATCTATCCGTCCCTTTATGGCGGCCAGAGGGGGAATGTCGGTCTCCGTACCGGAAAGATGGCTGCTCAGAAACTTGCTTACCGGAGCGGACATCTTCTCAGAAAGCTCGAGCGCCCTGGCGAAATACTCATCAGCCTCTTCTTTATCTTGGTTCTCGTAATGTACGATACCAAGATAGCAGACTGCCTCGAAATAACGGTCGTTCAGATCCACCGCTTTCTTCAGCATGGATACGGCTTGCTCCACCATACCTTTTTTATGGTAGATAACACCCATTCTGTAATAGAGATCGGGATAGGTAGGATTTTCCTTTACCGCCTTTTCGAAGTGTTCCAGTGCCTTGTCTAGATTCTGTGAGAAAAACTGGGCGGTGCCCAGATGCACGTGCGCTTCGGCGGCGTAAAACATCCCCAGAGCGTAAGTCGGGTCATCGTGGTTGCTCTCAGCTGTGGCTTTCTCCAGCTGCTCTATGGCCAGGGCGTACTTTTCCTCGTTAAAGTACTTTATCCCCTGTTCGTATTCGGGATTCTTTCTAAGCCCGAAAATTCTTCCCCAGAAGGACAATTCTCACTCCCCGTTCAATCGTGCTGTTTTCTGAGGAATGTCGGAACATCCAGATCCACCGAGCCGGCGACTCCGGCTCCGGTGAGCTCCCTGATCTCCATAGCGTCTTCCGCTTTCTCCTCCGCGAATTCCACCCTTGGCGATTCATCGATCGCGAAACTTCTCCGCTCTCTGCGAGGCGGCTTCGAATCCCTTCTTTCGCCTTCAAAACCGGTGGCTATCACGGTTACGTGCACCTCATCCTCGATACTTTCGTTGACCACCGCTCCAAAGATCACATTCGCGTCGTCTCCGGCTTCCTCGCTGATAATCGCGGTGGCCTGTGAAACTTCATGCAGAGACATCCTGCTGTCACCGGTAATGTTTACCAGCACTCCCCGGGCGCCCCTTACCGAGATGTCGTCCAACAGGGGACTGTTAAGGGCGAGTCTGGCCGCTTCCACCGCCCTGCCTTCTCCCCTGGCCACACCGGTTCCCATCAGCGCGTCGCCCATGTTCCTCATTGTAGTCCGCACATCCGCGAAGTCAAGATTTATTAGACCGGGTATGGTAACCAGGTCCGAAATACCCTTGGTGGCATGGTGAAGAACAGCGTCCGCCGTGGAAAAAGCTTCCGTCAGAGGCGTGTCCTGAGGTACCAGGGACAGAAGCTTGTCGTTTCTGATTACGATAAGTGTATCCAGCTCATCCTTGAGCAGACTGAGCCCTTCCAAGGCTTGCCTTTCCCGGCATTTTCCCTCGAAGCAGAACGGCCTGGTGACTATTCCCACGGTGAGGGCGCCCTTTTCCCTCGCCATTCTGGCGATCTGGGGGCTGGCTCCCGTTCCCGTTCCTCCACCCATGCCAGCGGTGACGAAAACCATGTCGGCCCCGTCCAGCATCTCGCTGACCAGGTCGGCGTCTTCCTCGATCGCCTTCCCCCCTGTTTCAGGGTTTCCTCCAGAACCGAGGCCGCAGGTCAGCCTGTTTCCGATCTGCACTTTCTTGTGAGCCTTGGAGTATTCCAGAGCCTGCGCGTCCGTGTTAACCGCCAGAAACTCGACTCCCTGCAGATTGGAATCGACCATTCGGTTCACGGCGTTTCCACCGGCTCCGCCTACTCCTATTACCTTGATCTTGGCGATCTCGCAACCTTCATCGAATTCAAAACGCACCTTTCGACCTCCTTCTTTTAAAACGTTTCGACAACTTTTCTTAATCCCTGCCTGAACCAGTCAAAATACCCGCTGGAAGAAGAATACTCGCATCTTTCCAGCTTTTCCCTTCCCACCAGAAGCAATCCCGCGGCAGTATCCCAACTCTCATCGTCCAGCATCTCACTCAAACCGGAGAAGCCCGCCGGAACAGCCTTGCTGACCTCACGGGAGAAGACTTCTTCCGCTATTCGCTCGATGCCTTTCAGCATGCTCCCGCCTCCCGATAAAACGATTCTACCGCGCATCATTCCAAAACGCGGTTCGCTGGACAAGCCCTCGCTGATCAAAGCAAATAATTCCCTGCATCTGGGTTGAACCACCTCCGCGATCTTGTTCGAATCAAGATTATTTGAACCGGCCGGTGAGCGCCCCCCCCCGCTCAGGTCAACCGTGTAGGATCTGGCTTCGGCGCCTCCCACGCCGGCTTTCCTCTTTAGAGCCTCGGCCACACCGAAGGGCAGCCCCAGACCTATGGCCATATCATTGGAAACGTTAAATCCTCCCACCGGAAGTACTCCACTGCTCCTGACCACTCCCCCGTAATAGTAAACGTAAGAAGTCACCTCCCCGCCGATGTCGATGACCAGTGACCCTTCCTCCCTGTCAGTGTAGTTGAGGGCTAACCTGGAAACCGCGATAGGGGCGAAAGCCATCTCGATCACCTCTATTCCGCACGATTTCAGCGTCTTTTTCAGGGCCCGGTGATGCTCCCGGAGAATGGTGATGATGTGAAGGTCTCTCTCCAGCCTGCTGGCTTTCCTGCCCAGGGGGTTTACTATACCTCCTTCGCCGTCCACCGTGAAAAACTGCTGGATAGGGTGAAGGACCATTCTGTCCGAGGGCAGAGGTATATTTTGAGCGTTCCGGGTCACCTGACTTATGTCATCTTCGGTTACCCCTTCGTCCCCGCCGGTGGTAAGCATTCCCCTGCTGTCGAAAGATTTTATGTCAGCATTGGACATGGAAACACAGGCCCCCTCTATTTCTACCCCCGACATCCTTTCCGCTTCTTCTCTGGACAGTCTTACCACTTCCGACAGTGTCTCGGGGTCGGCCACCCGGCCCTTTGAGACTCCGGATGAAGGATTAGTTACAGCGCCGATTATCTTTATTTCCCCATCCTGGCAGATCTCAGAAACCAGAATCCTGGTTTTCACAGTTCCGATATCAACGCTGACAATAAAATCATTTTCCATACCGGTCACCTCTCATTCCTGGCAAGCTGTTATCTTATGACGACCTGCCGGTTGAACCGCAGATCGATAAGTCTGGGAAAACTGTTCTGCCTTTCCAGTACTCCGTAAACATTCTTCAATTTCTGTATTCGCTCCTCGAACTCCCCGTCACCCAGCCTGATAACAGATCCCGCCTCCAGCCAGACCAGAAGGATCTCTTCACCTGCGACATTGATCTCAGACAGCTGGTCGGCGGGCGAAAAACCACGCTCCTTGAGCAGGCTGAGAACTTCAAGGGCTCTTTCGATCTGAGCCCTTCCCTTCTCATCCCCTGGATCCTCCACTCCAGTTATCAGGGGAAGATCCACGTCGCCGGCCGCGATAGTCGCCGACAGGACAACACCCCCGGCGTCGACTTCCCTTATTCCACCGGAAAGGACCGCCGCCACGGGCTTTCTTTCTTTCAGGAAACATTCGACCTTGTTTGGAATTCTTCTCTTGAAGGCTACTTCTGCGACATCACGGTATTCCATCAGCCCGGCTCGAAGATTGTCCAGGGGAATAGTAAATATGTTACACCCTATATATTTCTCCTTCACCAGAGAGAGGGAGTCAACCGGAAGCTCTTCGCCGCCCCTTAGTTCTATTTCTTTTACCATCAGAAGATCGGTGAAATGCCAGATATATATCCCCGTTCCCGCCATTACCGCTATCAGGAACAGGGCCGACCACCTGTATATTCTCGCCTTACTCGCGCCCTTCCTGCGTGACGCCATTCTCTCCCGTCTAGTCCCTTTCATTCTTCAGTTTCCTTTCATCTTGAGTAGTTCAACGCCCAGCTGCCAGATGTCTCCCGCTCCCAGTGTCAAAATCAGGTCTCCATCGGAGGCGAAATCCAGAACCGCTTCCCTCAGATTATCCTTGTCCGGTATAAAACTGACATTACCCGCCTTTCCCCTCAAAACAGACCTGTAAATAAGCTCCCCGCTGATACCCGGAATCCACCTCTCCCCGGCTGGATAAATCTCCGTGATGAACACTTCGTCGGCCATATCGAAGCATCTGTCGAAACTATCATGCAGATCCCTGGTCCTGGTATATCTGTGGGGCTGGAATAAAACCACTATCCTTCTTTCAAAGTTTCTGCGGACGGTCTCCAAAACAGCCCCGATCTCGGTGGGATGGTGGGCGTAATCATCCAGAAATAAAATACCCCCGGCCTCACCCTTGAACTCGAATCTTCTGCCGACTCCCAGGAACTCCGAGAAAGCTTCCCTGAGATAAGTCAATTCGATTCCCAGCTCACCGGCCAGCGCGCACACCCCCAGGGCGTTAAGAACGTTGTAGCGCCCCGGTATGTTGAGAAAAAGCTCTCCCCTCTTCTTTTCCTTTGAATAGAGGGCGAACCTCGTTCCGAAGGTTTCCTCTTCTATTATTCTGCCCCGAACGTCCGCCTCAGAATCCAGGCCGTAAGTCACCACTCTTCTCTCGATCCTCGGCATTATCGCCCTGAGATGCGGATCGTCGGCGCAGCAGATCACCGCCCCATGAAAAGGAACCCGCGCGGTGAAAGCGAGGAAGGCCCGGTAAATATTCTCCAGCCCTCCGTAGAAATTCAGATGTTCCCTGTCGATATTTGTAATTACGGCCAGGGCGGGAGTCAGCCTGATGAAATTGCCGTCGCTTTCGTCCACCTCCGCGACTATAAACTTTCCCTCTCCAAGCCTCGCGTTGGTGCCCAGAGCCTTTACCCTTCCCCCTACCACTACCGTGGGATCCAATCCCGCCCGGCCCATCACTTCCCCGGCCAGCGACGTGGTGGTTGTCTTACCGTGAGCTCCAGCTATAGCTATACCTTCCCTGACAGTCATGAGCTCACCCAGCATATCGCAGCGCGGAATAACCGGAATGCCCCTTTCCCTGGCCGCTAAGACCTCGGGATTGGATGATCCGATAGCTGAAGATACCACTACGATATCGGTTCCGCGGACATTTTCCGCGCTGTGCCCTTTCCAGACCCCGGCCCCGAGAGATTTCAGCCTTTCTGTTGTCTTTGTCTCCGCGATATCAGAGCCTGAGACCTTAAAACCCATGTTCACTAGGACTTCGGCGATCCCACTCATTCCCTCACCACCGATTCCGATGAAATGCACCCTTTTACCTTTTCCCGTTATAAAAGGTTCAGCCATCTTTTTATCCTTCCTCCCCTCCGCCGGAGTCCTTTCCGGATTTGATCTTCCCTGCCGCCAGCAGCTTCTCTATATCGTCGACTATCAGTGAAGCGGCCCCGGGTATTCCTTTTTCTTTCGCCGCTCTTCCCATACTTTCCAGCTTTGACTTGTCGTCTATGATCTTATTGATGACCTCATTCAAACCGTCCCCGTAAAGATACCGGTCTTTTATCAGAACCGCTCCTCCCCCCTCCTCCAGGTACCGGGCATTGAGAGTCTGGTGATCATCGGTAGCGTGGGGATACGGCACCAGTATGGATGGAAGACCTACTGCGGCCAGCTCGGAAACACTGAGGGCTCCTGCTCGTGCCAGCGCCATATCCGCGGCTTCATAGGCCTCCCTGATATTTGATATATATTCGGCGATGAAGACTCTGGAACCAACCCCCGAGAGCAATTCGGCCACCCGGCCGTATTCAGCCCTGCCCGTTTGAATGATTCCCTGCACCTGCGGATTCTCCAGGAAATATTCCGCCGCCGCCCTGCTCAGCGAACGGGCCCCCTGACTGCCTCCAAAGACCAGCAGGACCGGAATGTCCGTTCTGAGTCCGAAAGCCTTCCGGGCGTCTCCGCTGTAGGGAGAGGTGATGTCCCTGCGCAGAGGGTTTCCGGTAAATATCGATTTTTCCGCTTCCCTATCCCCGAGGAATCTTCCCGCGTTTTCAAACCCCAGATAGATTCTAAGGGCCGTCCTGGCAAGCAACCTGTTTGTAGTCCCAGGTATTGAGTTCTGTTCCTGCAGCACTATCCTCCTTCTCAACAGCACGGACGCGATAACCACCGCGGCGCTGGCGTAACCCCCGAACCCCATTACCAGGTCCGGCTTGAATCGAGCCAGGATAAACAGCGACTGTACTGTTCCCGCGGCCAGGCTGATGAGGGTGGCGATAACACCCGGCAGACTCCTGCCCCTGATACTTCTTGATATGATAGACCTGCTTCTGAAACCGTATTTACGCGAATCGATCAACTCCATACCCGATCTGTTACCGACAAAAAGGGGCTGAAATGAACCGGCTCTTTCCTGCATCTTTTCGGCGACAGCTATGGCCGGATAAAGATGGCCTCCCGTTCCTCCGGTGGCAAACACCACTCTCATCGGCCTTTCACCCCTTCCTTATCCTTATTTCGCCTGGCGAAAACCGGTCTGGCCTTCCCGCCGCCGGCGGCCGCGCCGGAGCTGAAACCGCCCCCCCGGGCCTTGCTCGAAATATTCAGCAGGATCCCCGTGGCGGCGAGAGAGGTGACCAGGGACGATCCTCCGTAACTGATGAAGGGAAGAGGCAGCCCCACAGTCGGAATAAGGCCGGTGGTCATCGCCACATTAACCAGGGCGGTCGAGAAGATGACCAGCCCGATTCCAAAAGCGAGAAACCTTCCAAATGTGTTTGGAGCGTTCTGGGCGATCCTCAGGACTCTGAAGAATATAAAGATATAGATGGAAAGGACCATTATGGTTCCGATCAATCCCAGTTCTTCGCCGATGATCGAATAGATGAAATCTGTGTGGGCGTCTGGAAGGAAATTGAACTTCTGGCGGCCCCGTCCGGGGCCGCATCCAAAGATAAATCCGGAGCCCAGAGATATCAGTGATTGCCTTATGTGCCAGTTCTGACCCAGAGCGTACTCGCCCCGGTTGAACATTCCAAGAAACCTGCTGTATACGTGGGGGCGCAGATAGATATAAGGGGCCGACAGAACGATCAGGGAGCCGTAACAGGCTGTCAGATGGCTGATCCTGCACCTGCCCAGAAAGAGCAGGACGATCGCCAGGCCGACTATCAGGGCGGCGTTGCTTATGTTGGGCTGAAAGACCAGAAGCGCGGCGAAGCACAGGGAGACAAGGAAGACTGGAAGAAATCCTCTCTTGAACTTTCTGACGGTACCCCTTCTTCTGGTGATCAGATCCGCGACAAATATGACGAAAGAATATTTAACAAACTCCACAGGCTGCATGGTGACTCCGTAAACGGTCAGCCATCTGCGCGCTCCCCTGACCTCTCTTCCGAAAATCAGGACCGCTGAAAGGCAGAGGAGGGAGACCAAAACGGCCCCGCTTGAGATCTTTCGATAATTTTCATAAGGAATCCTGCTGCATACCAGCATCATCAACAGCCCGATGCCAAAATGCATGGCCTCCTGCTTCATATAGTAATAGGGACTGCCGTACCTCTCCATGGCGATCACCTGGGTGGCTGAAGAGACCATCACAATGCCTATAACGGCAAGCAGCAGAGTCGCGCAAAGCAGGTTTATGTCGTATTTACTTTTCATTCGTCAGCGTACCGTTCTTGAGTTCCTCCACTATATTTCTGAAAACATCGCCTCTATGCCTGTAATCCCTGAACATGTCGAAACTGGCGCATGCCGGGGAAAGGACCACGTAAGAGCCCGGGGAACTTGCCTCTTTCGCCCTGTAGACCGCGTCCCTCATATTTGCCGCCCGAGTTACCGGTATCGATCCTTCCAGGGCTTGCTCTATAAGCCCCGCCGCTTCTCCCAGAACAACTGCGTGAAGGATATTTTGCGAAACACCGAGAAGCTTGCTGAAGTCGCTTCCCTTCGCCAGCCCGCCGGCGATCAGCACTACCGGGGATTGAAGGCCCTTCAGACTCATGACCGCGCCTTCCACGTTGGTCGCCTTGGAATCGTTATAGTAATCGACACCCTCTATGGTGGCGATCTTCTCCATCCTGTGCGCCAGGCCGGGGAATGCGGAAAGCGCTTTTGCACATACCTCAACCGGCAAATTATACCTTCTCACAGCCGCCGCGGCGGCGAGAGCGTTTTCAACGTTATGCAGTCCGATCACCCTGAGTTCATCCCTGTCCATGATCTCCGCCTCGACTTCTCCTTGCGCTGTTACCACCAGTTTTCCATCCTTAAGTACCAACCCGTCATCCAGCCACTGAGAAGAGGAAAATGGGACCGTTGCGCCCGGAAATCTTTCAGCCATTTCAGCGCATCTGGGATCTGACGCGTTGTAAAAAAGGTGGTCTCCGCTTTCACAGTTTAATACTATCCGGGCCTTGGCCGAGTAGTAGTCTTCCACTGAACCGTACCTGTCCAGATGATCCGGCGTCACATTAAGAACTCCGGCGACCCGGGGCCTGAACCGGCTTATCGTTTCCAGCTGAAAACTGCTGGCCTCTATTACGAATATCCTTTCCCGGCCCGCTTCCTTCACCACGGAACAGAAAGGTTTACCAATATTTCCGGCTGCCACCGCGTCATACCCCCCTTCCCTCAGCACTCTCTCGATCATGGAGACTGTGGTTGACTTTCCGTTGGTTCCGGTAACAGCTATGATCTCGCCCCGGGCGAACCTGTATCCCAGTTCCAGTTCTGAAATTACCGGAATCTCTCTGCGGACCGCCTCTTTTACTATCCCGTGATTTGCCGGTATTCCCGGGCTGAGCACCACCTCATCACAACCAGCGAGCAGATCGGCCGTAAACGGTCCCAACCTTACGGAAAGGCCCTTCAGCTCTTCTGGAATCTCCACATCCTCCTTCTCATCGGCGCAGAGAAGTTCGGCTACCTCACCCGAGAGCAGCCGGGCCGCCGAAATTCCACTGCGGGCCAGACCCAGTATCAATACTCTCTTCCCTCTGTAATCCCAAGGCATAAAAGCGTTTCCTTTCCCTTTCATCTCAGCTTGAGCGTGCTCATGCCCAGAAGCATCAGCAGCGCCGATAATATCCAGAACCGAACCACTATCTGCTCCTCGCTCCAACCCTTGAGTTCGAAATGATGGTGCAGTGGAGCCATTCTGAAGACTCTCTTTCCTCTGGTCTTGTAAGAGATGACCTGTATTATCACGGAGGCGGCCTCGATAACGAAGATTCCCCCCACTATCAGCAGAAGCAGTTCCCTTTTCAAAAGAACCGCTACCGTCCCCAGAGCACCCCCTATGGCAAGGGAACCCGTGTCACCCATGAAAATTGACGCCGGATGAGTGTTGAACCACAGGAAACCGAGAGCCGCCCCCACAACCGACATGCAGTATACGGCCAGTTCGCCGCACCCTTTCTGAAAATAGATATTCAGGTAGTCCGCGAAAACAGCGTGACCGGCTAGATAGGCCAGTATGGCGAAAGCGAGAAATGAAAACGCGGTCGCTCCGGTGGCCAGGCCGTCCAGTCCGTCGGTCAGGTTCACCGCGTTGGATGTGGCGGTTACGACCAGCATGACAAAAGGAATGTAAAATATATTCCAGTCTATGTACGTATCCTTGAAAAATGGTACCGCGGTGCTGGTGGCGTGTTCCTGGACCAGGGGGTTGAAGTAGAGAAAGAACCCCAGGGCCGCCCCGAAGGTGAGTTGGCCGATGAGCTTGTATCTTCCCACCAGCCCTTTATCCCTCTTCTTTATTACGCTGAGATAGTCATCCCAGAATCCTATCAGTCCGATCCAGATCGTTACCACCAGGACCAGCTGGATATATGGATTGCCCAGATTGGCCCAGAGGAGGGTCGGTATAAGGGTCCCTCCGATGATCAGGACTCCTCCCATGGTGGGCGTACCCTCCTTGGTAGAATGGTTGGGAGGCACATCGGGCCTGACTCTCTGCCCTATCTGCATTCTCGCCAGCAACTTAATCATCCTGGGGCCCAGAATAAAGCATATCACAAGGGCCGTCACTGTGGCGTACGCCGCGCGGAAAGTGATGTATCTGAAAACGTTAAAGGCGAAGAAATATTCCTTTAAAGGATATAGAAGATGGTACAGCATCAGTCGACCCTCTTTCTCTCAGTTCCCCTGAGCTCCTCGATACTGTCGATCAACCGCCACATTCCCATGTTCCGGGAACCCTTGACCAGGACGGCGTCTCCCTCTTCAAGCATGTCATTGATGTATTTCGACAGTGTTTCCATGTCCATGAAATGGCTTATCTCTTTCGGGGCCTTGCTCTGTACCGCGGCCTCCCTGTTCAACTCCACCGTTTCATCGCCTATGGTCATAAGCCCGTAAACCCCGGCTTTACCGCATACCTTTCCCGCCTCCCGGTGAAGCCTGGCGCTTTCGGAGCCGAGTTCGAGCATATCGCCCAGCACCAGCCAGCGCTTTCCCGTCACTTTCATAGCGGTAAACGCTTCTATGGAGGCTTCAAGCGACATCGGATTGGAGTTATAAGAATCGTTCACGAATTTAATCCCCGCCACCTCGTACTCTCTTCCTCTTCTTTCCACCGCCCTGAAACTCTCCACCGCTTCCGCTATTTGGCTAAGTGAGGCGCCCAGAAGTGAAGCCGCGGCGGCCGCCGCGGTAACGTTCAAAATGTGATATCTCCCCGGGCTTCGAAGCTTCATCCCAACACCCCTGAGACTGAACCGGCTGCATCCATCCTCATCGATCACGATTTCCTCCGGATGCCAGTCCGCCTCCTCTGAGAAACCAAAAGAAACCACTTTTCCCTTGGTCCTTTCCGCCAGAAATTCAAAGAAATCATCGTCCGCCGGGAGCACCGCAGTCCCGTCGCGGGTCAGTGACTGCGGTAGCTCCGACTTAGCAGACGCCACTCCTTTAAGGCTTCCGAAATACTCCAGGTGCCCGGGACCGATGTTGGTAACTATACCTATATCGGGCATGGCTATTTCGCATAGCAGGTTTATTTCTCCTTTATGATTTGCCCCCATCTCGGCGATCAGAACAGCTGTTCCGTTCTCCATTCCCAGGATGGTAAGGGGCAATCCCACGTGATTATTGTAATTTCCCGGTGTAGAGTGAACCTTCCAGCCGCCGCGAAGCATAGAGGCGGCCAGCTCCTTAGTCTCGGTCTTTCCCACCGTGCCGGTGACGGCTATACACCGGGGGTCGATGGCCGCCCTGTGGGCTTTGGCCAAATCCTGAAGGGCCTTTACCGTATCATGGGTCTTGAATAGAGGAATCCCGTAATCGTCTTCCGGTCTTTCTCCCTGCCGCCCCGCGACTATCAGGGCGGCCACCCCCTTTTCCACCGCTTCGCCGAGGTAATCATGTCCGTCCCCGGTGGGGCCCTCTATAGCCACGAACACTTTGCCGGAGCAGTCATTCCTGGTGTCAAAACAGAAGCCTCGGACATCCCCGCGCAGGTCCAGCCCATTTAAATCAAGCGGTTTTCCGATAATATCGCCTATCCATTCAAGACTAATTCCGATGACCAGCCTCCCTCATCTGTAAAGCTTCCAGAGCCTCCTCCGCGTCACTGAATCTGATCTTGTCCTTTCCAATGATCTGGTACACCTCATGGCCCTTTCCGGCGACCACAACCAGGTCTGTCTCTTGGGCCCCTATGATCGCTTCACGGATAGCTTCGCGGCGGTCTGCGATCACCTTGACCTTCTCCTCCCCCCCCTTCAGGACTTCCGTTATGTCCTCTATAATGGAAAGGGGGGCTTCCGTTCTCGGATTGTCGCTGGTCACATAGACCAGATCACTGAGTTCGAAGGCGATTCCACCCATGATCGGACGTTTTCCCCTGTCCCGGTCTCCGCCGCAACCAAAAACGGTTATCACCCTTCCCGCTCCTAGTTCCGCGCAGAATTGCAGTATGTTCTTCAGCGCGTCCGGGGTATGCGCGTAGTCCACTACCACGGTGGGGCCCGGCTGGTTCTTTGTTGAAACGACCTGAAACCTTCCGGGCACTCCCTTCATCTTCCTCAGCCCTTCCACGATATTTCCGGCTGGGATGTTTAGCGAACTTGCCGCGGCGGCGGCCGCAATGGCGTTATGCACGTTGAATGAACCGAGCAGGTCCAGATTTACTTCTACCGTCTCTTTCCCCATGTGAAGTTCAAAACTTGTCCCGGTAAGATTCGCCCTGACATTGCCGGCACGGACATCTGCTTCAGCTTCAAGCCCGAACGACAGTTTAGGGCCTTCGAACGCCTCCCCCACCTTCCTTACCACCGGATCGTCGATATTGTAAACCAGGGTCCCGGAATCCTTCACTCTGTCCGGCGCGGAAAGTGATCTTAAGAAGATCTTCTTGGCTTCCAGGTAGTTATCGAAGGTGCGGTGGTAATCCAGATGGTCTCTTGAAATGTTTGTGAACACTCCGGAATCGAACTCAATACCGCTGGTCCTTCCCTGAGCGGTCCCGTGAGAACTGACTTCCATCACAACCGCCGAGCATCCCTCCTTCTTCAGATAATCAAGCTTCCGGTTCAACTCCACAGCGTCCGGAGTGGTTCTTTCGCAGGACTCGATCCGGTCCCCGGCTCCGTATC
Source organism: uncultured bacterium (assembly GCA_964488475.1). GTDB lineage: Bacteria > Krumholzibacteriota > Krumholzibacteriia > Krumholzibacteriales > WJIX01 > CAZAUK01. Next base: position 108,190 of record CAZAUK010000002.1, read on the forward strand.
CCACCGTTCCTATGATGCCTGTTTTTCCAACCGAAACACCCAGAATGGAACGCAGCAGAAAAGCCGTTGACGTCTTGCCGTTGGTGCCGGTAATTCCAACCATTGTCATCTCTTCAGAGGGATTACCGTAAAATGCGGCTGCCAGTTTTCCGGCCGCCCGGGAAGAATTTTCAACTATGAATACCGGAACTTCTACCTCCAGACTCCTCTCGGCCACAACCGCGACGGCTCCCCTTTTGACAGCCTCGAATGCGAAACTGTGCCCGTCGTGCGTTTCTCCCCTGACCGCGGCGAAAAGGCTTCCCTTCTCCGCAAGCCGGGAATCGATGACCACCGAGGATATTTCCCTATCATCGAAGCCGGTCTCTTTCTTCAGCCTTAACACCTTGACCAGTTCGGACAAAAGCAACCGGTATCTCCTCTCAATGCCTCAAAATCCTATAGTTTCAATCCTATTTCGCAGTACAGAGAAACGTTCGACCCCTCGCTCATAAACGCCCCCGGATCGGGAAACTGCTTTTTCACCACACCGCTGCCTCGAATAATTCCCTGAAAGCCGCATTCTATAAGCTTTCTTCGAGCGTGCCTTATAGTAAGGCCTTTAAGATCAGGGACCCTGGTTTTGCGTTCTCTTCTTAACTCTTTTCTGAAACGAAGCTTTATCTCAGTGCCGGGTTCAACCAGGGTTCCAGGACCCGGGATCTGGGAAAACACCACGCCTTCCTTCCCTTGGCAGCTCACCCTGAAACCCGCCCGCGAGGCCATCTGGAAAGCCCCCGCCGCGCCGAGCCTGTAGAAACAGGGAGTTCTGACCAGATTCCACCCGTCTTCCTTGACCGCGATAAAGTCATCGGGCTTGCCGGATAAGTAATCAGTGGTCAGGCAGATGCCCTCGATAACCTTCTTGAAAACGGGGGCGGATGAGAGTCCTCCGTAATGATAGGGGTAATCGGGCTCATCGAGCATTACCAGACAGGCTATCCTGGGCGATTCCACCGGAGCGAATCCTATAAAACTCGATATATATTTTCCCGGCTGGTAGCCGGTACCATCGGCCTTCTGGGCCGTACCCGTCTTGCCCGCCACTGGAACCAGGTCAGTGGACGCCTCACCACCGGTACCCTTGACCACCACGTCCCTGCAAAACTCCTTGAGCCTTCTCGACACATCCTGGGAAAAGACTCTTCTGACCCTGACCGGCTCGATATTCTTAACCTCGTTCTTCTCATCCATCACCTTTACAGCCAACCTTGGTACGTATAGTTCCCCCCCGTTGGCCACCGCGCAATACGAATAGAGCATCTGAAGAGGGGTGACTCCTATCTCCTGGCCTATGGCCACACTGGCAAGGGACCTTCCGCTCCACTGATCCGAATCCCTGAGCAGCCCCTCCGATTCGGCCGGAAAGTCTACGCCGGTCCTGTTTCCGAATCCGAGTCTCAGTATATATCTGTGGAAATCTACCGGGTCGCTGCCCAGAACCGCCTTGATGGTGCATATATTACTGGAATAGACAAAAGATTCCCTGAAGGTCATCCACCCGTGAGGGTGGTCATCCCGGAATCTGCCGAAATCGAACTCCGCCTCTCCCTCTTCTCCGTAATAGGCGTCGTACGGATCGACCTTTCCGCTTTCCAGAAGGTATGAGTCTGTCACCAGTTTAAAAGTCGATCCCGGTTCGTAATAGCAGCTGGTCGAATAGAGGGTGTGCCTTCCCGACTCGGGAAAGTATTCCGAGAGTGCCAGAATATCGCCGTTGGTGGGATCGGCGACTATCACGACTCCACCTTTTGCTCCGTACCTGTCCACCGCCTTCTTCAGTTCAAAACTCGCTATAACCTGAATATTCGAATCTATAGCCAGAAAGAGATCGTCCCCGTTTGCCGCTTTTCTGCAGGGCGCGCCCAGAGGTCTGAAACACCGGTTTTTCGCGTCCCTGCTGAATACAACCCATCCGTCCTCGCCCTTGAGCAGATCATCAAAAGCCGCTTCAACCCCGTTTACCGCTTCATCCTTGTGATTTACCGCGCCTATGAACTCGGAGTTTATAGCTTCCAGGGGCTTCAGCCTCTTGTTGCCTGGATCCAGCCGCACACCCGGGACCGCGGAAAGCCTCTCGACCTCCCGCCCGGTCAGGTGAAGATTTCTCTTGATCTGTATATATTCACGGTCCATCTTCAGATACCTGTTTATGGTGGCGGCCGAAACTCCGGCCGCGGCGGCGACCTCGCCGATGATCTCAGTCTTCGAGGGAAAATCCCTGGGAGTCAGCCCCAGGGTGTAAACCCGGTAAGTCACGGCAAGGGGGTGTCCGTTCCGGTCGAGTATCTTGCCTCGCTTCGCCGGCAGATCCACCCTCTCTATCGACTGCAGCTTGGCCAGTTGCTCGTACTTGCGGTGATCTATGATCTGAATAAAAGTTATCCTATAGATAATGACGCACAACGCTAAGATCATTCCGGCAAGGATCAATCTCAAACGCCACTTTGGAAAGCGAGCCAGCATCAATTCTCCAGTCTATCGGAAGCTGAACCTTCTTCGATATCGATTGAAGAGACCTTGGATACCTGCTTGCCGCCGTTTGTCAGCAGCCGATCATTCCGGTAGAGGGTTAATTCACTTATATCGACCCTGGACCCGGGCCTCATACCCATCTTCTGGACCTCCGGAATGATCTTGTCTGGCGAAATAAGGCCGTTATAGTCGGCCATCAGCCATATCTTCTTCTCTCTCAGAAACCTGGCCCTTGCCGACGCGCTGCTCAACTGCTCCGAAAGGGTATAGGAATAGACATGCATGCATATGTAAAACAGAGCCAGAGTCGCGGCGAAACCGACCAGTATCAGAAAATTGACAGACGTTATCCTCCCCTGCACGGTCCTCTTCAATATAAGAGGCACACTGTAATTGTTATGTCTTTTCTTCATCTTCGATCCTCTCTGCTACCCGCAGTTTGGCGCTGCGGGACCTGGGATTTTCCTCGATCTCCTCGGCTGAAGGGGTGATCGGCTTTCTGGTCAGAATTTTCAGCCTGGGAATTCTGTCACAGACGCATACCGGAAAATCATCGGGACAGATGCACCCTTTTTGCTCTTCCGCGAAAAATCTTTTTACCACCCTGTCCTCGAGGGAGTGGTAGCTGATCACCGCTATTCTTGCCCCCGTCCTGGTGAGTTCGACGCTCTTGGGCAGAAACTCGCGCAGATTCTCCATCTCATCATTGGCCCATATCCTGAAGGCCTGAAATACCCGGGAAAGAACGGGGTATGAAACGCGCTTGCCGAAGACCCTTTCCACCGACCCCCTAAGTTGGAAGGCCGTGGTAACACCCTCTTCTTCTCTCTGCCGGATAATGCTTTCAGCTATCATCCTGCTCTTCCTTACTTCCCCGAACTCCCTCAGAATCCTGATTATCTCATTCCGGTCCGCTTTGGAGATCAACTCCTGTACCGAGCGCCCGTTCTCACCCATGGCCATGTCCAGAGGCCCGTCTTTTAAGTAGCTGAACCCTCTGGAAAGATCCTCCAGCTGAAGAGAGGAAAGACCCAGGTCGAGTAAAAAACCATCGCATAGCCGTCCTTCCAGTAAAGTATCCACGTTCCTGAAGTTTCCCTTGATAATCTGCGTTCTCGATTCGTATCCCTTCAACCTTCCCTCCGCCACCGCGATGGCGGCCGAATCCCTCTCTATGCCGATGACCTTTGTTTTCGCGTTTTTCGGACCGAGTATTCCCAGAGTGTGCCCGCCGGCCCCCAGGGTGCAGTCCACGTAAAGACCCTCCGGATTTCTTGCCAGTATATCGGTCACCTCTCGCTTTAATACCGGTATGTGAAACACGATAATCCATTCCTTTTATCCGATTCGGAAGAGAAATACTCTCGCCGAATAAGAATTTTCCGGGTATCGTAAAAACTGGTCTGTGAAAGGTCTTTTCGCGATCCCGGCCCGGCGTGGTTCAAATTACCCTAATATTCCCAGTCCATATCCTGAAAATCTTTCTCCACTTCCCTGCTGATATTTTCGTAATCTTCCAGCGCCCATATTTCTATGTAATTGAGCAACCCGACGGCGACGATTTTCTTCGGATCACCGATAATCTTCAGAAAATTATGGGGGATAGCTATACGCCCGGATTTATCAGACTCCACATGCCTGGACATCCTGCTGTAGAACCTGATCACCTTTCTTCTCTTGAGCCCGTGAGGAAGTTCGTGAAGCCTGTCCTCAACCCCTTCCTTCCACTCGTTGAGCGGATAGAGATTCAGGCACTTTTCCCTTCCGAGACTGATAACGAACCTGTTTTCGTTCTCCACCGCTATCAGCCGCCGGAACTTTGACGGAATCAGAAGTCTTCCCTTTGAATCAAGAGAACACTCATAATCTCCCAGAAAATTCTGCATATCCGCTCCGATGGTGGTAATCTTTGATCGTTTGTCACTGAATCCGGCTGCGGGAAGAAGCTCCATAGTTAAGTGCTTTCTCCCACTTCGCCCCACATTACCCCATTTTCTCCCACCGTGTCAAGCGGAAAAGGGAATTAAGCGGATTTTTATTATATAATTAATATGTTGTGATAACTGCAGTTACAAATTGCTAAAAAATTTTTTATAATTTTTTTTCTTTTTCTGCTTTTTGGGACGGCCTCCCACCGGTAAAAAATTAAAGCCGGCAGGCCATAATAAGTTCCTGATTTGATCAGAATATTGAATCTTGTTAAGGATCAAGCTGAACGGGTTTGAATTCCGCCGGACCCTGACCGCTGATCAGTCTGAAGTGGATTCCGCGGGGGTAACAGCGCTCTCAAGCCTGTAGAGGGTATAGAAGACTTTACCCGGTTTTCGTATTCCCAGATCTCTCACGGTATCACTCATTACAGGCGTAAAGACAACACCGCGTATGATTCTGCCGCTGAACCTGTCAGCCTCTGGGTGACGGTCAAGGTAATAGTCAGGATCGAACTTGAGGAAATGGCCTTCTTCTATAATCTTATCAAGTTCCATACTATTCCTCATCCTGTTTATCTGGGGGGTTATCAGCCCGCCCAGGTCGAGGATCTCCCGTCTGGAGTAATACCCGATCGCCCCGATATCCGGAGCCGCCACAACCGCTTCCGGTTTGGAGTATCGGTTCAGCCACTCGCCCATCGGAACCAGAACGTTCTTTACCCCCCTGGAAAAATTCCTGGTGGGCGGAACCACCACCCAAGAGTAGAAAACGAGGTTCTGGACTATCACTAACAGGGTGAAGACAGATATGGTAAGGCGGCGGGCTTTTTTACCAAACCCGGCCATAGAGATGATTCTGTCCGCAGAGACCATTCCCAGTGTGATTATGGCTGGGGCCAGCGGGGTAAGGTACCTGGAAAGAATATTGAAATCGAGAACCAGATATACCAGAGGTAATCCCACGGACCAGAGAAGCGGCAGCAGAAGATCCACCTTCACCAGGACGGCCTTGACCGACTTGCTCTCCCGCAACAACCCCACCACCAGATATATAACGAATAGAGCCGCGGGTAAGAACATAGTCGCCCCGATTATCTTGATAGGTACCAGAACCCGGCTCAGGGCTTTGGCGCTGAATACCATCCACCCCTGCTTCGCTCCGGCGGTCAGGGGGAAATACGTCCCGGTGTGATTTTTGACCACCAGGACCCAGGCTCCATACATCACTAAAAAGACCGCCAGCCAGGAGAGTCTGACCATCCAGCCGGCTTTCGGTCGCATAAAGATGAAGATCAAGACACAGATAGGCACCAGGATGGCAGTCTCCGGCCGGGTCAGTGCTGAAAGGGTGAGGAAAACTCCCAAAATAATCGAATCTCGAATCGAGCTCATCGCTCTCAGCGAGAAAACCATAACCGCCAGAACCATGAAAACGGCGAATGAAGTCTCCATCCCCACCGCGCTCCACCTTACCAGCCATGCCTCCACAGAGAGAATGGAGGCGGCCGCCAGGGCCAGCCATCTGCCGCCCGCTATGATTCTGACATAGTAATAGAACAGGAAGATGGATAGAACAGCGAACACCCATGAAAGTGTGTGGCACCAGCTCAGTAAATTCAGGCCGGCCGCGCTGAAGAGGGCCAGAATACCTACCCACAGGGGGCTGGTGGCGCCATACGACGGCTGGCCCCGGTTAAAGGCCAGCTGCCCCTGCTCGGCTAGATTACGGGCGTATTGAAGATGAATATAGGTATCATCGATTACGGCATTTGCAAGTGGCACGCTTACCACCGTAAAAAGCAGTACCAGCACAAGAAGAATCAGAACTTCACTTGAATCCATATTCACTCCCCCAGCTCTCTGAGCACCTGATCCAGCTTCTCGGCTTGCACCCGCCTTGAAAGCTCCGGCACCGGCTTCAGGGAATAATTCTCTTCCAACCCGCCTTTCAAGTAAAGAGAGAACATCCGTTCGATCCGGTCCGCTATCTCTTTGGGATCATTGACTGCCGCGGTCTCGCCCCTGTTCAGACGTTTTACTATCTCGAACGCCTCACCCTTCGGTACTACCGCGAGCACCGGTCGGCGGGCTCCTATATATTCATAAAGCTTTCCGGGCACCAGTCCCCGGTACCTGATGTCATCGTGCTTGATCAGAAGCAGAACATGACTCCTTCTTTCCATCGCGACACATTCGCGGTGAGGCATGTTATCGACGAATTCAACCACGCCTTCCAGTCCGAACCGGTCTACCCACTCCTCATTCTGTGTTTCCCTGGCTCCAGCGAAAACTATCTTCACCCTGCTTCCGGCATCCTCTCTCCTTTGCAGAAAAAGGGCGGCCCCAGCCAGAAAACTCTTCGACTGCCTTCCCAGAGTAAGCATTCCGAAATGAGTTATGGTAAAGGGGGCGGGGGGGGGCTTCAGCCCCTCCAACCCACGGAAATCCTCTTCTTCATAACCATTTGGTATCTTTTCCACCCTGGAACCTGGATAAAGGTTGTCAAGCCGGTCCCGCTGCCAGTCGGTGGTGACCAGTACCCTGGCCGCTCCCGCGGCCATCTTTTCCATACGCTCATGAAGCCGGCGGTGAAAACCGGTCGGTGGTTCCCTCAGATATAACCCGATCCAGGGGTCCCGGAAATCCACCACCCAGGGGATATCGAATCTCGAAGAGACCCGGGCCGCGGCCAGATGAGTGCTGTCGGGAGGGCTGGTGGAAAGAATCACGTCAAACCTTTCCTGCCGGCAGAGCCTGCTGGCTGCTCTCACGGCGAACGGCACCCACCCCACGTAAGTGTCGGGCGGCAGTAGAAATTCAGACGCCTTTCTCATGAACTCGAATCTGTTCGAGTCTCTCCTGCTGCCCCCCCCGATACTCTTTTTTCTCAACAGGTTCAACAACCGGGGTGCCGATAGAGATCCGGTCCTCTCAACCCTCACCCCGGAGGGTATCTCATTCAACAGTTCCTTATCTTGAATCCAGAATTCACCCGGCTTAGGAGTAATCACCGTCACATTCCAGCTCATACCGGAAAGATACTTCACAAAAGAAAGGGGGCGATAGACCCCGCCGCCTGCGGACGGCGGAAAGAAATTAACCAAAATCAGGATGTTCTTCTTTTTCATCCGGCCTCCACCATCAGGAACCACCCGGCGACTTTCCTGGCCTTTCGAAATCTGATAAGATCGATCATCTGATTCTTTTCTTCGAAGTCGAACAGCCCCAATCCACCCACCACCAACCTCAGCAGGAGTGGAAAAAGCAGCAGGGACACCGCCGATGCCAGAATTCCTCCAACCCAGGTGAAGATCAGGCCCGCCGGCAGGATCACCGCCAACAGCAGAAACACTCTGGGGAAACGGGGGCCCAGGCCGCCGTAGAAACTCTCCCTGCGCGCGAATGAAACAGCGGCGGCCATCTGCGCGACGCTTCCCGCGAGTTGAGCCACCGCCATTCCGGATATCCCCCACAGGGAGACCAGCGGCGGAAAAGTTCCAAAGTAAACCACCATCCAGGTCAGATCGCTTATCATGGCCCACTTTACATAATGCAGTCCCTTCATCGTCACCAGAAGGGGCGCGATAAAAGCGGCTATGGGCACCGTGGGCAGCAGGATCAGCAAAACCCGGTAAGCTTCCGAATAACCCGGCCCGGATATTACAGTTATAATATCTCTTCCGGTAATAGCCACTATGGCAACGAAAAACAGCGACACAACGAATGTCCCTCTGGTGAACAAGCGCACCTTCCCTTTCAGCTCTTCCCATCTTCCTTCCTCGTAGACCCTGGTTACTTCGGGCTGAAGAGCTATAATCGGAAAACCCAGGAATCTCTTTAAGAGCACGTTTATCCTGGAGGCGATATGAAAGACCGATATGACCGCCACTGGGAGCATGGATGACATGAGGAAACGGTCTATATCCGTAAAAGCCAGAGCCACTAAGCTCAAACAGACACATATCCCCCAGTACGAAAAGAAAGAAGGGATTATAACGTCCTTTCTTTCGGCGCCCCCTTCACCTATCATCCTTCCGGACATGGCCAGGTATACCGGGTATCCCGCGATACAGACCAGAAGGTTCAAGCCGAAGATGGCCTGGAACAGATTCAGGATCCGCAGAGAGTCCCTGGTCAAAAGAACATACAGGGTGAAGGCTCCCAGGTAACAGACCTCGAGGACCGTCTGAAAGCGCATGGCCCTCAGGCCTTTGAAAGCGCCGTACAGAAGAAGTTTCAATGCCAGGGTAACCGAAGCGAGAGCCAGCCAGCTTATCACCTTTCCCCCCACCAGTTCCTCTCTTATATTTCCGGGGATCCAACCCTTCCATATGGCGGAGGTGGCATAAAGCAGGGTGCCGAGGACCACCACGATCACCGCTGATCCGGCAAACAGAAGCAGTGCTTTTCTTCTCTGGTTCCGTTCCTGGTAAGAGGGCAGAAATCTTATCATCACCTGTGGCAGTCCAGCCAGCAGAACAGTGGAGAGCAGAACATGGAATCCTCTCAGAGCTATGAAGGCGCCAAAGAGCCCTTCCTTCATAAATCTGCTGAGGATCCCCAGCTGTACCAGAGTAAAAAACAGGCTGAAAAAACCCGCCACTGCCAGGGAAACCGTGTTCTCGACCAGACGGGACCGCCCCCTCTTTAACGTTTCCTTATCAGCTTCCACCATCTTTTTCCCCTGATGATCAAAGGATACGTGATTCGGGCTCCTCCCATGGATTCCTTGAAATCAATCAGGCCCTTGTCACCACCGCTGCTTCCCATATTGAAATATTCAATACCCCTGGAATAAGCCTCTCTCACCGCTTCCAGTACCAGGCAGGGCGCCACTCCGTACCTGTTCGCTTCTTTTGATACACCGGCCTGCCAAGCCTGGGCCATGTTCCCGAAATAGAGATCCACATGGCCTCCCAGCAGCTTTCCATCCGCATAGGCGCCCATAAACACCACCCGATCGCCCCCTTTGGCAAACAAATTCTCGAAAAAGAGAAGCGGAAGTGGGTGTATTCCACCCCACCCGGAAGCTCTGGATTCGTAGATCCGGTGAAAGAGAGCTATCTCCTCAAACGATTCCAACGGACTTATCTCGATACCCTCTCTTGAGCATTTCCTGTATGCCTTCCTCTTGGTGGCGTTGACCTTCCGGGCGAGATAATCTTCAAACCCTCCTTCAAGCTCGGCTATCCTGCTCTCCGCGATCTGGCAATGAATCCTGTCTGGAAACCATTCTTTCCAGCCCACGTCGAAAATAGTGCAGACCGCGTCCAGACAGCGGGGCCTGGCTGCCAGCTTCAGAAACTTTTCCACCAGGAGTCTCTTGACCCGGTCTTCACTTGAAAGAGGATTCCCGTAGGTGCCGAAGGGAAGGGAACGGATACAATGAAACGAGAAGATCTTTTTGAATATGACCGGCATGAGCCCAATCAGGCTCCCCCCTTCTCTGGCGGTGATCCAACCCGCCGAGAATCCGGGAAAAGAGGAAAGAAGAATATCTATCCACAGGGTGGTGCCGAATAGACTCTGAAAGCGGGAGCTTTTCAACAATCCCGTTACTTCCGCTTCCCCGATATTTTCTTCCAGCCGAATATCAATCAATATAGCACTTCCCGCCCTAGTGTGTGTTCACGAGCCGAATTCGGGAAGGGCCCTTTTCATAACAGATATCATTTCCTCGAGCCTCCCCTCTCTAGCCAGCTTCACCACTTTTTCGACTTTTTCTGCTATATGGCGGGCGGATCCACCAGGAGAACTGGCCACGAGGATCCTGTCAGCCGCCGACGGGATCAGCTTTTCACCCTGGTTAGTCAATTCCTCGTGGAGCTTCTCTCCCTCCCTCAGGCCCGTGATCTCAATGGGTATCTCATCTCCAGGCCGGTGTCCCGAGAGCATTATAATATCCTTCGCCATTTCCAGAATGTTAAGAGCCATTCCCATATCCAGTATGAATATCTCCCCGCCCCTTCCGATTATCGAAGCCTTTAGGACCAGCAGAGCGGCTTCCTTGACCGTCATGAAATACCGGGTCGCTCGAGGATCGCTTACTGTGACCGGACCGCCCCTTCCTATCTGCTTTATAAACAGGGGAACCACGCTGCCGGTGCTTCCGATAACATTCCCAAACCGCACGGAGATGAATCTGCACGAATCTTCTGATCTCCGCGAGGATAGATACATCTCCATCATCCTTTTGGTAGCGCCCATGACCCCTCTGGGATTGGCGGCCTTGTCGGTGGATATGAAAACGAAACGGTCCGCTCCCGCCGCCTGGCAGGCTTTCACCAGATTCAGGGTCCCCCCTATGTTGTTTAGCACCGCCTCTTCGGGATCTTTCTCCATATAATGAACGTGCTTGTGAGCCGCGGTATGATAGACAATATCCGGTTTTAGATCTTTTATGATCCTGGATGTCCTGCCCGAATCACGCAGGTTGCAGATCACGGTATCTATTCCAAGATCATTGTATCCGGCTCTGAGCTCCTCCTCTATTTCAAAGATCCTGTTCTCACCCCTTCCCAGAAGGATCAAAGCGGACGGCCCCACACGGGATATCTGCCTGCATAACTCACTTCCTATCGTGCCGCCGGCTCCGGTAACCAGTATCCTTTTGCCGGCGAGTGTCTCTTTCATCATGGCCATCTCAAACTCTACAGTCTCCCTGCCCAGAAGATCCTCCACCCTCACGTCCCTGATCTGGTTTATGCTGACGTCACCTTTTATGATCTCCATGACTCCGGGGACTATCTTATATGGAACCCCGGCTCTTCGGCACCTGTGCACCATCTCCCTGACGAAGCTGCCTGGAGCAGTTGGTATGGCGATGATCACCTCATCTACCTTTTTCTCTTTCGCGAACTCCTCCAGTCGGCTGGTGCTGCCGAGAACGGGAACCGAATCTATGCTTTCTCCGGTCAGGCCGGGATCATCGTCGAGGAAACCCGCCACCACGATTCCCAGTTCCTGGTGACTTTTTATTTCGGAATAGGTCATCCTGGCGGCTTCACCAGCCCCTACGATCAGGATCTTCATTTTTCGCCTGTTCACCTGACCACCGCGACCTTTCTCAGTTCCACCCCGCTGTCACCTTCCACCCTTACTATATAGATGCCGGAAACAGCCTTGTACCCGTTCATAGTGAGCAAATCCCATACCTCTTCGCCGTCGGATATGCCCGATTTCTCATGTACCAGTTCACCTTCTATGTTGTAGACCTTCACATTGACCGGAGATGATATACCGCTGACCATCAAGCTGTAACCCTGGTTGGAAACGAAGACCGGGTTGGGATGAAGGATAAGGTCGGAAAGCGCCCGGCTGGGACCTCTTGTTATTCTGACATCCACGCTGGCCAGACCGTTATCCGTTCCGATCCACAGCCTGTCCTCCTGGGAAACATAGGTAAGGGTGCTGCAGAAAGCAGAGGGAAGATAGCTTATGACCGAACTGGCGTCCGGATAAACGAATTCGAGATTCTGCTTCCAGTAATCGTAAGTGGTAAACCTGCTTATTACGTCTCCACCCGGGCCGATGACGTCTATTCCTCCTTCGCTGGCCACCCACAGCTTTCCATACTGGTCCAGTTGCAGGTCGCGTACCGTGTTGTTCAGTATCTTGCGGTTTTCATCCGCCGAGTTGGAGGTATATTCCGTTATACTTCCATCCCCGTTTCTTTTGAATAATCCGGCGGATGTCCCCACCCAAAGGTCCGAGCCGTCTATCTCCAGTGAGTAAAAATCCGTGGTGGCTAGATCGCCTCCGTCCAGAAGGGTGTACCACTGGTCGTCCTCCCTTTTTGTGAGGTCCTGCCAATCGAATCCCTGCGGAATCCAAACGGCGACCCCGTATTCATCCAGAGCCATATAGGCCCTGCCTTGGCCGAACACGCAGTCGATCAGATTCCCGCTGGGCATTTCGGAATTGCCGGGATTAAAGCTCACCCATTCGAAACCGGAGGAATCGATTATATCGATTCCCCATTCACCACCCGCCACGTTCGCTCCGTCGGATAGAAACCAGATATTGCCGGAAGGGCCTTGCCGTACATTCACGTGTCTTGAAGATATCAGCTCTTCTTCTGGAGAATAATGCCGCCAGACATCGTCATCCCTGCTGAGACGATCGCCGGTATCGATCATATCCACCGGGTAATTCAGAGCGCTGCTCCATACCCGTCCTCTAGAATCGCACAGCATGGCGATATTGTCATAATTGAAGGAGAGGGCGTCGTCATTGTCCTCATCTCTCATGTCGGTATAGCAAAGCCATTCCGATCCGGAGAAATAACAGACACCGTAAAGCCTGGTACTCACCCACACTCCCCCTTCGGGATCATTGCTGACCCTTCTGATATCATTTTGAGTCAATTGATTTGGCCGCTTTGTCCTCCAGATCGAACCGTCGTGAAAACAGAGGTTTACTCCCCTGTAGCGGTTTCTTATCACCCCCCCTATCCAGGGATTTCCCGATCCGTCCACCGCCAGAGCAGTCAGGTTGACCCGGCTGTAGCTTCCATATTCTTCGCTGAAAAGCATCTTCATCCCTCCCACATCCAGACTCAGCCAGGACGCACCGTTCCACTTGTAGACCCGCTCGCTGCTGGCGCAGTAAAGCTCTCCGCCTCCCGAGGCTATTTGAACCAGGGGAGCCTGATTGACTACCCAGTCTGTTCCACCCACCAGCGACCAGGATCCATCCTCGAGCTTCTGAACGTTCTGTTCGGTGATTATATGGATAATCCCCCCGTGCGAGGTGATTGACAGTGGATTATCGATATCGTAGTTCAGCGGTTCGGCCAGAGTTTTCCTGTTGAACCTGGTAATACCACCTGAACCGGCCACCCATAGTATAGAATCGTTCTCCACCAATATCTCGTTTATCCCATCCCCTTCCAGAAAATCCGACAGCACGTCCTCTTCAGTATGTATTCCCTGAAAAAACTTTCCCAGGCCGTTCGAGCTTCCATAATACACTTCGTCTTCCACTGAGGCCAGACAGGTAATACTGTCGCTGAAGACTCCGGAATCCTTGTTGAACCAGACCGCGTCGGGCTGGCCGAAGGGATCCCGCACCCTGGCCACACCGTGGAATTTGAACCCGGCCCAGAGATCGCCCTGGGAGTCCATGGCGGCGTCCACCGCGAAACTGGACCTCAAATCGAATTCTCCGTAGTATGACTGAAAAGTGGAATCAGCCATATCGAAGAGCATTACTCCCCCATCAGTTGCGCACAACAGGGTGTCGCCGTCCGCCAGAATCTTTTTCACCGAGCTCTGGCTGAAATATACTTTCCACTCGCCCTCGGCCTCGAGAGACGCGGAAAATACGATTAAAGTCATCAATCCCCATAATAAAATCTTTCTGATCATTTTACTTCCTCACCATAAAACCAGACAGGATAACTCCCCGTTAAAGATTTACCAACCGACCTTAAAATCACTAGAATAAAATTTGTGATCGAATGCTTCTCAAGTTCTACTATCTCGTCCTTTAAAGCCTCAGGGTGGTCCTCTGTCTTTTCGGTCCTCCATTTTCCTGTTATTCCTGGCTTGATTCCCGTATCCTCAGCCTCAAGACCCCTGAGACTGGAGACAGCCGGCAGGGCCGGAGGACCGACCAGGCTCATCCTGCCGGTTAATACGGAAAAGAAAAGATAGGGTTTGAATATATCACTTCCCTCCCTCTGCGATCCATACACCACCCTTGGCCACCTTATTGTTCTTCCGCCGGGGGCGAACCTTTCCTCGAAATAGATCCGCGGCCGGCCGGCGAGGACTGAAAATATTTTAATAAAGAGCCACGCGGCCGCCGAGAAGGGAATGATCAAGATCGATATGATGAACTCCATGAAGCGGACCAGAACCATCCTGATCCTCGATACCGGGCCTCTCTCCAGGGATAGCAGATAATTACCGCCGATATTGTCCACGCTCACGTCCCGGTCCAGAAATCTCGCCAGGGGTGAAATTATCCTAACCGGCACGGATCTGAACTTCATCCCTACCATCATGGGAAAGAGGTGTTCGACTTTCTGCTCTGAGGGAAGAACGAATATCTCCTGTATTTTAAACCTCTCGATGATCTCCCCAAGCTCATCCCTCCCGCCCAGCGAATCGCCGCCTTCCCCCACATATCCCACTATATCCATTCCCAGTTCGGGGTTTGAAGCCATACTGGATCCAAACTCGCGAGCCTCTCCAGGTTCACCCACCAGGAGGACCCTTTTGTGATCGAACCCCGCCTTGATAAATACCCCGTGCACGTATCTCAAAAGCCTGCGGGCCAGAAAGACCAGAATCACGCTCAGGAATCCCTGTCCGAGAATAACAGCACGTGAATAGATCCGGATCCTTGAGAGATAGGTCGAAGCCATCAGGACCGCCAGTCCGGTGAGAACGACTCTGGTGATCCTTGACAACTCTTCGCCGCCCCTCGTTTCCCTTCTTATCCTGTACATCTTTCCGAAAAGAAAAGTGATGAAGAATATCAGATTGTAAAACGGGATGAAGTACTTGTACCAGCTCATAGGATAGAGGTCGTTAGCAAAATAGGGGTCCAGAATATCCCTGGCCCAGTAAGCTCCGAGAAAAGCAACGTTGACAGCTGCCAGATCGGCCAGGACGAAGGCGGCGGATTTGAACAGAGGCCTGTGGCGCTTCAGAAAATAAAAGAACCTGTTCCATTTTTCGTAGTATCTGAAAAGACTCAGAAGATGAATCAGAAAAGGCTTGTTGAAAAAAGATCCTGCGCTGGCCCGCCTGTATAGATGGATCATACTCGACTCCGGTACATAAAAGACTTTCCATCCATGCTGTTTCATCCTGTAGCACCAGTCGACGTCCTCGAAATATAAAAAGAACCTTTCGTCCATCATGCCTATCTTCTCCACCGTATCCCGCCTGACCATCATACAGGCCCCCAGAATCCAGTCCACCTCCCTGGTTTCCCGGTGATCGTAGTCCATAAGCAGGTGCTCCCGGAGTGCCTTGGCCCTGGGAAACAGCTTTCCGAGAAATGTACGCCTCAGGAAAAGTGCCCTTACAGTGTAGAAGGACCGGCAGGAGTACTGCACAGTTCCGTCTGGATCCATCAGCTTTGAACCGGCCATTCCCGCCTCAGGATTTTCCCGCATGAATTTCATCAATATGTCTATGGAATCCGGGCCTACGATCATATCGGGGTTCAGGACAAGTATCATCTTTCCCGCTGAAAGGTTGATACCCTGGTTTACCCCCCTGGAGTACCCCTTATTGGAGGTATTAGCTACTACATCTATATCCTGGGTTATTTCCCCGATCTCGAGAAGGGTGTTATCGCTGCTGGCGTTGTCGATGATTATGGTCTCGAACCTGCAGGAAGGAGGATTCTCAAGCAGACTGTCCAGACATTTACCGATCACGTCGCAGCTGTTGTGAGTAACGATTATAATTGAAAGATCCATATAGAACTTGTCTTTCAGGGGGACGGAAAGGCGGCCTTCCGGCAATCCGGTTCGCTCCGGTCCCAGAGGGATCTGCCGGCGCGGGGTTATCGGATCTCCGGCGGCCTTCTATTTAAAACGCCGCCCCAGACTCATTAACCTCAGTCTCCATACCATGAAAATCGCTTCCCAGACTATCTTCTTGGACATCTTGGAAACCCCCACCCTCCTGTCAGTGAAGATTATGGGAATCTCCTTTATTCTGAAACCCTTTTTCCAGCACCAGAAATTCATCTCTATCTGAAATGAATAACCGTCACTGCGTATCTTGTCCAGGGGAAGCGCCTCCAGCACTTCTCTTCTAAAACATTTGAATCCGCCTGTTGAGTCGGTCAGGGGAAGGCCGGTTATTATTCTGGTATAGATGTTAGCGCCATAGCTGAGCACCAGTCTTCTCAAAGGCCAGTTGATAACGGTAATACCGTGAAGGTATCTGGAACCTATTACCAGATCGTTATCTTTTATAACCTCCAGAAATCTCAGAATATCTTTTGGATTATGAGAAAAATCGGCGTCCATCTCAAAGATATACTTGATTTCGGCCCGCTCCAGGCACCATTTGAACCCGGCTATATAAGCAGAACCGAGGCCCATTTTGCTCTTTCTGTGAAGCACATTGACCCTTGAATTACCTTCCGCCATTGAATCGGCTATCTCGCCGGTTCCGTCAGGCGAATTATCGTCTACTATGAGCACTCCCACGGCCGGGGAAAGATCAAGCACCGAATCGATTATCTGCCGGATATTCTCTTTCTCGTCGTATGTGGGTATGACTACTATGGCTTCCAACTTCAACCGACCTTTCTTCTTTGCCGGATCCAGCCGGCGGTCCCCATCAACAGTGAAAGGACCAGTGCCGAAACCGAAAGTATCAGCGATGACCTTATCACTGACGAATCGTACTCCAGGGTTATCTTGTGGTCGCCCTTTTCCAGCTTCAGGGCTCTGAGGCAGTAATCTGCCCTGATTATCTCTCTGCGTTCGCCGTTGATTTCGGCTTTCCAGTCTGGATAATATATTTCACTTATTACCAGGACACAAGGATGATCAGCTTGGGCGCTTATCTCCAGCCGGTTGAGCCCGTATTCTTCTATCCTGGCAGAGGCGCCCTCGGTGGAAGGATCCCGAATGTCCAACGGAGCGGATACCAGAACCTCGCCGGCCGGGTCGAAAGCCGAAGTCCGCATGTAGGATAGCATATCATCCTCGGACATTACCCGGGTCTTATCCACCAGGAAGATCCTGGGAAGGGAAGCGGTGTTCTCATATATCCACTCTGATCCCCGGTGCCAGACCAATGGGAATATCTCACTTTCCCTGAAAAGGGGCGCCTTGGATAGTATATATTTCACGTTCAGCATGTTTAGAATACCTGCGGGGACTTTCCCCACGTTGAACGCCGCGAACATGCTGTCCATCAATTCCTGGTATATCTGAAGCTTGGCGGCGTGGTAACCCCCGGTGGAGAATACTCCCGCTATCATATATTTGTTTTCGCTGAACGGGGGGACATTATGCGACCAATTGCCCAGCTTGGCGGCCGGGGCAGGAAAGATCCTGAATACTGAATCGTCGTTCATGAGAAACCTGGTGGATTCATCCGGCTTGCCGTATTCTTCTTTCTCCCGGCTGGGCTGAATTATTTTATACCCTTCGTGATTCCAGGTATCCTCCGGATGTATCACCGGCTGTGAGACACTGTACATGTCGATGAACATAACTACCCCCAGAGCCAGGACGATATAACCCTTTCTTATATTTTTCAGGAAGCCTGCGAATAGTACCGCCGCCAAAGCCGTCAGAAGAACCGCCGTTCTTATCAGATCCCGGGAAAACCGCTCAGCCGCCAAATCCGCCAGCCTGGCCTTTTGAATAAAGGAGCTGTTCAATACTCCACTCCTTATGCCGCCGCTGGATAGCAGAAACAGAACGGTCAAAAGGGCACATCCCCCCAGAGACCATTTAAGGATCCTTCCCAGTTTCTCCCTGGGAAGAGAACCGTCGTGGTATGCGGAAACCACTCTCTCAATACCCATCCCCATCAACGGTATGGCCGCGATCTGCTGAACTATCAATACCATAACCGGGACTCTGAACTTATTGAAATAGGGAAAGTATCTGAACAGCAATCCATACAGGGGGAAGTGACGGCCGTAAGCCAGAAGTGTGGCCAGAAAGACCAGGGAGAATAGAAGCCACTTGACTTTCTTTCTGACCATGAACATAGCAGCGGTCGCGAAAACCACGGTTACCACACCCAGATAATTGGGGTAGTCGGTAAAAGGCATGCTGCCCCAGTAGGTGGCCTTGCCGTAGCCGGACGCCCAAGGCAAAATAAAGGTCAACGTCTCTTTGGGATGAAGGCTCCATCCAGTGGCGTAACCAAAATCGAGGCCTCCCCCGGCTCCTCCTCCCCTGATAGAATACTGAGCGTAGTGTCTCAGGGGAAAAATCAATATCGACGCGATGGAGACTGCGAAAAACAGGACGAGCGCCAGAAAGAGAGAATCCAGCCCCAGCTTCTTCCACTCCCCCGCCCGAATCCTGCCCGCCGCCTCGAACAGGTATATCAAGCCTATGACCAGAAAGGTGTAGTATGATATCTGAACGTGTCCCCGTAACATCTGAATACCTAGAACCACGGACAGGAGCCCCCCCATGGCCAGCCTGTTGGTGCCCATGAACATCTTCCTGGCCAGAAGCAGGGCGAAAGGCATGTATGCCACCGCGCAGGCCTGGGAGCCGTGGCCGTTGGCCCCCATGGCTAGATAGTTGGGAAGGGTGATGAAAAGGACTCCGCCGATTATGGAGATCATGAAGGAGAGCTTGAAAGACTTCATCAGGAGATACATGCCGATTCCGGCCATGAAATAGTGAATGAGAAGCCAGGTCATCTGGGGAAAGAAGAGATATCTGTGAAGAAGGTGAGTTATCCAGGAGACCGGATAGACGTATGGATTGTACATCATGCTGGAATAGCTGGGCATACCAGAAAATATATATGGATTCCACAGAGGGTATGTTCCCTTCTCCAGAGCTTCCTTTCCCACCTCGGCGAAGCTTATGGGAGCCTTGCTGTCCGGGACGAGAAATATCCTGTCCTGAAAACAGATCTGCGGCATGACCGCGCAGAGCGCCGCCAGGATTATGACCGCGGCAACCAGAAATCTAATCCAGCCGGCCCTGTTGTCCAGGCCGGAAATATAATCAGCGGGCTGTCCTTCCGGCCCGGCCGTCTTTCCGGTCTTAGTCAACTGTCATCTCCTTGCATTTAATTCTTTTCACCCTGAGAGCTTCTTCAATTCTCTTTGGTTAATATATAATATTACCAGGTTTTGCTATAAGTAAAGTTATATGGCCTGTTGTATTCCTTCCCTGCCAGCCGGCGGCTTGCGGCGAACGATGATCACCGATGAAATGGACGGCGGTTGTATATAATTCTAACATTTTAAGCCCTTTCAGTAAACCTTCCCCGTCAATTATTATCTTTCACCAACGAGCACCCCGGCCAACCCTCTGAAAGCTCCCTTGAAAAGTTTCCACTTTCCCGAGAGTAGAAGGAATATCAGCATCAGCACAAAAGCCAAAGCGTGAAAAGGAAAAACCAGCACCCTCCACCACCATGGCCTGTGCCTGGAAAACAGCTTGGCGGTGCTCACAATCCTGTTCTCCAGTTTGAAGGGGGTGAATCCCCCTCCACTGCTGGAACTTACCTTATGCCAGATACGGGCCTCAGGCGCGTAATAGCACTTCCACCCGGCCCGCGCGGCACGCAGGCAGAAATCCACGTCCTCACAGTATATCCGGTAGGAAGGATCCAGAAGACCCGCATCTTCGAACACCTCTTTTTTAACCATCATGGCGCAGCCCGTAACGTATCCCGTCTCGGTTACCTTCTCCGCCCCTTCAGAATCTGATTTCCTTATATTCTCATGTTTGGGAACACCCAGTATAGGGTAGAACCCGCCCCCTCCGTACCATATCCTTTGCGGATCATCGAAGTACAGTATCTTGGGACCGACTATTCCGGCTTCAGGCATGTCGAAGGCCTCGATCATCCTGTAAGCGAAACGGGGGCCGACCACCGTATCGTTATTCAGAAGAAGAATATAGTCAGCTTCACCCTTCAGGGCCTTACTGATGCCCACATTATTACCTGCTGCGAAAAGCAGGTTTTCCTCGTTCCGTATAAGATTTACTCCGGGAAAGCTTCTTTCTATTATATCGCAGGATGAGTCTGTCGAGGCGTTATCCACCACCGTGACCGTCATTGGCCTGTATTCCGACTTCTCGAGAGATTCCAGGCATTCTTCTATCACACCCTCGCCGTTCCAGTTAAGAATAATCACATGAAGTAGATCGCTTGCCACCGGCAACCCTTCTATCATATATCAGCGTAGAATCTTTCCAGGGCCGAAACCATCGCCTCCCAGGAAAATCTTTCCTTCTCCGAATCGAAGTTAGGAGCCATCTTTTCCGCCCACCTCTCCCTGAAGAACCTTACCACCGCCGCCTTTATCGACTGTGAATCGCCGGGAGGGATGACAAATCCCGTACAGCCGTCCCTGACCACTTCGGGAAGCCCCCCAACTCCGGTCACGATCATCGGTCTGTCAAAGGCTATAGATATCTGCGCGATACCGCTCTGAGTGGCGGAAATATAAGGCAGGACAACCAGGTCGGCGGCCATAAAATATCTTCCCACCTCCCTGTTATCTACATATCTGTCCACGAAAACCACCTTTTCAGCCAATCCGTTCTCTTCCACGTAACGCCGATACGCGGAACTGTCCTCGTAGAATTCACCCACCACGTACAGCACAGCGTCCAGCTCTTCGAGTATCCCCGGCATGGCCCTCAGAAGATACTTCAGCCCCTTGTAGGGCCTTATGTACCCAAAGAAGAGGAGGATCCTCCCCTCACCCGCTCCGATCTCCCTTTTGGCCTCCTCCCTGCTGATATCATCCATCCTGAAAAAATCGTAGATCGGATGGGGGTGAACCAAGACCGGTGATCTACGCCTTATTCGAAGAAGATTGTCCCTGTCTTCCTTCGACTGTACAATGAAGCCCTGGGCGGTAAGAAAGGCCGCTCTGGACAAAATCCTGTCGATTGCCGATCTCTCATGCGGTACCACGTTGTGGCACAGGAAGATGATGGTTCCCCTGCCCAGCATTCTGAGAATACCGCATATTTTTCCAAGGGCCGGCGCGAAATACGGATGCCACCACTGCACCACCACCAGGTCGGGATCGAACCTCGCTATATGAAAAGCCGCCTTCAACCAGGTGAAAGGATTTATTGAATCGATCAGCTTCTCCGATTCCACCTTGTGGGGCGTTTCACTCTCGTCGTACTGGGTTTTTCCCGGAAACAGGAATTCGGGATAGAGGCGGGAGTAATTAACGACTCGAACCAGGTGCTTTTTCTGCAACTCCCTGGCCAGGCATGTATTGTAGTGGGATATTCCGCCCCTGTAGGGATAAGCAGGCCCTACCAGACAGATTCTAAGGCTTTCCTTCTCATCCGGTTCAGTCATCGATCGTGTACTCTCTAAAAGAAAAGGTCTTTTCCATACGCGATGAAAAGAGCTCGGCCAGCAGGCCGAAAAAACCGATCTGTATCGCGATCACTATTAGGATCATTCCCCCCACCATGATGGGCCTTACGTGAAGGCCGCACCCCAGTATCCAGCGAATGAGAAAATAGAGATTGATCAACCCTCCCAGGGCGAAGAACAGCAAAGCCACCCTGCCAAAGAAATGAAGAGGAGAAGTAGCCCTTCGGGTTATGAACATGACTGTCATAAGATCCAGGAAACCGTTAAGAAACCTTCTGGTCCCGTACTTGCTCTTTCCGAATCTCCTTTCCGAATGGGCCACCCGTTTCTCGGTTACCCTGAATCCCTCCCAGCCCGCCAGCACCGGTATGAACCGGTGAAGTTCACCGTAAATCGATATTCTTTTTACTACTTCTTTCCTGTAGACCTTGAGGCCGCAGTTGAAATCATGGAGTCTGATTCCGCTTACCATGGAGGTGACGGAATTGAATATCTTCGAGGGAAGGGTCTTGGTTAAGGGATCCCGCCTGTCGATCTTCCAGCCCGAAACAAGGTC
The DNA here is from genome assembly GCA_964488475.1 of uncultured bacterium. Classification (GTDB taxonomy): domain Bacteria; phylum Krumholzibacteriota; class Krumholzibacteriia; order Krumholzibacteriales; family WJIX01; genus CAZAUK01. Next base: position 130,230 of record CAZAUK010000002.1, read on the forward strand.
AAAACCACTCATGAGAGTATCGACAAGTCCGGGAATCTCTTCCGGAGTGTCCTGAAGGTCGGCGTCTATGGTAACCACCACTTCTCCCTTGGCTACTTTGAACCCTTCGGAAAGAGCGGCGGATTTTCCATAATTGCGGCTGAAGCTTATTATCTTGACCCGCCTGTCTCTATCCCTCAGCGATCTTAGAATATCAAGTGAATCATCGGTGGAACCGTCGTCTACGAAGACCAGTTCATGCCAGGAGGCGGCACCGCTGAGCACCTCGGTAAGTCGCGAGTACAGTTCCCTAAGGCTTCCCTTCTCGTTGAACAGGGGGATTATGACAGATATTCCGTATTCTTTTCCCATCTCGGCTTCCGGTTCAGGTTTTAAGGTATTCTCTGTACCACTCGATTTCTTTCTCAATCCCCTCTTCCAGCCTCACTTCCGGCGAAAAACCCAGCTCCTCGGCGGCTCTTGAGGTATCGGCCCAGGTGTTGCGGACGTCTCCTTCTGCTCTTGAAAGGAAATTCATCTTCATACGGCGGCCGGTCTTCTCCCCGATTATCCTCAGGACTTCGAGAATAGACACCCTGCTGCCCCCTCCGATGTTGAAAATCCTGCTTTCGCCGTCATATTTCATGGCCAGCATGTTGGCCTGCACCGCGTCCGCTACGAAGGTGAAATCCCGGGTCTGTTTCCCGTCGCCGTATACTTCTACCGGTTCACCCCGCAAAGCGGAGGTCACGAAACGGCTGAAAGCCATATCGGGCCTCTGCCTGGGACCGTAAACGGTGAAGTATCTCAAGGAAATGAAGTCGGTTCCGAAATTAGCGTTATAAAGTGTGCAGAGATGCTCCCCGGACAGCTTGGTCACTCCGTAAGGGGAAAGGGGGTTCGGTTTGTCTTCTTCGCGCATGGGAAGATTCCCGCTCTCGCCGTATATGGAGCTGGAACTCGAATAAACCAGCCTGACCGATTCTCTGGACTTTACAGCTTCCAGCATCTTCTGGGTCGTCAGAATATTTGAGTCAACGTAATGCGAGAACTCAGTACCCCAACTCATCCTCACTCCGGCCTGAGCGGCCAGGTGAAAAACACAGAACGTTCCGTCCAGGATCCCATCAAGGTCGCAGTAGTTGAGGTCCTCCTCCAGAAACGTAAACCTCTCATCGGAGATGATTCCCTCCAGATGCTTTCGCTTTCTTTCCGGATCGTAATAATCGGTCAGTGAGTCGATCGCGTACACCCGGTAGCCTTCAGAAACCAGCCTTTCACAGAGATGGGACCCTATAAAACCCGCGGCACCGGTTACTATCACTTTTTTATCCATCTCATCCATTCTATTCAGGTGCGCCGGGAACTGTATCTATTCCGTAATTACTGCTCATTATCTCGTCAAACCTCTCGCTCAGAGCTCTGAACTCTTCATCTTCTGGGTGCCTGGAAAGCCACTTCTGAATGTAGGAACGGGCCAGCTCTTTCTGGCCCATCATCGCCGCGGTCCGGAATCCGTATCCGTACAGATCCCGTTCATCCGGAGCATTCTTAATCCCCTTGTCGATGGTATTTATCGCCATGCCGAAATCGCCGGACTCGGTGTAAACCGCCACCAGCCCGGTATAATAATCGCCCCTCCGAGGATTATTTCTTATCAGGTCGTTGTAGTGCTCGATCGCCTTGGCTGTTTCTCCGTTCCGGAAAAAATACACCCCGGCGTACTTTTTGGCCCAGTCGAATCCTTCGTCGAATTTCATGGAAAGCACGGCCCGCCTGGAGGCGGCGGAATAATCGCCTTCGCGCGCTCTGGCCTGCGCGAGCTGAAAGGAGGCCACCGCGTAATTTACGAACATGCTCCTGGTATCCTTGTTCTTGTAGATCGAATTGTCCGTTTCGCCCTCTTCGGTAAGCACTCCCCTGTATTTGTAGATATGGTCGAAGTTTCTGGCCATCTGAAACTCGTTCAGAAGATGGTCGCCTTTATAGGGGACGATCTTCCGTACCATCCCTTCCATCTCGAGGTTATCGTCGTACGGGTCCCAGATCTCTTTTGGAACAGTAACAGCAAAATAGACCGGCCGTTTCCAGACGCAGCTCCTGATGATGTGCCTAACGGCCAGGTCTCTTCTCCAGACTATGGTTCCGTCCTCAAGCCTGAAACCATGCATATTGTCTATCTCCGAATCGGACAGTCCTACGTCGATTCTGGGTTCCTCGTCCCTCAGCTGTTTGAGGTACCAGGGGGTCTGAAGCAGGCTCAGGTTAGCCACCCTTACGTCCTTGCGCACCCCTTCCACGTTGCGGATATACCATAGTGGGAAGGTGTCGTTATCTCCATTGGTGAAGATCACCGCGTCCGGCTCCAGAGTGATCAACATGTTGTAGGCATAGTCCCTGGCGATGTAATTCTCCGATCTGTCATGCTCGAACCAGTGATACCGGGCGGGAAGGATCGACAATGCCAGAATAGCGATTCCGGCGCCCACCGCCCATCTTTCCGCCGTTTTCCGGCGCTCTTTCCAGTAATCCCTGATCAGAGCCAGAAAGGCGCTTGCTCCTATTCCGATAAATATTGAAAAGAAATAAAACGCTCCGCTGTAGAAATAATCCCTCTCCCGGACCTCGCTGGCGCTGAAATTGAGGAATATTATCAATCCCAGGGAATTAAGTAATAAAGACGTAAAAACCAGGATCCAGCTCTTTCGCTCCCGGGAGAAGTGAGAACCGATACCGTAAAGCCCGAGTCCTATCGGAATGGCCACGGTGGCTTTTCCGATATTAAAAGGCCCCATTCCCACATTGCCCAGCATTCTGAACTGTTCTACGAAGTAATTCCAGAAATGACTGAACTGGAAGGCCAGGGAAGCTTTCCGCTGGAAGATGTTCATAGGAGGGTACTGCTCCCTTCGCAGGTGAGCGTAAAGCGCCCTCCACGTTTCCGGATCGACCTCGTCTATGGCGGGATTCAGCCCCGACCGGATATAGAGATAGAGATGGACTGAAATCCCCAGAATAAACAGGGCTGTGGCGGTGAGGGCGAACTTGCCTTCGGACAGGGAGCTCCATATCAGAAGAACCGCGAGGATAACCAGGCCCACCACCGTTATCATGGAATTCTTGTAAAGAGTCATGTCAGCCACCACCACCGCGAGGCCGAAGGTAAAGACCATAAGTTCGAAGTTGCTGAAAGCCTTCTTCTTTACCATAAGAAACAGCAGGAAAATGCCGCCGTAGACCAGAATCGTTCCCAGATGAAAACCTATTCCCAGCGAGAGAAGATAGACTATAAGCAGGACAAGATTTCTGGAATGCTTTTTCTTCTCACCTTCTATCTCCGCTATTACCTTCTGGCCCTTCTTGCCTCCGTTCTTCTCGATTATCGATTTTTTGTCCGCGGGGTCGAGATCTCCTGAGGGGTTGCGGTACCACCTCAGAGCCAGAACAACACACAGGCCCATAACAAAAGCGCTCAGAGAGTAAACCTCGGCTTCGGTAGAATCCCACCAGTAGGTGTCGCTGAAAGTGAGATACATAGAACCTGCCACCGGGCCCAGGTAGATGATAAATCCGGCCAGGGCGCTGCGAGCTTTTCCGAACATCAGCCGAACGACCTCGACCATGATCAGATATGCCATGAGCACTCCCAGAGCGCCGCACAGAGCTGAGAGGAAATTGACTTTCTGGGCTACCGAGATGCCGAGCGGCAGCATTGTAAAGACCCTGCCCACCAGAACATAAAGGGGCGTTCCCGGAGAATGAGGTATTCCGAGAATATACGAGCAGGCTATAAACTCACCGCTGTCCCAGAATGAAACGCTGGCAGCCATGGTCAGCAGGTACACTATGAGGCTGGCTGTGAAAACAGCTGCTGCGATGATGTAGTTCAATCTTTTTTCGGACATTTATCACTATCCTTAAACTCTGAATAAGGTGTGCTATCAATTGAACTCATTAAAACTAAAACAATTCCAGTTAAATATAAAGAAAATTTTCCCTATTGGCCTCTTATATGCCTTCTGAGAAAAACCAGGCCTCCCAGAAGGCTTACTGCTACCATTACAACGTAGGTTAAAAACTCCACCAGCAGGGCCTGCTCGGCACCTATTCCCACCGAGGCAAAGAGCAGGATTCCGGTTCCTTCGCGTATTCCCAGGCCGTTCAATGATATGGGTAGTGTCATTATCAGTCCCAGCACGGGAACGAACAGGAAGAAACTCAGAACCACGGTGCTCGACATCTCGATTCCTATCGCCTTTCCCACCAACAGATGTGTGAATATCCTTAAAAACTGTATTACCAGGGTCAGGGCGATGACCCGCGCTATCAGAGGCTTGATGTCTCTCACCCCCCCCAACTGGTCCAGTATTATCTTGAGGCGCTCACCGATATTCCAGAGCTTGATTCCGGTAAAGACCCTCCTTACCAGCCGTGCCAGAGGACGGTTCAGCATGAATACGGCGATTCCCACGACCAGGGCGGCGAACAGCAAGAAATATAATCCGAGGTTATCTATGACTCCCGCCGGCATCAGGGCGATGGAGGCGGCCAAAGCGAGGACGCACAGGCCCATTATTCCGAATATCCTGTCAAGCAGGGTTATGGCGAACACCCTGTAAGGATCGTTACCCATCCTTGACACATCGAATATCTTTACGGCGTCACCTCCCACATTTGCGGGAAGGAAGTTATTGAAGAAAAGTCCTACAAAATAAAGCCTCAGGACCATGGGGAATCTCAGATCGACTCCACTGCGGGAAAGCAGGATAAACCACTGGAAGGCGCCGAGGGTACTGCTCAGTATGAATGCCATTATCGCTGCCGCTATGTATAAAGGGTCGATATCCTTCAAATACGGCAGCAGTTTTCCCGGAGATATTTTCCAGATAAGAAACCCTATTAATCCCAGACTAACCAGAATCTTAAGACACCGCAGCAGATTTTTCCTGGCGCTCAATATCCTCTCCTAAGCATTTTGTTTGTCAAGCACATCCAGGATAAGAGATTCCGTCTCCCTGGCACATCTTTCCCAGGTCAATTCCTTGACCCGCTGCAGGGCTCCGAGGCTCATCCTCTCCCAGAGATCGGGGTTTTGAAGCAGCTGAATAGACTTATCCGCAAATGCGTTCTCATCCCCGTAAGGTACCAGAAAACCGGTCTCCCCGTGCCATACCGAATCACGCAACCCGGGCCTGTCACTTGCCACCACAGGCATGCCGCAGGCGTTGGCCTCAACCACCGTCAGGCCCCAGCCTTCCTTGGGGCTGGGATTTATCAGCAGGTGTGACCTGTTCAAGAATTCCACCAGCTCCCCAGCTTCCAGGTACCCCTTGAACTGAACGGCATCATCTATATCAAGCCTTTCCAACTCCCTCTTTAGAGCCGGTTTGTGGGGCCCGTCTCCAATAATCACCAGCCGGACATCCGGAACGCTTCGACGAATGATCTTCATCGCGCGCATGGCTGTCTCCACACTCTTGTACTTCCTGAGCCTGCCCAGGTGCACTATGGTCGGCCTGTCGAACCTTGACAGGTTCAGATTCCGGTACTTCTGATGATCAAGCCCGCAGAGTACCACGCTTATCCTTTCCGCCGGTATTCCTCTTCCGATCAGATCCTGTTTGGTGCTGGGACTTATGACCATGAACCTGCTTTCCCTGAAGACACGAGGGATGAGTTTCTCCATCATCAACACGTAAGATCCGATGATGAAATTCGCTTCCCTGAACACCGTGGTCCCGAAGAGATGAGGTATTACCCCCAGCACGGGAACGTCGGTATAACGGGGCATAAAAAAGGGCAGCTTGTTGATATCCTCCAGCACAATTTCGTAAGGCTTCCCCTTCATGTGCTCACGGGCGAAACGGGGAAGGGTGAGATTGGCGTCATACCAGTGCCCCGCCCTCATGACGCGGACTCCGTCTATCGCCACTTCCGCATCTCCCCCCTCGAATCCGGAAGAGACCTGGGTCACTTCGTGGCCCCAATCAGCGAAACGCTTCAATATCTCGTGCAAATGGACTTCGGCCCCACCCGCTTCAGGGTGGCTGATGTCTCTCCAGTTCAGAGCCAGAACCTTCAAGGTGACCATCCCCTATTCTTTCCTGGCTATAGTGCCTATAACCAGAGTAGTGTAAAGAGCCCATCTGGTCTTGAGAATCCGGCGCCTCAGACCCTGAAAGATCCTTCTGAGAAACTGGAACTGGGGCGGGTACATAGGTATTTTAACCCCCGCCGCCATCAGGCCCTTTCGAAGCATTCGGAACCAGATGGGAGGATTCAACCACTCCCCGTAACTCTTTATCACCAGAAACCCGTTATTCTCAAGAAGTTTCTCCAGCTCTCCCACGCTGAATTCGGTTTCCCAGCCGGCAAACCACTTACCTGCGGAAATCAGAATATGCTTGACCAAAGTATAATAGTGGTATCTCTGGGGTACATCCACCAGAATATACCCTCCCCTTTTCAGCACCCGCCGGTGCTCGCTGAGCATCTCGGCAGGATTACGGAAATGTTCCAGAAGCCCCTGATGAAAAACCAGATCGAATGTCTCCTCCTCAAAGGGAAGAGAAAAGGCGTCGCCGCAGACCAGGCCCACTTCCCTGCTGTCATCCAGCTGAGTCCTTACCAGCTCAAGGGCCGGCATGCTGTAATCGAGTGAAACCACCCTGGCTCCCTGTTGAGCGAAAATTATCCCGTCCCTGCCGGAGCCCGATCCGACTTCAAGGATCTTCAGCCCCCGGGGTGAGACCAGTTCGCTGAAATGCCTGGTGACCCTCTCCTCGTTGTCATAGACTTCACCTACGTCCCTCGATCTGTCCCAGAAATGGTTCCAGTGCTTTTTTTCAGAGGTTTTTTTTTCCATGTATGACTATCGCCTCCAGATTTCAAGCGCGGCCGGCCGCTTAAAAGCGGAAAAACGGCCGCGTAATGATCCGGCGGCCTTGGCCTTTCAGGACGGCTAATTCCGGACTTCGGCGGCAACCCTGTCCAGGATGCCGTTTATGAAGCCGCCCGCTTTTCTGGAACTGAACCTGTGCGCTATTTCAACGGCCTCGTTGATTATCACCTCTTTGGGAGTCGATTCAAAATATATCAACTCCACCAGGGCGATCCTCAATATCAAGCGGTCTATCAGCGAAACCCGTTCCATTTTCCAGTTTTCCAGCCTATTTTCTATAATACCGTCGATTTTTTCTTTTTCCGTAACAGCTTTTTCAACAATGGCTTCCGAATATCTGAGTGCTTCCCCGGAACTTTGTCTCCTGGCGGCATTCTCCCTCAGCGCCTTTTTCCAGTCCACCGGGCTGAGCTCAACGGCATAAAGGGTCTGAAGGGCTATTTCCCTGGCTTTTCTTCGCCTGCTCAAATTCAGACCTTCATTTCAGCTGGTCGAATAGGTTTACCATTTCCAGAGCGGATTGGGCGGCCTGCCACCCCTTGTTCCCGGCCTTGCTGCCGGCCCTTTCCAGAGCCTGTTCCTGGGTGTCGGCCGTAATGATTCCAAAAGTAACCGGCTTGCCCGAATCCCCCGCGACCGCGGACAGGTCCTTTACCACCTGGCCGGCCAGAATATCGAAATGCGGAGTCGCCCCCCTTATGAGAGCTCCCAGGCATATGACCGCGTCAACATCGGTGCCCCCTACTCTTCTGGCTGCCTGGGGTATCTCGAAGGATCCGGGAACCATGTATATCGAGACCGCTGAGTCTTCTACACCGTGGCGATCGAGACAGTCCAGAGCCCCCTCCAGAAGACTCCGGGTGAAGAGTTCATTGAAACGGCCCATGACGATTCCAAAGCTCTTTCCCTTACCAATAAGATTTCCCGCTTTTTCCACAACCATTCACTTCTCCTTTCCTTTGGTTTTCTCCGTTTTTTCAGCCAATTCCAGATCTCCGAACAGGTGTCCCAGCTTATCCCTCTTGGTTGAGAGATACTTGATATTCTTGCTGTTCGGCGGAACCTCGATCGGCACTCTCTCAATGATCTCAAGTCCGTAGGCCTTAAGCCCTATTATCTTTTTTGGATTATTGGTCATGAGTCTTATCTTGTGAAGACCCAGGTCGGCCAGTATCTGTGCGCCGGTCCCATAATCTCTCAGATCCGCCGGAAACCCGAGTTCTATATTGGCTTCCACGGTATCCCGGCCCCTGTCCTGAAGTTCGTAGGCCCTGACCTTGTTTATAAGTCCTATACCTCTTCCCTCCTGCTGTATGTAGAGAAAAACCCCTTTGCCCTCCCTGGCTATCATTCGAAGCGCCTCGCTCAACTGGTTCCCGCAGTCACAGCGCAGTGAACCAAAAACATCTCCGGTAAGACATTGGGAATGGACTCTCACCAGCGGACCCTCGTCTTTTTCGGGTTCTCCCATTACAAGTGCCACGCTCTCGGAGCTGTCCAGTATCCCCTCGTAGGCATATAGTCTGAATTCACCGTACTTGGTTGGAAGTGTTGAACTTGCTCTCACTCTGATAAGTTTTTCCTTCCGCCTTCTGTACTCTATCAGATCAGTGATGGTGACTATCTTAAGATCATGTTTTCTGGCAATATTCTTAAGTTCTGGCACCCGCGCCATTGTTCCATCCTCGGCCATTATCTCACAAAGAACCCCGGCCGGCTGCAAACCGGCAAGCCTGGCCAGATCCACGGAAGCCTCGGTATGCCCCGCCCGCCTCAGGACACCTCCCTTGGCTGCTTTCAGTGGAAAGATATGTCCGGGCCTGGCGAGATCGCTGGGTTTTGTCCGGGAATCGACCAGGGCCTTGATGGTGGCGGCCCGGTCATAGGCTGAAATTCCAGTCGTGGTGCCGTGTTTCGCGTCCACCGAGACGGTAAAAGATGTCCCCAGGTGCGCGGTGTTATTGCGGACCATCATATCCAGCTCCAGTTCCTCCACCCTTTCGGAAAGTAGGGAAACGCAGATCAGCCCCCGGGCTTGGCGCGCAAGAAAGTTCACTTCCCCGGCGGTCGTCTTTTCGGCGGCCATGACCATATCACCTTCGTTCTCCCTGTTTTCGTCATCGACCACTATCAGGATCTTGCCATTCCGGACTATCTCGAGTGCCTCTTCAACCTTACAGAAAACGCTCACTTTTCTCTCCCGCCTTGCTTTTAATCCTAACTTCAAAGTCGCCCGTCTTCCACGAATCTCTTTACGTATTTCGCCAGAATATCCACCTCTATGTTGACCTTGCTTCCGGGCAAAGCCGAATTAAGGTTGGTATTTTCCCAGGTATGGGGTATTATAAAAACCTCGAAGTAACCCCGGGACGGCTTGGGCCCCACGGTGAGGCTTATTCCGTCAACCGCCACCGAACCTTTTGGGACAAGGTAATCGAATATGCCCTCGTCAACCTCTATTCCGACCAGGTAAGGGTTTCTTTTTACCTTCTTTACCGACCCCACTCCATCGATATGCCCGTTTACCATGTGGCCGCCGAACCTGTCCCCGGCTGAAAGGGCCCTTTCGATATTAACCCTGCTGCCGGGCTTTAGTTCCCCCAGATTCGTCACCCTGAGCGTTTCGGGCAGCACGTCGCAAGAGAAGCCTGAGCTCTCCAGGCCGCTCACCGTCTGGCAGACTCCGTTGACCGCGACGCTATCCCCCATCGATAGCGCTGCTCGGCACTGTACCGCCAGCCTGGCGCCGGCAGAACTCCTTCGAACTGAAATCACCTTTCCTGTTTCCTCGATAAGGCCGGTAAACAATCGACAATCACCTCGCCAGTTTTTTAAAATACCTTTCGACCTCTTCGGAATTATAAGAGGCTACAACATCGTTTTCCAATCTCCGGGCGGCGCTGAGTCTCAGATTTCCCCGGCCTATCCAGCCGGGTTCACTATCTCCCAGGAACCACGGTTTTACCGCCTCCCCCGCTAACCTGGGAGCTTGAAAAAGGACCAGCCGGTCCACCATCTCGAAACGGATCAGGGAAGTAGCGATGGCCGCTCCTCCCTCAACCAGGACCGATCCTATCCCCCTCTCGGACATATCATCGCGCCACGCCTTCAGATCAAGACCTTCCCGGTCTGAGGGAAGCCTGATCACCTCTGCGCCGGCCTCTCTGAGATACTCTTCTTTTTCGATACCGGCCTCTTCGCCGCAGTAGATCAACACCCTGGAGCCCTTTCCCAGCCAATCGCTGCCGGGTGGAAAATCAAGCCTGGTATCAAAAACGACTCTTGCCGGCGGGGGCAGGGGGCGCTCGAAATAGCGTCTGTCCAGTTCCGGTTCGTCGGCCAGTACCGTCCCTATACCCACCGCCACCGCTTCATTCAGAGATCTTAAATAATGGACATGACTCCTGGACTGCTCTGAAGTAAACCAGCCACCCCCGGAAATGCCGACCCGTCCATCCAGGGTAAGGGCCATCTTAAGAACCACCAGCGGCTTGCCGGTCTCGAGCCTGTGAATATAGGAAAGATTCAGTTCAAAAGCCTCCAGGGCCCCCACCCCTGTAGACACCTCGATGCCGTTATCCACCAGCTTTCTGCATCCTTCACCGCAGACCCTCTTATCCGGATCATAGATTCCGAAGACCACTCTGCCGATACCGGCGGCGATTATGGCTTCTGTACAGGGAGGAGTCTTGCCGTAGTGGCAGCATGGCTCTAGATTCAAATAAAGCGTTGCCCCCCTTGCCATATCCTTCGCGTCAGAGATCGCCTCGGCCTCCGCGTGCGGATTACCGGGACCCCGGTGGTACCCCCGCCCTACTATCTTTCCGCCGGAAACGACTACCGCTCCTACCCGGGGGTTTGGAGAAGCCGAGCCTATCCCTTTCCGGGCAAGCTTAAGAGCTTCCCTCATATATTTCTGGTCGGAACCCACTTTGAAGCTCATTTCCTTCAAACAGCTGCGCTTTCGGGGATATCATCCGGATTCGGGAGAGAGAGCGGGAAATGCTGTTTCCCCCGCCCAAAACGGCGGTCGCCGGTTGCACCTTCTCCCATCCAGACTGTTACTGTCGGCTTCGGAATTCCACCGAATCGATGATACACGCTCATTCGCGGGCTTTTACCGCCGGTGGGGACTTTCACCCCGCCCCGAAGGTTTCTATTAACAATAGATCGACCGGACAATTTAAATTACAACCACCCGCCGGAATAGTCAAGCGCCGGATAAGCCGGCGCGAAAGAAAATAATCGCTGGCCTTAACACCTGTTTCCAGCCCGAATCCCTGAATCAAACGGCGATGGAAGAAAAAAACTGCGTCATTCCCCGATCAGCGCGGAGACGAAGGCTTCATGGTCGAACAATCCCAGGTCCCGCAAGCCTTCGCCTGTTCCCACAAAAACCACCGGAAGGCCGAGTTTACTCTGAATAGGTATCACGGCGCCTCCTTTAGCCGTGCTGTCGAGCTTGGTAATAACCATCCCGTTTATGGGAAGGCGCTCTACGAAAGCTTCAGCCTGCCTTATGCTGTTCTGACCTGAATTGCCGTCTATCACCAGCCAGCCTTCCAGTCCGATACCTTCTATCCTTTTCTCAAGGACCCTGAATATCTTCTCCAGCTCCTGCATCAGATTCTTCTTGGTGTGAAGACGCCCGGCGGTATCTACTATCACCAGATCGGTTCCCCTTGCCCTGGCGGATGTAACCGCGTCGAATGCCACCGCCGCCGGATCGGAACCCATCTTCTGGCGAACCACCGGAACACCCGCTTTTTCGGCCCAAAGCTGAAGCTGGTCGATTGCCGCCGCCCTGAATGTGTCGCAGGCCGCCAGTATTACGCTCTTGTTCTCATCCAGAAAATAACGGGCCAGTTTGCCAATTGTGGAAGTCTTTCCCACTCCGTTCACTCCCACTATGACTATCACCCTGGGAGTTCCCTGGGAAGGAGAAAAATCCGGAGCCCCGCCCATGATATCGAGCAATTCACTCTTGAGCAGTGCCGAAAGATCCACCTCCCCGCCCCCCCGGTCTCTTTCTCTAAGCCTGTTGACGATCCTCTCGGTGGCGTCAAACCCCAAGTCCGCGCTGAACAGAAGTTCTTCCGCCTTTTCTATTGCCGATTCATCCAGGCTCCCCGAAGAAAACAGATCCATAAGGGGGTTTATAAACTTATTTTTGGTCTTCTTGAGGCCTTTTATCAGTCTGTTCATCTTGTTCTCTGAATCAGTTTCTGGACAGGGTGGGTTCTTTTATCTCTTCCCTTTTTGCTTTCTTGCCCGAGGCCAGGACCGAGTCTACCTTTTCCATGTCCACTGATACAACAGTGGACACGCCTTTCTCCTGCATAGTCACACCCAGCAGAGAATCGGCCATTTCCATGGTTCCCTTGTTATGAGTTATGATTATAAACTGCGTCTCAGTCGAGAATCGCCTGACCATCCTCACGAATCTTCTGATGTTAGCGTCGTCAAGGGGAGCATCCACCTCGTCGAGGATGCAGAAAGGACTGGGCTTGGCTTTATAGAGGGCGAAGAGAAGAGCCAGAGAGGTCAGGGCCCTCTCGCCCCCGGAAAGAAGAGATATGTCCTGAAGCCTCTTTCCCTTCGGCCGGGCGGCGATATTGATGTTGGCCTCCAGAGGATCCGTGCTTTCGCAAAGGGACAGATTGGCTTCGCCGCCTTCAAAGAGGACCTCGAAGATCTGCGAGAAATACTGGCTTACCTGTTCGAAAGTCTCTTTGAACATCCGCCTGGCTTTCCTGTTTATTCGCAGTATTGCTTCCTCCAGCTCCTCTTTTGCGTTTACCAGATCGTCCTTCTGGCCGTTCAGAAACTCCAGTCTTTCCTTCTTTTCATCGTATTCCTCGACCGCTGCAAGGTTAACCGCTCCTATCCTTTCCAGCTTGTCCTTCACCTCTTCCAGCCTCTGCTGGGTAACGGTGGTTTCCTCTTCGGAAAGTGGTACTTCGATCCCTTCAAGATAGCACTGGTAATCCTCGTTATACAATTCGCCGGCCATATCGACAGAATCGTTGATCTTCGTTTCCAGTGAAGATATGCTGATCTTGATCTCGTTTTCCCGCGCTACCAGTTCGTCTCTTTCCTTTTTTCTTTCCCTGAGAACAGCTTCCAGCTTACCGATATCATCCCTCTTCTTCTCTATCCGGTCGTTCAGGAGATCTATTTCGGTCTGGAACCCTCTCTCCTCTTCCAGAAGCTCTTTAACCGATTCCCTCTCTCTGTCCAGCACCTCAGCGATCTTGGCTATTCTTTCTAAGGAACCATATATTTCCTCGGACCGCTGACCTACCAGATCCTTGAACTGCTTTTCCATCTCGCCCAATCCCCGAATCTCTTCCTCTCTCTTTTCCAGGGAACCTTTAAGTGAAGCTATATCGATTTTCAGTTCGTTTATCACACTCTCCAGTTCCTCTTTAAGAGGCTGAAGCTCGGTAACTCTCGATTCCAGCGAAGAAATCTCCGTAACCTCCTCGCTTCCCTGCTGCATCTGAAGGGTCAGTTTTGAAGCTTCCAGATGTGAAAGAGTATCTTTTCTGGAATTCTCCAGCTCTCCCAGAGATTGAAGCAGAAGAGAATGTTTTTCCTTGAACACTATCTGTTCTCTCTCCTTGTTCTGCAGTTCCTCCCTCTTGCCGGATAGACCTGATTCCGCCTCTTCGAAATGATTTTCCAGATCTTCTATCTCAGCCTGCAAACGGGCGCTTTCGGATCTCAACCCTTCCCGCTTTCCGTCCAGAGTATCCACTTCTTTCTTTAAGCCGGCAATCTTCTCCTCCATCTTCCTTACCATCCCCGATCTGTCCAGCATCGGAATCTCGTCCTTCCCGCCTCCGTGGAAATAAACCTCTCCCTCTCCGGAGATATACACTCCCGAGGTGCTCACCGCGCCGCAGCCACTCTCAGGGTTGGAAGTCATAAAATCAACGGCTGTTTCAGTATTCACGAAGAGTAACACTCGGTTGAACAGATCCCGCCCCAACCCCCTAAGGTCGCCCTTGAACTTGACGAAGGATTCCAGCCTTCCAAGAAGACCGGGCGCCTCTTCGATCTCCCCGCCAGGCGCTTCCGCAGAGGATCTCACCAGAAATCTAGCGCCGCCTTTCCCCTCTCTCTCCAGCTCCCCGGCCAGCCTTAAAGCTCCTTCCATGCTGTCCACCACTATCCCGTCCAGCATCCCGCCCAGTACGGCCTCCAGAGCCGGCCCGTATTTTCTATCCACCTCCAGCAGTTCCGCGACCGGACCCAATATATGGCCGCTTCCCTTCTTAAGGAGGTATTTCGCCCCGGTTGGAAATCCTTCAAACTCCTCAAGCATCTTCCGGTAAAGTTCACACCTGCTCATGTTTCTGGTCAGAGACTCTTTCCGGTCGGACAGCTGCGCCTCCGCTTCGGGGATAATGTTTTCTATCTCTCTCTTCTTTTCCAGCAGAGAGAGGCGTGCTTCCCGGTTCTTCCTGAGTTCTTCTTTCAGACGGTCAACTTGCGTTTGCAGACCTTCTTTCTCCCCCATAATCCTTCCGTTCTCCGAATCCAGCCGCAGAACCTCCTCCCTGGCCTCCCTTATCTGCCCGTCCATTCTAGCCAGGACCCCTTCGCTGTGCTCGATTTCATTGCTAAGCCTGGCCTGGTCCTGAATGAAATCCAGCTGGGTCTGCTTGAGGCCGATCAGTCTCGATTTGGCATCCTCGGTCTCTTCAGCCAGCTTCTCGTAATCCTCCTGGCGGGCGAGTTTTTCTTCTTTTTTCGCCTCGATCCGCCTGGAAACATTCCCGATCTCGAGGCTTACCGAACTTATCCTTTCGGCTATTCCCCCTATTCGCCCTTTGGCTTCCTCTGTCTCTTTCTCGTTTCTTTCTATTCGCCTTTCGTTCTCAGCCCTTCTCTCCGAAAGCTGGATTATCTTTTCCTCCACCGATTGGATCTTCTTCCTTAAATCATAACGGCCGTTTTGCAGCGAACCGCGCTTCTTCTCCAGTTCCACCAGATCCAGCCGCATACTTTCTATCTCATTCTCCATACCGGAAGTAGAAACATTGCCCTCGCCGGAGATCTTCTCTAGCTCGTGAAGCCTTTTCTCCTCAACCCTCTTCTCCGATAAAAAGCCGGAAAGCCTTTTTCTTAAAAGAATCAATTCCCATTCCCTTATCCTGTCCTTCAGTCTTCTGTATCTCTTGGTCTTTCCCACCTGATAGCGGAGGGATCTTGCCTGCTTTCCCAGTTCTTCCAGGATATCGTCAAGACGCACCAGGTCCTGCTCGGTAAGCTTGAGCTTCCTCTTGGCCTCTTCCCTTCTTATCCGGTACTTTACGATGCCCGCGGCTTCTTCGAACATCTGCTTTCTCTCGCCGTGGGCGTCGTTGAGAACGTAATCCATCATCTCCTGTTCAATTACCGAATAGGAGTGGCTGCCGGTCCCGGTGTCGGCGAAAAGGCTCTTTATATCCTTCAGACGGCAGGGATTCTTGTTTATGAAGTATTCACTTATTCCCGACCGGTAAACCTTTCGGGTTATGGTTATCTCGGAATAATCGAGAGGGAACCTTCCCCTCTCGTTGCTCACAGTGAGATTAACCACGGCCTGCCCCAAAGGTTTGTGGAGCTGGGTGCCGTTAAAGATCACATTCTCCATTTTGCTGCTTCTAAGCTGCCGGGCGCTCTGCTCCCCCAAAACCCACCTGACAGCGTCGACTATATTGGTCTTACCGCAACCGTTGGGACCCAGGATCGCTGTCACACCGTCCTTGAAATCAAGACAGATGGGATTCATGAAAGATTTAAAGCCGGTAAGTTCCAATCTCTTCAAGCTCACTTATTATCTCCTCCGCACTCTACTGAAACTTTTGTTTTAACTACTTTGCCCCACCGGTACTTACTACCCTGGCGTATCCGATTCTACTGTAAGAAAGAAGCTCTATTCTCGCTTTACCCGCTTCTTCAGCGGATGAATACCGCCCCACCAGCACCCTGAACCATTTTTCTCCCTTGACTTCCACCTCGATGACCTTGGCCGGATAACCCTCGTTCTCAAAGAACTCGGCTTCCATTCCCGCCCGGTTTATATCCTTGAAAGAAGCAATATGAACCGCGTAGAGGCCTTTTGCCGCACTCTCAGTCTTTCCTTCCGCTTCTGCTTTCTCGCCGGTTTTGGCAGTTCCACTTTCTTTTATTTCTGCGGGGGCGGCCGCGGTTTCTAATGAATCGACGGGGACTTCCCCGACTCCTCTCTCCTCTTCTTGCCCTTCACCCTTCACCATTTTACCGCTTTCTTCGGGAGGGACAGCCGCTTCCTGCTGCTGCCCGGTCTCTTCCTCCGTTGAAATGTCCTTCCCCGCCTCCCTGACCTGCTGAACCACCTGATCTATTCGCTGACTCCTGTCCTGCTCCTCCATCGACCTGTGAAACAAGACCCACCACGATATGAAAGCAACTACCAGAACGGCAGCGACTATTGTGGCTATCCTGAGGACACTCAGCCCTCTTCTGGATGCAGTATCATCAGATTCGATATCCCCCGTCTTTTCTATGAAACCTGTCTCCAGCTCTTCTCCAGGCTCTTCAGCTTCATCTTCGATATCCTCTGAAACCGCCGGTTCCTCTTCTTCTTCGGAAAATTCCTTTTCTCCTTCCCCCTCCTCCGGCTCCGATTCTTTCTGGGGCTTCGGTGAAGGAACACCTTCACCCGCTTCCCTGCTGCAGAGGCATACAGTCTCAACCGCGGATATCCCCATGTCTTCCAGCTCCAAATGGCTCTTCTGAAGCTGCCCCTCCTCGGTATCCTCTATACGGAAAGCCAGTAATACGCCGTCCACGAATCCCGCCAGGGGATTGATCACTCCCTCTTCAGTGTAAAGAGTAGAGCAGTATATCACCACGTCGCTTCTCTCTATGAGAAAATCGTTGATCCTCTTGAATTCCTTCTTAGCGAAAGGAACAGTCTTGGATACGGGAAAGGACCCGGAACTGACCACGCTGACCCCGTCGATGCCTGAAGGCCTGGCTACTGTCTTTAGAGAACTGCCGTATAGCAGAAGATCCAGAAATCCGAGCTCTTCGACATTCTCGACCATCCCGCTGATACCGGGGCTCATAAAGTCGCAGTCTACAACAAGTACCTTCTTTCCCCTCTTTGAAAGGAAATGAGCTATTTGAATAACCGTAAAGTCCCGCGACAATCTCTCATCCGACATGGAAAAGGCGAAGAAAGAAGCTCCCTTGAGCTCTTTAACCCTTTCATCCAGTTCGGAACCGATCTTCTCAAAAAGACCGAGTGACTGGGAAGATGAGTAATCCCCGTCCTCCATGAACTTGAGCACTTTCTCCCTCTCAAGGAGAATGGAATAACCACTCTCCCCAAATCCCGAAGCTCCCTGGGCGCGATCTCTGATATCATCATCTGCCAATTTAATCACTCCCTCTTAAAATATTCCCTAACCCTGCCAAAAGCGATTCCAGAAGTAATTCCTCTTCTTCGCCAGGTATGGTCCGTAAATCTATAAGTACTGAATCACCCTTGATCCTTACCAGTACCGCGGGATCCATTCGGCGCAGTGTCCCGGAAAGTGACTCCGGGCTGACTCCTGGAAGAGTAATTTTAATAAGCCTCGTTCGCAAGGGATTATTGGGAAAAGTACCTCCTCCGATTGCGGATTCCCCGTCTATCATGGAAACAACGGCTTTACCCCGCAACTCATCCTTCAGCGATTCGGCGAATTTTGCCGCCCTCGATCTTATCTCTTCATATTTCGCTGAAGCGGCCTTTAATACCCTGATCCTTTCGATCTCTCCGTTCCAGTAAAGGGAAAGCACTTTCTGAAGCCCGGCCAGAGTCAGCTTGTCGACCCTCAAGGCCCGGGACAGATGATTCTCTCTCATCCTTTTTATCAGATCGGACGAACCGATTACCACTCCTCCCTGCGGGCCCCCTAACAGTTTATCGGCGCTGAAAGTAATTATATCGACACCGGCAGGCATTATTTCATCGATGGCTTCTTCTTCATTCTTTTCTTTTAGCCCCGACCTGAACAGCAGGCCGCCTCCCTGATCATACATCACGGGAACTTTATGCTTCCTTCCCAACCGGGCCAGCTCGGCCAGCGGGACTTCCTTGGTATATCCGGAAACTCGAAAATTACTTCTGTGCACCTTGAGCAGAAGGGTGGCACCTTCTTCAACCGCGCGGATATAATCCTTCGTATGAGTCCGGTTGGTAGTCCCGACCTCTATGACCCGGCCCGCCGCTTTGTCAAGTATCTCAGGCAACCTGAAACTTCCCCCGATCTCAACCAGCTCCCCTCGGGATACCGCCACGGCCCCCTTTCCGGCCAAAGTCTCCACGGCAAGAAGAACGGCGGCGGCGTTGTTGTTGACTATATGGGCATCCTCCGCCCCGGTGAGCAGCGATATAATCCTGGCAGCGCGGGCTTCTCTTTTGGTTCTATTAAGAGTTTCCAGGTCTATTTCAAGATCGACATAAGCCGAACCCGCCTTATCGACCTCCTCCATAACCACTTCGCTGAAAAGTGCTCTTCCCAAATTAGTATGGATGATCACGCCGACGGCGTTTAAAACCCTTCTATACCCTGCAGAATCATAACTCTTCAGTTCCTCGGCAACCTTTTCCACAACTGATTTCAGCAGATCGGCGCCCGATTCCGCTTCTACAGTTTCCGCGGAGAGTATCGACCGCCTCTTACTGCTGAGTGCCTCGCGTACCAGCCTGGTTATTCCTTTTCTCGAAAAATCGTTTATCCGGCGGGAGACAGACCGGTCCGCCAGAACAGTCTCAACCGAAGGAAGATTTCTTAAAAGGTCATTTACACTCATAAATACCCAGTTCCCGGATGAATGATAAACTGACCATTTTCTACCACATATTGTGGTGGCAGTCAACAAATTTCACAATATATTGATCACCAGAGACAAATATCGAATACAAACTCGACGCTTTTTACGCCTGAGGCGTCTTCTGCCGCCGTCTCACTCTTCTTCCTTTCACGGTCTCATTGTACAATTGCAATCAGATTTTATCCATTGTATCTTAATACTGGCCGATGCCGAGAAGCGGCTGTGCCCGTTGGTTTCAGCCGGCGGCTGAAGAGTAAGGCCTAAGTCAGCCTTCATCAGTCATCTTCTTACAAAAAAGGGCAAAATGCTATCATAATCAACAGAACTGCTCGAATAAACGTAGCAATATAATCATAGGAGAGATCGATGAAAAATGATTTCAAGTTTTTCCTTTCCGGAAAGGCCCTGTTTTATCTGTTTATTTCAGTGATTCTCATAGCCGGGTGCGCGGGGACCGATTCCCGGTACCGATCACTTTATTCGGCTTTGACCGAAACAGATCCGTTCACTGCCGGAAGGCCTCTGGAAGGAAGAAGAATCGTCATTGACCCCGGACACGGCGGCAGATTCAAGGGGGTGGTGGGAGTAGACAGTATCTCCGAATCGGAGGTCAACCTAGGAGTGGCTCTCTACCTGTGGGGAATGCTGCAGGAGGCGGGGGCAGAAGTTTACCTAACCAGGACAACGGACCGTGATTTCATCACCGGTGGATCCGGGGAATTGAAAGACGACCTTCAGGCCAGGATGAAGAAGGCCAACTCCTTCCACCCGGAAGTCTTCGTTTCTATTCACCACAACTCCACCCTTCCTATGAACAGGGAAAAAAACGGTATCGAGATATTCTACAGGAGCGCAGATACGGGAGCTTCCCTGGAGCTGGCCAAATACGCCCGTCTTCATCTTGCCAGAAACCTGGGAATAGAAAAATCGGTAATAAGGCCGGGGAATTACTTCGTGCTGAGGCATTCGAAGGGTATAGCTTCAATACTGGGGGAGGCCAGTTATCTGTCTCACCCCGTGGTCGAGGACAGACTGAAGCTGGCGTCCAAACAGAAACTTGAAGCGGAGGCCTACCTGCTGGCTCTTCTTCACTATTTCTCGAGGGGAGTACCCTCGCTCGAGATGATAAAGCCCGAAACCGACACCCTGCAAGAGCCGGGCGAACTGGCTTTCATGGTCACACCGGGGTTTGGAGTGCCGCTGGATCCTTCTTCCGCCAGAATCGATATCGACGGCAGAGAGAGGATACCGGTCTTCGACACGGTGACAAAGACCCTCTGGTACGGCTTCAGCGATAATGAGTCAAACGGCCGGCATACCGTTCGAGCGTCTATTTCCAGCGTCATGGGGGCCTCCACCTCAAGCGAAATAGAAGTAATCACTCTCAGCAGGCCTCCCAGTCACTTTGTTCCACTCACTCCTTCTGTCCGGCGGGAAGGAGGGATGACGGAGGTTTCGCTCAAGATTCTGGACTCTCGGGGAAACCACGTAATCGATGGAATGATAGTGACTCTATCAAAAACTGAATCGTCCCGGAATTACACCGGAAAGACCTTTAAAGGGAAAGCCCCTTTCCTTATCGAAGAAAATATTCTGCCGGGAGACTTCCTGGTGAAAGCCGGCCAGTCGGCCGACACGGTCAGCTTTGCCGCTCCTCCGGCAGACAGTGATAGATTCCTCAGGGTGACCGATTCTATAACTTGCTCTCCCGTACCCTTTCCCGTCCTTTACCGATTTGACGGAAACAGTCCCTTGAGGGGAGACTCGAAGGGGATGATCCGCCTGGATGAACCCATTCTGAAACCCGGATCCATAGTCGCGGCGGCGGGCTTCAGACCCTTTGCCGTGGAGCGCGTTTCCGGAACTGATTCGATTCCCCATCTGGCCGGTGAAGTGAGAATGATCCCTGTTCTTGATGGCGCCCTGATAAACAAAAAGATAGTAATAGACCCCGGCCGGGGAGGAGACGATTCAGGGCTGGTGGGAAACAGCCTCACCAGGGAAGCTTCCTGGAACCTCGACGTGGCTCAAAAACTGAGGGATTTTCTGGTCAACGCCGGGGCCAGGGTCAAATTCACCCGGCGGGGAGAAGAAACTATATCGAACCGGGAGAGGATATCCAGGACCAACAGGTTTGATCCCACTCTGGCTATAGGAATACACCACGATATAATTCCAGGGTCCGGAGAATCCCTGATACTCCACTACCCTGGAAGTGAAGGGGGTATGAGGGTCTCCAGGCGCCTGAGTGAATCACTCGGTGATATTTACGGCGGGGGAGCGTTACCCGTCTCGGAATCAGCGGGCTTATTCCTATCACAGACATCATGCCCGGCGTCGGAGATTCACCTGGAATCGCCCTCAGACCAAACGGAGAGCGGATTCGTTCACGGCCAGTCCTACATATATCAGGTCGCGGAGAGAATTTTTTCATCACTGGCCAGGTACTTTGCCGGCGACCGGCTGAAGTTGGAGCCTGCCAGATTCCAAGTCACTCTTGGCGGTTACCCGCTCGCGGGCGCGGTCGTCTCCCTGGATAACAACCTTACCCTGTATTGCGATTCAGCCGGCGAGGCGGTATTCAGCTGCTCGGAAAAGACTCCCCACCTGGTAACGGTCCAGAAAGGTCTCGACTATTATTACTGCCGGCTTCACGATCTCAAAGACGAAATCGGCTCCACCATCGTTATAGAACTTGGAAATTCGCAGTGACCGGCGGACGGTCCGATAAATCGAACGCGATTGCGCGCTGCAAGGCATCCGCTTCTTTCCGGAAGTCTTAAGATATGGGCAAGATAGTAAAGTACGACCGCAAGAGAATGAAACGCCTGCTGCTGCTGCTTCCATTGTCCGTGCTGATAATGCTGGTGGTCCTCTTCTTTATCGAGCGCTCTAGAATAATCGATAAAAAATTCAGCGTCGGTTATGAAGGGCCTATGAAATTTGTTCCCGAAGTACGAATACTGGACGAGCGGGATTTCGGGGAAGAGGATGATTTCACTGAAAAATACAAGCCTATGGTTTCGAGAAAGGTGGTCACTGACGAGGAATCACGGGAGAGACGGACTGAACGGAAGGATTCGGAGGAGGCAGAGAAGGAACTCTCCCTTCCAGACGAAATCCAATTCGACTCGGAGAGGTTTTTCCGCACCTATACTTCCAGAGCCGAGATCCCCTATTCCAGGGAATATGTCATAGAAGAGATGGTCGAGCCGGAGTATCCCGCGGATGCTCTGGAAAACGGAATAGAGGGGTATGTAATAGTCGAAGTCCAGGTGTCGCCCAGCGGCAAGGTGCATTCCGCCCACGCCCGGAAGGTCTTTGGGGCGGAAAGCTTTGAGAAAGCTTCCCTGGACGCGGTCAGAAGGTTCCGGTTCAAACCCAAGCTTAAGAATGGAAAGCCGGTTACTTTCTGGGTGAGCTTTCTGATAAGATTTACATTTAACGCCCGGCGCTGAGCCGGTGGACCAGAAAGGTGATCTTTTCACCATCCCGGACCGTGTAGAAGGGAATACCCGCAGCTGAATATCGCTCTATGTAAGGATGGAATCTGTTATTAAGGGCGCCTTCCATAAGATCTCTCAGTGACCTGCCGGCACTCTCCCTGATGGTAAGAAGGCTGATAATCCTTTTAGCACCACGGTACCCCTCGACTTCGAACCGGTTGGCCTCCTCCCCGGGCTCCCCCACCAGAGAGGCGGCTTCAACATAGATCTCCCTATCCCTGGCAGGTTGCATCTCCGCCGGAAAAACCGCGCCCGAGATATCCTTCTGGGCCATGTGAATAAGGTTGTCCGAATCCCACTCGCTTAGTCCCAGCAGCTGCACTCCGAACTCGTAAAATGAGAGCTGCGGTAGTATGAGGACGAGGTCATCCTCGTCAGCTGGTATGAAAAGAGCCTCCGGAGCGGCTGCTTTCAGTCTTATTACATTTTTCCTGAAATCGGTTTCCCCTTCCTCATAATAATCGGCTATGACAACCTCCCCGCCCTCTCTTTCGACCTCCCCGGCAAAAAGCATCTTTATCCTTCTGTAATAGGGTTTATTCGGCGCCAGAAAGGCTATTCTATGAAGGCCAAGGTTCCCGCAGGCAACTTTGGCTGCGGCTATCAGCTCAACCTCTTCATTCCCGGGTTCCTGAAAAATATGATCGCCTATTTCACTGATTCCACGCTCAGAGGCTACCGGGGAAAACATGACTGTCCTGTTGAACTGGGCGACTTCCGCCGCCGCTATGGTCGAGGCGCTTGAAATGGCTCCGACAATAGCGTTTACTCCCGCTTCCCTGATCAATCTTTTGGTGACCGCCTGCGCTTCGAGTGGTTTGGCTTCAGTATCAGCCACCACAAGTTCAATCCTCTTCATTCCCCTGCCCATGGCCTCTTTCAGGGCTACATAAGCTCCCTGGACAAAAGCCTCTCCGAGGGGCGCGAATCTTCCGCTGAGGGGACAAAGAACTCCGATGCGGAAGGTATCGGTAAGCTCCGAGTAATAACTTTGATCTGATTCTACTGCCCCGGTCGTATCCATTCGGGATGATTCGGTCATCTCTTCCAGGATTTT
Organism: uncultured bacterium; assembly: GCA_964488475.1. Classification (GTDB taxonomy): domain Bacteria; phylum Krumholzibacteriota; class Krumholzibacteriia; order Krumholzibacteriales; family WJIX01; genus CAZAUK01. The sequence continues at coordinate 153,532 of CAZAUK010000002.1, forward strand.
CCTGAATCGTTCATCCTTTGACTTTACGCCGGCCGCTATATGACTCTCTATCAACGCGGAGGTCAGAGGTGAGTCTGGATATTCCTCGATCAGGCCACTAAGGCCGCTTTCGTTCAACACTCCACCGATGGCCCGTATCATCTTTTCCGCCCGGGAAAGCTCAGCCTTTTCGATTGTCATTCCGGACATCTCGAAAAGATCCCTGATGGCTTCCTTATAGAGCCCATCCGCGGTGTCTGCCCTGGCTCTTTTAAATAGCGCGTCCGCCTTGAGACTTTCCCCGTATCCACCCTCTATTACCGGCCTGACTGTGCTGCGGGCCCCTTCGTTATCTTCCAGTTCCAGAAGAGACTCCGCCATCAGGATCCTAACCTCGGCGGCCCGTTCGCTATCGGCCGAATCGCTAAGATAACGCCGGCCTGTTCTCACAACTCTTTCATGGTCTCCTTCAAAAGCCGAGGTTCTCAAATCTGTCAGAATCTCATCCTTGTCATCCGCAAGCTTCCTTTCATCCATCTTTCCGGGCGGAGTCAGAGAAGCGCAGGATATAAAAAGGGCAAAAACAAGAAGAGGGTAAATTCTTTTCATGTCCGCCCCCGCTCCGGGTTAAAATCCCCCTTGCACAGATAGGCCATCGCCAGGGAATGGTATTCCATAGCCTGTTCTCTTAGTTCCCGGGAGGCAGATTTATCCAGAGGCCTCTTCACCCTTCCCGGCACGCCGGCGACCAGAGACCCGGGAGGAACTACAGTTCCCTCGAGAATAACCGAATTGGCCGCAACGATACTCCCTCTGCCTATTCTGGCCCCGTCCAGAATAACCGCTCCTATCCCTACGAGACACTCTTCTTCGACCAAGCATGAATGCAGAACAGCTCCATGTCCGACAGTGACCCTGTTACCGATTACCAGATCCGGGCCTCCGGTAGTTACATGGCAAACGCATAGATCCTGAATGTTGGAGTATTCACCGATCCTTATCTTCCAGCAGTCGCCCCTTATCACGGCCCCGGGCCATACACTTGACCCTCCGCCGATAACCACATCGCCGATAACACTGGCATTGGAAGCGACATAGACTTCCTTCCCTATCTCGGGCCTGATTCCCTGAAAAGCCTCTATCAACTTTCAGCTCCCGCTAAATGTCAAGGTCTCCGAAGTCCTCGGGATCTATATCCCCCAGACTTCCCTCTTCGCCATCCTTATTGACCGTCATATTGCGCTTATACGTCTCGAACAGATCGAGATCCACGAAAATAGACGCCTCACAGCGCAGGGCCAGAGCGATCGAGTCACTTGGCCGGGCGTCTATATAGAAAACGTCCTCTCCGCGGCTGAGTACAATCCTGGCGAAGTAGGTGTTGTTGTTGATACCGGTTATTTCAACTTCCTTGACCCGGGCGTCCAGCACGTCGACTATTATCCTCATAAGATCGTGAGTCATGGGCCTCTCGAAAGCCCTGCCGGTAAGAACCATGAAAATAGCTGAGGCTTCGGCAGGTCCTATCCATATGGGAAGCACCTCGTCTCCTTCAGGAGATTTTAGAAGAACCACCGGGTGTTCCCTCTCCTTATCGAGAGCCAGCCCGCTTACGACCACTTTTTCCATTGTCATTTCAGAACCACTATTCCTTTTCGATCTCTTTTTCCATCTCTTCAACAGAATCGAATTTAAGAGCTTTCTTGCCCAGATTATCCATCATCCACCGGGCCGATTCGGAGACTTCCTCCTCCGGGTATTTTTCGAGAAGCTCCTGGAAAGCCCTTCTGGCAAAGGAAAGGTCTCCGATCTCCTCGGCGTAGGTAAACCCTATCATGAAAAGAGCCTGAGCCGCCAGTTTGTCATCGGGATAACTGTTAGCGATCGCCCGGTAATAGATGATCTTGTTCTTGGGTGAAGTCTCTTCCCTGGCGAGCTCCCACAATTCATCAGGGGTCCTGGTATTTTTCAATATCTCTTCACGGATGTAGTTCTTGGGATTGTATTTCTCCCTTAATCTTTCGATCTCTTCTGCCACCGCCGCCTCGAATTTCTCCTCCTTCAGTTTCTTCTCTATCTCCTCCCTTACTTCCGGAAGAGCCTTGATTATGGAAGGCTCCTTTTCCTTGACCTTCACTATGGAATATCCCCTGTTGTGATGGATTATGTCGCTGACCTGCCCGACCCCCAGCCATTCCACGGCATTTCCAAATTTCTTGTCCTTCCCTATAAATCTTATATATCCGTGGGGATTAAAATATCCCAGGTTACCCAGATCCTTTGAGGTAAGGGTGTCCTCGCTTTCCTCTTTGGCCAGACGGTTGATGACTTCCGGATCGGTGCTGTTTTCTATTTCATTCTTCCACTTCGCCGCCTTCAGGCTGTCTTTAGTGAAAATGTGCTGAGCTCTGATAGTAGGCTCCGTTTTGAATTCAAGCTGATTATTCTGGTAATAATCCTGGATCTCCTCTTCTGTTACTTCTACATTTTCAGCTATATACTGGTAATAAGCCTTCATGAGGATCATGCGCCGCGTGTAGTCAAGCCTTTGCTTGACATCTTTCTTGTGCTGAAGCTTCTTCTCCAGAGCCTCCCTGTAGATTATCCTCTCATTAATAATCTCATCGACCAGATTGGCCTTGCCGGGACGTGATCCGAACTTCACTTTCTGGCTGTGGGGAAGTGTCTCCAGTCTCTCTTCCAATTCCCTTTCCGAAATAGTTTCATCTCCGATCCTCGCCGCCAGATCTGTCTTGACCTCTATTTTTTCTTCCCCGTCCCCGCATCCCGCCAGAAGAAACGCGGCAACAAGAAGGAGAACTACCATTTTGAATTTGCCGGACATATTAAAGACCTCCCGTTTATTAAATCATAAAAATTCATCCATACCCTTTTTACCGATCAGTTCCACGATCTCCCTTACCTTCTGACTTTCACCCCTCTTGCAGGCCAGCACTGTCTTTCCCGCAGAAATGATAATAATATCTTCCAGGCCGATCGAAGCCACCAATCCGTCCTCACTGTAGAAGACACAGCCGGTCGAATCCAGTGAAATCGAATTTCCCAGGGTAACGTTCCCGGATCGATCCCGGGCGAGAATATCATCCAGTGCGTCCCAGCTGCCCACATCGTTCCATCCCAGGTCCGCAGGAATGACAGCAACATTATCAGCTTTTTCAAGAATGCCGTAATCAACCGAAATGGATGGAAACAGAGGATACTGTTCCCTGAGGACCATGGAGAAGCTTTCCTTCCCGATGCTTTGGGATATCGCGTCCAGCTGATTTTCTGACTTGGGAAAAAACTTCTTCCAGGCTTTCATGTAAACCGAAGGCCTCCACAGGAACATGCCGCTGTTCCAGTAGTATCCTTGTTTATGCAGATATTCTTCCGCTCTGCGACGATCCGGTTTTTCATGGAAACGCCTGACCTTGAAAAAGCCCGGCCCGGGCCCGCTGTCGATCCTTTCACCCGCTTCGATATATCCATACCCGGTCGATGGATATACCGGTTCTATTCCAAAGGTGACCAAGAGGTCCTCTCGGGCAGCAATTTTACTCGCCCTATTGACTGCTTCGCCGAAATTGTCCGTCTTTGATATCAGATGATCGGACGGGCAGACCAGGTAAGATTCGTCTCCTGACCTGCTTTTGACCATAAGAGCCGCCAGGGCCAGGGCCGGAGCTGTGTTTTTGCCCGCGGGTTCGGCGACAATGTTCTCCCCGGGAAGGTCGGGCAGTATTTTCTTCACCATATCCACCTGATTTTCGACGGTAAGGATTATGGTCTTTTCCAGTGAGGCCAGGCGGGAGACCCTTTTTAGGGTCACCTCCAGCATGCTGCCGTCTCCGGAGATATCGAGAAACTGTTTGGGTTTGTTCTCTTTGCTCGCCGGCCAGAATCTTTTTCCCTTTCCCCCTGCAAGAATTACCGCGTACAAAAACTCCTCCCCGGTTTCGCGCGAAATCTGGAAACATTAAGATTACATCTTCCCGTCACTGCCGCAGGGCGGATGTGTCCAGGTCATACTTCTCGAGAACCTTTTCAAATTCCCTCCCTATATCCGCCAGGGCTTTGTCGCTTTCCGCCTCAAACCTGAAAACCAGTACGGGCTGGGTGTTGGAGGACCTTATCAGTCCCCACCCTTGCTCAAAATCAACTCTCGCTCCATCCACGTCTATTACCCTATTGGTTTTCTTGAAATAATCTGAAACCTCTTGAACTATTTCGAATTTCTTCTCGTCGGAGCATGGAATTCGAATCTCAGGAGTGCTTTTATACCTGGAGAACTCCCGGTAAAAATCACTCAGGGGCGCTTCCCTTCTTGATACTATTTCCAGCAGTCTGCAGGCTGCGTATATCGCGTCGTCGAATCCAAAATACCTGTCTGCGAAGAACTGGTGGCCACTCATCTCTCCCGCGATCAGAGCTTTTTCCTCTCTCATCTTCTTCTTGAGCAGGGAATGGCCGGTCTTCCACATTATGGGATTCCCCCCGTGTTCTTTTATTTCCTCCTCCAGAGCCCTGGAACACTTCACTTCAAATATTACTGTAGCTCCAGGATTTTTCTCCAGGACTTCCCTGGAATAGAGAGCCAAAAGCGCGTCTCCCCATAGAATATTCCCCTTCTCATCTATAACTCCTATCCGGTCTGAATCTCCATCGAACCCGATTCCCAGTTCAAGATTATTTCCCTTTACAGCTTTTCGAAGCTCCTGCAGGTTTTCCTCCACGGTCGGGTCCGGATGATGGTTGGGGAATGTGCCGTCCGGCTCCAGGAAGAGTTCCACCGGCTGGCAACCAAGTTTTGAAAATATCTGGTGCGCTACAATACCCGCCGTACCATTCCCGCCGTCTACCGCGAAATTCACCGGTCTGGCGATATCTATGTTTTCGGTAATATACTCTATATATTCACTCTTGGCGTCCCTCTCCACCATGGCCCCCGAGCCCTCAGCGAAATCACCCTTCAATGATATCCGGTGCAGTTCCTTTATATCGTCTCCGTAGATGGTCCCTTCACCCCGGAGTATCTTGAATCCGTTGAATTCGGAAGGGTTATGGCTGGCCGTAATCATCATCCCACCCATGATATTCCATCTTCTGGCCGCAAAATAGAAAACCGGCGTGGGCACTATACCTATATCCACCACACTGACTCCGCTGGACCTGAGACCGGCGGTTAGAGAATTGAAAAATCTTCCGCTGCTCAGGCGGACATCCCTTCCCACCACTACTTCCCTGATGTCTTCCCTTAAAAAGGTGGCGGCGGCGGCTCTAGCCAGCCTTTCCACGCCTTCGTCGGTCAGGTCCTCGTCAACCACGCCCCTTATATCGTATTCCCTGTAAATCTTTTCCGGCAGTTCGATTATAAACCTCCCAGTTAACCAGAGCAGAGCGCTGTAACATTTGCTTACAGCCCTGAGGCCTGGTGAAAAAATCTACTCCTTGACCACCCATACCTTGACCGGAACTTCTACTTCCCTGTCAAGGCTTATAGTAACAGTATATACACCAAGAGACTTGATCGGTTCCTCCAGAATGATCTGTTTGTGACCGATCTCAAACTGGCCCTGGCTGCTAATGGCCTCGGCGATGTCATGCGCGGTTACTGAACCATAAAGCTTATCCTCTTCTTCCACTGTCTGCCTGACCAGGGTGCAGGAAATATCCTTCATCTTCTCGGCTATTTCCTCCATGCTCTTTTTCATCTTCCGGTTCTGGATTTCGCGCTGCCTTTTCTCCTCCTCGATTATCCTTTTGCTGGCCTCGGTGGCCGGAGCGGCCAGACCTTTGGGAATAAGAAAATTCCTGGCGTAACCATCCTTGACCTTAACAACATCCCCGGCCGCACCCAGCTTGTCGATGTTTTCCTTCAGTATTATCTCCATAATATGCCCCCCTTACCTGTAGTATACCTTTACAAAAGGTAACAACGCCATGAACCTGGCGCGCTTGATGGCGCGGGCCAGCATCCGCTGGTGCCGGGCGCATGTTCCCGTCACCCTTCGGGGCGCTATCTTGCCTCTATCGGTCACGAACCGTTTAAGAAGAACGTCGTCTTTCCAGTCTATCCTCTGAATTCCCCTTTTGCAGAACTTGCAAGGCTTATCAGAACCGGTTCTTTTCTTCTTGCCTTTTGTTTTCTTTGATTTTTTCCCCATCTCTTTACCTTTCTATCTTCTCTGTTTCTTTATCTTCCAGTCCGGCAGAGGGTTCATCGTCAAGCAATATCATGTGCCTGACGACAAAATCGTCGAACTTGAACACCCTTTTCAATTCATCAAGGATCTCATTGTTTCCCATGAATTTGAAAAGAGCGTAGATACCCTCTATGTGACCCTTGATCTCGTAGGCCAGCTTACGCTTTCCCCAAATTTCCTTTTTGTTGATTTCACCGCTCCTGGACGTAATGATCTCGGCGAAACGATCGACGTGGCTTTCTGCTTCGGAATCCCCCAGATTCGGGGTCAGGATAAAAACGCACTCATAAGAACGCATCGGCTGTGTCCTCCCTTCGGTCTTCAATGACTTTTTCCCTTTGGGAAAAAGTAGGGTGAATTTAAGCGCCTGGCGGAATAAGGACCGCCATCCGGCTCGGCCGATGATGACCGGGCTTCACGCGGCGCTTCCGGCTTTTCGCCGGATTATCCGCTGATGGATAATCAAAAGAAGAATATAACATCCACTCCCCGGACGGTCAAGAGCCACTTTGGCTGTTTAGAAGAACTTCAACCGCCGGGCCTGAGTTAATACAGGTGGCCTATACCTCGGCCGGATTGGCCGGGTCCCCCGCGTTTATGTTTTGCTGTTATAACTCTGCATCGCCTCATCGACCCCGTCGGTGACAACGGCCTCGATTGCCTCCACCGCTTCTCTCTTCATCCTTTCGACCACATCCCTCTCCTTATCAGAAAACGGTTGTAAGACGAAATCCTTCCAGAAGGCCGGCTGGGGAGGCGGCCCGATACCCATTCTCAACCTGGGAAACAGCCGCGACTCGAAATAGCTCTCTATAGATTCCAGGCCCTTATGGCCGCCGCTGCCTCCGGACCCTCTTATTCTTATATTACCCAGAAGAAGATTGATGTCGTCGCATACAACCAGAAAGTTATTCGAAGACAGATCTTCGAATTGATCCAGAATCGTACCGGAAGCATTTACATAAGTCAGCGGCTTAAGCAATTTGACTTCAAAGCCGCCGATCGCACCCCGGGCGACGGCGGCTTCTTCATGAGACATCTTCCAGCCCGCCCCGATTCGAGCGGCCAGAAGGTCGATTGTTTCAAAACCGAGATTATGCCTGGTAGATTCGTACTGGAAACCTGGATTCCCCAGGCCGCATATATACAGAGGCCTCCGCATCCTCTATTTGGATCCCTCTTCCTTCTCTTTTTCTTCGCCTTCACCTTCGGCGCCCTCTTCGCCTTCTTCTCCTTCTTCACCTTCAGCTTCTTCCCCTTCCAGAACCTCTTCTTCCTCTTCCACGGCAAGTTCGAGCTCCTTGGGAGCTGATACGTGAGCGAGAGTTATATCCGTGTCGGAGACGAATTCGATGTCCGGGTAATCTACCAGGATATCGGAGACATGAATGGAATCGCCTATTCCCATATCGCTTACATTGATCTCAATGGCCTCGGGTATCTCGGTGGGCTTGGAATTGACTATGACATTACGGATGCTGTGATAGAGTATTCCGCCTTCTTCCTTTACTCCCCTGGCTATTCCGGCTATCTTCACGGGCACGTCCACGTTGATCATCTCATCCCTGTAGACCCTGAGAAAATCTATATGGAGCACCTCCCCGGTAACGGGATGCTGCTGGACATCCCTCACCAGTGTAACGACATTGCTGAGATCGATCCCCTCTATATCGAGATCGACTATCAGGTTCTTGGTCGTTGCCCTGTGAAGGACTTCCCAGACATCATGTTCCTGCATCTCCAGGGGAATCGGTTCCTCTCCATGGCCGTAAAGAATTCCCGGAATCATTCCCTGTCTTCTCATCCTGTGACCGGATTTCTTTCCGGTCTCGCTTCTGATATTCGATTTAAGGTGGATATTATCCATTTTCTCCTCCGTGATCATACAAATAGAATGCTTATTGATTCCTCTTTATGAATCCTCATAATAGCTTCGCCGAGAAGCGGTGAAATATCGACGACCTTCACCTTTCCGCATTCATTATGCCTGTTGAACGGAATGGAATTGGTCACTACGACTTCCTCGATACATGAGTTGTTCAGACGCTTAAGGGCCTCACCCGATAAAACGGGATGAGCCGCCACGGCTATGACCTTCCCTGCGCCCTTTTCCTTCAAGGCCTCGGCTGCCTGGGTTATGGTTCCGGCCGTGCTGATGATATCATCAAATATAATGATATCGCTGCCTGAAACATTACCGATGATGCTCATCACCTCGCTGGCGTCGGGAGTCATTCTCCTCTTGTCCACTATCGCCAGCTTGGCTCCGAACTTCTTCGCGAAAGCCCTTCCCATCTTGATCCCGCCGACATCGGGCGAAACAACTGTGAGATCATTGAATTTTCTGTCCCTAATATATTCAAGGAAGACCGGGGTTGCAAAGAGATTATCCACCTGAATATCAAAAAAGCCCTGAATCTGGGCCGCGTGCAGCTCAAAAGCCAGGACCCGGTGGGCCCCCGCTGTTTCAAGAAGGTTGGCCATGAGCTTTGCCGATATAGGAACCCTGGGCCTGTCTTTCCTGTCCTGCCGGGCGTATCCGTAATAAGGTATAACCGCCGTTATCCTGGTGGCGGAGGCCCGGTAGCAGGCATCTATCAATATCAGAAGCTCCAGCATATTGTCTCCGGGAGGAAAGGTCGGTTGAATTATAAAGATGTCCCTTCCCCTGATGTTCTCGTTGATCTCCACCTGGATTTCCCCATCGGAAAAGCGGGATATATCAACGTCGCACAATTCGTGATCGAGGTATTCTGATATTGATTTGGAAAGGCCGGGATTGGCCGTTCCCGAAATAATAGCTATATCGTCACTAGGCATAAAGACCCTCCCCAAAAAAAAATGACCGCAGAGGCCACTGCTCAATTAAACTGGGGCGGGAGGATTCGAACCTCCGATGCGGGACCCAAAACCCCGTGTCTTGCCACTTGACGACGCCCCAAAGAATTTTCACGCGTTGATTGACAAAGCCGGTTATTCGGAGATTTCCATTTCTGCCTCCGACTTTATGTTCTTGACCTCTTCCTCATAGGCACTTATTACCCGCCGCTCCATCCATTCTCTGGTCTCGCTGTTTATGGGGTGAGCTATATCCTGGTAAGTGCCATCGGGCCTTTTCCGGCTTGGCATGGCAACGAAGGTTCCTTTAGCCCCCTCGATTATCTTCAAACCGCGGACAACGAAACAGTCATCAAATGTGACGCTGGCAAAGGCTTTGAGTTTATTGTCGTCATGCAGAGATATTCTTATCTCAGTAATTTCCATTTGACCCCCTTGAACTCACTTTCAGCCGATTTCAATCGTCCATTTTACAGGTTCAACTAACAAACCTTTATACCCTTTGCCTGAAACACGCTTCAGCGCCTCACGAGCCTCTTTTTCTTTTTCATAAACTATAAAACACGCTGAACCGCTACCGCTTAGGGAGAAAAAGACCGCTTTTTCTTCCCTCTTCAAAAACGCGAATATTCCGGCCATTTCCGGGTAACTTTCAACAATTGCTGCGCTAAAACTATTGTATGTCTCTAATTTCGATTCCGGAAACCGATTTAGTCCATCAATCAGACGCCTCAGTTTAAACCCGCTCTCAGTCTTTGTCAACATTAAATTAAGCTTTTTAAAGGCTTCAGACGTGCTGATCCTTAAAGTGGGAAATATAAGCAGGATACTGCCTCCGGGTAATCCATCGGCTCTTTCCAGCAGTTCGCCCCTCCCCCTCCCTATTGCGGGCTGTCCGAAGATAAAGAAAGGTACGTCACTTCCTAGCTTCAAAGCCAGCTCTGCCAGCCTGGCTTTGGATAACCCGAAGCAGAAATACTCATTAAGACCCACCAGAACGCCGGCAGCGTCGCTGCTCCCACCTCCCAGCCCCTTTCCCGCAGGTATGGCCTTTTGAACCTCTATCATCACACCACCCTCAAAGCCAACCTGTTCAAAGAGTGCCTTCGCCGCCCTGTAACATAGATTTGAACGGTCCCAGCTTATGGCATCGCTGTTTCCGCGAAGCTCTATTCCCTTCTTCACCGGAGTCAGATCTATCACATCGTGCAGGGAGACCGGCTGAAAATAGGTCTCGATATCATGGTATCCGTCATCCCTTTTTCCCGTGACAGCCAGGTATAGGTTCAGCTTTGCCGCGCATTTGACCCTCATGAGATCTCCATTATTCATCCTGGCGCAACTATGAGGCGGTGAAAATTGATTTCAAACCTGTGGATAAAAGCCCGCGGCGAACCATCTCATTCTGTTTTCCGGCCCTTCGCTTGAAATACTTCAGCTTTCAAGCTCTTCAATCTGCCGGAAGACACGACGATCTATCAAGCGGAATAAATTATCACGCCCGTGACCACCACCCACAGAAATATATCTATCATAATCTGTTTTTCGGTAAGTAACAGTCCGGAGGGGTCACCACCCTTGTTCCGGTTGTAAACCAGGTAAAGATACCTCATTATACCGAAAATGACGAACGGTATGGTCATAACCAGATTACTGGTTCCGAACTTTTCTATGGTTCCCGGCCAGACGGTGTAGATCGAGTAGGAAATTATGGTTGAAGCTGCGGTGAGCCCGACCAGCTGGTCCAGAAGATGACCGGAATAATCGGCCAGGGATCTACGGTGAGAGGCGGCGCTCTTTAGAACGAAAAACTCATTGCGCCTCTTGCAGACGGCCAAAAAGAGCGCCAGGAAAAATGTACATATCCATAGCCAGGGTGAAAATTCTATTGAGCGGTCCACAGGATGAAGAACAGCTACACCGGCTCCAGCCCTGGCTATAAAACTCATTGAAATCCCTATAACGTCCAGAATCACAATGTCTCTCAGCAGCAGTGTATAAGATATGTTCACCACCAGAAACAAGGCGACAAAAAGGAAGAACTCTCTGCCAAGCCGCCAGGAAAGAACCGCTGCCACAACTATTATGAGTAATGAGGAAAAAACAGCGGTAAATCCCTTCAATTTGCCCGAGGCTACGGGCCTTTTGATCTTTTCGGGGTGCGCCCTGTCTTTTTCCCTGTCAAAGAAATCATTTAACATATAGACGGAGCCGGAAAGCAGGCAGAACAGGAAGAAACCTTCCAGGCTTCGCATCACCAGCTCGGAATCCAGAAATTTCTTGGCGTAGACCACTCCGGCGAAGAGAACCAAGTTCTTTGTCCACTGGTTGGGCCTCATGGAGATGAAAATAAGTCCCAGAGTTCTCATCAGATGAAAAGACCTTCCAATTTCTTGACCGTAATTAAAACCGCTTGGGCCCTGAATCCGGGTGACACCGCGTTCACCAGGTGTTATGAAGGGATTCTGTGGCCCGTAATTCCGGCAAGGCGCTCACCTGAGAAGTACCATCTTTCTGGTAATATTCCGCTTACCGGTATTAAGCACGTAAAAATATACCCCGGAACTTACCGTGTTCCCGGAGTGATCTTTTCCGTTCCAGACAGTGCTGTATCGGCCCTCATCCTTGACTTCGTCAACGAGGTTTCTCACGTGCCTGCCGGATACATCGTACACGTCGAGCATAACATGACTTCTATCGGTCAGATCATAGCTGATGGTCGTCGAAGGATTAAAAGGATTGGGCTTGTTCTGGTGAAGGGCAAGTGCCGCTTCAGGAACCGACACGGCGGGGGAACTGAAAAGAAGCTGTTCCCCGTACACATCAAGAAGCGAGACTCTGTAATGGTAGGTTTCACCATCTTTCAACTCTGTATCCTCAAAAGTGTAATCGGGACCCTGGTGCGATTCTATAACCGAAATCCTTTCGAAATCCTCAATCGGGTAGATACTCCTGTATATCGCGAAGACGTATTCTTCAGATACCTCGGAAACCGACCATTCCAGCTTTACACCCCTGCCGTCGAAGGAGGCGCTTGATCCTGTGAGAAGAGTCGCTACCTCGCTCTGGTATGACAATTCCAGCAGGGAGCATTTAGCTATTGACATGTCTCCACTATACCTGTGAGTAGATCTCCAGACGAGGCTGTTCCCCGGAACGGTTAAGTCGTACCAGCTGTTATCCGGAGGTAATTCCTGCCAGTGGGATCCGCCGTCCGAGCTTACCTCCCAGCTGACATCACCATCCTGTGAAGTCTGAAGCTTGACGCTGTTTACCGTTTCACCAAGAGTATTTACCGGTTTCGACTGGCACTGGTAGGAATCGAGTTCATAGGCGAACGGAAATATCTGAAGAACCCTTATTCCGCTGCTGTGAGCGGCAACGAAGGCGTGGTCCCCCGAGACTACAAGCTCCCACGGCCAGTTCACCGAGGAATACCCCGTCTCCACAGGTGAGGAACCGGCCTGTACCGGGGCGGCGGGATTTGATATATCAACCACCGTAACACCATGATCCCAATCCGAAACGTACGCGTAATCTCCGGAGACGGTAACATTAACGGCGTAACCGGGCGTATCGAAACTGCCCACGATGACTGGAGATTCGGGATCACTGATATCGATCACCTGAAGCCCCTCGTTCGAGTTTGCCATGTAGAGATAATCGCCCGATATATCGAATCCGTAAGAATTCCCCGGTGTTTCACATGATCCTATCAGCGAATCACAGTCCCAGAAATAGACGATCTCAAGACCGCTGTTATGGTTGGAGAGATAGATATTGTTCCCGATAATATCAAGATCTATCGCTCCGCCTGGAGTATCTCTTCCGTCATATACCGTCCTAAGCTGCTGAGATATCGAACTTTTCACTTTGACGATCTTAAGAGAATCCCAATCAGCGATTACCAGCAGAGAATCCTTGGCTGTCTTAAGGTCGAAGGTAAAGGGTTCCAATTCCTGCTGGGTTAGAATATCCCTGGAAGGGTCTATATAATCGAAAACCCTGCTCTCTTTAGAAGGAGCGCCGCTAAGCAGCAGGTCGCCGGAATCCTTGGTAGGGGAGGGCGCGGATTGGAGGATAAATCTTTTCCAGACGATGGCGTAACCCTCACTTCCCAGCGCTACATATATGGAATCTCCCATTACATCGATGGCATGGGCTTCTCCTTCTAGATTCTCATAGGTATTCCTGATCTTAAGATCGGTGGGGTCGCTTATATCGATCAGATGTATCCCCGCGTAACCATCAGCAACGTAAACACTGTCGCCTTCCTGAAATATGCCCCACGACGCGTCTACAGTAAAAGTCCCTCCCACCAGGTCTATCTGATAGGGGGGCAATTTGATTTCCCCGCGCAGGGTATCCCACGAAGCGGAGGTCTGGCCGGAATCGAGGTATTGCGAAGATTTAAAATCCTCTCTGTAGGATTTCGCCGGAGTCTCCGCCGGGGCGGCGGCGGAAAAAGAGAATAAAATCAAAGTTATTATCAATATTACCGAACCTGAATTCCTCATAACCACTCCTTTGAACAGAACTTTTTTCATATTAATGTGCGATATTCTTATTCTACAAACATGAATCACCCGAAGTCGGGAATCCTCCAATTCGATCCGATTCCCGCCGAGCTTTAAATAACACGCAACGCGATACTTTAGTACATCTTATATATACTCAAGAAAAGAAAGAAATCAAGGTAAATTATTCAACAGTCCTCTCGTTTGAGTCCTATTCCAGATAATTGTTACCGATGGTTTCAGCGCCCGGTCTTTTCCGGCCAGAAGGCCATATACAAAAATAAAGCTTTAAAAATAATCCAGTTGTGAGGCTGTATCCGACAAAGATGCCTCCATGTCTGGTCAGGCTCCACCCCTTATCAGTACCGGCCCGGACGGAGTATGACCATTTCAAAGCGCCTTGACGAAAAGAGTGATTGTCAATATACTCCGCAAGTCGGTGTTTCAATGTCGGGGGGCATTTTTAAACCGGCCGCTGAAATCCTGAATCCCGGCCGAAGGACAGACTGACGGCTGATGCCGGGGAAAAAGCATTACCCGCAGGGATCGCGCTGGGGGGCGCCCGCGGTCCGGCTTGTTTTAGAGGAAATCATGAGATCATTTTTAAATAAGACCGGCCTTCAATACTGTCTGGATTTGATGATCCTCCTGTTTGTAGCCGGGTCGGTGTTCTCGATAGCCGTGACTCAGACCGCTCTCACTCTGGCGGCTCTCATCTGGATGATTATGATGGCGAGGCGAAAACAGATTCTTATCCCCAAGACGGACCTGGATTACTATTTTCTGGCTTTCGCACTGGTCTCTCTATTTTCCCTGTTATTTCACCCCGCTGAATCAGCTGCGATCAATTATTTCAAACGGGTTTCTCTTATAAGCATCGTCTATCTGGCCGCCGCCCGGTTATCTCGCGGAAAACTTCTAAGACGCTCTCTTGTGACTCTCTGCGGAGTTGCGGCTGTTGTATCTGTCATAGGCATATGGATTTATATATCGGGAGCTGGGGGGTTGGCCGGACGCCTGAGGCTTTTTCATCACTACATGACCTCGGGCGGCATCCTTATGATAGTTATTCTGATAACTTTTGCTTTTTCCCTGGTCAAGGCTCCCTGGAAAATAAAAATCCTGTCGATATCGCTGTCGGCACTGATGATACTGCCGCTTATATTCACCTTCACCAGAAGCGCCTGGTTGGGCACTTTGGCCGGCATGGTATTGATGTGCTCCCTGGCCAACAGAAAAATGCTCATCGGCATCATCCTGATTATCTGTTGCGTCGCGCTTCTGGCTCCCCCCTCGATCAAAAAGAGAGCGATGAGTTCGTTCGATCCGTCTCATGAAAGAAACATCGAGCGGATATACATGTGGAAAGCGGGTAAAAATATTATACGTGATAATCCCATAGCCGGAGTCGGAGATATCGATCTGATGGAAATTTACTCCGAATACAGGCACCCGGAATCCAGAGAATCCCACGGACACCTGCACAACAACTTCATCATGTTCGGTGTTATATGGGGTATTCCCGGGCTGCTTCTGTTTCTCGCTCTGTTCATAAGGATACTGATAACGGAGATTCAAATGTTCCGGTCTGCCGGCAGGGGGGGATGGCTTACCCGGGGTTCCGCCCTGGGGGCTATCGGTGTCTTCGCTGGATTTCAGGTAGTCGGCCTGTTCGAATGGAATTTCGGCGACGCCGAGATAGTAATGCTTTTCTGGCTGACAGTGGGAATCTCCATCGCCGCCGGGCATGCCGTGCCTAAGGGTAAAATTCAGGCCGAGGCGGATGATCCCTGAGCATAGATTCCATATATCGGCGATCTAGTCATAAACGTTATGCCCATCAATACAATGCTCTGTTAAGCTATTTGAAAAGAATGAAGGCAGATATGATAAAGGGATGTGTACAAGAAAGCGCTCTCGCTGGTATATTAAACAGACACCCGATGCTGAAATCCGGCCGCCGGCCTGGCCGGACGCATCAGGCGGCGGGAAACTTGGCGGCCGGTACGGAAGAGGAATATTCACCGGTCCCGGCCGCAGCCCGGTGTTTAAAAGGCTTTTACAAAATAAAAGGAATGGTTTCCAGATAATGAAAGTCGCTCTGATACACGACTGGCTTACCGGTATGCGTGGTGGGGAAAAGGTCCTGGAGGTGTTCTGCGAACTCTTTCCACGGGCTAAGATTTTCACCCTGGTCCATATAGAAGGGTCTGTCTCCAGCGTGATAGAGAATCTGCCGGTGGAGACCTCTTTTATCCAGAAACTGCCCCTGGTAAAAAACAAGTACAGAAGCTACCTGCCGCTCTTTCCGGCGGCGGTGGAAAAATTGGACGTGAGCGGCTTCGACCTGGTGCTATCCTCCAGCCACTGTGTCGCTAAGGGGGTAGTGCCCAGGCCCGGAGCGCGCCATATCTGTTACTGCCATACTCCCATGAGATACATCTGGAATATGTACGATGAGTACTTCGGCAAGGGGAGGGCGGGGCCTCTGACCAGGCGCCTGATGCCCGTAATCGCCAATTACCTCAGACTGTGGGACAGCGGTACCGCCGGCAGGGTCGACCGGTTTGTGGCAAACTCGGAAAACGTGAGAAAAAGGATTCGGCGCTACTATGACAGAGAGGCGGATGTGATCTACCCGCCGGTTTCAACTGAGAATACCTATCTGTCGGAGAAAGACGGCGGCTATTTTCTGGTAGTTTCGGCTTTCGCGCCATACAAGCGGGTCGATATCGCCATCCAGGCCTTCAACCATCTCAGAGAGAGGCTTCTGGTCATCGGGACAGGCCAGGATGAAAAACGGCTCAAGAAGATCGCGGGGCCCAACGTGGAGTTTCTGGGCTGGATAGATTCGAATAAACTAGCGGATTATTATTCCGGATGCAAGGCCTTGATCTTTCCGGGGGAGGAGGATTTCGGAATCGTACCCCTTGAAGCGCAGTGCTTCGGAAAGCCTGTGATAGCCTACGGGGCGGGAGGAGTACTGGAAACGGTAAAGGGTATTTGGCCGGAACAAGCGGACGGATGCTCGGCCCGGGATTTCACGGGTCTGTTTTTCCACCGGCAGACTGGGGAAGCCCTGGCGGCGGCGGTGGAAAGATTCGCCGGCCTTTCATTCGATCCGGCCGGAATCAGAAAACACGGCCTGGGTTTCGGAAGAGAGATTTTCAAGGATAAAATCAAAGATTATATAGAGAGCCATTTATAGGGAAGTCCGAGAATGCCGATTCGCGGAAAAGAACACGGGCTGTTGATACCATTTCTTCAGGTGATCTCGGATATTGCGGCGATCGAAGGAGCTTTTCTTCTTTCCTTCTGGCTGCGTTTCCGTTCCCCCCTCACCGCCCTCTTTCCGGTGACCAAGGGAATACCTTCCCTGCAAACCTACGCGTGGAGTTCGTTACCCGTTATAGCAGTCTGGCTGTTTATCTTTCAGATGAACGGCCTGTACGGAGTCCGACGTAATGTCACCCGGCTTCGGGAAATCAATCAGATCATCAGATCGGTCACCGTAGGAATGCTGATCGCCATGTCCGCGGCTTTCCTCTACAGGGGCTACTCCTTCAGCCGGATAGTATTCATCCTTATCTGGTTGTGCAGCTTAGCCCTTGTCAGCATCCTGCGTCTCTTTATAATCCATTACGAGAGGATCAGGCACCGAAGGAAAAAGGACATGGTCCGCTCCGCGGTGGCGGGCTCCAGTGACTGGGCTTCAGATATTCTGAACACGGTAAGGGAAAACCCGGGGTTGGGAGTGGAGATTGTTGGGTATATCGGGGAAAACTCCTATCTCGCCGGCAGGCGCGAACGCCTCGGCGATTCCGGCGATATAGCGGATATTATTCGGGAAGAGGACCTGGATATAGTCTTTCTGGCTCCGGGAGAAGAAGAAGACCAGAGATTTTTTGATATTCTTTACAAGTGTATAGGCCTGGACGTCGAGTTCTATCTTCTCCCGGATATTCGGGATATAATGACCAGCAGGCTGAGGGTAAGGGAGCTAGGCAATCTTACCTTCCTGAAGATCAAGGAATCGGCCATCGCCGGCTGGAACCGCGTTTTCAAAAGAACTTTCGACATAGTATCTTCACTGGCGGGGCTGATCCTGATGAGCCCGCTTTTTCTGGTAATAACGCTCGCCATAAAATCTACTTCCAGCGGACCTGTCTTCTACAGGCAGAAAAGGATCGGAAGAGACGGCAGGAAATTCGATCTTATAAAGTTCCGCAGTATGAGAACCGGCGCCGAAAGCGGCAGCGGGCCGGTATGGACCACCAGGGGGGATACCAGAGTGACTCCGGTGGGAAGGTTTTTGAGGAGCTTGAGCCTGGATGAACTTCCTCAGCTGTTTAACGTACTTCGAGGAGAGATGAGCCTGGTGGGACCCAGACCCGAAAGGCCCCACTTTGTCGACAGGTTCAAGGCGAGTATTCCCAAGTATCTTGAAAGGCACCGGGTCAAATCCGGAATAACCGGATGGGCTCAGGTAAACGGCCTGAGAGGCGATACTTCGATAACCGAAAGGACAAAGTACGATATATATTATGTCGAGAACTGGTCCCTTCTCTTTGATATCAAGATCATACTGATGACCATATGGACGGTGCTGTCCGGGAAAGAAAGTTATTAGAAAGGCATAGATTCAGAAAGGCCCGAGCGGCGCCTATTCAATATCCTCCGATACCACCATCTCCTCCACAAGTCCGCATAGAATATGCCCCATCAGCATGTGAACCTCCTGGATTCTCGCGAAATCATGATGAGGGACCCTGAGGACGATGTCCGAAGCCTCCCCCACAAATCCCTTCTCTTTTCCCACGAAGGCAAGCGATTTCATACCCTGTTTACCGGCCTCCTCAGCGGCCCGGACCGTATTGAGCGAGTTTCCGCTGGTCGAAAGCGACAGAAGAACGTCTCCTTCCCTTCCCCTGCTCTCCAGCTGCTTGGAAAAAATCTCCTCGTATGAATAATCGTTCGCCAGGGCGGTCACGATCGAACTGTTGGTTGTAAGGGCCACCGCCTTGTATCCGCTTACCTTCTTTCTGCGGAACCTGCCCACAAGCTCTCCGGCTATATGCTGAGCGTCGGCGGCGCTGCCCCCGTTACCGCAGGTAAATACCATATTCCCCGATAGAATCGCCGCAGCGGTAACCTCCGCCATCCTGACTATGGTCTCGATCCGGTCCTCCGGCATGGAAGCGAGAATCGATTCGAGGTCTCTGATCTCGAGACGGGCCTGCTTAAGATACTTTTTCAATAACGGTCCTTTCACTACTGAGACAGAACTATTATGGAGATCACCACAGTTCCCAGCCTGATTACTCCGCTGAAGAATTCGGCGATCAGCCTCGTGCCGGATTTCTTGACGATTATCACGTCTCCCCGGTTCGGCCTGGTATTCTTATCGGCGCTTCTCATAGAACCGTCGGTGGAATATATGACCACCCGGTCCAGGCTTCCGTGCTCGGTCGGCCCTCCAGCCAGGCCTACATAGTGAGCCACGGTAAGATCACCCTGATAATCGAAGCTTCCCGGATTCTGGACTTCCCCCCCCACCGCGACTATCTTCTGCACTGTAGGAATGTGTATCTTGTCCCCGTCCTTCAATTTAAGGTCATCTTCCTTAAGATCGTTACTGAGGTATTTTGTCAAGTCCACCCTGATATGCTCTCTGTTGGAACGCTCTATGGAGACCGCCCTCAGATCAGCTTGATCCGCGAATCTTCCCACCCTGGCGAGCAGGTTCGAGAGCTTCTCGCCCTCGGTTATGAAAAAGCGGCCGGTTTTCGTGACGGCCCCGAACACAAACACCCGCTTGGCCATGTTGAACCTGTTCAGAACGCTTATTACGTCCAGATCCTTAAGCTGCATATCGTAGTTATCGCTGGAGACACCGAAGGTGGTCACGGTATCCCCCGACAAGACCCTGCTGAGAAGTACGGAATCGGTCACCGCCTCCCCGGTCATGCCTCCCGCCAGATGGATGGCGTCCTTTATGGTCTCTCCGGGAACGATCTCGAAGACTCCGCCCCTGAGTATATCACCGTGGATGGTAACGTGCTTTCCGGTGGGGGGAACATGTACGGCGTCGCCGTTGGCCAGAAAAACGTTCTTCTCAAGTTCGCCCAGCACGATCACCTTCAGAATATCGACATTGATCACCGAATCCCCCCTGATCACCTGCACCCGCCTGGTGGTCCCTTCCGATTTAATATCACCCGCTTTATCGATCGCGTCCGAGACCCGGTCCACGGCGGTGACTTCAACCGCTCCCGGTCTATGGACCTCTCCGGTCACGAAGACCTTGAATACCCGGGGAACCATAAGATAGCAGCGAACCCTTATGTCGTGGAAATAATCAAGCATGGCTCTTCGAAGATCCCGTCTGAATTCGGTGAGGGATTTTCCCGCCGCTTGGATGGAGGTGATACCTTCCAGATAGATATTTCCCTCGGGAAGCACATAAACGGCGAAAGATTTCGACTCGGTCCCTTCTATGCTGATTTGAAGCCTGTCGAAAGGGCCCAGTATATACCGGTCTGGGTCTACCTCCCTTTCAAGGCGGGGCTGCCGTCCTTCCGGTATGGACTTTTCCCTGTAAGGTTGTACTTTCTTCTCCGGCGGGGTCTTTTCTTCGGCCTGTTCCTCGATCCTTTCTCTTTCTGACTGCCGGGTTCTCTGGGCGAGTCCGGTATCCGGCAAGAGTGCCACGATAATAAACACCAGTAAAATATTCACGGCAAAAACAGATTTAAACATATCGTTCCTCATTGACTAAATCAGGTCCTTGACTACGGGGCCGAGGGCTTTGAAGACTTCCTCTTCCTTGGAAGTATCTTTGGTTCCCAGTTGAGCGAGATACCCTTTGCCGCCTCCTCCGCCTCCCGAAATATCTTTCAGCTTATCGACCAGCTTCACCGCGGTAATACCTTTTTCAACCAGATCATCGGTGACAACCACAACGAAGTGGAGCTTTTCTCCCGGCGGCATTGACAGAACGGCGACTCCGCTGGAAACTTTCGACCGGAAAACATCCGCCTGGTGGCGCAGGGAGTTTATCGAATCGACATCGATCCTTCCGGCGGATATAACGATGTCCCCGATCCTCCTTGATGAATCGATCAGATCCTTTATCTTATCTCCCACCCCTCCCCTTTGAAGCTTCTTCACCTGCTTCTTAAGCTTTTCGCACTCCTGGAGCAGCGACCAGACCCTGTCCCGTACCTCTTCTGACGGCGCCCTGAGGATTGCTGCCGTTTCATCAAGCTGAGAAAAGTAATCTCTTATATAATCCAGAGCCTCCCGGCCTGTAACCGCCTCTATTCTTCTGATTCCGGAAGCCACACTGCTTTCAGAGGTAATTATAAAAACTCCCAGCTTTCCGGTGTTGTCGACATGGGTGCCGCCGCACAGCTCCGCGGAAACCTTTTCTACACTTACCACCCTTACTTCCTCGGAGTATTTTTCTTCGAAAAGAGCGGTAACACCGCTGTTGACCGCCTCATTGTAATCCATCATCTCGGTCTTTACCAAGCGCGAATCCCGAATCCAGCTGTTTACGACGTCTTCTATTTTCCGTCTGTCACTCGAGGATATTCCTTCGAAATGATTGAAATCAAAACGAAGCCTCTTATCATCCACGTAAGAACCGGCCTGGGCCACATGCTGTCCCAGAACCGATCTCAGGGCCGCCTGAAGGAGATGGGTGGCCGTATGGTTGGCGGCTGTGGAAGCCCGGGCGCCGGACTTCACACTTAGAACCGCTTCGTTACTCCGGAAAAACTCCTCCGGTATATCCTCTTCCTTCCCGGATGGCTCCGCCAGGTGTATTATCTCTTCATCTCTTTTGAAAACGTCCGCTACTTCAAACTGGACGCCGCCTATGGCTATAGTTCCACTGTCCGCGGCCTGCCCCCCTGATTCCGGGTAGAAAGGCGTTCTGTCAAATATGAACTCATATGCCGTTCCCCGGGGACTATTCCGTTCTGCCCCTTCGGCCTCTTCCCTCTTGACCTTCCGGTACGATCTTACCACAGCCGGTTCCTCGAGGCTCTCATAACCGGTAAAGAGAGAACTCTCTCCACTGGTAAGCTCAGTCATGGATACCGCTTCCATCCCTTCCGGGCCGAAGGAACTTCCTTCCTGGGCTTGTTTGCGCTGTTCCTCCATGCGCTCTTCAAAACCCTCCCGGTCGATCTCCAAACCGGAATCCTCAGCAAGCATCCTGGTAAGCTCCGGGGGAAAGCCGTACGTATCGTAAAGCATGAAAACCCTGTCCCCGCTTATTGTCTTGCCGCCTTCATCTGCCACTTCTTCCGCTACCGCCTGAAAGCGCTCCCTTCCGGAGGCCAGAGTCCTGAAGAAGGAATCTTCTTCAGCCTTTATGACCTTTACCACCTCTTTTTTCTTCTCCCGAAGGTAGGGATAGTCTTCCTTCATCACATCGACCACCGGGTCGATCAGTCTGAACAGTGACGGTTTCACCACGCCTAAACGGTATAATCTGGTAAGCGCCCTTCTCAGTATCCGCCTCAGAAGGTACCCCCGGCCCTCGTTGGAAGGATAGATACCCTCGGCCAGAGTAAAAGTCAGAGCCCTGGCGTGGTCGGCGATCATGTTCACTCCCATCTTTTCGGAGGTCCCCTCGCCCACCTTGACCTGTATGATATCCTCGACTCCGCTTATTATCGGCAGAAAAAGATCGGTATGGAAATTATCCCTGACTCCCTGCAGTATTGTGGCCATCCTCTCGAGGCCCAGTCCGGTATCGATACCCGGTTTTTCAAGAGGAACGTACTCCCCCGATTCATTCAGCCAGAACTGCGGAAATACCAGATTCCAGAATTCAAGGTACCTGTCACAATCACATCCGGGAGCGCAATCCGGCTCACCACAGCCGGCCTCCTCTCCCATATCGAAATAAAGCTCCGAACAGGGACCGCAGATACCGGTATCTCCCACCGGTCCCCAAAAATTATCTTTCTTGCCCAGTCTCTCTATCTTTTCTTCAGGTATTCCTATATTCTCATTCCATATCCTGTAAGCCTCGTCATCATCCTTATAAACACTGACGAATATTTTTTCCGTCTCAAGATGCAGGATTTCCGTAACGTACTCCCAGGCCCACTCGATTGCTTCCTGCTTGAAGTAATCGCCGAAACTGAAATTGCCGAGCATCTCGAAAAATGTATGGTGCCGGAGGGTTTTCCCCACACTTTCCAGATCTCCCGCCCGAAGACATTTCTGAACGCTGACCGCCCTGCTGTAGGATGATCTGCCCGGCTTGAGATAGTTTTCCTTGAACTGGACCATTCCAGCCGAAGTAAACAGGAGAGTGGGGTCGTTTTTGGGAACCAGGGGAGCTCCGGGGACTTCTGTGTGGCTCCGCTTGGAGAAGAAACGGACGTAAGAGCGCCTGATCTGATGCGCTGATTCAATCTTGCCGCTCATTTTCACCTGCCAGTAATTCCTTTCTTAATATCCTTGAACATATAGTGTTTACTGCCTGGGCCCCGAACCCCCTCCGGGTGAGAAAACCGTTGACCCTTCTTACCAGCCTCCGCCTCTTATCACTCGGGGAGAACTTGTTCATGACAAGCTCTAGGGCTACGTCCAATTCACCCTTATCCTCGAAGAATGTTTCCAGCTCTGGTCCTATGACGCTATCATCCACCCCCACTGCCAAAAGCTTCTTCCTGAGCAGGGCTGGGCCGCAGGGATTGCGGGCCATCCTGAACCGGATAAAATCAGCCGCGAATCTTCTATCGTCCAGATACCCGTATTCGGCCAGGGTTTCAACAATATAATCAATTATCTCCCCTTTCTCCACCCCTTCCCTGGCCAGCGATTCGCGAATCTCCCATTCGGTCCTGTCTCTTCTGGAAAGAAGTTCCTTGGCCAGTCTCATTCCCGCTTCCTCAGCCAAAGTCCCTTCCAGAAGGCTGGTCTCCTCCTTGCTGATTTGTCTTCCCTTCTCAAGGAGATTTTCCGTTTTCGCGTTTTTAATAACGAGATACCGGCCGCCCGAGGAAGTCTCTATCCTTCTCAGCCCGCCGGCTTTTCGGCTGATACCGGTCACGATATTCTGAATACTATTCGCTCGATCCATCATCCTCGGCCTTGGGCCGCTCGGCAGGCTCGATCAGGCCGTAATGCTCGCGGATCTTCGAATCCAGCTCATTTCGGATATCCTTGTTTTCCACCAGAAAGACCCGCGCGTTCTCCTTTCCCTGGCCAAGCCTGGTTTCACCGTATGAATACCAGCTTCCCATCTTCGTTACCAGGCCGGAGGCTGAGCCCAACTCTATAAGATCGCTCTCCATGCATATTCCCACATCGTAGAGTATTTCAAATTCGGCCTGACGGAACGGCGGCGCCACCTTGTTCTTGACTATCTTGACTCTGGTGGCGTTTCCGATGATGTTTTCATGGTCCTTTATCTTGCCTATACGCCTTATATCCATCCGGACTGTGCTGTAGAACTTTAAAGCGTTACCTCCCGATGTCGTCTCTGGATTTCCGAAAAGCACCCCGATCTTCATCCTGATCTGGTTGGTAAATATCATGCATGTTCTCGATTTTGAGACCGCTCCCGCTATCTTTCTGAGGGCCTGGGACATCAGGCGGGCCTGAAGACCTACATGCGAGTCGCCCATCTGTCCCTCGATCTCAGCCGCGGGCACCAGAGCCGCCACCGAATCGACCACCACAACGTCTATGGCGTCGCTTCGTATAAGCACTTCGGCTATCTCCAGAGCCTGCTCCCCGGTGTCCGGCTGGGAAACCAGAAGGTCGTCCACGTTTACCCCTATCTTCCTGGCGAATTTTATATCCAGGGCGTGCTCGGCATCTATAAACGCGGCTACTCCGCCGGACCGCTGGGCGTTAGCCACTATGGAACTGGCCAGAGTGGTCTTCCCGGAACCTTCCGGGCCGAATATCTCTATGATCCTTCCCCGCGGTACACCGCCTATTCCGAGGGCTATATCCAAGGCCAGGCTGCCGGTGGAAATACTCTCCGCTGGAAAAACTCCGGTGTCGGATCCCAGTCTCATTATGGAACCTTTTCCAAACTGTTTTTCAATCTGGTTAACCGCGAGATCGATTGCTTTTTCTTTTCCCTTTTCGGCGGTCTTTCCCTTCGATTTCGACATCTTCACCCTCCCACTCCTGCGTCTGATCCAAAATCTGCTGACCATCCGGACGCGGCGCCGAGCCCGCGGCTCAGACGATCAATAAGCAACACCGTTGGAGCCTGGTGTTACAAGGTAACTTGATTTATCCGGCTTCAGACAGAAACCGGTACAATTTCTTATACCACTATAAAATCATTTAATCAACGATAAAACGGGCTTTTAGATTCTGAATTCGGCTATCTTTTCGTAACGGGCACCGGAAGGGCTCAGGTGGCTTCTCATGAGGTTGAAAGACTCGACCGGTTGCGCCGCTTTCTTCGGAAGAGGCGGCATTGATTCAAGCTTTTCCAGAATGGCTGGGGGAATTCGTTTTTTTACCCGGGCCAGTGTCAGATGTGGATGAAACTTCCTCTTTTCCTTTGGAAACCTCAGCTTGCCCATCCCTGAATCTATGGATGAAGCGAGTTCGGAAAGTCGCTGAGAGCCTTCTTTAACCTCGTAAAACAGCACTCGGGGATTGGAGATCGATGGGAAAGCGCCGAAATCGGCGAAACCGATTTCAAAGGAAGGCCCCCCGTTCGAGGCGATACCATGGCAGGTATCGATGATCTCATCCAGTCCGTCTTCCCGGACTTCACCAAGAAACTTCATAGTAAGGTGATAATTCTCCACCGGAATCCACCTCCAGGGAGGCTTGTATATACCGGATTCATTGATCATCTTACTGACCATGACTCTAATATGGCCTTCGACTTCCACCGCCAGGAAGATTCTCATGACAATTCAGAGCTCCATTCCAGCTCAAGCAATGACAGGCTCAGATCCGGTTCAATCTTTCTTCGAACCCCTCCAGCTTGAGTCTCAAAAGATCCAGAGCGGTAAAGACAGCCTTTTGCCTCACTGTGTTTCTTTCACCGGTAAATCTTTCCTCTATGACGAACAGTTCCTCCCCGAAGCACAGACCCATGAATCCCAATCCTTTTTCCTTACCGGGCGAAGCGCCTGTGGGCCCGGCTATGCCCGTTGTGGACAACGCTGCGTTCGAACCCGATCTCTTTGCCGCTCCGGCGGCCATCTCTTTGCAGACCAGCAGGCTCACCGCTCCCTTCTCGCGTATCGATTCGGGGCTCACGCAAAGTTCGCGGACCTTCGCCTCGTTACTATAGGTCACAAAACCCTCCAGAAACACCTCGCTGGAGCCGGGAACGGATACGAGGACCGAAGCGAGCATGCCCCCGGTGAAGGACTCGGCTACGGAAAGAGTCAGCCCCTTTTCCTTGAGAAGATCAAGGATTACTCTCTCCATCCCATCCGCGCCCTTCGAATACACGTAGCTTTCCAGATCTTCGCCTAGCTCCTCCACCTCGCCCGGTTGGAAACAGCTGGTGGGAAAAAGGATGTCGATGGCCGGATAATCTCCCCTTATCCTCACATCGTCCAAACGGCCGCCAAGCCTCTTGGCCAGCCGGCCCTTCAAATCGTTCCGGCTCAAACGGGCCAACCTCAGCTTCAGAAAATCGCTTTCAGCAGCTGAGAGATATTCTCCCAGATTGACATCCAGCATATCATTTGTAATTTCATCGGGAAAAATGAAGACCACACATCCGGCCAGCTGAGAGCGCAAGCCCGGCGTTTCCCCTGAAGGATTAAGTAAGACCCTGCTTCCCTTATCGATTCGGTTTTCCCCGAATCGTTCCGGTCCGTTTTTACTGGCTGGTCTGAGCGGCGAATCCCCTTCCGCTTCCAAAAAATCGTTCGCCATCTCTAAGACAGTCTTTATCGACAAGCCGCCGCCGGCCCGCAAAAGCCCCCCAGTCAAGAAAACGGCATCGCTTCGCCGCGCCGCCTCCCCCAGAGCCGTGCTCACGGCTGTTTCGTCAGCGGGCACAATCGATAACCGGCCCGCCTCGATTCCCCGCTCTGCCAGATAACAAAGCAACAGCCGGCTGGAAGCTGGTATCCCGCAGCCCATTGTCTCAGTGATTCCTACCGATACTATCTCACACTTCATGGTCACGTATTAAATCTTGATGAGACCGCGCCTGCTAGAAGAGATTCAGGTAGTCAGTCAGGATCCTCAGTACTATCAGTGAATAAATACCAGCTATCAGATCGTCAACGACCACACCAAACCCTCCTCTGAGTTTCTGCGATCTTCCAGCCGGAAAGAGTTTTGTTATATCAAAGAATCTGAAAAGCGCGAATCCCACCGCCGCGGTAGCGAAGGCGGGTTGAAAGTAAATAAGTGTAACCTGCATTCCGATGAATTCATCTATTACGATCTCCGGAGCGTCCCTTCCGTAATAATCCTCCATCACACCGGCAAGATAAATTCCGGCCGGAATAGTCAGAACCAGGGAAAGAGGGTGGACCAGCCACTTGCCCCCTGGTATAAAAAGATAGCACAAGACCCAGATCAGGCTGGCGAAGGATGCTGGGGCCACCGGGAAAAAACCAGTGTAGAAAAAAGAACCAAAGAGTGTTACGATCCGTTTCTTCAATAGATATTCTCCTCTAGGGATAGGAGAATACCCTCACCGGTAAACCCGGTCAAGGCTTTTCCAGCCTTCCGGGTTTTTTTGGTGGGTCAGGCCGGGCTGGATCCAATGACCCTGGGTCTTATCGTTACTAGATACTGGGGTTCCTCGGCAAAATATGGTTCGAAATGGGTAATCGCCTCTAATTCAGGTTTCTGAGCACCGATTTGGCGACCGATTTCAGGGTATCGAAGACTCCCGTCCCGTTCACCGCCACCGCTTCATAGGATGGATACTGCTTGGGATTCAGCTCCTGCTGAAGATCGGTGACCGATATTATCTCGGGAAGATCCCGCTTGTTATACTGGATGGTAAAAGGAATCTCCTCCAGTTTCATATTATAATCTGCAAGATTCTCGTGCAGATTATAGAGACTTTCGATATTCGCGTCATAGCGGGAAGTCTGCGAGTCCGCCACGAAGACTATCCCGTCCACACCCCTGAGTATCAGTTTTCGGCTGGCGTCGTAATATACCTGCCCCGGCACCGTGTAAAGGTGAAATCTGGTCTTGAACCCTTTAACCTTTCCCAGCTCCAGAGGCAGAAAATCAAAGAAGAGGGTCCGGTCCATTTCCGTCGCGAGGGTTATTAGCTTACCCTTCGTGTCGGGAGCTACCTTGTTGTATATATACTGTATATTGGTAGTCTTCCCGCAAAGGCCGGGCCCGTAATATACGATCTTTACGTTGATTTCCCTGGATGAATAATTTATCAGAGACAATAGTATCCCCCTAATCGGAAAACAGGCTGTCTATCTCAAATTCAGCTTCGGCGCAGAATTCGTCACCGAATTCAGATTCTTCCGAATAATCCTCGTTTTCGTACTGCAGTTTGTCATAGAGTCTTCTAATTACCGCGGAAAGGCCTTCCACGGCTTTTCTGGTCCTCAGACGGACAAGCCCGAGGGTGGTTTTCTTGTCGAAAAGCACGACCAGAATTATTTCCTTCTCCACCCTGGACAGATACATGCTTTCATTACTTCCCTGGTGATAGAGCGTAGAAAAATCCTTCTCGCCTATGAGCTTGGCCAGCTGGGCGTTGGCTTCAAAATCGGCCGCGCACAGCGAAGCGAAGGTATGCATGTCGAATTGCGGAGGCTCTCCCACGTTCGCTATCAGCTGCCCGGTCTTGTCCAGAAGTATCACGCTCATGGCGTTGGAATTCTTTAAAAGCTCTTCCAGGGTTGTGCTGATCGCCCAATAGTCCTGTTCAAATACCTTCCAATTCGCTCTGACCATTGTTCTAATGCTCCTCGCCCGGCGGTTAAATTCTCTCCCTGGCTTCTATCGCTCTCGACAGAGTATTACCGTCGATGAACTCCAACGAACTACCCAGAGGAATCCCCCTGGCCGGCCTGGTGATTTTGACGTCGCAACCTTCCAGAAGTTCACTTATATACAAAGCGGTGGTGTCGCCTTCCACGCTCGGATTAGTCGCGATTATCAACTCTGTTATCCCTTCTTTTGCAACCCTGTTTCTCAATCCTTTAATATTCAGATCATCGGGGCCTACTCCGTCCAGCGGAGAAATGACTCCATGCAAAACATGGTAGCGGCCCCTGAATCGGCCTGTCTTTTCAAGAACGTAAAGGTCGGCCGGCCGCTCAACGACGCATACGATGCTGCTGTCCCTGGACTGGTCCCGGCAGATTCCGCAGGTTTCTTCTTCGGCGAGATTTCCGCATATTCGGCAGAATCCGATTCTTTCTTTGGCCTGCAGTAGTACTTGGGCAAAGCGCCTGACCTCCTCTCTGTCCATATACAGTACCGTGAAAGCGAGCCTTCGAGCGGTCTTTTCGCCAATTCCGGGCATCTTCTTGAAATTGTCTATCAGCGCCCTTAGAATGGGAAGCTCGTAACTCATTTCTTTCTCCTGTCAACGCTAATGCAAAAACCTTGCCTTAAAAGTCATATAAATCAAAAGACCATAAAAAAGAATGCGGGGGAGTGCTGGATCGCTCCGGGATTTTCAAAAAAGACCAGGGATATTGATTCCGCCTGTAAGGGAACTCATTCTTTCCCTGACCATATCGTCGACCTCTGTTCTCGCTTCGTTTACAGCCGCGGCAACCAGTTCCTCCAGCATTTCCACGTCCCCGGGATCAACCACCTCGGGGTCGATTTTTATCGATACGATCTCGTGCCCCCCGTTCATGACCACCTTTACCATACCGCCACCCGCTGAAGTCTCGATCGTCTCCCTGGAAAGTTCTTCCTGCATTTCCGCCATTTTCTGTTGTACCTGCTGCATCTGTTTCAGCATCTTTCCCATATTTTTCATTCGCTTTTCCTCCCGCAGCTGAGGCTAGCCGTCAAATATCTCTCCTTCGAATTCTTTTACTATCTTTTTCAGGACCGGCTCATCATCCGGCAATGACTCCAGGGGTGGATCGCTTCTCCCTTTTCTCTTTCTCTTCTTCCGTTCGAGCTTCGCTTCCTTCTGCGGAGCTACCCCCGTCCCTTCTGTTTCGACCACATCTATGGTAAATTTTCTGCCAAAAAAAGATTCCAGGTGATTCTCTATATATTTCCTGTTCTTCGCTTCCTTTACCATCTCGCGGGCGAACTTGTTGCTGGAGCTGAAACCAAGGACAAGTCTCGAGCCATCCACCTCCTGGACCTTCGCGGAGTTCAACCATATGCCCAGGGTCAGCTTGGCTTCCCTGATCCTGCTCAGAAATCTTTCCCATTCCTCACTTCCGCCCAGAACAGAAACCGCCCCCTCGCTATGAGTATCCTCTCCCGCGGCGGAACCGCTCGAAACAGCTTCGCTCGCGGTATCGATGCTTGACTTATTCTCCGCCGCAGCCGTTTTTTTTTGATCAGATGTGGTGCCTGAAAACCCCTCCTCAGCTTTTTCTCCATCCTCCTCATCCGTCTTTCCGGAAGAGCCGGCGGTTCCTCTGCTGGGTTCCTTCTCCGATTTCTTGTTTCTGGAAACCTTTCTACCCGTCTTCGACGGGGCGGAATCCGGACCACTCCCCGAATACAGGCTATCCATAAGGTCCGATATTTCAACCGCCGATTCCCAGGAAGCCGCCTCGATTATCAGGGCCTCCAGGTGGTATCTGGGCTGGCCGGAAAGCTTGAACTCCCTGAAAGAACGGACCGCCTCCCTGAAGAGCATCAGAAGATCCTCTGTCCTGAACGATTCTGATAGTGCGTAAAGTTCCTCAAACTCCGACTCGGTCAGGTCCAGCCAACCGGCCGATTCCTTCCCGGCCTCGCTGATCACCAGCAGGTTTCTTATTCCCTCCATATAGGCCAGGAAAAATTCCTCCAGATCCAATCCCGAAGAAACCACCTGATCCACTATTCCAAGAGCCTCTTTTCTCTTCCTTGCTCCGATGGCCCCCAGAAGCTCTATTACCATCATCGAATCCACCAGACCCAGCACTCCCCTGACCAGAGTGATATCTATATTCTCTTCAGCAGCGGAGATACACTGATCCAAGAGACTTTCGGCGTCCCGCATACTTCCATCGGCCCTTCGGGATATGAGGATCAGCGCGCCCTGGTCGAATTCGATATTCTCGCTCCGGCATATCTTTTCAAGCTGACCGGATATCTCTTCAAGCTCTAGCCTTTTAAAATCAAATCTCTGACATCTGGATCTGATGGTGGCGGGGACCTTGTGCGGTTCAGTTGTAGCCAGTATCATGTAGACATGTTCGGGGGGTTCCTCCAGGGTCTTAAGAAGAGCGTTAAAGGCCTGTGGAGTAAGCATGTGTACCTCGTCTATTATGTATATCTTGGCCTTACCCCTGCTGGAAGCGTAACCGATCTTTTCTCTGAGATCCCTTATCTCATCGATTCCCCGGTTGGAGGCTCCGTCTATCTCGATGACATCCAGATGCTCTCCCCTGTTCACCGCCACACATGAATCACACCTGTTGCAGGGCTCCCCTTTTTGCGGATTCTCACAGTTTATGATCTTCGATAGGATCCTGGCCGTGGTGGTCTTTCCACACCCCCTGGGACCGGTAAACAGGTAGGCGTGCGCCAGCCTTCCCTTCTCGACAGCTTTGGAAAGGGTGGCAGACACGTGGTCCTGTCCCACTATTTCACCGAAAGTCTGGGGCCGCCACTTTCTGGCCAGAACTAGATAAGACATTATAATCCCGATTCAGTCCTGATATAATCATAAAGACCGTGCACCCTGCCTCGAGAAGGGCCCCCGGCTCTAACAACGGGGTTGACTCCGGCCAGGGATCACTGCATCACATAAGAATAACTGCGTACCGCTGCTACCTTCCGGTCCTGACGGGGTTGGCAGGTTCTCATTGCGCAGGCCCTGACCATCAACGCCACTTCCCGCTGCCGATCACTCGAAGACCGCTTTCCCTCAACAGGGAATTCGACCCTGCTATAGCGGATTGCAGGTTCAGGGCACCGCTACCTCCCCGTCTAGCACGGTCTGAGATAATGGTGGAGATGAGCGGATTCGAACCGCCGACCCCCTCGTTGCGAACGAGGTGCTCTCCCAGCTGAGCTACATCCCCCCAGAACAAAATAATCCCTTACCGGTGAAATGGCCGGTTTTAATGGCGGAGAGAGAGGGATTCGAACCCTCGGAGCAGAAAACTGCTCAACGGTTTTCGAGACCGCCCCATTCAACCAGCTCTGGCATCTCTCCTGTCAGTTCCAATTTGTATTTACGGCGGAGAGAGAGGGATTCGAACCCTCGGAGGAGCGATTAACCCCTCACGCGATTTCCAATCGCGCCGATTCAGCCAGCTCTCGCATCTCTCCGTCTATTCCTACTTTTCCTCTTTTCTCAGGTTGTTAAAAAACTCTCGCAAAAGCAAGAGGCATTTTTCTTCTTCCACCCCTCCGGTCACTTCAATCGAGTGCCCGAAGAGATTCAAATTGTGAAAATCGTCCACCGATCCACACGAGCCGCTTCTCGGCTGCCTGGCGCCGAAAACGACCCGGCTCACCCTGGACAGGTAAAAAGCCCCCATACACATATGGCAGGGCTCCGAGGTTACATAGACCGTGCACCCGTCCAGGCGCCAATCACCCAGCCTGGAAGATGCTTCGCGGATAGCCAGTATCTCCGCATGAGCTGTGACATCCGCTCTCTCTTCAATCTCATTATGGCCCCTGCCGATAACAGCGCCATCTTTAACCACAACCGCCCCCACCGGCACTTCGCCCTCGGAGAGGGCCTTCAGGGCCTCCGAAACGGCCTCCTCCATCCACACCCTGTCCATTTTATCTATTCAGGGAATGAGTCGGGATAGCATCCACTATCGACCCGATGACCTTTATGGCGACATCTTCGTAGGGAGGCGCCGAGTACATGTCCTTTCCGGTCTGGGTAACCCCTCTTATCCTTCTGTCGTAGAGCAACGAACCTCCCATTACCCTATCGCCTTCCGTCCTCACCGCTTCCTGGTAATTCTCGTCGGTTGCTTCCCAGAGCACCTTTCCGGAGAGAGGATTCACCAGCGATATAGTGACCCCCACCTGAGTGGCGGAGACTGCGCTGGTTTCACGGTAGTCCGCCTCGTCCTTGTACCAGAGATAAACCTCCGGTATCAGAACCATATCTATATCAAGAGTCTTATCCAAAAGCCTCATTATCTCAACCTCGGCGCCCCGGTCTTCTGTCCAGTCTTCCTTGAACTTCTTGAAATCTTCTTCGGTTTTGCCTTCTTTAATAAGGGCCAGCCGGAATTCCCTGGGAGATATAAACACGTAGTCGTCCCTCGCCGACAGGCGTTTCCAGAGAATCTCCGCGGTAAGGACCTCCGACCTGCGATAAGGATCAAGCCCTTCCGGTATCGAGCTCAGGACCGGCGCCACGAGTATCCGGCCGACGTTATTGGGATTGAATTCGGGATCCACCTCTATCGAACGGGGATGCTTTGCGCCGCAGCCCAGGAAAGCCACAGCCGTAAACAGCAAAAAAATAAAAACGGCCCTTTTCATGATATACTCCTTGGCCGGAAAAAATCGATTCGAAACGCCAACATCAAGCCGCGCTTTACTTTATTGACTGGAATTGACAATCTTAAAGACCGGCAATTTCAATCCGTTTCCGGCTTAAAGATTACAATGGAAAAGCCGTCATGTCAACATGGAAAAAACCCCGGGCCGCCGAATACCCCGGAATTATAAATCTTCGGGAGAAGAAACCAGCTGCAGGCTTCTGTTCTCCCCGTGTTCGAGCCACTCCACCCTGACCGTTACTATCCTTCTCGCCGCCTTGTAGTTGCTGTCTTCAGATTCGGTCACCGTAACGGTTCTTTTGAACTTGAGATCTCTCCTGCCGCCTCCCCTTCCAGGTCCCGGGAAACCCACATGATAATCGCTTACCCTCAAGTGGTCAAATCCATTTGAACTCAGAGCGCGCTCCATCCCATCGATGGCGAGCTTTTCAGCTGTGGCACCGTTATCTATTACTACTCCCGCCCGGCTGACCTGCATCACCGACACGCTCAGCCCAAGGATTCCGATCGCGAATAAAAACACGCCGAGCCCTATATCGACAAGGCGTAGAGCGCCCTCTTTGGTGTGGTTTCTTATTCCAGAGGCTATAAGCATCATCAATTCCTTTCAAATCGCCGCACGCAAACCGGGCTTCACGGGCGATCTTCATGCTCTAATCCCCTTCGCCAGAGATGTACCAATTTATCGACATTTTGTAACTGAATGATTTTCAAACCTCTTACCGCCGCCGGCGTTGGGGCGTGTATTCACCGGCGGCCTTCAATTTGCAAAATAATATTGCATAACTCACCATGCGTGGTAGTATATTTTGTTTTATGTAAACATCTTACAAGGATTATCAACCGCTATTGGGAACAATGAGAAAAAATCGAGAAGGGCTGGAAACCAACTACTGCAATACTTGGTATGGTTCTATTCAACCCGCTGGGACAGCGCAAGCGCCGAATGATAAAACGGCGCTCCGTGTATGATCATAAATCAAAATACTAAAACCGGCCGGCCGGTCAACTTTCTTCGCTATCCAGGCCCGGAATCGAAGCGAGCATCTTCTCTTTGGCCAGAAGCCTCTGCCAGTTTATCTCGATATCTTTTTCTATCGCATCTATCTCTTTTTCCTTGAGGTGCCTGAACCTTCCCTGAGGTTTTAAATATTCCTTGAACGGGGTTGGTTCAAAATCCTTCCAGATTTTCAATCTGTTCCCGTTCTCGGTGAACTCGATCAGGGGATACGCTTTGGACGTTACCGCCCGGCGGGCGATCCATACCGTGAGCTCTGGGGATAGCTTCCAGCCGGTCGGGCAGGGTGCGAGGACTTGAATATATTTGGTGCCCCGAATCGCTTTGGCCTTTCTGAGCTTTTCAATGAAATCCTGGGGGTACGCGACCGAGGCCGTAGCCACATAGGGTATAGCGTGAGCAGCCATAATATCTATCATGCTCTTCTTGGGCCGTTTCTTGAAGTTCTTGATCGGGGTTGTCGTAGTCCAGGCGCCGGGGGGAGTGGATGAACTTCTCTGAATACCCGTATTCATATACGCCTCGTTGTCGTAGCAGACGTAGATGATATCCTCGTTCCTCTCTGCGGCTCCGGAAAGAGCCTGAATACCTATATCATAGGTCCCTCCGTCGCCCGCCCATGCCATAACAGTGGTCTCATCGTCCCCCCGCATCTGAAGACCCGCCTTGATTCCCGAAGCGACAACCGCCGCGGTCTCAAAAGCCGTGTGAAAGATCGGAAGATTCACGCATGAGTGGGGAAACGAACCGTCTATTACCGACCAGCAGCATGCTGGTATGGCGAGGACTGTTTTCTTTCCCAGGGCCTTCAGGGCAAATCTCATCGCCTGAGTCGCGCCACACCCCTGGCACGCCAGATGGCCCGATCCCATGAGTTCTTCAGTGGGTATTAAAGCCTCTTTCATTTTTTAACTCCTATCCAGTTGATATAGGTTTCGGGATTTTTATCCTTGATAGCTTTGTCGGCGACCTCTCGAATCACTCCCGGTGTTACGTCGCGCCCGCCCAGGCCCAGCACGTAACCCACTATGGGTATATCGGTAAGGCCGTACAGGGCGCTCTTCACTTCCTGGAAGAATATCCCGTGATTGCCGAACGATATGTTCCTGTCCAGAACCGCGACCTTTTTGGCTGAGGAAAGGATCTCCCTGACCTCCTTGAATGGAAACGGCCTGAATACTCGAATCTTTAGGGACCCTATCTTTATACCCTCATCCCTCATCTGGTCGACGATAGCCCTGGTGGTGGAAGCCACTGTTCCCGAGGTGACCAGAATCGTCTCTGCGTCTTCGCAGCGATAGGGCACTACCAGCCCGTAATCCCTGCCGAAATGTTCTCCGAACTCCTTCCCGACATCCTTGATCACGCCGCGGGCCTCGTCCATAGCCTCCTCGATAAGGTAGCGAAGTTCCATGTAGTAATCCGGCGATGCCAGGTTGCCGAAAGAGTGAGGATTATCGATATCCAGTTTTATTTCGGGATCGTAGTCCGGAAGAAAACCTCTGACTTCCTTCGCCTCCAGAATATCAACTATCTCGTAAGTATGTGAAAGGAAGAACGCGTCCAGGACCAGCATCACGGGCAGTTGAAGCTTTTCAGCGATCTTAAAAGCCTGCGGTATGGTATCCTGGGTCTCCTGGTTGCTTTCGCAGTAGATCTGTATCCACCCTACGTCCCTCATGGAAAGAGAATCGTTCTGGTCGGTCCAGATACTCCAGGGAGGCCCGATCGCCCTGTTGATATTCGCCAGCACTATGGGAAGCCTCGCTCCTACCGCCCAGTGAAGCATCTCCGTCATGAGCAGAAGGCCCTGCGAGGATGTTGCCGTGAAAGATCTTACTCCCGCAGCGCTCGCTCCCACACAGGCCGCCATCGCGCTATGCTCTGATTCGACCTTTATGAACTTGGCGTCTATCTCACCACTTGCGCACATCTCCGAAAGAAGCTCCACAACGTGGGTCTGAGGCGTTATCGGATAAGCCGATATTACCTTAGCCTCCGATGCCCGGACGCCGTAACTTACGGCGTGATTTCCCATGACGACCTTTTTCATTTTCCTTCCTCCTCTATGGAAAAGGCGTTGCGCGGGCATTCTTGCACGCATACCAGGCAACCCTTGCAATAGTCATAATTGATCTCATATTCGTCTTCTTTGCGGATAATCGCCACGTCGGGGCAGTAGATCCAGCAATTGTCACAGTAGTTGCAGACACCGCAGGAGAAGCAGCGGTCAGCTTCCTTCTTGAGAAGTTCTTCGTCGAATCCCTTGTAGATCTCCGAAAAATCCTTGCTGGCCTTCTCCAGAGGAACCCTGGGAAGAAGCGTTCTCTTTGACTTAGTGAAATAGTCGGTGTTGATATCCTCTATTCCAAAATCAGGTTCTTCCCTTTCCTCCGGATCGCTTTCACCGGTGAAGAACCGGTGAATCTTTTCAGCTGATTTTCTGCCGGCCGCTATCGCTTCCACCACGCTGGCCGCACCGGTCACCACGTCTCCACCGGCGAACACCGATTCAGCACTGGTCTGGCCGAACCTGTCTTTGGCGCTGATAAGATTCCATTCGGTTTCCAACCCCGGCTCCATCCCCTCCAGGTCCGCCTGCTCGCCAATAGCCGTGTAAAGGTTGTCAGCCTCCATGGTGAATGTCTTGCCTTCCACCGGAACGGGCCTGCGCCTGCCTGATTCATCCGGCTCTCCCAGCTTCATCTCCTGGAAGACCACCTTTTCGAGTTTTCCGTTCTTGGAGACTATCTCCTTGGGTGTCGCCAGAAACCTCATCTTTACGCCTTCCAGTTCGGCTTCCTCGATCTCTCCCGGAATGGCCGGCATTTCAGTCAAGGTCCTCCGGTAGACCACCGTCACGTCACTTCCCTTTCTCAGAGCGCACCTTGCCACATCCATGGCGGTATTACCGCCCCCCACTACCAGCACTTTCCTGCCCGGTTGGACTTTTTCTCCACTGTTTACTTTTCTTAAGAAATCCAGGCCCGCTTCCACTCCCTCGCTTTCTTCCCCGTCGATGCCTAGTTTTCTGCTCACGGAAAGACCTATTCCCATGAAAACCGCGTCGAACCGGTCTGTTATTTCCTTGAGTTTTATGTCTTTTCCCACCTGCGTTTCCGCCTCGACTTCTATCCGCCCTGAGCTCAGAATAGAATCGATGACCCTGTCCAGAACGCTGTTGGGCAGCCTGTACTCGGGAATGCCCCATCTCAGAACCCCTCCCAGGGCATTGTCAGCCTCGAAAAGGGTTACCTGATATCCCCGCCTTGCCAGATAGAAGGCACATGACAATCCGGCCGGGCCGCCACCCACCACGGCGACCTTCTCCTTGTTACCGGCTTTCACCTTCTTCATCCAGCCGGGATTATCCAGGCCCATATCTCCCAGAGCCCTTTCGATACCGATAATGTTTATCGCTTCATCGAAATCCCTTCGGGTGCATTTGTCCATGCAGGGATGAAAACACACTCTGCCTGTCACCGCCGGCATGGGATTATTCTCTATTATCGTCTCCCAGGCCTCTCTGTATTCTGCGTCCACCACGTGCTGTATGTATTTCTGCACATTCTCGCCGGTGGGGCACCCCGTAATACAAGGTGAAATCTTGAAATCGTAAACCGGCCTGACGTTTCGCCATGAACCGGTTTCATTCCAGAGCATGTCATCGACCGTCATCGGCCGAATGGGCATCTCTTTGTAACTTTCAAATTCGGTCTTCTTGCTCATTTATCCTCCAGTTCACTGACTGAAAATAATATCAGGCGCTCGAATAATACGATCTACAATTGCTCCTTTACCATTTAGCTACATTCTCATAGGCCTCCTGGGCCGCTTGAGCGTTTTCTTCCTTCTTTATGGGAACGAACCCCTTGATCGCCTCCTGCACCGCTTTAATGCCGACCAGCTCGGTAGCCCCGGCGAAAGCGCCCACGATCGCGGTATTCACGATGGGCGCCGCCCTTGACCCCAGACCGTACTTTATCGCTATAGCGTTGGCGTCGACGGTAGCGACTTTGTACTTCTTGGCAAGTTCTGAATCCTTGAAGGAGGCATTGGTATTTATGACTATCCAGCCCCCCTCCTTCAACCCGCCGGTAATATTTACAGTTTCAATAAGAACAGCGTCGAGAACCACCAGATGGTCGGGTTCGTATATCTGGCATCTTTCCCTGATCTCACTTTCCGAGACCCTGGTAAAAGCCATTACCGGAGCTCCCCTTCTCTCCACTCCGAAAGCAGGAAAAGCCTGTACGAACTTTCCTTCGTGAAAAAAAGCGTCCGCGAGTATTTCGGACGCTATAACCGATCCCTGACCGCCGCGACCATGGGTTCTAATCTCGATCATATCTCTTCCCTTCAGTGAAATTCTGGCTTCTTTGTTATATTTACGGGTTCGAATTAGCAGGTTCTTTTTTTGGTTTTCACAAGCCGGCCTCTTGTTGACCGAGAACCGGATTTATTATCATACCGCATCAAAATCAGCGGGTCAACCCGATTCCGGTATTTCTTATAATTTATTCTTTAAGTATTATTGGCGCAAGGTAATTCCAGGAAGCAGGGGAGCTGATATTCATATAGTAATACGCCCAGGAGGATTCGAACCCCCAACCTTCTGGTCCGTAGCCAGACGCTCTATCCAGTTGAGCTATGGGCGCATGAAACAGCGGAGAGGGAGGGATTCGAACCCTCGGTAGGGGGTTAACCCTACAACCGCTTAGCAGGCGGATGCCTTCAGCCACTCGGCCACCTCTCCGGAATTAAATTTTCCCTTCATGGCGGAGGGCGAGGGATTCGAACCCCCAAGGGCTTGCGCCCGGCGGATTTCAAATCCGCTGCCTTACCAATTAGGACTAGCCCTCCACTTTGAACCAACTCCATCGGTTTTTGCGGTTATAACCGCCTGTCAATCATATATTAGCAACCTGCCGATGAAACCCGGCATTCGGGAGACTTGTTGCGTAAATTCCGCGGAAAGCGACTCCGGTAGTATAAAAATAATACCTCCCCCTGTCAAACAAAGACTGCAGTACCTTATATCTGTAAGGGGTAGTTCCAGTGAACGGAAACCTGTCCTGTCACCACCGGTCATTATCCGGTCTTTCCGCGCCAGGTGAGGAACTTGCCTTCGAAATCGCCTCTTCCTCTTCCCACTG
Source organism: uncultured bacterium (assembly GCA_964488475.1). Taxonomy (GTDB): domain Bacteria; phylum Krumholzibacteriota; class Krumholzibacteriia; order Krumholzibacteriales; family WJIX01; genus CAZAUK01. The sequence continues at coordinate 192,871 of CAZAUK010000002.1, forward strand.
CTCTATCTTCTTCTTTGAGCGCCGCATCTTCAATATATATATACCCAGGAAAAACAGCCCCGCAGCCGCCCAGAAAGGGCTGGCTGCCAGAAGGACCCCCCTTTTCCTGTATTTCTTGTTGAGTATGACGCGGAATTCTTCAGCGAAATCGGACTGGGACTTAGCGAAAGTCAGGTAAAAAGCCTCACCGAAATCTTCCGTATCCCTGGCAAAAGCGGTTAGAGTGGCAAGATCACCAGGCCTTTGGGCAAACAGCTCCGAGACTGCTATGTAACTTATACCATAAGCGAGTTTCGCATCGCTTCCCCAACGGGGAAATCCCGCGTCAAGCTCTCTGAGCCCGGGGACATCCTTCCTCCATAAAGAGAGCTGCAATCTCCACTGGTCGGAAAAAGTCCACTCTCCGGACTGCCTCATCGCTACACCTTCAAGAAACCACCGGGGGCATCGCGTGCCCTCGACCCTTTGCGCTATAAAAAGATGCGAAAGCTCGTGCTTTATAACGATCTTCAGGGGCCGGGGTGACATCAGAACAGCGCCCGCGTTTACACATATCCTCCCTCTTCTTGAATCGGCGCAGGCTTCACTCCACTCTGGAATTCTTCCGCCGACCAGTGCCATGTACTCCTTCCTGTTCGACGCCAGGTATATTTCATAGCTGTCTACCGAACCCAATCCCAGTTCCGATGCGATATCGCCGGAAAATTCATCGGCGATCCCGGCTATCCGCTGAGCCATACGAGAGTATCGCGAATGATAATAAACAGTAACCGAACCGCCGAAGGTTTCTCTTTTCAGACTCAGGAAATCTTTCTCCGGCCCGGTCTGACAGGAAGCGGGCGGCTGAGCGTATATTAGGACCAGGCAAATAAACGGAATCAGTAAAGTTTTCACCCCTGAATTCAATCCCGTTCTCCCCTCTCGATCATTCCTCCCCCTATCACCATGCCATCACTGTAGATTACCAGAGACTGGCCCGGGGTTACCGCCCTCTGGGGTTTCTCGAAAACCACTTTCATCTCTTCGGTCCCGATATTGACACACCTGACCGCTGCTGGTTCGTGCCGGAACCTGATCTTGGCTTTCAATCCTTCGGGCAAACGGCGGGTCCTGAGCCGAAGAGATGAACAGACCGCGCTTCTGAAATAGAGGTCTTCATCCTTTCCAAGCACGATTCTGTCACTGACCGGATCGATTCTGTTCACGTATAGGGGACATAAGGCCGATACTCCCAATCCTCTTCTCTGTCCCATGGTGTAAAAGCAGATTCCAGCATGTTCCCCAAGCTTTCTCCCCTCGGTGTCCACTATTTCTCCCGGGCGAGACGGCAGGCGGCTTTTAAGAAAACCCTTCAGGTCCCCGCTTGGAATAAAGCAGACGTCCTGGCTTTCAGGAACGGTTCCTCCGTTAAGCCCCTTTGACCTGGCACCACGCAGGACATCTTCCTTTCTCAGGCCTGCCAGCGGAAAGATAGTCCTGGATAGGTACTTGACCGGAACCCGGTATAGAAAATAGGACTGGTCTTTTTTCTTGTCCACCCCGGCGGCCAAGAACGGCCTTCCCCTGAATCCTAAGACACCGGCGTAGTGTCCGGTCACCATAAAACCGGCTCCCACTCTGTCAGCGGCTCTCGCCAGGAAGGGGAATTTAATAAACTGGTTGCAAACTACGCATGGATTCGGCGTTTTTCCTTCCCGGTAAGACCTTACAAAATAATCCACCACCCTTCGGCTGAAATCACTCCCCGCGTCTATTACCAGGTGGTCTATTCCCATACGCCGGCAGGCGGCGGAGGCCCGCCGCACCGCCCTATCGTCCCTTTTCCGCGCTTCAGCTCCCATCCGGGAAAAAAAACGGAGGGTGACCCCCGTAGCGGAATAACCCCTTCGAAGCATTTCCTCGGCCGCTGCGCTGCTGTCCACTCCACCGCTCATTCCTACTACGCATCTATTTTCACTCTTGCTGACCAATTTAATCTCTTTCGGCCGAACAGGCGCGAACCTTTCATGGCTGTAGTCTTAAGATCACCGTGGAATAGATGCAGCGGGTAACAATTGGAAGAGAATCAATTTACCGGCGACATGTCCCTGAGCCGTTTGACCACCGAGGTTAACGTTTCCACGAATCTGTCTATATCATCCTCGGTATTCCTGATTCCGAGGCTTACTCGAATCACCCCGTTTGCGTACCTGGAATCCAGCCCGACCGCTCTTATCACGTGGCTTATTCCACCCTTACCGGTGGAACAGGCGCTTCCACTGGATACGTCGAATCCGAGAGCGGCCAGGTTCAGGACCACCGCTTCGCCCTCCACGGAAGATATCGCCACGCTGCTGGTATTGGGGACCCTGGGCGAGCCCTTTCCCACTATCTTGATGTTTTCGATCCTTTCGGTCAGCTCTTCTTCCATTCTGTCCCTGAGCCGTCCTATACCTGCCATCTCTTCACCCAGATTGATTCCAGTCATCTCGCACGCCTTGCCCATCCCCACGATTGCGGGAACGTTCTCCGTCCCCGGCCTCATGGAGAACTCATGATCCGCCCCGGTATAGACAGCCTTCACGGGAGTACCCGTTCTTATATAGAGAGCTCCTATCCCTTTAGGCCCGTAGAACTTGTGGCCTGAGATGGACAGCAGGTCGATTCCCAGACGCCCCACATCGACTTCTATCTTACCCACCCCCTGCACCGCGTCCACGTGAAATGCGGTATTTGAGGCAGCGGCCAAACCTGCTACATCTTCTATGGGCTGTATTACCCCCGTTTCGTTATTGGCCAGCATTATCGATATCAGATCGGCGCCGGGCTCGAGACTCTTTTCCACTTCACCCGGATCGATCATGCCTTGGGGGCCGCAACTTATCCGGTCTACTCTTACTCCGTCCCCCTCCAGCGAATCGCAGGTATTTATAACGGCGGGATGTTCGATGGCCGAAGTAATTATACGGCAGTCTTCAAGCCGCTTTCCCGTAGCCTTAAGCACTCCTCGAATAGCAAGATTATTCGATTCGGTGCCTCCGGAGGTAAATACTATCTCCCGCGGAGCCGCGCCTATAAGAGAGGCTGCCTTTTCCCTGGCCTTTTCGATCGCCTCCCTGCTTTCCTGGCCCACGGGATAGGGGCTGCTGGCATTTCCGAATTTATCGGTAAAATATGGTTTCATCGCCGCGAAAACCTCTTCCCTGGTGTAGGTCGTCGCGTTATGATCCATGTAGACTTCCGTTTTTACCTCGGCCGGCTCGTTCATCGCTTCTCCCCGAACTTTTCGGCTATCAGAATCCACAAGTCCAAACAACCTCTTCTGCCCAAAGGAGGCCTGCGGCAGAAAACGCCTCTTCAGGCTTCTATCCAACTTTCTCAAATATAATCAAACAAGGAAATGGCGGCAAGCGGACCGCCGGAGCTTATTCCGGCTTTTTGAACTCAACGCTCTCTATCCTGTCGCCCTCCTCTATCTCATGCACCAGCTCCATGCCCTTTATCACCCTGGCGAACAGGGTGTATTCACCATTGAGGCTGGGCAGCTCTTTCTTGCAGATATAGAACTGGGTAGCAGCCGAATCGTAGTCATCAGCCAACCTGGCCATTCCCACCATACCTTTCTCATGCCGGAGGTACTGGGAAAACATCTCTCCGGTGACAGGTGAATACCGGTGCTCCTTATCACCCGTCTGGACCAGGTATGATTCCACCCTGTGAAATTTGAGCCCGTCGTAAAACCCCTTGTTTATCAGTTCAGTGATTCTCTCAACCGCCAGAGGCGCATCTTCTGAGAGAAGTTCCATTATAATCCTGCCGCCCTCTTCGAGATTTATCACCACTACCTCTTCCTCGAGTTCATTTTCTTTTTCCTCAGCACCGGAGGAATCTCCCGAAGCCACATTCGAGGAATCCTTCAGAGCGGCCGTGGTATCGGCTTGCAGCGGCGCCGCGCCGAGAGAAAAGGTGCAAAGAGATAACATGACGATTAATCCGGCGGGGGTGAACCCCCCCCTGAAAAGACAGTTTCCATAAAGCATAAAACCCTCCTTATTGATACGCTGTACAGTTCCATCCGGGCTGCCAGATAAAAAAGCAAAGCCTCCCCTTGAAAAAGGGAAGGCTTGACAAAGCTGTGCTCCGCATAGGGGGCTGCATCTATTCGTACATCTCCTGTTCCTTCTGGGCTTCCCTTCTCTTTATCAGTTTCTGCTGACGGTCCACCTGCTTCAGGGCCGAAGAGCTCCAGGGCTGCTCACCCAGATTCACCACCTTCTGGAATTGGGTTATTGCCTCTTCATACCTTGATTCCTTAGAAAGCGCCTCTCCCAGCTGGTACCTCAGAAAAGCTACCTCCCCCTGGTCTAGTTCGAGTCCCTCAGTCGCTGCCTCCACGGCCTTGTCGTATTCCTTGTTTTCATTATAGATCTTGGACAGCAGAGCGTAGGTAAAAGAATCTCCTCCATTGAGGAAAATGGCCTGCTCAAGCTCCTTTACCGCCTCTTTGTAATCGCCTCCGGATTGGGAAAGTGAAAATCCCAGTCTCTGGTGAAATCCCGCCTGATCGGGGTATACCTCAACCAGTTTTCTGTATATGGGAACCGCCTTGCCATACTGGGAGACGCCGAAATACGCGCTGGCCAGTTTCTGCATCATGGTATAGTTCGCCGAATCGGCTTCCACGGCCATTTCGAGGTATCTGACCTCGCTATCTTTATCGCCCTTTTTACCGTACAGGCTGGCTATCGTTCCCATGGTAACCGCGTCGTTGGGTTTGGCCTTTAGCGCCCTTCGGTAATAGTCGAGCGCCATTCTTATGTCACCTCTGGTCTTGGCTATGAATCCGAGATGAATATTGCCGTTATAGTCGAGTGAATCCCTGGCTACAAGCTTCTCGTAATACTTCTGGGCGTTGTCCAGGTCGTTGATGGCGAGGTAATTGTACCCCAGCGAAGAAATCAGGGAGTTGTCATCGGGCTCCAGCTCGTATGCCTTGGTAAAAGCCTCTATCGCCTCTTCGTGCTTTTTAAGATTCATATAAACTGTCCCCAGCGCCGACCAGGCTTTCAAATAATCGGGTTTTAGTTTCACGGCTTCTTTGAGATGCTCCGCCGCTTCGGAATAGCTTCCCATGTTCATATACTGCTGGGCGGATTGATATTCTATCTCCGCGGGGCCGAGATTCTTCTCGAAACCCCTCTCATCCTTGAACTGCGGAACCGCGGAAGCTTCAAGGACCAAACCCGAGAAACAACATACCAGCACGAATATTACCGATAAAGATAAAACCTTAGTCATTTTCTTCCTTTCATAAAGAGGCCCATACTATTTAAACTTATTAAAAATTAAAGCAATTCGAATGTCAATATCAAGATTAAACATCGATTGAGGCGATGCTCGAAACCGCTCGCAAACGGAACCACTGATCATCTAATCTTCCGGGCGCGCTCCTTTTTAAAGACCCGGATTCATCATGGCCCTTCTTACCATCTCTATACTCTGCCCCGCCTTTACCGCAAGGTAGTCGCCTTCCGCCAGCTCGATCACCTTTTCCCACTCCCTTATCGCTTCTCGATACATCATGCTGTCCCAGAAAAATATTGCCATGTAAAAATGGGGCTGGGGATCATCCGGTCCGTTCCTCAAAGCTATGTCAAGGTGCCGCATAGCCCCCCGGTAATCTTTTCCTTCATACAGCAGAAGAGCGAGATGAGAGTTGGCCAGCACGTCATCGGGCTTGATTCGAAGCGCCTCTCTGTAATACTTGGTGGCCAGCAGCACGTTATCCTTGTCGTCATGGATGACCCCGATATTCACGTACGCCTTCAACATTTCTGGATTTACCGCCACAGCCCTTTCATAATAGTACAGAGCGGAGTCCGCCATCTCGTCCTCATGAAAAGCCAGGCCCATCTGGAAAAAAACCTCCGGATCGCCGCCGTTATTCTCCATCAGGTGCCTGAGGTACGCGATCTTCGGTTTCGGCCCAAGCCCTTCCAGCTGTTCTGGCAGAGGTGTTTGCTGCGCCAGGCAGACACGGAAGGGAATCAGGCAAATCAGGGAAAAAAGCAGAACATGAGAAATCGCAGCTTGAAGCTGCGCTCCATTGCCGGAAAAGTCCTTTATATTTCTAGAGAAAATAAACATATCAACCAGCCAGAAGGGTCTGTGTTGTTATTCTGATCAGTGTCTCTCTATCTTCCTTTTCTTCCAGGCTTCCGAAACACTGATACTGATACTTACTCTCATGACCTTCTCTTCGATTCCGTTTTTGCCCGAAGATCCTATCTTTCCAAACTCGAGGGCGTAATCCAGAGAACCTGGTCCACCCGGCAAGTCAATAGCGCTTCCCAGGGTTATGAATCTCGACTTCAGATCCTCTCCCCGGGGAACCTCTATATGCCAGAGATTCTCATAATAACCCAGGCGCAGGGGAATTCTGGAGAAGAAGGATGAATTACGGCCTCCGGCTTTTCGCTCCAGTCCGAATGACAGAACGGTCTCTCTTCCCAGGGCCCCTTCGAACTGTTCGAATCCGCGCGCTTCGGGAGCCTCTCTGGTCCAGAACGAAGAAGAAAACCAGATCCTTTTGGAAAGCCCGGCATATATTCCTCCACTGAAAGAGGGGGGAAGCGAGAATCTCCACGAATCGCTTGAATCGAACCTGCCGCCGGAATTGTCTACGTACTCTTCAACCGAATAATCTACTTCTCCGTCAACAACGCCCGCCAGAAACAGCCTGGCGTGTACCTTCGCCAGAAAAGAGAAAGACCATGAAGTGGCAGAAAAAATCCTTTTCCTCTCGGAAAAGGACACTCCATAGTCTTCATTATCGAAGACTACGTCGATCCCGTCCCTTATCGAACCTCTCTCAATCTGCAGCTCTCCCCCTACCATCAGGCGGTCATGAATCCTCCAGGAGACTCCAAAAGGGACTGTATAGAGGGAGCTGTCCAGCTGGTAATCCCTGGCCAGGGATGGGACAGAAATATAATCGGGTGCTTGGACGCTGCCCGGAACGGAGAAATCCGCCGAGCCTTCAAACCTGGTACGGTACCCCACGCTCAGCACCAATCCATCCATGACCGGCGCGGCCAGAATAGCGGAGGGAAGCTGGTACCGGTTCTGGTAGGATTTGTTTATTCCATATACCGCCTCAGCGAAACTCACATTCTGAGAAAGCGAAAAGGTGATCCTGCTCAGCTGTGACATCGTGGCGGCATTCATGGTAAGAGCGGTGTTCGAATCGGGAACAGCCAGGGCCGAGTAACCCAACGCCGCCGATCGGCCCCCGCCCCGCATCCTGTGTTCACCGATATAGTTTATGCTGAAGATCGACTGCCCGCTGGCGTTGACGGTGAATAAAGCGGTAATCAAAAATACTAGAATCAGTGAGGTTGATTTCTTCATATGACTATTCCGTGTCGAACTTTGGCGGCAGAGAGTAAATTATCTTGATATAGGGGCTCCTGGCGGGATCTTCTCCCCTGTAGAAATGGGCCTTCTGAAATCTCGAGTTCTCCAAGTCGGACTGCAGCACCAGGCCTGTGTTTTTTCTTGTGCCGTCGATTACATCAACTGTATATTTTCCCAGAGACATCTCTATCTGCTCGGTCACCTCGGTGAAGAACTGCCCCCTGTCCACTCCGGTACCCTCAAAGAACGCTTGGCTTCCGGAGTCGGTAGTGTCAGGAGCGTATAGGTAGTAATAAAAATCGGGCGTCAGGCCGAGGCTCTGCTCCCCCGCCCCAGTAATTCCAAATCCCTTTTCGCCTTCCACATTCAAAACCAGCGCGGAGTAATGGACGATCGCGCTGTCTGTCAAACCCTCCAGGCTGAACTCGAAGTGCACCCTCGTGGCCAGGCCGCCGGCTACGGAATACCCGCCCTGGTCATGGTAGGAAGGCACACAATAATCCTCATCGGCTCCGAATGGACTCTGCGTCGAGTCCTCATATGTAACCCTTAGGGCTATAGGGTTACTCTCCAGGCTGGCGGAGTTTATCTCAAAGAAACCCATCGAATCCGGTTCCTCTTCCAACACTATGGCCAGGCCATTCGGCCAGGGGTCATCCGTCCCGTCCAGCCAGTCCTGGACGATCTGTTTATTTATGCTGAATTTATTATCCGATTCACCGCTGATCACTCTTTCCGGAACAGACCCCAGAGAATCGGTGATCTGCCCCGCCGACCATGAGGGCAGCGTTGAAGCGGAAAGAGTATCGTCTTCATTGAACCCCTCGTTCAGTTCATATATTCCTATCTTAATCCCGGTAGAAAGGCCGAAATCGCCGGGCACGCTGACCAGGGGAAAATCAAGGCTGGCCCGGGATACGGTCTTGCCTGAATCATTGGGAAGGGAATCAAAGTCGAAGCTTATCAGCAGGGTCTCAAACCTTACCCCGTGATTCTTTCCAAGTTTAAGAAGGCTGGTATACCCACCCAGATTTGTCGGTCTATGCACCAGCGTGACCTGCTTCAGGGTATCTATGAAGCAGAATGTTTCTCCCGCTTCGGGAGCGTAACTTCCGTCTTCGACGAATTTCGCCGCCACCGGTCCCTCGGGATCGCTTTCGCAGCCGGTAAATGCCGCCAGCCCCCCGAAAAGAATCAAGCATATCGATCTTTTTATTATATTCATCTCTTTCAATATGCGGAATTCCGCTTCCGCTTTCGGTTAATTTTCAAGGCGCCCCGTCCTTGAGATCCCCCCGGAAACCCTATTCAAAATTCCCAGAGTAATAATGAAACTTACACAAATTAGAGAAAGATAGTCAAGTACCATATTACTTTGCCGGGTCTTTTAGGCCCGGGAATTTATATGTACCGCCTCGCAGGGCAGGCCGTCTTTCCAAGACCCCATCAGAGCATCTCCCTGTTCGAACCGGCTCCCAAGCGCGGCCGACTCTAAACAGTTTTAAACATCGGGGGCTTTCCCAAAACATTTTCCCCAGACCAGGCGTCATTCGAATCATCCCCCATAGAAGCCGCCGGAATTTTCCCGGTTTTCCGGCATGGACTCGCAGAAAGACCACCGGCCTAAAGAAAACCGTTGATCCGGCAGATCACCGGACCAACGGCGTAAGACGCTTCAGCTCCAGTAAATTCGAGAGTACTGCCGTCCTTCTCCATTCGAAAGGACTATTACCTGCTCAAGCGTCGCAAATCTATCCGCTCACTAAAAGCTGTCCGCTCCCTTCTTAGCATCTATGTAAAGATAAATACAGAGGCCGGCAAAGAGAATCACGCTCAGGACCTCTCCCAAGGCGGTCTGCGCTAATCCGCTGTTTAAAGTCTCGTCCCATCCCGGAAGAGCGATCAAAGCGCTTATCACCCCCATCAAAGCGCCGCCGGCTATAAATCCTGAAGCGATCAAAGTACCCCGCTCTTTTCTTTTCTTGTTGACCTGCTGGTCATTACTTCTGGTTGAAACAAAGTGAGAGACTATTCCCCCGACCAGAATAGGGGTGTTGAGCTGAATGGGAAGATACATTCCCAAAGCGAAAGGGAGGGGCGGTATCTTTACCATTTCAAGTACCAGCGCCATGAACCCGCCCGCTAAATACAGCCCCCAGGGAACGGCTGTGTCAGACATCAGGGTCTTGATAACCGCTGCCATGGCGTTGGCCTGGGGAGCGGCCAGCGCCCCCTCACCCTTGAACCCATACACCTTGTTCAGAAGTATGATTACTCCCGTTATGCAGGCGGCTGATACTATTATTCCAATGAATTTATACTTTTCCTGTTTTTCCGGCGTCGACCCAAGCCAGTAGCCCACTTTGAGATCACTTATGAATGCGCCCGCCGTGGAAAGAGCGGTACATACCACTCCACCGATGATCAAGGCTGAAACCATTCCGGCCGGTCCGGAAAGTCCCGCTTTCACCAGAATCACACTGGAGAGAATAAGGGTCATAAGGGTCATCCCTGATACGGGATTCATGCCCACGATAGCTATCGCTCTGGCCGCCACCGTGGTAAAGAGAAAACTGATAACAGCTACCACCAGCAGGGCGATGAAGGCTATTCCCCAGGAATCCACCACACCGGTGATGAAAAAGAGCAGAACCGCGAGAAGGGTTATTATCAAACCGCTTACCACGGCCGCCATACCTATGTCCCTGTCCGTTCGTTCGGCTGTCGCCTCCGATTTTCCGGTAAATATCTCCTTGAAGCCCACCGTGAAGGTTGAAATTATAATCCTGGATGATTTAAGGATACCTATGATTCCGGCAACTGCTATACCACCAATTCCGATGTGCCTGATGTAATTGGAAAAAATATCCTCCGGCGCCATGTCGGCAATCAGCATCGTCGCGTCTCCCAGTGGGAGAGTGAGACTCTGCCCGAAATGATAAACCGCCGGAATCAGGACCAGCCATGAGACAAAGCTGCCGGCGCAGATAATCAGGGCGTATCTCAGTCCTATGATGTACCCCAAGCCCATCACCGCCGCTCCGGCATTGACCTTTATCACAAGTTTGGCCCGGTCCGCTACGGTCGCCAAGGGTGGAATCACCCTGGTCGAGATCACTTCCCGCCACAGGCCGAACGTGGCTATGCAGAAATCGTAAACTCCTCCTATTATCGCGGCCTTTACCAGCACCCGGGCCTGCTTGCCTCCGCTTTCTCCCGTAACCAGGACTTCCGTTATCGCGGTCCCCTCGGGAAACGGGAGGATACCGTGCTGATCTCTCACGAAATATCTTCTCATCGGGATTATGAAAAGGATTCCCAGAAACCCCCCGAGAAGTGATGCCAGAAAAGTCTGATAAAAGCGAAGCTGAAGATCGAGTATGAAAATTGCCGGCAGGGTAAAAATCATCCCCGCCACTATAACCCCCGAGGCGGCCCCGATCGATTGAATTATCACGTTCTCGCTTATGGTGCTTCGCCGCCCGAACACGCCCCCCAGGCCTACCGCCAGTATCGCGATAGGGATGGCGGCTTCGAAAACCTGTCCTATCTTGAGCCCCAGATAGGCAGCCGCCGCGGTAAACACTATGGCCATGATGACCCCGGTTATAACCGATCTGAAAGTAACTTCCGGGATTTTCTTCTCCGGCGGCACGTAGGGAACATAAGTCTCTCCGGGTTCCAGGACCCGGTATGCGTTTCCGGGTAGCCCTTTCGGCTTTTCAGGATCGCCCATTATCCCTCCTTAGCGTATACAAATACCCCGACCAGCGGCAAAGGTATTGAGTTGTTTCCAGATTAGAATGGCTTCTTCATGATTTCTACCGCAGCCGCCGAATTCCTGTCAACCAATAAAAGAAGAAATTAAGAAAAGGGGCGGCGGCAATCGTCCCCTGACAGGCACCGTTTTCTGACTGTGATTCTATTTGATCAGGAATTTGCCGTTTTTGATTATCTCTTTTTTGCCGGCAGTCAGAGTCGCTTTTTCCACCAACCCGTCGAAGTGCCACTTACTCTTGTTCTTGCCGTGCCCGTAGCTGTCTCCTATGGCAAAATGCACCGTTCCAAAAGCCTTCTCCGCCTCCAGCATGTTCCGGCAGATCTTTGCTCCCCTGTTGGTGCCGATACCGAACTCGCCGATTATATAGCCGGTGGGGTCTTTTCCTATTGTCTTTACAACTTCCCTGACACCCCGGCCGCTGCAGTCCACCATCTTGCCCTTCTCGAACACCATGGTTCCCCTGCCCTTCTTATCATCTATCAGGCTGATGACAAGCTTTCCGGTAAAGGTCTTTTCAACGGGGCAGGTATAGCACTCCCCGGCTGGAAGGTTTCCATGCTGGCCGCTCTTGCTTATTTTGCCGTTGTCGTTTTCCCAGGTCCTTCCCTTGACACTGAATGTAATATCGGTTCCAAGGTGATTGCTGACTTTGACTTCTTCGCAATCCTTGAGCGCTTTCATAACCTTTTTGGTAAGCTTGTCCATTTTAGCGTAATCTATATTCACCAGGCGCTCCATCATTCCCGTGGTGATACCCGGCATCATTATGATACGCCCATCCCTCTTTGTTCCATTGGCGACCATATATCCTCTGAAAGGCTTTTCTTCGACTCTTCCCTGAAGCATGTAAATTGTAGCGTCAGCCTTCCGCATCATGCTCTTGAACATATCAGTAGGCCCGGTAATGGGTCTCAGTGTTTCCGTCATGAGATAGGTTGTAACCTCCGCTTTCTTTTCTTTAGCCCAGTAGGCCAGCGCCTCGGCGATATTCATTTTCTGGCGGTCGGTCACCATAAGGAGATTCTCTCCCCTCTTTAATCTAAGGCAATCGTTGATCGCCTTTTTTGCCGCCTGGTAAAGCTTATCCATTCGTCTCCTCCCTTTCCATTTAAAGAGCTTTATATAAGTTTTCACCGGAAATAATACTTATCTTTCCGGTGAAGGAATTCTAACCGATGATCAAACCTGATGGCAAGAGGGGATTGGCCGTTTCTTCCCTTCCTTCAAGAACACATGCTGATCAAAACACATTCTTCACAGATTAAATCAAACAATCTATTAATTCTATTCGCCATAAGTTCATCTATGATTGTCCGCGGCGCGCCGGTTTTTTATATTCAGTGATTCCAT
>CAZAUK010000003.1:0-171388 GCA_964488475.1 uncultured bacterium
TAGATATAGCCGGAAACAACCCCAAAATCCTGTCAAGGATAAATCTGGAAAAATTAAAAAATATCTCTTGAAAAAGAAACGCGGTAATAGAAATATACTAAGATCAGGCAGGATTAACTGATAAAACAAAAGAAAGGTTCAAAGAGTAAAATAGGAGCCCCCCGATAAATATAGGGAGTGAGAGTTTTGTAAAAGCAGGTCCAAAAATATGAGGTATTGACAAATGATCTAATTTTAGTATTATTGTAAATCAACAGAAAAGACGCGGATTCCATTTTCCAGAAGGGACAATTTTAAGAGAGAGAGCGTTAGTTGTAGTTCCCGAGGCGGAAATGGAAGATCCGCTGGCGGATTGGGCTAAGGTCCATTCTGCTGCCATCGTGTAATTCAGCTTGGGTTAAAAGGAGGTTTAACGATGGCGTTGGAAAAGAAGGTGAAAAAGGAAGTAATCGACAAGTTTCAACTGCACGAGTCTGATTCCGGTTCTCCGGAAGTTCAGATAGCGCTTCTGACTGAGCGTATTAATAAGCTGACTGAGCATTTCAAAACTCACAAAAAGGATTTTGCTTCAAGACGCGGATTGCTGAAAATGGTTGGAAGGCGCAGAAAGCTTCTTGATTATCTCAAGAAGAACAGAGTTGAAAAGTACAGAGAACTCATCCAAGAACTTAATCTCAGAAAATAGTTAGTCGAACTATTTTGTTTTCCGGTCTCTAGTAAGCAGGCAGGCTGTGGGAAGACAGATTAAAGAAAAGTAATTTTGTAGGTTGGAGGAAAAGAGAGAGATGGATATTAGAAAGAAAAATTTTGTTATTGACGGCAGGGACATTAACTTCGAGACCGGAAGAATGGCCAGACAAGCCGACGGATCAGTACTGGTCGGAGAGAATGGAACCACTGTAATAGTAACAGCAGTGGCGTCCAGAGGAAAGGAGTCCGACCGGGGTTTTTTCCCACTCTTTGTTGAGTACAGGGAAAAATTCTACGCCGCGGGAAAGATTCCCGGAGGCTTTTTTAAGCGAGAAGGCAGACCAACGGAGAGAGAAGTGGTAAGTTGCAGGCTCATAGACAGGCCGATAAGGCCTCTTTTTCCCGATGGTTTCAACTATGAAGTGCAGGTGGCCTGTAACGTTCTGAGCAGCGACCAGGACCATCAGGCGGATGTATTGGGCATAACTGGAGCTTCCATGGCCCTTAATATGTCCGACATACCTTTTGACACGATTCTAAGCGGAGTTCGAATAGGAATTAAGGACGGCGAGCTTATACTCGATCCCACCTTCACGGAGGTGGATGAAGGTGGCATGGATATCGTGGTTGCCGGCACCGACGAGGCGATAGTGATGGTGGAAGGCGGCGCAAACGAGATTTCAGAGGATATGCTGCTTGACGTCCTCGATTTCGCGCATGAAAGAATAAGAGAGTTGAACGAAAAGCAGAGAGAATTCCTTTCGGGTTGTACCAAACCCGAAAAACGTAAGGTGAATCCCAAGGGGGTCGAGTCTGAACTCGAGCAAAAAATCAGGGCGGAATACACTGACAAGGTCAGGGAACTGAGCACTATAGAAGGAAAGCTCGCCAGACAGCGGGCCATAACCGATCTTACGATGGACGCTGCTGAAAAATATGAAGAGGAATTTCCTGAATCCGAGGGCGCCGTACATACGGTTATGAAAGAGATCGAGCGTGAAATAGTCAGGAATCTTATCATAAAGGAGAAGAAGAGAGTAGATGGTAGAGGATTTGACGATCTCAGGGAGATCACCTGCGAAGTCGGGGTAATGCCTGAAACTCATGGCAGTTCTCTTTTCACCCGTGGGGAAACCCAGAGCCTGGTAGTGGTGACCCTGGGGACTTCCCAGGATGAGCAGAGAATAGATGCCTTAAGTGGGGAATCTTGGAAGAAATTCCTTCTCCATTACAACTTCCCGCCTTACAGCGTGGGAGAAGTCGGATTTTTCCGCGGGCCCGGACGCCGGGAAATAGGTCATGGTGTTCTGGCTGAACGCTCGCTGATGCCCGTGATTCCCGAGGAAGAGGATTTCCCATACACGATCAGAATCGTATCGGATATCATGGAATCGAACGGATCAAGTTCGATGGCCACGGTATGCGGAGGCACCTTGGCTCTTATGGACGCCGGTGTTCCAATACGGAAACCACTGGCGGGAGTAGCGATGGGACTGGTAAGCGAGGGAGAAGATTACGCGATCCTGACCGACATTCAGGGCCTGGAAGATCACCTGGGAGATATGGATTTCAAGGTCGTGGGATCAAAGGAAGGCATAACCGCTTTTCAGATGGACACAAAGATCTCTGGAATTTCACGAGAGGTTCTCACTGAGGCTCTGGAAAAAGCCAAGAAAGCCAGGATCAAGGTTCTGGAGAGAATGCTGGAGACTATTCCGGAACCGAGACAGGAGATATCGCCCAACGCGCCAAAGATAGTCCAGATCACCGTCCCCGTAGACAAGATAAGGGAAATCATCGGGCCGGGGGGCAAGATGATCAGGCATATCCAGGATGAATCCGGTGCCAAGATCGATATTGACGACGACGGCACCGTGCAGATAGCCGCAGTGGACCAGGCGGCCGGCGACAAGGCGCTGGAGATTATAGAATTGATCACCGCCGAGCCCGAGCTAAACAAGGTATATAAGGGCGTGGTCAAGAGCATCGTAAAGTTCGGTGCTTTCGTGGAAGTGCTTCCCGGCAAGGACGGGCTTCTTCATATATCAGAGATCGCCAAGGAGCGGATCGGTAAGGTCGAAGACGTCCTCAGCGTCGGGGAAGAGATCGAAGTTAAGATCATCGGCATCGACGACGAGGGGAAAATAAGACTGAGCCGCAAGGTTCTTCTTTAAAGAGACGGCTAAAGGTAGATTTTCCGAAGTAGCGGGATATACCAGCGTTTGAAACAATTTTCCGAGTACCGGGATATAATGAAGGTCTTTTTGAAATTCCCCTCGGTTCCTTCTTGAAGGGGGAAGGTCGCAAATTGCGGAATAAAGGGATACTGAACGGCACAGAGGTCGAGGTGGGTATATATTACCTTCCCCATCATGACGGGCTGCCGGACCCGGGGCGTATGACCAAAGGGAGCAGCGGCTATGATATCTGTGCCGCATGCGAGGATGAAATGGTCATAGCGCCCGGAAAAGCCAGGCTCGTGCCGACGGGATTCAAGCTGGCTGTTCCAGCCGGTTACGAGGTCCAGGTAAGGCCCCGCAGCGGTTTGGCCATACGGGATAGAATCGGAGTTCTTAACAGCCCGGGGACCATAGACAGTGATTACCGCGGAGAAGTAGGAATCATACTATATAATTTCGGAGAGTCCGCTTTTCCGGTCAGAAGGGGAGACAGGATCGCTCAAATGGTGGTATGCCGTCTGCCGTCCTCCAGGCTGATCGAACTTGAAGGAATAGAACTTACTGATCGCGGTGATGGCGGATTCGGACACACCGGGTAGGAAAAAGGTTGCCCCCTTTTCTTTTACTGATTATTTTACTTTCCCTCATCTCTTTTATTGCCCTTTTATATGTCATCTGGAAAATCAGGTGGGGAGGACCGAGAAAGGATTTTCCCCGCGTGCTGGCCTACCACAAGGTGACCCGTTTTGAACTGGGCGGGACCTGGATGCCCCCTAAGAGGTTTATCTCTCAGATAGATTTTATTCTGCAAAAAGGGTACGAATTTATAGATGAGGTTGAGTTTATCCACATCCTGGAAGGAAAGAGGCGGGGTACCGGCAAAGAAATCCTTTTGACCTTCGATGACGGTTACGGGGAGCTTACGGCCAACGCCGCCCCGTTTCTGAGAAACCGTGGTATACCGGCGCTGATATTTCTGGTATCTTCATTCATAGGAAGGGAAAACGAGTGGGAATTGCATCTTCCATGGAGAAGGTTCAGGCATCTTGACTGGCGGGAGATAGATTCCCTTTCAGGTATGGGGTTTACCTTCGGATCCCACTCGATGACCCACAGGGATCTGACCGGTCTTTCCGAGCAGGAGCTGGCCGAGGAGCTTTCCGGATCGAAAGAAGCTCTCGGCAGGCGGCTTGGAACGGAGGTCAGGAGTCTTTCATACCCGTTCGGAAGAGCGAATGACCGGGTGCGCAAGGCGGCCGAGGAGGCGGGATACAGGGCCGCGTTTTCAATGTGTCCCGAATCGAAGAACTCTATGCCGGATCCCTTTATGCTCCGCCGGGAAGGGGTATATGTGATCGACGGCCGCTTCTCAATTTCCAACAAGCTTAAAGACGGGGGACTTTTCTGGTTGGAAGATATAAAGGGCAGGGTGATAAACTCAGTGGCGGTATTGACGCCTTTTTTTAAGGGGAAGATCCTGCCTTGAGACGGTATTATTACGGTTCATCGGGGCAGGTGCAATTCAGGCCGCGGCCTGGGAGTCATCGGGTCCAGCCCAACTTCCGGCTGTAATCCTGCGGTTCATCGGCGCAGGCGTAAATCAGGCTGTAGTGTGGGGGGCATAATCAGGGCTGCTGTCGGTCAAGATGGTAGGTTTTCGGTTCATCGCCGGGCGCGTATTTCAGCCCCTCTTTCCGCGCCTCGGCCACGACATCACTGGATATGAATCCTCTGATTGAGAGAACATCCAGGGTCAGGGGGTAGGAACCCTTCGCGGCGAGATAATCCTCCAGGGCGGAATCAATTCTCTTTTCCAGCTGGCGTTTCCTTATCTCTCCAAGATTACCGGCTGTGAATCCACTGTTTCTCCGGGCGGCGTTCACTTTCCTGCCCGAAGTTGTCAAACTCCATCCGGGAGGCAGGGTCCACGGAACAGCGAATTCGCCGATGAAAAAAGAAGAGATAAGCAGCGCGGCGGCGACTAAATAGGGTTTCAGGCTGACTTTGGATGAGATTTCCTCGGTTGGGGCGCTTTCAATATTAATGCTGTCGGGTTCGAGCTCTTCGATTATCTGCAGCAGTTCCTTGTCCAGTAGCTCCCGCAGCGCTTCGTAAACACAAAACTGGGGCATTTTCCCGGAGGCTATGAGCCCGTTCAGGCTTCTTTCCTCCTCAAGGAGTTCGTACAGGAACTCTTCGTTCTCGGTAAGGCCGGGAAGGTCTCCGGTTTGAGTATCCCCTCTCTTGAATATCATTTCCGGGGATGGAAAGATTCGCTTCAGTTCCTTGATTTCATCGATTCTGCGCATACTTTCCATCAGTACTGCGTCCACCTTTATGGCTGCAAAGCTCTTCACGCCCTTTATCAGGCTGTTCCCCGTGACAAATTTGTAATGGCTTTTCGGCCAGCTCAGCACTTCCTGAATCGTTTCAAATATCTGCTCATTAAAGATCACGGTTAGTTCATCCTTCGAGAAGTATTTCTCGGAGAGGAGGATTTCGGTAAGGTCGAGTTTAGTCTCTGACTGTATGTGCTGAAGGTTATTCATCTCTTCTCTGGATAGAAAACCATATCGCAGCAGGTAATCTTTAAGTGGGTCATTACCCCTGTTCCGGCGGTCCCTGGTCGATATTATCATTCCTTCACGGAAATAGACGGCCATCTGCTCCTCACCGGTAACCAGAAGCACACCCGATTTCTGCTGTACGGAAATGAGCTGAAATATTTCGCTCAATCCAAAATCTTTTACGTCTCCCTCGAATCCCATTCCGGGTCCTTTCTATAGCCTGTCCAGAAACGTCTCCAGAGAATCTTCCTTGTCGCCGGCCTTATTATTTATCTCGGTTTTCTCGATCACTCTCTGAACTTCCTCGTCCTTTTCGCTGTCTTTTCTCTGATCCAAGTGTATCTCCTGGGGCAGAATGTTGTAACTCTTGCTCCTTCCAGGAATATTGAGCTTTAAGTTGATAAAAACCTGAATACCCAGAATCGAGAGAAGAGGGGCCGCCTTCCAAAGTGACAGGGGGTAGTAGGCGCAACGGGGGTCTTTGAACAAAAAGCCTTTCCAGACCAGCAGTAAAACGGCCGCCGCTCCGGTAAAAATCGCCGCCAGACCCGAAAAGGTCTTACCGGTGAATATCTGCGGTCCGCCCGGCAGCACCCTGGCCATCCTTCTGGCGTTAACCGCATTCTTTGCGGATACTTTCTGGCGCCTGTGACGGAGAAGCGCTTCCATTACCTTTACGCTGGAAAGGCCGTCGATGATCCTGGCGCACTCGTTGCACAGCTCTATTCCCGCCTCACCGCTTCGGCATTCCGGGCAGATGGGGTTATCGCAGTTGTCGCATAGGGTTACCTTCCAGGAACCAGGCACCGCCCTTCTCGCGGCGAAGCCGGAGATCATGCCTAAGGCCAGAAAGATCCACAGCCATGAAAACGGAACCAGAATCCATGGTCTTAGAATCCCTTCCAGAAGTTCAGTCCCGCCGGCCCGGCTTTCCCGGGCTGAAATTTCGGCCAGGTCCAGTATTCCGAATCCGCTTGTTATGACCTCTGGATTAGTGATAAAAAGAGCCGGATTGGCTTTCTTGAAATCCTCTATTCCGAATTTTCCGGCTTTTTTCAGGGCCGAACTGGCCAGGCTGAAGTGCATCTTCTTTATACAGGTTTGGCCGATGTTGTACTGCGCGACAGCGTTAGTGGAATCAATGGCGGAGGCGTTTCTGTAACCTGTGAGGGCTTTGTCAAAATCGCCAAGCTTGAAATAGACATTACCCAGGTTTATATAGGCTGGCGCAAAATCCTTTCTTGCCGATACGGAGAGCCTCAGGTATTCCCGGGCTGCGTCGAGGTCTCCGATTCTGTACATAAGGGTTCCCAGGGCGAAGTTCTTTTCCGCTTCAAACAGTGGCGAGTCGATCTCCTCGATAAATTCTATAAGTCTGCCGTTGGCAGGACTCTCGTTTATCAGCGATAGTCTTCTGGTTACGCTTTGTTCATCTATGGCGGGCAGCAGGAAGTTCGTTTGAGCGGAGAATACGGAAGGCAGCCCAATCATCAAGGTCAGAATGACCAGGGCCGATTTTTCCTTTCGATTAGCGAAGATCCACGCGATGGTCATAAGGAGCAGGGCGTATACGGCCAGGCCCGGGCGTAAAAGGACAAGAGCCGCCAGCAAAACAACTCCGAAGTATTTCGCGGATTCCGGAGTTGACTTGCCGCCCCACATCTCAGACAGCTTGTGATTGAGCTTTACCGAGTATTTAACAAGAAGGACGACAAGGTACAGGAACAGAGTTATTCCGGTAACAGATATCAGAAGGACCTGGAGATTCAGGATAGTGAGGGCCGTTTTGTAGAATGATCCCGCCTGCCTGCTGACCGCGTCGAAGAAATATATAATGAAATCGGGATCGGCCCGGCGCAGCTCCATTCGTGCCAGGGCCATAGAAGGCAGCGCGAAATCGTCCGATAATTCCCGAGCCAGAAGAAATTTCCTCCTGGCCGAGTCGGTCTCTCCTCTCTGTAGTTCTTCTGAGGCTTCCCTGTAAAGGGACCGGGCTACTGTGTTGAGGGAAGGCGCCCCCAGCCTGAGGTTATCTTCCGCGTAAGACCTTACGTTCATATCTCTTATGTCATCAAGAGATTGGGCCGGCGCACCCTTGCAGGATGCAATGGATATTATAAGGCATACAAATAACTTTAACGCCTTTTTTGCCGTTATTCCTTTGAGAAGTCGGTGTTTCAAGCGCTCGTTCCTGTTTGTAAAGCGACTGTACCAGCGTTCGGTGTCTTTTTCTTAGACTTTCGGCAATAATCGTGCCGCAAACAGTTGAATTGTATTCGATAGTTGCTTATTGTTATTTCAGGGTTTATGTAAATCCCTGATTTATGATATATAGTGAATCGTGGTTCTCTATTCGCGTCAGTTTCTAACGAGGAGAAAAGAGGAGAAAAATGCGGCCGGCCGAAATATCACGGATAAATGAACACGTTGGTGAGGAAGTCACTCTTGAAGGCTGGGTGTATAACATCCGTTCCAGTGGCAAGATAGTTTTCATCATGCTGAGGGATGGAACGGGCGTCATCCAGTGTATAGCTGAGAAATCCTTTCTTGGCGACGAGCTCTTTGACCAGGCTTCGTCTCTTACCCAGGAGTCATCGCTGGTTATAACTGGAACGGTGAAAGAGGACAGCCGCGCGCCCGGAGGGTACGAGATAAACGTCACCGGCCTTGATACGGTCCAGATAGCGGATGGTTATCCGATTACCCCAAAATCACATGGAATGCCCTTCCTCATGGATCACCGGCACCTGTGGCTTCGAAGCTCGAGGCAGCACGCCATTCTTAAGATCAGGGCCGGGTTGATAAGGTTTATCAGGGAGTTTTATGATAACAGGGGTTTCGTATGCTGCGATACTCCGATCTTCACGCCCAGCGCCTGTGAAGGGACAACTACATTATTCGGAACCGATTACTTTGGAGACCGGGCCTACCTGACGCAGAGCGGCCAGCTTTACAACGAGGCGACCGCCGCCGCTTTCAGGAAAGTATATTGCTTCGGTCCGACTTTCAGAGCGGAAAAATCAAAGACTCGAAGACACCTTACCGAATTCTGGATGGTCGAGCCGGAGGTCGCTTTCGCCGATCTGGATGACATCATGGACCTGGCGGAGGATTTTGTGGTGGATATTGTGGGAAGGGCGGTTGAAACTTACCGGGATCTGCTGGTAGAGGTGCTGGAAAGGGATATCTCAAAGCTGGAAAGTGTTAAAACGCCCTTTCCGAGAATCTCCTATAACCAGGCCGCGGAAGAGTTGAAGAAAAAAGGAGTCGATTTCGAGGCGGGAGGGGATTTCGGCGGAAATGATGAAACAGTTCTCAGCGAGGAGTTCGACCGGCCCTTTTTCGTCCACCGTTTTCCAGCAGCTATAAAGGCATTCTATATGGCTCCCGATCCGAAAGACCAGACCCTGAGTCTCTCGGTCGACCTTCTGGCGCCGGAGGGTTACGGGGAGATAATCGGGGGAGGACAGAGGGCGACGGACCTGAAATTCCTGGAAAAGAAGATCGAGGAACATGGGCTTCCCAGAAAGGATTTCGAGTGGTATCTGGATTTGAGAAGGTACGGAACTTTTACTCATTCGGGATTCGGACTGGGACTGGAGAGGCTCCTCGCTTACGTCTGCGGCCTGCACCACGTTCGAGAGACGATACCTTTTCCGAGGCTTCTCAACAGGCTTACTCCCTGACCGGAATTGCAGCTGTTCCTTTCGTCCGGACGGTCTTTCGTTGACAGGTGTGAAAAAGCCGCAAATGGCCGGCGGGGAAAGTCCGGGAGTTATCACCTTGCCGGTCCAGACGCTCAAAACCCCGGTTCTTCAGAGTTGACCTTGAAGGTTTCATTTGCTAATTTATCATTACTTTTTTCCGGTATCTAGACCTCTCTATCTTAAGGAGGGATCCTTTTGAAAGTCCGGTTTGACGGATTCGTTTTCACTGTAATTATTATCGCGTTGTTTCTTCTGGGTCCGGTGACGGGGAAGGCTGGGGAGAACGAGGATTTCCGTTTCGCCGAAAAGCTTTACGCGGATCAGATGTACGTGGCGGCGGCGGAGGAGTTCTCCCGTTTCTGCGACAAGTACCCATCCAGTGGACTTCGCGGCCGAGCGATGATGAAAGCCGGGGAGGCCTGGATGAAGGCTGGAAGAGCCAAAGAGGCTCTGGAACTTTTTCAGAATTATATAGATTCGTATCCAACGGGCGGGGACATCTGCAAGGCCTGGTTTTACCGGGGAAGGCTTTTCTCGGGCATCAATATGCATCAGGAGGCGGCCAACCAGTTTCTGAACCTGGTTGAACGCCACGGCTCATGCGCTCTGGCTGAACTGGCTCTTCTAGAGGGTGGAGAAGCTCTGATTTCCGCGGGAAACGCCGAAGAGGCGGCCAGGGTTCTCAAGAGGTTGATCACAGAAAGAAGGAACAGCGAACTGGTCCCGAAAGCCTGGTACGATCTTCACCTGGCCCTGATAAATATGGGCAGGGAGCTGGAAGCGTATAATTCCCTGGAAGAATTGGCACGGAGGTATCCTGAATCCCCCGTTTCGGGTATGGCCTTGCTAAAGCTGGCCCAGAGACATCGGGAGCTGGGCCGCTACCAGCAGGCTCGTGATTATATAGACAGGATCATAGATAGTTTTGAGGAAAAGGCCATCCTGGAGAAGGCCCAGTTCGAGTTAATCGGAATACTTGAAATAAATGACCAGCCCGGGGCTTTAATGGATAGATCGATCCAGTACCTTTCTTCTTTTCAGGAATCAAGGAGAAGGGAAAAAGTTCTGAGAATGGCTATAGACGCCTCTTTCGAAATCGGCCGGAATGATAGGTGCCTGGAACTGATAGGAGATTACCGATCAGAATTCCCGAAGGCCGATTCAACCGGATGGACTTACCTGAAAAGAGCCGAAATACTGAAAAGGATTGGAAACCCAGGTGAAGCCCTCCAGGAATTGAACCGAATGAAAAAAAACTATCCCTCGGCTTCCATATCCTCGAAGGTCCTTCTTTTGAAAGCGGGCATTCTAGCCGATACCGGCAAGGCGGCCGAAGCGGCCAGATACTACAACATGGCTCTGGCAGATGCGGACCCCGCCAGCCAGGGAGACATGCTTCTCGAACTGGGGGAGATCTACTACTCCAGGCTTAACGACACCCTTGCCGCGGCGCGTAGCTGGAAAGAGGCGGCCCAAAAAAGTTCCGGCGGCACACGGGAGGAGGCCCTGTTCAAAGCGGCGGAGGCCAAACGTTTATCAGGAGATTATGTTGAAGCGAAGAACCTGTATTCCACGCTGGCCGGCGAATTTCCCGAAGGAGATCTGGGAGGGAAGGCTCAAGAAAAACTCGATCTAATTAGTTATAGAAACAAGTGGAACGAGGATTACACCGCGCGACTTGCGGAGGTGGCCTCGAGCGGGGACGGAGTCAGTGAGAGGACTCTTGAGGCGGGCATCATATACCTGGAAGCCTTCCACCTTGAAAAGGCGTCACAGCTCATCAAAAAGGCCCGTGCGGGCGAGCTGCCGGATGAAAAGATGCCCCAGGCCGGATACTATCTTGGTGAAGCCTATTACAGGATGCATCAGAAAAAGAGGCTGGAGCAAAAAGAGTCCGGAGAATATCTGAAGCTTGCTCTTTCCACATGGCTTCAGGCAGCCCGGGATTTCAACTCTACCCGGTGGGGAAGAAAAGCTCACAAGGCTTATATAGAGGGCAACATCGAGCGGTGGGACCTTTCTACCAGCTTGGCCAGGCTGGTGGAATTTCAGAAATATTACCAAGATAGCGACGACATATTCTGGGCTATGGACAAGCAGTCTTCCCTGCTTTTTGAAGCGGCCCGGTCGGGAACACCGTGGGCCGTGGACAGCGCGATGGCATTGTGTGAAAAGATGGTTTCCCTCTCGCCCCCCGAGGATCTGAAAGGAAAAGCGATTAAAAGAAGAGCGTACCTCTTCGGGATGGCAGGAGAGGACAAGGCCGCCGCTAGGCTGCTGGAGCTCTACATTACAGAATACGATAAAGAAGAGGCCGACCACCGGGCTTCATATGATCTGGGGGAGATGCTGATAAAACTCAAGGAATACGAAAAAGCGGCGGATGCTTTTGCCCGCTGCTCCGGAGGTTCGGCGGCCGGCAGGCTGAAGAGGAATTGCCGCCTCAGGCTGGGAGACTGTTACTATCTTATGAAAGATTACCAGGGAGCGGAGAAGGAATACTCCGCCGTTTCGAGAGATTTCGGGGATACTTCAGCCGGATATACCGCTGATTACAGGAGGGGGCTGGTGTTCAAGAGGATGAACAGGAATTCCGAAGCGGATTCAATCTTCGAAGGGCTGCTGAACAAAGAAGAAATCGATCCCGGCCTGCGGGCCAACCTGCTCAAGAGGATGGGAAATAGATACATCGGGAGGCAAAGACTGGAAGAAGCCCTCGACACCTACCGGCAGCTGGTATCCATAGAAAGGAATTCTGAAAACCTGACCCTCTACGCTGACGCCCTCAGGCGTACCGGTGAGTTCGAGAGCGCCGAAAGAATTTTCTCGGAAGCTATGTCCACCCCGGGGGCAGATTCCTGCCGTCTGCTGGCTGGAAGGGCCAGGGTGCTGTACAGGCTGGGTAGGCAAGAATCCGCCGACGATGATCTCATAACCCTCAGGGGAGCCTGTCCATCCAGCAGGAAGATACCGGCTGTTCTTCTGGAGAAGGGAATGGTGCTGATCAGTGAGGACAGATTCGATGAAGCGAGGCCTGTTCTGGATTCCATAGCAGATGACTATCCTCAGTCAAGGGAGGCCGGCAGCTCTCTCTATTACCTGGCGCTTTGCGATATCGAAAGCGGCGGATTCGAACAGGCGGAGGAGAAGCTTAAAAGGTTCCTGAAGGAGGCCCCCCATTCGAATATCGCCTGCATGGCCTATTACAAACTCGCTGCTACACAGGTTAATATGGCCAAGCTTAATCTGGCCACCAAGAATTTCTCGCTTGCCCATGAATCCTGCGCCGGCGATGCACTGGCTTTCGAAGCATTGAGGAATAAAGCCGAGATCTACCAGAGGATGGAAAAATGGGAGGAGGCTTCCTCGACATGGATGGAGATCGTTAAAACCTATCCAGCAAGGGATGATATAGTAGAGAACCTCTTTAATCTGGGTTTCTCATACGCCCAATCGGGAAGGTACCAGCTGGCCTATGATGTTTATACCAGAATAAACGCCCTCAGCGCTGATGAGAAACAGCTGGGCAGGGCTCATTACTGGGCGGGAATATGTCTGAAGAACATGGATAAGTGCCCCCGGGCGGTCAGGGAGTTTCTAAGGGTGCCTTACCTCAGGACGGGTGGCATGTGGGGGATAACGTCCAAACTCGAAGCCGCCGGTTGTTATGTTAGTATGGAAATGTATGATGAGGCGAGCAAGATTTACCAGGATGTGATCGCCTCCCACGGAGAAGATTCGGACTGGGGAAAGATCGCCTCTAAATCCCTCGAAAAGATACAATCCATGAAGACGCAGCAGCGAAACGAAACTGATGAAAAGAAAAAACCCCGCTAAATCGAATCCAAAACAGGCCTCAGGAAACCAGGATTATCTGATTGTCCGCGGAGCGCGGGAACATAATCTGAAGAATATAACGGTAGAGATTCCAAGAGGTAAACTGGTCGTTATAACAGGGCTGAGCGGTTCCGGCAAATCCTCGCTTGCTTTCGATACAATCTACGCGGAAGGACAGAGGCGCTATGTGGAGTCTCTGTCCAGCTACGCCCGCCAATTTCTGGAACAGATGGAAAAACCGGACGTGGACAGTATAGAGGGGCTTTCCCCCGCCATATCGATCGACCAGAAGACCACTTCCAGGAACCCACGGTCGACCGTGGGAACGGTGACTGAGATATACGATTATCTCAGAGTCCTTTTCGCCAGAGCCGGCATTCCCTATTGCCCCGGCTGCGGCAGAAAGATTTCAAGACAGACGATCTCACAGATTGTGGATACCCTTTTGCTGGAAGAGGAAGGAACCCGGCTGGTGATAATGGCTCCGGTGGTAAGGGGGAGGAAGGGCGAGCACAGGGCTCTTGTCGATAATCTCGCCCGAAGCGGATACACTCGAATAAGGATCGACGGAAAAGTATACCAGATCGATGACGATTTCAGGATAAGCAGGAACAAAAAGCACGATATCGAGGTGGTGGTCGACAGGCTGAGAATAAAGAAAAGCGGTAGAGAGCGTCTGGCCGACTCGCTCGAAACGGCTTTCAGGACCGGTGACGGAGTGATACTTGCGGCTATAGGAAAGGACCGAGAGGAACTTTTCAGCCTGGAGCACTCCTGCCCATACTGTAATATAAGCCTGGGTGAGGTTTCTCCCCGGCTGTTTTCTTTCAACTCGCCCTACGGGGCCTGTCCCTCCTGCCACGGTTTGGGAACTACTATCGATTTTTCTCCGGAACTTGTGGTACCGGAGGCAGACCTGTCGATCAGGGAGGGGGCCCTCGCTTCTGTGGGTAAGATGAAGAAGAACTGGTATGGACAGAGGCTGGAAGCATTATCCGAGGAGTTTGGATTCTCACTGGATGTTCCTTTCCGGGAACTCGATGAAAAGATTCGGGATATCGTTCTGTATGGCTCGGGCCGGGAGATAGTGGTGAAGTACGATTTCAAGAAGGGAAAGGGAGAATACGTCACAGAATGGGAGGGGATCATACCCAATCTCAGAAGGCGTTATCACCAGACCGATTCGGAGCACATCAGGCGGTGGTGTGAAAATTTCATGACCAGGGACAAATGCCAGGCCTGCGGGGGAAGAAGGTTAAAGAATGAAGCCCTTTCCATCCTGCTGGGTGAAAAGAACATAGCGGAAATCACCGCCATGACGGTAGAGGAGCTGAACGTCTTTTTCAAATCACTCCGTCTGGAGGGAAACAGGGCGGTGATCGGCGCTCCTCTATTAAAGGAGATAACCGAGAGGCTCTATTTCCTTGAAAATGTCGGGCTTAACTACCTGACGCTGGACCGTTCCGCCGGGACCCTGGCCGGAGGAGAAGCTCAGAGGATCCGGCTGGCAACCCAGATAGGAACCCAGCTGGTGGGAGTCCTTTACATCCTCGATGAACCGACTATCGGGCTTCACCAGCGGGATAACGCCCGTTTGATATCAACTCTGAAGAAGCTGAGGGACGCGGGCAACACGGTGGTGGTCATAGAACATGACAGGGAGACCATATTATCCGCTGATCATATAATAGATCTGGGTCCCGGCGCCGGTGAGCTGGGAGGCCGGTTGATAGCCGCCGGAGACCGGGAAGATATAGTGGCGGTTCCCCAGAGCCTGACCGGTCGGTATATCGCGGCGCAGAAGTTTTTTGATCTTAAGACCGGCCGGGACAGGGGTTCCGGAAAGAAGCTGGTCTTAAGGGGAGGAAGGGAGAACAATCTGAAGGACCTGGACGTCGAGTTTCCCCTGGGCAAGCTGATCTGCGTAACCGGAGTCTCCGGTTCGGGAAAGAGCACGATGGTCGGAGATATCCTGTATGCGGCCCTGAGAAGGTATTTCTATCGGGGGTCGGCGCTGCCCGGCGAACACGACCGGATCGACGGAATAGAGAATATAGATAAGGTAGTGAATATAGATCAATCTCCGATCGGACGGACTCCCAGATCTAATCCCGCCACCTACACGGGAGTGTTCACTCCCGTCAGGAAGCTGTTTTCGGAGTTGCCCCTGTCCAGGATGAGGGGATACAAACCCGGCCGCTTCAGTTTCAACGTCAAAGGGGGGCGCTGCGAGACCTGCAAGGGGGACGGTATGATCAAGGTGGAGATGCACTTCCTTCCCGATGTATACGTACACTGCCGTCACTGCGGGGGAAAGAGATATAACAGGGAAACGCTGGAAGTCACCTATAAAAATCACAATATCGCGGAAGTTCTTGAAATGACGGTTGACGAAGCGGCGGTTTTCTTTGAGAATGTTCCTTCTGTAAGGAACAAGCTGAATGTGCTAAGGGAAGTCGGCCTGGGGTACATAAGGCTGGGGCAGTCCGCCACCACTCTCTCCGGCGGGGAGGCTCAGCGCGTCAAGTTGTCCTCGGAGCTTTCCAAGAGGAGCACCGGCAAAACTCTATATATCCTTGACGAGCCAAGTACCGGCCTTCATTTTGAAGATGTCAAGCTGCTGATGAAGGTTCTGAACAAGTTGGTCGACAGGGGTAACACGGTGCTAGTGATAGAGCATAACCCCGACGTTATTCGGCACGCTGATCATATAATCGATCTGGGTCCCGAGGGCGGCGTCCGGGGTGGAGAGGTGGTCTTCAACGGGCCGCCCGCCGAAATAACCAGTTGCGCAAGATCTCATACCGGCAGGATGCTGAAGAAGTACGCGAAGCCGGCCTGAAAGGAGTCGGATTCAATTAAGGATGAGCCTTATTTATAAATTATTAAAGGGGTAGAGGTATGAAGAAAACACCTTTATACGATAAACACCTGCGCAGTGGTGGAAAGATAGTCGATTTCGCCGGATTCTTGATGCCGGTTTCCTTTTCGGGAATCGTCGAGGAGCACCGGCTGGTTAGGCGGAAAGTCGGGCTTTTCGATGTAAGTCACATGGGAGAGATCGAAATCACCGGTGAAAAGGCCGTGGATTTCGCCGACTATGTAGTAACCAACCGGGTGGGTGCGCTGGACGATGGACAGATATGTTACACGGTATGCTGCAATGAATCGGGAGGCGTCCTGGACGACCTGCTGATCTACAGGTTCGGCGAAGAGCGTATTCTGATCGTCGCTAACGCCTCCAACTACGAGAAGATCTATCACCATCTCAGGGGGGTGGATTTCAACGGGGTCGATGTTAAAAACCTCTCAGATCGAATCTCCCAGATAGCGGTGCAGGGTCCGCTTTCAAGAAAGCTTATGCTCGGGAGCGAACTATGTTCAAAGGTCCGGGAGAAGGTGGAAGCTCTCGATTATTACAGATTTATCAATTTTCTGGATGGTGAAGACGAGGTAATTATTTCAAGGACGGGGTACACCGGAGAACTGGGATACGAAGTGTATGTACCCAACAGCCGGGCTGTCCAGGTCTGGGATGACCTGGTCGAATCCGGAACCAAGCTGGGAGTGGGGCCGGTGGGGCTGGGAGCTCGGGACACGCTCAGATTCGAAGCCGGCTATTGTCTTTACGGTCACGAGATCGACGAACATACATCTCCCCTGGAGGCCCGGCTTTCCTGGGTGGTCAAGTTCAAGAAGGGCGATTTTATAGGACGCGAAGCCCTTCTGAAGGAGAAGGAAGAAAAGCCGAAACGTAAACTTATAGGTCTTGAGATGCTGCAGAGGGGTATACCGAGGCAGGGTTTCAGAGTCTTTCAGGATGGCAGTAAGGTGGGAGAGGTGACTTCAGGGACCTATGCTCCCACCCTTGAGAAGCCTTCGGCGATGGCGCTGGTCAGCCGGAAAGTTCCCAAGAGCGCCGAGGATTACGAGATAGAGGTCAGAGGCAAGAGCTTAAAGGCGAAGAGAGTCAAATTGCCTTTTTATGAAGGCAGAGTCAAGGATTAATGCAGGAAGGAAAGGAAGGTTCTTGATGGATTTAAACAAGTGCAAGTTTACCAGGGAACATGAATGGGTCTATCTGGAAAATGATATCGCTACTATCGGAATTAGCGAGTACGCCAGCAATGAGCTGGGAGATATAGTATTTATAGAGCTTCCCGAAAGCGGTAAGTCCGTCCAGCAGATGGAGCCGTTCGGTACCATAGAAGCCGTGAAGACGGTGGCGGAGCTCTTCAGCCCGGTTACTGGGCAGATAACCGAGGTGAACGGGAACATAGCCGACAATCCGGAGCTGGTGAACGAAAGTCCTTATGAAGAAGGGTGGTTTGTGAAGATCAAGATCGAGGACCAAGCCGAGCTGGAGGTTCTGTTCAGTTACGAGGAGTACAAGGAATTTATCGGAGGCGAATAGCGAACGGAAGAGGGATTTCCTTGCAGTAGACTAAGAAATCAAAATTCAGAAGGATGGCAGATGAGTTACGTTCAGAATACCGACCAAGACAGAAAAGAAATGCTCGAGAAGATAGGCGTTTCATCCTTGGATGAACTTATCGAACCAGTACCTGAGAGGTTCAGGGTGAAGGATGGACTGAATCTTTCTCCATCTTTGCCGGAAGCGGATATGGCTGACCGCATCAACCGCCTGGCCTCAATGAACAGACCCGCCTCTTCGATGGCGAGTTTCCTGGGAGGGGGTGTTTACGACAGGATGATACCGGCTACGGTGAGATACGTTCTTTCCAGGAGTGAATTCTATACTTCATACACTCCTTACCAGGCCGAAGTCAGCCAGGGAACACTGCAGTCGATCTATGAATATCAGACTATGATCTGCCGGCTTACCGGAATGGAGGTGGCGAACGCCTCGCTTTACGACGGAGCCACCGCTTTGGCGGAGGCGGCCCTGATGGCCTGC
This sequence comes from uncultured bacterium, assembly GCA_964488475.1. Lineage (GTDB taxonomy): Bacteria > Krumholzibacteriota > Krumholzibacteriia > Krumholzibacteriales > WJIX01 > CAZAUK01. The sequence continues at coordinate 17,900 of CAZAUK010000003.1, forward strand.
TCGGTGAAGAGGAAAAACAGGGTTCTGATTCCGGCGGCTCTTCCCAAAAGGATCAAATCGGTCCTCAAGTCCTACACCTCCGGCAAAGAAATAGAGATAGGGGAAATACCTTACGGCAAAGACGGAACTATCGAGATCGATAAACTCAAGGCCATGGAGGGCGGGGATACGGCGGCGATCGTGATGTGCCAGCCGAACTATTTCGGAGTGCTGGAACCAGCGGAGAAGATATCACAGGCAGCTCATGATGCGGGAGCCATGTTTATCTCCTATGTGGATCCAGTCTCCCTTGCGATCATCACTCCTCCAGGTGAATACGGTGCCGATATAGCGGTGGGCGAGGGGCAGTCGCTGGGATTGCCCCAGAGTTTCGGAGGCCCCCTGCTGGGATTTATCGCCGCAAAAGAGGAGTATGTCAGAAAGTGTCCGGGAAGGATTATCAGCTCCACGGTTGACATAGACGGCAAAAGGGGGTACGTGATGACCCTTCAGACCAGGGAGCAGCATATAAGAAGGGAAAACGCGACTTCAAACATATGCACCAATGAGGGTTTGTGCGCGCTGGCCGCTAACGTCTACCTGTCCACTCTGGGAGAGGAGGGTTTCAGGGAGGTGGCGGTCCAGAGCTCGTCAAAGAGCAGGACGCTTCACCGGATGCTGCTCGAGATTGCCGGAGTCGAACCGGTTTTCAGCGGCGATTTTTTCCAGGAGTTCGTGATAAACCTTCCCCTGCCGGCCGCCGATTTCATTAAGAAAGCGAGAGAACATGACGTGCTGGCCGGAATACCGCTGAAAGAGGATTTTCCCCAGCTGGGCGATTCGGCTATTCTGGTGGCGGTCACGGAAAAAAGGACCAGGGAGGATTTACAACTTTACCGGGATATACTTTCGGGGACAGGAGGCGGAAAATGAGCGAGACCATCTTTGAAAAAGGGGCCGGCGGCAGAAGCGGCAGTTTCGTTCCCAAAAACGACTGTCCCGTTGAAGAGAAAGATATTCCCATAACCAGAAAATCCCTTCCGGGCCTGCCAAGAGTGGGCGAACAGGATGTGATCAGGCATTTCAACGAGCTGGCGTCCAAAAACTATCATATAGACAAGGGCATGTACCCTCTGGGAAGCTGCACCATGAAGTATAATCCCGTGATCAACGAGGAGCTGGCGGCAAAGCCCGGCTTCTGCGGACTTCATCCCGCCCAGGATTCCGGCGACGTTCAGGGAGCCCTCAAGCTCATGCACCAGCTGGAAGAAGCTCTGTGCGAGATATGCGGTATGGAGGCTTTCTCGCTTCAGCCCGCGGCCGGCGCTCACGGAGAGTTGACCGGAATGATGATCGCGAGACACTATTTCATGGACAGGGGCGAGGAGAGAAGCGTGGTAATAGTGCCCGATTCGGCCCACGGGACCAATCCGGCCAGTGTGGCTATATGTGGATTTAAGCCCAGGACCATAAAATCGGACCACCGGGGGATGATAGATCCGGAAACTCTGCGGGAGAAGGTGGATGGGGATACCGCCGTACTGATGCTTACTCTTCCCAATACCCTGGGATTGTTCGAGAGAGATATAGCGGAAATAGTGGAAATAATCCATGATGCGGGGGCGCTGATATACATGGACGGCGCGAATATGAACGCCCTTATGGGAATAGTCAAGCCGGGGGATGTGGGCATCGATATCATGCATGTTAATCTTCACAAGACGTTTTCCACTCCCCACGGCGGCGGCGGGCCGGGATCGGGCCCGGTGGGAGTGCTGAAGGATCTGGAAGATTTTCTGCCGGTTCCCCGGGTGATAAAAAGAGATGAAGGTTACGCCCTGTCAAACGATTTTGAAAAAACCATCGGCAAAGTCCATACCTTTTATGGAAATTTCAACGTCTTTGTAAAGGCCTACGCCTATATACTAAGTATGGGAGCCGAGGGTCTCAGGGAGGTTTCCGAAAACGCCATTATAAACGCCAATTATCTGATGAGCTTGATTCAGGGTCGTTACGAGGTGAAATATCCGGGGCCCTGTATGCATGAGTTCGTAGCGTCGGCCCAGAATCTGAGGACTTACGGAGTGAGAACCGCGGACGTGGCCAAGCGGCTCTTGGATTACGGAGTTCACGCCCCCACTGTATATTTCCCGCTGATCGTCAACGAAGCCCTGATGATCGAGCCGGTGGAGACGGAAAAGAAAGGCACAATAGACAGATTCGCGGAAACAATGCTCAAAATTGCGGATGAGGCGAAGGATAATCCGGAGCTTCTTCTTGACGCCCCGGTAAACACGCCGGTGAAAAGGCTGGATGAGACATCGGCGGCCAGAAATCCGGATTTCTGTTATACCGGGGGCTGCGCGGAACTCTAGGAATCGGTCACCCGCCTCAGAGCCGATTTCTGAATCATCGATCAGGCGGAGCGCCCGGGCAGGCTTTCTAACGGGATGGGGCTCTTTATAATGCTAAGCTGGCTGTTACTAGACGATGGACCTATGAACGGCGCCGAGAATATGGCGCGGGATGAGTATATCCTGCGCAGGGTCAGCGAGAGGGGAAACGAAGCGATACTCCGTCTGTACTATTTCGAGCCTTCAGCGGTAAGCGTGGGCTATCACCAGGATCCAGCCGAAATCCTCGATCTCGAAGCTCTAAAAAGGGACCGGGTGGATCTGGTAAGAAGGATCACCGGTGGAAGGGCTCTTCTGCACAGTGAGGAATTCACCTACTGTCTGGCGGCTTCTGCCGATGGCAATGAACTTGGCGGCAGCGTCGGGAAGACCTTTGCCGCCATATCAAGAGCGCTGGTGGAGGCTTTGAGAAGGATGGGAGTAAACGCCGGCCTTTCATCCGGAGCCAGGAGCCCCGGCGCCGGGGGAAGATCAAGCCCCTGCCTTGTGTCGGTGAGCCGCTACGAGATAACCGCCGGGGGCAAAAAGATCGCCGGCAGCGCTCAGAGAAGGTCTGGCGGATCCTTTCTGCAGCATGGTTCTATTCTGGCGGGCCCCGCTTCCAGCGGTATAGCCAGATACCTGCCCCCTGAATACGGGGATCTGGCCGGGAGGGTCACCAGCGTACAGGAACAGACGGGAATGATGCCCGAATTCGCAGAATTCAAGGAAGCCGCGGTCGAGGCCTTTCAGGCCGCCTTCGGAGCGACTTTCTGCAGAACGCGCCTTTCCGGCGAAGAGCTAGTCAGGATCGCGGAGATTCGCAGGGCCAAAGCCTTCGAATTCGAGAGCGTGATGGGCGGCGGCGATGGCTAGATTCCTGATAAGAAGATTACTGCAGTCCCTTTTGCTTATTTACCTCGTTCTCACAATTACCTTTTTCCTTCTGCATATCGCTCCGGGTGATCCCATGAGCCGTTACGACCGTCCCGATATATCGCCCCGGACCGTTGAGATGATGAGGGTCAAGCTCGGCCTGGACAGGCCTCTTGGAGAGCAGTACATCAAATGGCTGGCAAATTTCAGCCGGGGTGATTTCGGGGTGTCTCTGCGATATAACAGGCCGGTCAGGGACCTCATACTGGACGCCATCCCTAATACCCTGCGCCTGACAGTTGCGGCCCTGTTTCTCTATATAGTAGTAGGGATAACTCTGGGGATGGTTTCGGCGGTCAAGAGGGACACTCTTCTGGACAAGGTCAACACAGTGGCGGCCCTGTTCGTCTATTCGATACCGGCCTTTTGGCTGTCATTGATGCTGATATTCGTTTTTTCTCTCAAACTGGGAATACTTCCCTCCAGCCATATGCAGTCACTTGACCTGGAGGGGGCGGGATGGGCCCAGCTATTCCTGGACAGGTTCAAGCATCTTGTCCTTCCCGCTTTCGTGCTGGGAGTGGCTTCGGCAGCCGGAGTGGCCCGCTATATGAGAGGAAGCATGATAGACGTTCTCAGGGAGGATTACATAAGAACCGCCAGGGCCAAGGGTCTTCAGGAAAGAACTGTCTATCTGAAGCACGCCTTCAGGAACGCGGCCATTCCGATAGTGACAATCATAGGCCTGAGTGTACCGTTTCTGCTGGGAGGGGCAGTGGTAGTGGAGAAGATCTTCTCATGGCCCGGTATGGGCAGGCTGGCGGTGGACGCCATCTACGCCAGGGATTATCCGGTGGTTCTGGCGGTAAATTTTATAGTGGGGGCGATGGTCGTTCTGGGAAACCTTTTCGCTGATATAGGTTACGCTCTTCTAGATCCCAGAATCACTTACAAGGGGAGAAGTGTTGAATAAAGCGGCGATGCTTTCCGGAAAGGAAGATAGAACAGGTTATTCCGGCGGGATCTGGTCTGAAGGATGGCGAAGATTCAGGAAGAGACCACTGGCGGTAGCCGGAGCAGTTATCGTCCTGGCCCTCTACGCTATAGCGATTCTGGCCCCTGTTTTGACCCCTTACGATCCGGTAGCCCACGGGGATATACCCGGCGAGAGATACATGGGGCCAAGCGCCCGTCATCCTTTCGGAACGGACAAGTTCGGCCGGGATGTACTGACCAGGGTCCTCTACGGTTCCAGGGTCTCCCTTTCGATAAGTTTTCTGGCAGTGGCTCTTTCCGTAGTCCTGGGCGCTCTGATAGGCTCCATAGCAGGCTATTTCGGGGGTGTGCTGGATGCGGTGATAATGAGAATTGTGGACGCCCTCATGGCCATACCGCGCCTCTTTCTGCTATTGACATGCATAGCTCTTTTTTCCAGATCGATATGGCTGATAATAATATTGCTGGGTGCCACAGGCTGGATGTCAGCCTCGAGGCTGGTACGCGGGCAGGTGCTTTCCATAAAAGAGAGAGATTACATCAACGCGGTGGAGGCTTTGGGGGCAGGAGGCAGAAGGATAATATTCGGTCATCTCATTCCCAATACGCTTACCGTTATAATTATCTCGGCCACATTGAGGATAGGTGGAATAATCCTGACTGAAGCAGCCCTGAGTTTTCTGGGGCTGGGAGTACCCCCGCCGACCCCGAGCTGGGGAATGATGGTTTTCGAGGGCAGGGAAGTCCTTCTTAACGCCTGGTGGGTCTCCACTCTGCCCGGCCTGGCCATAGTCCTTACCGTGGTCGGGTATAATCTTCTGGGCGACGGGTTGAGGGACGCCTTCGACCCGGTTAATTTTACCTGATAAAGTCTGGTTGCCATTGGAAAGGAATAGTTAATATAATCACCGGAAAGAAATCGGACTCGGCGCCTGCTTTTTTCAAACCGCCGAGGGCAAGAGGGAATATGCTTCTGAAGGTCAGGAATCTCAAAACGGTGTTCGACAATCCCAGGGGTGAAGTCAGGGCCGTGGACGGAATAAGCTTTGACATATCCAGGGGGGAGACAGTGGGTCTGGTGGGAGAATCTGGATGCGGGAAAAGCGTAACCGCCCTTTCCATAATGCGCCTGGTGACCGATCCGCCCGGCAGGATCAAGGAGGGCTCGATACAGCTGGGGGAAAGAGATATATTGAAGCTTCCCCAGAAAGAGATGAGAAAGATAAGAGGAAACGAGATATCGATAGTCTTTCAGGAACCCCTTTCCAGCCTGAATCCGGTATTCACCTGCGGAGAACAGGTTCGGGAAGCTATCGCCCTGCACCAGAAACTGGGCAGGAAGAAATCGAAAACCAGGGCCGTCGAGATGCTCAGGATGGTCAAGATACCCGATCCGGAGAAAAGATATGGTAACTATCCGCACCAGATGAGCGGCGGTATGAGGCAAAGGGTCATGATAGCTATGGCCTTGAGCTGCCAGCCGAAGCTTCTGATCGCGGACGAGCCCAGCACCGCGCTGGATGTTTCAGTGCAGGCCCAGATAATCGAGCTTCTTCAGGACCTAAGAGAGAAAATGGAGATGTCAATACTACTTATCACTCACGATCTTTCCGTCGTCGCGCAGATGGCCGACAGGGTGCTGGTCATGTACGCTGGAAAGATCGTCGAGGCGGCGTCGGTACAGCAGGTATTTTCAGATCCCCGCCATCCTTATACCAGAGGTTTGATAGGATCGATGCCGGGTTACGGTAATCCGGGAGAAAAGCTGCCGGTGATAAAGGGGACCGTTCCGGATCCGGCCAGGCTTCCCCCAGGCTGCAGGTTCAGTGACCGCTGCGAATACCGCAAGGAAAGATGTTTTCAGCGGGAACCCGAGCTCATCGATACGGGCGCTTCACACTTTTCAAGATGCTGGCTGAATGAGAGGGAATGATGGCGCTTCTTGAGGCTGAAAACATAAAGAAATATTTCAGCTCTTCGGGCAAGGGGCTGTTTTCCCGGTCATCAAAACCGGTTAAGGCAGTGGATGGAATCGATCTCTCCATAGACAGGGGCAGGAGCCTGGGTCTGGTGGGTGAGTCGGGTTGCGGCAAGAGCACTCTGGCCAGGGTGCTCATCAGGCTGATAGAGCCCACAGCCGGCCGGATATTCATCGATGGGGAGGATTTTCTGGCGATGAGGGCAAAGGAGCTCAGAAAAGCGAGGCGCCGGATTCAAATGATCTTCCAGGATCCGTACTCCTCCCTGAATCCGAGAATGACCATAGGCGGAACAATAGCCGAAGGATTGAAGATCCATAGGCTTGCCAGGGGCAGGGAGGTTCGGCTGAGGGTACAGTCATTGCTGGAAAAGGTGGGCCTTGCCGCATCGGCATGGTCGAGATATCCTCACGAGTTTTCCGGGGGACAGAGACAGAGAGTCGGAATCGCAAGGGCTCTCGCGGTGGAACCGGAGATCATTATAGCAGACGAACCCGTGGCGGCTCTGGACGTATCGGTCCAGGCCCAGATAATAAACCTGCTTCAGGATCTGCAGGCCGATATGGGCCTGACCTACCTTCTCGTATCCCACGACCTGGGGGTGATCAAGCATGTGAGCGATGAAGTCGCCGTGATGTATCTGGGAAAGATAGTAGAGCTGGCCGACAAGGAACCCCTTTTTTCCGATCCACTACATCCATATACCCGAGGGCTTCTGGATTCCATTCCAAGTCCAGATCCAGGGAAAAGAAACAAGGTGAGAGCAGCGATCAGAGGGGAGGTACCCAGCCCTGTGGATCTGCCTGAAGGTTGCTATTTTCATCCAAGGTGCCCCAGGGTCATGGATGTCTGCAGAGAAAAACACCCGGAACTTATAGAGACTGGTGACGGCAGAATGGTGAGGTGCTGGCTGTATCCGCGATGACTGTCTTTCTGCCGGCGAACCGGGGGCGGCCCGGTCCGGATGAGTAATGCCATTTAGGTATTGTCTTATCCTCCAAAAATAATTAAGTTTGTGGTATGTTTCAGCTCCCGGCGGCTGTGCCGGATCGGGAAGCTGGTTGATCTAGTAGAATATGTTTCTGAACCGAAGAGAGTTCCGGTCGTTTTTCAGGAGATAATATGCTGGGAGAACACCTCGATACTATTCGCTCAAGAGAAGAGAAAGCCAGAAAGGCCTTAAGCGAAGCGAAACTTAAAGCGGCGCGTATGGTCGAGATGGCAAAGGAAGAGGGGCAGCGGCGGCTCGATGAGGTCACCGCCCAAATGCTTGAAGAGAGAAGGGGAATGATCTCAGATGCCAGGAAAGAGGCGGAAGAGCGGATAGATGAATTGAAAAAGGAAAACCAGGAAAGGATCTTGGCCCTCGAGGAACAGGCGGAAAAGAACCGGGACCAGGCTCTCGGGATTGTGCTAAAGACCTTTCGGTATTAGCAAGTCAGAGTGCCGCCGGCATTCTGCTACGCCGGGCTCAGCCGTTTGAACAGGATAAGCAAACAGGCCCCCGGCTTTAATCTCAGCGCAAATAGAGAAATTGACAGGGAAAGGATACCAGATTGGCCGTAAGCAGTATGCTTAAAATCCAGCTTCTCGGCCATATTTCGGTCAAAGCGGAAGTCAAGCGGTTTCTAAGAGAGCTCGGCGCCGTACAGGTGACCGAGGTGGAAGTCTCCGAGGATCTCAGTTCTGAATCGAGCCCGAGCGGCGAGCGGGAAGACCAGGATTCGAAGCGAAAGCTTGAGATGCTGAGCGGCGCCATATCCTTTTTGGAGGATTACCAGGAGAAGAAATCCCTCCTGAGCGGTTTTGGGCAGGACCCCGTTCTGGTATCCGATGATGAGATCGAGATCATAATAAGAGAAAACCAGGTTGAAAAGATCTCCGCTCGATGCCGGGAGATTGAAGGACGCATTTCCAGGAATAGAGACCGGCTTTCCCAAAGCCGGGATCTTGTATCGAGACTCTCCAGATGGAAAGGGCTGGGCGTTTGTCTCGACAGGATGTCCACTGAAGGTTACCAGGTCCAACTCTGGGCGATTCCCGAGAAACAGATTGAAGAAGCCGAAAAAAATATCGAGAAAGAATGCGAGCTATATTCTTTTACCAGGGTGTCGAAAGGGGATGGATCTGTTTATCTCGCGTGGATTATACCGGGAAGCGATTCGGAGGGAGCAATCGGAATACTCAAGGAGCACGGAGGGTCAAGAAATGATTTCAAGGATATTTCCGGAACCCCCCAGCAGGTTATCGAGAGGGAAAAAGCATCCTGGGAAGGCCTGGAAAGGGAGATAGAAGAAGCTGAAAGGCGGGCGGAGGAGATGTCGAGCCTCATCGAAAAGCTCCGCGTAATGGTTGATTATTATAATGAGAGGGTGGGCCTTAAAGAGGTCGAGAGCAAATTTTATCATACCGAGTCTACCTTTATTATGGAGGGCTGGATAAGAGAGGAAGACAGAAAACGCCTACAGAAGAGAGCCGCCGCCCGGTTCGAAACAGATGCGACTGTAGCGTTCAGGAAACCATCAAAGGATGAAAAACCCCCTATCCATCTGGACAACAGAGGGGCGGGTGGACCGGCGGAGTTTGTCACCACACTTTACGGAAGGCCTCTCTACAGAGAAGCGGACCCCACTCCGTTCCTCGCTCCTTTTTTCATACTCTTCTTCGCCATGTGCCTTACCGACGCGGGCTACGGGCTCAGCCTGGCGGCTCTGTCCGCTTTCATTCTGGTGAAGTTCACCCCTTCCGGAGGAGCGGCGAAACTTATGAGGCTTCTCTTTATTGGTGGGATCGTGACAGCCTTGGTAGGTGTCCTGGCTGGGGGGATATTCGGTCTGGGACCCGAGGCGATTCCGGCCCTAAGAAAATATGTCTTCGTAAACCCCCTGAATGAGCCGATGAAAGTACTTAATATTTCATTTCTTCTGGGTCTGGTTCACATGATTTTCGGCATGGGTATCAGCATGGTCCAGAAGATAGGTAAGGGCAGGGTCGCGGACGCTGTATTTGATAATCTCTTCTGGATCCTGTTTCTCATATTCCTGTCTCCCCTGGGCTATTCCGCGATACTGGGTGGAAAGGTTCCAGAAGAGATCACCTTTTGGTCTATCAGGGGAGCGGTGGTCCTGGCCGTTCTGATCTTTATGACAGGCGGGAGGAAAAAAGACCCGTTGATTATGAAAATTCTGGGCGGACTGGTCGGATTCTATGACGTTGTGGGGTATTTTGGAGATGTTCTCTCCTATGCCAGGCTCCTGGCCCTGGGACTGGCGACCAGCGCCATAGCTATAGCAGTAAACGATATAGCGAATATGGTAACGGGAATGCCTTTGTTTCTGGGATATCTTCTCGCTGGATTTATTCTTATCGCGGGACACGCCTTTAACCTGGCTGTCAACACGCTTGGGGGGTTCGTTCATTCGGCCCGTTTGCAGTATCTTGAATTCTTCTCCAAGTTTTTTACCGGGGGAGGAGAACCTTTCAGACCGTTCAGGAGCGAGAGGCGTTATTCCAGGTTGAAAGAGAATTAAGCCGATTGATTTATCAAGGAAGGAGAGAGAATGCTAGGATTTACGCTGGTAATAATAGGTGCCGCTCTCGCAGCCGGTCTTGCCGGTGCGGGCTCGGCCGTGGGAACTGGTATAGCCGGTCAGGCAGCTAACGGCGTGACCAGTGAGGACCCCGGAAAGTTTGGAAGCCTTCTGGTCCTTCAGGCCTTGCCGGGCACTCAGGGAATTTACGGGCTGGTCGGTCTTTTCATGGTAATCAACAAGCTTCCCGGCATGGGGGATCTGCCCGGGATTTCGGTCGGGATAGGCCTGTCCATTCTGGGAGCCGCCCTTCCGGTGGCCATAACCGGTTTGATATCAGGAATTTACCAGGGGAAAGTCTGCGCCGCCGCCTGCAGCATGATCTCAAAAAGGCCGGGTGAAGTGGGCAAGGGAATGGTTTACGCGGTCATTGTTGAAACATACGCCGTGCTGGGCCTTCTTGGAACAATACTGCTGCTGCAGAGGATTTCGCTCTAGAACTTATTTTAATGACTGGCGATAGGATACAGGTTATGTCGATTGAAAAGATACTAGAAAAGATTGACCGGGAAGCCGATTCAGCCGTGGATGAGATTATCTCCGGAGCGGAATCGGAAGCCGAGCTTATAGGAAAGGAATACCGAAAGAAAGAGAAAAAGTTGAGGGAGCGCCTGAATGAGGAATCCGAAAAAATATCACGGGAGGAATCACGCCGGCTTGTCGTAAACGAGCAACTCGAATTGAGAAAGTCGCTTCTGTACAGCAAGAGGAAGATCCTGGATGATTTCTTCAGCGAAGCCAGAAAGCGGGTGGAATCGATGCCGGAAGAAGATACTGTTGATTTCATAGAGAAACTGATTCTGAATCGGGCGATTACGGGCAGAGAGGATATAGTTCTGGCAGAGGAGCAGAAGGGTCTGTTTCCAGATAATCTTATCGAAACTCTCAACGAGTCCTTTTCAGGCGGAGGAAGTTTCTCTCTAGGTGAATCCAGTACTGATTTTTCCTGGGGAGTGATTCTAAGAGAGGGGAACAGGATCGTAGACCTGTCTCTGGACGCCCTCTTTTCCCAGGTAGCCGAAGAAGTCGAACCCGAGGTCGCGGCCCTGCTTTTTCGCGAAAAAAGCAAAGGATAATATCACATTGTCAGATGAATACACCTATATCGTCTCGCGCCTTAACGCACTGGACGCAGCGTTGCCGGATGAAGACTGGTTCGCCCGTTTCGCCAGATCCGCACCCGATTCGCTCCTGAGTCCTCTTAAGGAGTATTTCATGGGATTCGAGGCGGTGGAATCGATAGAGGATTTCGAGAGTGGTCTGCAGCTTGAAAGGGCAAAGATCCTCGATCTGATATCCAGCTGTATAGATGAGGAAGACACCCTGATATTTATCCGAGGAGAGTATGACTTCGATAATCTTCTCTACCTGTGGAAGGCAGAAAAGCGTAAAGGCCTTAAAAGCGCCGCGTTCGTCGAAAAAACCCTTCCTTGGGGGATGGTCCCGGTGGAAATCCTGAAAAAGGCTCTGGATGAAGGGTCAGGCGCTTTCCTTCCAGGCTATCTTAAGAGCCTGTACGGTTATCTCGAAGGTCTGGACGATGAATCAGCTCTGAACCGGGCGCGCTACCTGGCCGAATCCGAGAAATGGCGATGTCTTCTTGAGAAGGCGCCGGAAAAGGCGGCCGTTTATTATACCCGATGCAGGATCGATCTGGAGAATATCAGGATGTTCATCAGGATCAAACGGACCGGGCTGCACCGGGACCCTGAAGGCCAGACGTGGATCGGCGGCGGGCACCTCGACGCGCTCCTGCTGGGTAGCCTTTTCTCTGCGGGCGAAGATGAATTCTATTCTTATCTCAAGACAAGCATGCACAGCGGCTTGTTGGAAGGCGGACTGGAAAAGGATACTCCCATCTGGCAGGTTGATTATATACTTTCCGGCCACCTGCTGAGCCTCATTTCTGAGAGCCGCCTCAGGTATTTCGATATCGGCGCGGTCCTGTATCATATTGAAAAGAGAAAGATGATCGAGGCAGTCCTTCGTTCGATTATCACGGGATTGACAAACAGGCTGCCGCAGAAGGCTGTCTCCGAAACAGTTGAGAGTATCATGAGGGTTTGAAGAAAGGGTTCCGAGTGACTGACAGAATAGCTGCTGTGGGAAGTACCGATTCGGTCTCTTATTTCGGTATTCTGGGATGCTCCATTTTCGAGGCCGAAGATGGTGTTTTGTCGAAGGATCAGAAATCACGGCTGAAGAATGAAGGATACGAGATAATATTCATTACCGAAGAGGTATTGAAGGCCAACAGTGATTTCTTCAAGGGTGAGAACGGAATCAGCGGTCCGTCGGTTACCCTGATTCCGGACCTGAGGGGGGCGAAGTGGAAAGAGAAAAACCCGGTTCCTTCCGGTATGGCGATGAAGAATATCAGAAGGGCCGTTATCAGAGCGATAGGACAGGATATTTCGGAATCCGCCGAGGGCCGGAATGAGTAAAATAGATGAATTTTTTGTTTAAGGAGGAGATTTAGCAAATGGGCGCTGGAAAGATAGTAAAGGTCGCCGGTCCCCTGATAGTAGCCGAGGGCCTGGGAGATGCCAGGATGTATGAAGTAGCCAGGATCAGCGAGGCCGAACTGATAGGAGAGGTAATAGAGCTTCACGGCGACCAGGCGTACATTCAGGTCTACGAGGAAACATCAGGACTGGGGCCGGGGGAGAAGGTTGAGACGACCGGAGAGTCTTTGAGTATCGAGCTGGGGCCGGGATTGCTCACTTCTATTTATGACGGAATCCAACGCCCCCTGGATTCGATATATGAAAACACGGGTCATTATATAAGAAGGGGGATAAAAGCGCCCGGGCTGGACAGGGAAAAGGAATGGGAGCTCAAGCCGGAAGATGGCCTCAAAGAGGGTGATGAGGTCACAGCGGGGGATTTTCTGGGAAGAGTAAAAGAAACCAATCTGATAGAGCACAGGATCATGGTGCCTTGCGGCATAGAGAAGGGGACTCTCAGGAAGGTTCCGGAAAGTAAATCATACACGGTGGAGGATGTTATAGCCGAGATCGAGACCAAAGGGGAAGTGAGAGAGATCAGAATGTACCAGACCTGGCCGGTAAGAACGGCCAGGCCGTCCAGAAACAAGCTGGTTCCGGACACCGCCCTGGTCACAGGGCAGAGGGTTATAGATACTTTTTTCCCGATTTCGCAAGGGGGGACGGCCACCGTTCCGGGGCCCTTCGGAGCGGGAAAGACAGTGGTTCAGCACCAGCTGGCCAAGTGGTCCGACGCCCAGATCATAGTCTATGTCGGCTGCGGGGAGAGGGGTAACGAGATGACCGACGTCCTGCAGGAATTTCCGGAGCTGGTCGATCCAACCAGCGGAGAGCCGCTCATGGAAAGGACGGTTCTTATAGCGAATACCTCTAATATGCCTGTATCGGCCAGGGAGGCTTCGGTATACACGGGCATTACCATAGCAGAGTATTTCAGGGACATGGGGTATTCGGTCGCTGTACTGGCGGATTCCACCTCAAGGTGGGCGGAGGCGATGAGGGAAATGTCGGGACGGCTCGAAGAGATGCCGGGCGAAGAGGGATATCCAGCCTATCTGCCTTCCAGAATCGCGGACTTCTATGAAAGAGCGGGGAAGACAGTATGTCTGGGAAAAGAAAAGCGCCAGGGTTCGCTAAGCGTGATAGGTGCCGTCTCGCCTCCGGGAGGAGATCTTTCCGATCCGGTGGTCCAGGCCACTCTGAAGGTTGTAAAGGTGTTCTGGTCGCTTGAGGACCAGTTGGCCTTCGAGAGGCATTTCCCGGCCATCGGCTGGCTGTCCAGCTATTCCCTTTACCATGAAAATCTCAGAGACTATTTCAGGGACGAGGTCGACGCAGAATGGGAGGACCTGAGGACCAGGGCTATCGGGCTGTTGCAGAAAGAATCCGAGCTCAAGGAGCTGGTGAGGCTGGTGGGGAAAGATTCGCTTTCCGATCACGACCAGCTCATTCTGGAAACATCAAAATCGATAAGGGAGGATTTCCTGCATCAGTCGGCGTTCGATCCCGACGACGCCTATACCAAGCTGGAAAAACAGTTCAAAATGTTGAAGACAATAATGGATCTGCACTCGGCCTGTGAAAAGGCGATCGACAGGGAAGTGGAACTGGAAAAGCTTCTCGATTTGCCGGTAAGGCAGAAGATAGCCAGGATGAGACACATAGCGGAGGATAATCTGGAAGAGTTCGATACCATGGCCCAGGAGATCAAGTCCCAGACCGAAAAACATCTGGCCCCGGCCGAAGAAGATCTGAACGCCGGCGGACCGGCAGCCGTAAGGGAACCGGAGGCTGGAAATCAAATCGCCGTGGGCGAAAAAGAAAAACCGGAAGAGGAAAATGAATGAGATACCCGGTGCCCCCGGCGCCGGCCAAATTGATATTCGCAGTTAATAACCCAGGGAAAGAGGGTTGATCTGATGGTTACCGAATACAAGACTGTTAGGGAGATAGTCGGCCCGCTGGTCATGATGAGCAACGTGGAGAAGGCTTTCTACGAGGAACTGGTGGAAGTGGAGATACCCGGCGGGGAAAAAAGGCGCGGCAAGGTACTTGAAGTCGACAGGGATAAGGTCCTGATTCAGGTTTTCGAGGGAACCAGGGGTGTGGATGTAGAGAAGACCAAGGTCAGGTTCCTGGGCAAGGGTCTGGAGCTTTCCGTTTCCCCTGATATTCTGGGAAGGATATTCAACGGCCTGGGAATCCCCATAGACGACGGCCCCCGAATCATCCCCGAGAAGAGGCTTGATATTAACGGTAACCCGATAAATCCCTACGCGAGAATCTATCCCAAGGAGTTCATTCAGACCGGAATATCGTCCATAGACGGACTCAACACCCTGGTAAGAGGCCAGAAACTTCCCATATTCTCAGGATTCGGCCTTCCCCATTCGGAACTGGCCGCGCAAATAGCCAGGCAGGCCACCGTGAGGGGGGCTGAGAGTTCATTCGCCATCGTCTTCGCGGCGATGGGAATAACCTTTGAAGAGGCGAATTATTTCATAAGGGATTTTCAGGAAACCGGCGCGATGGAGAGAGTGGTTCTTTTCATAAACCTGGCCAACGATCCGACCGTGGAAAGGATATCCACTCCCAGGGCGGCACTGACCGCCGCGGAGTACCTGGCTTTTGAGAGGGGTATGCACGTTCTGGTCATAATGACCGACATGACCAATTACTGCGAGGCCCTCAGGGAAGTATCGGTTGCCAGAAAGGAGATACCCGGAAGACGCGGTTACCCTGGCTATCTCTATACCGACCTGGCCACGATCTATGAGAGGGCCGGATTGCTCAAGGGGGAGAAGGAGGGCGAAGTCCTGGAGGGTTCGATAACCCAGATTCCGGTCCTGTCGATGCCGGACGACGACAAGACCCATCCTATTCCAGATCTTACCGGTTATATCACCGAGGGGCAGATCATCCTGGACAGGAATCTAAACCTCAAGGGGATATATCCTCCCATCAACGTTCTGCCCAGTCTTTCCAGGCTTCGGGACAAGGGGATTGGGGAGGGGAGGACCCGGGAGGACCACGCGGAGCTGGCAAACCAGCTGTTCTCCTCCTACGCTAGGAGCAAGGAAGTCGAGGAGCTGGCCGTTGTACTGGGCGAAGCGGCGCTGTCGGAAGTGGACAAGGCGTTCATGGCTTTCGGGGATGTTTTTGAAAACAGGTTCGTCAACCAGGCGTTGGACGAGAACAGGACCATCGAAGAAACTCTCGATCTCGGATGGGACCTGCTGAGGATGATTCCGAGAAATGAGATCAAGAGGATCAGGGACGAGTATATAGACAAATACATGCGGGCAGAAGCGGAAGGCCAAAAGAAGGACGAGGAAGAGAGTTCTGAGGAGACCGTTGAAGATGGAGAGGGCCGAGAAGTTTCCCAGGAGAGAAATAAAGAGGATGCAAGCGAAGGTGCTGAAACCGGCAGTTCCGAAGGGGAAAACCGATATTGAAGCGCAAGGACAATCCCAATAGAATGACCCTGATCCGCCTGAGGCGAAGGCTGGAGCTTTCCAGAAGGGGGCATAAGCTTCTTAAGAACAAGCAGGAGAAGCTAATGCAGAATTTCTTCGCGGTGATAGACAGGACCACCCGGCTCAGGCGGGAGATCGAGGAGAAGTTTCTCGATATTAATATGAGATACATAAGGGGGCGGTATTTTACCGACGGGCAGGCGCTCAGCGACGCGCTGAATCTCAGCGGCCGCAGGGGATCTCTTGAGGTTGAAGCCAGATACGAGATGGGTATTCGAATCCCCAGTTATAAGATCTCGTTTCCCGACCGTCCACCTGTATACAAATTTTCATCTTCTTCTCCATCGCTGGACTCAGCTTTCAGCGATCTCTATGAGTCCTTTCAGTCCCTTCTCGATCTTTCAGCGAGCGAGACGGCACTGATGCGAATGTCGGAAGAGCTGGAAAAAACCAGGCGGCGGGTGAACGCTCTGGAATACGTGCTGATTCCCGATCTTGAATCCTCCATTACCAAGATAGAGAGAAAGCTGACCGAATACGAAAGGTCCAACCAGACCCGCCTGATGAAGATCAAGGACATGCTGGAGTAGCGGAAAGCCTCGGAATTAATCGCGCTCTGATAAACCCGGCGATCGATTCTCTTCCGATCGGGTGTTGAAGAAAAAATCCCGGGCTCGCATTTCAAAGTAATTGACAGCATACTTTTCGCTAATTATATTCACGGTGGAGGGTTAGTAGGAGAGCTGGAGACCACACCTGACAGATTCTCCAAGCAGGTTATGATGACGCCCGATATTAACCATGGTTAAAAGGTCAGGAGCAAATCAGGTAAGGAGTTATAATATGAATGCCCGCCCTCATTTCACAAAATGCATTTATTACGCGGTGTTTCTAATCATTCTTCTGGCTTCGTTTTCTGAGGCCAGCGCTCAGAACGGTATCTTAGCGGGAAAGGTGCTCGACGCCAATACCGGAGAACCCCTGGCTTACGCCAACGTGGTCTTTGGGGAAGATATGGGTGGAATGAGTTTCGAGGACGGAACCTTCAAGGTTACCGGAGTTCCGCCGGGTACCTACACGGTAAAGGCGATGATGATGGGTTACAAGACCGTGGAGAAGAAGGGCGTAGTGGTGAAAAGCGGTGAAACCACAAGGATTGAGATCAAGATGGAAGAGACCATCGTGGACAAGACCCAGGAGATCGTGGTAGAGGCGGTCAAGAAACAGATCGACGTGGATAGAAGCGACGTGAGCCACGGAGTATCCCAGGATGAGTTGGAAGAGCTCCCCGTGGATAACGTAGAAGAGGCGCTCGCTCTTAAGAGCGGGATCGTAAAGACAGGGGATGAGCTTCACGTTCGAGGCGGGCGGTCCGGCGAGGTCAAGTTCATGATCGACGGTGTTCCGGTCGATGACCCTCTGGGCGGGGGGAGGATTAACGTGGGCCTTATGGGAACCAGCGACAGCGAGATCATCACGGGCGGAATGGACGCCGAGTACGGAAACGCCCAGTCGGCGGTGGTAAATGTAAGCACCCGTGAAGGCGGAAAGGTCTACGAGGGCCAGATCCGCTTCATGACCAACGATTTTGGAAGAAAAGACAAGACTTATACCAACTATGACAGGCTGAGTATAGGTTTTGGAGGCCCCACCCCTCTTAAGAACCTTACCTTCTATGTCTCCGGCGACGCCACTTTAGATGACGGGGAGTTCTGGGCGGATGTCTACAGGGAAGAACATACCTTTCTCAACGGCCTGGCAAAATTTACCGACAGAGCTCACCACAATTACAACCTTCAGGGTAAACTGGCCTACCAGGCGAGGCCGAACATGAAGTTGATCGGAGAGGCTATTTACTCGAAATCGAGGACCAATATGTACAACCGGGGCTATCCCAATAACTGGGATATCCAGGGTTACGTTCAGAAAGTATACCGTTTCATGAGCATAAAACCGTATCCGGGAGACGAGGTCGAGTCGCCCGACGCTTATGATTTCAACTGGCCGGTCAGCGTGTATGACGGCCCCTGGGTCGACCGGGAACTGCCCAGAGTCAGCGAATACCCTGAAGATCGCGAGAACCAGCGGGGCGTACTATACCCGGTGAGAGTCTTTACCAAGGTCAGAAGCGGGGGGATGGATAATCCCCAGGTAAATATAATGACCTATACGAACTTCTACGCGAGACGGGTGGACGATGTCTACGGCAATGAAGTGGAGATCATCTGGGACGAGGCTATAATAGATCAGGACGGGGAAGTGGAGACATATGAAAGCAAGATGCTCTTCGAGGGTTTCAAGAATCCGGAGTCATCGTTCAGCTATTTCAGGGATGACAGCAGTTACGTGGAATTCAACTCCGCGGAGAATTTCAGCACCTCCGAAAACGAGAACCTCCACCTGAAATTCGCGATAAACCATAATATCTCCGACAACATATTATATACTGTGAATTTCAGCAGGGCGCAGTTCAACTCTTTCAACACAGTCAACGGAAAGGATCCCGAAGAATTCAATACCGGCGGGGTCCCCCTGGTCCTGCCCAGCGGATCTTTCGAGACCAACGGTGTGACCAACACGGTCTGGTATACCGACCCGGACAACCCATACTACGTTACCGCCTATGACAACCCCTTCTATATGGACCGCCAGACCACTGTCTACACGGTCAAGGCTGATCTGACCTCAAGACAGTGGGAAGGCCACCGGGCCAAGACCGGATTACAGTTCATATACAACGACCTGGATGAATTTGTCCTCTACTACCCCGGAAGCCTCAGACAGTTCGAAGACGGTTCTTATATGCAGGGGCTGGCCAAGAATGATTTCCATAATTTTAATCCGGAAGGCTCCTTCTACATTCAGGACAAGTGGGACTATAAAGGCATGGTGGTAAACGCGGGAATCAGGCTGGACTTCTTCTCCCCCGGAAACGCCACCGATATCGAGATATCCAGCTCGGAGATAGATACCACTGTGGATAACCTTAAGTTCCAGATGAGTCCCAGGCTGGGTTTTGCCTTTCCCATAACCGACAAGGACAAGTTTCATTTCCATTATGGAAGGTTCACCCAGTGGCCTTCAAGGGCCCAGCTATTCCATTCCCAGAATATGCTGTCCGGAATAGGAACTCTGGGTAACCCAAATCTGGAGGAAGAGCTCACCGTGTCCTACCAGGCGGGAGTATCCCACCAGTTCACCGAAACTGTCGCCGGAGAGTTTGTGGTTTTCAACAAAGACATATACGGCCTGGTATCATCCACCAGAGTGACCGATGAGGACCTGGGGCAGACCGGATTCCGTTATATCAACAGAACTTACGCAAGTTCCAGGGGACTGGAGATCAGCTTTTCAAAGAGGATGAGCCACCACGTTGCCGGCGAGATGTCATATACCTTTTCGTATGCCGACGGCGTCGCGTCTGATGCGAACTACGGAGTGACCGCCGAGGGCCTCAGCCACCTTCCCACCCAGGAGATGCCTCTGAACTGGGATCAGAGGCATACCCTGAACGTCAGGCTTTCCCTGATGGATGAGAACAAGTGGGGAGCCACCTTCGTTTATTCCTACGGAAGCGGCCTTCCCTGGACGCCTTTCGACAGGTGGGCTAGAAAGCAGGATCCTCTGAAGGAGAATTCGGAAAGAAAAGAATCAACCAATATGATCAATATTCAGGGAAGAAAGAAGTTTAACATCTACGGCCAGGAGCTCACGCTGTACTTCGAGGGCAGGAATCTTCTTGATGAGGATATTCTCATGAGTATCGCTCCCGGAGTATTCCCCGGTATGGTGAACGCTACAATGGACGGTGGAGCCTACTACACGGAAACCGGCCAGACCGGGGGGGCTTATCTGCAGGATATCGACGATGACGGCCTGGAAGATTTCGTTCCCGTAAATGATCCCACCGTGTGGGGTTCCAGAAGGGAATGGAGAGTGGGTTTCGGCTTTGAATTTTAGAGACCCTGTTATATTTGGAGGTTCCTAATGATTCGCAAAGGATCAATTTTACTGGCAGCCATGGTATTATCTATCACCACGCTCTGTGACTATACGAGCGCGAGGGAACGAAGCGAAGAGGACTGGATCGGCAAGCTCAAGGAATCGCAGAGGTTATGGGCGAATGAAGGTTCCGGAATCCACAATGTGGGAAACCTTCAGCTGTACGTTACCAACTGGGGTTGTTTCGGTTCCTATCCGGGAACCGTAAGATCTCTTACCGGAGGTGACTTTCCTTCAGCCCAGTGGCCCGCCAACAGCGGAGTCGAATATCTCTATATCGCCGGCCTCTGGGTAGGGGCCAAGAAATCAGGTATCGCGGCGGTCAGTACAGGCGCTTACGAAATCGAGTTTCAGCCCAAGGGCAGAAGCGACCCACAGGCCGAGCAGTGTATCATATACGAGACGAATTCAAATGCTGTGGGAGGCTCCAGGTTTCCCCGCCCGCCCGATGATGACAAGGACGGCCTGGTGGACGAGGACCCCCTGGACGGAAAGGATAACGACGGAGACGGCCTCATCGATGAGGACTACGCGGCAATAAGCAACCAGATGTTTGCAGCGTGGTACACCGACGACGAGGAGAGCGCCACCAACTACTATCCCGACCACGCGCCGCTGGGGCTGTACGTACATCAGGAAAGTTACCAGTGGGAGGATAAGGAATATTACAATTTCGTGGGTGTCGACTTCAAGATAATACACTACTCGGGAGTCTCGAGTCTGGACAACGTCTACGTTGGGTTCTTCGCCGACGGAGACGCCGGCCACCTGGAAGAAGACAAGTATTGGATGGATGACTGCACAGGTTTCTATCAGGGTATCCAATGTTCTAAGAAGGGCGATGTGACCTGGCCGGTATGGCTCAGCACGGCCTATTTCTTCGATAAGGACGGGGATGTCGAAAAAGAGAACCCGGCGCCGGGATGGCTGGGAATCGTTTTTCTGGGTCACAAGACCGATCCTCTGGGAATAGTGGCCCCCTCGTCGGTCGGTCTGACCTCCTACCAGGCGTTCTCGGGCGACCAGCCCTTTGAGGACGGCGGCGACCCGACCAACGACTCGGAGCGTTACGAATTGATGAGCGCCGAGCAGAAGGACAGGAACCAGGATATAGCCCGTGATTACAGGATGCTTATGGCCACCGGCCCGTTCGAGGAGCTTATGCCGGGCGACACCCTGTCGCTTCAGGTAGCTTTCGCCATAGGCGCTGGAAGGACCAAGATGCTGGAGACGGCGGCCAAAGCGGCCATAACATTCGAAGGCAACTGGTTCGACGTGGACGGCAACCCGGAGACAGGAGTGGATGGAAGGGAAACCCCTATTCCGGGACCGGCCAGTATGGATCCCGATACCTGCAACGGTATCTTTGAGACCGAAACGGCGATGAGGGGAGAGTACCTCTGGATTAATCTGGATTGCAATGAGGAAAGGCGCCGTTGGCAGAGCAGCTGTCCGAAGGGTGATGCCAAAAAAGAAGATTATATGACCGGCGTAGGGGGAAAAGAGACTCAGGTCTTCTGGCTGGTCGGAACAGCTCCCCCCCCTCCCAACATGAGAATAGTGCCGGGAGACAAGACTATCACCTTGTTCTGGGACAACTTCAGCGAAGAAGCGCCCGATGTAAGTACACTTAAAAAGGATTTCGAGGGTTTCAGAATCTGGAGAGCCGATTACTGGGACAGGCCGATAGGAACGACCGAGGCCAGCGGTCCTTCAAAGGAGCTGTGGAAACTGATCAGTGAGAGGGATTACGCCAACGGGCTCGGAAACGACAAGGAGTTCAGAATGCCTTACGCCCGGGGAGGCTGGGAATATGAGCCCCTTCAGGAGCTTCGTGATTCCGGGGAATTCGAAGAGCTTATAGATATGTTCGAAGAGAATATCTACTATTTCCCGATGGACACGGTTCCCTGTCCGCCCGGACTGACAGACGGGGAATGCGATACCCTTGAGGCTATAGCCCGGCTGAATCTGGATTTCGCCGGGGGAAAGAAATATTACAAGTACGTGGATACAGAGGTGTTGAACGGCCAGTACTATTTCTACTCGATAACCGCTTTTGACAGTACTGGCAAGTACGGAGAGCCATCCGGGAATTTCGAGCTTACCACTCCCCTTTCCGATACCGGGAGTCCCGGAGAGAAGGATGGCATATACGTGGTGCCGAACCCGGTGACAAAGGAATCACTCGCTCCCTGGACACTGGGAAAGAATATGGACGATCCCACCGGAACCAAGGTGGAATTCAGAAGGCTTCCGGCTTGCAGAAGCACCATAAGGATATATACGCTGGCGGGAGATCTGGTAGAGGAAATTCAGCATGACGGCGCCAGCGGAACGGCCAGCTGGGACCTTGTTTCCAGGAACGGACAGGAAGTCACCAGCGGAATCTATCTCTTCTCTGTTGAGCCCGATTGTTCGGAATATGAAAGAGAAATCGGAAAGTTTGTGGTTATCAAATAATTGCCCTTTTAGGAGGTCTGGCAATGAGAGGGAAACAATTAACAGTCAGGGTTGTAGCAATTCTTATCATATTGATTACAATCCCTGTGTTCGTTCACGCAACCAAACCTTTTGAGAAGGTCGGCACCTACGCAGCCCAGTTTCTGAAGATAGGGGTGTCGGCCAGAGCCGCCGGTATGGGAAGCGCCTATACCGCGGTAGCCAACGACGCTACGGCCCTTTACTGGAATCCGGCTGGAATTGTTGAACTAGACAGGACCGAGGTGACTCTTAATTCGGTCACCTGGCCGGCCGATATCGACCTGTATTTCGCCGGCATCGTTTTCAGGACTCCTTATCTGCCGGGGACCTTCGGGGTTACGGCCAGGGCTCTTACCATGGATCCCCAGGTGGAAAGAACCGTTTACAAGCCGGAAGGGACCGACAGGTGGTTCGACGCCGGAGACCAGTCCTACGGCCTGAGCTACGGGATGTATTTCACCGACCGGTTCTCATTCGGCGCCACGGCTCATTTCCTCCACATGGGGCTGGCTGACAGGAGCGTTGAGACAATGGCTCTGGATATAGGATTCATCTACAGAATCGGCATCAGGGGGATGCGGCTCGGTATGATGGTGCAGAGCCTGGGCGGAGAAGTGAATTTTGATGAAAGATCCTCAAAGATGCCGATGGTATTCAGGATAGGCCTGGGTGTGGACGCGATAAGAAGCGGCTCGCACATACTGATGGCCTCGGGAGAGTTTTCACACCCGCCTGATAACGCCGAAAGAATGAATCTGGGCGCGGAGTATTCTTTTGATAAATTCTTATACGTCCGAGGTGGATATAATTTTAACTACGATACCCAGGGATTGGCGTGGGGTGTGGGATTCAGAATCGATACCAGCCAGACTTCCGATATCAGATTCGACTATGCCTGGGAAGATCTCTCATTTCTCGGCCAGGCTCACAGGGTGACTCTGGGATTCAGTTACTAGAAAGGGCTTTCAGCCAGGAAGCGGGGATGGCGAGGTGGAGAAATACTACAGACCAGCCATAATACTCGCGGTTCTTACTGTTTCTTTGTTATCGGGTGCCGGGTCAAGGGCGGTGGAGTTTGACGGCAGGGGGGATTTTCGGTTTTTCACCGATATCGTGCATCTTCCCCACAGCGGCGGCAAGACACTGGAATTAATACAAGTGGCCGTTCCCGCGAGAGAGATAAAATATGATCGCGCCGGAGCCGGTTACAGAGCCGAGGTAGAGGTCAAGATATCAATCGAAGGCGAAAGCGGGACGGTCTGTTCAAACGAGTTTGCCAGAAGGGATTTCAGGCCGGGTGAAAAGGATCCCAATCCAGCGGGTTACCTTTATATTACTGATTCCTGTCTTGTAGCTCCCGGTGATTATGAGCTTACCATCAAGGTTGAAGACCTTCAAAACCAGAAATCCACTCTGCTGGGTCTGTTCTTCAAAAGATATCACTCCTCGAAAATCAAATCGCGATTTACGGTTCCCAGCTTTGATCCGGAGTCAACCTCCATGAGCGAGCCGGTATTCGTGTGGGATTTTACCAGAGGAGGGAGTTACGTACCGAATCCGATGAAGGTCTACGGACTTGAAAAGGACACCCTGGCCGCTTTCGTCAAGGTCAGGTTCAGCGAGTCCTTTATGGGAGATCGCGCTGGAATATCTATGAGAATTATTGATGATTCAAAGGACGAGATTCTGGCTTTTGACAGCACCTCTGTGAATATTGACAAGAGAGAGATGATCTTTACCGAAAAATTCGATATCTCAAGATACCCTTCCGGCAGCTATCTTTTTATGGCCGGGATACACGGAAGGCGAGAGGGTTTCTTTTCATCCGGCAGCTTCAGCGTGGTCTGGGAGATGAAAAACTGGCAAAGGCCCGAGCGCGACCAGCTCCTGGAAGCCGGTATCATCTTCGGAAGCTCTAAATACGATGAATTCCTGATGAGTGATTCGGGAAGAAGAGAAGAAATGCTAAAGGATTTCTGGGAGAAAGCCGATCCTTCTCCTGAGACCTCGGTGAACGAAGCGTACAGCAAATTCATCGAGCGGGTCGAGTACGCGGACAGATTTTATTCAGGGTTTCAGCGGGGGGCCGTAACGCCCAGAGGTGAGATATACATAAAGTACGGCAAACCTGACCAGCTGGTTCAGTCTACCATTCCGTCGAACCGCCGGGAATACTCGGAGGTTCTCGCCAAGCTTGCCAGCCAGTATGAAATAGTGACCTATAACGTCCATGGAAGCCGCCCCGATGAGTTGGTAAGATCCGGCGATCCTTACGCGATGCGGGGAAGGCCTTTCACTTCGATGGGCATGGACGCCGGGGCTTATGAACTGTGGATTTACACCGGGAATGGAGATCCTCTTTTCAGAAGAGATGACTATATGACTCTGAAATCGGGACTTCGTTTTCTCTTCGTAGATAAAAGAGGGACGGGTGAATATCGGCTGGTGGGCAGTTCCGAAGACGCAGAATACATACTGGATGAGAGTTGATTTACACCTTCAGGGGTAAACCAGTTTTTTGGTTGACAATGAATTTTCTATAAGGTATTTTACTGCAGTTATTAAGGTTTGATAGGCCTTACGGAGTTGCCCCGGACTTGCGGGAGTTTTGTTAAAGTCAAAAAATTAATTTCTGTTACAAGGTTAAGTTGATAGAGCAAAACGCTTTATTTGAAAAGTGCAGAAGGAGCGAGAAGTATGAGGAATAGAGCTGTGGCAAAAGTGATATTTTTTGTCGTGCTGCCGATTTTTCTGGCAATTTTTCCCGTAGCTGTATTTTCACAGCAGGCTGAAGAAGAGGCGAAAGCGGAATTCACCATGCAGCCAGCGGCCGATTCTCTGGCCGCAGCCAAGAACGATTCCGCGGTAGTGGCCCAGGAACTTGAAACCATGTCGGAGAAAAAGAGGCTGGGCCCCATTCTATATCAACTAAAGAACAGCGGAATCGGAGAAAAGTACGTCAAGGGCGGAAACTTCATGCACGCGCTTCTTCTCGCTTCAATCGTGGGCCTGGTCTTCATCATCGAGAGGCTTGTTACGCTTTCCAGGGCCAGGGTCAACGTGAGAAGACTGATGAATGACATACTGAGCTCCATTCGCAGTGAAGGGGTGGAAGGAGCCATGCGGGTCTGCGAAGGAACAAAGGGGCCGATCGCCGCGGTCCTGCATGCCGGGCTTTTGCGAGCGGAACGGGGCCCCGACGCCGTTAAGGAAGCGATCGAGACATCGGGCAGTATCGAGACATCATTCCTGGAAAGGGGACTGGTGGCTATAGCGACGGTAGCTCAGGTGGCTCCGCTTCTTGGATTCCTGGGCACAGTATCCGGTATGATCAGCGCGTTCGCGTCTATCGCTGCAGCCGAGCAGGTAAGCGCGAAAGTAGTGGCTTCCGGTATCGAGGAGGCTCTGATCACTACCGCCACAGGTCTGATGATAGCTATTCCCGCGAGTATCGGCCACTCTTTCTTCGTCTCTCAGATCGACCGTTTCGTCCTCGAGATGGAGGAAGCCTCCGCGGAGCTGGTGAACGAGCTTATCGAAAGCGGTAGAACCAGGGCTCAGTAATCGAGGTTTATTGAGATGATAAAGAAAACCAGCAAGGTAAGCTCGGAGTTCAGCACATCGTCCATGTCAGATATCAACTTTCTGCTGCTGATATTCTTTCTGGTAAGTACCATGTTCGCGGTTGAGAAGGGACTTCCTATGTCCCTGCCCGGCGAATCAAGTTCCACCGTGAAATTAAAGCAGGAAGACGTTCTCAAGATCCAGGCTTTTCCAAACGGCGCGATAGCCGTGAAGGGGAAAGGACAACTGGCTCTCGATGAAATACAGGCTTTCGTGGAAGCGAAACTGGCTGTGAACCCGGAGATAGTAGTGGTTATCGAGACCCATCCCCAGGCTGAGTACAGACTCATGATAGATATCCTTGACGAGTTGAGGAGTGCGGAAGCCGGAAAGATCTCTTTGAGGACTATGGAAGCGGAGTAGCCACGATTAAGGAGAATTCGCATTGAAGATCAAATCAAAACAGGGAGTTCAAAATACTATTCCGACAGGCTCGATGGCGGATATTATTTTTCTTCTTCTCATATTCTTCATGGTTACCACGATCTTCAAGATGGAAGAAGGCCTTCCGATATCTCTGCCCAGAGCGGAATCCGGCGGTGAGCTGGAACGGGAAAGACTGATCAACATCTGGGCCGACAGGTACAACAGGATAAGCATTAATGACAAGTTGCTCCGGATAGAAGACGTGAACAAGGTTGTGGCGTCCAGGTTGCAGGAGAATCCCAGTATGGTCGTAGCTTTCAAGGTAGACCGCCTGACCAGGTACAGGCTGGTATCCGATATTATCGAGCAATTGAAGTACGCCAATGCCGTTAACGTGACCTTCGTTTCCGTCGGGGAAGAAGATTAAGGGGATTAGCCGTGGCGACTGTAGCTGTTGAAAATGTAAAATTTAAAAAGGGTTACACCAGATACCTCAGGAATTCGCTTTACGCGGCGATAGTGATTCATTTTCTGGGGTTTTATTTTTCTCCTCCTTTTGAATTCACCCCCTATGTTCTCGAGGAGAGAGAATTCATCGCGATCGAGACCTCCGAGGATTTCGAGCTTCCGCCTCCGCCGGAAGAAGTGGATCAACCGGTTATTCCCATGGCGGCTGAGGAAGGCGAGGAAGCTCAGGACGCGGCGGACGTAGCTCCAACCAGTTTCGACAAGATAGAAAACCTTCCTCCCCCACCGCCCCCTTCATCGGAAAAGGCGGGTAAGTTCTACGCTTTCGATGAGAGACCGGTACTGATCAAGTTTGTTTCACCGAGATATCCCGAGCTGGCAAGGCAGGCGGGAATAGAGGGGACAGTCCTGCTCAGAGTCCTTATCGACGAGAGGGGAAAAGTCATAAGCGCGACCGTGCTGAATTCGGACGTGACCGATACGATGGTCCGGGCGGCTATAGCGGCGGCTAAACAGTTCCGTTTCAAGCCCGCCAAGCAGCGGATGAAACCGGTAAAGGCGGCTGTAGCTGTTCCGATCAGATTCAAGCTGAACTAATGTCTCACGGGATAACGGTTATATCAAATAGCAGAAAAGAACCCGGCTTGATGGCCGGGTTCTTTTCGTTATAGAATTGAATCGCCGTGGTATTTATTGTATATTTCAGAAGTTTTGCAATCCTTATGAAATGTTCAATAAGTGAAACAAAAATGGGGTCTTAACGTATGATTAGATAACTGTTTTTTTGAATAATATTACAAGGTGGAAAGGGGTTCAAATGAAAAGGCCTTTCTGGTTCATCGCCTGCATTATTCTGCTATTAACGTTCCCGGCCTTTCCCGGTCTGACAGCTCAGGCTTCAGGGGAGGAGATACTGTACCTGGATGATTGCATAGACATATCATTGAAAAATAACCCTGACATAGGCATAGGGTATCAGTCGATAAGGAAAGCTGAAAGCAATCTACAGGCCAGCTACGGCGGCCTGCTTCCTGATTTCTCACTCGATCTCTATACCGGACACAGTTTCTACGGTCCTTCGTCCGTTCAGTACGACGCGCAGGGAAGGCCGGTGCAGAGGGAAGGATTCGATTACGAAAGCTATGCCATGAGATTATCTTCCGATATCAGTCTCTGGAGAGGGGGCAGCAATTACAGCAAGATCAAATCGGCCAGGTTCAGGAAAGACGCAGCAAGGTCTGAGTTCAACTATACCAAGGATATGCTGATAGCCCGGGTGATAAGAAGTTATTATAACCTGGTGAGGACCAGAATGCTTTACATGGTGCAGATAGAGAGTAAAAAGCAGGCTGAGAAGAACCTGGAGAGGGCGAAAGCCCTTCTGGAAGCCGGTTCAGCGACCCGGGCGGATGTTCTCAGGGCGGGAGTAAGGTTTTCCAACACCAAATTGCAGGTCATAGAAGCCAGAAATGACATGGCTATGGCCAGGGAAGAGCTGAAAAGCCTGATGAACCGCAGAAGCGAAGCGGTTTTCGAGGTGGATACATCGCTGGCGATAGATTACATGAATACAGCTATTGAAAGAGAAATCGATTACGCGCTTAAAAACAGGTCTGATCTTAAAAGCATCAAATTCAACCTGAAATCAGCCAAGGCTGATATCAGGTCCGCCCAGGGGGGGTGGTGGCCCTCTCTGGGAGTGAATTTCAGCTACTATTGGAACGACCGGGAGCTGGTCGATAACCCCCTGGACGTTTTCCGTGAGGAATATCAGTGGAGCGTAACCGGTTATATCAGTCTTAACGTCTTTGACAGGATGGTCACAAGCACCAGGGTGAAGACAGCAAAGGCGGATTACAGGATAGCCGAATATAATCTCGAGAAATCGGAACTGGAGGCGGTCAAGGAGATTAAAAACCTGGTATTCGGCATGGATGAAGCGCGCGAGAGGATGGCGGTTGCGGAGGAGACCATAGACCAGGCTAATGAAGAAGTCAGGCTGGCGGAAGAGCGTTACCGGGTGGGCGCGGGAACGATGCTCGAGACCATCGAAGCACACGTCGCTCTGACCACTGCCAAGGGGGATCTTATTCGGGCCAAATGTGACTATCTGGTCGCCAGGGCTGATCTTGAGAGGGCGACCGGGAAGATGACCAGGTAAAGGGGAAGGCAAGGAGCACGAAATGTTGATAATGGCAAGAGGGCTGAAGAAGATATATCAGGTCGGCGTTCAGAAGATAGAGGCGGTAGCGGGCGTGGATGTGGATATAGAAGTCAATGAATATGTTTCTATAATGGGGCCTTCCGGTTCGGGCAAATCCACTTTGATGAATATCCTGGGATGCCTGGACACTCCCACAGAGGGAAGTTATTTCCTCAACGAATCAGAAGTCAGTAACATGAAAGACGACCAGCTCGCCCGTATAAGGAACAGGGAGATCGGATTTGTCTTTCAGACCTTCAATCTCCTCCCCCGGGCCAGTTCGCTTCAGAACGTCGAGCTTCCTCTGGTTTACGCCGGCGTGCCGGCCAGAAAGAGAGCGGCCAGAGCGATGGAGGCTCTTGAGATGGTAGGGCTCGGCGACCGGGCCACTCACAGGCCCAACGAGCTTTCCGGGGGTCAGAGACAGAGAGTGGCGATCGCCCGGGCCCTGGTTAACAGGCCGTCAATAATTCTGGCCGACGAGCCTACCGGAAATCTTGATAGCAGGACCGGCGAAGAGCTGATGGATGTTTTTAAGGATATACACGAATCGGGTAATACCATTATAATGGTCACCCACGAGGAGAGCGTGGCTGCTCATTCCCAAAGGATAATCCGGCTGCGCGACGGTATGATCGAGTCGGATGACATTACCGGCTAACTCATAATAATATGCACTTAGGGACTTGAGGCTCAGCCAGTAATCGACATATCAACCAGGCCAGAGCGAAAAAAAGGATGGGTAAGACAATCAGGGTTCTTTTTATTCCGTAATTCGAAATCGTGTTTCGGCGGGAGGATTAATGAAAAGGAAATACTGGATTTTATTGGGGGTGGCCGTGGTGGCGGCTGTACTGGTAATCGTTAATATAAGAGCCAGAAGGGGAAAGGCGGTCGATGTCCAGGTGGAAGAAGTTCAGAGGAGGGATCTATCGATGGTCATCTCCGCTTCCGGCAGCATCAGACCCAAGAGGCAGATCGATGTAAGTGCCAGCACCATCGGCAAGATAACCCGGGTCGCGGTGGAAGAGGGGGACCAGGTGGAGAAGGGGCAGTTCCTTCTGCAGATCGATCCCGAGGAGCTCAAATCAAGTGTGATGAGGATTCAGGCCGCGTTGGCGTCCGCCAGAGCGGCCAGAAAGCAGGCCGAATCACAGATGAAGCAGGAGAAAAAAAACCTGGAAAGGATGGAGAGACTCTACGAACAGGGATTTCGAACCGATGAAGACGTGGAATCAGCAATAACAGCCTACCAGGTGGCGGTTTCCAGCTTTGAAGCTGCTGAGCAGAGGGTGATTGAACAGAAAGCCCTTCTAAAGAGCGCCCGGCATAATCTCAAGGAGGTTACCATCGAGGCGGGAATGGATGGAGTGGTGACCAGGCTCAACGTGGAGGAGGGTGAGACCGCGATAATGGGGACCATAAACAATCCAGGAACGGTTTTGATGACCATCGCAGACCTTTCCAGAATAGAGGCGGAGGTCGAGGTGGACGAGACAGAAGTAGTCTATATAAAGATCGGGCACAGGGCCGAGGTAACCCTGGATGCTTTTCCTGATACAACCTATATAGGTGAGGTGACCGAAATAGGAAACAGCCCTATATTATCCTCCTCGGTGACCGGACAACAGGGAGTCGATTTCAAAGTGGTTATCACCATTACAGATACCATTCCGGACGTAAGACCGGGACTATCCGCTGACGCGGATATAGTGGTCGCGGAAAAAGACAGCGCGGTAAGTATTCCCATACAGAGCCTTACAGTGAGGCGGAAAAAGCAACTGAATCTCGATTCAGCTGCCGGTTCGACTTTATCGAAAGACGGAGACGTGGAAGGGGTATTTGTCGTAAAAGAGGGTGAAGCTTTCTTCAGGCCCGTGGATATAGGCGTTTCCAGCAGCAGGTATTTCGAGGTCCTCTCAGGTCTGAAAGCGGGTGAGACGGTGGTAAGCGGTAATTACCGGGCTGTTCGGGAGCTGAAGGACGGCCAGAGGATCGATATAAAGAAATGACTGTACCCTCCTTTTTTAGTTACAGTGTTTGTCTATAAGAACTTAAATTTTCAGGAAAGGCTGTATGGCTGTCGAAGGTATACTGATAGCTCTCAGGGCACTGGTTGAGAACAAGCTGAGGACTTTTCTCACCCTGCTGGGAAATATAGTCGGCACCATGTCCGTGATCGCGGTCGTTTCCCTGATAGGAGGAATAGATGATTACATCAGGGAGGAGGTTGCCAGAGAGGGGAGTAATGTTTTCACCATAGAAAGGATAAACTTCCTGGAAGCGATCACCGACCTCAGTGAGT
Organism: uncultured bacterium; assembly: GCA_964488475.1. Lineage (GTDB taxonomy): Bacteria > Krumholzibacteriota > Krumholzibacteriia > Krumholzibacteriales > WJIX01 > CAZAUK01. The sequence goes on from CAZAUK010000003.1 coordinate 49,148, forward strand.
TTCTGGACGCTCTGGCAAGGAATAAGACGATTCGGCTTGAGGACGTGGAGAACATCAGGGAATCCGTACCATCGGCTTCTGTTGTGGGCGCCGCCATAAGCGGGACTGATCGAATATCATACAGGAATGAGGGGGTCGCCGGAATAAGAATACGCGGAAGGTCCAGCGAATACCCGCTTCTGGAGAACACCAGCCTTTTCTCCGGAAGGCACATATCACGCCTGGAGGTGGAGCGAAGCAACAAGGTGGCGGTCATTGGATGGGATATATACACCAGGCTGTTTGAAAACCGAAGCCCGTTGGGTCAGACCATGAAAATAGGTGATGAACACTATCGGGTCATCGGAGTGATAGAGGATCAGGGGACTGTTTTCGGAGAATCCCGTAACCGCTTCGTATTTATTCCGATTACCAGATTCCTCAAGAAGTACGGATCCAGAAGGTCGATAGGCATAAAGGTCAAGGCGGAGGATGTCTCACTTCTTGAGAGGGCCGTGGATGAGGCGACCATAGCGATGAGGATAAGGCACCGGCTTCGGCCGACCGAAGAGGATGATTTCAGTATATCGACCTCCAAGCAGCTGGTTTCGCTCTGGAAGAACATATCCGGATCTATATTCAAAGCGCTCATATTCCTGGTCTCGATAGCACTGGTGGTAGGGGGAATAGTACTGATGAACGTAATGCTGGTATCGGTTACCGAGAGGACCAGGGAAGTAGGTATCAGAAAGGCGCTTGGCGCGAGGCGCGTCAACATAGTCTGGCAGTTCATAGTGGAATCTGTAACGCTGTCACTGGTGGGAGGCGTTATAGGCATAGTTATAGGGTTCACCATAGCCGCGATTATCTCGATATTGTCCCCACTGCCCTATATAATCGCGCCCTGGTCCATCTTCGCCGGCCTGGCCGTGACCTTTATTATTGGAATTATATTCGGGACCTATCCGGCCGGGAAAGCGGCAAAACTCGATCCGGTGGAGGCTCTTCATTATGAATAGGCGGAAGTGAATTGGAAATGAACCGGAAAATAAACGATTACCGGGCCGGAAAGGGCGATGCTCACCGGGGCAAGCAGATATGGCTGGCCAACTTCATGCAGGCCCTGGAGGTGATAAGGACTCACAAGATGCGTTCCGGGCTTCTCATAGTGGGAGTTGCGATAGGGGTAACGACCGTGCTGGCGATAGTCACGGTCATGTCGGGTCTGGGAAAGAGGGTGCAGCAGGATATAGTCTCGGTAAACAAGCCCTACCTTCTCATCAGCAGGTTCGATCCCTTTTCCGACGCCCGTGACAGAAGGGATCTTCTCAGAAGAGAGAAGCTGTCCAGCCGGGATGCCCGGGCTATCGAGGAAAAATGCCAGACGGCCGACCGGGTCGACCTTCAGATAAGCTCGGAAGGCAGGATGAGCGTTCTTCGTTTCGGTAACCAGAGAACAGATCTTATTCAGATAGTGGGAGCGACTCACAGCTTCGGGGAGATGTTCAGTTTCTCAATAGAGCGGGGAAGGTTCTTTACCCAGTTCGAGCAGGATCACAGGACCAGGGTCATCGTACTTGGATTCGGCCCTGCCGAGGATCTTTTTCCCCTCAGGGATCCGATAGGCAAACGAATAAAGATCGGCAATAATCGATACGAGGTGGTAGGGACGATGGAGTCCAGGGAAAATATAATGGGAAGTATAACGGATAATTACGCTGTTATTCCTTACACCACTTTCGAGAAGGACCGCTCCAGCGAGACAGGCGCCTACCAGATAGCTGTTACGATTCGCGGCGGCTATACTCTCGAGGAGGGCAGGGAAGAGATAGCGGCCCTGCTCAGGAAAAGGCGGGGGGTGAAACCCGGCGAGGAGGATAATTTTCACATCACCACCTCGGATACCTTCAGGGAGATGATAGGAAATATAACCAGGTATATAGGACTGATTCTCGTCGTAATATCATCTATCGGTCTGATGGTGGGAGGAATAGGAGTGATGAACATAATGTTGATCTCGGTAACCGAAAGGACCAGGGAGGTCGGTATAAGGATGGCTATGGGCGCCAAGAAGACCGATATAATGCAGCAGTTTCTGATAGAAGCGGCTACTCTTACCGGAACAGGGGGAATCATCGGAATAGTTCTGGGGCTCTTCGCCGCGCAGGGAGTATCCAAGCTGATAAGTTTTCCCTATTCTGTTCCGGCATTCTGGATAGTCCTCGCTTTCCTGTTTTCCGCTTCAATCGGACTGATATTCGGCCTCTACCCGGCCAACAGGGCCGCTGATATGGATCCGATTGTCGCGCTTCGCTATGAATGACATTTCCGGCTATAGCTTCGATGACGGTAATTCATCGTTGCCGTACCGGTCTTCCGGCGGTATACTGGTACAGATCCGTAAATCCGAGGTCTTTTGTATGATTAGGTCTATGTGTAAGTATATCACGAAGATAGCAGTTTTGGTCTCCCTGGTTGCGGGCGGCTTATCGAATTCACCGGGGGTGATCTCGGCCCAGCCGTATTCCCAGGCCAAACCGTTCGAGCTCAGCCTGTCCTATGAATATGACGATTCTGGAAAGGTTTACATGGACCTGGGAATAGCAATAGAGTATAACAGGCTGGTATTTTTCAGGAAAGAGGATCTGTTCAGAGCCCAGTACAGGATTATAATGCAGGCTTTCGATGATGATTCCGGCAGACTGGAGAATGGAAATGTATGGGGCGAGGTCGTTTATTCTTCCGATTACAGTGAGACCAGAAGTTCCGGCAGGATTTCCGAAACAAGGAAAAAAGTCTTTCTGGATCCAGGCAAGTATAAGGTGCAGGTTAAGATAGAGGTGGAAGGAACCACGATAGAGTACCGGCGCGAGAGCCGAATGGAAATACCAGGCGAAGTATCGGGAGCCGCGTTTCTTTCAGAACCGGTCTTTTCTACCCCGAAGGTTTCAAGACTGGGTGAAAAACCCCCTTGGGGAGAGATCAGATTTTCTCTCTGCAGTACGAGAGTATCCAGTGGTTTCAGGCTGAACTCGAGCGGAACATACGCTGATTTCGATTCCTGGCTCAGAGTTACATGCACACTTTCACTGCCGCTCTCCGAAGAGGAAAGGAGTGAGGGGCTGGTGTCGATGAAAATAACAGACCGGGACAGGGAGATAGTATTATACAACCGAAAGTCAGCGCCGGTGGGTGACAGGGGCGCCTCGATGTTATGCGTGGATATTAATGTCGATTCGATGCAGATCGGAAATTACACCCTCAGGATGAGCGCAAAGAGCCCGGAATCGGAAAAGAGGCATGAGATCAAGAAAGATTTCACCGTGGTTCTGAACAGCGCTTCCATGGGAAAGGATTTCGATGAAACAGTAGAGCTCCTCGCACTGATCGCCAGCGGTGAAGCGCTTGATTTTCTGGAAAACGCTTCTTCCGATCGAAGAGTGGAGGCCTGGAATGAATTGTGGGACAGTTACGCCGGAACGCCCGATCTTAACAATTACGGGAAAGGGGAGTTTATTGAAAACGTAGCCTACGCTATAAAGGAATTTTCCGGCGCTGTTGCTGGATGGAAGAGCGACATGGGAAGGATATTCATAAAAAACGGCAAGCCCGAAAGGGTCGAAGAGAGGCAAGGCGGCAGGTATGGAACATATTATAAGTTGTGGTATTATTATTCAAAGGGTATGGTCTACATTTTTTCCGACAGGTTCGGCACTGGAGAGTACAGGCTGGTCTCTTCCAGGCCCATTTAAACGATAAATGAGATTCCGAGGCATAAGAACCTTTTTGATATCGATCATTCCGGTCCTGCTGGTTCCGGCCTGCTCCGGCGAAGGCCCTCCTCCCTTTTTAAGAATGGCTATGGAGACCGAACCATCCACCCTGGATCCGGTCGCGGCAGTTGACTATTCTTCCGGAATGATAACATCACTGATCCATTCCAACCTGGTGAGGATAGATTCGAATGGCCGAATCACCCCGGACGCCGCGGAAAGCTGGAAGCTCTCGAATGACGGCCTGACTTACCGGTTTAATCTTGGAGTTTCACGCTTTTCCAACGGCAGAAGGTTAGTGGCGGATGATGTTCTATATTCCTTCAGGCGTCTTATTTCACCCGGTTCGCTTTCTTCCAGATGGTGGGTGCTGGAACCCCTGAAAGGAGCGGCTTCTTTTAATTCGGGCGGACAGTGGAATCCTGAGGCCGTGGAAGTGGTTGATGATTCGACGGTTATAATCGGTCTTGAAAAGCCCGCCGCGCACTTTCTAAGTCTCCTTTCCATGCCGTCGGCGGGGATAGTATGCCGCGAAGAGGTGGAAAAACAGGATAGAGCTTACGGAAGGCAGCCCTGCGGCAGCGGACCCTGGATGCTGGGAAGATGGACCCGCGGGGAGAGCATATTTCTTCAGCCCAATCCGTATTTCTCCGGTGAGGAGCCTGAGATAGAAGGAATATCGATCAGATTCTTGCCGGTAGCTATGACCAGGATCGCCGAATTCGAGGTGGGAAACCTGGATATACTGGATATACCCGAAGCCGAGCTGAACAGATGGCGCAGCGGCGCAGCGGTACTCAAAGAGACTGAAGAACTGAGGGCAGTGTATATCGGCCTTAATGTAGAAAGAAAACCCTTTGATGATCCACTGGTAAGAAGGGCGCTGAACCTGGCGGTCGACGTGGAGGCGATAATAGCCCGGGTACTGTTCGGCGCGGCCTTAAAGGCTAAAGGTGTCATGCCTCCGGGTCTCAGAGAGGGGGCGGCTGCCCCGAATCCCTACGGGTACGATCCGGAAGAAGCCAGAAAACTTCTATTGAGGGCTGGGCTGGAAGGGGGATTCTCCATGGAAATCTGGCAGAGAGAGAGCCCGGAAGGAGGAAGGATACTTCAGAGTGTCCAGGCCTACCTGGGGGAGGTGGGAATAGAGGCCAGGCTGGTCACCAGGGACTGGAGCGCTTTCAAGGAGGCTGTTAACCACCGAACGCCTGACGCTTTCTACCTGGACTGGTTCGCCGATTATCCCGATCCGGAGAATTTCATAGCCCCCCTGTTTCATTCATCCAACACCGGAGGTGGTGGAAACAGGACGGGATATTCGAATAGAAGGGTCGATTCGCTGGTGGAGGCGGCTTCCACGCTTACCGGCGAGGAAAGGCTGGAGCTTCTGCTCCAGGCCGAGAGAATAATCTATAGAGACGCCCCCTGGATATTTCTGTGGTTTCCAAAGAGGTACGAAGCGGTATCCGGCAGGTTGAAGGGTTATGAAATCCCGCTGATATTCAACGGGCAGCGCTATCTTGACGTTCACTTCCAGAAGGATAGATTATAAATGCTGCGGTTTGTCAGAAAAAGGCTGCTACAGCTCTTTCCGATACTTCTGGGGGTTGTTACCGTCACTTTCCTGATAATGTACGTAGTGCCCGGCGATCCGGTCCTTTCACTGGTCGGAGAGAGGTACGATGAAGATACCATAAACCGGTTGAGAAGGGAACTGGGCCTGGATAAGCCGCTTTACCTTCAGTATCTGGATTACCTGGCCCGTGTTCTGAAACTTGATTTCGGCAGGTCTTTCGTCTCCGGCCGGCCGGTGCTCGATTCGATAAAGGAGTATTTTCCCAGAACCCTGCTACTTGCTTTCACCTCCATGGCGATAGCGACCGTGTTCGGCCTGGCCATTGGTGCCGTATCGTCTCTGGAACGGTTCAGGAGGCTGGGCCGTTTCCTGATGACTTTTTCTTTGGTGGGGGTGTCTATACCGGTATTCTGGCTGGGTCTTATCCTGATATACCTCTTTTCCATAAAGCTGTCCGTTCTGCCTCCTTCCGGGTACGGAAACGGTTCCCTGAGATATCTGGCGCTTCCCGCGGTAACTCTTTCCTTCGCTTCGATGGCTACGGTGGCGAGGGTCTCACGCTCGAGTTTTCTGGAGATCGCTTCAGAGGATTTTGCCAGGACCGCCAGGGCCAAGGGCCTGAATGAAATGGTGGTTTACGGGAAGCATCTTTTCAGGAACGCGCTCATTCCGGTGGTGACCATAGTGGGAACTGATTTTGGAAGTTATCTCAGCGGCTCCGTGCTTACCGAATCCATTTTCGGCTGGCCGGGGCTGGGGCGACACATAGTGCAGGCGATACTGAAGAGGGATTTTCCGGTCATTCAGGGGGCGGTGCTTTTTATGGCGGTCCTTTTTGTAGCTGTAAACCTGATAGTTGACATAAGTTACGTATTAATTGACCCGAGAGTCAGAATAGACGAAAAAAAGGGGTGAATTTGAGCTGAGCGAGACAGTCCGAATAACTAGGGGATTCTTCAGAAACCGGACGGCCGCTGTGTCCCTGTTTATCCTGGTAATTATAGTCGCGGGCGCTCTGGCCGCCGACCTGATAGCGCCCGCTTCGCGCCAGATGATAGACCTTGATAATTCCCTGAAGGCTCCGTCACTTTCCCATCCTTTCGGGACCGATTCTTTTGGAAGGGATCTCTTCACCAGGGTGGTGAGGGGATCCAGAATCTCCCTTTCCGTGGGATTTGTGGCCAGGACGATATCCCTTTTGATCGGAATGATTCTTGGGGTGATATCGGGATTTTACGGGGGAAGGGTCGATTCTGTGATTATGAGGCTCGCCGATATAACGTTCGCGTTTCCCACCCTGCTTCTTCTGGTGGCTATCATGGCCGTGGTGACTCCTGGAATGATGACCCTTTTCACTGTCCTGGGGGTGGTCGGCTGGGCCGCGGTCGCCAGGCTGGTGAGGGCCCAGGTCCTGGCCGTAAGAGAGAGGGAATACGTGCAGGCGGCAAGGTCTTCAGGGACGGGAACCCTTTCACTGATCATGCGCCACATTCTGCCCCAGTGCGTTTCACCGGTGATAGTGGTTTACACCATGGGCCTTGGTATGACTATAATGGCGGAGGCGAGTCTCAGTTTTCTGGGTTTGGGGGTCCAACCACCGGTTCCCAGCTGGGGAAGGATGATATCAGACGGTATAATCTTCATGAGGACCGCCTGGTGGCTTACCATATTCCCCGGATTCATACTGACCTTGACAGTATGTTCGCTGAACCTTGTGGGAGACGGACTCAGGGACGCGCTTGACCCCAGAAGCGCCGGCCCTAAGCGCAGCCGAAGCCGCGGCGGCGTGAGAGTGATCAGAGATGAGTTTTGAAAAAGGCATTCGGGATATAGGACTTGTTATAAACCAAGTGGTATCACGGTGCAATTACGCCAACCGCTTCGGATATTATTCGGTTGCTCCCGGCGAGGACGATACCATAGAGATTCAGGTGTGCGGAAAGAATATATGGCTCGAGTTGATCAAGGAATTCGGTCCATCCGTTGGGAATAAACCGCGATCCGGGTCAAGGGTCGAATTCCGTTTTTCCGGAATCGATATCGGAATGGAATGGCTGCGGGGCCAAGAGGATGCTCTTTTTATGATCAATGACAGCTTGGCCGATGTAAGGAGTGAACCATGCGGGAAGGCCGAACTGGTGACTCAGGCTATTCTCGGTGATGAGGCGAGAGTATTCACCGAGAACAGCGGGTGGTCCCTGGTCCGGTTAGACGACGGATATACCGGCTGGGTGGAGTCGGGAAATCTGAGCGGAATATCAAGACGGGACGCAGAGGAATGGAAGATAGAGGTCAATGCCATGATAGCAGAGCAGATATCGAAATTCTATAATCTACCTGATACGGAGAGCGGCCCTTCCGGGGAATTGTTGGCGGGAACTCTTGTGCGAGTCGTAAATGCCGGAGAACGCTTTTCGAAGATAGCGCTGCCCGGCGGGGAGCATTTTTTTGTACAGAATGAAGATTTGGAGGGGATTCCTTCCGGCAGGCCGGATTCGGCGGGACTGGTTGGAAGGGGAAGGTGTTTCATCGGAATCCCCTATCTTTGGGGTGGTACCACCCCCAGGGGATTCGACTGCTCGGGGCTGGTCAAAAGGCTCTACCAGATGGAGGGCATACAGCTACCAAGAGACAGCGACCTGCAGGCTGAGGCGGGAGAGCAGATCAGTCTGGAAGAAGCCCTGGGCAGCGGCGGTACGCTTCTGTTCTTCAGCGAGGGGGGAGAGAGGATCGATCACGTTGCGGTATCCACCGGCGAGGAGGGTTTTATTCACTCCAGCGGCAGGGTCCGCCCGGGTAGTATGAGCTCGAAGGCGGAGAGTTACGACCGTAAGCTTGCTGATTCCTTCTGCAGGGCGGTGAAGATCCTGGAGTAGGTTTTGAAAAAGTTTGAAGAACGAAAGTTTTTTGGGGTAAGGACAGGCCGCCAAGGGGGATTCCGGCGTGAAAAAAAATGAAAAAAAATTAAAAAAACAGTTGACAGGAGTTTTTGTCTGGTATAGTTTCTCGCCCAAATATGGAAAGTAAAGTTTTTTGGGGCATGGAAGGGGGTTGTTCAAGACTGAATCTGCTAAAGCGCAAGGCTTAGGGATGCAAGAAAGGGTCTGGCGGGCAAAGCCGCGGGTGCCCTGGAGCTCAGAATTATTTGAAAGGGGGGATGCATAGTCTGAAGGATCTTAGGCGCTGACGGGCGCTCAATCTTAATTCGCATTTATTGGTACAATCCGCCGAAAAGCGGCGGTGATATAGAAAGCAGTTGTTCCTGGAGTTTTCCTTCGAGGAAATAGCTTGCAGGAGGTAAAAATGAGAAAGTTTTTCGCAGTTACTCTGGCCGCCATCCTGGTCGCCTCAATGGCGATGCCGGCGATGGCAACTAACAGCAGACTCAGAGCGATGGGCGACGTCGACAGGTACATAGAGGATGACGCCAACATCTTCATGTGGCCCGCCACGCTTCCCTCTTACGCCAATCTGCTGATAATGGACATCAATTACCATGGACCGGCGATGTACGGCATGACCTACGCGCTGGGCGAATACGGAGACTACGGCGCGCTGGGCCTCTTCTTCATGGAAGATACCGAGGGCCCCAATATTATCGACTGGGAAGGCGAAAGCCCCATGGGCTGGGCCAAGAACGATATCTTCTCCCAGAATCTCTACAACAAATGGAACCTGATGTACGCCTACGAGATGGAGAAGATGTCCCTGGGTATTCGGTTCGTCCGCGCCAGCAACATGGAGCTGACCGACACCACAGATCCAGGAATGAAGGGGGATTTCTCCGAATCGTACACCACTATCGGAGCGTCCTGGAGGATGGAGTTCAACGAGGAAGTCTATTTCGACCTGGGCTTCGATTACACCATGGCCTCATATTCTGATGAGTACAACGCGTCTTACGACGGCGTACCGCTCGATTCAAAGGTAAGCGACGACAAGGGAAGCGTCATCAACGCGATGGCCCGAATCTTCTTCGACTACAGCGAAGACCTCACCATAGTGCCCTACATCGGAGTGGGAATGGCCGAGTTCAATCTCACCTCTAATGATGAGAATTTCTGGATGTACTGGGATGGAATGGGTTACAGCATGGCCAGCGCTCACGGACTCAAGTGGATGAACTTCGACCTCGGCCTGGCCTTTGACTGGAATGTCAACGAGGACAACATGATCGTCCTGGGCATCGAGCCATTCAGCTATGTCAAGGTAGAGCCCAGCGAGTACCACGAGGATTTCGACGGAGAGTATCTTGGAAGCATGACCACCATGCCCCGCTTCCTTCTCGCTCTGGAGACGGATGTCAGGGACTGGCTGACCTTCCGCACCGGCTGCACCAAGGCCCTGACCAAGATGAAGTTCGAGTACAGCGACGGTACCACCGAGTACAATTACGAAGAGGACGAGGCTCCCTTCGAGTGGTTCCTGGGCCTGGGCTTCCACGTGGGCGATTTCGACATCGACTGCGTGCTGCAGAGAGACGTACCCTTCAAGATGGGTTACTGGCTGACCGGTTATCAGACAAACGATTATATGTATCGTGATAACGGTTACGGATACGGCGCTCCCATCGGAAGGATCTCGGCTCTGTATCATTTCTAGGATTCAGGCCGAAAGTGTTTTGAATCGAGGGCGGGGTCATACCCCGCCCTTTCTTTATTCCAGCCTGAGTGAAGATTCACCGCCCGCCCCACCGGCGATGGCCTGCAAATTGCAATGGTAATCAACAGTTAATATGACGGACAGGCGGCGTCATAGCGCGCCTTTCGAAGTAAATCCGGTAAAGCCGGCGGTCGAGCGCCGAACCATTGTAACAAAAAGGTTTCACTTTGTACTTCTTCTACTATATTCCCGTGGGGCTTGACATAAGGCCTGAGGGAAGGTCGGCTATAACGAAATTCCTGGCCGCGGTCTGTGTCCTGGTCTTCGTTCTCTACAATCATTTTCCGGTTGAAAGGTTCTTCAGCCCGGTGAGACTGGTGTTTTTCCCCTTCGCCCCGTCTGTCGCAGCGTCCTTGACCCACGCCTTCGTGCATACTGGATGGACTCATCTTCTGGGAAATATGGTTTATCTGTTGGTCTTTGGAAGGGCGCTTGAGGGAAGACTGGGGCCGGGAAGGTTCTTCGCGCTTTTCGCCGTTTCGGCTATGGGGGGAGCGTATACTCATCTTCTTTTGACCAGGCTGTTTATGCCGTCCTTTCTTGGTACGGCGGTGGCGGGAGCGTCAGGAGCCACCTCCGGTCTTCTGGGAGCCTTTCTGGTTAGATTCCATTACGGGCGCGTACGGGTTGCCTATTGGCTTTTCATGCCTCTTCAGGGGATAAACAGAGCGGGAAGGTCTTCCGTTCCGGTAATCCTGGCTGTACTTTTCTGGTTACTCTACCAGGGGGTCTACGCGGCCGTTCAGTTCGGAACTCACTCTCTGTCGGTGGCTTACGGAGTCCACGTGGGAGGGTTCTTATTCGGCGCCCTGGCGGCGCTTATTTTCGGGGGGCATAAGAGAGCTTCGGAGGAGAAAAAAATTGAAAAGGCCAGGAGATATTTTAGAAAGGCCGACTGGTTTTCTTCCCAGGCTGAGTATATAAATTACCTTAACGAGTGTCCAGGTGACTCTGAAGCTCACGCGGAGGCTGCGAGAGCCTGCCTCTGCACCGGAGACGCCGCCACCGCGGGCGATCATTTTGCCGAGTCGATAAGGATATACAGGAAGAGGGGACAGCCGGAGAGGGCCGTGGAGACCTTTATTCAGGCGGTGAGGAACGTTCCGCTATTCAGTATGAAGGAAGCAGAATACCTTGATATGGCCTTCGGCGCGGAAAGATCACTGCGGTATGCCATGGCCGCTGAGGCATATGGGAACTTCCTTAGCCTGTATCCTCTTTCTGGTGAGAGGTCTCTGGTGATGATGAGACTGGCCGGAATATACTCTGGAAGGTTTCAGGAGCGGGAACGGGCGATGGCGCTTTATCGCAAAGTGCTGACCGATTTTCCCCAGTGCCCGTGGGCGGAATTCGCAAAAATGAGACTTGCGGCTCTGAAGAGTGAGAATTGTTCCTGCGCCTGGGCCTGAAATTAAAATAATCCCGGGTATTCACGGGGTCCGCCCCCTGTGAAAATTACCGATTAAAATATCTTGAATTAACCCTTTTGTTCTGCTAATTTCAGAAGCGATGAGGGGCGTGGAGGTGTGATGTGGAAGATTATACAGGGCTGTCTCTGAGAGCGCTCAGAACGAAGCTGCGCTTTAGGGGACTGGACAGGATGAGTGACATCGACTTGGTCGCTCTCGTTCTGGGAAATGGAGCAGGAAGCCCGGCGGTGTCTATAGCGGGAAGGCTTTTCGAGCGATTCGGAGGACTTGAGGGGATAGTAACAGCAGGCCCGGACGAACTGGCCGGGTTCGCTGGGATAGGCGCCGCGACGGCGGTTCGTCTTATCGCCTCTTTTGAGGTGGGCCGAAGAAGCGTGCTTTCGGTCAGGGAGAAGGAGATAATCAGGGTCGGTTCTCCGGAGGACGTGGCGCAGTTGATGATACCCGAGATGAGATTTCTGGACAGGGAGCATTTCAGGGCCATCCTGCTCAACACCAAGAACGGAATTCTGAAGATAGTAAACGTGGCGGTCGGTTCGCTGAACGCCGCGCTGGTTCATCCTAGAGAGATATTCAAGGAGGCGGTGGCTTCCAGCGCCGCGGGTATAATTGTCGTCCATAATCATCCCACCGGTAATCCCGAACCAAGCAGCGAGGACCGGGACCTTACGATGCGGTTCGCCGAGTGCGGGGATTTGATAGGAATAGACCTGGTGGATCACATAATAATAGGCGGAAACAGTTTCGTCAGCATGAGAGAAAGAGGCGTCTTATCTTTTTGAAAGGACTTGATGGTGTTTATCAATAATATAGGGAAATATCTTTCGAACGATATAGCGATAGATCTCGGAACGGCTAATACCCTATGTTTCCTCAAGGGCAGCGGCATAGTCCTGGACGAGCCCTCGGTAGTGGCGATGGACCAGAAGACCGGAAAGGTCCACGCGGTCGGAATCGAGGCTAAATCCATGCTGGGAAAGACCCCCGACCATATAGCCGCGGTAAGGCCCCTGAAGGACGGAGTGATAGCCGACTTTGAAGTCACCGAGATCATGCTTCGAGAGTTCATTCGAAAGTCTCTGAAGAAACGTTTTTTCATAAGGCCCAGAATAGTCATAAGCGTTCCTTCAGGAATCACGGAGGTGGAGAGAAGAGCGGTTATCGATTCCTGCAAGAACGCCGGAGCGAGGGCGGTCTACCTGGTGGCTGAGCCTATAGCGGCCGCCATAGGGGTGGGCCTTCCGGTGGACAAGCCGTCGGGAAACATGGTCATCGACATCGGGGGAGGCACCACCGAGATAGCGGTTATCGCCCTCAACGGCATAGTGACCGATATATCGATCCGTATAGGCGGCGACAAGATGGACGAGATGATCGTCCAGCATATAAAAAAGGCCTACAATCTGCTGATAGGCGACCAGACCGCTGAAAATATAAAGAAAACCATAGGGGCCGCCGGCAAGACCAGTAAGGAGATGGAGATGGAGATCAAGGGGAGAGACCTTGTTTCAGGTATTCCCAAAACGCTGAGGATCTCCAGCGTTGAGATATCCGATGCCCTCTCAGAGCCGCTGGGCAGGATAGTGGCGGCGCTCAAGACCGCCCTGGAACAGACTCCGCCCGAGTTGGCTGCGGATATAGTAGAGAGGGGTATTGTGATGATGGGAGGGGGAGCTCTGCTAAGGGACCTGGGAGCCCTGTTCAAGGAGGAGACCAATCTTCCCATCAATGTGGTAGAGGATCCCCTGACCGCGGTGGTGCTGGGCTGCGGCAAGATACTGAGCGACATACAGAAATACGAAAAGATCATTATGAAGAGTACCCGGTTGTAAGATGGCGATATTCTCATTCCTTTTTGATAAGCACCGCGACAAGTCCGTTCTGGCCATAGCGATAATCCTTTCGATAGTCCTTCTTAACCTCAAGGAAGACAGCAGGCTGAGGACGGCCAGGGTGGTCAGCTCATTTCTGCTGGCTCCGGCAGAACAGCTGCAGAAGCGATTCGCAGACCTGGACAGCCTTCGAAGCGAGAACGAGCAGCTGAGAAAGCTCGTGGCGGTCCTCTATTATGAGCGGGGAAAGCTCCTTCAGTTCAGAAGGGATCGGGAAAGGATGAGGAAGCTGCTCGATTTCAGGGAGGATTCCCACTACCGTTTTCTTCCCTGTGAAGTCATCGCCATGTCTTCCAACCAGTTTCACCACGCCGTTACTATAGACAGGGGCAGTGTGGACGGCGTTCTCAGGGGAATGCCGGTCTCAGGCTACCGGGGCATAGTGGGCAGGGTGACCCAGGTTTTCCCTTCATCTTCCAGAGTTATTCTGATAAGCAACCGGTCGGTGCCGGTCAGCTGCCGAAACCGCAGAAGCAGGGTGGTGGGGATTCTCAGGTGGGACAGGGGAAACCTCTTCACACTGGATTATGTGGGAAACGAGGAGGATGTGATGCCGGGAGACACCCTGGTGACCAGCGGCCTGGGCAAGGTCTTCCCCAAAGGGTTTCCAGTTGGGGTGGTCTTTCAGGTGACTCAGGAAGAGGGAAGGATTTCGAGAAACGTCAGGGCGGTAAGCATGGCCGATCTAGGGACGCTGGAGGAGCTCTTTGTCATAGTCAGCGGCGAAAGATGGAATTACCGTGAAGTGGCGGATGAGATAGAAGAGATCAGAAGCGAGGCGGAATGAGAGAGCTCGGAATATACATAATGAGGCTTTTCTTTGTCTCCATTGTCGTTCTGGTGATCCAGCTGACTCTGGTAGGCCATATATGGCCCGGCAAGTCGTTACCGGACCTGATGTTAGTGGTAGTACTCATACTGGTCATCGACAGGGATCCGGTCTCTGCTGTTATGATAGGATTTCTTCTGGGATTCCTTCAGGACCTGGGCAACGCCCGGCTTCTTGGAATGAACGCCCTGGCCAATTCTGTGACCGCGTACGGGGTTTCGAGGATAGGAAGGGATTATCTTCCGGACAATATAATATTCAAACTGGTCCTTTTTATAGCGGCCTGCCTGGTCAAGGAGCTCATAGCGCTCAATATAGCTGAGTCATTCTCTCCTGGCGGGGTCATATCCCTCTTTTTCCGTTACTCTCTACTTTCGGCCCTGTATACCTCGTTAATAGCCGTCCTGGTGTGGAAAGTGATGGAGGCTGTCAGCGAAAGGGTGGTGTATCCTTATGGGAGACGCTAAGTTGCAGTCAAGGCCGACAGCAGGCCGCAGGATGTCTATCATTTATTTCGTCGTTCTGGCCGTATTCGCAATATTCATGCTCCGCCTGTTTTACCTGCAGGTGATAAGAAGTGATTATTACCAGAGGCTCGCTGTCTCGAACAGGATACGAAGGGAGCGGATCGTCGCTTCCAGGGGACTGATCAGGGATTCGGCCGGGAGGAAAGTGGTCATAGATATACCTCTCTACCAGATCAGTATTGAAAGCTCCAAGGTAAGCCCGAATGACCCGGAGCTCAAACTGGCCTGCAGGTGGTTTGAAGTTGAGGAGACCAGCTTCAACCAAAGGCTTCGGGCCTGGAAGGAAAAGTATCATGACGGAAGGGAAATAACTTTCATAGCCGACGCCGACAAGGAGCAGATCTCGATATTGATGGAAAACAGGGAGCTTTTTACCTTCTGCAAGTTGGTCATGAAGCACAGAAGGAAATATCCCTATGGGAGTCTGGCGGCCCACGTCCTGGGGCATATCGGAGAGGTGACCGATGAGGAGGTAAACCGGTCGCGGAATATATTTCCGGGAGACGTTAAGGGCAGAATGGGTATCGAGTATGAGTATGACGAATATCTTAGAGGAAAGGACGGAGTAAAGATTGTAGAGATAAGCTCTGGTGGAACGCCCGTCGGGGAGTTCGACGGAATCTTCGAGGGAGGCGAGCCATGGCGCGGCATCGAACCACGGCTTCCCGTTCCGGGCAACGAAATTCATCTCACCCTCGATTTCAGCCTTCAGGAGGCGGTAGAGGATCTGCTTGACGGCAGAAAGGGTTCCATTATAATGATGAACCCTCAAAACGGGGAGATTCTCGCCGCGGCGAGCTGCCCCGCGTTCGATCCAAACATCTTTTCCGTGGAGATCTCAACTGAAAGATGGGACCGGGTGAACCGGGATCCCGACAAGCCAATGTTTAACAGGTCGATTCAGGCCACATATCCTCCCGGATCGATACATAAGCTGGTAATAGCTTACGCGGCTCTGGAAAACTCGATTTCATCGCTGGAAAGGGAATTTCAGCCATGCTTCGGGGGGTACCAGTTTGGAAACAGGTTCTTCAGGTGCTGGAAGGAGGAGGGGCATGGAAGGTTAGATCTCACAGAGGCGATAGTCCAGTCCTGCGATACCTATTTTTACCAGATCGGGGAGATGCTTTCGGCCGACGATTTCGCGCGAGCGGGAAGGCTTTTCGGGCTGGGCAGAAAAACCGGGATCGACCTGCCGGGCGAGGCAAAGGGTATAATCCCCGATCATGATTATTTTGACTCCCGTTTCGGAAATGGAAAGTGGACCAGGGGACACCTTCTCAATTATTCAATAGGGCAGGGCGAGGTTCTGGTGACCCCGATACAGCTATGTCTTATGACGTCTGTTATCGCCAACGGAGGCAGAATGATACATCCCCACCTGGTTAAAAAGATACTGGACGAGGAAAACAAGGTGGTTTTCAGGGGCAGCCGGGAGGCCTCTGGAGTCGCCGGATTCAAGGAAGGGTATCTGGATTTAATAAAGAGGGCGATGGAAGGGGTTATCGCCGACCAGAACGGCACCGGAAGATACTCCAGGGTTCCCGGGGTAAAAACGGCGGGAAAAACCGCAACGGCGCAGAATCCCCACGGAGAAGACCACGCCCTGTTCGTTGCCTATGCTCCGGCCGAATCGCCGGTGCTTTCAATCGTCGTGGTCCTGGAGAACGCTGGGCATGGGGGGGTGGAAGCCGGTCCTCTGGCCAGGGATATAATGAATTTTTATTTCAATTCCACGCTTGCCGGGCGGTGGTCCGGCGGCTGGGTTTCGATGAATGGCTTCAACTCGCTTAAAGAGCCGGATAATGGTTGTCAACCTCCGGAAAACGGGTGATATCGTTGGACAGCAAGTATCTGCAGAATTTTGACTGGATTCTCCTGATAGCAGTCCTGGCCCTGATGGGCATAGGACTTCTGACCCTGTATTCTATAGAACACCTTCCCTCCAATCTGGAGGGAACCTTTGTCTCCGGCAGGTACGATTTCCTGGAAAGGCAGCTGGTATGGGCGCTGGCCGGGCTCTTTGTAATAGCAGTAGCCGCCGTCATACCATTCAAATACTACGAAGCCGCTTCCTACGCGTTCTACCTCGCGGGCCTGGGGCTGCTTCTGGCGGTGCTGTTGATTCCTTCCGCACGGGGTTCGAACCGATGGCTCCAACTGGGAGGTCTGAGAATACAGCCCAGTGAATTCATGAAGATAGCCACTATATTTCTGCTGGCTAAATTCCTGGAAGCCAAAGCCAGGAATCCCAACAGGTTGAAAGTCATGGCGGTCTCAGTCGCGATCGCTGCGCTGCCCCTTTTCCTGATAATGAAACAGCCCGACCTGGGAACGGCGATAGTCTTTCCCGCCCTTCTTCTGCCGGTTCTATACTGGAGAGGGCTTGACGAGGGTATAATGTTGTTATTCCTTACGCCGGTTATCAGCGCTTTTCTGACTATTTACAGCGAAAGATCTATAAGCGAGGGGTCTTATCCCTTTACCCTGCTGGTTTTCTTTGTTCTGATATTGATCATTGCCTATAGAAGAAGGGAGAGGATAATCCAGAGCCTGCTTCTGGTAGGGGTTAATCTTTCCGTAATGCTTATGGTGCCGACCCTGATCTCCAGGCTTAAGCCATACCAGCAGCAGCGGGTTCTCGCCTTTCTTCGTCCCGAGTCCGATATCCTCGGTATGGGCTGGCAGGTCTACCAGTCCAAGGTCGCGATAGGAAGCGGAGGCTTTGCCGGCAAGGGGTTCCTCAAGGGAACACAGAAGATGCTTGACTTTCTTCCGGAGAGGCATTCGGACTTTGTTTTTTCAGTTCTTTCCGAGGAGTCGGGGTTTTTGGGGAGCATGCTGGTGGTGGTGCTCTATGCCATACTGATATACCGGGTTCTTTATATAGCCGCCAGGTCCAAGAGCAGGTTCGCTTCTGTAGCGGCGGTGGGGGCCGCTTCATATTTTATATTTCACGCTGTGATCAATATCGGTATGACCATAGGCCTGGCCCCGGTAACAGGCCTTCCGCTTCCATTGATAAGCTATGGCGGGAGTTCGATGTTTACCAGCTGTTTTCTGGTGGGGGCGGTCCTCAGCTTTGGAATGAGATTCTATGAATACTAGAAGGATCGAGGAATTGATCGAAGGGGTGGAATACATTATCGGCCTGACCGAAGGAGACCGGTTGGAGTGCGAGGTCTTCGGTGAAGATACCGCCGGGATGGATGTAGAGATCCACAGGGGTGCCGCCGAATCGATCGAGAGATTCATAGAGAGAGGAATAGGGATCCGGGTGGTGGATGGAAACAGAGCGGGTTATTCTTTTACCAGTGATCTTTCAGAATTATCTCTTCGAAACGCTTTCGGGGAAGCGGCTGATATATCAAAAAGCAGTTCGCCTTCGGCAAGGGACGTGCTGGCCGACCCTCTCGATTCGCAGGGGGCCGCTGAAAATAGAGAAGATATCGAACTTGCCACCGGAACGGGGGTAATCTTGAAAGCCCTCGCCGAGATGGAGGATGCGGCTTTATCACACAGCGCCGAAATCGTAAATACCCAGAATGTATCCTACACCGAGAGGCGCTCTTCGGTCACCGTAGGTAGCAGCAGGGGATTTATTAGATCAGAGGCAAGGGGTTACGCTTCTTTCTCGATGTCCGCCATATCAAAAAAAGGTAACGAGTCGCGTTCCGACTGGTACCAGGGCCAGGCGCCCGATTTTTCGGCCATCGACTGGGTGGGTGTGGGAAGAGAGGCCGCCCGCAGGTCGGCCTCTCTTCTGGGAAGCAGGAAGATTCCGGGAGGGAGGTACCAGATAGTCTTTGACAGCATGGCTTTCATCGATATACTCGAATTCATCGAGGAAATAATTTCCGCGGAGATGGTGATAAGGGGGATATCGGTACTGGAAGGCAAGGTGGGGGGGCGGGTAGCTTCGAAAGAATTTGATCTGGTCGACGATCCCGAGATGAAGGAGGGGTTATTCAGTTCAACTTTCGATGATGAAGGAGTTCCAAGAAGAAAGTACCGGCTGATAAATAGAGGCGTTTTGATGGGATATCTTCATAACTCCATGACCGCCAGGTGGATGGATGTTGAGCCAACGGGCAACGCGACCCGTTCATCTTTCAAGGTATCTCCAGTCCCCGGAGGCACGAACCTTTACCTTCAAGCGGGGAAGAGTACTTCGAAGGACCTTGTTTCTTCAATTGATGAGGGTATTTTAGTTCAGGATATAATGGGAATGCACACAGCTGACAGTGTTTCGGGAGATTTCTCGGTGGGAGTCAGCGGGCACTATGTCAGGTCGGGTAGTTTGATCCACCCCGTATGCGAGGTGACAGTCAGCGGAAACATTCTGGATCTGCTTGGCGGCGTAACCGGAGTTGGTGACGAGGTGCTGTTTGTGGGAGGAACGGGTTCGCCCGCTGTATTGATAGAGGGGTTGAGCCTGAGCGGTAAGTAGAGGAGGGCTATTGCATTCGGTACTGGTAGAGATAGGAAAGCTTAAGATTTATTCTTACGGTTTCATGCTGGCCCTCAGTTTCATGGCCGGGATAATACTTGCCTCGGCCAGGGCGAAAAAGAGAGGTGTTGCGCCCGGTATAATATATGATATGAGCATACTGCTGATAATAGCCGCTATCGTGGGTTCCCGGGGGCTGTACATACTAACCCATCTTGATCACTTTCATGGAATCGTCGATATATTCGCTCTATGGCAGGGTGGAGCCACCTATTACGGGGGGCTTGCGCTGGCGGTTATTGCCGCGGTTGTCTACCTTAGGGTCAAGAAGCTGTCATTTCTGGCAATCGCCGATATCTGCTCGCCCTCTATAGGGCTGGGCATTTTCTTTACAAGGATAGGCTGCTTTCTCAGCGGGTGCTGTTTCGGCCACCCAACCGGTTGCTCGCTCGGTGTGGTATTCCCAGAGGGTTCTCCCGCGGCTTATCAGTATTCCGAAACCAGCATTCACCCCACTCAGCTTTATTCTTCGGCTTACGGTGCGGCTATATTCATTCTTCTTATGCTGATAGACAGAAAAGATCTTCCCAGGGGCGTGTTATTCGCCTTTTTGTGTGTTTTTTACGGAATAGCCAGATTCGTCATAGATTTCTTCAGGTTTTACGAGGGGTCGGACATGATGGGGCCATTGACTTTGAATCAGATTGTGAGTATCGGTCTTATCGCCGCTGGAGCGGTCCTGATTCTGGACAGGGGTTTGAGGGAGAAAAGACTCAGGATTCTCGATAAAGAAGAGTGACTTTAATCAGACCGAGTTTATTCACGGAGTGTGGTGATCTGGGCGGTGATGGGCTGATGGGATTAAGGACCGGGTTTTTATCTTTCCTCATTTCCAATCTCTTCACCAGCAGGTGCCTGGCCTGCGGGGCCGATCTTGCCTTATGCAAAGATTACTCTCCTTCAATCATTCCCACGGGGTGGCCCCGGGGCACTCCCCGATTTTTTGAATTTTTACGCCGGAGGATTTCCGGAGGGGAAAAGTGCCGATTCGGCGTTCTGTGCCCTTTTTGCTGGCTTAAGATGGAGCCCCGTCCGGGTTACCTGGAATACAACGTCGAAGGCGTGCCGGCGGTCTCTCCTTTCAGGACGGATGAAATTCTCTTGAAGGTCATAAGATATATTAAATTCCAGAATGGACGGGCGGCGGCCGGTCCGCTGTCCTGGTGGATGGCCTTAGCATTAAGCTCATACCTTGACGCCGCCGGCCTATACGAATCAAGCAAGCTGGTCCTTATTCCCGTTCCACTTCACGGTTCCAGAAAAAGAAAGCGGGGATACAATCAATCCGGCCTTCTGGCTTCGGGCGTGTCGGAAATGACCGCAATCCCCGTTCTTGATAGATTTCTGTTCAGGGTAGTCAAGACCAAGAGCCAGTCAAACCTGGATCTTGAAGAGAGGAGAAGGAATGTCTTCGAAGCCTTTCAAATCAATTATCCGGCAATCGCGCCGCCGGGAGGGGTGATACTGGTGGATGACCTGGTGACCACCGGAGAGACCGCCGCAGAATGCGTAAGGGTCCTTTCCAAGAGCGGTTGTCTGGTACGGGCGGTCCTTTCAGCGGGAGTCTCATTATAGATCCCGGCCTTTGATAAAATCAGGGGGGCTTGTTAAATAATATGTTGATGATAAGCTTCTGCTGTGTTTCAATAATAACGGCCGACCTGGTATATTCCGGGCCGCCGGGATCTTAACAAATCTAAAAACACGCTCCGGGGCGGAATCCGGAGTGGAATCGCCGGGCGGCTGGCAACGGGCTGGACCGGAAACCGGTTTTAAAGAAGGGGGAGATGATTGATTGTAACAAACAGTGAGCTTCTCGACGCGGCCAGGCAGAGTGAATACGCCGTTGGCGCTTTCAATATAAACAACATGGAATTCATACAGGCGATATCGGCAGCGGCTGTGGAGCTTAAAAGCCCTGCTATACTTGCTGTTTCGGAAGGTGCTCTAAAGTACGGCGGCTTTGACAACCTGGTTGCCATGGTGAGGATAGCGGCTGAGAAAAAAGGAGCGCTGTTCTCCCTTCACCTCGATCACGGAAGGGACATGGAAGTAATCGAAAACTGCATAGAAAACGGATTTACTTCGGTAATGATAGACGGCAGCCATCTTCCATTCGACAAGAATGTGGAAGTAACCCTGGAAGTGGTAAAGAAGGCGAGGAAGAAAGGGGTGTCTGTAGAAGGGGAACTGGGAAAACTGGCCGGAATCGAGGATAATGTCTCGGTTGATCAGCAGGACGCCAAATTCACCGACCCGGGTGAAGCGGAGGAATTCGTTGAAAGAACGGGAGTGGATTCTCTGGCGGTCGCCGTGGGCACTTCGCACGGCGCGTACAAGTTCAAGGGAGAGCCCCGGCTCGCCATGGACATACTGAGCGAAATAGCTTCCAGAGTGGAAATACCTCTGGTTCTTCACGGAGCCTCCGGAGTAAATGAGGAGCATGTGGAAATAGCCAACCGGTTCGGGGCGGATCTGAGGGATGCCAGAGGGGTTCCCGATGATGCGATAAAAGAGGCGGTGAAAAGGGGTATATGCAAAGTAAATATCGACACAGACATGAGAATAGCCTTTACCGCTTTTATGAGGAAGAAGCTGAATGATGATCCCGGCGTGTTTGATCCGAGGAAGTATCTCGGGGCGGGCAGGGATGGAGTCATGGATGTCGTAAAAACCAAGATAAAACTGTTCGGCAGCGAAGACAGGTTGACCTGAGGGTCACCGGAAATATCTTAAGGAGGCTAAGTATGGCGATCAAGTTAGCCATAAACGGGTTCGGAAGAATAGGCAGGCTGGTAATGAGGGGAATCGCCAGTGACAAGAGGTTCAATCTCGTCGCCGTGAATGATCTCATGACCCCTGAAACCATGGGGCACCTCTTGAAATATGATTCCGTCCACGGGAAGTTTCCCGGCGATGTGAAGGTGCTTAAGAGCGGACATATCAGGGCGGGACGTCACAAGTTCAAGGTATACTCGGAAAAGGATCCCGGTAATCTGCCATGGAAGAAGCACAGGGTCGATTTCGTAGTGGAGTCCACGGGATTGTTCCGCAAGAGGGAAGACGCCGCCAGGCACCTGGAAGCGGGAGCCAAGAAGGTGATTATCTCGGCGCCCTCTTCAGACGCCGATATCATGATCGTGATGGGGGTAAATCACAAGCTATACAGAAAGAGCAGGCATGACGTCATATCAACCGCCTCCTGCACCACGAACTGCCTCG
The DNA here is from genome assembly GCA_964488475.1 of uncultured bacterium. Lineage (GTDB taxonomy): Bacteria > Krumholzibacteriota > Krumholzibacteriia > Krumholzibacteriales > WJIX01 > CAZAUK01. Next base: position 71,548 of record CAZAUK010000003.1, read on the forward strand.
CTCCTGTCGCCAAGGTCCTGAACGACAAATTCGGAATCGCGAACGGTCTGATGACTACGATTCACGCCTATACCAACGACCAGAACGTTCTCGATTCGCCCCACAAGGACCTTCGAAGGGCAAGAGCCTGCGCGGTTTCGATGATTCCCACCACAACCGGAGCGGCCAGGGCGGTGGGGGTGGTAATGCCTGCCCTGAAAGGAAAATTGAACGGGATAGCGGTAAGGGTCCCGACATCCGATGGGTCCCTTGTCGACCTGACCGTTACTCTCAAGAAGAACGCCACCGTCGAGAAGGTGAATCAGGAGATGAAGAAGGCCTCCGCCCGGTCACTGAAAGGGATTCTGGAGTACTGTGAAGATCCTATCGTCTCAGTAGACGTTATCGGTAATCCGTACTCGTCGATCTTTGATGCGGCTTCGACCATGAGCATCACTCCCAGAGTGTTCAAGATACTCTCATGGTATGACAATGAAACGGGGTATGCCCTAAGAATGGTCGATATGATGAGGTACATAGCGAAGAAGTAGCGCGAAGAGGAACCGGGCCGTCCAATCCGGCCGGCCCGGAATCTCAAATCCGCCGAATGATTGCGAAAACTGGAGAAATCGAAGGAGCCGGAGTGGATCGGAAGACGCTTAAAGATGTAAAGCTGCAGGGCAAAAAAGTGCTTATGAGAGTCGATTTCAATGTGCCCCTGTCAAAGGATGGAGATATCCTTGATGATACAAGGATAAGGGCCGCGATTCCCAGCATAAACCACATAACAGGCCGGGGGGGCAGCGCCGTCTTGATGTCTCACATGGGAAGGCCCGGCGGCCGGAAGGATGCCTCAATGAGCCTTAAGATAGCTGCTTACAGGCTTGGGGAGTTGATCCAGTCCCCCGTGAAGTTCGCGGAGGACTGCGTAGGGGAAGAGGTCGAAGAGAAAGTGAAAGACCTCAAGAACGGGGAAGTCCTTCTGCTCGAGAATCTGAGATTTTACCGGGAGGAGAAGGAAAACGACCCGGATTTCTCCAGGCGGCTGTCGAAATGGGGGGATATATACGCGAATGACGCTTTTGGGACCGCTCACAGGGCTCACGCGTCCACGGTGGGGGTTACCAGTTATTTCGAGAGAAGAGTGGCCGGTTTTCTCATGGAGAAGGAGCTGACTGAGCTGGGAAGTCTTTTGAACGATCCGGAAAGGCCCTTTGTGGCCATCCTGGGAGGAGCGAAGATAGCCGGAAAGATAGATCTAATAAAGAATCTGCTGAATCACGTGGACAGGATCGTAATAGGCGGCGGCATGGCTTTCACCTTTCTAAAGGCGGCGGGCCTGGAAACTGGCAACTCTCTGGTAAACGACGATTACCTTAAGATGTGCAGTGAGTTGATCAAGACCGATGGTAAGGGGAAGGATAAAAGGATATTTTTACCGGTAGATTGCGTGGTCGCAACAGAGATCGACGAACTCGCAGAGCACAAAACGGTTTCCACGGCAGATATTCCCGAGGGATGGTCCGGAGTCGATATAGGTGAAAAGACGGTGGAGTTGTTCAATGGGGAAATAGAAAAGGCACGGACCATTTTCTGGAACGGCCCCATGGGCGTTTTTGAGATAGAAGACTTTGCTTCCGGGACAAGGAAAATCGCCAAAAAGCTCGCCGGTATGACCTCTTCCGGAGCCAGAACAGTCGTGGGCGGTGGAGACAGCGTCTCCGCTCTTACTCAGGCGGGGCTGGCCGGCAAGATTTCCCATATCTCCACTGGAGGGGGGGCATCGTTGACCTTACTGGAAGGAACGCTTCTTTCGGCGGTGGAAGCGCTGGAAAAGGCGGGAGAATGATTTTTCTATAGTTGTAAGGGGGGATTCCAATGCGACGGAATATTATCGGGGGAAACTGGAAAATGAACAAGAATCAGATAGAAGGGTCCGAGACGGCCTTTGAGATAGCCGAGGGATTAAAGGACACAGAACCCCCCTGCGAAGTATTACTGTTTCCACCCTTTACCGCCATTTACGCAGTAATAGAAGCTATAGACGGTTCCAGAGTGAGATGCGGCGGGCAGAATATGCATTACGAGGATAAGGGAGCCTTTACCGGAGAGATCTCGGGCGGAATGCTCAAGAGTATAGGTTGCGAATACGTCCTGGTGGGCCACTCGGAGAGAAGACATATCTTCAACGAAGGTTCGAAGATACTGGAGAAAAAGATCAAAGCCGCCCTGAAAAGCGGCCTTTCGCCGGTATATTGCGTAGGGGAACTACTCGGCGACAGAGAGCAGGGTAAAGCCGGCGAAGTAGTCGAGAGACAGCTCAGAGAAGTCCTCTCGAGTCTGAAGGAGGATCAGGCGGATGATCTTATTCTGGCTTACGAGCCGGTATGGGCGATCGGAACCGGGGAAACGGCAAGCGCCTCGGACGCTGAAAAAATGCATTCGTTTATAAGGGAAGTGCTGGAGAGTATTTTCGGCAAATCCAGATCGGATGAAACGACCATCATGTACGGGGGGAGCGTTAAACCGGATAATGCCGCCGGACTGCTGAGCGAAAAGAATATAGACGGCGCCCTGGTCGGCGGGGCCTCCCTGGATGCGGGTTCCTTTCTTGAAATCATATTCGCTCTATCTTAATGCGCGCGGAGAGTGGTCCAGCCAGGCCCGAAGATGAGAATCGAAGGGCCGCCCGCCTTTGAGGGCGGGATTTCACATTCAAGTACACATCCGCATATTTTATTTGACTGAAGCTTCCGTATTAATTAAAATTATCCTTTGAGAAAGTTGGTGAATAATGCTTTTTAGTATATTTGTGGCAATTCACGTTTTAGCATGCGTGCTTCTGATTGTCGCGGTTCTTATGCAGTCCAGCAAGGGTGGAGGGTTGTCCGGCGCGTTTGGTGGTATGGGAAGCCAAGCTATTATGGGCGGACGTGAAGCGGCTACTTTTCTAAGCAGGGCTACTACGTACCTGGCCGTCATATTCATGGTTACTTCACTCTCCCTCGCTTTTCTCTCCGCTAACAGGGGGGGAGCGGAGCAGGAGAGTGTCCTTAAGAAGGCCGCTGAAAGACAGGATATGGGTACCATTGTTCCCCAGGAGCAGAAGAATATCGAGGACGTACTGGAAGGGGTACCCGGGGCGGAGGGAGGAGCAGAGTCAGAACCCGGCCCGGCGGATACTTCCAGCTAAAATATTTGACAATCTAATTGCCGAGGTGGTGGAACTGGTAGACACGCCACTTTGAGGGGGTGGTGAGCGAAACGCTTGTGCGGGTTCGAGTCCCGCCCTCGGCATATTATTCGGGCCTTCGGGTCCTTTTTTTGTGTGTTACGGTGCTGGCCAGGGATATGTCCAAGAGCCCTGGCGCGTTTGAACTCCAATTATTAAGGGGTGCGATTTACATGTCAACTTATTCTGATAAAAAGCTGTTGCCGATTGAATGGAACGAGCGTTCCGGGAGCCGCATTTAATTCTTTACATGATAACAGGGTTTGTCCTATCATTTCTTTCCAATGAAATAAAGTGGGGAGGTTGTCGAATTGGATACTCTTATCGGGCCGAATGGCAGTTCGCTTATTCTCGTGTCCATTATCCTGGGCGCTGTGGCGGTTTGTGTTTCATCGGTATTGTTATTCAGATTTAAAAAACTCGCCGGGCCTTTAAACGCCATGACCAAGCTTCACCAGGATCTTAGATCGGGCGGGAACCTCGCCGAGCTGCTGAGGGCGGTGGACAAAAACAGCGAACGCATAGAAACGCAGGAAGAAAAGATACGGGGTATCATCGAGAAACTCGGCGACTGCTACTCTGGTACGGGAATCGTCAAGTACAACGCGTTTGAGGATATCGGCGGTAATCAGAGTTATTCAATATGCCTTCTTTCCTCGAACAGGGATGGATTCATAATCTCCAATCTGGTAGCCAGAAACTCCGCCCGGGGTTATTCGATAGAGGTGAAAAGCGGAGCTCCTTCCAGGCAGCTCAGCAATGAGGAAGGGGAAGCCCTTCAGCAGGCTATCCGTTCTCTTACTATTGGAAATTAATTCAGAGCGTAAAGATCTATTAGGGCCTATTTGTCTTCATTCTCGTCAGAGTATTTTTCCAGAATCCTCTTTTCAGTCTCCGTGAGGTTCTGGTAACCCTTTTCCGATATCTTATCAAGAATGGAATCTATCTTGCTTTCCCCTTCCCCTCCGGCCTTCTTGCCGGTCTTTTCGTCTTTCTCAAAACTTATTTTAAAGGGCAAAGCATCAAAAAGCCCCCTGACCTTACGCCAGAATCTACCCATCCGGTGGTCGGTACGCATGTAGATCAATCCGGTGGCCATACCACCCAGGTGAGCGAAGTGCGCGATGCCGTCCTGCCGTCCAAGGCCGCTGAGGAACTCGAAGGCGGCCAGTATAATAACCAGAGTCCTGGCTCTTACAGGAAACAGTCCCATTATGTATATCTGGTTGTAAGGAAATAGAATAGCGTATGCCAGAAGAACGCCGTATACAGCAGCGGACGCGCCGATAACAGAGGCGTTGAAGGAAAATACAAAACTGAAAAGGGCCCCTCCGATTCCACAGACGAAATAGTATTTAAGAAAACGTTCGCTTCCCCATATCCTTTCCAGCTGTGAACCGAACATCCAGAAGATCAGCATGTTGAAGCCGATATGAATGATATCACCATGAAGGAACATATAGGTGACCAGCTGCCAGACGAAACCTCTCAAAACCAGCCTCGGCCTCAGGGCTAATATGTAATTAAACCCGGTTCGCATAAGGATTATCTGCAAGATGAATACAATAACGTTGGCCGCTATGATCTTGTTGACCACGCTTCTACCCAGGAACCGCTTGACTGGATTTGAATCGTATCCTCCGTAGTAACCGGGCATACTCTACTCCCATGCTAAATCTTTCTTATAATAACTGATGCAATAAATATGAGCAACCCTCATAATGAATGTGTTCGTTAAATTCAGTTTCAGTTGGCTTTTAGAGAAGAAGCCGCTTTCTTCATAAAGCTTGGCGGCAAAAGGAATACCGGGTTTGAGAAGGTTATTTTATAACGGAAAAATAGTTACGATGAATCCAGGCTGGCCTGTAGGGGAGGCTTTGCTGACCGCAGGGGCCAGGATAGAGGCGGTGGGCGACAAGAGAGGTCTTGAGGCTCTGGTTGATAGTGATACTCTTAGATTCGACCTGAGGGGAAGGACTGTCATACCCGGGCTGATAGATTCGCATACCCATCTGTTTTCTTACGCTATGGGCAAGGAATGGCTGGATCTTAAAGGAGCGGAAAGCTTCCGGAAAATCTCCTCGGATATCCTGGCCGGTTCGGGTCCCGGTGAAGAAGGCCGCTGGATACTGGGCCGGGGCTGGGACGAGAATTCAATGAGGGACGGGGAATACCCCGGCATTGCTTTTTTCGATCAGGCGAGCCGGGGCAGGCCTATGTACCTGGAGAGAATTTGTTCCCACGCGGCCGTGGTGAACTCAGAGGCTCTAAAGCTGGCGGGCCTGGACCGGACAGGTTCTGGCCCGGAAGGAGGCATCGTCTCCAGAGACGAGTCGGGTAAGCCTACCGGCATGATCTTTGACAGGGCGCTGGATTCTGTCAGGTCTCTTTTGCCGTCTCCCGGTCCCTCCATGGTGAGAGAGCTTCTGGAAGAAGCGGCTGGTGACTGTATGGAGGCTGGTTTGACCGGGGTGTGCGAGATGGGGCTCGGGATGGAGGAACTGAATGCCTGCGCCGATACCATAGAGCGGGGGTTTTTCCCTGTCCGGCTTGCCGCCTACCTTGTATCAGAGGGGGGCACTGGAATGTTTGTGGAAGCCCGGGAAAAGTTTGATGATCTGAAGGATAATCTTAAAATAGCGGGGATGAAATTCTTTTCCGACGGATCTGTCGGCGCGGGAACAGCCGCGATGCTTGAAGATTACACCGATGAGCCTGGTAACAGGGGACTTTTGGTGGAGAATCCTGAAATTCTCGCCGGAAAGCTTCTCGATTGCCACACGAAGGGCGTTCAGACGGCTGTTCACTCGATAGGAGACAGGTCAGCAAGGATTCTGCTCGATATCTTTGAGAAAACAGGATTCGAAGGGGAGTGGCCCAGGCACAGGATAGAGCACGCTCAGATAATAGACAGATCGGACGTGAAACGTTTCGGGCGCCTGGGGCTTATTCCCTCCATGCAGTTTATCCACTGTGTGTCCGATTATCCCTGGGTAGTCGAAAGAATCGGTGGAAGGCGGGCGGAGGACTCATACTCCTGGAAGAGCCTGCTTTCATCCTCGGGCGTGATCGCGGCGGGATCGGATATGCCTATAGAACCCATGAATCCTTTTTGGGGGATTCACGCGGCGGTTACAAGGCGTAATATAGAGGGAAAGCCGCCCGAAGGCTGGCACCCGGAGCAGAGGCTCAGTTTAAGAGAAGCCTTGCAAGCGTATACCGCTTGGGCCTCTTACGCGGAGGGAAGGGAAAGAGAGGTGGGGACTCTGGAAAAGGGCAAGTTCGCCGACTTCATCGTTTTATCCGATGATATATTCAATGTTCCCGAAAGCAGGATACCGGAGTTGAAGGTCCTCGCTACGATAATAGGGGGGGAAGTAGTATTCTCCCGGGCCGACTCACCGATTCACTGAGTATTCCAACACCAGCACCAGGCATCAAGTCATTCGAAATATATGTCTTTTATGAAGGAAATGGGCAGGGCCGGGTGAGAATTGATGATCTCTAAAGTCTTTTTGCTTCTTAGCTCGAGGTCTTTTGATTTACGCAAATTGTCGCTGATGTCATCTGTTATAAGTCTGGACAGGCCTGGATAGGCAACGGCCGGTGAGATCAGAGCCGAATGCACGTTTTCGATAGCCTCTTCCTTTCTCAGGCCCGCTGTGCTCATAAAGAAGCCGGCGGCCGATTCGACTGAATAATTTCCTCCATGAAGCCTGAAGACCGCCACCATTCTGGCCAGGTCCAGAATGGCTTCGTCTATGGAGCGAAGACGGATATTCAGGCTACCCGGATTGTGGCTGAGCCTTTGGCTTAAAATCTCTGACAGGCAGCTGTATACATGGGTTTCCCCGCAGAATATTACCCTTAAAGTATCGGAGAGGGGAAAAGACCGGAAGCATTCTTCCTTCATCAAGAGAGCTTTGATGATCTGGTACTGCAGAAGGGAAAGCTCTTCGGCGGGGTGTCCGTCAGAATCCCCTTCAGCTCTTTCTCTTCTCCTCCAATGGGCTGTATTCACGTTTATAAAACCCCTGTTCTTGTCTCCGCTGTCAAGAAGAGAGGGCGTCCATTGGGCTATTCTTCTTCCGCCGCAGGGAAAGGAAAGGAAGCTGTTTTCGCGAAAGCTGTCGAAACAGCCCGGATTCCGGCTCAAAATAATATCCGGATGGCTTCGCATCGGCCCCTGGCGAACGGAACCGGTTTTTATACGATTCAATATATTTTCTGCTATTTCGGCTGACTCGCCTATAAGATCAAAACTGGAATCTGCTCTATTATTCCCGGAATCCTTCGAGCCGGTCGATCCTTCCATGCTTTTATTGATGGTCCTTCTGCTTACCAGAAGCTTTCTTATCTTCTTGTCAGCTTCTTGAAGGATGTTATTCGGATTTTCCATCAGATGCTCGTCGTATTCGAATATCTTGGCGAGGTTTTCCGATCCGAGGATTATCCTTCCATGGGAACGTTTGGACAGGTCGTACCTTATGTAGTTTCGAAAGCCGCTGATTATTTCCACTACCGGATCCAGCCAGGCGGTGTCGCTACTGTAGCGCCCTTGAACCAGGTTCTTTAGTTCTCCGGTTGATTCCAGAAGCCGGTCCAGCATTTCCAGAGAGAGCCTGATGTGCAGTTGAGACGGTTTCCGGCACAGGATTTTGGCGTTTTCCATCAGAACCGGCAGTTTTCCGACTCTCGCTCTGTAATCTTCAAGCTCATTATCCCCCGGCGGGTATCCCCTGGAGGGAATCCCCCAGAGGGCTTCGTTGATCATCCAGCAGTAAAGCATGGGGTTTATTTCGTGGAGCCGAAGATCAGCCAGCCCGAACCTTTGGCCTCTCAGCCAGCCCAGAACCAGCTGGGAGTCGTAAATATCCTTTTGCCCCAGTCCTTCCGTTGTCAGCACCGAGGTTCTTTCAAGGAGCCTGTCCAACCTTCTGAGCCCCGCTTCTATTTCTCCTTCGGAATATGTGAACAGGGATGAATCAGCTTTCAGTAAGCCTATTCTGGAGCATCGCAGCGGGTGCAGGAAGTTATATAATTCGATCGCATCGGTTTTGACCCTCCTGTATTCTGCCAGGTTTTCGGGGGTCCCGGATTCCTTTGAGCAACCCCAGGCGAGAAAGACCGGCAGGAATAGCGAAACCCAGAGAGGCAAGATATTTTGAATTGTCTTCGAAAAGCGTTTTATCATTACTGGAAACTCCCGCCTCCGCCGGTGTCCGGTCCGAATAACGCAAAAGCAGATTTACACTTTATCCATTGTAACACTCAGACTGTTGTTGCGCCTCAGGCACATACAGTTATATAATTCAGTCCAGCCTTGATGTAAAATATATTTTAACAGAACGCGCCCGATGCAGCATTACAAAATCAATCTAACCTGGAGCTTGGAAAGGATCGCCCGGCGGGCTGAATCCTGATCTGCCGGCCGGCTCAAGAGAAGCGGTTATGAATGGAATCGGGAAAAGGAAGCGCCGAGGAAAGATCGTTTCGGGCAGAACAGCGGTCATTGTTCTGGCCATACTCACTATAGCCAGTACCGCCGGCTGGATTTTTACCGAGATAATTCCGGGCGATATAGGTTTAAAGGAAGAGGTCTACAGAGAGAGGTGGGGAGACTTCAAGTTCAGCCTGATAGAGCGTTTCAGGCTTCACGATCCTTTTCACTCTTTCTGGTACAGAAGCGTCCTGGCGGTCTTCACAATCACCCTCCTTCTCTGTAACCTCACCGGATGGAAAGGCTATTTGACCCGGTCTTTCAGGTTTTCCACACCTTCCGGCGTCAGAAAACCTCCAGCCGGAAAGCCTTATATAGAGATGAGCTGGAGCGAACCGGCCCGGGCCGAACCGGAAAGAGGGGATATCCTCACCGAGCATCTGAGGAAGTACGCCGGCAAGATTAAGATCGAGCCGGAGAAATTACTTTTTATTTATTCAGGGATATCGTCCTACCTTTCGGGAAAGGGTTACGCTGTAAGGGACTCGATAGATGAAGGCAAAATATTCTTTTCCGCGCTTTCAGGGAGGTGGCATTATCCGGGGAATATGATCTTCCACATCGGCATACTGGTGATAGCGATAGGAGGGATGTTGGGTAGTTTCAAGGGCAGCAGAGAGATGGCTTATGGCCGAAAGGGTGACGTGATTCCTCTGAGGCGCACTGATAACTCGGTAAAGGTGGAGGATTTTACCATAATGCAAACCCCCCGCGGTGATGTTTCCCAATACGTAACCGATCTTACCCTCCTTGATTCAGGCGGGGACAGCACGGGCTCGGCCAGGGTGAGGGTGAACCACCCTGTAAGTTACTCCGGTCTTGATATCTACCAGAGCTCGTACTACATGGAAGAGGGGGAAATCGCGTGGGCCAGAATAACGTGCCGGAATGAAGGCGAAGCTGGCAAGGAGACGGTCGTCATCGAACCCGGGGGATCGGCGAAGCTGCCGAAGAGGGGTTGGATCATTAACCTTGTCGATTTCAAACCGGACTTCAGGATGGGCTCGAGGGGAGCTTACACCGCCAGTGACAGGATGCTCAACCCGGCCCTGCTTTTGAAGGTGGAGGGGCCTTTCGGCAGCAGGACAGGCTGGCTTTTCCTGAAGCACCCTTCATTCAGTTCCGATTTCGATCTCCCGGTGAAATTTACAGTGGAGCATCTGGAGCCGGTCTATTACACCGGATTGCAGATAAGCTCCAGCCCAGGCGCGGAATCGATAATCACTGGTATAGTGATGTGTGCGGTCGGGCTTTTCATGATGTTCACCTGGAGGTACCGTCTTATAAGGGGCATGCTGGATTCTGAAGGAATCATCATAGTGGGAGCCGGCGAAGGTGGAGACGCGTACTTGAAGGAACGGGGCGATGCTGTGAGGCGGGATATTCTTGATATTTTCCGAAAATCAGTAGCGGAAGACCCTGAAGGAGGGAATTAGGTGGAATCTGGTATTGATAACGGCTTGTTTTGGGTAGCTTTCTGGATATACCTGTCCTCTTTTCTTCTGTTTATCTTGTTTTCCGCCACTAAAAACAGGATGCTGGGCAGATCAGCGAAGATGGTGTTTCTGGTCTCCCTGGCGTTCCATACGGCCGGTTTGATAGCCAGGTGGAACATCAGCGGCCACCTGCCCCTGGCCACCATGTATGAGTACGCCGTATCTCTGTCCTGGGTGATAGCGGCCTCTTTCATCATACTGCTGCTCAAGTTTTCCCTGACCATCTCGGGGGTCGTAATATCCCCGATAGTAATAATAATAATGGTGATAGCTTCTTTTCTGCCCAAAGAGGCTTCCAGGCAGTTGATGCCGGCCCTGCAGAGTTACTGGTTCTATATCCATATCACTCTGGCCGCGCTGGCGGAGGGCGCTTTCCTGGTGGCCGCCGGAGGCGGAGGCTATTATCTTCTAAAAAGGGCAAGAGGCGGCGCTGGTTTTGAGGGCAGGGATTCTCTTGAAGAGCTTATGATCAAGTCGATTCGAATCGGCTATCCGCTGTTCACCGTGGGGGCCCTCTTCGCCGGAGCACTGTGGGCGTGGAAGGCATGGGGAAGATTCTGGAGCTGGGATCCCAAGGAAACGGGAGCTTTCGTTGTCTGGCTTTTCTACACCCTTCTCCTTCACCAGTACAGCAGGGGTAAGTGGAGGGGAACGGCACTCGCCGCTCTGTCGATAGTCGGTTTCCTGATCATACTTATCTCATTTTTGGGTAACATGTTTTTCGGCGGCCTGCACGCCTATATATAGTCCGTTTAAGGTAACCGGCGGCTCATTCCTGGTAAATCAGGCCAAGTCGACTGATTTCATAAGCCCCGATCGGCGCTTTGACAGGGCTGGCACGCTAGATGCTTAAATAATAACGGGATAGTATTGGAAGAAGCAAAAAAACGGAGTTCATTATGAAGTGCTGTAACCGTCTGCCGGTTATACTCTTAGCCTTTTGCGTCCTGATTTCGGCCTGTTCGAGTGAGGAGAAAGCTCATACGGACAGGGACGGTACAGAACCGCTATTCGAGCAGCCAGGGCCCAGCGGAACGCTCATAATCGGCCTTCAACAGGAGCCCGATATTCTGAACGAAGCGATAAGCAGCATGGTTTCAGGCATATACGTATGCAATCTGATCTTCAGCAAATTCGTAAAACACAATGACAGGATGGAACTGGTACCGGATCTTATTACCGAAGTCCCCACATTGGAAAATGGAAGGATTGCCCCGGATTATCTGACCTACAGGTACAGCATCAGGAAAGACGCCCTATGGCATGACGGGACTCCGGTGACCAGCGCTGATGTCAAATTTACCGCCGAACTTATGTTGAATCCCGATATAAATGTCGGCACCAGGCAGGGCTGGAATGTAATAGATACGGTTGAGACTCCGGATTCTCATACAGTTGTTTTTCACCTCAAAGAGGTGTACGCCAATTTTACAGGGGACTGTTTCTACGATGAATCGGTTCTTCCCCGCCATCTCCTGAAGGATGACGCGGGTAAAGGTTTCATCGGGGCGGATTTTCACAAGCACCCGGTGGGAAGTGGTCCTTTCATGTTCTCCGGCTGGAAGGCCGGTTCCCATATCGAGCTTGAATCGAACGCAGATTACTACGGGGAGGGTCCTTACCTGGAAAGAATAATCATCAGGTTTATCCTGGAAGGAAATTCACTGGTTATGCAGCTGGAGAGCGGTGAAATAATGGGAGCCGATAACATTCCCGGCAATATGCTTGACATCGTGTCCTCAATCGGGGGAATGAGAATATATAAGACGCCGGCTCTATTTCTGGAGCATCTGGATGTAAACTGCCGGAGAAGCCCCTTGGATGATTCCCGACTCAGGCGGGCCATCTCCATGGCGATAGACCGCAAGGAAATATCAGAGAAGATATATAACGGGATCTGGATTCCGGCTTACAGTGACGAGCATCCCGATTCTCCATACCACACCGGAGCGGGCCTGAAATATAATGCTCATGATCCCCGCCGGGCTGGGGCGATACTTTCAAAGGCGGGGTGGAGGGACCTGGATGGCGATGGTATCAGGGAAAAGGAGGGGAAGAGACTGGCGCTCGAGATATCCACAACCACCGGCAGGGCCAACAGGGAGAGAACCCAGTCAGTCCTGGCGCAGCAACTCAGGGATATAGGAATAGATCTTAGGATAAAGAATTATCATCCCGGGATAATGTTCGCAAGTTACGATGACAGAGGGATTCTCAGCGGAGGGAATTACGACCTGGCCCTTTACGCGTTCATGGCTCCACCAGATCCTTCAACCAAAGAGACCAGCTATTCGGGTGAATTTATACCGCCTTTAGGCCAGAACTATTCCTACTTCGATAACGATACTCTCACATCCCTTCTTTCCAGGGGCAGCTCCGCCGTTTCCCCCCTCGAGAGAAAAGAACTGTACGCTGAAATAATGGAGATACTGGCCAGGGAACTTCCAGTCATTCCGCTTCTGTGGATAACCCAGATCGACGCCATGCCCGTGTCGCTTAAGAATTACAGGCCCAATCCCACCCAGTCGGGCGATACCTGGAACGCGAACATGTGGCGTCTTGATAAGGGCTCACCAGGAAGGTGATATTTATGCGCGGGCGATTCAGGATATGCATGATAGCGCTTGCGGCAATAACCGCTTTGGCCGCCCTCCGGCTGCTGAAAGATTTTACGGGCGGCGCCGGTTACCCCGCTGTTCAGTTCTGCGGGGGGGCCCGTGAGGTCGGGGGGTCATGTTATCTGGTGGAGACAGGAGAGACCAGGTTTATAGTCGATTGCGGGATCTTTGGTGAAGCGGGGAAAGATATCCTTCCTCCGGAGCCGGAGAAACTGGATTTCGCGGTTTTGACTCACGCGCACAGTGACCACTGCGGCCTGTTGCCGGAGCTGTTCGCGGCCGGGTTCAATGGTACTGTGTACTGCACCGAACCCACCGCGAAACTCGCTTCTGTGATGCTTTCCATGGCCCGGAGTTTCAAGAGAGACAGGGTGGCCAGGGATGATTACACTCGGGCCCTGGCCGGATTCCAGGGTGTGGAATTCAATGAGCCGGTCTCGGTGGATGATGTAAGATTCGAGTTTTCCAGGACGGAACACCTTCTGGGCGCCGCTTTCGTCGAAATATTCATTCGGCGGGAGGGTGGTGATAACCTGAAACTGGTCTTTTCGGGGGATCTGGGTGACGGCAATTCGGTTCTTCTTCGTTCCCTATCTGAATGCGGGCACGCTGACTTCGTTGTGATGGAGTCGACTTATGGAGGAACCGGGAGGGGAACCCCCCATGAGGATCCGGTCCGCCGCCACGCTCCTTTCGCCCGAGCGGTCGCCCAAGCGCTTCGAAGAGGGGGAGACGTACTTATACCGGCGTTCACCCTGGGAAGGACCCAGGAGGTGATAGCGGTTATCGATTATTATCAGGAAAAGGGCGTGATCCCAGAAGGCGCTCTGGTATACACTGACAGCCCCACCGCTGAAAAGATAACCTCGATATACCGGGAGTTTGAGGAAGAGCTTTCCAGCCGGGCTCGCAACTTTTACAGGGGAACGGTCCTAAAAAGATCAACCCTCAGGGAAGTCAAGAGCAGGTCTTCCTTGAAAGTACACGATAGAAAGCACAGGCCTTCCATATTTATTTCATCAAGCGGCGATCTTAATCACGCTAATTCGCCGAGACACCTTATGAAGATGTTTGGCAACGAGTTAAATCTTCTCTGCATCGTTGGTTGGCAGGCTCCCGGGTCAGTCGGCAGAAGGCTTTCTGAAGGCGCCGAAGCCGTCCGAGTGAGGTACAGAAGGGGAAGAAAAATGATCAACGAATGGATATCCCCATCCATCGAGGTCAGGACATTCGATTCCTTCTCGGGGCACGCGGACAGCGTGACACTGCTTGAATGGGTAAGCGGAATAGAGGGAACCCGGAGTATCTTCCTGGTACACGGAGAAATCGATCAGGCGGAGGCGCTGAAAAAATCGATAAGGGAGAACCTGGGAATCGAAACCCGAATACCGCAGAGGGGCGAAAGAATCGTTCTGAATATGAGCCGTATGAAAAATGAAGCGTTCCCGCGGATTAAAGCAGGAGAGCCGATTCGATGAGAAGATATCTGGCAATAAGATTGGCGAGAGCCGTCCCGATGGTGATTCTGATATCAGTTTTGACCTTTTTCCTGCTGCATCTGGCCCCGGGCGGGCCGGTGGGAGTTTTTTCAAGGAGTCCTCGAATGACTCAGCAGGATGTTTTCAGAATAAAGGAGAAATACGGCTTGGACCAGCCCCTTCCCGCTCAGTACCTGAAATGGTTCAAAACGACTTTTATCAAGCTTGATTTTGGACGCAGTTATATAACCGGCCGGCCGGTCTCGGAGATGATACTGGAACGATTACCGGCCACGCTCGAGCTTATGGGTACGGCCTTTCTTATAGCTATACTGCTGAGTCTTTTGATAGGTGTGCTGTCCGCTCTCAACAGGGGCGGTTTCTTCGATCAGCTATTTTCCATAGTATCGGTGGCGGGGATGTCTGTTCCGGTTTTCTGGTTTGGATTGATGGCCATACTGGTTTTCTCGGTAAAACTGGGAATCGCTCCCGGCGGTGGCAGAGAGACGTTGTCGGAGACCTCATCCCTGGCCGGCCGGCTGGGCCATCTGGTCCTGCCCTCCTGTGTATTGGCGGTGGCCTATCTGTCCACCTGGAGCCAGTACATCAGATCGGGCCTTATTGAGGCGGTGGACCAGGATTTTATCAGGACGGCAAGGGCAAAGGGGCTCGCCGAGAAGTCGGTCATACTCAAACACGCGCTCAGAAGCGCGATCCTTCCTTTCGTGGCGGCTGTTTCCATGCAGGTTTCAACCCTCTTTACAGGCGCGGTCATTACCGAGACCGTATTCTCATGGCCGGGAATGGGAACCATGTTTTACCAGGGAATACTCAGGCAGGACTATACCAGGATCCTGGGAATAGTCGTGGTCGCCTCTCTCTGTATCATCCTTTTCAACGCCATAGGGGATATAGCCTGTTATATACTCGATCCCAGAGGCCGGGAAAGTCTGGAAAAAGGTTTCAGGGAAAGGGAACCGGTCTGATGATTACAGATACCGGACGCATAAAATACAAAAAGAATGGTATGGACTGGCGGATCGATCCGGCCAGGGTTCCGGTCAAGGGCCCCAGGAGCGGGTTCTTGAGCCGGTTCATGTCAGACCGGGTGGCATTGATAGCTATAGCCTACATTGTTCTTATCACGGTCGTCTCTTCTTTCGCGCCGGTCTTTACTCCCTACGGAAGGGATGAGATAGATTTAGAGAATATAGCCGCCCCCAGTTCCGCCACGCACGTTCTGGGGACCGACTACTTGGGAAGGGATCTGTTCACCCGCCTGATTTACGGCGCGAGGTATTCTCTATTTGTTGCCGTGGTCGCCGTGGCGGTAGCGACAGTGATCGGAGTGCTGCTGGGAACGGCGGCGGGCTATTTTGCGGGATGGGTCGACCGTGTGGTCACCGCCCTGGTTGATCTTCACCTTTCAATTCCACTTTTTCTCGTTCTCCTGGTCGCCTGTTCGGTTCTGGAAGGGGGTGTCCGGATTATTCCGCTGGTAATAGGAATGGTGTCGTGGATGGAAACCGCCAGGGTGTCCAGGGCCAGGATCCAGTCGATAAGGGAAGCCGTTTTCGTGCAGGCTTCTTTTACCATGGGGGAGAACAGCTTTCAGGTGGTCCTCAAGCATATCCTTCCATACGCGGCGGCTCCCATCGCCGTTTCGGCGGCCATCGGTTTCGCCAACGCTATGCTGATAGAAAGCGCCCTGAGTTTTCTGGGGTACGGGGTGCCCCCACCCATTCCCACCTGGGGAAATATGCTTGATAACGCCAGAACCGTCATGAGATCTTCCCCTATGGCGGCTTTTGCACCCGGATTCCTGATATTCATTACCTGCCTCTGTTTTAATCTTGTGGGAAGAAGTCTGAAAAACTCCCTTTCCTATACTCACCACAAAACTTAAATTGATTACTGGAACCAAGGCTGTTTTTAGAAGGCATTTTCAGACAGGCAGGTGACGGGCTGGCTATGAGTAAGATAAAAGCGGTGGGATTCGTTTCGGGAGGCCTGGACAGTATCGTGTCCGTGGAGCTTATGAAAAGGCAGGATATCGATATCGTCGCCTATCATATTATAAACGGTTTCGGGCAGAGCACTCTTCGGATGAGAGCGGATGTTGATATTGACGAAAGCGGATGGTTAGCTGAAGAGCAAAAGAGGTTGAAGGAGATTCTGGGAGTGGAGGTCCATATCATAGACATGTCCGAGGAGTTTATAGAGATCGTCAAATCCCCCCGGTACGGGTATGGCAGGAACATGAACCCATGTATAGACTGCAAGATAGCTTTTTTCAGGAAGGGTTACGAGTTGATCAGAAGAGAGCAAGCAGACTTTGTATTCACCGGGGAGGTCCTGGGTCAGAGGCCAATGTCGCAGAACAGGAGGATGATGGATCTCATAGAGAAGAAAAGCCTTCTGGGCGGCCTGATTCTAAGGCCGCTGAGCGCCAAGCTTTTGCCGGAGACTATTCCGGAGCGGAAGGGATGGGTGGACAGGAACAAGCTAATGGATATTCAGGGAAGATCCAGAAAGAGACAGATAGCCCTGGCCGCTGAGTTTGGGGTCAAAGAATATCCAAACCCGGCGGGTGGCTGTATCCTTACCGACGAAAATTACAGCGCCAGGCTGAAGGATCTTCTGGAGGTTGAAGGGGGAAGCGGGTTTTCGATTAAGGAAGCGGTACTCCTTTCCGTGGGAAGGCATTTCAGGTTTTCTTCCTCACTTAAGATAGTGGTGGGCAGGAACGAGTCCGAAAACGACTATCTCGAGGAAGTATGGAAGGATAGCTGGCTGGTCAGAATGAAGGAGTTCGCCGGCCCTACCGTTCTGCTGCGAGGAGTTGCGGAGAGGGACGATCTGGAGAGGGCGGGCGCTATTGCGGCCAGATACAGCAAGGCGAGGGACCTTGAAAAGGTCGATGTCATTGCCGGTCGGCCGGATTCCAATATCGAGATGACCGTAAATCCCGCCCTGGGGAAAAACCTCGAGGACAAACTGGTTTAGGGCAGGATGCTCCTCTTCTCTATCGATCTGGCTATCAATTCCCTGTGGCTTTCAAAAGCCAGTTCGGGAAGCTCGGACAGGTGGAAGAAGTCAGCTTCCCTGGCGTCGTCCCGGGCCTCGGGCTCACCCTTATATTCCATGAAATTGTAGCCTATGATCAGCAGGGAGGTATTGTAGAAATCACTCTCCTGGTAGATTATGTCCACCAGCTCGGATCGAGAGACCACCAGGCCGGTTTCTTCCAGCAGCTCCCTGCGTGCGGCCTGTTCCGGACTTTCCCCGGTCTCCACGAAACCTCCCGGCAGTCCCCACTTGTTTTCGCCAGGTTGTCTTCCCCTGAGGACCAGTAGTATTCTGTCTTCCCCGTCGAAAATAAGGCCGGTGGCAGCGGGGATGGGATTCTGGTAAACGAATATTTCCTCAGACGGGCAGTAGAGCCTGCTGCGCCCTTCGCTTCGCTTCAGGACAAGCTTTTTCCCGCAGAAAGGGCAGTATTTTCTGTTATCTTCCAACTTTTCCACCAAGCCTTTCTATTTTTCAAAGATAATCCAACCGGTCACCGGCAGGCAAGCTCTTTAAACAAAATCCGCTCAAAGCTTGATTTTGCCTGACAATCATGTATAAGTTAATATCATAACCACCTTATGGTGAAAGGAGTTCAAGAGATGAACGCTCTTGCCGTCGCTCTGATCACTCTGGCCGGATATATTATAGCCTATCGATTTTACGCCCGGTATTTCAGCGGAAGAGTACTCTCTCTTCAGCCTGAGAGGAAGACTCCAGCCCATGAGTTCGAGGACGGGGTTGATTTCGTTCCGACCCGGCCGATTATTCTGTTCGGCCATCATTTCGCTTCAATAGCAGGATTGGGCCCGATTCTGGGGCCGGCGATAGCGGTGATATGGGGATGGCTTCCCGCAGTGATCTGGATCTTCTTCGGATCTATATTCATAGGTGCGATCCATGATCTGTCGGCCCTGTTCATCTCGATGCGGAACAGGGGGCGGTCCATAGGGGATGTCACCAGGGGTTTGGTGGGACGCAGGGCTCATATACTTTTTCTGGTTCTCATATTTTTCACATTGTCTCTTTGCATGGGGACTTTCGTCAGAGTAATAGCGAGCCTCTTTTCCGATAACATGCATCCTGAATCGGTGATTCCGGTGGCGGCTCTCATTATACTGGCGGTCATGGTCGGGTTCCTGGTTTACAGGAGAGGATATAGCCTCGCCGCGCTCACCGTAGTCGCGCTGATCCTGATGTTCCTTTCGATATGGTTTGGCCTGAGCAATCCCGTGTCGCAAATCAGTTCTAACTGGTGGGTATACCTGCTTATGGGCTACGCTTTCATAGCTTCCGTCCTGCCGGTATGGCTTCTACTTCAACCCCGGGATTACCTTAACGCCTACCAGCTGGTAATAGGGATGGTGCTTATGTACGCGGGCCTTCTGGTATTCAGGCCTGAGATTTCCGCTCCGGCGGTAAACAGTTCGGCCCAGGGGCTGCCCCCACTCTTTCCATTCCTCTTCATCACGGTCGCCTGCGGCGCGATTTCGGGCTTTCACAGCCTGGTGGCTACCGGAACGACCTCGAAACAGATAGACAGGGAGAATCACGCAACGCCGATCGGATACGGTGGCATGCTGGCAGAAGGCCTGCTGGCCATGGTGGTAGTCCTGGCCTGCACTTCCGGTATCAGCAGAGGGGAATGGTTTTCACACTATTCTTCATGGCAGGAGGCTTCCGGATTAGCGGACAAGATGGAGGCTTTTGTCTCAGGGGCGGGAATGTTCGTTTCCAAGACAGGTGTTCCCATAAAGATAGCCGGAAGCTTCATCGTGGTGATGGCGGTCGGGTTCGCGATGACCACCCTGGATTCGGGAACCAGGCTTCTGAGGTACAACCTTCAGGAACTGGGGGAAGGCTTGAATATCCGGCTCCTCAGGAACAGGTTCGTATCGTCTCTCGCGGCGATAATCGGAATAGGTTACTTCAGCCTTATGACAGTGGACGGCAAACCGGTGGGCCTGGCGCTGTGGGAATTGTTCGGAACCACAAACCAGGTTCTGGCTTCTCTGGGCCTACTGACAGTTTCACTGTATCTCTACAGGAAAGGAAAACCGATTTTCTACACCGTTATTCCTATGATTGCCATGCTGATAATGACGGGTACCGCGATGATAACCCGCCTGGTCAATAATTTCTCAGCCGGCCACTGGGCGCTTTTCGTTGTGGGGGGGATAATTATCGTTCTGGTATTCTGGCTGCTGGTGGAATCGGTGATAGCTTTCAGGAAGCACACGATGACAGATGGCAAATCCTGACAAGAGAGGATCCTTGAAGAATTCTTCCAGTTTCGACGCCGTCGCCGTTGGCTACTCCGCTATCGATTTTCTGGGCGTTGTGCCTCATTATCCGGTTGAGAATCTCAAACTGGAGCTGGAGGAGTTCGAGATTCAGGGAGGAGGGCCGGCTGCCACCGCTATGGCGACAGTTTCCAGGCTGGGACTCAGAGCCGCATACATGGGTGTGATGGGGGACGATATATTCGGGGTAAGGGCTCTGAGAGAGCTGACCAGCGAAAATGTCGATACTTCATCGGTGGTCATAAAAAAGGGCGGAAAATCTCAATTCGCCTTCATAATGGTGAACAAAAAGACCGGGAAGAGGACTATCCTGTGGTCGCGAGGCGATCTTCCCAATATGAAGGGAGAGTGGATAAACCCTAAGATGATAAGTTCCTCCAAAGCGCTTTTGATCGACACTCTGGAGCCTGTGGCCGCTCTGCGAGCCGCCCGAATCGCCCGCGAATCCGGCGTGCCGGTTTTAATAGACGCGGGTACTTTGAGAGACGGGGTGGAAGAACTCCTGCCCCTCTGCGATTACATAGTGGCAAGCGAAGTCTTCGCTTCGCAGATATCGGATTCTGAAAGTGCTGACAGGGCTCTCGATATACTTTTCTCTTACGGGCCCAGGGAGGCGGTCGTAACTCTGGGGGAAAGAGGGTGCGCGGCGGTGGACCGGGACGGCAGCCTCCGGTTCGAAGGATTCGAGGTTGAGTCAGTTGACACGACCGGTGCCGGGGATGTATTTCACGGAGCTTATCTCTACGCGGTCCTGCAGGGTTGGGATATCACCAGAAAGTGTGTTTTTTCAAACGCTGTCGCCGCTCTGAAATGCGGAAAGCTGGGGGGGAGGGCAGGGATTCCAAATATAGGCGAAGTCCATAAATTTCTTAGGCGAAGGCGGCGGGAACTGCACTTCTGAGTCTTCCCGCGAGCGTGGATTTGAAGGCCGGAATGAGGAGCCGGCGAAACGAAGCATGCCATCATAATGAGCGCCGTTCAAAATCTTTATCAACCGGATCGAGGAACAGCCACCCCGGAGTTTCAATCAGGCCGGGAATACCGCTGATTACCGCTGAATTCATTATACCTGCCTGCCTTTGGAAGGAAAAGGGCAGCAGCCCGGCTCGTCCCTTTCAAAAAAAGCGCCCGCCTGGGCGGGCCGAAAGCCCGGATTATCTTCAAATTCTTTTGACATGTTACACGGTTTTTAATTAATCTCCAATAAAGGATTCCATCGGCAGGTGAACCGTTTCCATATAACAGAGAGGAACAGGTGTCATGAAGAATTCTGTCGTGGCGGTTCTTACGGATTTTGGATGGAGCACCTGGTACACGGGGGTCATGAAAGCCGTGATTCTGGACATAAATCCGTCCGCCAGGATAATCGACCTCTGCCATGATATATCCAAGCAGGATATAAGGGAAGCCTGTTTTGTCATAGGTACGAGTTTCGGCTACTTTCCAAAAGGTACCACTTTTGTGTGTGTAATAGATCCGGGAGTTGGGGGAAAAAGAAAGAATATTATAGTAAAGACGGAAGATTATTTTTTCGTGGCGCCGGATAACGGTGTGTTGAGCAGTATTTATGAAAAATCCCGGGTGGAGGGTGTCTTTGAGGTATTTCCCGGCGAGTATACAGGGAATCTTAAAGGGTCGACATTTCTGGGAAGAGATCTTTTCTCTCCGATAGGAGCTCATTTGAGTTTGGGCGTTTCACCTTCCGAAATGGGTGAGCCGGTTGAGTCGATCATGACCATTTCCCCGGACAGGCCTTTTATCGACAGGGCCGGCCGAATAGTGGGGCGAGCCGCTTATGTGGATTCCTACGGTAACATAATCACCAATATAAGCAATGACTACCTGATGAAGGTTTTCCGGGGCGCGGTTCCCTGGAAAGACATCAAGATAACTATCTCGGGGAGGGAGCTGGGGAAAATACGGAGGTATTACGCGGAGGGGAAAAGGGGTGAACTCATGGCTCTGGTGAACAGCTGGGGACATCTGGAGGTTGCGGTTAACTGCGGCAGCGCATTCGTTTACCTCGGGTACAGCGACAAGGAATCGATAGTTGTTAATCTATCATCGAGCGGCTTGGCCGGGGGAAAGTCAGGGTAATGTCCTTTGAAGTCACCGTCCTGGGGTCCGGTACCATAATTCCCGACGCGCAAAGAAGGGCCACTTCACTTCTGGTGGATGCGGGTGGAAAGATCCTTCTATTGGACTGCGGCCCCTGTATTCCGAACGCTCTGGTGGAAAATGGCTTTTCCCCTATTCTCCTGAATCTATTTTCATAACTCATCTGCATCCGGATCACACCCTGGGTCTGGGGCATCTGATAGCTTCCGCGGTTAACGACAGCTCGTTTCCGGACACCGGTACGATCGATGTCTACGGGCCGAATGGGATTGAGGATTTTATTGAAGAATGGTACAATCTCTACCCGTCACTTGAGAAATCCCGGCGGTTTTTAAGGGTTAAGAAGGTCTCGGTAAACGAAGAGATAAGGTGTTCGGGCGTCGCAGTGGATGTGGGGCGGGCATTTCACGGCGATATCGAAGCTCACGCGTTCCGGCTCCGTTACGCCGGTTCGATCTTCTGTTTCACCGGCGATACATCTTACTCAGAACGGCTGGCGGATTTTGCCAGGGGCGCTGACCTTCTGGCGGCGGAGTGTTCCTTCCCGGACGGCAGCGATTCGAAAGGGCATATGACACCTTCACAGGCTGGAACCCTGGCTTCAAGAAGCGGCGCGGGAAAACTGCTCTTAGTGCATATGTATCCTTCCGTGGAGCCGAGGCGGGCAGAAGAGTCAGCCCGAGAAAAATTCGAGGGAACGGTAATCGCGGCCCGGGACGGAATGACCATGGAGATTGGAAAAGGTTAAGTATCCTCTGTGTCTGATTAGTTTCTAGCTGAAAAGGAGGAGGCCATGAAAATTACTCTTAGTGTGATAAAGGCCGATATAGGTTCTATCGGAGGGCATATCAAGCCGGGCGAGAAGCTCCTGGACAGGGTGCGGAAATTCGTGAGCGATAACGCGGTCAAGCTCGCGTATGACTGGTATATCAGCTCCACGGGTGATGACATAGCGATACTTTTAAGCCACGGCAGGGGAGTGGGCGATAAAGATATTCACGCCCTGGCCTGGAACGCATTCACCGAAGGTACCGAGCTGGCAAAAGAAATGGGTCTTTACGGAGCGGGGCAGGATCTGCTCAAGGACGCCTTCAGCGGAAACGTCAAGGGAATGGGGCCCGCGGTCGCGGAGATGGAATTCGAGGAGCGCCCTAACGAACCGTTCCTGTTCTTCGCCGCCGACAAGACAGATCCAGGCGCCTACAACCTTCCCCTTTACCTGTCCTACTGTGATCCCATGTACTGCAGCGGCCTCATTCTGGCACCCAAGATGTCGGATGGTTTCAGGTTCGATATCATGGACGTTTCCTATACCGAGGGAGACAGGGTGGTATCTCTTGACTCTCCGGAAGAGCTGTACGAGATAGCGGCCCTTCTAAGAGACAATCAGAGGTTCGTGGTGGAAAAGGTCGTTTCAAGAAAAACCGGAGATATCGCTGCGGCCGTAAGCACCACCAGGCTTCATAATATCGCCGGTAAATACACCGGCAAGGACGATCCGGTCATGCTGACGAGGGTTCAGGGCAACTTTCCCGCAACCGGCGAGATGCTGGCACCCTATTCCAAAGGCCATCTGGTGGCTGGATTTATGAGAGGAAGTCATAACGGCCCGCTGATGCCGGTGAAGCTGAATTCCCCTATTTCCTATTTCGACGGGCCGCCGATCGTCAGTTGCGCCGCTTTCTGCGTCCACGAAGGGAAGCTGACCGAAGCGGCGGATGTATTCGATCACCCTCTCTGGGAGCACGTAAGGGACAAGGTTTCCGGAAAGGCCCTGGATATCAGGGAACAGGGTTTCAGCGGGGCGGCGATGCTGGGATACGAAGAGCTCGAATACGGTGGAATAGTGGAGATCATGAATAGAATAGAAAGTAAATTCAAAATAAGGTAAGACCAATAAAAGAAGAACTTGAGAACTTATTCCAGCGAGAATCAAGGGGGTTTTGTGAAAAAGCGCGCTATATTCCTTCTGGCTGCAATCCTGTTCATTCCTCTGGGTTCCTCATCACGGGCCTATATCCTAAGGAGAGAAGTCACCCGTAATATTGATCCCGAAGGTCGGTCGAAACTGGCGGTGATCAATAAATTCGGATCTTTCAGGATTGAATCTTCATCCGGTTCTAAGATGGGCATAACGGTCCGGTTGAAGATTCGCGCCCCTTCAAAGTTCAATGCTCTTAAGATATTCAGGGATACGGTGCTGGATATTTCCCGGGGAAAGGATTCGGTTCTGGCCCAAGTTAAGACACCGCCTCTCAGAGATACCGGGATTTTCAGTCTTGCCGGTACAGTCAGGACTACTGTAAAGGTCGATTACGAGATTGCTCTTCCTTCCGGTACCGGTGTGATCGTAGATAATCTGGACGGCGACATATATCTTAAAGGGATCGATTCATCTTTTGATATCGAGAACGGAAAAGGGGTGGTGACTATATCAGATTCGAGACCGGTCTCAGGAAAGGTGGAACTTTCCAGAGGGTCGATAGAATATGATTTCAAGAGTGATGGTTGGAAAGGAGAGCTGAGCCTTGAATGCGGATCGGGTGATATAGTCTTTCGGCCGCGGGGGGGCATAGATGCAGTGTTAAGCGCTGAATCTAGAAAAGGAAGAATCGAAACAGATCTGGCGGAAGATCATAGGGTCATGGAAAGAGATGGGCGGCGGACTGAAATCATGATTGGCGAAGGTTTGGGAAAGGTCTCGCTAATTAACGTCAAAGGTGTTATAAAAATAAATTCAAGCCGGTAGAATCTTTTTGGAGGTCAAGATGGAAGAAGATAAATTCAGCGATAAAAGTGAAAGACCGGAAGTGGATATCGAAGCTGATATACCGCTTCCCATTGGAATAGCCGGGGCGCTGGCCTACTTTATTCCGGTATTCGGAGGTGTTTTCTTTCTTTTCGCAGAGAGGCGCAACAGGTTTCTCAGGTTCCATTGTGTCCAGTCTATACTATTCTGGGTATTCTTCGGACTCTGTTTCGCGCTGTCCGTAATCCTGGGGTCTTACATTTTGAGAAAACTTGTCTGGATCGCGCTTTTTATTTCCTGGGGTATTATTATCTACAAAGCGATTAACAGAGAGTCCTACAAGCTGCCCGTCATCGGCGATATAGCCCATGGCCAGATTGATTCAGAACGGAGATAGGGGAGGAGAGCGCCTATGGTACTGGGAGAATTTACACTGAAGCCGGTTACGGCGGGAACCCTTCTTCTGGACGGGGGAGCGATGTTCGGGGTTGTGCCAAAAGCCTTATGGAGCAAGACCAATCCAGCCGACGACAGGAACAGGATCTCAATGCATATGAGAACTCTTTACATCGAGGGAAGAGAGCGCAGAATACTGATTGACAGCGGGGCTGGAACCAAGCTTGACCAGAAAATGCTGGATAATTATGGAATCGAATGCGAAGATTTCGGAACAGTCCTTCGAAGAGAAGGCATTGACCCGGAATCAATTACCGATGTTGTTTCGACCCATCTTCACTTCGACCATGCCGGGGGCCTGACCCACTATGATTCCGGCGAAGAGTTGAAGTTGACCTTCCCGGACGCCGTTCACCATATTCAGAGGAAGCAATGGGAAGCGGCGGTCAATCCCAATGAAAAGGACAGGGCCAGTTTCTTCCAGGAAAATTTTGTTCCGGTCCGCGAGGCAGGCAAGCTTTCCCTGGTCGAGGGAGAGAAGGATATAGCCCCCGGCGTAAGGGTATTGCCGACAGAAGGCCACACTCCGGGACACCAGGTCGTCCTGCTTGAGACAGCAGAAGGAAACCTGCTCTACTGTGGCGACCTCATTCCGCTGGCTTCCCATGTAAACCTTCCTTACATAATGGCCTACGATCACTTTCCACTGAAGACCCTTCAGGAGAAGAAAAGGATACTCGCCAAGGCCGCCGATGAAAACTGGATACTTTTCTTTGAGCATGACCCCTTCATGGCAGCTTGCCGGGTAAGGCGTGATGACAGGGGAAGGTTCGAGATCTCCCAGCAGATCGATATGGAGTAAAAGTTTGAATGACGCCGAGTTGATGAGACGCACAGCAGCCGGTGACACCGAATCCTTCCGAGTCCTGGTAGAGAGGTACCAGCGGAACATATTTAATTTTTTTCTCAGATCCACTGGAAACACCGAAGACGCAGAGGATCTTTCCCAGACACTTTTTCTGAATCTTTTCAAAAGCGCGGCCAGATACCGGGAAACAGCGTCATTCAATACATACATATTCAGGATAGCCGCGAATATCGCCGCCAGTTTTGCCAGAAAAGGTGGATCGGTAAAGGTGTTTTCTCTGGAAGAGGAATCCGGTGAAACGATGGAATTGGAAGACCTTAGAACGCCTGATCCTGTAACAGGGGTAGAAACGAGTGAACTTGAAAAACGATACTTGGAAGCCTTGTCCCGGCTTCCCGCGGACATGAAGATAGCCATGGAATTGAGAGTGGCGGAGGGTTTTACCTACAAGGAGATAGCCGGCATAATGGGGAAGAGCGTACCAGCTGTGGAGTCTATAATATTCAGGGCGAGGAAGAGGTTGGCAGCCGCTCTCGCAGACCTTGCCAGAGGCTCGAATGAGTAGTGAAATGAAAAAACACAATTTTTTATGCAAGTTTTTTGTTTTTG
Organism: uncultured bacterium; assembly: GCA_964488475.1. Lineage (GTDB taxonomy): Bacteria > Krumholzibacteriota > Krumholzibacteriia > Krumholzibacteriales > WJIX01 > CAZAUK01. Next base: position 97,963 of record CAZAUK010000003.1, read on the forward strand.
CCGCGTTTGTAATAAACAGAAGGAGTTAATGGTGAATTGTAAAGATTTCAAGAAGCTGATCTCCAGGGAAATCGACGGAGAGATCACAGAGCGACAGAGAGATTCACTCAACCGGCATCTTAAGACCTGCCGGTCATGCTCTCTCTTCAGAGAATCGCTGCGATCTATCAGCCGGATCCATGCCGGGTTACCTGATCAAAAACCGCCTGATTCGATGACTGACGTCATCATGCGCAGAGTCCAGAGGGTGGAACGCGGTAACCGGTTTGCCGGTTGGGCGAGGGCGGCGGTAGCAGCCGCGGCAGTGCTGGTTATGATCGCCGGCGCCGGTGTAGGGAATTTCATCGCTCAGAGGTCCGCGGACATTTTCTTCCATGAACAGGAGAGCATCTTCGGTGTCGAATACCTGGGGGTTCATCCTCCCGATTCGATGGGCGATGTCCTGCTGGCGGCGATGGAGGAGTACGAAAATGACCAGTAGAAGCCTGAAGTTCGTTCTGATCATTTCGCTGGCCTTCAATATCGCTGTTTTCGCTGTTTTTTCAATTCTCTTTTTCTCTCAGCGGGTCACCTCGGAAGAGAGTGAAGCCCTTGACGGAAAGAGAGTATGCGATCCAAGCAGGTGCGTTGAGTTCGCGAGAAGATTTGGGCTTAAACCCGGGAAAGCCGAAAGATTCGCCAGCGAGATGTCCGGTTTCGGTGAGGAGGAGAGGGCGATAAGGATAGCAATCATCGAGGCTCGCGGTCAGCTTATGGATCTTCTACGAGAAACACCGCAGAATGAAGATGAGATCATGAAGAAGGTGGACCGGATCTCATCTCTTCAGGGCCGGATGGAAAGAATGCTGGTCAGAAGGCTCCTTCGGGTTAATTCGGTTCTCAGCGAATCTGAGAGAGAGAGATTGCACAGGCATCTAATGCACAGAATGGGGAGAGGCCCGCGGCGCGAAGGCTGTCAGCGGAGAATTCCCCGAAGATAGAAATGGAGGATAAAAATGACCAAGAGCAGGATTCTCGCGGCGGTTGTAGTTCTGATTGTTCTAACATCAATTCCTCTGGCCGCCCGGCAAAGGGGAAGAATGACATCAAGAGATCATGATTGCATGGCGACGTGGATGAAGGATCTCACTGAAGAGCAGATGGATAAGATGGCGAAGATGAAGTTGAAACACCGTCAGGAGCTGGTTGATCCTAAGGCTGACGCGAAAAAAATTCATCTTAAGATCAAGGAAGAGTTGATGGCCGATAACCCGGATCGTAAAAATCTGGAAAGGCTTTTCAATAAGTTGTCCGACGCCAAGGAAAGCATTCACATGAAGAAGATCGGGTTCATGCTGGATTCGAGGGAAATACTTGGGGAGAAGCACTGGAAGGTGTTCCTGAAGCATCATCTGGACGGTTATGGAGGCATGGGCCATTGTGGACACACCGGTATGAACAAAGGATGTATGGGTGGAAAGGGAATGAAAGGCTGCGGGGGTGGACGGGGGACAAAAGGCGGTTGTTCAAGGTCTGGAATGGGAATGAAGGGTAGAATGAGGGCCGGCCGGTAAAATCGGATGCGCCCGCGGGGCCGGCGCCCGATGTGTCGATTAGGTCCGAGGTGTTACCGCAATCTTTGATAAGGGGGAGAAATTTTTCTCCCCCTTCTATTTTAAGAGGTATCTGATAAGTATATATCCGGTGGCGACCGCAATCGAGATGATCATGAGAGGGAAACCGTATCTGAAGTAATTTCTGAAATTCAGAGGGGTACGGGTTTTTTCGCTGAATCCGGCTACCACCACGTTTGCCGAAGCGCCCAACAGGGTTCCGTTTCCTCCCAGGCAGGCTCCCAGCGCCAGACTCCACCACAGCGGGAGAGACTGCTGAATATAGTAGGCATGATAGGCGGTTTCCTCCAGTCCCTGAGTATTTGGAAAAAGGCGTGTGCTGATACTGGCCAGAAGAGGGATCATGGCCGCAACGAATGGAATGTTGTCCAGGAAGGCAGAAGCGATCGCCGATATCCAGAGCAGGGCCATGCAGAGGACCGTAATATTGTCGCTGATGTTGACCACTGATTCGGCCAGCCATAGAAGAATGCCCGTTTTCTCCAGTCCTCCCACCAGAACGAACAGTCCCATAAAGAAGAACAGAGCAGTCCATTCGATCTCCTTAAGATGTTTCTCTATATCCACTCCGCTCCAAACCATCAGTGCCCCGCCGCCTCCCAGCGCGACTGTAGCCGGCTTGAGATGAAGGAGGTCATGAAAAAGGAACCCCGCTATAGTCAGGGAAAGCATTATTACGCTTTTTCTCAGAATTGACCGGTTTTTAATTACCTTGCTTTCATCCATCTCGGAAATAACGCGGTCATAGTCTTCTCCCGATTTATGAAGCTCTTTCCTGAATATTATCCCCAGGGAAGCCATGGTCACTCCCAGGATCAGAAGGGAAACCGGCCCCAGGTGATAGAGGAAATCCACGAATGGGATATCGGTGGCGCTTCCGATTAGAATGTTAGGGGGGTCGCCCACCAGAGTCGCCGTTCCTCCGATGTTGGAAGCCAGTATCTCCGAGATCAGGAAGGGGAAGGGAGATATGCTCAACATGTCGGCGATCAGTATGGTAATGGGAGCTATCAGCAGAACAGTGGTGACGTTGTCGAGAAAGGCTGAAGCCACCGCGGCAAACAGGGAAAACCAGAGTAGTATTTTCCATCTGCTGCCACCGGTCTTCTTGGTGATTCGAATAGCGATATAGGTGAAGGCCCCGGTTTCCTTGATCACGCTGACAAGCAGCATCATTCCCAGCAGCAGGCCGATGGTGTTAAAATCAATAAAGGAAAAAGCCTCGCTCTGGGTCAGAACATGAAACCCTACCAGCAGAACCGCTCCCAGAATAGCGACTTTAGTCCTGTGTATCCTTTCCGAGATAATAAGTATATAGGAGGCGACGAAGATCGCGATGGCGGTAATAATCGCGGGTGTCATGGCTAACCTTTGCTTTCGTAGATCCCTCTGCAGACGTCATTCAGGGCTATCATTCCCACCAGTTTTTTACCGCTTACCACGGGGATTCTGGATAGGCCGTGTCTATGCAGTGTCGCTATAGCTTTAAGCAGGCTGTCATTTTCCTCCAGGTAAGGAGGGTCGGCCACCATCAGGTCTTCGGCTACGAACAGCAGCTCTTCTATGGTGAAGGACATCTTCTCCAGAGCCCCGAAACTATGAACGAAATCAACATCCTTTATCATGTCGATATAGTCGGGAAGGAATATCAGCATGAAGTCATCGATGCTTATGATTCCACGAAGGTTACGGTCCTCGTCCACCACGGGAATAACCGATTCGCCCGTTTCAAAGAATAACCTGGCGATATCCTTCATGGAAGTTTCCGCCAGGACCGTGTCCGCGTTTCTGTTGACGTAGTTTGAGATCTCCAAAGGCCGTTCTCCAGGCTAGAGGATCAAAGTAATCTTCTCTCAAAATCCTTCACGGTCTTGATAAATTCTTTGACTGTCCGGCAGCCGATTATCGATGTTCTGAATTCTTCGTTCTTTATCAGCCGTGAGATACCGGCCAGGGCTTTTATATGGGGCCCGGAGACGTTTATTGGTGAGACAAGCAGGAAGAAGATATGTGTTTTTTCGCCGTCCACCGAGTCAAATTCTATTCCGCGGGGTGAAAGGGCCGCGCAGATATAAAGTCTATCCACCACAGGGGTTTTTGCGTGCGGAACGGCCAATCCCATTCCAACGCCGGTGCTCTGCCGAGCTTCTCTTCTCAGAATCGCCTCCAGTATCTTTTCACGATCCTTCAGCTTGTGCGAATCGCATAGAAGATGAACAAGCTCTTCTAACACCGCGTTCTTTTCATAAGACTCGATTGAGAGCTTGATCGATGATTTTTTAATCTCGTCAGAAAGTTTCATTCTATTCTCTCTTCTATCGACCAGCGGCCGGCCGTCTGGATCTTATTAAACTGTTCGATGGACCCGGAAGAGATCACCGCCCTATTTGTCATACGGAGAAAATAAACGCGGGAAACTGTTTTTGTCAAATCATAAAGAAATTTAATATCAGATAGTCAGCCGACCGGGCTGGGAGCAGGGGCTTCAGCGGATGTATCATTCAAGCGATACCCTCTTTAATGTAATTTTCAAGCCTGCGGGCTCCCTCGGCAAGGTTTTCCATCGAATTGGCGTAGGAGATACGGAGGTATCCTTCGCCCTGTTCGCCGAAATCGATTCCCGGCGCCAGGGCGACGCCGGCCTTTTCCAGTATGTCGAAAGCAAGTTCGTAGGAGTTTGAGCTGATGTGCCCGGCGTTTACGAATATATAGAACGCCCCCCTGGGTTCCACCTCGGTTTCGAGCCCCAACGCCTCGAGCCTTTTCAGCATGAACTTTCTTCTCTGGTCGTATCTTTCAATCATCTCCTTAACTTCGGGGTGCTCCCCACGGAGCGCGCTGACACCGCCGCGCTGTACAAAGGAATTGGGGGATATGAAGAAGTTCTGTTGAATCACGTGGATATCTCTGGCCGCGTGTTCCGGCACGATCGCGTATCCCAGGCGCCATCCGGTCATCGCGAAGAGTTTTGAGAAGCCGTTCAGAACAAAAGAGTCTTCGGAGAACTCTAGAGCCGATCTTTCCTTTTCTCCATAGACCAGCCCATGATATATCTCGTCGCTTATTACGGGCACTTCCAGTCCACAGAGCTCTGAGAGGTCGTTCTCCGGAATGATGGTGCCGACTGGGTTTGACGGCGAGTTTACAATTATCGCTCTGGTCTTTTCCCCCATAGCTTTCTTTACGTCGAACGGCTTCAGGTGAAAACCATCTTCGGCTCGGGTTTCCACGAATCGGCACCTTCCTCCCAGGTGCCTTATAAAGTTGGGATAGCAGGGGTAATAAGGGTTTGCCAGTATGATCTCATCGCCGGGATCCTCAATCACGACTGAAAGTACGGCAAGCAGTGCGGGTGAGACCCCCATGGTGATGAAGACCCTGTCTTCAGGGAAATCAACCCTGTACCGGCTGCTGTAATGCTCCGATACGGCTTTTCGCAGTTCCGGGATTCCCCGGCTGTCCGTGTAATGGGTCTCTCCCTTTTGAAGAGATTCTACCGCCTCCCGGACGATAGCGCGGGGCGTGTCGAAATCAGGTTCGCCTATTTCCATGTGTATGATCGATCTTCCCTGCCGCTGCAGTTCCATGGCTCTTTCCAGGACGTCCATTACCAAAAAGGGTTTGATCTTTTCCGAGGGACTGATATTCATCCTGGGCGCCTTTCTTTCGAGTTAAACATTGACAGGATAAGCTTCTGCCGGCAGAAAAGTCAAATACTTCATTAATATCGGAGAAACGGTGGATAAAAGGGTGTTCAATCCTGCCGCTTCAGGGAGTATTTATTCTCGCCAGGGTCCAATGCCGGCCGGTTACTCCATTGTCACGCCGATATGAGAAGCAGAGATCCTCCCGGCAGTTGGTGCAGACTTCCGAATCATAAATATTCCGCTTCCTCAGCCCGCAGCCGGCAAGTTCGCGTTTTATGAATTTCAGAAGGTCCAGGTGATAGCAGCCGTTCCTCCCTGCTGTCACTTCCCGCGGGAATTTCCGTGCTATCGAATTATCAACCCTGTAACATTCAGCGCAGATGCCGGGCCCTATCAGCGCTATGGCATATTCTGTCGCGATCCTGAACTCTGACCTGAGAATTCCAATGGCTGCGGTTATTATTCCTTTCGCCGCGCCGCTTCTTCCCACATGAAGAACGGCTAGAGTATTTTCCGGAGGTGAGTATACGACAACCGGATAACAGTCAGCCGTGCTGATGGCAAGGGCCAGGCCTTCCCGGCCGGTGATGAGGCCGTCGGTATCTGCGTATTTCCCGCCTCTATTCACCACCGCGATATTCGTTCCGTGGACCTGACCGCACCTGGCCAGTCCGCCGCCCGGTATCTGCAGGGATTTGAGAAGCCTTTTTCTGTTTGTACGGATCCTATTGAGTTCCGCGCCCCCCTCTCCTCCCAGGTCAAGCGACTGGTAGGGATGGCAGCTGATTCCACCCGTTCTGGTCGCGAAATAAAACTCAAGATTGGGCGCTAAGATCTTGAGGACCGGGAAAACACCCAAATTGAAACCATCCTTTGAGATTAGATCCATCATTCGTCTGTTCCTTTGAAGCGGGTTGGCATTCGACCGGCGGTTTTTTCGAGACTAAACCACCATTAGGATAATTCTATATTTAAGGATGAGCGTTTTCAACAAATGTTTAGGCGGACTGATATATTTAAAGCGGTGTTTGAGACTGGTCAGGCGGATAAGCCTCCAGCGGCGGATGAGTAAAATGGTTAAATAAACCAACCGAACCGCCGGGAAAAAGGGTCACAGCCTGGACCCGAGCACGATTCTAATGCCGGCCGCGTCCTCCACTCGATCTTCTGGAAGAGCCTCCCGAAGAACTCCCCGAAGACCGTCCCGATGAACGGGACCTTCCGCTTCCGGAGCTTCCCCTGGAGCGGGTTGTTCTAGAGCTCTTTCCCGCGCTGCTTCCGGAGCTTCTTCTGGAGCGGGTTGTTGTGGAGCTCTTTTCCGGACTTTTCCTTCTTTGAGTTGATCTAGTACTGCGGGTTGGACGGCTTCTGGAATCATCGTCCCGGCTTTTTCTTACCGACCGGGATTTGTCCTTCCCTGACGTTTTTCTTTGGATTATTCTGTCCGATCTCCCGCTTCTGGGCCGGACCACCGAACGGTTATCCGATTTTCTGTCGTAATTTCTGTCTCTTCGATAGCTGGTCCGGGAATCTCTGGTGGCTCTGCGGGTTCTATCTACAGTTCCTGCCGACCTTTTCGATCCACTCCGCACCGATGACCCCCGGCGGTCTCCGTATATGACCCTGGTCCTGGGATTGTATCTTGTCCTTGTGTTTGAGGACGTTTTTCTGACATATCCGCGGGCTGATCCCGATCCCCGGGAGGATAGAGACCTGGAAAGCCTGGAGTCTTGGCTGCGTCTACGAACCGCACTGGCTATACGTTTTCGGGCAAGCCTGCTGCCCCTCAGGGATTTTTCTTTCCTGTTCCTGCTGAGGGTGGCGTAGTAGTTAAGGGTGCGTCTTCTGAAATTCCTTCCCGCGTATAATGACCTGGAATTGTAATGATGATCCCGCCACCAGTAATTATAAGGATGGTGCCAGGCATAGTATGGATAGTAGCCATACCAGCCGTAGTGATTCCAGTTGCTCCAGCCTATTCCGAAACCCCAATAGTAGGAGTCACCGTAGTGATAAGAAGGATACCAGTAGCTGTATCCGAACCCATGATGGGGGTAAAGGTATCCATGGTAGGGATAGTAGCCGTGATTCCAGTAGCTTATGGACAGGTGAACATCGGTTTCGTCGGTTTCAAATAGCTCATCGTCCCAGTCGTTGGAAAGATTATCCTCGTAGTAAGTAGTCGAAGAGTAATAGTCATCATCACCTGTAGCCGAGGAGTAATACTCTTCGGCTGATACCTCATCCACGTGGACTATGTTGTAAAGCGGAGGGTAGGGGTAATCCAGCTTGGTATCGTAATAATTCTTTTCGATACTTATCTCTGAGCATTGTTCAGCATAGGGGTCCGTGAACTTATCCGCGCCGTGGCATTCGGCGCAAAGGTATGAAGGATATTCCACCATCCTATTGACAAAGAAGTAGGTATGATCCGTGGCCGGCGGGGTTTCTTCGATATCTTCCACCAGGCTCTCATCTATCATATTGAACGCCAGGTAGGGGTCCAGATCGGTTCTGAATCTTTTTTCCCTGGGGAGTTGATAATTTTTGCTGAGGAAATAGAGTTCCTGCTCGTCGATCGAGCCCCGGTTCTCTACAGCTATGGCGTGTATATACTCGATACCCGTTTTGCCACCCGCCTCAAGCCTCAGATCGCTTCCCCTTTCGGGTACTGTATAGACCTTGTTGCCTTCAGCTGTTCTCAGTTTTCCATCCGACGGATAGAGAAGGTTCACAAAACCTTCACTGTCTATATTGTAAATAACCACGTAGGAATTACGGTTTGCCTTGAAACTCAGCCCTATATTTTTACCCGGGAATAAAATCTCCCCGTCTCCCCCTATAAGGCGTACCGAGACGCCCAGCCCGGTTTCACTGTAGGGCTCATTGGAAGCTCCTCTGGTAAACTCTACCGCGCTTGAGGCCGATGCTATCAAAAGTGAAACGAGTAAAAGGAGAGAAACGGTTGAATATCTCTTTTTCATTTTAACCACTCCCTTGCAGGGAAAATCCAGACCCTGCTGTAATTAACACAGGGACACACATTTCAAGTATAATCATTTTTCGCTTTTTTTACAAGGTCTTAAAGCTTTGCCCTCCGTATTATTATACTCCTAACAGCTTAATATAGTTTCAATTAGTTTAATATCTCCGCCCGGCTCAGAAAAAGCCGGCCGGCCGGTTCACAGCATCGGCGCGATCTTAGAAACAGCCGCCTCGCTCAGCGCGATACTCATGCCGGCCGGACGGGAATATAGATCTACCCGGCCCGCTCTCAGATATTTCCTAATTTCCCTCTTGCATTTTCAACCCCCAACATCTTCTATTAGTAAAAGCAGTTTCAGGTTCAGCCGTCCAGCGGGCGGTCTGGATTCTGAAATCGCGGCACCCGGGGTAAAAACCGGATATATGGCTGAAACTATTTGGCCCTTCGAAGAGTAAAATGAATAAACTCTGTAAAAGATTACCGAATGAGGAGGATGTACATGGGTTTTGACGGGATACCGATATTCCTGCAGATAGCTGAAAGTTTCGTGGAGCTGATATCCCGAACCGGGGTTTTAGCCAAATCGGTTTTAGCCCTGCTTCTTATCCTTTCGGTGGTATCTTGGACCATAATTGTAGAGAAGATAAGGTACTTCAGACGGGCATCAAAACAGGGAAAGGGTTTCAGAAAGGAGTTCTCGGAGGAATCCTCTCTGAACAGACTCAGCGAAAAAGCCGGCCGGCATCCAGACAGCGCGGAAGCCCAGCTGGTCACTCTGATTGGCAGGGAGGTCGGGAGGGGGGAACTGGGGGACATGAAATTTCTTGATAAATACCTGGACTCCGGAATGGATTCGATTATAGCGGAGTGGGAGGGTTACCTGATATTCCTTTCGACCACGGCCACTATTTCTCCGTTTCTGGGGCTTCTCGGGACTGTCTGGGGTATAATGAGTTCCTTCATAAGCATGGGAGCCAGGGGTTCGGCGGATCTTTACGTTGTAGGCCCTGGTATCGCGGAGGCTCTTATAACCACGATCTTCGGCCTGGGGGCGGCTATACCGGCTGTTATCGGATATAATTATATCCTCAGGATAATACGCAGGAAGGAGGATGATCTCTCATCCTTCATGGTACGTTTCAGAAGCCGGCTGTTGGACCGAAGATACCAGGAGTTGAAGTAGGCCGGGTCAAACTCAATAGATTTGCGCTGGAGAGATATAATGAAAAGGCAAAGATATTCATCGCTGGCCGAGATAAATATAACCAATCTTGTTGACGTGATGATGGTCCTTCTTATCGTTTTTATGCTGACAGCTCCCTTTCTGCAGGCGGGAGTGAGGCTGAACCTTCCCAAAGCCGAAGCTAAAGTCATAGAGGAACGGGAAGGTGTGACAGTATCGGTAGACCGGGAGGGAGATATCTTTATCAGCAAGAAGAAAGTCGAATGGGAGGAATTCTCCGGTGTTCTCCGCCGGGAACTCGATGCAGGAGCTCCCAGGGTGTTCTTGAGAGCCGATACCAAAACTGAATACGGCAAAGTTATGAAGGTTCTCGCCAGGATCAAGATGATGGGAATCGAAGATGTGGGGCTTATCGCCGAACAGGAGAAGGAAGACTAAAAATACTCGGGCTCGGTCAACATGAGGCTATCGGTTTTAATATCAATATTGATTCACCTTGTAATATTCTATCTCGTTCTGACGTTTTTCAACATCGTACCCCGGGTCAATCTTCCAGACAGGGTTTATTCGGTAAGGATTTTTTCTCCCTCCAGGCCGGAACCGGAAAAGGCGCCGGAACAGGAGGTAAAGGTCGAGGAAAGTAAACCCGAGCCGGTGGTGGAGAAAAAACCCGTACCAGAGCCGAAGGAGAGTAAACCGGAGAAGAAACCAGAAGAAAAACCGGCGAAGGAGCCGGAACCGGAGAAAGATGAGTCCGTGGATGTTACCGTGGATGAAGGAACGAAGGAGGAAACGTCGGTCGCTGTAGACGCTCCCAAGTTCCCCTTTTCCTATTATCTTTCAGCCATCGAGAGGAAAGTATCGTCAAATTGGTTTTCAGGCTCGGTGGAGCACGGGACCAGCCGTTCCTGCCTGGTTTTCTTCAGGCTTGACAGGAGCGGGCGTATATCGGGTCTGAGGGTCGAGGAGAGTTCGGGGGATTCATATTTCGACAGGGCGGCTCTGAGAGCGGTCAGAAGTTCTGCTCCTTTTCCGCCTCTTCCGGGCGCATTCGACGAACCTTCACTGGGAATACATTTTAAATTCTTGCAGAGGGATTGATTATGCCAGAGAGAGTCATCGTTTTTCTTTTAGGGTTGCTTCTAATCTCAAATCCGGTCCTGGGCCAGACGGACGTACACCTTAAGGTCGAGAGGGCTGGAAGGGGCCGCATCCCGATCGTAGTCAGAAGAATCGATTACGGTTCGGAGGCGCTGTCTGCTTCCGCGGATTGCGTATACCGGGTCCTTAAAAACGATCTCAGGCTTACCGGAATTTTCGAGCCGATCGAGCTGGAGGCTGAATCAGACACTCTGCCGGGCGGGCGGATAGCAGCGGCGATCTTTGAGGGAAGTATAGACTTGGACGTGGAGAGGTACGCCCTTAATGCCAGGCTTCTGGATTATTCGAGCGGGGGCGTGATATTTGAAAAGATCTACAGGTTCAGAAAGGGTACATGCAGGTCCGCCGCGCACCACCTGAGTGACGAGATCACCTATTTTCTTACAGGGGAGAACGGTGTAGCGACCACCAGAATACTTTTCGTAAGAGGAAAAAAGGGGGCAAAGGACCTTTATATGATAGATTACGACGGACATGGAGAAAGAAGGCTTACCGAGGGGGAACTGGTGGTATCCCCGCTCTGGCTGGAAAGTGGAAGGTTCTGCTACACCTCTTACAAGAGGGGTAACCCCGACTGTTATATGGTGGATCTCAGAAAAGGGTTGAGAAAACTTCTCTCTTACAGAAAGGGTCTTAACATGGCGGGTGGATACTATCCCCGCCGGGACGATATCCTGATGACCCTGAGCGTGAGCGGAAACAGCGAGCTTTTCGTAATAGATTCCGAAGGAGAAATAAAGAGGAAGCTTACCAGAAACCGGGCTATAGACTGTTCGCCGACCTGGGCTCCCAACGGAAGAGAGATAGCTTTCGTTTCTGACAGGACCACTGTACCGCAGATATACATAATGGATGCTTACGGGGGGAACCTCAGAAGGTTGAGCGTCACCGGACCCTACAACACTTCTCCGGACTGGTCGCCCCAGGGGGATCTGATTGCTTATGTTTCAAGACAGGGCGGTCTCTACCGGCTGAAACTGATCTCACCTGACGGCCTGTGGGAGGATACTGTCTTTCAGGATTATCTGAGTTACGAGGATCCGTCCTGGGCTCCGAACGGAAGCCATCTCGCCGTAACCGTTAATTACGGTGGAGAAAACTGGATTGTCATCGTGAATGTGGATAGCGGAGCAAAGAGGCGCCTCGCGAGGGGAGAATCTGCATGCTGGTCGCCGTCCAGATAGGGTTTTGAAAGGGATTTCTTCAGCTGGGCGCCTGAAATTCCTCTTGGATGGGATGTGAGGCGGGGAAGCGGTCAAATAATTTAGCGAGAAAGACGAAATTATTTATTTGCAAATTCCGGCATTACCGTTATTATGCAGCATTAGGAAGAGACAATCAGGAAAATGATTGCAGGGATGCGTTTAACTGAACTGGAGGTGTTCTAATGACGCGATTTGGTTATACTGGCCTGGTCTTCATTATTATTCTGTTATCTATCCTTCCGGCTTGTTCTAAGAAGGAAGCTCCTCCTATTGAAGAGGTGAAGCCGGCGGAAGAGGAGATACCACCTCCGCCGCCCCCCATCGAAGAAGAGGTGCTGGAGGAGATTGAAGAGGTTGAGCCGGAGCCGATAGTACTGGCCGACGTATTTTTTGATTTTGATAAATACAATATCAAGGATCAGTACAAGAACGACCTGATCAAAAACGCCGATCAGATAATGACTAGAGATGATGTAAAAGTCGTAATAGAAGGACATTGCGACGAGAGAGGAACCAAAGAATACAACCTTGCCCTGGGCGAAAAGAGGGCCAAGGCAGTAAGGGATTTCTACACCGCCTACGGTGTCGCTCCCGCAAAACTGGAAATAATCAGCTACGGCGAAGAAAAGCCATTCGCCATGGGTCATAACGAGGAGGCCTGGGCCAAAAACCGAAGAGCGCACATGGTGGTCAAGTAAGCCAGTCTGAAAGAGTAGTTAATGTTCTGGAAGTCGATCAAATTCGCGCCTCTGCCTTTGTTGGTGGTGTTATTCGCCGGCTGCTGGGGCGCAAAGTTCATCGAAATGCCGCAGAGGTCGATAGATACCTCTGCGGCTGTCGATTCTCTCCTGGTCCGGGAGGCCCGTCTGCGAAGGCGTATCTACAACCTTGAGAAACAGCTGGCGGAGCAGCAGGAATACTCCCGCAGGACGACCGCGAAGAACAAGTTGGACATAGAGGAGCTGAAAGACCAGCTCAACGCTGTCCGGCAGTTGCTCAGTGAATCGAGCGTGGTGTCGAAAAGAAGCGGGGTAAAGAGTTCGGGGCGGCCCGGAAGATCCTTCGGCACGAGTGAAAGGGGAGAGGTGGAGGATTCCGGTGCCACCTCTGACAGCCTTCCGTCTATCCGGGGTCGATCTGAGGTTCTGTCTGATTCTTCCGGGACCCGTGAGGGGCATGCGGATACGGTTTTATCCCGGAGTGGTTTTCCTTCGGCAGAGCAGATGCACAGGCAGATCTATCTTGATTTCAGCAGGATGGAATACCAGATAGCCCTTGATGAAGCCGAAGAGTTTCTAAGTGAATATCCCGATCATTATCTAGCTGAGGATGTCATTTTCATACGCGGGGAATGCCTCATGGAACAGGAGAAATATTTCGACGCTCTCATGGAATTCTCAAAGATGCTTAAAAACTCACCGAAGGGAGATAAGGTACCCGGAGCCCTGCTTAGAATGGGCATAGCGTACCAGAAAATAGGGGACAGGGATCTCTCCGCCGGAGTTTTAAGGCGTCTGGCAAGAGAATATCCCGAGAGCGAAGAAGCAGCCACGGCTCGGGATAGATACGGTGACCTGCTGAAAGATTGAACGGTTCCCCGGCCGCCACTTGCCACGGTTCGGCTCGGTGTTGCCCGGCAGGGGAGGGAAAAGGCTTCCGGCTGAGGCGCGGCTGGTTAAGGCGGACAGCCGGGTTTCATTGCACCATCTGTTATTCCGGCTTTTTTGAGGAAACCAGGGAGGGTAGCTGGAAGGCTTTGGAAATAACCGGTAACATTCCTCTTGTAGTACTTGTCGTAGTATTAATCTTATTTTCTGCTTTCTTTTCAGGTTCGGAAACTGCTTATTTCTCACTGCAGCGTTCCACCGTGGAACAGATGAGAAGGGGAGGAGGCAGGAGAAAATCGGTAGCTTCTCTTCTGGAGAGGCCGAGAAAACTTCTTGTCACGATCCTTCTAGGCAATCTTCTCATGAATATTGGAGCGACCAGCGCTGTCACCGCTTTCGCTATTTCGGTATTTGGTGAAAAAGGCGTCGGACTCAGCATCATAGTGATGACGCTGGTAATACTGATTTTCGGCGAGATAAGCCCAAAGAGCGTGGCCCTTCAGAACCCTTCCAGATTCGCTGAGCTATCTTCTCCCGTGTATAAATTCCTTCTTGTAATGTTCGGCCCATTGCAGTGGGCCCTATCCCAAATAGCCGACATGGCTGTGGAGACCAGCCGCAGGTTATGGGGTGAGCCCAGCAGGGAATATGAATCCAGGGAATTGGTTGCGGCGGTAGAAGCTGGTTTCAGAAGCGGCCTTTTTGAAAAGTTTGAAACGGAGATACTTACCAATTTCTTTCTTTTTTCCGAGACCACGGTAGAGGAAATTCAGACTCCCCGGGTAGAGGTTTTCGCGGTGGATGCGGACATACCCCTCAGCGAAGCGGTCAGTATGGTGAAGCGGGCGGGTTACAGCAGAGTGCCTCTCTACAGCGAAACAACTGATAATATTGTGGGAACCCTCCTTTCAAAAGAACTTCTGAGATACCACAAGAAAGAAAAGGTACCTCTGCGCCGGATCATGGAAGAACCCTGGTTCGTACCGGAAAGTAAGCGTATAAGGTATCTTCTGAATGAATTCATAAACGCTCACAAACACTTCGCGGTGGTGGTTGACGAACATGGAGCGTATACCGGAATAGTCGCCCTGGAGGATATACTCGAAGAGATATTCGGAGAGATCAGAGATCGCCGGGAGCCCAAAGTCAAACCCTACCATTTTATAGAACCGGGTGAAATCGCGGTGGAGGGAGCATGCAGATTGGAAAATCTAAGCAAACTCACGGGCGTGGAACTGGAATCAGAGGAAGCAGAGACCGTTGCCGGATATCTGATCGAGAGACTCGGCAGAATACCGAGGGAAGGGGAATCTTTCCTCATAGGGCAGCTCCGTTTTCTGGTCCTGTCAGCGGATGAGAACAAGGTAAGCAAGCTCAAGGTGGAAAAGCGGCATGCCGGGGAGGAGGAGCAATGATCAGTTCAGTTATGATAATAGTATTCGCCATAATTATGTCAGCCTTCTTTTCCGGGTCCGAGACGGCCATAGTCTCGTGCAGCCGGGTAAGGGTGAGAAGCAGAGCCGAGCAGGGTTCCTTTCCTGCCAGAATCCTGGAAAACCTGATGATATCTCCTGAGTTTTTCTTCAGCATCGTTCTGGTGGGGACCAATCTCGCCGTAATCGGGTGTACCGCCGAGGCCACCGCCCTGGCGGTCAGCTTGTTCGGAACCGCCAGGGGGCCCTTGATAGCCACGGCTGTCGTGACCCCTTCGCTGCTAATACTGGGAGAGGTCATTCCTAAAGCGGCGTTTCTTTATCACTCCGACCGGATATCGATACTGGTGGCTCCGGTTCTGAAAGTGGTTTCTTACATATTGTGGCCCCTGGTCAAGCCCTCCGCTCTTCTTGCAGGGGTTCTGTCAAGACTGGCTGGTGGAAGCCAGGGGGAAGCAGATTTTATTTCGACCAGGGAAGAGCTGATATACCTGTACCGGGGAGACAAGAAATTTGATGGGATGACGGCGCGAAGAGAGCTGAGTATCATAGACGGTGTTTTCAAGTTCGGAGTGGTAAAGGCCTCGGATTTGATGCTTCCCATGGAGGAAGTGATAACCTTCCCATATAACGCGCCGATATCGAAAGTGATCGAGGCCGCCAACAAATATCCCTATTCGAATTATCCCCTGGTTTCTCCCGAATCCGGCATGGTGGTTGGTGTGATATCTCTGTTCGATCTTCTCGGAGTCGACAGCGGCGAGAAACTGACTTCCCTTATGCACAAGCCGTTCCTGGCCGGGGAGGAAGAACTGGCTGAGAGATTGCTGGTTAGAATGAAAGGCGAACCGCTGCACCTGGCCATAGTGGTCGACAGGAGCGGCAATCCTAAAGGTATCCTTACACTTGAAAACATAATCGAGAGCATAGTAGGCGACATTGCCAGCGAATACGAATAGAGGCTCCACCGGGGATATTCATGCCGCGGCGCCGCATATTCTTCTGAAGTTGCAGTAACGGCAGCGTGGGCCGCTGAATGCATCGAACCTGTCCGGGGCGAGGGGTTCGTTCCTTTCCGTATCGCCGTCAATAAGAAGGCTGGCCAGTTTCGATATTCCCGATCTCAACCGGTTTTCAGCGCGGAGCAGGCCCTGCCGGTCTATTCGCATAGATTTCTCGCGAGCATTGTCAAGCAGGTTGACCTCCACCAGGTCTATGTTCAGAGGGCTTTCCGAGAGCTGGGTCGCGGCATAATAGCCGTATATGGCCAGTTGGTCCGTGCTTTCAGGTGATACCGGGCTGCCCGAAGGATCCGGCGATCGGTATGTCTTCCAGTCTATTATACGGAGTCTGCCGTCCGCTGACCGGAAGATAAAATCCGTTTTGACATAAACATCGACTCCCTCGAAGGTGAAAGACTGAGCGAACTCGGAAAAGTCGATATTTTCTATGATCCATTGGGAATTATCCGTTTCGGCGATCAATTCAAGGACGGGGCTTCTGAGCAGGTTTCTGATTGACAGAATGACTTCTTTCCGGGTTTTTTCTATCATGCCGGGGCAGAGGCCGACTCCGTATTCATGTTCGAATAGAGCCAGCCAGTCTATGTTGAGTCTACCTCTTATGCTTTTTGGCTCATTAATGTATCTTCTTTCTCTGGAAAAGCGCAGCTGGGAATCAAAACGTTCTTCCGTGTAGCTAAGGACCTTTTTTTCCCGGGGGATCCTGTCCTTCGATCTGATAGACTGAAGCACCTTGGACGCGATGTAATGGACCAGCTGGCCCCTCCATATGGGAAGAGATACCAGCCGTTTCAGCAGGAAGGCCTCTCTCGATATCGAGGGAGACTTTTTCCTCCAGCCGCCCCAGCTGAGATAGTAGTGGAAGAAGTACCGCTTGGGGCAACTGTCAAAAATATTTTCTCTTGAAATAGACCAACCGAAATTATTTTTCAGCCCCATCCCGTTTCTTTTTTTTGAAGACCTTTCTGTATATTCTGTTCTCGAGTTTGAAGCTCTCGAATTCGTAGTCGAATTTCATCTCCTTCTTGCCTCTCAGAGCTACTTTTCTGGTAGTGTACATGTAGAGATGGTACTTTTCAGAGGTCATCTGCTGGGCGAGAGATGGGATTTCTTCTTTCAGAAAAAGCCATGTTCTCAACGTACTCAAATCGGCGCAGCAAATGAAATCGGCCTGGCAGTCTTTCGGTATCCACCAGTCCAGGGCCATCTTGCCTTTACCACCGGCCCGTTTAGGCTGAAGGTTGGCAGTCGTCATTATTTTGAGCTCTCTTTTAGGCCGGCTAAGATTGATTATCAGTTCCGTAGAATTATCACCTTCCCGGCAGGGTATGCCCTCTCTCAAAAAGAGAGCTTGGACAAACAGTTTGCCGCTTTGTCCGATCATAGCTTTAGGTACCTTTGTCATATTCCTCTCCTTCCATAACCACGAAAGCCTGGGCCAGTTCAGCGTCATGCGTAATGCTAAGATGGACCCTGGTTATCTTTCGTTCGCCCAAAACTGCCTGCACCCGCGGGGAAAGATTAAAGCGAGGTCTTCCATCAGAGTCTTTTTCGACAGATACCTCTTTCAGGGAAAGGCCTCTTCCCCAGCCGGTTCCCAGAGCCTTGAAGAAAGCTTCGCGGGCGGCGAATCTGCCCGAGAAGTAATTCCCTCTGTCCGCTCTGCAATCTCCTTCGGCGATCTCGTCTGGAGTAAAGATCTTTTCCAGAAAACGCTTTCCATACCTTTCCATATCATGGGAAAATCTGACTATAGAGGTTATGTCCGTTCCAATACCGTATATCAATTCGGCCCCTTTCGGCACACCGATTCTTAGGTATCGCTGCCCCTGCTTTTCTTTTTGGAAAAGAAAAGTATTATTGTTGACCGTTGAACGTGGTAATCAGTAAAATTATAATTAGAATAAAAGGATTTTGAAACATAAAAAATAAAATAATTTATCAAACAGTAAAACCATATGATTCAATGTTTATCTTTTCCCCAGGAAGGACAGGCTTTGATCAGATATATTCAACCCGTCTACAGACCGCCCAGTGAGGCTGATTCGCTGATTCTTCAGGCGACGACAGGCTGTTCGCATAACCGGTGCTGTTTCTGTTATATGTACAGGGGAAAGCGATTTTCGGTCAGAAGGTGGGAAGATCTGAGGAGGGACATAGAAGAAGCGGCTGCCCTGAGACCAGCTACCAGGAGGATATTTCTTGCCGACGGGGACGCTTTCGTGATGAGCTCAGAACGACTGAAAGAGATACTTGACTATCTTGATAATTTGTTTCCGCGCCTGGAAAGGGTGTCATGCTACGCTAATCCGCAGAATCTTATGTCCAAATCGGTAGCGGGGATGAAAGAACTTGCCAGCCGGGGTCTTTCGATACTGTACTACGGAGTTGAGAGCGGCGATCCTGATCTTCTCAGAAAGATAAACAAGGGATGCAGTCCCGACGAGATGGCTGAAGGGTGCCTCAAGGCGCACCGCGCTGGCATGAAGCTTTCAGTGACGGTGATCCTTGGGCTGGCGGGTCGCACGGGAAGTGCTTCTCATGCCCGGCTTACCGCCGAGCTTATCAACAGGATTAATCCCCGATATCTGTCGGTCCTGACCCTGATGCTTGGTGAGCACAGAGCGGAATACCAAGCGGTCATGGGAAGTGGTTTCCAGTTTAATTCGGCTGTGGATGACGTAAGGGAGCTTCGAAAGCTGATATCCGCCCTGAATGTCGACAGGTGCATATTCAGAAGCAATCACGCATCCAATCACCTCCCTCTTAAAGGAACACTTATGAAGGGAAGGGATTCTCTTATAGAAAAAATCGACCAGGCCCTGCTGAATCCGGAAAGTTATTTCAAGGATGAGTGGATGAGAGGACTGTGATTTTTCCGGGGGAGAAGTTCTTTCCGCTTGCCGGCCGGACCGCAAGAGCGGTGACGCCGGTTTTTTTTGAGCCAGAGATATTGAAATCCTAAAAGGAACTTACCTGTTGATCAGTTTCCTGAGCCATGAATCGGAGAGATAGTTATCGTAGTCGTAACGCATACCGCCCCACCTTTCCTTGTAGTCTATGAGGCTATGGGCGTATGGTGGCGAAGCTCCCAGGTTGATCTTATCGATTCCGTTTTCAATGGCGTGATTTATGGCGTCTGACAGAAGAACGTGGTTCGGTTTCAGATGCCTCTTGGAGTAGTCGGAGACTGTCTGCCAGTTGAAAATGGTATTTCCGTAAATGAAGTTGATACAGGATCCGATCATGCTGTCCCCATCCATAAGCGCGTTCCAGTAAAGCATCTTCGAACCGTTAAGTATATCGAAAATCGCCTTGAAGAACCGCCTGCTGTAAAGAGGGTTCAGCTGGTCGTGCCTTTTCTCGGTCAATATGTAAAGATCATAAAACGAATCGAGGTGCTCACCGTGCTCAACCACCACTTTTACGGTGTCAGCCCTCAGGCCGGCTCTTATGTGCCCGTTTATCTTTTTGTCGGGGGGATTGTGTTTAGAAGCGCCGGTAAGGCTTATTACGTGAGTGAATGCCGGAGACCAGCTTAGAAACGGTTCGCTTATCCGGGCGAACTTGCCTTCGAAATCGGTTATGGCGATACGGGAAAACTTGTTTTTCTTGAGATACTCGATGAGGTGAGCGTTGAAGAGGTCCCGCTGGATCTCATCACTATCAGGAGCTAGAACCACCTCGCCATAGGTGCCGTAAGGCATGCTGTAGAATGATTTGATTCCGAATTTCTTGGTTATTATCGCCGGCATTCCGGCTGCGATCTTTCCCTTATCATAACCTGTAAGAAAGATCGCCTGGGCTCTGTGGCCCAATCCCTGAGAGCAGATATCGGCCCACTGGCGAGTGTGGAAAAAGGTGCCGCCGGCGGCAAGCTCATCCCACATGTCCGTATCAAGTGACTTCCGGTTGAATATTCTGAATTCCATAAAATCCCCCGGCGGCTGTGCGCGCCGTCCGGTCTCTGTCGATTTTCCTGATGTGGGGAATAGCACATCGCTTTTGTCTGAAAAATCTAATATATATGCCACAACCAGTCAATATCATACTGGAAGCGGTATTAATTATTGCCATTTTTGCTATTGGGACTGTATGATTGTTCGTGTCCCGGTCAAGTTCGCTGAATTTCTAAGGTGGTGTACCATGAAGAAGATCGGCATAGTGGGGGGGCTCGGTCCCGAACCGACTGTTGAATATTACAAGATAATCACAGGTTATTTTCACGGAAGAAGGGAAGGATATCCCAGAATCGTAATCTACAGCATGGATGTCAATGAGCTTTGCGGGATGTTCGAAGCCGAAGACTGGAACACGGTGGTTGATACCCTTTACGAGGGGATAAGAGCGATTCAGGCGGGAGGCGCCGAGTTTGGAATGATTGCAGCCAATACTCCCCACATAGTCTTTGACCAGGTGGCCAAACTGGCGGATATACCGCTTCTAAGCATAGTGAAAGAGACCTTGAAGGAAGCAAAAAATATGAATCTCTCCCGGCTCGGCCTTCTTGGCACCGGATTTACCATGAGTTCGAATATCTTCCAGAGAGAGTTCGGTCCGGAGGGAATCGAAGTCTTTGTGCCGGATAGAGAGGAGCAGGATTACGTGCACCAAAAGATCTATGGGGAAATAACCATGGGACGGTTTCGAGACGAGACGCGGGAAGGTCTGCGTAGAGTGATAAACGGACTGATAGACCGGCATTCGATCGAAGGGGTCGTACTGGGCTGCACTGAATTACCGCTGATTCTGACGGAGGGATCTCTTGAAATACCGGCTCTGGACACGACTAGAATTCACGCAGAAAGCGCCGTAAGATACTGTACCGGAGATGAATAGCGGGCTGACAACGGATGAAGAACGGAAAGAGAGATGCCAAAAGACGATTACATATTCGAAAATGATCCTGGATTCGCTGAAGATCTGGATAGCAAAGATCCCCTTAGAGGCTTTAGAACCCTTTTTCACCTTCCCGGCGGTGCCATATACATGCTGGGCAATTCCCTTGGCCTGATGCCTTCAGCATCCCGGGAAGCGATTGAAAGAGTCACCGGTGAATGGCGCGACCTGGGCATAGGGGGATGGCTGGGAGCGGACCCCCCGTGGTTCTGGCTGGCGGAGGATATCGGTGCGGAGGCAGCTTCTCTTGTAGGGGCCGGGCCCGATGAGGTAGTCTGCACCGGGACTACCACTTTCAATATCCATTCCCTTGTGAGCACCCTGTATTCCCCCCGAAAGGGAAAGACTAAGATATTAGCCTCTTCCAGTGATTTTCCGACCGATATATACGCGCTTAAATCGCAGGTAGCCCTAAGGGGATTCGACTGGAGGGAGGAGCTTGTTCTGGTCGGTTGCAGTGAGAACGGGTTGGTTGAAGAGGACAGGCTGATAGAGGCGATGGATGAAGAGGTAGCGCTGGTCCTGCTACCTTCGGTTTTTTACGCTACCGGACAATTACTTGATATCGAACGCCTTGCTTCTGAAGCGAAAAAGAGAGGGATAATAATCGGATTTGACTGTTCTCATTCAGTGGGCGCTGTCTGCCATCGTTTCGACGATTGGGGGATAGATTTCGCCGTTTGGTGCAGTTATAAATATATGTGCGGTGGCCCCGGCGCTCCGGCCTTTATCTACCTCAACAGGCGTCACTTTGAGCTTGAACCGGGTCTGGCCGGATGGTTTGGATACGTCAAGGAACGGCAGTTCGATCTAAACCTTGATTTCGAGCACAGGAAAGCGGCCGGCGGATGGCAGGTTTCTTCACCCGGCATTATAGGAGCGGCCGGTGTTCAGGGAGCCCTGAGTGTCATTCTGGATGCGGGTATAGACAGGATAAGAGAGAAATCGAAGAAGATGACTTCCTACATGATTTTTCTTTGTGACCAGATGCTTTCGGCCGAACCATATGGTTTCAAGGTGTTGAGTCCCAAGGAGATGGAGAGAAGGGGCGGCCACGTCGCGCTGTCCCGGGGCTCGGACGTCCTCAAGATCAAGGAAGCGCTGGCAGAAAGAGGAGTAGTAGCCGATTTCCGCCCTCCCGACATAATACGTTTGAGCCCTTCCGCTCTTTATAATTCCTATACCGATATTTTCAGGGCCATGGCCCACCTTCGCGATATAATCGACGCTGGTGAGCATAAGGTGATTTCAGGCCGCCGCAAGCCGATAACCTGATCAGAGGCCTTATCAGCGGGCCTGCGCGAAAATGACCCCGCTGCCCGCCATTCTTGACAATAAAGGGCTTTTCATGGTATAATGGAAGCCTGAAAATCGCCCCTGTTTGACTTTGAATGTCAAACAAAGCCACAAACCGGAGAGGCCTTAGCGAACTGCGTTCACAGCTTTATGTTTGATCTTATCCCGCGAAAGATTGATTAAAAGTTTCAAATGGAGGTATTCGAATGGCTGCCGATGCAGCGTTCTGGAATCGCATCGAAAGGTTGAGGGGTCTGTTTTTCGCCTCGGCGGGATCATACCGGCTACAGGTCGAATACGCTGCCAGGAAAAAGAGAAAACGGACTTCACGTTAGTATTTAGGTCTGATAGATGCTGGCGTGACCCGCGCTCGCCGGCACCTTTCACAGTCAACGGCCAGAGTGACTGTGAAAAACCCCGATTCCTCGCCCGCCGCGATTTCAGTAACGGGGGCCGCCTGTTTTTAATCAGGATCAAATCAGCGCGGCGGGCGCGGAGGAGGGTCTTGAAACTCCTCAAGCTTAAAGCCTTTCTTACTGTCAAAACAAAAAACAAGGACTTTCTATAAATTCAGGATTTCGCGCATAGATTCCTTCAGTCAAGCAAATATTGACCCGCCGACACAACGGCGGCGGATAATATCCCGGCCTCCACATTTATTTTTCGACGAAAAAGGCATCCGAATAAGGGTTGATTTTTTTTATTTACTGTATTAAGTTTATGCCGTTTTACCGCTATTCTATGTTTTGATTAACAGGCTATAGGATTTTCCGGATTGGAACGGATCGGTCATGCCCAAACTGTTGATAATAATTATCGGGGCGGTTCTGGTTAACAACTTTGTCCTGGCCAGATTCCTTGGGATTTGTCCTTTTCTGGGAGTCTCCAAGAAGGTAAAGACCGCTTCAGGCATGAGCGGAGCGGTCCTTTTTGTGATGACCATGGCTTCTATCGCCACCTGGTTGATTTATCATTACATTCTGGTTCCGAATAATCTTGGTTATCTTCGCACCGTGTCATTCATTCTGGTTATAGCAAGCCTGGTCCAGCTCGTCGAACTTGCCCTGCAGAAGCTCAGCCCCGCGCTTTACAAGGCACTTGGAATATATCTTCCTCTCATCACCACTAACTGCGCGGTCCTGGGGCTTTCCGTGCTTAACATACAAAAGGAATATTCGCTTCTGGAAAGCGCTGTTTTCGGGATTGGGGCGGGGCTTGGTTTCGGCCTGGCCATGATCTTATTCGCCGGCCTCAGGGAACGAATAGAGCTATGCGATACTCCGGCTTCTTTCAGGGGAACCGCTATAGGCCTGGTTACAGCGGGACTTCTTTCCCTGGCGTTCATGGGTTTCGCCGGATTCGTAAAACTTTAGCAAACGGAGCCTTCAAGTTATTCGAGACTCGTAGGACTGGATTTTCAGACAGAGGAACCTTGAGAAATGATTGCTGCTATAATTGCTCTCGCGGTGCTTGGACTTCTGGCAAGTTTCGGGCTATCCATAGCGGCCCGCGTATTCGCCGTTGAGACAGATCCAAAAACGGAAAGAATAGAAGAGGAGCTTCCCGGAGCGAACTGTGGAGCTTGCGGCCTTCCCGGCTGCAGCGAACTCGCCAAAAGGATCGCGGAAGGAAAGGCGGATATAGACGCATGCCCGGTTGGTGGGGAGGATACTGCCAGGCGGATAGCGGAGATAATGGGGGTGGATTTCGGTGGAGGAACTGACAGGAAGGTAGCCCTGGTCCTCTGCGCCGGGGATAATACCCAGGCTCTGAAAAAATATCATTACAACGGAATATATGACTGCGCGGCGGCCGATATTCTATTCGGGGGGGATAAGGCCTGTTCTTATGGATGCCTGGGTCTTGGTACATGCGCCGGGGCATGTCCTTTCGACGCCATCGAGATGCTTCCCAAAGGCATAGCCCGGGTCGACCCCGAAAAGTGCACTGGTTGCGGTAAGTGCGTTGAGGCCTGTCCAAAGGGAATTATCAAGCTGGTTCCTCTTGAAAGGAAAGTCCATATTCTATGTTCTTCCCACGACAAGGGTGGAGATGCCAGGAAGAAATGCAAGGTCGCCTGCATAGGATGCCGGAAATGTGTCAAAGAGGCTCCCGAAGGAGCCATAAATATGGAGGATTTTCTGGCGGTGGTAAATTATGATATGGAGCTGCCCGAGAGCGTGGCCGAAGTCTGTCCGATGGGAACTATAAAGGTCATGAGCGGTGAGTCCGGTGAGAACCGGCTCGAGAAAGCGGCGGGGGGTGAAGTTTGATGGCTTTTTTCGGCGGGGTGCACCCGGATTATAACAAGAAGATGGCCAGTGGGAGCCCGATCAAGAAGATGCCGCTTCCCCAGCGGCTTATAGTTTATTTTTCACAGAATCTGGGCGCTCCCTCCAAGGCGGTCGTGAAAAAGGGCGCAGAGGTCAAGAAGGGGCAGGTGATCGCCGAAGCGGGAGGTTTTGTATCGACTCCAGTTCATTCTCCCACCTCCGGGGAGATCAAATCGATCGGAATGTACCCCTCCCCCGTGGGAGCCGAGATGGAGGCCGCTGTGATAATACCCGACGGAGAGGACAGCTGGACTGAGGATTGCGACAGAGAAAGGGATACCTCCAGCCTGAGTGGAGAGGATATAATCAGGATAGTCAACGAAAACGGAATCGTCGGTCTGGGAGGAGCGACCTTTCCCACTCATGTAAAGCTTTCTCCCCCTGAGGATAAACCGATAGACATACTTATTGTGAACGGCGCTGAATGCGAGCCCTATCTGACTTCCGATCACAGGTTGATGCTGGAGGAGGGTGAGCGGATTCTGGAAGGAGCTGGCCTTCTTGCCAGGGCGATAAAGGTCAAAAAGATCGTAATCGCCGTTGAAAAGAATAAACCGGACGCCATTGAAACTATGAAGGCTCTGGTGGAAAAGAGAGAAGGGTTCAGCGTAGCGGGGCTGGATGTCATATACCCTCAGGGAGCGGAAAAACAGCTGATATACTCTATAACGGGAAGAGAGGTCCCGGCGGGTGGGCTACCCATGGATACCGGGGCGCTGGTCCAGAACGTGGGCACCTGTTTCGCCGCCTGGCAGGCTGCCGCCAGGCGCAGACCGCTTATCGAGAGGGTGGTTACGGTGACTGGAAGTGGAATTGAAAAGCCTTCCAATCTTCTGGCGCGTATAGGTACCCCGTTTGGCGATATTATTGAATTCTGCGGAGGTATGAAGGAGGATACCGAGAAAGTGATCAGCGGCGGTCCCATGATGGGGGTCGCCCAGTATTCCCTGGATTCGGCCGTTAACAAGGGCACCAGCGGAATAGTTCTTCTCAGAGCCGGCGAGGCAGGACAGTTCGAAGGCACTGCCTGCGTAAGGTGCGGCAGGTGTCTCAAGGCCTGCCCGATGCGTCTCAATCCTTCCGCGCTGAGCATATTCGCCGAAAGGATGTTCTACCAGGAGACCGCGGACTATAATGTAATGGATTGTATAGAGTGCGGCTGCTGCGCATACGTCTGTCCGTCCAGAAGGTGCATGGTGCATCATTTCAGAAAGGCCAAGGCGGAAGTAAGAAAGATGTCCAGAAAAGCGGGTTAGAGGCTAAAGGGAATCCGGAGGTTTTTTTGGCAGAAGAGAATAAAGATAGAGAGATCCGGCGGAAATCAGGGGAGAAATCGTCTGAACAGGAAGCCGCGGTATCTTCCCAGGAGTCCGCTTCCAAAAGCGTAAAGAGTAAAAAGACGGCCGGTAAGAATAAGATGGAAACCAGGTTCCTGGTCAGTTCCTCGCCGCACGTTCACCAGGGAGAGACGGTGAGTGGACTGATGCGCCTGGTGATCTACGCTCTCATTCCCGCTTCGTTGTTCGCTATCTATGTTTTCGGCCTTTCCGCTCTCAGAGTGATAGTAATATCGATATGTTCCGCGGTAGTCTTTGAAGCTATTTCCCAGAGGATAATGAAAAGGCCGGTGAGCGTTCGTGACGGAAGCGCTGTTCTTACCGGGCTTCTTCTGGCGATGAACCTCCCCGCGACCAGTCCCTGGTGGCTTATCATCGTAGGGACGTTTTTCGCGATCGTGGTCGCCAAGCAATTGTACGGCGGCTTGGGCTATAATCCTTTTAACCCTGCCCTGGTGGGCAGGACGGTCCTGCTTATCTCTTTTCCCGTTCAGATGACCGCCAGATGGATATCGCCGTCGCGGTGGGGGCTGGATTCGGTAACCACGCCGACACCGCTTGGTAAGATGAAGGAGGGGCTGGCCACGATGGGAAATCTGGATATGGAATTCGGCCGGGACCAGATAATACGGTATCTGATAGGGAACAAGCCGGGATGCCTTGGCGAGGTCTCAGTGGTATTCCTTGTTCTGGGCGGATTGTATCTGATTTATAGGAAAGTCATTACATGGCATATTCCGGTATCCTTTATTGCCGCTGTCTGGGTTCTCACAGGTATCTTTCATCTTATAGATCCCACCAGATACGCGGACCCCACTTTTCATATACTGACGGGGGGTCTATTCATCGGCGCTATATTCATGGCAACTGACTATGTCACCTCGCCGGTCACAACCTCGGGAATGCTTATATTCGGTTTCGGTTGTGGGATAATTACCGTTATGATCAGGCTTTTTGGCGCCTATCCTGAAGGGGTAAGTTTCTCAATCCTTCTCATGAACGCCGCCACTCCCCTGATCGACCGTTATACCAAACCCAAAGTGTTCGGGGCCGTGAGGAAGGAATGATCGAAAGGTTTGGAGGAAAAGGAATAATGAAAGAGATAATCCGTTTGTGTTTTGTTCTCACTCTCATCACCGCCGTATCAGCGGGTGTGCTCGCCTTTGTGAGCCAGCAGACCGAAGAGCCTATAGCCAATGCTCTCAGGGAGGAAAAGATGAGGGCGGTAAGGAACGTTCTCCCGCCTTTTGACAACGATCTTCTGAAAGACAGGGTGTTTGTCGAACACGGTCCGGGTGACTCTCTTGAGGTCTTTATCGGAAAAAAAGGCGGAAAGATCACTGGTGTGGCTTTCCCCGTGGTAACTTCCGAAGGCTACAGTGGAGATATAGATTTCCTGGTCGGAGTGAACGAAGAAGGTATCATACAGGGTGTCGAGATTCTAAGACACGCCGAGACACCGGGACTGGGGGCAAAGATCGAGACACAGGAATTCAGGGGCCAGTTCAGAGAATGCGGAGTGGACAGCCCCGAAGTCTGGGAAGTGAAGAAGGACGGCGGGGTATTTGAGCAGATCACAGGAGCCACCATATCATCAAGAGCCGTAACCAGGGCTACCCTGAAGGGACTTGAGTTTTTCAGGGATAATATTGAACGGATAAGGGAGAAGGCCGAGGAATCTTCGAGTAAGAATAACCAAGAGGGGGAGAACCTGAAATGAATCGGACCGCCGAGGAATTCTTCAAGGGCCTGTGGGACGAGAATCCGATATTCAGGCTGGTGCTGGGTCTTTGCCCCACGCTCGCGGTTACTACCACGGCTGAAAACGGGTTGGGAATGGGATTGGCCTCAACCTTTGTCCTGGTATGTTCGAACACCGTCATTTCAGCGATCAGGTCATTCATCCCCAAGAAGATCCGCATACCCGCCTTCATCGTAACCATCGCGACCTTCGTGACAATAGTCGACCTCGCCATGAACGGCTATTTCCACGCTCTGCACAAGAGCCTGGGGCTCTTTATACCACTTATCGTGGTGAACTGCGTGATACTGGGCAGAGCGGAAGCATTTGCCTCCAAAAACCCGCTCTGGTATTCCATTGTGGATGGACTGGGCATGGGAGTGGGCTTCTCGGTATCCCTGGTGGTCATCGGAGCGGTGAGGGAGCTTCTGGGAAACGGAACTATATTCAATGTTCAGATATTCGGCGATTCTTACCTTCCCCTTCTTCTGATGATAGTCCCTCCCGGAGCCTTCATCGTGCTGGGGATACTTCTCGGGCTTATGAACAAGGTCGAGATGAAAGTGGCGCAAAAAACGGATAGAGAGCCTCTCATAAAGACTACCCACGATTGTTCCAAATGTGTCATTCATAAGAAATGGTTTGATCTGTCGGCCGGCGAAGAAGAGGTTGAGAACAACGGTTAAACAGCATCTGCCCCTATCCTGTCTTGAGATGTTTCGCCGAATATGATGTTTTTGCCGGGCCCCGCCCGGGCGTCATCGCGGAAGCGGGCGCTCCATCTCTCTGTTGATGCGCTATTACTGTTCCAGGAACAGTTTGCCCTTCATGGGAGCTGATTTTATGAAACTTGGGCGTCCGTCGTGATCTGTTATGAAGAGGGCTTCGGCGTATCCGGTGGAGGGGCCCGAACCATCAGATTTAAAAGTCCGGCCTATATAGGGAAAAGAATCGGAGACCTTCGGTCCTGAAAGCTTCCTCAGCAGGGCATTTCCTTTTTCGGATCCCATTATAAAGAGTGCGGTCGAAAGGACATCAGCGGAAAGGGCGGTCGGCGATATGACAGTGACGCTTAAGACTCCGGCGTCGGCGGGCCGTCCGGTACGCGGATCGATTAGATGCCCGAATACCTCTCCCTCCATTTCGGCAAAGTTCTCGTAGTTGCCGCTGGTAGCGACTGCCTGACCGCTTATTATCAGATACCCCACCACTTCGCGGGTCTGCTTGGGGTCACGGATTCCCACCGTCCAGCCATTTTTACCGGGAGGCGAGCCGATAGCGTACATATTGCCGCCGAGGTCGATCAGAGCCGAACGGGCTCCGGCTTTTCTGAGGATCGAGGCGCAGCGGTCGACCGCGTACCCCTTCGCTATTCCCGCCAGGTCTATCCTTGCGCCCTTTGGTATGGAGACCGTAGAAGCGGCGGTATCCAGGGCAATTTTTTTATAATCCACCAGTTCCATGGCTTGATATATTTCTTCTGCGGAAGGAAGGTTTTTTCTGGTCTTTCCCTGAAAACCCCAGAGACTCACCAGCGGACCCGCGGTCACGTCGAAAACGCCCTTTGTTAATTCAGAGAATTGTCCGGCTGTATGGAGAAGCGAGGTTAATTCCGGGGATGTTTTCCGGGGGGCGCCGCCAGCTGTCATGTTGATTCCGGACAACTCGCTTCCGGGGTTCCAGGTGCTCATAATCGATTCCAGCCGGTGCATTTCTCCAAGTCCCCTGCCGGCCGCTTCCATAGCTTCAGCCCGGCCCATTCCATAAATGATTATCCGGGCCCGGGTTCCCATCACGAAAGTCTCCCTGGTTACCGGTTCTTCACCGGCGCAGGATAACCAGAGGGCCAGAGACAAGAATAGCAGAGCCGCCGCGGCGTATTTGAAAGGTCTCAGCCGAATTTCACCCATATTTGTAAAACAACCGGCCAATTAGTGATTACTCCTCTTCCAGGAAACTTTCCGTCATGGCAAGAGTGCTCTTTGTGTGTTCGACAACCTTCTCTCTTATCTCCCTAGCTTCCCGTAAAACCTCTTCGACGAATTCTTCGTCGCTGATTCCAGGAAGATTTATTGTTACGTTCAGGAAGGCTCCAACGGCGGCTGTTTGGGCGGCCAGGGCCGCGACTCCCGCGTCACTCACTGAATTGCGGTTTCCCTTTTCGCATACCAGCCGGGCCAAATCAGCGGCCTTGGCCGTTTTCTTGAGCACGTCAAGAGGAACCATGGTCGCTTTTTTTGTGGCTTCCTCTATCGCTTCGGCCCTGCGTTTTTTATCCTTTTCCTTCTTTTTGGGAAGACGCATAGCGCTCATTACTTCGTTGAAGGCGTCGGTGTCACGGTCAACATCCGCTATGAATCCATCTTTCAGCAGCTGGGCTTCCACGCCCGCTTTCTCCATCTCATCGTAAACTTCCCGGTATTTTTTCTTTCCGTGAGTAAGAGCGCCTACCATCGAGGAAAGCGCCACGCTGAGCGCTCCGCACAGGGCGGCTACACTCCCTCCTCCCGGAGCGGGAGAATCTGTGGAAAGCTCGTCTATGAAGCCGGTTATCTTAAGCCCGGTGAGGCTGTCCTTGCGCCTGATCTGGTACTCAATGATCTTCTTCTCCGGTTCAAAAGGGTAAAGGTCGCTTAGGCCCAGCGAGAGATCCGCTATATGGATGATTTCTGATTCAGGGACGCCCGTGCTCTTGCCCGCTTTCTTAAGGTAGTGTCTTCCAGCCTGAAGAAGCGCCTCCAGTGGAATAAGCCCGACCAGCTCGCTTCCGGTGACTCTTATACCCAGCTCGCCGGCGATTCTGCAACACTCATCGAAGACCAGGTGAGGCGGAGATACCCTGTAGTTGACCAGATTGATCGAAACCTGGGCCCTTCCGAAGTCATCCATATACCATCCGACCGCTTTGACGTCCTTGAATATACCGGGATCTCTGAGCGCTTTTCCGTTCTCATTCCTGACCACCTTGCCCTTTGAATCCCTTCTCAGCCGGCCCTTTTCCCTGATGGTATACGCTATTTCCCTGGCTAATTTTCTATCCCTGGTATTGAGGTTGACGTTATAGGCTATCAGGAATTCCCGGGCTCCTATTATGGTGGCGCCCGATTTAGGATTGAATTCAGCGGGTCCGAAGTCGGGTTTCCATTGGGGGTCCTTGAGCTTCTGGGAAAGCCCCTCGTACTCGCCGGACCTCACATTTGCGAGGTTTTTACGTTCGGGTCTTGTGGCTGCGTTTTCGTAAAGATAAACCGGAATACCCAGTTCATCCCCCACCCTTTCTCCAAGCTTCCTGGCCAATTCTGCACAATCTTCCATGGTAATCCCCGAAACGGGTACAAAAGGGATCACGTCTGAAGCTCCCATCCTGGCGTGGGCGCCGGAGTGGGTTGTCATATCTATAACTTCAGCGGCTTTGGCGATAGCCGCGAATACCGCTTCCAGGACCCCTTCAGGCGGACCTACCATGGTGACCACGGTCCTGTTAGTACCTTTGCCGGGGTCGACATCCAGGAGCTTGACTCCCTCTATCTGCTGGATCTCACCTGTTATCTGGTCGATCTTGTCCTGGTCCCTGCCCTCACTGAAATTGGGCACGCATTCGACAATCTTCATGGTTTTTGACTCCTCTTGTCTTACTCCTGTAGATATGGCAATATGTGATTAGAATATATATCAATTACGGCAAGGTCAAGTGGGAGCTTGATATTTGAGGTGAAACAGTTGATTTTCTATCTGAGCACCCCCCTCAGCGAAGTAGAGGATAAGTTAGATCTGGTCAAGGAGCAGGGATTCCATCCAGAGATAAGGATGACCAGAACCGATTTTCTTTTTGACATGACTGCCAGACGGCTCCAAGACCTCAGAGAGAAAATAGAGAGTTACAGACTTAAAACTTTTACACACGGTCCTTTCTTCGGCCTCGATATAGCCAGCCTGGATGAGGGAATCAGCAGGTATACCAAGGACTGCCTGTTAAGAGGACTGGATGTTACCGCCGCCCTCGGGGGAGAGGTGATGGTCATGCATACCGGATACCTTCCTTATTTTTCCAGGGGCGGGAGGAGACACTGGTTCAGAAACTGGAGAGCAAGAATGCCCGCGGTGGCCGAAGCGGCGGCGAAAAAGGGAGTGCTTATAGCTCTGGAGAACTCCTGGGACGACAGACCTGAGATAATGCTTCGGCTGGCCGAATCGCTTTCCGGGTATGATATGAGATACTGTATAGACACTGGACACGTAAACAGGTATTCCCGGCTCCCCCTCAAACGATGGTGGGATGTCCTGGGGAAAAAAGTGGAAGTGCTGCATCTGCATGATAACGATGGTCTATCCGACGACCATCTGGCTCCGGGCGAAGGATGCTTCGATTTTGAACAACTGGCGGAAATTCTCAAGGGTGAAAGCGGGTTTCCAAGGCTGGACCTGGAGGTTTCTTTCAAGGCGGCCGGAAGAAGCAGGGAATACCTTGAGAGGGTCTTCACCGGCGCCGGACTGGGTTAGGATCAGAATGAATTGCCGGGCCGCAAACGATTAATTCTTCTTGAAAAATCGCCGGGTATCTTCTAAAATCTTTTCAGCGGCAGCGTATCTTGGGATCGAATTTAAAATAATGAGGAGGTGGAAAATGAAGGAGATCGAAGTTGGAAAGGTCGAGGACTACTTCGCCCACATCGGGGTTGTGGCAATCGAGGTTACAGCTGAGGGTATCGAGATAGGTGATAAACTTCATTTTAAGGGGCATACCACCGATTTCGTAGATGAAGTAAAGTCGCTGCAGATCGAACATGACCAGGTCGAGAAGGCGGAGGTAGGGGACAACGTCGGCATAAAGGTCTCTAACCGGGTGAGAAGCCACGATAAGGTGATGAAGGTACTGGAGGAATAGGGCCGGCCGGGTTTTTACGGGCTTGATCCGGTCCGCGAAGTCAGTCCGCCCTTCTAATACATTTCCGGCGGCTGTTCTCTGCTGATCTTTTCCAGGACCGTAAAGGCGATTTCTCTAACCGCCGGAAACGAGGCGGTATTTTCAGCTTCTCTTTTAAGGACCTGGAGTGCGGAGGGGATAGACCTGATAAAATGTTTTTTGCCCTCGCCGTAACCCAGCTTGGCGAAGGCCGCCAGTGCCTGAAGGTTACGTTGCAGACCGGCCATTGCGAAGAGCTCGAGCATCCTGTCGCAGCCTCTGCTGTTCAGAGCGTTCCCGCCGCTCATACCCTGGCAGTAATAATCAAAAAGAATCCTGACAGTCGATTCGGAAAGAATAACGTAAGGATCTGTAAGAAGGGATGCTACATCATATATCCCCGGTCCCCGGCAGGCTGTTTGAAAATCGATAAGACGGGGCTCTTTGTTGTTTATGATTATATTTCTGCTTTGAAAATCACGGTGCATGAAGACCTTTTCTTCCGCCCCCAGGGATCGAGCCAGCCTGCTCTTTTCCTCTTTCCATGATTCAGGCGGCTCTGCCGGCATGAATCTGGAGAGAAATTCGGTCTCAAAGTACTCTGTTTCAGCTAGAAACTGTTCTTCACCAAAAACTTTTTCCCTAAGTATATTATCCTTCCGCATCTTATCGGTCACGCTGGTTTGAAGGTACGTCAGCATATCGAGGCAGTCTCTATAGAGCGGTATAAGTCCGTCACTATCATTGTTCTTTACCGTTTTTTCGAGACTGAGGTCTCCCAGGTCCTCCATGATAAGGATACCTCTGATAAAATCAAAAGCGTAAAATTCCGGTACCGCCACCCCGTTCCTATTGAGAAAGGTGCCTATACGAACGTAAGCTTGAAAACTTTTTCCGCCCCCCGGTTCTATGAGAGCCACAGCGGAGCGGGAATCGTCACTCAGTCGAAAGAAATATCGATTGCTTCCGCCGGCCGCGAAGGGAAAGATGCGAGCCGACGATTTCAGGGGCCCGTCGGGCAGGCGGCAGGTCATATTGAGGGCTGAAGCGGCAAGTTCGGTTATGGTGTCTTTCACTGTCTGGCCACCTCGATTCTTCTATCATCAAAAAAGATACAATAGCTGGCTTTTGTCCCGCTTTCAACAGTTGTTTTTGAAAGTACTAAGCAATTTTCAAGCCGGCAGCCTTCCTCTATGACCGACCCTTTTCCTGCCTGAAGAAAACCCTGCCACTCGACATCGGGCGCTATCGAAGTTTCCGGGTCGATATTGAGGGGGAGGGCGGGAGGCGCGAGCAATGGGTCAAACCTCTCCTTACCTTCAAGGATTCTCTGGTGAAGTGCGAGATAACCGGCCGGAGTTCCAATCTCAGCCCAGGAAATATCACCGGCGAACTCTTCGGACCTTATTCCCTTGACCTTTCCGCCGCCTCTTTCTACCAGGGAGAGTATCACCTCCACAAGGCCGTAGTTGCGGCCGGTTGGGAAAAATCTCAGAGCTTCTGCGGACAGGATCGACATTCCCGTGTAACCGGAGATAAGACCGCCCGCGGCAACGATCTCAGAAGGACGGCCTATTCCCAGGATGTCGCCATTGTCGTGAAATAAAACGGAAGGTGGAGGTGCCTGGGGCGCTTTGATGAGGGAATCCGCCCGGCGGCGCTTCCTGTACGGTTTTCCGTCTCCAGCCAGGATCATAGTGATCAGCTGGCCTTGGGCGAGGTGGAAATCGATGGCTGGAGCGTATTCGATGTTAGATATCACGTCGCCATTATGCAGAAGGATCAGGTCGTTTTCCGCCAGATCCCCGGCCATATTCCCGATGCCTCCTCCCGTGCCGAGTATCCTGTTTTCCCGGTGGAACCTTACGGTCCCGCCGGACGGAAGGTCCAATCGGCCGAAAGATTCTGCCAGGTGGTGAAGGTTTACGTGGACCGAGCGGGCTTCAGACCTCAAGATCTTCTTGATGATTATCTCAAGCAGCGGTTTGCCCAATACCGGAAGCAGGGGTTTGGGAACCAGGCTGGATAGGGGGCGCATCCTTTTTCCGAAGCCGGCGGCCAGAATCACGCCGCAGGTTTTATGATTTTTTGAGGTCCTTTGGCTGATCATGTCAATAAATAAGGGAGTCTCTTCTGGAATTCAGAAACTCTCTTTCCTCTTCTTTCCAGATTTCAAACAGCGAATTCAAATCGAGCCCGTGGTCTATCCTTTTTCTCAATTCGACGCTGCCCGATATTATATCGATGGGCATGATTTCAGTCTCGTACTCGTAAGGGGGCTGTATCCATTCGAACCGGCCGGGATAAAGAGTTTGAGCGGACTGGATGATGACCGCCGCTGTTCTTACCGGCCTGAATCTGTTACTGTCAGTAACATGGATATGTACTCCACCGCAGAGTTCTCCGGCGTACTTGTCCCAGGTGGGGATGAAACTGGCGGGACGGAAGACAGCACCTTGAAGCGCGGTTTTTGAGATGGTTTCGGCGAGCTTTGCCGGGTCTATCCACGGGGCTCCCAGAAGCTCGAAGGGAATGGTCGTCCCCCTTCCCTCCGAAATGTTGGTCCCCTCCAAAAGAACCGTTCCCGAATACAGCAAGGCCGTTTCGCTGGTGGGAATATTGGGCGAAGGCATTACCCAGGGGAGGCCGGTGTCGGCAAAATGCATATCTCTCTTCCATTGTTTCAGCTTCACTATTTCCAGTTCGCAACCGATGCCTTTTTCCCTGTTTATCATCGTCAGGGCCTCGCCCATGGTAAGACCGTGCCTCATGGGCAGGGGGAAGAGGCCTACGAACGATTCGAAACCTTTCTTAAGAACAGGGCCCTCGATCTCTAATCCGCCCAGAGGGTTCGGCCTGTCGAGCAGTATCACAGGAAGGGATGCTCCGGAGCAGGCCTTCATCGCCAGGGCGGCCGTCCAGAGGTAAGTGTAGCATCTTGTACCTATGTCCTGAAGGTCGATGACCAATACGTCCAGTCCCTTGAGCATCGAATCCGTGGGAGACCTGTTCTCTCCGTAGAGGGAGTAGACCGGTATTCCGAGCGCAGGGTGTCTGTAAGATTCCCACTCTATCATATTCGCCTGGGTTTGGCCGTAAATGCCGTGCTGTGGACCGAATATCGCGGCCACCTCTATACCGTGGCGAAGCATGGCGCTCAAAACGTGCTCGTAATCACTTTTCACGGAAGCCTGATTGGACAGAAGGCCGACGCGTTTTTTCCTGAGCCTTCGACATTTTTCATCTGCCAGGACTTCGCATCCGGTCAGTATCAATTCACACCAGGCCTTTTGTAAATCAGTCCAAAAAAACTATTGCGGCTGTTCCGGTGATGGGGCTTGTGTCCTTCTTTCCGCAACTGGTATGGCCGGTTTCTTAGAAGGCGGGCCGGCGGGGCAATCCGCCGGCCCGGTAATTAATGCCCGTCTATAAATCCCATCCCATGGTAGTGAGGGTGTCCTTATCAGTGGAACCGTCTTCAGTTTCAATTATCTTGATCCATCCCACCCCGGGGCAAAGCCAGGTGTCGATAATAAATCCCGCGCCGCCTTCTATGCTGAGGGAAAGATCGAGCTGGTGCTTTGCGACATCTTTCAGAGTGCCTCCCATATTTTCTTCAAACATCAAAGTAATATCCGATAGGGCGGGCTGCATGCTGACCGTTCCTGATAGAGTGTCCGTTTCCCCTCCCCACTGAAATTCGGTGAACAGATCCCATTCTTCTCCCAGGTGATCGGTTACTGGCAGCTTGAAGAAAGTCAGCGGGGTGTTCCATGACATAGTCCCTACGTATGAACCGTTATTGTATTCATCCCTTCCCAGGTGCTGGATCTGGGTGGCGGTAATCCTCATGTGCCAAACCTCGTCGGTCTGACCTTCCTCTTCGAATACCACGTCGAATTCCCCGGTTCCTGAATCGTATCCGGTTATCCGGCGGATCTGGCCATTTCCCAACGACCGGAAGAAATACCACTTGTTCCCGTCAGCCACGGGGAAGTATGAAGCCGCCCCCGGCGTCGTAAAATGATAACTGGTCGGGTTTGGATCTATGGGATTGTTAAACAGGTCGGTAAGATCCCTGAAATCCACCCAGTAATCGCAGCCTGGAGTCAGACCCCGCAGAGGTACGTTCAGGGTAGCGCCTTCATTGGAAAACCAGGGCTCGTAACCGGCCGAATTTACGGCGAACATGATCCGCAAGTCGATATCCCCTGGGCCGGGTTCCCATCCCTGGTCCACCGGCTCGCTGAAATTGAACACCATCAGGGACAGATCGGTCGATACTCCGGTTTCTCCATTGTCCGGCACCGAACTGTTCAGCACGGGACTGACGTCGTCGATTCCCGTGGTAAAGCTGAATGTATACTGGATCAGCGGGTTTCCCGCCAGGTCGGTAACATCCGGGGTTACGGTTGCCTCGACCAGCTGGCCTTGGGGAAAGTTAAGCCCGATAATTCTAACTGTGTCGCCCTCCTTTTCGATTTCTCCTTCCATCGATTGCGGGTTCAGTTGCAGGAAAGTCTGGGTCTCCCAGTCAAACGAAGGGATTATTACCGGTTCACTGAAGGTGATTTCTATGTTGGTAATAGCGGTTACATCTGGCTGGCCGTTGGCCGGGGTGGTGCTTACGACTCGGGGAGGTTCGGTATCCTCCTCGCTGGTGGTAGTAAAGTTAAGGGAGTAGCCGCTTCCCATCTCATTGCCGTTCATGTCCGCGCATTCCGCTCCGGCTATTATGTTATAAACGCTCGACCCGTTCAGGTAGGAATGAGGGTGGATAAATACAGTATCATCCTCCCAGGTAGTTTCGAAAAAGAGCCCGTTGAATTGTTCGGGGTAAAATTGCAGGTTATTCTCCACGGTCTCCTGATTCATCGATTCGCTGAACAGGATCCAAAACGGTCCCGTTCTGGAGACCCCGGTCTCCTGATCCAGGGGATATGAGGCAACAACTTCGGGCTTGGTGGTATCTCCACCCCGGTCAGCGCCGGATTCCTCTTCTGTACACCCCAGGCCCGATAATAGCCAGGGAATCATCAAGCCCAGCAAGATTAAGAGTTTGAGATTCTTAAACATCATCACTCCTTTCCCTCTTTGAACAGATTTCCTCCTTCAACATGTATTATCATTTTAGCGCCTCTTGTTCAATACCTAATTACTCGATTGCCGCCGAGGGGGCTGAATTTGAATGGTTCTATTCAAGGATCCCTCTCAAGGGCGCCTGAGGATGGAACATTTTACTTTAAGAATTTCGGTAAACTGATATATTTCTAATTAACGGGGTTCATTACAAGCGAGGGAGGAAACCGGACATGTTTTTGACAAGAACGCGATGCTTTTCAGTCGTCGTGACCCTTCTGGCAGTATTGACGGCTGTATACTCCTGTTCAGGGGAAGAAGGCGGAAAGAAAAGAGGAGGAGTCCTGATGGTCGGGGAGATAAGTGATTATGAGGGGCTTAACCCCATCCGTACGACCGACGCGCACGCCAGGGACGTCTACAACCTTCTCTTCCTGTCCCTTCTGGATGAAAATGACGATTTTCTCACTTTCAGGCCTCGGCTCGCCAGGAGGTACGAGTTTTCGAAGGACCGGAAGCGGCTCACCTTTTATCTTAGAGAGGACGTGATATGGAGCGACGGAGTTAAGTTTACTTCAGCCGATGTGGCCGCGACTTTCCAGGCCCAGAAAGATTCAAGCGCGGTCTGGAGCGGGAGACATCTGAAAGAGCATATAGACAGTGTCGAAGTTGTCGACCACTACACCGTGGTCTATCATTTCAACCGGGTTTACCCCTACCAGGTCATGGACGCTAACGACGGGCCTATTCTCCCAGCGCATGTTATAAACGAGGTGGGAAACGCCGAACTTCCTAATATACCAGCAGAAGAAATACCAATGAACGGTCCCTTCATGATTGAAAAATGGGAAAGGGGCCAGTCGCTTGTCCTGATCTCGAATGACAGCTACTACGAAAAGGGTAAGCCCTATCTCGACAGGGTGATATTCAAGATCATTCCCGATCAGGTGACCCTTCTTACCCAGCTCAAGGACGGTGAGATAGATTGTATGGAGAGCGTTCCTCCCGCCCAGGTTGATGATATCAGGGACAATAACCCCCAGCTCAAGGTATTCGATTTTCCGACCAGAGCTTATATCTATATCGGCTGGAACGCCGCCAGGGAACCGTTCGGGAACTCCAGAGTGAGACGAGCCCTGACCATGGGTATAGACAGGCAACTGATCATTGACAATCTGTACTATGGGTACGCCGAGGAATGCACCGGGCCCTTCGTTCCCCTGATCTGGGCTTTCAATCCTGATATAGAGCCGCTTCCTTTTGACCCAGATAAAGCCTCCGCGATCCTGGCGGAAGAGGGGTTCGAAGATACAGACGGGGACGGATTTCTTGAGAAAGACGGCAAGACTTTCGAGTTTGATCTAATGGCGAACCACGGCAATCAGATAAGAGCGGATATTCAGGTGATGGTCCAGGAGATGCTGAGAAAGATCGGGGTAAAGGTGAATCCTCTTCTTCTGGAATGGACGGTTATGCTGCAGCGGCAAAAGAACTCAGATTTTCAAGCGGTGGTCAACGCCTGGCGGGTGGGGACAAAGGCGGACCTGGAACCGATCTGGGGGTGCGGTTCAAGGGGGAAGGGTGGATACAACAGGGTGGATTACTGTAATTCCACAGTGGATAGCCTAAACAATCTGGCCAGTGGCATGCTGGATTTCGACAGGGCCAGGCCTCTTTTTTACAGGGCCCAGGAGATCATATACAGTGAACAGCCTTATACTTTTCTGTATTGCCCCCATACCCTTTTTGTCCTGAACAAGCGCTTTGAAGGAGCCAGGCCCGATGCTATAGGTGTTTTTCACAACCTTTACGAGTGGTATAAAAGTGGAGCGGAGCAAGCAGGACGCGAAGAATAAGTCCAAGCCCCGCCAAATATCGACATTCGGTGGAAATGGGGATATAATTATTATGAAGGGGCCGAAGGGGTGTGGTTACTATAGCCTAAAACCGGGCAACTCTTTTTGGCGAAAAAGGTTGACCAAGGAGCAACCCGGCGGGCCGGAAGTGCCGCCGGGTGGGGGAAGACGCTGATGTTATTTCACAAAGTAGGAATAGCCTCTATCGTGAGCATGCTTTTCGCCCAGTTCCTCAAGCCGTTCATAGACCTTGCTCAGGGACAGAGGTTCAGGTTCTTCAGAATGTTTGACACGGGCGGTATGCCCAGTTCCCATACCGCAATGGTAACGACTCTCACCGTGGGTGTAGGTGTTTATCAGGGTATAGACTCGGTACTTTTCGGCGTTTCCCTGATATTCAGCCTGTATTTTATTTTTGAAGCGACCGGACTGCGCCAGGAAGTGGGAAATCAGGCCAGGGTTCTGAACGAGATCATAGATAAAGCGAGCAAGACTCATCACATCGACGCCAGAGAACTACGGGAGCTTATAGGACACACCTGGGCCGAGGTACTGGGTGGGTTCGCGGCCGGCCTCTTTATCGCCCTGTTGTTTTTTTTCTGATCAGACAAAAATTCCTTGACATCAGCGATCATTCAGGAGGAGAATCGATATCGTAGAGCGCATTAGGATAGCTCCGTAGTCGGCATCGAGGGGGGTGCGGTAAGTTACTGGTTAAAGGTTTCGCCTGAAAACGGACACCGGAATGTCAACTGAAGAAATTATAGAGGTTATTCAAGGCTGTATCAGGGATGATATAGCCTTTTTTTTCCTGAACTGAGTTCCGGGTCAACCTGGATTTACGGGAGGGAATAGAGATGAGGATTATTTCGGTAGTCAATCAGAAAGGCGGTTGCGGAAAGACGACTGTCGCGATCAACCTGGCCGCTGCATTGCGGGAAAGGGGCAACCGGGTCCTTTTGGTTGACATGGACCCTCAGGCGCACGCCTCTCTGGGAATAATGGCTTCAGGCGAAGGCGGGAACAGGACCACATATGATCTGCTTATCGATCCCAGAATAAGACTGTCTGAGGCTGTTTTTGAGCGAAGCGAAAATTTTTTCGTCATACCTTCATCACCCATGCTGAGTGCCTTAGAGCAAGAGCTGGCCGGCCTGGACGGCAGAGAATCCCGCCTCGGTTCAAAACTGGCTAGATCGAAAGAAGACTATGATTTCATTATAATCGATTCTCCTCCAAACGTAGGCATTCTTACCTTTAATGCCTTAATAGCCTCGAAGGAAGTCCTGATTCCAATTGAACCCAGCCTTTTTTCATTACGTGGGCTGGAAAGGTTGACTGAGACGCTTGAACTGCTCGAGGAGGAGACGGATCATAAGGTGGCGATGCACATACTGATTAACAACCTGGAGAAGAGGACGAATTTCTCCAGAGATTTCGTGGGAGAGCTTGAGAAAACACACTCATCTATCTTGATGCAAAATACTGTCAGCCATTCGGTCAGATACAAGGAATCCGTTCTGAGAGGTGTGTCGATCTTCGATGTCAGAAGATGCGACAAGTTGCGAAGGGAATTCCTGGCTATAGCCGATGAGATCGATGAGAGGGGCAGTGTTCTTCAGGTGGAAAACATACATAGCTGGATGACCCGTCTTCACGGCCCGAAGGTCATAGAGGAGGGAGTAATATTCGCTTTTGACGCTCCAAACGCCAAAAGCGTGCGTCTTACTGGGGAGTTTACCAACTGGTCGGGTATCGGCAAAAAGATGGAGATCGATTCCAAAGACGGTTTGTGGAAGACCACTCTCAACCTGGAACCGGGAGAATATGAATACAGATTTATCGTCGATGGAGTATGGATCAAGGATCCCCGTAACAGCGATACGGTGATGAACGAATTCGGCCAGGAAAACTCTCTGCTCATAGTTTAATATGCTTAAAGAAGATTCAACCGGCGATCTCAAGAGTTTTGCCCACCTGTTCCTTTCCGGGGCAGAACCTGAAGAGAGGAGCAAACAGGCGGTCGCTGAATCCATGGTATGGATCTCTGCCACCGGTTCCACTCCTCTCCTGGCTCTAGTGGCCAGCGGTTTTACATTCCATCTATCCAGCCAAAAGATTAGAGTCACTCTCGCCGAAACCAGCCGGAATCTTCCCAATGCCGGTTATTATTTCGGCCTGCAGGCGGAAGAGTACCTCGCGCCGGCATTGGAGACAGAAGCCGCGCTAAGTGTGAATATCAACAGCCGGCTTCGATACCGTCTGGCCGGTGGCCTCGGGCCATGCTCACCGTTCGATGATTTCGAGGAATCATGCGGGCATCACTTTATCGTTCAGGCATTTCACTTTAGCTCGGGGGATCCCAAAACATATCTTGGCGGTCTTCTGAGGGCGGGCAGGGAGTGTTCGCTTGGCCGGGAAGGTGTCGATATGGTCCCTGAAGCTGTTTTGATCATTGACGATGGGGCCCGCGGGCTCGATGATTCCTGGCTTCGTAGTATCAGGAGTGCTGCTCCTGAGGCGGTTTTTTTCTCTGAAAATTATTTAGGCGACAGGGGAGCTGGAGAGAATTCCGAGATTGTTGATTTCCCTTCAACAGGCCAGCTGGACCCGTTTAGAAGGGCGCCTCCCCAAAAAACCATCATTTCCGGACTGGTAAACTCCGTTCTTCAGGTCATAAGCGGCCGTTCCAAGCGCATTGGAAGGAGAGTCTCTGAGTAGTGAGATGTTAACCGGGATGGCCAGGCTCAAGGGGCTGGTCGCCGATAGGGAGGCCCGAGAGCTTTTTGGCCGTTTCTGCCGTGAAGTGACGAATTTTTCGGGCAGATTCAATGTTGAAACGACCCGTTTTGAGATCCGTTATTCCGGCGAAGGCGGGTTCGCCGTGAAGGTCACCCCGTACCGTGATCTTTTCGTTGTCGCTCTGGGTGATTCTCCTTCTATCCAGTTGAGAGTTGTAGACCGGGAGGGATTTATCAGGGCCCTCGACCTCGCGCTCAGCCACTTCCTCGAAAGTTTCTCGTCACGCCGCCAGAATAATTGAACATCCGGTTTGCATGAATTAGATATTTCGCTCCTTTTTTTAGGGTTTTCCGGATATTTTTCTTTTAATACAGCACTTATAAACGTTATATTATTAAAGAACCCCGTCTTTGATCCAGGACGGTCGCTATGCGAAAACGTGGATTGACAATAACGGTCTTGACAACCCTTCTGACGGGTCTGTTTATACAATCCTGTATATTCCAGAATGATCCCTTGGGGCCCAACGAGCCTCCCGAGATAACCTATTTCTACCCCGAATGGCAGCTTAAAACTATAATCGCCCCTTCGGATTCCTGCAAGTTGAAGATACAGGCAAGTGATCCGGAGAGAGATGCTATAGAATATTCATTCGTTATAGCTGGGGCTTCGGGAGAAGTAGATTCAGTCCTGTCAAGGGCTGATACGGTTGTCTTCCACGCCAGAAGAGCCGGCCTTTACACAGTGCAGGGGAGGGCTGAGGATTTTGAAGGATACTCAAGCAGGTCATGGTTTATCAGAGTTCAGGAAAGAGAAAATTTCCCGCCCGCTATAACCAGCTACTCGCCGGGAAGCGACCTGGTTCAATTCGAGATCGGCGACACTCTTTATTTTGATATGGAAGTAGAGGATGACCATCCGGAATATCTGGTCTACAAGTATTTTATTGAGGATACGGTCGTTCAGGATTTCAGCAGAAAATCCGATCTGACTCATCGTTTCCTTCAAAACGGCACCTATGAATTGACCGGAATGGTCTGGGACGGCCAATACTCTGATTCTATAACCTGGCATATTACCATATCGGGAGAGGCCGACACGATACCACCCTCCGGAGTTTGCGACTTGGAAGGAAGGACCGGAGAGCAGAAGGGAAGCATCTTTCTGGAGTGGACGGCACCGGGGGATGATGGATATGAGGGCCGGGCCGCGGGTTACCGGGTTAGAACTTCTACGATACGTATAACAAATGAGGATGAGTGGAAAAACTCTAATTCTCATCCCGCCCTGCCGGCGGTCTCAAGCGCCGGTATGAGAGATTCAATGGTCCTGACCTCGCTTACGCCCGGCGAATATGTGTATGTTTGTATCAGGGCATACGATGATTTCTATAATCTGTCTCCGATATGCAGTTCCCCCCATATTCAGATAAGAGGTTATGATGTGACGGGTGTGGTCATAGACACCGAAACCGGTAACGGCGTCGAAGGAGCCTGGGTAAACGCTGAAGGAGTGGAGGTCCTCTCGATACCGGGCGGGGTCTACCGGCTAAAAAATCTTAAATTGGATGTTTATTCGATTTACACGCGGGACGAGACCGGCACGAAGATTGGAGATTATCACGATTACTATACCGCAGCCAACCTTCTGCAAGGGGATGTGTCCGGGCTTGGGCTTTACCTTGTTCCGAATTACCCGCTGGTCAGTGCCGAGGATGACCGTTATGATAATTTTATGGAGTTTTTCAGGGAACTGACCAAAACACAGATAAGTAAGCAGAGCCACGTTTATAAGGGGTGGAACCACTGGCCGGTTTTGGTTTACAGTCCCCCTGCGGTGCATGAAGGCGCTGACCTTCAGGCGGGGGCGGACTCTGCGATGGCGGAGTGGGAAGATTATACAGGTCTCAACCTTTTCGAGACGGTGCAATCCGCTGAGGAGGCGGACGCGGAAATCGTTTACGATTACAGTGTCACCGAAGGAAGGCATCGCGTGGAAGTCTTGAGTCTCAACGAGGACGGCACCCCGCAAAAGAAGAAAATGATCATTTACCCTCTTATCTCGACTCCTTCCATTACAGTTTATACGCACGTGATATTTACACATGAGTTCGGACACATAATCGGACTCGACCACAGCGTGGATGATGGTCATATTATGCTCGGGTTAACTTTTCCAAGAGTAGATCATGTGTCTGAAGACGAGATTCATCTGGTA
Organism: uncultured bacterium; assembly: GCA_964488475.1. Classification (GTDB taxonomy): domain Bacteria; phylum Krumholzibacteriota; class Krumholzibacteriia; order Krumholzibacteriales; family WJIX01; genus CAZAUK01. Next base: position 142,223 of record CAZAUK010000003.1, read on the forward strand.
AGGAGCATTTATCATTTGCCCAGCATAATTAATGTTGACAAAATAAAGATGGACTGATTAAATTATGCCAGATTGACTTTCGATTTGTTAATATAGCGCCATTATGGCATATATGGCAAAAAGTATTTTTTACAGGGATTTTCCAAGAAAAATAATGTGATTAATTGTATGTTATTGTTATGTAATATCATAACGGGCTATTTGTACATGTTGAAAGTTTGGCATGCAAGGTGCGTATCCTAATTAATGGAATTCAAAGGGAAATAAGGAGAATTATTTTATGTATCAGATAGATAAACTTACGGTCAAGGCCCAGGAGGCCTTGGCTCAGGCTAGGCAGTCGGCTTTCGAGAATAGAAACACAGAGATAATGCCTCTTCACGTACTCAGTGCTCTGGTCGCTCAAAAAGACGGGGTAGTGCCGAGAATATTCGAAAAGATGGGGATCGACACGTCACTCCTGCAATCGGATATAGAACAGGCCATATCAAGGCAACCCAGATTTCAGGGCGGCGAGCAGGATTTACGCATTTCCAGCCAGCTGGGGAATCTTCTATCGCAGGCATTCGTTGAAGCGGGCCGGTTCAAGGATGAATACGTGAGCACCGAGCATATCCTTCTGGCGATGTGCGATGACAAGTTCGAGGCGGGAAGGGTTCTGAAAAACCACTCGGTGGATCAGAATGGGATTATGAAAGCTCTCGAATCGGTAAGGGGATCGGTTAGAATAACGGATCAGAATCCAGAAACCACCTATCAGGCTCTGGAGAGGTTTACCATAGATTACGTCCAGTTGGCCGAGAGGGAAAAACTTGATCCGGTAATCGGAAGGGAAGAGGAGATTCGGAGGGTGGTGCAGGTCCTTTCCAGAAGGACAAAAAACAATCCTGTTTTAATTGGCGAACCCGGTGTTGGAAAGACGGCTATAGTCGAGGGTCTGGCCAGAAAAATAGCCGCCGGAGAAGTTCCGGAGAGCATAAAGGAAAAAAGAGTGCTGGGCCTGGATATGGGCGCTCTGGTAGCCGGGGCCAAATTCAGGGGCGAGTTCGAGGAGAGATTCAAGGCTGTACTTAATGAAATAAAGAAGAAAGAGGGACAGGTCATTCTTTTTATTGACGAACTTCACACCATAGTCGGAGCGGGAGCGGCGGAGGGGGCTGTAGACGCCTCCAACATGATAAAGCCCGCTCTGGCGAGAGGTGAGCTCAGATGCATCGGGGCGACCACCCTGGATGAATACAGAAAGTATATAGAGAAGGATGCCGCCCTGGAGCGCCGTTTCCAGATCGTGAAGATCGACGAGCCTGATGTGGAGGAGACTATAGCCATTCTCAGGGGTTTGAAGGAGAAATACGAGGTCCATCACGGGGTAAGGATCACCGATACGGCCCTGATTCAGGCAGCCAAACTCTCCGATCGGTATATCGGCGGAAGATTCCTTCCTGATAAAGCCATAGATCTGGTGGACGAGGCCGCTTCCAGGCTCAGGATGGAGATGGACAGCGTGCCTTCAAAACTGGCCTCGGTTCAGGACAGGGTCACCCAGCTGGAGATTGAAAAGAGGGCACTGGAGAAGGATCGGAAAAAGAAGGAAACAAAAGCCAGGCTGGAGGAGATCGAAAACAAGCTAGGTGTTATCAGGAAAGAGGAGAACGGTCTTTTGGAAATATGGGAAAAGGAAAAGGCGGCCGTTCATAAGATAAGGTCTCTTCAGGAGAAGCTTGATGAGGCCAGAACCCAGGAGCAGCTGGCCAGACGGGAGAACAACCTGGAAAAGGTGGCCGAGCTGAGATACGGCGTCATAGCGGAGCTGGAAAATGATCTGAAGAGAGCGAGAAAGGATTTTGAGGAATCAGAGGACAGCGACCACCAGCTCCTTCGAGAGGAAGTCACCGAGGATGACATCGCCGACATCGTCAGCAAGTGGACCGGAATTCCCGTCAGCAGGATGGTGGAGGAAGAGAGGAACAAGATCATCAACCTCGAGGAGAGGATCTCCCGAAGGGTGATAGGGCAGGGTGAAGCCGTAAGAGCGGTCAGCGATTCGATAAGGCGTTCCAGAGCGGGACTTCAAAACCCCCTGCAGCCCCTGGGATCTTTTATATTCCTGGGACCCACCGGGGTTGGAAAGACCGAGCTTGCCAAATCGGTAGCCCGAATCCTGTTTGGCGACGAGAAGCATATGGTTCGAATAGATATGTCCGAATACATGGAGAAGCATGCTGTCTCAAGACTGATAGGAGCGCCGCCCGGATATGTCGGGTACGAGGAGGGAGGTTATCTTACCGAGTCTGTAAGACGGAACCCCTATTCGGTAATACTCTTTGACGAGATAGAAAAGGCCCACCCGGAGGTATTCAACGTGCTTCTTCAACTCCTTGGAGAGGGGCGTTTGACCGATGCCAAAGGAAGGACCGTGGATTTCAGGAATACCATAGTAATAATGACTTCCAATCTGGGAAGCCAGTTCCTTAACCAGAGGGATGAATTAAGTGAAGAGGAGATATCTTCCAAGATGAAAGAGACCCTGCGAAACTTCTTCCGCCCGGAATTTCTGAACAGGATCGATGAGATAATAACATTCCGGTTCCTGAGCAGAGAGGATATCGCTGATATTGTGGATCTTCAGATAGCCGAGATCGATCAGCGGCTGAGGGAACAGGGTATTACTCTTAAGATCAGCGACCGGCTTCGTGAGATCATTTCCGAAAGAGGGTACAGCCCGGAATATGGAGCAAGGCCCCTGAAGCGGCTCATTCAGAGAATGGTGCTGAACCCTCTGGCCAGGGACGTCATCGAAGAGAAGATACCCGAGGGCAGTGAGGTAGTAGCGGATTTCAGCGGGGGCGAAGTAGAATTCAAAGTGGATCGATCGCAGTGAAGCACTTTGAGTTGAAATCCACAGCTTTAAAGGACCTGAGTCTATCAGCTTTCCCCGATCGTCGCGAGACCCACTCGAAGGTTGACATCAGGCTTGAAATATTGTAGAATTCTTGAGAGGATCTCGTCTCCAAGTCCCTTTCTTTAGAAGGGTACCATCGAAGGAGTTGCACCTTTAGACAAACCGCTAAAGTCTTATTATCTAAGACAACTGAAAAATAAGCTTTGTTTATCCGTTAACTGGGAGGCTTAATTGATTAGCCGTTTAAGAACAGTTGGCATTTTTGCGGTGGTGATTCTAGGCATTATCATACCCCATACCGCTTTTACCGCAGATATATCTTTAAACTTTTCGCTGGATAGAGAGAAGGTAGTGATAACAGAAGAGGTGTCCGGTAAGGGGGCGGTGAGCGTCGCCAGGTACCAGTCGACACCTTATCTCGATTACCCTTCGATCCCCTACCGGGTCATAAGTGTCCTTCTTCCCCAGGGAGAGGTGGTTTCCTCGGTAAGGTTAAAGGATGTAAAGACCTTCCGGTTCGGGGAAAAATATGTGCTTAAACCCTTTGAAGGAACGAAGCTGAACGATGGCACCATGCTGGGACTTGCCGCCGACAGGGAAGAGGTTGTAGGGCCGGGATCGGTTTTCCCAAAATGGCTGGTCCGGCATATAGGGACCAACACTTACAGGGGGTATAATCTGGCTTCGATAGCTGTTTATCCCCTCAGGTATTCACTTGATTCAAACGAACTCGAGGTAATAGAGAGCGCCAGAGTCCTGGTTCAGACCAGGGCGGACGATTCTCCCGGCCGGTCTGTCAGAAGAATCCGGCACGTGGAGGGATTCAGAGAAGAATCCCGTAAGTTCGTAGAGCATATCACTGAAAATCCCCGAATGGCGTCATCATACACTTTCCAGGATATTCGAGTCGATGATACCGACCGGTCTTTCCTTCCCAGTTACCTTCCCAGCATGGAGGGCAGCGAGGTCAGGTACCTTATCGTCACCAATGAGTTGATGGAACAGTATTTTCAGGCTCTGGCCGACCACAAGACAAGGAAAGGTGTTCCCGCGGTAGTCAGAACGGTTGAGTGGATAAAGCAGAACGCCAGAAACGGCGCTGATCTTGCCGAGACCATAAGAAATTTCATATCAGACGCCTACGCCAAGTGGGGAGTGGAGTATGTTCTCCTGGGCGGGGATACCGACGTGATTCCCGAGAGGTTCGGATATACCACTTACTATACGGGCGAATTCATTCCCACCGACATGTACTATTCCTGCCTGGACGGCAACTGGAACGCCGACGGAGATTCCCTCTGGGGGGAAGCCTACCACAGCAGCCAGGATCCGGGAGACCAGGTCGACCTTTACTCGGAGGTCTATCTGGGAAGGCTGCCGGCTTCCAATGTCTCCGAAGCGGAAATCATGATAGGAAAAACGATCGCTTACGAGGCGCCTGCCGATTCGGCCTCCAAACAGAAGATCCTTATGCTCGGTGAAGTCATCTGGCCGGATCCCTGGAACGGAGAGGATCCGGTATCCACAGACGGGGGAGAGATCCTCGAGCTGGTCTATCAGAATTATCTGGCGGGGCACCCGGAGATAACCACCGACAGGCTCTATGAGAACTACACCGAATATCCCGGTTCTATAGTTCTCACCAAGGCCAATACCATGACCTATCTCGAGGCGGGGACCAACCACGTAGTTCACGCCGGGCACGGGTTCAGTTATAACATGTCAGTGGGAGACGCCAGCATTCTGACCGCAGACGCGGCATCCTTCACCAATGGGGATAAACTCTATTCCATGTATCTGATGAACTGTACCAACGCCGCATTTGACACGGACTGCCTGGCGGAAGCTTTCCTTCTTAACGATGAAGGAGGCGCGTACGCCGTGACCGGGTCGAGCAGATCCGCCTTCCCCAGCACCTCCCGACTATACCTTGACGAGTATTATTATCTTCTGTTCGATAAAAATATTCATGAGCTGGGTAAGCTGCACGTCCTTTCCAGGGAGCCGTTCACGCCTTCGGCGGCGGGAGAGTCGAGCGACAGGTGGACCCATTTTATATATAACCTGCTGGGGGATCCGGAATCTATGATGTACAGAGGCGCGGTCAGGGTCTTCGACGTATCAGTGCCGGCTTCTGTGAACATGGGCGAGAACGACATCACTGTGCAGGTGTCCAGCGAGGGTTCGCCTTACGATTCCGCGAGGGTATGCCTCTACAAGGAAAATGACGATTACGCCTATGGCAGGACCGGTCCTTCCGGAGATATCACCTTCGCCGATTACCTCTGCCGGGAGCCCGGCCGAATCTATGTGACGGTCACAGGGCTTAACCACAGCGTCTACCTGGATTCGATAGAGGTTCTTGAGGAAAGCTCGGCCTACCTGAGAATTTCCGACATGATGCTCTCGGACAACCCGGGGGGTAACGGGGACGGGGTTCTTGACAGCGGCGAGACAGTGGGCCTGTCTCTCGAACTGACCAATACCGGAGGAACCACCGCTGAAAAGATATACCTTATTATCAGCACCGCCGATACGGGAGTCACGGTGCTTGACAGCACCAGTGTCTATTCCGATATCCCTTCCGGCGGCGAAATGTATGGAAGCGAAGGATTCAGTTTCAGCGTCAGTTCAGGGTATCAGGACGAAGAGAAGATAGAATTCAGGGCGGATATTCATGATTCCACCGGTTCACTATGGTCCGAGACCTTCGCCCTGGAGATCCACGCTCCGGAAATAGAGCTGTACGTTAATTCAAAATCCGATGAAGCGCCTTATGGAGATGGAGACGGAATAGTAGAAGAGGGAGAGAGTTTTCTGCTGAAGGTGGGTATCAGGAATTTCGGTACCGGAGCAGCGGTATCTCTGGACGGAAAGATCGTTTCCCAGGATTCGGATATAACTGTAACGGACAGTCTGAGCGCTTATGGTGATGTAGGCTGCCTTACCACCGAATACGGAGACGGTTTTGTCCTTTCTGAGACGAACATCACCGAGAACAATTATTTCCTTCTGACTCTGACCGACCAGTACGGCAGGGAATTCAGCCAGCAGATGGAGCTGAGGTCTCCTCCGGCTCCGGTTCTTCTGAACCTGGACGCCACATTGGGCCCCACCGAGATAGTCGCTAACTGGCACGACGACCCCTCTGGAGATACGTTGAGCAGCTACCTGGTCTATAATTCTCTTACTTCGGGCGGGCCTTTTGAGCAGTCCAACACGGACCTGGTACCTCATACCAGTTTTCATGATTATGATCTTTTGCCCAGCACTATTTACTACTATGTGGTCAGAGCTGTGGACTCCTGCGGAAATGTCAGTTCTCAAAGCTCGGAGGCTTTCGCTTCCACCAACGCTCCCCAGCTGGAGGGTTGGCCTAATCTGGTCGAGTCTTCCACTTCCAGTAGCATTTCGATCGGAGATATGGACGGTGACCGGCATAACGAGCTGGTGATCGGGGCTGAATACATCTACGCCTGGCACGCCGACGGCATAGAGGTAAGGGACGGAGACAACAAACCGGTCAGCTGGGGTATCTTCAGTAAGAAGGGAAAAAACTATACCGCCACTTGCGCTCTTGTGGAACTGGACGATCAACCTGGAGCCGAGGTAATAGGCGCCTCCTGGGACACCAAGGAGATATACGTGCTGGATCATAACGGAAACGACCTTCCAGGATGGCCCAAGAGCACGGTAGATTATTGCTGGGCCAGCCCGGTGGCCGGTGACCTCGACGGTGACGGCGACAAAGAGATCGTCGCGTATGATTTCGACGGAACCGTCTACGTATGGCACCACGATGGCACCGAATTGATGGACGGGGACGCCAATCCATCGACCGACGGAGTGTTCTTCTTCGCGGGAGAGCCCTCAGACGGCGGGCATGTTTCCACTCCCGCCCTGGCCGACATGGACCTGGACGGAATCGAAGAGCTGATCGTATGCGCTCCCCGGGACAGTATTTACTGCCTGAACGGAGATGGAACAGCGGTGGATGGATGGCCAGTTTTTATCGGCGAATCAGACGCCAACATGGCGGCCAGCCCCGCCGTCGGCGACATAGACGGAGACGGTTATCCGGAAGTCGTCGTTCAGAACAGCGCCTGGAGGGTTATGGGGCTCAATCATGACGGAACAGAAATGTACGGCTGGCCCAAATGGCTTAATACCGAGGGTTACTTCGTGGGATCGCCGGCCCTGGGCGACCTTACCGGCGACGGAAAGCTGGAAGTGGTGATTCCCGGCCAGGACGGAAACTGTTACATATTCAGCTATGACGGCTCACTGCTGCCCAACTGGCCTCAGCGTTTCGATAACCTGGGTGGTCAGCAGGAGTCATCGCCGGTCATCGCAGACCTGAACGGCGACGGAAGCCTGGATATAGTGCTGGGGGGGCAGGAGGGCCTGCTGAACGCCTGGGACGCAAGCGGAAATTATATAGCCGGTTTTCCCGCCAGGATCAAGGGATTCCTCAGGGGGACTCCGGCGGTCGGGGATCTGGACAAGGACGGGGACGCAGAGCTGGCGGCCTGCGGCTACGATTTGAAAGTCAACGTCTGGGACCTGGATGGAGAGACCTATTATAATTATGACCCGTGGCCTTCATTCCACTGCAACATCCACAACAACGGGTGGATCGAATACAAGGGAGTCACCGCTACATGCGAGATAGCCTATGATTACCAGATAAAATCCGGTCTGGTCAAACTGGACTGGTTGATATCCTCCAGCTTCGATTACTGGAGTATATACAGAAAGGCTGAGGGTGAGGATTACGCTCTTATAAGCAGACGGATGAGACCGGATCAGAGCGGCCTGATCGAATACATGGACGCTACCGCGCAGGAGGGCCTGACCTATTACTACAAGATCCAGTCTGATGAAGACGAGGAACTTTTCGTGGAAACCGAGGCTGTGAATATTCCGGTGACCCGGGCCCGGCTCTACCAGAACTATCCTAATCCGTTCAACCCCTCGACCAGAATAGCCTTCACCGTTCCGGGTTCCAGCGATTCGTCCTCCAATACTCTTCTGCTGGTATACGACGCCAGGGGGGCTCTGGTAAAGACTCTGGTCAACAGGCCGGTCAGCGGAGGAAGACATGTAGTCGAATGGAGAGGGGATAATGACAGAGGCGCAACTGTTTCCACGGGCGTCTATTTCGCCCGCCTCAGGGTCGGCGGCGTCAAGGATGCCAAGAAGATGATACTCTTGCGCTGATATAGAGAACCCTTGGAAAACAAGGATTTCAACAACCGGCGGGGTCTTGCCCCGCCGGTTCCTTCTGACTCCGATTAATTCTTGCTTTGGCGCCGCATTTCGGGTAAATAGTAATATAACTCGCGGGATGCGGCGCTGTTTTTTTCCGTTAACCTGTTAGGGTACGCTTCTGCTTTATTGACAGAGCTCGCGTGATTTTAGTATCTTCCTAGCTTTCGGGGATTCCGCGGAATATTCATCGGGTACCGCCCGGTAGATAGAAAGAAGAAAAGATGTTTTATGAATTGACAGAAGAAGAAAGACTTCTACAGAAGACAGCCAGGGATTTCTCCCAAAAATCGCTCGCGGCGGTAGCGGTGGAAAGCAATGAGAAGGGAGAGTTTCAAGAACATATATACAGAGAACTGGGGGAACTCGGATTTCTGGGAATGACTCTGCCTGAAGAGTACGGCGGGGTCGATTTCGGTAATTTCTGCCTGGCCCTGGCGATCGAAGAGATAAGCAGGGTCTGCGCTTCCACGGCGGTCGCGCTTTCGGTTCACAATTCTCTGGTGAACTGGATAATACTTAAATTCGGAAGTGAGGAATTACGCAAAAAATACCTGCCTTTACTTGCCCGGGGGGAGGTCCTGGGGGCCTACGCCCTGACTGAGCCGGACGCGGGAAGTGATGTTTCCGCGATCCGTATGTCGGCTGTTAAGAAGGGTGGCGATTATATTCTGAACGGATCCAAGATATTCATATCGACCGGCGACCAGGCGGGAGTGATCGTAGTGTTCGCCAGGACCGATCCGGAGGACAGGACTCATGGATTGAGCGCTTTTGTGGTGGAGCCGGGATTCGAGGGTTTTTCGATCGGAAAAACAGAAAAGAAGATGGGCCTTAAGGCATCCACTACCGTAGAGCTGGTCTTCGAAGACTGCAGAGTGCCGGAGTCTAATATTCTGGCGTCCGAAGGAAAGGGGATGGCTATCGCCCTGGCGGGCCTGGATGGGGGGCGTATCGGAATAGCGTCCCAGTCTCTCGGAGTAGCCCAGGCGGCTCTGGATGAAGCGGTAAAATTTGCCAGAGGCAGAAAACAGTTCGGCAAGCGGATCGCCGATTTCCAGAATACCAGGTTCAGGCTGGCCGACATGGCGACCCGGCTGGAGGCGGCGAGGCTTCTGGTCTACAGAGCCGCCAAGCTCAGGGACCGTGGCGAGCCCTGCGGCAAGGAGGCTTCCATGGCGAAGCTCTTCTCCAGCAAGGCGGCCAACCGGATCGCCTATGATTCTCTTCAGATTCACGGTGGAGTCGGTTACACCAGCGAGTTTCCCATAGAGAGGATATACCGTGACGCTAGAGTTCTTGAGATTTACGAGGGGACCAGCGAGGTCCAGCACCTTGTCATTTCAAGAGAGTTGATGAAGGAGTACGACAGGATACTTCCCGAATAGTATGACGCCGGTATTTGAAAGCGGAACGACTGAATGCTGCTTTCCGGCGATTGGAAGGAGGAGACCTTGAAGATCGTAGTGCTTTTAAAGAGAGTGCCAGATACCGAGGCTAAGATACTGATCAATAGTGAGGGCAACGGTATCAGGGAGGAAGGGATAAAATATATCATCAATCCCTATGACGAGTACGCCATAGAGGAAGGGTTGAAGCTGAAAGAGAAGGTGGCAGGTGACAGCGCCGTAACGGTGATCTGCGTGGGGCCCGAAGAATCGACCGAAGTCATCCGCACCGCCCTCGCCATGGGCGCGGACAACGCCATTCATATCTGGGACCCCTCTCTGGAAACGGCGAATCCGGATATCATCTCGTCCGTTCTGGCAAAAGCCATAGAGGAGAACGGATTTGATATTCTCTTCTGCGGCAAACAGGGTATCGATTATGACATGGCTCAGACTCAGGCGTTTCTCGCCGATAAACTCGATATTCCCCAGGTCAACGTAGTTACCGAGTTTGAGATCTCGGAGGACCGGGGCGCAGTAACTATCAAGCGCAGAATAGAAGGCGGGGACGAAAAGATGGAATCGAGTGTTCCGGTGATAGTGGGCTGCGAAAAGGGTCTTAACGAGCCCCGTTACGCTTCCCTGCCCGGTATAATGAAAGCCAAGAAAAAAGAGATAAAAAGGATGTCCCTGGAGGATCTTGGGTCGGGGGGAGTTCCGGGGGAGAAAAGCAGCACCATAGTAAGCTGGCTTTCTCTTCCCAAGGGAGGAGAGTGCAAGATGATCGAGGGTGAGGAGGCCGACGATAAGGCCGCCGAACTAGCCAGATTGCTCAGAGAAGAAGCCAAAGTCATATAGATATAATTTCAAGGAGGATACCGCTGATGGCTGATGTTCTTATATTTGGAGAAATGAGAGAGGGAAAGCTCAAGAAGGTTTTCAAAGAGCTGGTAACCGGCGCCAGATCGATAGTGAAAGAAGACGGAGGTTCCATCGACGCCGTTTTTATAGGCAAGGGAGCTGATGAAGCGGCGGGACAAGCGAAGAATTTCGGATTGAGAAAGATTTTCCTGGTGGATGATGAGGGTACGGAGAAGTATTCCGCGGAAGGCTATTCCAAGGTAATGAAAGATGTGCTGGAGAGAGGCGGATACGGATACGTTCTGGGAGGGGCGACGGCTATGGGCCGGGACCTGTTTCCCAGGACTGCCGCGGGAGTTAAGGGCGGAGTCATGTTCAGCGACTGCGTCGATCTGCGGTTTGAAGATGGAAGGTGCGTCGCTAAAAGGCCGGTCTACTCGGGAAAGCTCCTGGTCGAGATAGCGCCGGAGGGAGAAAGAACCACCTTTATCACAATAAGGCCTAACAACCTGACACCTGCTGAGCCGGGCGGCGGAGAGGCTGAAACCGAGACTATTTCCTCCCGGGTGGATATGGAGGCGGTCAGGGCTGTAGCGACCGAGGTAATACCGCTGGCCGGCGGGCGGCCCGATATCACTGAGGCGGACATTATCGTATCCGGCGGTCGGGCGATGAAAGAGGCTTCAAACTTTGAGATACTGGGGGAGCTGGCAGACCTTCTGGGAGGTGCGGTCGGCGCATCCAGAGCGGCCGTTGACGCCGATTACGCTCCTCACGCTGTTCAGGTTGGGCAGACAGGCAAAATAGTCAACCCCAAGCTTTATATAGCCTGCGGAATCTCCGGCGCCATACAGCATCTTGCCGGAATGCGGACCTCAAAGGTCATAGTGGCTATCAACAAGGATCCCAACGCCCCCATATTTGAAAAGGCCGATTACGGTATCGTGGGAGACCTGTTCGAGGTTGTCCCGGCCCTGACCGGGGAGATAAGAAAATTGATGTAGAAGCAGTGATCCGTATAATCGCCAGGAAAGCTCTTCCGCAAGCTTTCCGGCATTACGGCGTTCCGCTTTTTAACGGGTAAAAACCGGGCGGCGGGAAAAAAAGAGGGAGTTCTATGACTATCGAAGGTTTATTGATGCTGGCGGTCTTCCTGGTGGTGATGGTGGCTTTTTTCATCATCGTTGCCAGGCTGATAAGGGGACTCAGGCTTGGAAAGCCCGAGGACAGGTTTGACAGCTATGGGAGCAGGCTTAAATCGGTCGTCATATACGTAGCCGGTCAGGCGAGAGTCCTTTCTCAGCTTGCCGGAATAGGCCACTTTATCATATTCTGGGGGTTCATCTTCATAACCCTCGGGACCATCGAGCATATATTTGGTATGATAATACCCTCTTTCAGCTATCAGGCGCTGTTTGGGGCGCCGGTAGCGGACACCATCTCATTTCTACAGGATATCCTGGCGTTACTCGTTCTGGGAGCGATAGTGGTTTCACTCTTCAGAAGGTTTTTCCTAAAACCTATCAGGCTGAAGATAGATGATCCAAAGGCGGGCAGGGAAGCCGTTTTTATTCTGATTCTCATATTTATTCTCATACTTCTGATGTACGGACTTAAGGGAACAATGATCCTGCAGGGAAGGCTGAACCCGGGAGCGGCTCCACTCTCCGACCTGGCCGCCGGCATGCTAAAGGGCAAAATCTCTAATTTAGAGACTGCTGAATCGATTTTCGCCTGGGCTCACCACCTGATAATATTCTTCTTTCTCATCTATATACCATTTTCTAAACATATTCACATACTGGGAGCGATACCGAATGTATTTTTCCGGAATCTGGGTCATTCGGGAAAGCTGAGCCTTATGGATTTCGAAGATGAATCGGCCGAAAAGTTCGGAAATTCCCAGATCACTGATTTTTCCTGGAAACAGCTGCTCGACCTCTACTCCTGCACCGAGTGCGGAAGGTGCCAGGCCGCCTGCCCGGCATTTCTCACTGAAAAACCATTGAGTCCCTATCGGGTCATCCATCGCATGAGGGGCCATTTCATGGATGAGATGGGAGGGCTGCTTCGAGGAGATGAGGAATCCAGCGGCAAGCAGATAATACCCGAGGTGGTCACCGAGGATGAATTATGGGCCTGTACCACCTGCGGGGCCTGTCTTCAAGAATGCCCGCCTTTCATTGAACACGTTCAGAAGATAGTGGACATGAGAAGATATCTTGTCCTTACCGAAGCGAAGTTTCCCCAGGAGATGCAGCCCGTTTTCAGGAATATGGAGGTCAATTACAATCCCTGGGCCTTCGGTTACGCCGACAGGGCCAACTGGGCGGAAGGCCTCGATGTGCCCCTTGCTTCAGAGAAGGAGAGCTTCGATGTACTCTACTGGGTGGGGTGTGCCGGTTCTTTCGACGAGAGGGGCAAGAAGGTGGCCCGTTCAATGGTTAAGCTTCTCCAGAAAGCCGGTGTTGATTTCGCCATTCTGGGCACCGAGGAAAAATGCTGCGGAGAAACTGCCAGGAGGATGGGCAACGAGTACCTCGCCCGGATGCTGATAGAGTCCAATATCGAGACGCTTAATAAATACCAGTTCAACAGGATTATCACCACCTGCCCCCACGGTCTGAATACCTTCAAGGTTGAATATCCCCAGTTTGGTTTTTCATCAGAGGCGGTTCATCACACGGAGTTTCTTCTCGGGCTGGTAAGAGAAGGTACTCTGAAACCCGCGGCTGCGGGAGGAGTAAAGGGCTTATACCATGATTCATGCTATCTGGGAAGGTATAATGATATTATCAGCCAACCCAGAGATTTGATAGAGAGCGTGGAGGGGGTTGATCTGAAAGAGTTTGACAGAAACGGCAAAAGAAGTTTCTGCTGCGGGGCCGGCGGCGGAAGGATGTGGATGGAAGAGACTCTGGGCGAGAGAATAAACGAAAACAGGGTCGACGAAGCGCTTGAAAATGATATGGACCATCTTTTCACTGCCTGTCCTTTCTGCATGACGATGTTTGAAGACGGTTTGAAAGCCGCGGAAAGGGAAGACGTGAAGGTGCTTGATATAGCGGAGCTCTTGCTGGGCGGGGGCGATGGTGACAGAAGCGGAGCCTAGAAATTCCTGGAGAGTGAAACCGAGATCATAGTAATTGAAAAATCATCTTCCCGCCTGGAGTGGTATTCCGGATCGTGAATAAGAAATAGATCAGCCGTAATACCGCTGGCAATCGTTATGCCGGCCATAGCGGAAATCCTGTGAATATAGAAATCTGAATATACGCCTTCGCTTTCGTCGAGATAGTTTCTGGTTCCCGGTTCATAGCTGATCGAGAACCAGTATCCCTTCCCGGTTAGTATTTCATATTCAGCCAGTACCGTAATCTCCTGGTAACGTTCCTCGGCAAGGTCCGGGCAGAGAAGTCGGGCCAGCCTGGGCTGGATTCTAAGGGTCCCCTTTCCTTCGAAACCGACGGAGGCGCCAGCGCTGCCTCTTAAGAAATGAGTATCGAAATATGTCTGGGTCTGCGAATCGTAGATAAGATGCTCCCCTTCAAAATTAACAGAATATTCCAGCTTTTCATTCGAAGATATCTTCAGCCCGGAATGATATATCATCATCCAGTATGAACTTCTGGAGGAACCCCGGTAACTTCTCCTGTCGGCGACAAGGTTGAGATCCCATCTGAAACCCGAAGAGGCGGAAAGATAGGCGTCCGCCTCAAGGAGCCGGCGGTTGAATCCAAGCTGGGCGGTATCGGGCGCTTCGCTGGTTCCCAGCGCGGCCGATAAGCGGAATAGGTTTTCCAGAATGTCTCCCCCATAGAGTTCGACCCCTGTTTCGAGGTAATGATAATCGTAATCGAAATCAGTGCGCTCATCGTAGTCCACCAGCTCAGCCCGGCTTCTCGAATTCAAACTCAGTCCTTCTGCCAACTTTAAGCCCAGCTTCAGGGTTGAATTGTACTGCCTGTAGTCATTGCTTAAGGGGTAATCGCTCTTTTCATGGAAGTGCTTTATATAAGCCGTGCCGGAAAATTGCGTTCCAAAGGAGTTTGGATCTCCCAGGTGAAGGTCAAGATCGAGCCTGTCATCAACAGACTGATCGCCGATTTTGAGCATGTTTGATAAAAGGGGTTGTTTCCTTGCATTTCCCTTATAGATTCGGTTGAAGAGCCGCAGATAGAATTCATTGAGGGCTTCTGTTGTGTCATTTTCAAGGATGGTATACCTGTTGATGAAAGAATCAAAACCGGTGGTCAGACGGGTTTCAACGATCCTGCCGCATCTAGCTGGAACCGGAAGATACGCCCAGGCAAACGATAAGACCAGAAAAAGGGATAGTGAAAGACTAGTCCCTGAAAAAGCGGGTTTCCCAAGTCTCAATTAAGCGGCTCCATCATAATATTCTGCCTCATGAACTAGTATCGCGCTGTAAATGGCTTTCCTCTCAGGAGGGCCGCAGCTTACCGATATTTTCCGAATTCAGGCGTCCCGGCGGCAGTATTCTGGAAAGCATCCGCCTTTACCGATCTATTGCTGCGCCGGGCTGATATTCATATAGAGCATATCTCTGTTATTCTGTCAAAGATGTTTTCAGCCAGTTGTGCTTCCGAGTAAGCCGATTGGATCTCGTCCTGCTGAAGACGGTCTCTGGCTCTCTCCAGATGCCCTACCGCCCTTCGGTATAGAGTCTGGCTCTCGGAAGAATCGCAGTTTCTTACCACTTCTCTGATACTGCGCATCTCCATTTCAATATTCCTGATCTTAGATTCCACCCTTTCTCTGGAGATAGCCGGGGCGGACTGATTCTCGATCTGCCTCAGCATGTTCCTGGCGCGCGATAAATGCTCCATGGCTTTTCTTTCGTCGCCTTTCGCCGCCAGATCTTCGGCGGAGTCTATCAAACGTCGGGCGCTGCTTATCCGATCATCCCGATCGCCGTTTTCTTTCTCATCCCCGGCCAATCTTTCGTATAATCGCCGGGCCTGCCTTAGGCTGGCCTGAACGGCGGGCTCACTTCCAGGCCCCAGTCTGCTCATCAGGGAGCGCATCGATTTTTCACTCTTGACTATGGTGGCTCTACAAGCTGGGTATTTTCCTTCGGCGAACATTGTTTTTGCCTGTTGAAGCTGTATTTCGGCGCGGTTAAGCTGTTCTTTTTCCATCGCCGTGGAACTTTCCCCGACTCTGCTTCCGGCCCTGGTTAACAGTCTTTCCATCAGCTGCAGCCGCCTCTGGCACATATTCTTCAGGTTATTGGCTTTTCTCGTCCTCTCTTCCGCCTGATCCACCAGTTTTTCAGCGTTCAGGGCGAGTTTCAGAGCCATCCTGTTATTTGTCTGCGTGGCGTTGGTACGGGATTTTTCCAGTAGCGCTCTCGCGTCTTCAATCATTTTGCGAGTCCTCATATCCCTGATTCCGGCCTCAGACATACGGTTCTGAAGATTCATCAGGCGCTCGCGGGCCCTTTCCGACACTCTGTGGTGTTTTTCCAGCATCCGTGTTTCAGTCCGGGCGAAAGAGACAGCTTTTTTGGCTTCTTCCCTGGCGTTCAGGGTGAGTCTATAAGCTAAAGAATTCTGCCGCGCGTCCGAATAATTGTCTGACCTCGCTCTGATTTGCGCTCTCTCCTGAAGGGTGATAGCGGTTTCCAGGGTCAGGCGCGCTTTTCGGCTTCTGCTTTCCTGAACCACCGATCTGGCTTTATCGATCAGCATGTCGGTCTGGTTGAGGGCGCTCAATATTCGGTCCCTTCCGACTGATTGGGCATGAGAATCCACCGAGGGAAGTAGAACCAAGAGTACAAGCCCAAGTGTCAACGGGATCTTGAATCTTTTATTCATCACTATTCTCCTTTTTTGCATATATATATTCCGCAAATGATGTGCCATAACCGACCTCATACTATAACACCATGTCATAAAAAGAGTTGGCTGATAAGATGCCACATGTAGACTGATTGAACTGTACCTCAGCGTTCATATTTGTTGGACCTTGGCGTACATTCTCCCCGCACCTGTTTTATTCCGCTCCCGGGTTCAGGATAAGGATATCAACAGGCTAGCTCTTTCCGTCTTTTTCTATTCCGAATTTCTCCAACCTGCCATAGAGGGTCCGCCTTGTTATACCCAGGACCTCGGCCGCCCTGCTCTTGTTTCCCCCGGTATGCTCGAGGGCTTTGATAATAAGGGTTTTTTCGATTTCGGGAAGTGTTTTTTCCCCCAGAAGTCCGTCCAGGGTAGATTCCGGACTGGTTTTTCTGTACGAACCGTAGAGTTGGACGTGCTGTGGCAATAATATATCTTCAGGCCCGGCCAGAATCAGGGCTCTTTCCAGTATATTCTTCAACTCCCTTACGTTTCCGGGCCATTCATGATCCTCCAGTATTTTCATCACATCATCGGGTAATTTATCAACAGGCCTTCCCAGCTTTTCAAGAAAATGCAGAGAGAGCGGTTCGAGGTCGATTTTCCTTTCTCTCAGGGGCGGGATGTAAATGGGAAAAACATTGAGCCTGAAAAAGAGATCTTTTCGGAATTTTCCTTCTTCGCTCAACTTTTCAAGATCCCTGTTGGTGGCAGCTATTATTCTTACATCGACCTTAACGTTTTCAGAACTTCCCAGGGGCATGAATTCTCCATTTTCCACCGCTCTTAAGACCTTGGCCTGAAGCGGAAGGGGCATGTCACCTATTTCATCGAGAAAAAGGGTGCCCTGGTCAGCCAGTTTGAACAGCCCCGGCTTTCTGTCTGAAGCCCCGGTAAAGGCCCCTTTTTCGTGGCCGAAGAGTTCAGATTCTAGAAGAGTTTCCGGAACCGCGGCGCAGTTCATCACGATGTAAGCCTTCTCACTGCGATTGCTTCTTTTGTGAATGAGTTCAGCGGCGAGCTCCTTACCCGTCCCACTCTCGCCCCTGATAAGAGCGGGGGCGAGAGTGGGGGCGACCTTGCTTATCTTTTCCCTTACTTCGGCTATCTCCCGTGATTCACCCACTATAGCTTCTGTGTCTCTTCCGGCGGCCGTTTTCCTTATCAGGGCGGCGTTCACGGAAAGCAGGTTTTGCCTTTCCTCTATTCTTCGAAGCAGAAGGAGAACCTCGTCCATCTGGAAAGGTTTTATTATGTATTCATAGGCTCCTTCGGTCATGGCCTTGACCGCTGTCTTGGCGCTGGCGTATGCCGTCATTATTATAAAGTCAGTCCCCGGGCTCTCTCTCTTGACCAGGCGAAGAAGGCCCAATCCATCCATTCCAGGCAGTCTGAGATCGCAGAGGACTATGTCCGGAGGGTCTCTCTTTATCAATTCCAGGGCCTGCTCCGCGCTGGAAGCGCTCGAAACCCTGTGGCCCTCCCTGGAAATCCTGTCAGAGAGCAGGTTCAGAATTTTTTCCTCATCATCGACGATCAGTACATTGCTCATATTAATCTCCAGACTCAGGAGCCTCTTGACAAGGCAGTTCTATGATGACCGATGTTTCCGAATCCTTTCCGCTTTCAATAGCTATCGTTCCGCCGTGTTCTTCAATCACCTTTCTGACTATCGACAGTCCCAGGCCGCTTCCGCTGGTCTTAGTGGTGTAAAAAGGTTCAAAGACTTTATCCAGCGAATTCTCAGGAATCCCCGGACCGTCGTCAGTGAACACTATCCTGTATTTTCCTCCTTCCCGCCCGAGGCCGATTTCTATCCTTCCCTTATCTCCCACCGCCTGGCAGCTGTTTATCAGTAGGTTGATGAAAGCTTGAAGAAGCCTCTTCCCCTCACCCTTGAAAGGCGCGGATGGGACCTGGTAGCCTCTGGATATCTGCACATCCTTCCGCTGGGTTGTCTTTTCGACTAGTTGGACGCTTTTATCCAGGATACCTGACAGGTCTATGTTTTGTTTCTCCAGACTTCTGTCCATCGAGAATGAGAGGTATTCGGTGAGAGAGGCGTCAAGCCGGTCCACCTCTTCGATTATATATAGATCTATTTCATCGGCTTCATCAGGATGGTCCACTTTAAGACGTTCGGCTCCGCTTCTGATTATAAACAGGGGGTTTCTTATTTCGTGAGCGATACCGGCCGCCATTCTTCCCATGGTCGCCAGCGTCTCCGAACGGCTGAGTGACTCTCTGGCTTTTATCAGGGCTCCGGTCGCCTTCAGGGCGAAGATTATAAATAGAATGACTCCCGCCGCCGATATCAGAGTGATCAGGGCCAGTATATCTCTCATTTCAGCAAGCCCCTCCAGGAATGCCGGGCTGGCTTCGACCGTCACAGCTGTTTCCGCCGTTGTTCCCCTTGACGACAGAGGGGCGTAGCCGGCCTTCATATATTCACCGTCTGAGGATCTGTACAGGTCCGTGGAGGTAGGGTTGCCTTCCAGGGCTTTTACTATCGCGGGGTAGTCCATGTTCCACATCGGATACCTTTCCCCCGGAGGTATAAGATAGGAATTCTGGGAATACAAGACCGTCCCGTCTTCCCTCAGGACCATTATATTGGAAATGGAATATCTCTCGCTCAGCGAGCTCAGGGCGGCAGTGGTTTTTTCCGGAATCGATTCGAAGTTTACGGCGTTCGAATCGAGCTCGGTCTCTTGGGCAAGGAGAAGAGCGGCCGTTGAAGCCACCGATTCGAGGCGGCGTCCGAACTCGGCGTTCAAATGTTCCCTTGTTATAGTGTAGTAATACCAGTCTGTGGATAAAATGGCAGCGGCGACTATTACAATAGCCAGAATCATCCAACGGCTTCTAAGTATGGACAGGGTATCCTTAGTCCTCATTTTATCAAATTTACCTTCATGAACCTGGCCCGGAGCGCAAACTAATGTGAAAATCTAATTCAACAGTCTATCTTATGGAATGAAATCTTTCCAGAGCCGCTTTTTTCCATAACGGATCTTTGGATGCCTCCTTGAATTTGCTCTTGGCCCGGGAAGCATAGCCGTCCCTAAGCAGGGCCATACCCCAGTAAAAATAGAGGGCTCCCGATGCCGGGAATTCTTTCAGGCCCTTTCTGGCAACAGAATATATTTCCCCTGTCTTGCCGGTTTCAAGCAGAAGCCGGCAGAGAGTGGCGCAGGCCGTCTTTCTCTCCGACTGGGGGGCGCCCTCCATATCGAGGCCCTTTCTGAAATTCTCGATAGCGGATTCGTAATTCCCCATTTCCTTATGCACCGCGGCAAGGCTGAAACGGGCGTGGGCGTTATCGCCTGAGATTTCGGCGGCTCTTCTGTAATGTTTAAGAGCGGATTTAATTCTCCCGCGTTTGTAGTAGATATATCCAAGATGAATATGAGCCGAATAGTTACGGGGATTTCTATCAAGGGCGCCCCTGAACTCTCTCTCTGCTTTTGAGTATTTTCTTCTGCTATAGTAGATCTCTCCCAGCATGGTCCTGGCCATCTCAAGATCCCTCGCCCTGGCCAGGTATTTTTCAGCCTTCCGTTTATTTCCTGTTTCCACCAGGGCCCTGCCCAGAAGCAGGCAGTGTCTTTCATCCGCCACCCCGGTTTCCACTGTCGATAGCATCTTTGACTTCAACCTTTCCCACTCACCTTTATCGGCCAGCAAGCTGCCCGCCTCGTAAGCCGCGTCCGGATCGGAAGGATCCAGGGAATGGATTTTCAACCATATCCTCGATGATGATTCTTTTTTGCCCATCGATGCCTGTACTCTGGCCATAAGTTTGAGAACTTCGGTGTCTTGCGGATGCCGAAGGACCGTCCTTTCCAGAATCTCATCGGCTTCTTCCAGCCTGCCTTCAGCGGCCAGCTGGTTCGCTGTTACAAGAGCTGCTTCAAGACTTGGGCCGGGCGCCGTTTCACCTTCCGTTTCAGTTCCTTTTTCAGGGGTGGGTTTTTCGGTCCTGGGACCGGCGCAGCCGCCCGCCAGAACAGCCATGACGGCGATCGCCGCCAGGGCGCACAGCGCGCATCGGCTCACAGTTGATTGAGGCATATACTTTCTCACTTTCGATCCGCCGCCGCCCAAACGAGTTTTCAGCGGACGATGACAGAAAAAGGTATTATTTTCATTTTCCGCCCGCCCGGAATAACAACCGGCCTGACCGAAGGCTACCTGAAAATAACGGATGGGACAAATATTTTCAAAGCTGTTTTAAGTGATAAAAAATTACTGGAAAAACCGCCTTTATATTGATTATTATTCTTCCAGTTGAACCGGCCTTTCAAAAAATGAAGATCGCTGAGGCGGCCGGGCTTATCGGAAGGTGGTGGCCAATGGTCTTTTCACAATACAGAAGAGGGTCGATCTTTCTTTTTCTGCTGGTTTTGGCAGCGACGGCGGCATGTTCGAAAGACGAGGGGGGTAGAGAGATAAGGGAGACTGAGCTTGCCGTGATTTACACCAGCGACCTGCACGGAATGATAAGGTCCTGCGGCTGCGCCGCTGAGGATATGGGGGGACTGGGGCGGATGGCTACATATATCGAGAAGGCCAGAGCGGGGGAAGAGCACGTTCTGGCTCTCAGCTGCGGAGATGATTTCAGTATGGAGCTGTCGTTCTCGCGCCAGGAGGCGGATCTGATCATGGACTGTTACAGGTTGATGCGACTGGACGCTTTAACTCCGGGAGAGCTCGAGTTTATATTTGGCCTTGATTACCTGGTGAACACCACCGAAGCCGCCTCTCTGACCGTGCTGGCTTCAAATCTTATCTATACCGATACCGGCGAGCGGGTTTTTGATCCTCCCTATATGGTCAAGGAGCTCGATACCGGCCTCAGGATAGGTATAACAGGGGTTCTTGATGATACGATAGAGTTCCCGGGATATATCGACAGTTCGGCGTTCAGGCTTGAGCCGGCGGCTCTGAGCGCCAGGAGGGCGCTTTCATCGATGGAAAAAGTGGCCGATTTTATTGTTTTACTAAGTCATATGGGTATCGATGGCACCAAAAGACTTTTAAAGGAAGTTCCAGGATTCGATATCGCGATAATCGGTCATAAGAAACCGAAGATAGGCAAGGTGGAAAAGGTGGGCGAGACGCTTCTTCTGGCGGCGGGAAGCAAGGGGCAGTTCGTAGGAAAACTGGAAATGGTATTTTCATCGAAAGCAGAGATCGAACTTTCCAAGTTTCAACTTGTTCCGCTCAGAAATGATATCCGTATTCACCCTGGAGTAATCGAAATATTTAAGAGTTACGGTATCGAGATCACCGACAAGAAAGCCACAGAAAAATCCGAACCATGGAGATAGAAGGCGTTTTTATCGCTGTTTATGCCTCCGGTGGTTTGAAGGGATCAGTTTGATATGGAACTTTCTTTGGGGGGATTAACTTAAGTTTATTATTGACATTATAAATTAAGAATATTAGGTTCCAAAAGTGGAATTATGTTCTATTTGAGTAGATAATTTTAATTCAGAGAGTGGATTAATTCACTTTTGACAAAGGAGAACTAGATGTCAAGGCTTGTTTCCTCATTGATAATCGCTCTTTTTATGTTAGGTGTTTTCGCGGGATGCGGCGGAGAGCTGGAAGAGACATACATGGAGGTGTCACTGCGGGAGGCTAATTTCGACCAGATCGCCAGCCCGGGGTATAAGTTCAGCTTTGATACGCCTGATTTCGTTGCCGCAAATGGCGCGGTTTCAATAGTCAGGGAGGAAAATCTTCTCGAGTTTTTTACCGGCTACGGGGTTGAGAACCTGATAGCGGGAATCGAGGGAAAGAACTCCAGCGTTGGCGTCAGAAAAAGATTTTCTCCTTATGTCCACTATCTGATTGAATATATCGCCGTGGGAAACGATACCACATTCGTCGATCCTCCCATGGAAAACCCGCTTCCGAATATCGTCAAGGGTTTCGACGATTCCCCCTACGAGGAGATCGATCTTGACGAACTCAATTACAGCACCAGGACTACTTCGGACATAATAGATCTGCAGTTCAAGCTCCCCAAGGCCAGGGTAAGTTACGAGGAGATCGAGTATGGCGGGGAGCCTGAGATGGCCTATATGCTGAGCCTGCCTAACGTAAGGTTCATAGTCGACTCCCCCGGTGACGACGCGGTGATGTTCCTGAAGGCCCTGATGGAAGAACATCATTATTTCAACGGTGGAGTAAGGTTTGGGGAAAGGCCCAGCAACGCCACCAGGAATTATAGAAGAGCCAACAAAATTGCCGGGAAAGTAACCGTGGAATATATTAATTACGCCGATAAGTTCATCTCGACGATATAATGTTTTTCGGCGATGCAACCTGAAGCTCGATAGGGCGCGGTCAAAAAGGCCGCGCCCTGTTTTTATCCTCTTTCAGAAAGTGGATCGTTATACCTCTTGACGGTTAATATCAGGTCGGGTAATTTAATCTATCGAGAAGCAGTTAGGATTTCATGGAGAAGATCATGAACGGTTTATTGAAAGTCGGAGACAACCTGGACAGGATCCTGGTCGTATCAAAGAAGGTTACCAGGACTTTTTCCGGCGGTGAATTCCTTCTCTTTCAGTTTTCGGACAAAGACATTATTTTAAAGGGAATCTGGTGGGACCCTCCCCGCGACGCGATCGACGGCGTCAGAGCCGGTGACGTAGTCAGGGTCGAGGGGACGGTTCAGGATTACAAGGGAGATCTTCAGGTAAAAGTCAGCGATATAGAAGTT
Source organism: uncultured bacterium (assembly GCA_964488475.1). Classification (GTDB taxonomy): domain Bacteria; phylum Krumholzibacteriota; class Krumholzibacteriia; order Krumholzibacteriales; family WJIX01; genus CAZAUK01. The sequence goes on from CAZAUK010000003.1 coordinate 165,242, forward strand.
CTTGACCGCAAGCAGTACGATGCCTCCCTTTTTCTTCCCTCGACCAAGCGGAATACGGAAGAGATGTATTCGAAGCTGCTGGATATTATCTCCCGCTTCCAGGATGAATACCTGGGGAGACTTCTTCAGACGGTATTCCAGGACGAGAGTTTCAGAAACAGGCTTGCCAGCGCCCCCGCCGCCAAGGGCTGGCATCATTCATATCTGGGGGGGCTGCTGGAGCATATATACGATATGTCCAGGCTGGCTCTGGAAGCGGCCAAGGTCTATCCGGAAGTGGACGGGGATCTGCTGATGGCTGGTGTACTTCTGCACGATGTCGGAAAGCTTCAGGAGCTTTCGGTGACAAACCATTTCGAATACTCGGACAGGGGAAGACTTCTGGGGCACATAACTCTCGGCATGGAATTTGTTAGTGACTACATCAGGGGTATAGATGGATTCCCCGACGATCTGGAAATGAAGATAAAGCACATGATACTAAGCCATCACGGGCAGCTGGAGCACGGTTCTCCAGTGCTTCCGATGACTGTGGAAGCCCTGCTGCTCAGTTATATCGACAATATGGACGCGCAGGTAAGAGGAACCCTGCAGGTTATTGAGAGGACGGACAGCACTGAAGGAAACTGGACCGAGTATGTCAGATTGCTCGACAGGTTCTTCTATTCGGGTTCCAAGGGTGATGAATAGGCTGATATTACGGGAGGAATGATGCTCAGTTTTCCGACGTGGGTTGAAATCGACCTGGACGCGTTCAAGTGGAACCTTGACAGTGTAAGGGCGAAGCTCACTTCCGGTGTGAAGATACTCCTGGTCGTGAAAGCGGACGCTTACGGGCATGGAGCGGTCCAAATATCCAGATACGCCGCCGAGTGCGGAGTAGATATGCTCGGTGTCGCGACTCTCGATGAAGGGGTTCAGCTTCGAAAGGCGGGAGTCGAGCTGCCGGTATTGATTACCAGCCCTATTCTAGAGGAGGAAGTGTGGAAACTAATAGAGAACGGGCTATCCGCTTCGGTGTCAAGCTACGAGTTCGCGGAAGCGGCTTCCAGGATGGCCCGGGTAAAGGGCAAGCCGTGCCGGATTCACTTTGAAATCGATACGGGTATGGGAAGGGCCGGGTTGCCATGCCATAAGGCGGTGGATACTGTCAGCCGCGTCGCGGAGCTGAAAGGGCTTCACCTGGAGGGGATATTTACTCATTTTCCGGCGGCAGACAGCGACCCTGACTACACGGCCGACCAGATCTCGGCTTTCTCGAAGATAGTCGACCAGTTAAGGGGTAGAGGCGTAGTGTTCGAGTACGTTCACACCGCCAACAGCGCCGCGATTATAAACTTCCCGTCATCGCATTTCAATATGGTAAGGCCTGGGCTTGCCGTCTATGGCCATACACCATCGGTGGGCCTGAAAGACAGGATCGATCTGATTCCGGTGATGAGCTTCAAGTCGCGGATTCTACTGGTCAGGCACGTTCCCGCCGGATCCAGCATCAGCTACGGCAGGACATACATAACCGGCAAACCTATGGTGATAGGGACCATAGCGGCAGGATACGGCCACGGGATCAGCCACCGGCTTTCCAATACGGGAGAGATTCTGGTCCGAGGCAGAAGAGCGCCTATCCTGGGCAGAGTCACCATGGACATGACCATGATAGATCTGTCAGGGTTTAAAGATCCCAAAGTCGGTGAAGAGGTGGTTATTTTCGGCAGGCAGCAGGATGAGAAGATCGGAGTGGATGAGACCGCCCAGTGGGACGGGACTCTCAATTACGAGGTTCTCTGCAGGATCAGCAAGAGGGTGGTGAGGGTATATCTCAAGAGGGGAAAGGTGGAAACATTCAAGACCCTTCACAGTGTTCATGAAAATCTTCGAACCTGAATCTGGATAGAGAGAAGAGAGTGGTCAATGGCGGATTTACAACTTAACAGACTGATAGACCATACATTGTTGAAGCCGGAAGCGACTGAAAAGGATGTGATCAAGCTCTGCGGCGAGGCGCTGGAGCATGATTTCTGGTCGGTCTGCGTCAACACCCATTATGTTTCACTGGCCGCGAAGGAACTGCACGGTTCTTCAACCAAAGTCTGTTCGATAGCCGGGTTTCCGCTGGGAGCGGTAAAGAGTGAAGTCAAGGCTTTCGAGGCGGAAAGAGCGGTGGAGGACGGGGCCGCCGAAATAGACATGGTTCTCAATATCGGACTGTTGAAATCGGGCAAGCGGGCCGAAGCGCTTGAGGATATAGGGATGGTGGTGAAAGCCTGCGCCGGAGACGTCCTGGTAAAGGTGATAATTGAAGCGGCTCTTCTTTACGGCGGCGAGAAAATGGAGGCTTGCAGGCTCGCTGCAGAGGCGGGAGCGTCTTTTGTCAAGACTTCCACGGGATTCGGCCCTCCGGGGGCAAACACCCATGATGTCAGGATGATGCGCGAAGCGGTCGGCCCGGACTTCGGAGTGAAAGCTTCGGCCGGCATAAGGACAGCCGGGTCCGCCGTGGATCTGGTCAGGGCCGGAGCGAACAGGATAGGGACAAGCAGCGGTGTTGAAATCATGAAAGAATTCGCCGGGGGAGGATTCTAGGCAAAAGTCAGGTGGCCCGGGGGGGCAAGCCGCATTTTATTCTATTCTTCTTCCAGGTCGCGGTCTATTTCCTTGAATTCCCTGTCTGTATTGAGCAGATCATATTTGCTGATGCTGTGAAGGTCGCACTTGCGGGAAGGTTCTGTGCCGCTGATGAATATCTCACGCCGCACATCTTCACAGTACGGGGTCGCTCTCAGACCCGTCTCCACACATACAATCGCTTCTGTGATTCCAGGGGGCCTCTTGAAATCGGGGCCCCTGTTCAATGGATAGGCGGCTTTCATTATGTCTATCCATATAGGAAGGGCCACTCTTGCTCCCGTTTTCCTTCTTCCCATGAATTTCTTCTCGTCGAATCCCGTCCATACTCCAACCACGATCTCGGGCGAGTAGCCTACGAACCATCCATTTCCGCAATCATCGGTGGTGCCGGTCTTTCCGGCGCACGGTATTCTCAGTCCATACCGTCTCGCGTTCTGGCCGGTGCCTTCGTCGATTACCGATCTCAGCATGTCGGTGGCCAGGTAGGCTATCTGGGGAGAGAGCACTTCCCTTCTGCTGGGAAGATTTTCCTCGAGCACGTTTCCGTTTCTGTCCTCTATCTTTAAAATGGCCATGGGCTCGGAATATATTCCTTCGGCGGCGAGAACCCCGTAAGCGGCGGTGAGTTCCATCAGGGTGACATCCTCGGTGCCCAGAGCCAAAGAATAGTAGGGATGTATATTACCCCTGATGCCCATGTTTTTTGCCGTATTGACCACCGAGGGAGCCCCGATCTTTCTGAGCAGCTTTATTGTGGGGATATTTATGGAGTGGTTGAGAGCTTCCCTAAGAGAGACCGCGCCGTGAAAGGACTCCGAAAAGTTCTTGGGCTTCCATACTTCGCCGTTGGGCATTTCTATGACCAGTGGGGAGTCCAGAAGAATATCGCTCGGCCTGTAGCCGCTCTTAAGAGCGGTAACATAGGTGAATATCTTGAACGCGGAACCAGGCTGCTTCTTTGCCTGTACCACCCTGTTCCACTCACTTTCCTCGAAATTCCTTCCTCCTACCATTACCAGGATGTGTCCGTTATGAGGGTCGAGAGTAACTGCCGCCGACTGGATGTAATCAGGTTTGATCTGCACCCCCGCTTCCAGTGAATCGAGGTAGGCCCGGCGGGTCAATTCATAACCCGCTTCGTTTTCCAGCTTTGTTATGAAAGAGCTGAGGCTGTCCTCGGCGGCTTTCTGAAGATAGGTGTTCAAGGTGGTATATACCGTGAATCCCTCTCTGTAAACGGCCCGGTCGCCGAATTTCCCGCTCAACTTCGATTTCACGTAGCTGGTAAAATAAGCCGCGAATTCGCCGTCGGTCTTGCTGTCCTTTTTGATATCGGGTGGCAGCGTCTTCAGCGAATCCAGGCTTTTAGCTGAAACGATACCGTGTCTGTTCATTACGTTTAGAACAGTGTTTCTCCGCCTTATTGCCCTTTCCGGATACCTGAAGGGATTATAACCGGCGGGATTCTTCTGAAGTCCGGCCAGCATGGCCACCTGGTGGAGTTTCAGCTCTCTCACCGGCACTCCGAAGAATTCCCTGGATGCGGCTTCGACTCCATAACTTCCGCTTCCGAAGTATATCTGGTTCAGGTACATCTCCAGTATCTCGTCCTTGGTATAGGTCCTCTCTATTCTCAGGGCCAGAAGGACCTCCTTTATCTTTCTGGCGAAGGTTCTTTCCTTGGTGAGGAAGAGATCCCTGGCAAGCTGCTGGGTGATTGTGCTGGCTCCTTCGCTGAGGCTCCAGCTTTTAACATCCTGCCATGCCGCGGAAACTATCCTTACCAGGTCCACTCCGAAATGCCTGTAAAACCTCTGGTCTTCAACGGCAACGAAGGCCTCCGCGACCTGGTCGGGGATTTCCTCAAGGGGAAGAAGGACACGGTCCTGAGTGTAGAACTCTTTCAGGACCGTTGAATCAGCCGCCAGGATCCTTGTCTTAAGTGCAGGTTCGATCATTTCCAGGCGGGCCATGGAGGGAAGGTCCCTTGAGAACCATTTAAGCGCCGCGAAGGAAAATCCAGCCAGGACTATCACCGCGACAGCGATGATCCTAACAAGCAGGACTTTCAATCCCTTTTTACTTTCGCTACCCATCGAGCACCTTCCAATTATCATAAAGCACGAATCCAGCCTTGATATATATTAAACAATATAAGAACGGGCGAAAGAAGTATTTTATCGACAGCCAATGAAAATTCCTGTTATTCTCCTTAAAACATTTGACAAGCTTATAATAATAGATTATATGTAACGCTGCCGTTTTGGTTGAAGCATAGCTTCCACGGCCGGTATTAAGACTCTGAGCCGGCGGGGCTGACCTTACCAGATGGCGGCTGAAGGATTTTTTAATCTTCATTGTTAAAAAATCTTTAAATATCTTCTGATTAGATATTGACAAGATGCCATATCTTGGATATATTGTTTCTTCGGAAGGTAATAATTCCAGATGGTGGAATACGCTCTTTGATAAAGAAATAGCGTGCTTTGAGCAAGTCTGTAATGTGGGCTCTGAGCCCATTTTTTAATGGGCGCAAGAGTTTTCAACGACAGTATGGACACTCCATTGTATGTAGTGTTCTTAGAATTTTTTACAACGGAGAGTTCGATCCTGGCTCAGAATGAACGCTGGCGGCGTGGATTAGGCATGCAAGTCGAACGAGAAAGTGGTTTTTAATCACGAGTAAAGTGGCGAACGGGTGAGTAACGCGTGGGAAACCTGCCTCCGAGAGGGGGATAACATCCCTAACGGGATGCTAAAACCGCATAATATTACAGAGCGCATGCTCTGTAATCAAAGATGGCCTCTTCTTGAAAGCTGTCGCTTGGAGATGGTCCCGCGTCCAATTAGCTTGTTGGTAAGGTAACTGCTTACCAAGGCAACGATTGGTAGCCGGCCTGAGAGGGTGACCGGCCACACTGGGACTGAGACACGGCCCAGACTCCTACGGGAGGCAGCAGTCGAGAAGCTTCGGCAATGGGGGAAACCCTGACCGAGCGACGCCGCGTGGGTGATGAAGTCTTTCGGGATGTAAAGCCCTGTCATACGGGATGAAAAATCGATTGGTCAACAGCCTTTTGGTTTGACAGTACCGTAAGAGGAAGCTCCGGCTAACTCCGTGCCAGCAGCCGCGGTAATACGGGGGGAGCGAGCGTTATTCGGATTTACTGGGCATAAAGGGTTCGCAGGCGGTCTTGCAAGTCAGAGGTGAAATCTAGCGGCTTAACCGCTAAATTGCCTTTGAAACTGCCTGACTTGAGGACAGGAGAGGAAAGCGGAATTCTTGGTGTAGCGGTGAAATGCGTGGATATCAAGAAGAACACCGGTGGCGAAAGCGGCTTTCTAGCCTGTATCTGACGCTGAGGAACGAAAGCTAGGGTATCGAACGGGATTAGATACCCCGGTAGTCCTAGCCGTAAACGATGGGCACTAGGTGTGGGAGGTATCGACCCCTTCCGTGCCGCAGTTAATGCATTAAGTGCCCCGCCTGGGGAGTACGATCGCAAGGTTGAAACTCAA
>CAZAUK010000004.1:0-156445 GCA_964488475.1 uncultured bacterium
TATAGATATAGCCGGAAACAACCCCAAAATCCTGTCAAGGATAAATTTGGAAAAAATCAAATATATATAGAGAGGAACTGGTTCCAGGAAGATATATAGAGAAAATAATTACTGTGCGGTGTAGAGGGGGATTGGTTGCAGCTTGAAGCAATTAGGAGGATTATTTTTAACTCATCAAGCAGTAATTATTGATATATTCTCAGCAAAAAGGGAGAAGTTTTATAACTAGGTGTGGTGGAAATAATAGGGATTTGCGGTAGGAGCTCATATAAGGTATAATTATATAGATGACACGCACTTTATACGATATCTGATACGGAGAATCATGACAGGGAATTTGAAAGCCTATTTGATCTTACTTATTTTGATTTTCAGTATGACTCATGCGGGTTCAATTATGGCTCAGTCCAGAGCCCAGAGGGAGGCCATGAATTATTTCATGAAGGGCGGGATGATGGAGGACTGGAATGAGCAGACCTATGCCTATACGTATTACAAGGCGGCATTGGACAAATGTGCCGACTGTGATCTAGTCAAACTTGCTTTGCTGAGGGTATCTATAACCCTGGGCAAGTTTGATAAAGCCAAAAAGCTGGCCACTCAACTCATTGAAAAGGGTAATTATAAAACGGATGCATCGATATATCTGGGAGAGGCTAATTACAGAATAGGAGAGCTTGAGAAGTCAGCTGAAAACTTTGAGAGTGTGGTCGATGATCTGGATGAACAAAGGAAAATGAAGGTCCTTAAGTTCCTGTCGAGAATTTATTACGAATTGAATGATACCTCCAGCGCGGCAAAGGCCCTGGAAAGAGTTGAGAGGATAGATTCAACCGACGTCTTCGTAAATTACAGACTTGGACTGATCTATGCTAATAACGGAAAAGTGGAAGAGGCCAAGGAAAGGTTTGAAGCGGTCCTGAAAAGTGATCCCGCTTTTGGGGACTTGGCAATAGTTCTATCATCTATCTATATTCAGGAAGGGAAGAGGGAAAAAGCTAAGGAGGTTCTTTCTTCGGCGTTCAGGTCTGATCCTGATAGCAAGGAAGTAAGAAAGAGGCTCTTCGAAATGCTTATCGAAGATAGTGATTTCGAATTGGGTATATCTGTTCTGGAACCTCTTTTTCAGAAGGATAGGATAGACCAGGAGCTTCTGGCTTATCTGGGAAGGTTCTACTACGAGTCCGACATGCCGGCAGATGCTCTGAAGGTATATAAGAGAATACTTGATAGCTCCGGACCAAGCCCGGCTCTTTTAAGAATAATCGCCGATATCGAGATGGACCTGGGAAATAATAAAAACGCCCTGGAAAACCTGCAGATGCTGATTGAAAAAGAGCCTGATAAGTTCACCAATTATTCCGGCTTGCTCCTGCTTTCCCACGATCTGGCCGGGAAACCATCCAGTCAGGGCCAGCAGGCTGATATATCCGAGGCCGATAGCGCGAGATACCTTGAGAAAGCCTTAGAGCTTGTTGATAAAGATTCCGCGGGCCAGAACTATCTGGTGGGAGTTGTTCTAAACGAAGCCCAAGATATGGAGCGGGCACTGGATTTTCTTGTCACCGCTGAGAAGCTGCGTCCGCAGGACCGGAGGATAGTCCTTGAGCTTGCCAGGACTTATGAAGAGATGGGCCGGATAGAAGAGGCTCTCACCAGAATAGAGAGACTATATCAGAATGATGCTGACGATCCGACGGTAAATAACTATTACGGATATCTTCTGGCTCTCAGTGGTGAGAGGCTTGATTTCGCGGAGGACCTTCTGTCAAAAGCGCTCAAGGCCGATCCTGGCAACGGTTATTATCTGGACAGCCTGGGATGGATCAAATATAAAAAGGGGGAGTACCGGAAGGCTCTGGAGATTTTAGCGGATGCGAGTAACATAGTAGGGGATGATCCCACTATCTGGGAGCATATCGGGGATACCCATCTGAAAATGGGAGATATCGGAGCTGCGGAAGAGGCCTACAGGATATCTATAGAGCTCAATCCCGGAAGCGCTGAATTAATGGAGAAACTTCGTGAAATCAGTGAACGCGAACCAGACAAGACTTTTACGGACAGGTAAGGCGCTTTTCCTGGTCTCCGTGATGATCCTATTGCAATCCTGTTCTTCCAGTCGAATGGGGAAAATCGAATTATCCGGCGAATCCCAGTATATGAAGCTCTTTCCTCCTCAAGCTTTTAAGAAACCTGTTACAATAGCAGGGAAAGCTAAGATTGAATTCTCAAGATACAGGTTCAGGGGAATCTTCAGACTGAAATACGATGGAGAATTGGTTGAGATAGCCTTCGATCATTCCAGTGTTTTCGGTGCAGTGAAAGAGGAAGGTTCGATCTTCATTTCGAAAGGCCAGATCGCTGTTTTGGACGAGAAACGCGGAAAATTCTACGACGGAGAGGTTTCAAAAAGACTTATAAGAGATGCCACAGGAGCCGATATCGCGTCATCCGACATAATGCTGGCCCTTATGCTTCGGCACCCGCGTTATTCGAAGCTGGATATTCAGAATGTTGCGAGAGGCGGTGGAAGATGGGAAATACAAGGGGCATACCTGGATAGAAAATTGACAATATTGGGGGAGGAAAGCCTTGGCCCGGTCAGATTTGATATCTGCGAATCAGGTGATCTGTGGTGCTTCACAGTGGTCTATGATTATGGTGGACAAGTCGCAGAAGGTGATTATCCGCAAGAAATAGTTATATCCAAGAGGGATGGTTCTGTTAGAATCGTTCTGCAAATAGACAAAGTCACAGATAATGAGCCATTCGCGATAGGTTCTTCGGATGCTGAGCTGAAATAGAATATTTTACGCCCAAATATTTTTACCAAAAAATATATGAATCTTTATGGGAACAAAAAGTGTTTTAAGTGGTACCATTAAATAGAAATGACCATAAATAAGGATGCGGATATTTTATACTGCCTTGGAAGAGTGCGAATTATGACCTTTAGTATTAGTTTTAGTCCTATTCAGGATTCAGGTTGACTGCTGATTTAAAGATATCAGAGCTTTTCTGTGATATTATAAAGGAGTTATGTTGGCGGCCAATGAGAAGACGCTTCCCCGAAGGATGAAATTGGAATCCGGCAGCGACGAGGATCTGATATTATCCGTCCAGGAAGGGAATAATGAAGCATTTGATATACTGGTCAACCGGTATAAGAACAGGTTGAACGCCTACCTTTACAGGTTACTGGGAGACCAGGACGAGTCAGAAGAAATAGCTCAGGAAGCTTTTGTCAGAGCCTATATTAACGCTGACAAATACAGGACGATCGCCAAATTCTCAACATGGCTCTATACGATCGCTACCAACCTGGTAAGAAACAGAATGAGAAGTATCAAGAGAAGGCCGAAGATGTGGAGCTTGTGGAATGAAAGTTTTGGTGATGAAGGCCGGTGGATGGATATCGAGGATAGATCCCAGGATGCCGAACGTCTGGCCGACCGGGAAAAACTTCAGGAACTGATTCAGGAGGCGATCGAGAAGATCCCTCCCAAATACAGACCGGCTTTCGTGATGAGAGAGATAGAACACCTGAGTTATGAAGAGATCTCGGCGGCTATGGATGTTAAGCTGGGAACAGTTAGGTCCAGGATAAACCGAGGAAGAAAATATTTCAAGAACGCGATAGCACCTTATTTGAGTAGTGACAGCAGATTCAAGGAGACCCCAAAATGAGATGTTCAAAAGCTAGAAAGTTATATTTCAAGGATAGGGACGGCCAGTTGAATGAGCGGGACAAGATGCTTCTTCAAGAGCATCTTTCCGGTTGTGAATCTTGTTTGGAGTTCAGCACTGAGATGGACCGGTGCCTGGAGTTGGTCTCCGACCTGCCCGAGCCCGAAGTATCCGATAACTTCGAGTGGAATCTGAAGAGAAAGATCGCTAAGGAGAAGACCAAGATATTCCGAAGTAAATACGGGGTGCGGGAATCACAGAGGTGGGGGCTAAAATTCGCCACCGCCGCCGCGGCAATGGTCATAATAGTGTTCACCGGGGCCTGGTATTTACTTGACGGCGGACCTACGGTTTTGGATGGTCAGAGCGATCCGGCTGAATCAGCCCCCTCGCAGCATCTGGTATCTGTTGCCGGTGGTGATGGAGAGCTGATGGAGTTTGCAAATACCGGATATCCCGCTGGTCTCGCTGGTCTAAGAATGGTTTCGGACGACCTTTACGGCTACAGTCTCGAAGAATACAATAATGGCAGTTTACCGCGAAAAATCACCCAGGTGCACCGTATCGATTATCTGAGAAAGGAAAACCAGCTTCTCAGAGATAGGGTGCTGAGATTGAAGAGGCAGAACGCCGTGCTGAGGAGGCTTCTAAGCGAATATTCAAAGCGATAGAATTTGCCTTGCAACAAGGAGTTGTTACCTCTATTCTTGTATCAGGAGGTAACAATGAGGCGATCAAGACCACTCTCCGTTTTTTCCCTGAGGCGATCAATACGACTTTCCCCTTTTTTCCTTCTGGTCACATTTCTGATCTCATCTTGCCAGCCCGGTTCGTCTTATCCCCCGGCGGGTTCATACAGCAATGTCGTATTGGTCACCGAATCCGGCAGGGTGGGCGGGGTAAATAACATAATAATCAAGCAGTTGCAGCACGAAATCAATTATTACACGAAGAACGAGATACAGTTCAAGTTGCGTATGATAAGCGCGGCCGAACTCAAAGACGAGCCGCCTACTAAAAACATGCTGGTATACGGTGTGGTGAGAAGGGGTGAAGTGGGGGATATTATCGAAAGCTTTATAGGAACAAAAGCCGTCCGAAGGGTGCTCGAGGGTAAGGAGTTTATTTTCAAGAGGAAGAACTACCCGGTCAAGGGACAGCTTACAGTGGTGGTTACCGCCCCGACTCATAAACGCCTGGGCAAGATCGCTCAAGATAACGGAGCAATAATCAGAGATATTATCGAAGAAGAGAACAGGGAAAGGCTGAGAGAGTATCTTCTCAGGGAGGAAAAAGAAGAGGTAAAGAATAAACTGAGGGTAAGGTACGGTTTTGAGATCGGGATGTCGTTTCTTTACAAAATAAACCAGGAGAGGAAAGATGTGCCGGGCGTTGAGATAGTCAGGCTTCAGCCACACAGGGGCCTAACCGTGTCCTGGGCAAAGTGGGATCGAAGCAGGGTAGGCCTCGCCGATTCGACTAAACTTTACAACACCAGGGCCGAGATGGCCTGGAAGATGTATTTCAAGGATGTGATGAGACGGGACCTGGTTAAATTCAGCAGGGATGAGCTGGGGCCTTATGACGCTATCAGGATGGAGGGATACTGGGAGAAAAAGGACGATATTTACGGCGGGCCTTTCCTGTGCTTTTTTATTCACGATAAGGCCAGGTCCCGTTTATGGATAGTAGATATGCTGGTATACGCTCCGGGATTCGACAAACATAAATTCATAAGGGAGCTTCACACCATCGCCGAGACTTTCAGAATCCTCTGATAAAGGTTTCGGTAGAAGGAATGAATCGGATATTTTTTTTATAACAATAGAGCAATAAAAGTTTTGATCGGAATCCGATCAGATAATATTTTATCCGGCGCTTGACTTCTATTATGTTCTCTGGTAGATTTTTCGCTTATTGAACAGAGGGATATGGTGATATGGAGGGTGAACTCAACGAAGAACTAAAAGTTCTGATAAAGCGTTTCGATGAGGCTCCGGATTCGAGACTCTTCGCGCCGCTGGCAGACGCCTATAGAAAAAACGGAAATCTGGACAAAGCGATAGAGATATGTGAGGAGGGGCTCAGCAGGCATCCCGATTATATCAGCGCGCGCATAATTATGGGCAAATGTTTCTATGACAAGGGAGCCAGCGAGAGAGCGAAAACGGAATTTGAGAAAGCCACGGAGCTTGATTCGGAAAACATGGTAGCCCTGAAGTTCCTTGGTGACATCTATCTGGCTGAGGACGACAGAGAACGAGCATCAGACTATTACCAGAAGCTTCTGGCAATCGACCCGAGCAATCAGGAAATCAAGAAGCTGAACGCGGAAATATCCGAGGATTTCACTCCGAGGTCTATCGACCTGGAAGACCAGGGAAATATAGCAGAAACCGAAACTTCCTCCGAGCCCGCGACAATGACATTGGCCGGTATTTACGCCGCTCAGGGTTACTATGCCAAAGCGAAGAATATCTACGAGAGCATACTGGAGGAAGAGCCCGGTAATGAGGAAGCCCGCAATATGCTCAGTAAGCTCGAATCAATGACTGGTTCTATGGAAAGTGAAAAGAGTGAAGCCTTTAGCGACGATGTTATGACAATATCCCTTGATGACGTAACTGATGAGATGCCGGAAAGTACGGCTGGAGCGGGGGGCGGGGGCGCTGGAGCTTCCGGTGAAGGGGATTTCTCTGAAGGGGTGTCCATAGAAGATGAGGAAAAAGAAACAAGTGAAAGTGGCAGGGGTAAAACACTCCCTGAAGAGGCGGCAGAAGAGTTTGAGGATTTGAAGGGGGATATGGAAAAGGATGAGGATGAAGATGGGGCAGCGGATCAGGATATGCAGGATTTCATGGGCTGGATAAGGAAGATGAAGGAAAGTAAGGACAAAGACGAAGAGTGATAGAGAAAGGTTGAACAGATTGGCGGATACCAGCGATTTCAGGAACGGTTTGGTGATGAGGCTCGAGGGGAAGTTGTACTCGATAGTCGAATTTCAGCACGTAAAGCCCGGTAAAGGCGGGGCCTTTGTCAGGACAAAGTTAAGAGAAATTCCGGATGGAGCCGTTATCGACAAGACTTTCAGATCCGGAGAAAAGGTTGAGGAAGTAAGGGTGGAAAGAAGAAAGTTCCAGTTTCTTTACGAGAAGAACGAACTGTATCACATGATGGATCTGGAGACCTACAATCAGATTACTCTTCCCGATTCACTTCTGAAAGACGAGATAGCTTACATGAAGGAAAATATGGAAGTGGATATACTCTTCGACGGGGATGACCCGATAGCAGTTGAGTTGCCGATTTTCGTCGAACTGCGAGTAGCCGAGACGGAGCCCGGCGTCAGGGGTGATACGGCCCAGGGTGGTTCAAAGAACGCGACCCTTGAAACCGGCACAGTGGTATCGGTTCCCCTATTTATTGAGGAGGGAGACACCTTGAAGATAGATACCAGGACGGGTAAATACATGGAACGGGTATAAAAATGAACAAGAAAAAAATACTCAATATCATATCTATAATGAACAGGGAAGGACTCGACGAAATGGAGGTCGGAAACCTGTTCTCCAGAATAAGGATTGTCAGAAAAAGGAAAACTTCCGGATCTGAAGAGCAGAAAGCCGGCTATGCGAATAGGGTCAGCGCCCAAGAAATCGCCGCCCCGGTGAAAGAAGGGTCTGGTCCGAGCGAATCCACTGAAGAGATTAAGGGTGGGGAAAAAGAAGATCTGAGTCAGATACTATCACCCATGGTAGGAACCTTTTACAGGTCGCCGGCGCCTGAAAAAGATCCTTTCGTTTCTGAAGGTAACAGTATAAGGAAAGGCGATATCATATGCCTGATAGAGGCGATGAAACTTATGAACGAGATCGAGTCCGAGGTGGATGGAGTGATAAGAAAGATCCTCGTCGATGACGCGCAGCCCGTGGAATACGGGCAACCTCTCTTTCTGGTGGAATCCACCTAGATTGTCCGATAACTCTCCTGTTTTTTCATCCTCAAGCGCGGTTCCGGCTTGATATTTGCAAAAATAGCAAGGTGCAGTGAATAATAGCGTTTTTATGCGCATGTATTTATCAGGTGGACACCAGGAACCGGACCAGCGCGGTATAAATCCTTCTTGAAATATGATGATGTCCGAAAGGTTATAAAAAAAATGAAAATCAAAAGTATTCTGGAAGCCATGATAGCCAGTAAAGCCTCAGACCTTCACCTGAAAGCCGGTTTAGCGCCGGTGGTTAGAGTCGACGGGGATCTTACCAGACTGGACTTCGATAAACCTACGCCGGAGGACATGGAATCTGTCGCCGAACAGATCCTGACTCCAAAGCAGAAGGAGAAGTTCATGAGGACCAAGGAAGTCGATTTTGCTTTCGGAGTTTCGGGTCTGGCGAGGTTCAGGGCCAATTTCTATGTACAGAGGGGTTCTATAGCCATGGTATTCAGGCATGTTCCGGTTAAGATAATGAGTGTGGAAGAGCTTCTCCTTCCAGATACGATAAAAAGCCTGTCTAAGAGGCAGAGAGGCCTGATATTCGTAACAGGAACGGTCGGGAGCGGTAAATCGACAACCCTGGCGGCAATGGTAAAGGAGATCAACGAGACATCGAAGAAGAATCTAATCACAATTGAAGACCCGATCGAGTTCCTTCATCAGGATAAAAAAAGCATAATTAACCAGAGAGAGATTGGAAGCGATACAAAATCATACCATGAAGCCTTAAAGCATATTCTTAGACAAGACCCGGATATTATACTGGTAGGGGAGATTAGGGACGCAATAACTATGGATATAGCTCTAAAGGCGGCAGATACCGGCCACCTGGTTCTATCAACCCTCCACACGGTCGATGCGACTCAGACCATCAACAGGGTGATTTCATTCTTCCCTCCTCATCAGCACCAGGAGATAAGATATCTTCTCGCCGCAACCCTTCAGGCGGTTATATCCCAAAGGCTGATCCCTGTCAAGGAGGGTAAGGGAAGGGCTCCCGCAGTTGAAGTAATGGTTGTAACTTCCACAATCAGGGAGTATATTATAGACCCAGAGAAGTCAACCTTAATTCAGCAGGCTATAAAAGAGGGAGTTACAACTCACGGTATGCAGTCTTTCGACCAGTCTCTCATGAAACTGCTTACCGGTGGAGTGATAAGCAAGGAGCAGGCTCTTAAGCACAGTTCAAATCCCCATGAATTCGAACTCAGGCTGAGGGGCGTACAGTCGGCGAGTGACAAGACATGGGATGGTTTTGAAGAAGCGGAGTCGGCCCAAAGTTCTCCCGGAGAGCTTTGAGTAGATGTATAAAAAGATACTTGTCGCGGCGCGCGGAGAGATAGCCCTGAGGATTATTCGCGCCTGCAAGGAACTTGAAATAAAGACAGTCGCTGTCCATTCTTCAGCGGACAGGGATTCTCTCCATGTCAAGATGGCGGATGAAGACGTAAGTATAGGGCCGTCTCCTCCCCGGGAAAGTTACCTGAATATCCCTAGCATAATCTCAGCGGCGGAAATAACCAATTCCGACGCTATACATCCCGCTTACGGGTTTCTATCGGAGAACCCGGATTTTGCGCAGATATGCCTGTCGTGCGGAATTGACTGGATAGGACCCTCACCGGAGTTGATGAAGACGATGGGCGACAAAGCATTAGCCAGGGGGATCATGAGAGAGGCAGGTCTGCCTGTTATTCCGGGAAGCGCAGGAGCAGTCTCAGATGAAAGAGAGGCTATGGGATTATGCGAAAAGATAGGGTACCCGGTGATGGTGAAAGCGGTCGCCGGCGGCGGCGGGAGAGGTATAAGGATAGTTAAGGATCCTCAGGAGCTGGATGACTGTTTTCATGCGGCCGGTAAGGAAGCGGAGGTGGCCTTCGGGTATGGCGGGCTGTACATTGAAAAATATCTTGAGTCACCCCGCCACATCGAAGTTCAGATTCTGGGAGACGGCAAAGGGCTAGTCATTGATTTCGGAGAGAGAGAGTGCAGCATTCAGAGAAGGCATCAGAAGCTGATAGAAGAATCTCCTTCACCCGGAATATCCCCCGATATGCGCCGACACCTGCGGGCTCTGGCGGTAAAGGGAGCTGAATATATCCGTTACGGATCCCTGGGAACCGTAGAGTTCCTGGTCGATTCCAGCGGCGAAAGAGCCTATTTCCTGGAGATGAACACCAGGGTTCAGGTCGAGCATCCTGTTACCGAGATGGTGTGCAAGGTCGATCTTATACAGGAACAGATCAGACTTGCCTCGAGGAGGGAGATGCAAATCTCTGAAAGTGATTTCAAGATAGACGGCTGGGCGATAGAATGCAGACTGAACGCGGAGGATCCAGACAAGAATTTTATGCCTGTGCCCGGAAAGATAAAATTCTTTCACGCGCCGGGCGGGCCGGGAGTAAGGGTCGATTCGCACCTTTACTCAGGGTCCGCGGTTCCGGCTAATTACGATTCGCTTCTGGCCAAAGTCATAGTCTGGGGAAAGACCAGGGAAGAGGCGATAAGGAGGATGCGCCGGGCTCTTGATGAGTGTATAATCGAAGGAGTTCCCACCACCATACCCTTTATCAAGAGGATCATGGCCACAAGGGAATTCGTTGAGGGAGTGTTTGACACATCTTTCCTGGAGAGGATAAAATAGCGCGCCGCTGATGAGAAGGAGCTCCAGATGAAAATCCACTATTTCGCGACGGCCGCCGAGAGTAAGAACCATATAGGACAGGGATCCACGGTTGTGGTTATAGATGTTCTGCGTTCGACCAGCACCATAATAGCTGCGCTGGAGAATGGCGCCGAAAGCATTATACCGGTAGATGACGTTGAGAAAGCAGCCAGCCTGGCCGAACCTTCCGGCGAAGACAGGAAACTTCTGGCTGGAGAAAAAAGGGGCAACCCAGTCGAGGGATTCGATCTTTTTAATTCCCCATTGGAATTTTCCCGGGATATTGTATCTGAAAGGACCATAGTCCTGACCACCTCCAACGGAACCAGAGCCATAAATTACGTATCGAAGGCGAATAAGGTCCTGATATGCTCAATAAACAACGTAGACGCGGTATCCGAATCGGTTATGGACGACGGCGAACTCACCATAGTATGCAGTGGGGCCGAAGATATGATATCGATGGAAGATCTTTTCTGCGGAGGTATTCTTCTGGAGAATCTGAAAGAGAAGATCGTGATGGGGGATCTTCCCGATTCAGCCATGATATCACTTTTACTGGCTGAAAGTTATTCGGAGGACACTGAGAATTTCCTAAGAACATGTCAGAGGGGACGGGATCTTATCGATCAGGGATACGAAAATGACATAATCTATTGCGCCCTGCGGGGAACCAGCCGCTGCGTCCCATTTCTAAAACAGGGAAGAATAGTACGCTGAATCGCGCCGGCGATTTATCAGTATATTTCTATGATGCCGGTCCCCATCGGTTTCAATATCAAGGACTTATGGTGGACATACAATGATCGATTTTCCCGAAAGCCCTTTTCTTTACGCTGTCCTTGACAGATCCGTGGTTTCAGCTGAGTGTCTGGAAGAGGTTAGCGGGGAGCTGGTCCGTGGTGGGGCGGGAATGATCCAGTACAGGGCGAAGGGAATACCAAGAGAGGGCATGCTCGACGATATAATGGTCATACGCAAGTCGTCATCAGATTCAGGCGTTCCGGTCATCGTGAATGACGATCCCTCCCTGGCCGCTGAGAGTGGAGCCGAAGGAGTACACCTGGGAAAGGACGATCCGGAACCTTGCCAGGCCAGAGAGGTGCTGGGAGAAGGAGCTATAATAGGTGTGACGATACATTCGATGGAAGAATTGTCTCAGGCCGGACTCGAATTGGTCGATTATGTTTCAGTCGGATCGGTTTTCGCGTCACCGACCAAGGAAAACGTGGATGTGGTCGGTACAGATTTCATAAAAGAGGTCAGGAAGAGGGTAGATCTTCCTCTGATCGCGATAGGCGGTATAAAACCGGAGAATGTGGAAAGTGTTCTGGAAGCGGGAGCGGACGGCTTTGCCGTGATTTCCGCGCTGTACAGTGGCGAACTTTCAAGAAATCTCTTTACCTTTAGAGAGATCGTTGCTAAAAGGGTAAAGAATCGACCTTAGTCGCAGAGGGCCGGCTGTGTTATTCGGCCGAACCAGATTTTCCGGTTATAATTGAATGAAGGGTAAAAAAAGCATATCTAAAGGGATATTACTTGTAATATCCTCTCTATTCGTCTTCTTTTCACTGGCCTCTTACGACAGCGGAGAGTGGGGGTTGTTCCTGGAGGCGGATAAGAATCTTTGCGGGCCGGCCGGTGTTTATGTGGGAGGGGTGTTTCACAAGCTGTTCGGACCTGTTTTTTCATGGGTAGCTCCGATCTTCCTACTCCTTTGGGGTATCCTCTGCATTAGAAGCATGAGGATCGGCGATTATTTTACCAGGATCGCCAAGGTTCTCGTCCTTCTCTTCTTCGCTTCGGCTCTCGCTTTTTCGCTGGGTGTTTACGCGGCGGGAGGGCTGGTGGCCTACTGGACAGTGGATTTCCTGCATCTGATAGCCGGCAACATAGGATCTGTTCTGATTCTATCCGCGGCTTTTCTTCTAAGCGTTGTTTTTGTGTTTTTCGGTTCGCTGCGTTCACTGGTCACGAATCTTTCCAGGGGAGGGAAAGAGGAGAAGAGAAAGGCAGATGGAAAGGGAAAGAAGAAAACGGCGGGCAATAATATGAAGATGGCGAGCAGGAAAGAAGCGGAGGAGGTTGTGGATGATAAGAGAGAAGAACCGAGGATAGAAGTCTTAAAGCCGGCGGCCAGGCCCAAACGAAAGAAGGAACCCCAGAGATCTATTGGTGAACCGGCCACCGGAATGACCGCCGCCGATCACGCTCCTCTGCCCAGCCTGGATATTCTGGAGGATTACGACGATTCGGCAAGCTCGGTAAGCAGGGAGGACCTTCTGGTCCGCTCAGATATAATCGAATCGAAACTGGCCGATTTCGGCCTGAGGGGGGAGGTAAAGCAGGTAAGACCCGGACCGGTGGTAACCACCTTCGAGTACGTTCCCGCTTCGGGAGTAAGGGTGAGCCAGATTGCGAACAGGGCGGATGATCTTTCGCTGGCTCTTGCCGCAAAGGCGATAAGAATAGAGGCGCCGATACCAGGAAAGGGAGCGGTGGGAATAGAAATTCCAAACCCGCAGCCTCAGAACGTATACATAAAAGAGATGCTGGAACACTATCCGGGAGACAATGAGGGATTGGTGGTGGCACTGGGGAAGACAGTCTCCGGAGAGCCGTATTTCGCGGATATCTCCGACATGCCCCACCTTCTGATCGCCGGAGCCACCGGAAGCGGGAAAAGTGTTTGCATAAATTCTATCATCACCAGCCTTCTGTTCAATCATACTCCGGCAACCTGCCGGTTCATACTTATCGATCCAAAGAGGCTGGAACTGATAACTTACAAGGGGATACCCCACCTGCTTCACCCTGTGATAACCGAAACCCGTAACGTTTTGAAGGTGATGAACTGGTTGACCATAGAGATGGACCGAAGGTACAGGGTCCTGGCAAGATTCGGAGTGAAGAACATCGCGAACTTCAACCGGTTCGTGGAAAAGGAGAAGCCGGTATCGGAAAAGAGCGGTGAGAGATTGGGCAAGCTGCCTTTCTACATAGCGATAATAGACGAACTGGCCGATATAATGGTATCTACCGGCAACGAGATCTATCCTTCCATAACAAGGCTTTCCCAGATGGCCAGGGCGGTGGGAATTCATCTTGTCTTCGCAACTCAGAGGCCTTCGGTGGACGTGGTCACCGGACTCATCAAGGCGAACTTTCCATCCAGAATAGCCTTCCAGGTGACTTCCAAAACAGATTCCAGGACCATACTGGACGTCAATGGGGCGGAGAAACTTCTGGGGAACGGCGACATGCTTTATCTGCCAAAAGACCTTCCTTCACCGGTGAGGATCCAGGGATCTTTTATTTCCGAAAAGGACGCCCTCAATGTAGCCGAATACTGGAGGGCCTTTGAAAGCCAGCATGAGAAGATCGATCTATCCGAGGTAAAAGGAAAATCGGATGTAGGCGAAGTGGATCAGGATGACGAACTGTTCGAACAGGCGAAGGAACTAGTCATAATACACCAGCAGGGATCTATCTCCCTGATTCAGCGGAGGCTCAGGGTCGGATACGCCAGAGCCGCCAGGCTCATAGATATGCTGGAGCAAGCCGGAGTGGTGGGGCCGTTCGAGGGAAGCAAGGCCAGGCAGGTCCTGGTAACCCGCGAGGAATATGAAAGAAGCCAGTAGATCGAGGATGAATCCATCATTTTACTTTATTAATCTAGGCTGTCCGAAGAATCTGGTGGACGCAGAAGGTGTCGCCGCGAAACTGGAAAGATGGGGGTTTGTCCCCTCTGCCGACCTGGAATCTTCCGGCCTGGTGGTAATCACCACCTGTTCTTTCATAAGGGCAGCCATGGAAGAATCGGTCGACGTTATACTTTCTGCGGCTTCAAAGATGAAAGACGGGCAGGTCCTGGCGGTTCTGGGATGCCTGGTCTCCAGAGAAGGCCGGAAGCTCGAGGGCCTGTTGCCCGAAGTGGACCTCTTTGTCCCCGTTCCCAGAATGGGGGAGCTTCCAGCCTTATTGCGGGAAAAGGGGCTTTTCTCTGAAATCAAACCCCCTTCGGACGATTGCGGCGAAGCTCTGCAGAGAAGGCTGTTCACTCCTGATCATATAGGGTATCTGAAGATCGCGGAAGGATGCCGCAACAGATGCGCTTACTGTATGATACCATCGATCAGGGGTGAACTGGTCAGCAGAAAAAGTGAGGAGATACTGAAGGAAAGCGCCCGCCTGAAGGAAAGGGGAGTCAAGGAACTCATTGTCATAGCTCAGGACACGGGTTCCTGGGGATTGGATACCGATTCAACGGAGGATCTATTTGGATTGCTGAGCCGAATCGATGAAGTGGTGCGCCCGCCCTGGGTTCGCCTGATGTACCTTCATCCGGCCAGCATAGATATCGACGGCCTTGAATTCCTTCTGAGGGAGAGGAAGATCCTGAGATATCTCGATATACCGATTCAACACGCTTCCAGCGGAGTCCTGAAGGCGATGGGCAGGGGATACGGCCGGAATTATCTGGAACGTCTCCTTGACAGGCTGAAGAGCGGTTTTGACGACCTTGTCCTGAGGACCACTGTTATGGTCGGATTTCCCGGGGAGACTGAAAGGGATTTTGCCGAGCTGGTCGATTTCCTGGAAAAGTATGAGATCGACCATGCCGGTGTGTTCGAGTACTCGCCTGAAAGAGGAACCAAAGCATACCGGTTCCCCGGGATGGTCGACGAAGGGACTAAAAATGAGAGGAAAGAACTTATAGAAGAGATTCAGATGGATATTTTTACCGATCATTTTGTACAAAAGACAGGTACGCGGGAGACAGTGCTGGTCGACGAAGTCTTTCAGCCGGGCGAAGGGCCGCGGGACGATGTGTGGGGAGCAGGCAGGTTTTACGGTCAGGCCTTCGAAATCGACGGGGTGGTTTTTCTAACAGGAGAAGATAAAGAGCCGGGAAAATTTGTGAATGTGCGGCTGGAAAGTGTACAGGGATACGATATTTTTGGAAGGGTATTATAGAATTTTATTGACATTTTGATGTAGATACCGATTATAAAGGATGTTAGGTATCTTAATATCAAGCTTATTATAGTGATTTTATAAGGGAGGTCGCCGGTGAGGTCATTGAGAGAGCGGATCAGGTTAACCAGAATAATATCTACGTTAGTAATAGTTTTTCTTTTCGCTTCATTTTCCGTTTCAAGTTCTCCCCAGAAGACTGGAGAAAAGGTAGACACCAATTTTGATATCTTAAAGCAAGTATCAAACCGGGCTATAGAAGAGATGCTGGCGAACATGCCCAAAATAGAAAAAAGCAGCAGGATACGTCTGGTAAAAAGCAGGTCGATCGGCGAGATAGATTTCGTATTTGAAAATACCCTCTTGCAGACTCTGGCCTCCAGGGGATTCCAAGTTACTGATAAGAATCCCGACCAGGAAGAGCCAGATTATGAGCTGGATTACCAGATAGTGAGGATGTCGTTATCATACCCTGATATTGGCCGCAGCTGGCTCATAGGGGCGAAAGAAGTCGAAAGGTACGCCGAGATACATCTCTTTACCCAACTTATGGATTCGGCTTCCGGCGATATTATATGGATAGGGGAGACCGAGAAAAGATACAGCGATGTGATTCCGTATTCAGCTCTCGAAAAGGTAGAAGACGCTGAATACGCATTTACCCGGCCGGAAAGAAATGAATTCTCCTGGGGTAAGCTTGTCCAACCGGTGATAGTCACTGGTATAGTAAGCGGGCTGGTTTACCTCTTTTTCTCGAATCAATCCGGTGAGTAGTGCGCGTATGTGCCGAATTCTTATTCCTGAATCCAGGATAATAATGATCTTATTGACTCTGGCCGCGGTATATTCCTGCGGGAATGGATCGGTTCTGGAAAGAGTGGAAAAAGAATATGAGAAGGGAAACTACAGGGAGGCGATCTTTCTGGTGAGACATCACCTTCACGAGGGAGGCAACCGGGACCCGAGGCTTCTCTTTATAGCCGCTAATTCAATGATGGAATTGGGAATCGAGGGTGAAGCAGCGGATTATTTCGCTGAGATCTGCAGCGCTGACTCCTCCCGGGCTTCAAAGATAGCGGAAGTCCTAAGGGAAAAAGCCCTTTATTACATGGAGAGGGGCTCGGAGGGCAAGGGAAAAAGATATATGATCCAGGCGGCTGGATACGACCCGGAACTTTCTTTCGGAGAGTTGGATCTTGAAGTCGGAAAGGCCCTCCTGGAGGGAAACGACTGCCGGGGAGCGGTAAAATATCTTCAGGATTATCTCAGCGCCTATTCCGATTCGGCTGGAGCGGCTGAAGCGACCCTGAACCTGGCCGCCGCCTATCAGAGGTGCGGAGAACCTCTCAAAGCTATAGAAATCTATAAGGCGCTGATAGCCAAATACCCTCTCAGCCGATTCGTTTCCACCGCAAGGTGGAATTACGAGAACCTTTCGATAGAGGAAGCTGAAGATATGATCGAGGGAGGCGGGTTGGCTGAAGCCAGGACAGTCCTGGAGCAGCTGGTAAATTCGAGAAGCAGTACTCTTATAAGGGTGCAGGCTTATTTCATGCTTGGTGAGATATACTCGGAAGAAGGATTGGCCGGCAAAGCACTGGAATGTTACAGGATGGTCCTTAAACTCAACCTTGGTTCCAGTGGAAGATTCGCCGAGAAAGCAAAGGAACGAATTGAAGAACTTGAATATTAAGACAGTAACCATCTTTTTGGCGGCCTCTTTACCCGGTCTCTGGGCGGTTTCATGCGGAGGGCCGTACAGCGCGAAAGTGGTAAACCAGCCTACCAGGAAACTGGAGATCGCCGATGAGCTGTTCGAAAATGAAGATTATGATGAAGCGATCGTCGAATATAAGGATTACCTGGCGGTTTTCGCGGGCGATGAAAGGTGTGACTTCGCGCAATTCAGGCTGGCTGAATGCTACCGGTTGAAGGAGGATTATCCACTGGCCGCTGTCGAATACAGAATTCTTATAAGCGATTACGGTTACAGTGAGTACGTGGACGACGCCTTTTACCTGGAAGCCCTCTGCTATTTCCTTCAATCGAGAAGGGTGGAAAGGGACCAGACGAAGACCTTCGAAGCCAGAAGCAGATTAACTCGTTTTTTGCGGCTCTTCCCCGACAGCCCCAGACGAGAAGAGGCGGCGGCCTTGCTGAAAGAGATAAATGAAAAGCTTGCCCTGAAAAAGTTCAGGAGCGCAAGGCTATATTTCTCGCTTGAGCATTACAACGCGGCCCGGGTCTATTTCGAGAACACCATCGATGAGTATCCCGGAACGAGATGGGCTGAAAAAAGCCGTTTCTACCTGGGAAGGATCTTTGAGATGAAGGGCGAAAAAGAGAAAGCGGCTGATTATTACAGAAAAGTGGGATCTTCGGATTTCGAAGTCGAGGAGAAGCGGGCGGCTCAACGGCGCCTGGCGAATATGGCCGGAAATGTCAAGGATGATTAACGGCGGAAAAATAGGTCTGTTCGGAGGATCTTTTAATCCCGTACACAACGGACACCTTATCCTAGCGGAAAGAGCCCGGGACTTCGCCGGGCTTGATAAGGTCTATTTCATCCCGACCGCTATACCTCCCCATAAGCCTCAGGAGGGTTTGACCGGATTGGATTCAAGAAGGAAAATGGTGGAATTAGCCATAGATGATAATGATCATTTTGAGCTTTCCGACTTTGAGATGAGGGAGGAGACTTCTTACACTTATGAATCGGTCCTCTATTTCAGGGATAAGGGTTACGACAGGGAACATCTGCACCTTATAGTGGGGACGGACTCTCTGGTGGAGATGAAAGACTGGAAAAACCCCGGAATAATATTTGAGAACTGCACCGTAATAGCTCTGCAAAGAGATCAAGAACGGGTATATGATGGTAATCTCGGCGACGCGGCCCTAATAGTGCTGAGCAGCGGCAGAAACTCTATTTCGTCTACCGAAATAAGGAGGTTCGTCCGGGAGGGAAGGTCGATTCGATATCTGGTCCCGAGTAAAGTAGAACAGTTTATTCTTGATCATTCCCTATACGCGGGGGATTGAGCCATGGATATTATACTGGTCGATGGACACGCAATAGCCTACAGGTCTTATTACGCTTTCATAAAGAATCCCCTTACCAATTCCCGGGGAGAGAATACCAGCGCTGTATTCGGGTTCACCAGGGTAATCCGTCAGATCATAGGCAAATTCGAACCCCGTCATCTGGCGGTTGTTTTCGACAGCGACCAACCGACCAAGAGGCACAGCATATATCCCCAGTACAAGGCTCAGCGGGATAAGATGCCGGAGGAATTATCCAAACAGATACCCGTTATTAGGGAACTGGTCGAAGCGATGGGAATATCAACTTTCACCAGCCCCGGTTACGAGGCCGATGACATAATAGCGACTATAGCCCTGAGGGCGCAGAAAGGTGATATGGAGGTCGGTATAGTTTCAGGCGACAAAGACATGTTTCAACTTCTGAGCGACCGTATTAATCTGATAAGGCCATCAAAGGGGGTAAATCTTTCCGACCGGGTAGGGCCGGAGTACATAAAAAGTAAATATGGGCTGAACCCATCACAGATAAAGGATTATCTGGCGCTGGTCGGTGACAGTTCGGACAATATTCCGGGCGTCAGGGGAATAGGTGAAAAAACAGCCGTAAAGCTGCTTTTGCGATACGGTTCTCTGGATAACATAATAAAAAACACCGGGGATATCTCACCCGGGCATGTGGGGAAAAAGCTGGAAGAAGGCAGCAAGAACGCTCTCTTCTCCAGAAGACTCGTAGAACTTATGGAAGTACCTGAAGAATTCCCGCTGGATGCGATGGAACCGGGGGAAATGAATACCGCGAGGCTGACCGAGATTCTGGTGGACCTGGATATGCACCAGGTGTTGAAGGAGATATTACCTGAATCCGGCCCGGAGGAAGAGGCGGTCCGCTACCGTGTGGTCGACAGGACCGGTTTAAAGGACCTGGAGAAATATCTGAGGTCCCGCGGGGAGTTCGTACTGGATGTGGAAACGACTTCACTCTCCCCATTGGAAGCCGGACTGGTGGGTATTTCTTTCTGCGTCGAGGAGGGAGAGGCATTTTATGTGCCGGTGGAGGATGACTCAGAAAGAGGGGGCGCCACTCTCTTTGAAGAAAAGGGGCCCGGTTCAAGCAGAATCAGGCTAGAGGGGCTGAAATCAGTATTGGGGGGTCTGCTCGCGGACGAGGATATCGGAAAGATCGGGCATAATATCAAATACGACCTGATGGTTCTATCAAAGTGCGGCGTGGAGGTCAAAGGTGTTACCTTCGATACCATGATCGCTTCTTACTGCCTGGATCCATCAAAGAGATCCCATTCTCTGGATAATCTGGTACTGGAGTTCTGTCAGCACAGGATGATCGCCTATAATGATCTTTTTGATAAGAGGGACAGGATAAAGGATATCAGAGAGGTTGCCCTTAAGGTCCTCGGCGAATACGCCTGCGAGGACTCGGACTATACAATGAGGCTTAAGAATATGTTCTCCGGAATGCTGGACGACTCAAGCCTGGAGGGTCTGTTCGAAGATATCGAGATGCCCCTGCTCTTTGTACTCATGGAGATGGAAATGACCGGGGTGGCTCTTGACCTGGGGCAACTGAAGGAGATGTCCAGGCGGATCTCGGAAAAATTATATAAGATCGAAAAGAAGATCTTTGAGCAGGCGGGCGGCGAGTTCAATATAAATTCGAACAAGCAGCTTCAGGAGATACTCTTCGAAAAACTTAAGCTGCCTGTAGTAAAAAAAACCAAGACAGGATATTCGACCGATATGGAAGTACTTTCAGAGCTTTCCGGTGAACATCCCATTGCCGCCCTAATAATCGAGCACAGGCAGCTTTCCAAGCTTTCCAATACCTATATAGAGACCCTTCCGAAGCTCGTGAACAGTGAGACAGGCAGAATCCACACCTCTTTCAATCAGACGGTCACCTCTACCGGAAGGCTGTCCTCGAGCAATCCCAATCTGCAGAACATACCGATACGCTCGGAGCTGGGCCGGGAGATCAGAAAGGCTTTCGTTCCGGAGAAGGGTAATATCCTGATGGACGCCGATTATTCCCAAGTGGAACTGAGGATATTGGCACATCTTTCAAAGGACAGGGGTCTGATCAAGGCTTTCAGGGAGGAAGCCGATATTCATACCAGAACCGCCGCGACCATATTTCAGATTGAAGAGTCCGAAGTGGACGCGGATAAAAGGGCTATAGCGAAGACCATAAATTTCGGTGTGATCTACGGGCAGGGCCCCAGAGCCCTTTCCAGGCAGATAGGGGTGAGCTTCGAGGAGGCCGGCGATTTCATCGAAGGCTATTTTGAGAAATATCCTGATGTAAAGGGCTTCATAGAGGGTTACAAGGAACTGGCCAGGGAAAAGGGTTTCGCCGAGACGATGTTCGGAAGACGGAGGTACCTTCCCGATATAAAAAGCGAAGACTCCCGCCTGAGAAGTTTTTCCGAGAGAATCGCGGTCAATACCCCCATTCAGGGAACGGCCGCCGATATGATAAAGATAGCTATGATAGAGATAAGCGGCGCGATTGACCACAATAAGCTCGGCAGCAGAATGATACTTCAGGTTCACGACGAACTGGTGTTCGAGGTTCCTATGAGTGAAAGGGATGTGATGCTGGAACTGGTCCGTTCAAAGATGGAATCAGCCGTAAAGCTGGATGTACCACTTACCGTGTCTATAGGAACGGGAGCCAGCTGGCTGGAGGCTCATTGATGGCCGCTCCCGTGATCGTAGTTACTGGCGCGATAGCTTCGGGAAAAAGCACCGTGGCAGGATTTCTCGCATCCCGGGGGGGAGCTCTTATAAACGCGGACCAGGTTGCTCATAGTATACTTGATAAGAAAAGTGTAAAGCGCTCAATAGCAGATAAATTCGGAGCAGTTGCAATAGAGCCGAATGGTTCGGTATCAAGGGAGAAGCTTTCCGAAATTGTTTTTTCCAGCAGGGATAAGATGGAAGCCCTGAACGAAATAATGCGTCCATACGTGGCCCGAGAGATCGATAGAATAATAATGGATGCTTCAGTTTCCGCCCCTTATATTGTTCTTGATGCTGTCCTCTTTTTTAAGTATAAATTCCAATTTGAGGCTGATACCGTAATAGCGACGGTGGCGCCCGAAGAGGTCAGAATCAGAAGATTGATGAGGAGAAACGGTTTCAGCCAGCGGGAAGCAAGAAAAAGGGTGGCTTTTCAGAGATATATCTACGGTGACTGGAAAAGGGCCGATATCCGGATCGATACCGACAGGCCGCTGAAGAAGGTGAAGGAGATATCGGAGAAAATCCTGGAAGATTTTCTGAGAGGCATATGACCAGCTTGTCCGGGAAGGATTAGAAATGTCTGACAAAATTAATATGAACGAGATAAACGAGACCATGGAAAGTATACGTGAGAGGCTTTCCAAGGTTCAGGAGTATCTTTGACCTTCCGTTTTTAGAGAAGAAGATTTCAGAAATAGAAAAGAAGATGTCACGCCCGGATTTCTGGGATGACAGGATAGGTGCTGAAAAGACGGTCAAGAGTCTGAAGAAGTTCAAGAAGAGGTATGACCCTTTTCAGAGTATGTCAGCCGACGTACAATCACTGACCGAGCTTGTTTCGCTGGGTAATACCGAAGAAGATCCCGCCCTGATAGGTGAAATAGCTCCCGAGCTGGAACGGCTCGAGCAAGAACTGGACAGATTTGAGCTACAGGTACTTCTTTCCGGAGAACACGATGACGATGACGCCCTGATGAATATTCATCCCGGGGCGGGGGGCACCGAGTCTCAGGACTGGGCGGAGATGCTTCTCAGGCTGTACACCAGGTATCTGGAGAACAATGGATACGAATACAGGATTCTCGATCTTCAGCCGGGAGATGAGGCCGGAATAAAGAACGCCACCCTTGAGATATCCGGTGACTACGCTTACG
This sequence comes from uncultured bacterium, assembly GCA_964488475.1. Lineage (GTDB taxonomy): Bacteria > Krumholzibacteriota > Krumholzibacteriia > Krumholzibacteriales > WJIX01 > CAZAUK01. The sequence continues at coordinate 22,289 of CAZAUK010000004.1, forward strand.
GAAAGCTCATGGCCGAGAGCGGTATTCACAGGCTGGTAAGGATTTCTCCTTTCGACGCTGGACACAGGAGGCACACCTCCTTCGCTTCGGTCTTCGTTTACCCTGAGATCGACGAGGAGATCGAGGTGGAGGTCAAGCAGGATGATATAAGGATAGATACCTACCGTGCCAGCGGGGCTGGAGGTCAGCATGTCAACAAGACATCCTCGGCGGTGAGATTAACCCACTTTCCCACAGGAATCGTAGTCCAGTGCCAGGACGAGAGAAGCCAGCACAGAAACAGGGAAATGGCTATGAAGGTTTTAAAGTCCAGGATCTACGCGAAGTTGCTGGAGGAGGAAGAGGAGAAAAAGGCCGAGATAGCCGGAGAGAAAAAGAATATATCATGGGGTAACCAGATCAGGAGTTACGTTTTCCACCCCTATACCATGGTAAAGGATCACAGGACTGAAGTACAGACCGGTAATATCGACGGTGTGATGGACGGGGATATCGAACCATTCATAGAAGCATATCTCAGGTGGAAAGAAAGGAAGAGTTAGAGTGAACGACAGCAAAGCAAAAACGGAGGGAATCCGGGAAAGGGACAACAGGATTCTCAAGCTGGAAAAGATAGCGGAGAAGGGAATCAATCCATATCCCTACAGATACGACAGGACTCATACCGCCGCGGGGATAACCCAAGAGTCTGAGAAATTGATCGAGTCCGGTAAAACCGTTTCAGTGGCCGGTAGGATCATGGCAATCAGAGGTCATGGACACACCTCTTTTGGAGATCTCAAAGACAGGACCGGCAAAGTTCAGTTCTACATCAAGGACGAGGAAGTGGGCGAGGAGCTTTTCGAACTGTTCAGGCTTCTGGATGTTGGTGATTTCATCGGCCTGCAGGGAGTAGTGTTCAGGACCAGAAGCGGTGAGTTGACGGTAAGGGTGGAGAATCTGACCCTTCTCAGTAAATCGCTGCTTCCTCTCCCTGAGAAGTACCATGGACTTCAGGATAAGGAACTGAGATACAGGAGAAGGTATCTCGATCTGATAGTAAACGACGAAGTGATGGATGTTTTCGTCACCAGGGCGAGAATCATCGATTCCATGAGGGAATTTCTAAAGAAATATGATTTTCTCGAGGTCGACACACCGGTACTTCAACCCATTTACGGGGGCGCGGCGGCAAGGCCGTTTGTCACCCACCATAACAGCCTCGACATCGACCTTTACCTTCGAATAGCCGATGAGCTTTATCTTAAAAGGCTGCTGGTCGGAGGCATGGAGAGGGTTTTCGAGTTCTCAAAGGATTTTCGGAACGAGGGCATGGACAGGTCACACAATCCCGAATTCACAATGATGGAGTGTTACGCGGCCTACTGGGATTACCAGGATGTGATGAGTTTCCTCGAGGAGATGGTAGCGGGATTGTGTATCGAGATCAAGGGGACCCGGAAAATCACATACGGAGGCAAAGAAATCGATCTCACTCCTCCCTGGAGGAGGATTGCTTTTTTTGACGCTCTAAAGGACAAAACGGGCGAGGATCTGTCGGATTCGAGTGTCCAGCAGCTCGAGGAGGCGGCGGAAAAGGCCGAATTGAAATTTGATATGGGGATGTCCAGGGGGGAGCTTCTAGATATCCTCTTCAGCGATCTGGTGGAGCCGGAGCTTATCCAGCCGACCTTTATCATCGACCATCCCCTGGAGATATCACCTCTGGCCAAGAAGCACAGGGATAAGTCCGGATTGGTGGAAAGGTTCGAGCCTTATGTGGCGGGATTCGAGATAGCGAACGCTTTCAGCGAGCTGAACGACCCGCTCGACCAGCGGGAGAGGCTGGAAAGCCAGGCTGTGGAGCGGAAGGAGGAGATGGGTCATTCCCATCCCGTGGACGAGGATTACCTGATGGCTCTCGAGTACGGCTTGCCTCCCACCGGAGGTCTGGGCGTCGGAATAGACAGGCTTGTGATGCTCCTTACAGATTCCCACTCGATAAGAGATGTAATACTTTTTCCCCAGATGAGGCCTGAGGAGGGCCGGCAGTAGGATGAGGGTATGAAGATATGCATTATTCACTATTGATAGCTCTCAGGCATCTGAGAAAAAGAAAGAGGAGCGGTTTCGTTTCGCGGGTGACTCTCATCGCGGTGGGAGGCACTTTCGTGGGAGTGGCCACCCTGATAATCGTTCTCTCTCTTATGAACGGCTTCGAGGAGGAGTTGAGAAGCCGTATAGTCGAATTCAACACGCACGCCCTGGTATTTACCAGGACCAGGGACGCGTGGACGGGTATAGACTCCGTGGCGGCAGAGGTGGAGACTCTTCCCGAAGTAGTGGCCACTTCGCCTTTCATAAGGGGTGAAGCCCTTGCTTACTACGAACTTGTCAGAGGAGTAAAGGCAAAGATAAAAGGGGTAATAGTCAAGGGCATAGACCTGGAGCGGGAGAGAAACGTATCGGCGGTGATCGATTCTTTCAAACCTTCGGTCAAGTCGTTCGAAGTCAAGTGGTTCGAAGATAAAGAGCCGGAACCGGGAATAGTTCTGGGTGAGGACCTTGCCGGTTCCCTCAGGGTATCTATCGGAGACAAAGTGGCCCTGGTAAGCGCTCCAGCCAGGCTTCAGGCGGGGGTTATGAAACCAAGGACCCGCGATTTCAGGGTAATAGGTTTTTTCAAGACGGGAGTCTATGAATTCGATTCCCGATTCGCTTATATGGATATTTCAGAGGCATCCGGTTTTTTTGATTTCGAATCGTCTACCAGGGGAATCGGCATTAAGATCAGGGATATATACAGGGCGGACGAGGTCGACTCGAAGATTCAGGATTTTCTTCAATCCTACAAGTACGGGACCAATAACTGGATCAACATGAACAGGAATCTGTTCAGTTACATAAAGGTGGAGAAGATTCTGATGTTTCTGCTTCTGACCCTGATAATCCTGGTCGCGGCTTTCAACCTGGTGGCGATGCTTACCATGGTGATAATGGAGAAGAGAAGTGAAATCGGGATTCTCAGATCGATGGGCGCTTCCAGCGGCGGTATTATGTCGATATTCATGATAGAAGGGACGATCATAGGATGTATAGGAACTTTTCTGGGAGTCGTGGTCGGATTGCTCGCTACGGCTGTTCTGAAGCAGGTCGATCTCGATCTGCCACCCGATGTCTATTTCATAAACACCCTTCCCGTCGTGGTTCAGGGAGCGGATATTCTTCTAATAAGCGCGGCTTCCCTTCTAATTTCTTTTATAGCAACATTATACCCAAGCTGGGAAGCGTGCCGCGTGATGCCCCTGGACGCGATTCAGTATGATTGATAAGGGGGTTGCAATTCCGGTCGAGGTCACTTGCAAAGGCGCAGAGTAATAACTATATTTTTATTGAGGATGAATCGAGTATTATTGAGGATGAATTGAGTATTATCAGAGCAAAAGACGTGTATAAATCTTTTCAGAGCGAGAGGGAGAAGATCGAGGTTCTGAAAGGGGTGGACTTCTCAGCACGAGAGGGGGAGGTCATAGTCATATACGGATTATCCGGTGCCGGGAAAAGCACCCTCCTGCACATCCTGGGGACGCTGGATGAACCGGACAGCGGCGAGGTCCTGGTCAATGGAGTAAATGTTTTCGAATGCTCCCAGGGGAATCTGAACCAGATGAGAAACGGCCACTTCGGTTTTGTATTTCAGTTTCATTATCTGCTTCCGGAGTTCAGTGCGCTGGAAAACGTCATGATGCCGGGAATGCTGAGAAATGATAACAGAAACCATCTTAGGGGAAGGGCAGCCAGCCTTCTATCCGAAGTAGGGCTTTCCCACCGTTATTCCCACCGCCCAGCGGAGCTCTCCGGAGGAGAGCAGCAGCGGGTGGCGATGGCCAGAGCCCTTATGAATGATCCCTCTATTATTCTGGCCGACGAGCCTTCGGGAAATCTGGATGACAAAAACAGCGAGCTTCTCCATAATCTGATAATGCGTTTAAGTGAATCTAAAAGGCAGACCTTTGTGATAGTAACCCATAAAAGGGAGATCATGGAAAAGGCCGACCGCTGTTTGGTACTGTCTGACGGTCTGCTGGTCGAGGATGGTGGATAAAAATGCTCTGCCAGTTCTGTAAAAAGAGAGAAGCCACGATACATTTTACAAACGTTGTCGGCAGTAAGGTTCAGAAGATACACCTGTGCCGCTATTGCGCGGAAGAAAAGGACTTCGACTACCTCAAGAAGAGTAATATTGAAAAGGGAGACCTTCTGGCCGGACTGATGAACCTTTCAAAGGGAGGGGCGAAGGAGAAAAGCAAGGAAAAAGCCTGCCCAAATTGCGGCATGAGCTATTCTTCCCTGAAGAAGGGCGGTATGCTGGGTTGTTCGATGTGTTATGAAGCTTACGGTGAACAACTATTTCCCCTGCTCAGGAGTATTCACGGGAATACCCGTCATGTCGGAAAGGTCCCCAAGCGGTTTAGAAAAGAAGTCAGCGTGGAGAGAAAGGTCGCCGGCCTCACGGAGGAGCTGTGCCGTGTTATCGAGGAGGAGAATTACGAAAGGGCCGCCGAGATAAGGGATGAGATAAACGGCCTGAAAAGCGGTGAGGAAAAGGAAGAAGAGTGAAAACCGACTTTCAAAAACTGGTGAGCAAATCGGCTCACTGGCTGGTAAAGGGCGAATTCAAAGACGACATGGTTCTTTCCAGCAGAGTGAGGATGGCCAGAAACCTGGAGAACAGGACCTTTACACATTGTTCATCAAAAAAGATCCTGGCGGAACTGAATGAAGAGATAAAAAAAGCGGTCCTAGGCAGCGATTTGCTCGGCAGCGGTCTGGTAATAGATATGGATGATCTGTCAGAACCGGAAAGGATGATGCTGGCCGAAAGGCGGTTGATATCCCAGGAGATGGTGAAGATCTACAAGGACAGAAGCCTGGTTGTATCGGAAAACGAACGCCTGGGAGTGATGATAAATGAAGAAGACCACCTCAGGCTGCACTCGGTGGGCCCGGGGCTCAGCGTTCAGGAAGCATTCTCCCGGATGGACGCTTTGGACGATGAGCTGGAAAGCAGACTGAATTATGCTTTTTCAAGGCGCCTCGGTTATCTGACCGCATGCGCCACTAATGTCGGTACTGGACTGAGGGTCTCTTCTCTGGTGCACCTGCCCGGGCTGGTCCATAACAACGATATTCGGCAGGTAGTCGATGGAATGAGGCATGTAAGATTATCCGTAAGGGGGACTTATGGTGAGGGGAGCGAGGTGGTTGGCAATTTTTTCCAGATATCCAACAGTATAACTCTTGGTCTTTCCGAGTATGACACGGTCAAGAACATGGAGACCCATATAGGCAAGGTGATAGAGTTCGAGAAGAAGGCGCGCGGCAAACTCCTGAAAGAGGCACGCACTTTGCTTGAGGATAAAGTGTGCAGATCTCTGGGCGTTCTGAAAAACGCCAGGATGATAAATTCCAAGGAAGCTATGGGCCTGATGTCCGCGGTCAGAATGGGTGTGGGTATGGAATTGCTTGAGGGAATCAATATTACGGATCTGAACAAGCTTTTGATCAAAATCCAGCCTATGCACCTTCAGAATCTTTCGGGCAAGGCGTTATCGCCCGAGGAGAGAGACGCAGCCAGGGCGGATCTTATAAGATCCGTGCTGAACGGTAACAGTAAGAATCAAGGTTAGCGAGAAGCTGAAAGAGGAGACATGAACGATAAATTCACCGAGAGGGTCAGAAAGGTAATATATTTAGCCCGGGACGAGGCTAACAGGCTTCAGCATGATTACATCGGAACTGAACACATCCTTCTGGGTATAGTTCGGGAAGGGGAAGGGATTGCGGCAAGGGTTCTCAAGAAGATGGGACTGAGCCTGGAACAGATTCAGAAAGCGATAGAGAATATTGTCAGACCGACCGGTGGAACCCTGACTCTGGGCGAGATACCACTGACTCCGAGAGCCAAGAGGATTCTGGAACTTTCAGTGGAAGAGGCGAGGTTGCTGAGTCATAACTACGTTGGAACGGAGCATCTTCTTCTGGGCCTGATCAGGGAGGGTGAAGGAGTAGCGGCAAGGGTACTGCTCGAGTTGGGAGTGGATCGAAAAAAGGTCAGAAACGAGATAATGAAGCTCCTTCAGAGCGGTGGAAGCCTGGGAGGCAGAAAAGCAGCAAGATCCAAAAGCGAGACTCCCAATCTTGACCAGTTCGGAAGGGACCTTACCCAGCTTGCCAGGGATAACAAGCTCGATCCCATTATCGGAAGAGATACCGAGATTCAAAGGATTATCCAGATATTATGCCGGAGAAAAAAGAACAATCCGGTCCTGATTGGAGAGCCCGGTGTGGGAAAGACCGCCATCATTGAAGGGTTGGCTCAGAAGATTGTTAACAATCAGACACCGGGTCTTCTGAAGAACAAGAGGATCACGACCCTGGATCTTTCATCGGTAGTGGCGGGCACTAAGTACAGAGGGCAGTTCGAAGAGCGCCTGAAGACCATCATAAACGAGATTCGGGACAACGAAGAAGTTATTATATTCATAGACGAGATCCACACTATTGTGGGCGCAGGCGGGGCTGAGGGCGCCATAGACGCCTCAAACATGCTTAAACCGGCTCTGGCCCGGGGTGAGATCCAGTGTATCGGAGCGACCACCCTGGACGAGTACAGAAAACATATAGAAAAGGACGGGGCCCTTGAGAGAAGGTTTCAGTCCATTCTCATCAACCCTCCCACCGAAGATGAGACCATCGACATAATAAAGGGGCTGAGGGACAAATATGAAGCTCACCACCGGACCAAGTTCACACAGGAAGCGATCGAGCAGTCGGTACGGCTATCACAGAGGTATATCCAGGGACGCTTCCTGCCGGATAAGGCGATAGATATAATAGACGAGGCGGGAGCCAGGGCTAGGTTATCGGTGTCTACAGTTCCGGACGAACAGGTCGAGATGGAAGAGAGGATCGAGAATATAACCAAGGAGAAAGAATCGGCCATTCAGGCGCAGGAGTTCGAGAAAGCCGCCTCTTTCAGGGACAAGGAGAAGGAGCTGAAGAAGCAGCTCGAGAATATGCGGCGGGAATGGAGAGAGTCCAGGCAAGAAAGCAACTCGATCGTCACGGAAAAGGACATAGCGCGGGTGATCTCGGATATTACCGGGATTCCCGTATCGGATGTGGAGGAGGAAGAGACTATCAAGCTTCTCAATCTGGAGGATGAGCTCAGGAAGAGGGTGGTGGGGCAGGAGAAAGCCCTTACCGCGGTCTCCAAGGCTGTTCGAAGGAACAGGGCCGGCCTTCGCGATCCCAAGAGGCCCATAGGTTCTTTCATCTTTCTGGGGCCTACCGGGGTGGGCAAGACAGAGCTTGCCAAGACTCTTTCCGCTACTCTGTTCGAGAAAGAAGACGCTCTTATTCAGATAGATATGTCAGAGTACATGGAAAAGTTCGCGGTTTCCCGGCTGGTGGGCGCCCCTCCGGGATATGTCGGGTATGAAGAAGGCGGTCAGCTTACAGAGAAGGTGCGTAGACAGCCCTACTCGGTTATACTTCTTGATGAGATAGAAAAGGCTCATCCCGACGTCTTCAACATACTTCTTCAGATTCTCGAGGAGGGGTGTATTACCGATTCTTTCGGCAGAAGGGTGGATTTCAAGAACACGGTTATGATAATGACGTCAAATGCCGGAGTCAAGGATATAAAAGGCAAGAAGGGCCTGGGATTCGTTTCGGCTGAAGATGAGGAGGATGTCGGATACGAGCACATGAAGAACAAGATCATGGAAGCAACCAGGAAGATCTTCAACCCCGAATTCATAAACAGGCTGGACGAGATAATAGTATTCCGTCAGTTGAACAAAGAGGACCTCATGCAGGTCATCGATATTCTGCTCAAGGATCTGTACTTGAGACTGGAAGCCCAGAAATTTAAATTCGAGATCACCACAGAGGCCAAGGAACTGATTCTGGAAAACGGTTTTGACCCTACTCTTGGGGCCAGGCCTCTGAAGAGAGCCATTCAGAGATACCTGGAGAATCCGCTCAGTGAGAAACTCCTCAGCGGAGCCATAAAGAAAAACGAAAAACTGGTCATATCGGTGGATTCGAATAAGGAGAGCCTGGTTTTCAAGAGCGGTGAGAAAGCGTTGCCCTGAAAGAGGCTTATAGCCGCCCCATATTAAGAAACCCGTCTTCCCCGGAACATTTAACGCCAGTAAATGTTGAATATCCTGTGGTAACCTACTAATTTTAGTCTAGGGCGGGAATACATCAATACCGCTCCGGTAGTATGTCAGGCGTGCCGGGCGAAGGTTCCGGGATTTGTTAAACAAGCCAGATTAGGTGAAAGTGCTGGAATCGGCACGGCATCTTTGAGTTTGCAAATATTCATTCTCTGTGATAGGATTCAGCGAATTATAGTCAGAATAAAGGAATTGCGCATATGAGAAAAGTCATTCCGCTTCTAGGATTATTCATAACGGTAAGCATCATCGCCGCCGGGGCGAGCGCTTTGGAGATCGGCAAAGTCCAGGTCGAGGGAAATATCTACGTACCGACCAAGAAGATACTCTCTATAGCGGGGCTGAATACCGGTGACATATACGAAGCCGCCAAAGTGTCGCGGGCTATGGAGAGGCTCGTTCAGACCAAGAACTTTTCAAATATCGAGGCCTATTATGAAGAGGAAGAGGGAAAGGCTGTCATCACTATAAGGGTGGAAGAGTATCCAAGGATAGAAAAGATAGAGATACTTGGTAACGATAAGATTGACAGGAGCGACATCAGGCAGAAGATAAGACTGAGAGAGGGCCTCTTCGCCAGACCGGAGGCCATCTCACGCGATATATCAACCATAAAGGACCTATACGCGGAAAAAGGTTATAACCGGGCCAGGGTAAGAACCGAGAGATCGGGAGCGGGAAGGGGAAACAGGGTCACACTTCAATACAGGATAAGTGAAGGCGAGAAGGTAAAGATAAGACACTTGGATTTTATCGGGAACGGGGCGATAGAGTCGGACGCTCTGAAAGACAAGATGGAAACCAGCGAGGATACCTGGCTTAAGGGTGGAGAATACAAGCCGAAGGTCCTGGAGGAAGATCTAGAGAAAATCAAGAGGTTTTACGCGGAGAAGGGATATCTGAACGCCCGCGCGAAGATTTTCAAAGAGGCTGAAACGGGTGACGGAGAGCACATAGATGTTTTTATCAAGATAGATGAAGGGGATAGGTTCTATACCGGGGATATCACCTGGTCCGGTAACGAAGTCGTTAAGGATTCGAAGATCGAAGAAAGCATAAGACTGGAAAAAGGGCAGCCGTTTTCTATCACCGGACTGGAAGAATCACAGTACCTCATAAACAGCCTTTACTGGGAGAAGGGTTATATATGGAGCCGCATCCTTCCCTCCCAGAAGGTTCGAAGAAACACCGTGGACCTGAATCTGGAGATAGTTGAGGAGGAACAGGCTCGAATAAACGAGATAAAGATATCAGGGAATACTAAGACCTTCGAGAACGTTGTTCGAAGGGAGCTGGATATCTATCCCGGAGATATGTTTATTCTGGAGGATGTCCAGAGAAGTGTGAGAGAGATATTCCAGCTGGGCTATTTCAAGGGGCCGCCGCAGATTAATCCACAAAAGATCAATGAGGAAGGGGACATCAACCTCCTTATCGAAGTGGAAGAGAAACAGACCGGAAGCTTCAGACTTGGATTCGGTTTTTCGCAGCTCAATAAGCTGACCGGTTTCCTGGGGCTTGCCGAAAACAACTTTCTGGGGCGGGGAAAGAACGTGAGCATTGACTGGGAGTACGGGAAATACAGGGAGAATCTTCATCTCAAATACTCCGAACCCCATCTTCTAAACAGCGAAGCGACCTTTTCCGCGTCGGTCTTCAACTGGATACAGGACAGGATAGCGCAGCAGTACTACACCGACCGAAGAAAAGGATTTTCCCTCCAGCTGGGGCATCCGGTTCCGGTGCTTGATTACACCAGGGCTTTTCTGGGATACAGGTTCGAAAAGGTCGAACTGAGTAATTTCGACCCGGCTTATCCTGTGTCCGGAGCATTAAGGAGGATAGACTGGCCTCTGAACAAGAGCACTGCCACTCTCAGCGCGGTCCGTAATTCCACAGACAGTCCCTTTCATCCCACCAGGGGCTCGGTAGCGAAACTCAGCATGGAACTTGCCGGAGGTCCTCTGGGGGGCAACGTGAAGTTTGTAAGATATAATGCAGGAATGTCCTGGTTCAGGAACCTTTTCTGGAAGTTCACCTTCCACCTTGACTTCGACGCCGGCCTGATAGAAGGTTACGGCGGCGAGGAGGTGGAGGATTTTGAGAAGTTCCGTCTGGGAGGAAACAGGACATACGCTCTGAGAGGATACGATTACTATGAAATCGTACCGGAAGGCAACGACCCCTATGTGGGCGGAAGATTCATGACGAAATTCACCCAGGAGATAGTCTTTCCCTTTTCCCAGCAGGTTTACGGTCTTTTGTTCCTCGACGCTGGAAACACCTGGAACTCTTTTACGGAGGCTAATCCTTTCAGTTTGAAGAGAGGGCTGGGACTGGGAATAAGGCTCGAGATACCGGGGATGGGCAACCTGGGACTGGATTATGGTTATGGATTCGACAAAGAGGGAGGTGGAGCCTGGGAACCCCACTTCAATTTCGGCACCTTCTTCTAAAAAGTTGTTTTGCAAATCCTGAGATTTAATATATTGTAGTTATGCTGCTTTAAAAAGGAGGAATGTTTTGAAGAAGATATCTCTTATTATTTTGATGGTGTATGTTTTCAGCCTGGTTCCGGCGTCTCTTGCCGTTTCCCAGGAAGTCAAAATAGGGTACATCGATACAGTTAGAATTTTCGCTAATTTCAGCGAGACCATAGAGGCCGAGGAAAAATACAAAAAGGAAGTGGAAGCGTGGAGGAAAAAGGCCGAGGAGATGGAAGCTGAGATAGCTCAGCTCAGGGAGGAGATACAATCGAAAAGCCTGATGCTGAGTGAAGAGAAACTGGCGGAGAAGAAGTTGACTCTGGACCAGAAGATGAAGGGATACCGGGACTACATGCAGAGGGTTTTCGGGGATAACGGTGAAGCCGCCCAGCGAAACCAGGAATTGACTCAGCCGATAGTTGAAAAGATCAACGAGGTAATCGCTGTCATCGCCGAAGAGGAAGGATATAGCCTCATCTTGGACGCCGCCCAGGGTACAGTACTCTACGCCAAAGAATCGATGGATCTTACCGAAATGGTGCTGGAGCGACTGAAAGAAGAATATGACGCTGTGGAATAAATAATTAGCGGAGAAGTATTTTTCTCGAGCGCAATATTCATTCCGCACAAAACGTTCCGTTGTGTGATGGAAAGTAATCTATGACTTCATTTTTACTGGGTGAACTCGCCGATAAGATAGAGGGAATGGTCATTGGTGACCGGAGGATGGAAATTACCGGCGTTGCGGGAATAAAATCCGCTGGCGCGGGGGAATTGACATTTCTGGCCAATCCCAGATATGAGTCCTTTCTCGGGGTAACTAAAGCATCGGCCATAGTTGCTTCTTTTGACTGCAGGTCGGAATTCGACGGATCGGTTATTGTTACCGATAATCCATATCTAGCTTTTCTCAAGGTGGTCCAGCTTTTCGATAAACCCCATATCGAAAAATATGAACGGGTGATCGACGGCTCGGCGAGAGTGGATGATACCGCTCAGCTGGGAGAGGATACTCATATCGGAATGTGCGTAAATATAGGAAGAAACGCCGTTATAGGAGCCAGATCCACGATTCTGCCTTTTACCTATATAGGGCAGGATGTGCTTATCGGAGAGGATTCTCTGATTTATCCCCATGTCACCATACGTGAGGGATCGAGAATTGGAAAACGGGTCATTATTCAAGCAGGAGCGGTAATCGGAAGTGACGGTTTCGGATACGCAAAGGACGGGTGCGTGAATCAGAAGATTCCACAGATAGGGATAGTGGTAATAGAGGATGATGTTGAAATCGGGGCGAACAGTACAATAGACAGGGCTACCACCGGCCAGACTCTGATAAAGCACGGATCAAAGATAGATAACCTTGTTCAGATCGCTCATAACGTCGTTATCGGTGAAAATTCCGTGGTAGCCGCGCAGGCCGGGGTATCTGGAAGCACGGAACTGGGAAAGAATGTGGTTTTGGCGGGCCAGTCAGGTCTGGTCGGTCATATCAAGATCGGGGATAATGCCAAGGTGGGCGCTCAGGGTGGCGTGACTAAATCTGTTCCGGCCGATACCAGTGTCTCGGGTTATCCGGCAAGGGAGCATTCCTCCGCCCGCAGGGTATACGCGGCCACTGCCAGGTTGCCCGGATTTATAAAAGAATTCAGAAAGTTGCAGAGGACTGTGGAGCAGTTGAAGAAAGGCTTGGATATTGGTTCGTCAACAGAAGACCATTAAAGATTCTTTCGCATATGAGGGGATAGGCCTTCACACAGGCAAAAAAGTCAAAATCGTTTTCAGACCCGCGCCCCCCCATACCGGAGTAGTTTTCAAAAGGGTCGATACCAAGGACGGAGTGGAGATTCCCGCCAGGGCGGAGTATATATATTCTGGAAAGAACATAAGAAATACCACCATCACAAATAACGGATATGAGATACAGACGGTGGAACATATACTGGCCACCATAAGCGGCCTTCAGATAGATAATCTTATTATTGAAATAGATGCTGATGAACCGCCGGAGGCTCAGGACGGAAGCTGCGCAGAGATCGTGGACCTCTTTGATAAGGCCGGTTACAAAAACCAGGGCGTTCCGGCAAAGTATTTCAAATTGAACGAATCGGTTTCTTTTGAAAGGGATGATATTGAACTAATCGCTCTTCCCTACGATGGATTCAGGATAAGTTTCACCATAGAATACGAAAGTCCCTGCATCGGCACCCAGTACGCATCTTTCGATATAAAACCCGAGATCTTTAAGAAAGAGATAGCGCCTTCCAGGACTTTCGCGCTCATGTCCGACGTAGAGATGCTCAAATCCCAAGGACTTATCAAGGGAGGCACCCTGGAGAACGCCATAGTCGTTGATGAGGGAAAGATAATCAACGAGGGACCTCTGCGGTTTCCGGATGAGTTCGTTAGGCACAAGATACTGGATCTGATCGGAGACCTTTCCCTGGTCGGCGCTCCGCTTCAGGGGCATGTCATAGCAATTAAGTCCGGTCACGACCACAATCTGGAATTCACTCGAAAACTGAACCAGGTATACCGTACAAAAGAAAAGTCCTCGGTAGGGATGGAGGAAAAATACTGGGACATCAATGTTATTATGGACATAATGCCCCACAGATATCCCTTCCTACTGGTGGACAGGATTCTGGAACTGGAAGACAAGAAGAGGGTTGTGGGAATAAAGAATGTCACCATCAATGAGCCTTTCTTCAGCGGGCATTTTCCGGGGCATCCTATTATGCCGGCGGTCTTGATCATCGAGGCCATGGCTCAAGTGGGCGGTATCCTCCTTCTTTCCTCTGTTGATAACCCCGAGAAATACCTGGTCTATTTCATTGGGATTGATAGGGCGAAATTCAGAAGACCGGTCGTTCCGGGGGACCAGGTAAAATTCGAGCTGGAGATGATATCTCTAAAGAGAAGATTCTGCAAGATGAAGGGCAGGGCTTTCGTGGAAGACAAGGTAGTTGCCGAGGCTGTTCTGACCTCGTCCATAGTTGAAAGGTAAAATCTGCTCCAATGCCCCCAAGGATACACGATACGGCGATAGTGGATAGGAATGCTCAAATAGATTCGGGCGTCAAGATAGGCCCCTATTCGATAATCGGCGAAAACGTCAAGATCGGCAAGGATACCACCATCGGAAGCGGTGTTCTGTTGGAGGGTAACACCGAAATCGGAAGCAATAACGAAATTTTCCACGGGGCTTCCATAGGTACTCCGCCTCAGGATCTTAAGTACTCAGGCGAGAAAAGTTATGTCAAGATCGGCAATAACAACACCATCAGGGAATATGTGACCGTAAACAGCGCGACAGAGGAGGGAGGCATCACATTTATAGGAAGCAACTGTCTTCTAATGGCTTACGTGCATGTCGCGCACAACTGCAGGCTGTCTGATAACGTTATTCTGGCTAACGCTGTAAACCTCGCCGGCCATGTCGAGCTACATGAATACGTTATAATCGGGGGCATCGTTCCGGTTCACCAGTTTGTTGCCATAGGAGCCCACGCCTTCGTGGGAGGCGGAAGCAGGATCAGCAAGGATGTCCCTCCTTTTATAAAAGTAGCGGGTAACCCGCCCCGAGTGGTCGGTATAAACAGTGTGGGTCTTCAGAGAAGGGGGTTTACCTCCAAACAGAGAGAAGTCATAAAGAGGGCGTACAGTATTCTTTTCAGGCAGGGCCTGAACGTGTCTCAGGCCGTCGAAAAGATGAAAACCGACTTGGCCAGCACTACAGAAACGAAGATGATCATCGAATTTATCGTTAATTGCAGGCGCGGAATCACCAAATAACAATCAACCAAAAAGTCAGGAGCGATTTTGAATTCTTTAACAGCCGGGGTCATCGGCACCGGCAACCTGGGCAGAAATCACGCGAGGGTTTATTCGGGGCTGGAGGAAGTGGCAAGAGTCTTTGTCTTTGACGTCGAGCCTTCCAGGGCGGATGAAGTTTCCGCTGAATTCGAAACCGGATCTTTTGATTCGGATGATCAGATAATATCAGAATGCGATCTTATAAGCGTCTGTACACCTGCCACCACCCATCACGGCCTGGTCATGAAAGCCCTCAAAGCCGGGGTACATGTTCTGGTCGAGAAGCCGATAGCCTCAAACTCGAATCAAGGTGAGGAACTGGCCCGTGTTTCAGAAGAGTCAGGGGTGATCCTTCAGGTCGGGCACATAGAGAGGTTCAACGGAGCTTTCCAGGCGATAACCACACTTATTGAAAACCCCATGTTTATTGAGTCCCACCGGCTGGGAGTTTTTACGCCGAGAGGTACGGATGTCTCGGTGGTGGTGGATCTGATGATTCACGATATAGATATCATACTGAAGCTTCTGGGGGGTCAGAAAATCGTGGACTGCAGGAGCTCGGGGGCCGGCGTTCTCACGGATTCACCCGATATAGTCAATGCCAGGCTCAAGTTCGAAAACGGTTGCGTGGCGAATATCACGGCCAGCAGAATAAGCAGGGAACCATTACGTAAGATAAGAATATTTCAGGAAAATCTATACGTGTCGGTGGATCTTAGAGCTAAGAGCGTGGAAGCTTACCGTAAGGCGGAAAATATCCGCATATCAGAAGCCTCCCAAGACCCCCTTGCCTTCATAGAGCCCCTGTCGATCAGAGTGGACAGATCCGAACCTCTCAAAAAGGAGATAGAAGCCTTCGTAAGATCCGTAACTGAAGGTGGAAAAGCCGCTGTTACGGCCACAGAAGGAGTTAGGGCCTTGATTACAGCCGAGAGAATACTGGAAGGTCTGGAAAGGTCTTGAGAGATAACGTGAATATTCTTCTTACCTGCGGAGAGACCAGTGGTGAGTATCACGCCGGCCTCCTGGTCAAAGAACTCAAGGAACTGGATCCTGGCTGCAGGGTAATAGCACTGGGGAGTTCCGGGCTGGTGGGGGCGGGCGCGGATGTTTCCTTTCCCATGGAAAGATACGCTTTCATGGGATTTTCCGAGATCCTAAGGGGATTACCAAAGATATTTTCACTGGAGAGAGAGTTGAAGTCCCTCCTTAGAAGCGGAGATATAGACCTTTTTATACCGGTGGATTACCCGGGCTTGAATCTCAGGCTTGCCAGATTTGCGAAGAGTCAAGGTATTCCGGTGATGTATTTTATAAGTCCCCAGGTTTGGGCCTGGGGAAGCCGGCGTCTGGCAAAGATGAGGAGTAATATAGATCTTATGGTGGTGATTCTTCCTTTCGAAGAGGAGATATACCGGGAAGAAGGTATTCCGGTATTCTACGCGGGCCACCCGGTAGTCGATGAGATAGAAGCACCGCCGGGCGTAAAATCTCCTCCGTTAGAGAAAGAAAAGTTCAGCATACTGATCTTTCCGGGAAGCAGGGTTCAGGAAGTCAGAAGGATTCTGCCCCCGATGCTGGATGGGGCGGGAAGGATACTGAAAAAATTTCCCGAAGCTGAATTCATCCTCGGTCTGGCACCAATGATAGATGAAAAAGTGATAGATATACCGGTAGAACTCGAGCCTCATTTAAGAATATCACGGACCGGGCTGAAAGAATTGAAGAAGGTTTCTCTGGTTTTGGCCGCTTCCGGAACGGTCACCCTTCAGACCGCCGTGTCTGGGACTCCGATGATTACTATGTACAGGACTTCTCTCTTTACTTATCTTATCGGTAGAATGCTGGTAAAGATCCCTTATGTGGCAATGCCTAACGTGTTAGCGGGGAGAAAGATAATACCGGAGCTTCTTCAGAATGAGGTCAGCGGCGCCAGAATAGCGGATGAAGCCGAGTCGATCCTGGCGGATGAGTATCGATACAGATCGATTTCCGCAGCGTTGCTCGAATTGAGGGAAAAACTCAAGGGGGGTGGAGGCCTGAGGGACGCGGCGGCCAGAGCTCTTCGCCTCGCGGGAAAAGACCCTGACGTTTGAGAACATGTTTTAGGAATATTCGGAATACTTCATGAAGATCAGGTTAAACCCCAACTTATTGAGCCGTATCGGAGCTGTTTTAATAAGACTCCTGGGTTTTACCTGGCGGGTCAGATGGAGAGGCCGGGAGAATCTGTCAAAAGCCAGAGAGCTTTCGAATAATGTGATCTTCGCATTCTGGCACGGGCGTCTTTTGGCCCTCAGCTATACTCACCGCGGCAGGAATATTCAGGTTCTGGCCTCCGAGCATTACGACGGCGACCTGATGGGAAGGACGATCGAGTGGCTCGGCTTCGGTCACCTGAAAGGTTCCAGCAGCAGGGGGGCTGCCAGGGCCATGCGGGAGCTTGCCTCGGTGTTGAAAAGAGGGTTTGACGTCGGACTCGCGGTCGACGGCCCCAGAGGGCCCATGGGGGTTCTGCAGCAGGGGGCGGTGGAGCTGAGCAGGTTGACCGGCAAAGCCATAGTGCCGTTAACCAGCACAGCGAGCAGAAGACGTCTCTTAGAGTCATGGGACAGGTTCCAGCTTCCATTGCCGTTCTCCCGGGTAACAGTAGCTTACGGCGAGCCTCTGCTGGTTGGTTCTTCGAAGTCGAAACAGGAGAGGGAAAAAGCCAAAGAAATGCTTGAAAGCATGCTGAACGATATGACTTCCAGGCTCGACAGAGACGCGGGCTATGAAGGATCGGACGCGTGGCCTCATGAAGATATATGAATGTTATTCCCTGGCGGAGAAGATTTTCAGAGGAAAAGGTTTCTGGTCTGTATTAACGCCGGTTAGAGCGGTTCTGGCCGGATATTACTATCTTGTAATGATTCTGAGCGGGAGAGACCAAGGGAAGATCCCGCGCCATTCCGGCAGGTATGGCGGCCCGCATTTTCCATCAGGCTGCCGCGTTATATCGATCGGAAACATTGTGGTAGGGGGAGGCGGTAAGACTCCCTGCGCTCTCGAGCTGGCAAGATTGGAGAAGGAGTCGGGAGGTAATCCGGTCGTGGTCACCAGGGGTTACGGCGGAAAGGCGGAAAGGTCCGGCATACCTGTCATACTGGGGCTGAAAGACGGGCCGGCCGCAGATGGTACCTATATGACGGAAAAGGATTATCTGACCGGTGGAAAGGACTGGAGCGCCAGGGACTACGCCCACGCCTTCGGGGATGAAGTCTCTATCTACAGGCAAAGAGAAATTTTAGTGGTAATAGACCGTGACAGGAGTAGAGGCGTCGAACTGGCTGCTGGAAAGCTTGATCCCACAGTGATAATACTCGATGACGCTTACCAGAATAATTCGGTGAAAAAGGATCTGGATGTCCTTCTTCTTGACCATTCGAAACCCTTCGCCGATGGAAAGGTCCTTCCCCTGGGAAAGCTGAGAGAGCCGCCTTCGGCGGCAAGAAGGGCTGACGCGGTGATATTTACCAGGGCCGGCGGCGGGAGGGGGATTCCTGAAGAGGCTGAGAGGTTCACACGGGGGAAGACAGTCCTTTTCTCCGAGCATAAATTAGATCAAATCTACGGCCGGGGCGGGAAGATAACCGCACCGGAGAAGCTTGCCGGTGGAAGAATGGTACTTTATTCCGCCATAGGGAATCCGGCCTCTTTCGAGAAGCTGGTGAGGGCGAATGTCAACGAACCATTCTGTTCATTCAGATTCAGCGACCATCATCATTACGATTCGAGAGATATTGATGGTATGATGGAAATCGCGGGGAAGAACGCCGTCTTCCTGACTACCGAGAAGGACTGGTTCAAGACTTACCAGCTGTTTCCCAGCGGTGTAGAAGTCTTCGCCTTGAGGATGAGAATGGTCATCGAAGGAGTAGAGGATCTGATCGGTCAAGGGCGCCTGTGATATCAGGCTCTTACAACCCGGGGAATATGTTCGGAGAGCCGGGTCAGAAGCTCGTAGTTTACGTCGTGAGTGGTAAATTTGCTGAAGGATGAGACGCTTATAGACCGGTTTTTCTGGGTTCCTATCAGCACTGCCTCGTCTCTCTTTTTCACATTCGGTATTCTTGAGACATTGACGATCATCATATTCATGCTTACCAGACCGATGACTCCGGCCCTGCAACCGTTTATCAGGACCCTGCCGTGGTTGCTCAGAGAGCGGCTGTAACCGTCGGAATAACCCACTGGAATGATAGCTATCCTCATGTCGTTGGAGGCCAGGTAGGAGGTGTTGTACCCGATGAATTCACCACGTTTGACATCCTTGACGTCCATGACATGGCTTTTCCATGTTATAACCCTCTTCAGGGGGTTGGTCTTTACGTTTTTCTTGCTGAGATAATATATATATGTCTCCATGCTGGGCCAGAATCCATACTGCATGATGCCGATTCGAACCAGGTCCATCCTGGTTTCAGGATATGCGATGGCTGCCGCTGAAGATGCAGTGTGCCGGAATTTGGGCGATACTCCGGCGTCCCGAAATGATTTGAGCACCTCTTTGTATCTTTGATGCTGTTCCTTGACCCTGACATAATTGGCGATGCTTTCAGCCCCGGCGTAGTGAGTGCATAGCCCGCTGAACTCTATATGTCCCGGGTTGGCTTTGAGGGTCTTTATCACCTCTGGAATCTCATGTTCTTCTATGCCGGTCCTGTTCATGCCGGTTTCAACGTCTATATGTATTCGAGCTTTTTTGCCCATCCTTACGGCTGTTTTTAAGGTCTCCTTAAGCCTTTCGGTATTAAAGACATAGAATTCGATGCCGTTTTCAATAGCCCACTCCAGCTCAGAATCGGCTATGTATCCCATTATCATTATGGCGCTTCCCCCGGATACCTTGAAAGCCTTATGCGCCTCCCAGGCGCTGAAAGTGGAAAAATGGCTGATCCCGCATTCTTCGGCCAGGGGGACGAACTCGGTAATACCGTGACCGTAGGCGTTTCCCTTTATCACAGAAGACAGCCTTACATCCTCACCCACACACCTCTTCAGAAAATTTATATTATTCTTCAGAGCTGATTTGTTGATTTCTATATAAGAAGTGTTGTACATGCTATCACCCATTCAGTATTTTTTCGATGATTCCGTAGAACATTTCCATTCCGGTCGAGATTATTTCTTCGGGGAAATCGTAATCAGGATTGTGAAGAGCGGAGTGCTGTTTTCCGCTTCCTATGCCGAAAATGGCTCCCGGGCACTGTCTGGTGAAATGTCCAAAGTCCTCCGACCACCGGAAAGGCTCGGCGGGGGTGACTATCACCAGTCCCTTCTCACCGGCGGTTTCAGTTACCAGATCGACGCACCGGCGGTCGTTTTCGGTGGGAGGGAACTCCTGAATCCAGTTTTTGATGATCTTTATACCGGCTTCTTCCGCGAACCGGTCCGCTGTTTCTGCCGCCAGTCCCGAGAGAACATCCATATCATCCTTCTGGTAAGCCCTGAGAGTGGAAATGATCTTCGCATAACCTGGAGAAGTGCCGAGGGCGACCTCTCCCAATCTGGCAAATACCACCGTGGAAAGAACGAAGTCACGGTAATCAGCGGATTCGGGAAGATTTGAGATGGACTTTATGATCCGTGCCATGGGAAGAGCCGGGCTTAAGCCTTTCTCGGGTTCGGAGGCGTGCGAAGTCCTCCCCTGAAGTTCGACCACTATTCCCTTGGAGGCCCCGCTGAACAGCCCGTTTCTGATAATTATGGAATTAAGCCCGAATCCGGGAAGATTATGCGCAGCGAAAGCGAAATCAGGTTTTATCCTTTCAAAAGCCTTGTCCGATATGACCGAAGCGGCTCCCTCGCCGGTCTCTTCGGCAGGCTGGAACAGCAGGACTACTTCTCCCCGCTCAAAACGATTCTCGGATATTATGGCGGCGAGCCCCGCGATTATGGCCATATGGCCGTCATGTCCGCATTTGTGGGATTTGCTCTGGTAAATGGACCGGTATTTAAAGTCGTTAATCTCGGAAATGGGAAGAGCGTCCAGTTCACAGCGGACCAGCACTCTCGGCCCGCTGATTTTTCCCCTGTAGATGAATGCCACCCCAGTACCGGCGATTTCAGAGATTATCTCATCGGGACTGAAGTGTTTTAAAAACGATATCACTCGCTGGGCGGTCATATTCTCTTCCCAGGAGAGTTCCGGGTATTTATGAAGGGTCCTTCTGAAATCGGACAGGGCTTTATTCAGATCATCGGTAACCATATAATATAATCTAATGCCTTTTTCCAGGTTATAAAGTGAAAAACATCTATTACTTTGATAAAAAACCGATTCTATGGTAACAGGACCGGAAAAGCGTTTAGCTCTGGAAAACGGAAGACATCATTATTGAAAAGGCCCGCGCTCTCTGAGGGCGCAGGCCGAATCTATACTTTTACATCGATGTCCGGGTTCCGCCCTGTGTCAGTTTTGGTCTTCCTCGTTCAGAAGATCAGCGAACCCCACAAACAGCCCGCATTGGAAAGAGATGTCATACCCGCTTTGAATCTCATGGCCGTGAAATGTTATCTGGGCGTTAGCGAGTATTTCGCTGCTTGTGTACTGGATGTCGATCAGCGGAGACCTGTTTTTGTCTCTGAACGGAACGAGCATAACCGCCGCTTCCACCGAAGAGTTCGCTGGAACCAGAACACTCGTCTCGCCGGTGAAGGAGGCGACCGGAGTAGGGGCTCCCTCAGCGGCGACGTATTCAACGTCATAGCTGGTCACCAGGAAGTCTCCGTGGGCTCCCGACTCTACATCGAGTATTCCGTTGTAGGGCCTGTTTGAGAACTCGACGGTCACCCAGTCTTCCTCGATATAGTCATCGACATACTTGATTGTCGTGGTTTCCGCATAGTAGAGTGAATCGCCCTGATTCAGGACATCGCTGGTGTAAGGGCCGCCTTCGTTTACGTTACTCACATAAACAACGGTCCTCTGGTCGTAGCTGGAATCGGCGTCGCATCCGATCAGAATAAAGCCGAATGCCATTATTGATAACGCTATAAGTAGTGAAAATCTCTTAACGGACATCGAAAAACCTCCTCAAATAACAGCTGCCCACTATATTCGTAAACGGTTTAACGCAATGATTATGCCAAAACCAGCCAAGTTTATTATTGTCTATTTTGTTACTAGACAGTATATTACAAAATGATGGGCTGATTATTATTAATATCGTTTTGCCAAGTCTGTGCATATTGCATTTCTTTATATTGCGACATCGCTCTACATTTAATAGAATCTTCTGATAGAAAGGAAGTTTGATTTGCCGGTAGAAAAGACAGAGATACTGGTTATCGGAAGCGGCCTTGCCGGCCTGTTTTTCGCCCACAGAGCGTCTGAATTCGCAAAAGTTACGATCATAACAAAAAAAGAAGCGGACGTTTCAAATACGGTCAAGGCCCAGGGGGGGATAGCGACTGTACTGGGAGATGAAGATTCTCACGAACTCCACATAAGGGACACTATATCGGCGGGAAAAGGGCTCTGTGACCGGAATGCGGTTGAAACGATGGTCAGGGAGGCCGAAAGCAGAATCGATGACCTTATCTCCCTGGGGGTCAGGTTCAACCGTGATGATGAGAACGGAAAACTCGAGATGAGCAGGGAAGGGGGGCATTCCAAAGCCAGGGTGATTCATTTTGGAGATACCACCGGCAGGGAGATAACAGAGAAACTTCTGGATTCCGTTAAGAAGAACCCATCCATAGATCTTCTAGAATATAATTTTGCCATAGACCTGATTATCGATGATTCCGGGGCGGTGATAGGTTCTTACGTCCTTGACAGGGAAGGGGGGATTATCAAGGCTGTGTTGGCCGATTGCACGGTTCTTGCCACCGGGGGAGCGGGGAAGATATATCTTTATACCTCCAACACGGATGTCGCGAACGGCGACGGGATAGCTCTCGCCTATATGGCGGGAGCAAGACTGGCCAACCTGGAATTCGTGCAGTTTCACCCAACCTGCTTCTACCATCCCGAAGCGAAGTCCCTTCTAATATCAGAAGCGCTCAGGGGTGAGGGCGCCGTTCTGAAGAATGATCGCGGCGAGGAGTTTATGGAGGGGAAAGACCCCAGGAGGGAATTGGCCCCCCGGGACGTGGTGGCCAGGGCGATCGACGCTGAGATTAAGAAGAGTGGAGCCAAACACGTCTATCTGGACATCACCCACAAACCATCCGACTGGCTTCAGCGGCGGTTTCCCTTTGTCTATCAGAGTTGCCTGAAGTTTGGAATAGATATAAGCAAGGATCAGATACCGGTCGTGCCGGCGGCTCATTACATGGTCGGCGGAATAAAGACCGATATAAACGGGTCGACTAACGTAGGCAGACTGTACGCGGTGGGAGAGGTAGCCTGTTCCGGAGTTCACGGGGCTAACAGGCTGGCCAGCAACTCGCTGCTCGAGGCCGTGGTCATGGCTGACAGGTGCGCGGACCTGGTCCGGCATGAGCGGGAGAAGATAAGGTCTTTTGACGAGAAACAGTTATCATATCCGGAGCTTGGCGATATAAGCCTGCGCGAGACTGTCATACTGGATCATGACTGGGATCTGGCCAGAAGAGTGATGTGGGATTACGTGGGAATAGTCAGAACGGATGAGCGGCTGGGAATCGCCAGGAAAAGAATCTGGCAGATAAGAGAAACAGTCAACCGTATCTACAGTAGATATGGCGTTTCAGTCGACATGGTGGAGCTAAGAAACGTGGTGCTGGTGAGCAGCCTGGTAGTCCATTCAGCTATTCTGAGAAAGGAATCCCGCGGGCTGCACTTTAACGCGGATTATCCTTACTCCAATCCGGCCTGGAAGATGGACACACTGATCGAACCCGGGCTGTTCTAGTCAGGCCGCCCTGAAATCCCACTCTGCGCGGTAATGGGAGTATGAGCAACGGTGAGCATGAACGAAAGCCTCAAAATAATCCAAAAGCTAACGGAAAAGGATTCCAGGTATAAGGAGAACGCTTACGTCTTCGTTATGGTCGCGGTGGAGAAAACGGTAGAATCCCTGGGCGAACGGCGTCACATCTCGGGAGGGGAGCTTCTAGAGGGAATAGCCCAATACGCTATTGAGCAATTCGGACCCATGTCCAAGCAGGTTTTTAACTTCTGGGGAATAAGAAAATCACTTGATTTTGGAAATATCGTATTCAATCTGATAGACGCCGGGCTTCTCGCCAAGACAGAACAGGATGACATTGATGATTTCAGAAACGGTTTCGATTTCAAAAAGGTTTTCGAGGACGAGTATTTCAAGAGCTGATTCAGGGTAACGGGTGCCTGATTATTCAAGAATACAGAGATCGGATGTCATCGCGCTGGGATTCTATTCTATATGCGCCCAGAGCATTTTTATAAGGGAAATGCTTTCCCTGTTCAGTGGAACCGAGTTTGTGTTGGGAGTTCTCATCGCTGGATGGCTATTCTGGGTTGGGGCGGGAGGGATATTGGGCGGCAGTCTTCTGGCGGGAATACTTAAGAGGCGGTTCTTCAATTTCCAGCTACTTGTCATCGGGGCGGCTGCGGTTCTTCCGTTGACCGCTCTTGGAATAAGGCTGGGAAGGGGTGTTCTGGCTGTTTTACCGGGGCAGATGCCTCCCTTTATCCAGTCGGTCCTTTTCTGTTTTCTGGTTATGGGGCCGGCCGCTTTCTCGGTCGGGTTGATCTACAACGCAGCCAGTGGCTGGTGGAAAGAGCGTGCGGGCAGTATTTCAGAAGGGGTGTGTTGGGTCTATATCTATGAAGCGGTTGGATCGATGGCGGGGGGACTTATCTTTTCCCTGGTTCTGCTCAGGTATTTTACCCAGTTTCAGATCTCTACTATAGCGGCTTTCGCAGTTGCAATGGTGATTGTACATCCTGTCCGCAGCGGCAAGAGGGTTCTGGTTGCTATTCTGTTTTTAGTAGCATTCGGAGCTTCAGTGCCGACCTTTGTCGCGGATCTTGACAGGTTCAGTGTTGAAAGGATATATCCGGGATTTCAGATCAGGAGTTTCGACTCTTCACGCTACGGGGAGATAGCCGCGATAGAAAAAGGAGGGGCAGTCTCATATTTCTCGGGAGGGTCGAGACTATTTACCGTTCCGGATATTCATAGCGCCGAGGAGGTTGTTCATATCCCCATGCTGGGACACCAAAACCCGGTAAGAGTGTTATTGATAGGAGGGGGGCTCTCCGGCGAACCGCGCGAGGTATCAAAGTACAAGACAGTAGAAACGCTGGATTGTGTTCAGCTTGACGATCGCATAGTCGATATGGCCGAGAATCTGGAAGGGGGAGAATACCCCTGGGTATCATCTGGTTTAGAAGATATAGAGATCAATATGGTGGTCATGGACGGAAGGCTTTACCTGAAAAAGACGGAAAGACAATACGATTTGATAATCGTTAACGCTCCCGATCCTCTCAACCTGGAATTGAACAGATACTACACCAGGGAATTCTATTCGCTGGCCCGCAAGAAGCTCCTGCCGGGAGGTATTGTCGCGCTGAACCACTCTTCCAGCGAGAACTTTATTTCCGAAGCCCAGTCAAGGGTTCTAAAGTCGATCAGGCTTTCCCTGGAAGAAGTATTTGAAGAGGTTACTGTCATTCCGGGTGAGACTGTCTATTTCATAGCGGGTGAGGACGCGCCGGATAGCGGGGATCTGACAGAAAACCTGGCCAGACTGGGCCTGGAGAACAGGTTTATAACCAGGGATTATCTTTCGTACAGGCTTTCCGGCGAAAGGATTGAATACACCCGGTCCAGCATAGACATGGCTGAAGGGGCTGAAGAAAACAGCGACTGGATTCCCGTTCTGACCTCTTACGAGTTGTTGCTGGAACTCAGCAGAAAAGGATCTCATCTGGCGGTGAAGGGTGTCCGGGTCCTTTTGGAAAATAGATGGCTTACAGTGATTATTCTGGCAATTGCGATATCGATCGCCTTCTTTTCTTCGGGACATCGGAAAGCCGCGAAGCTGGATGTCTGGTCTGTGGGACTGGGAGCGTTCCTCTATCAGATCAACGTCCTTCTATCCTACCAATCCTTCTCGGGCTATCTGTATAGCGGGATAGTCATAATGACCGCGCTCTTTATGGCCGGCGTTTCTATCGGCACGTGGAGCACTGCCAGAGGGGGGCCTAGAATATTGCGGAGTCCCTACCTGCTTCATTTTCTGTTCGCTTTTTTCGCAGTTGTTATCTTCCTTTGGATGAGGATGACGGCCGAGCTGGATTATGAAGCGGCCTCTGCCGGCTTTTTTGCCGCTTCTTTAATCGGCGGTTTCATAACAGGAGCTTTTTACCGGGTGGTGGTATCTTCAGCACTGGAAAGAATGGACGGAGCGCAGCCTGCGGTATTCTATGCCTGGGACATGTTCGGAGCCTGTATAGGAGGGCTCATTGGCGGAATAATCGTTTACCCGCTTTCAGGAATGGCCGGCATGACGGTTTTCATAGTATTCATACACGTTCTGGCAGCTATCATACTTACTTCCAGATGGAAGAAGATTTTTCAAGTATAACCGCCCCAGCCGTAAAACGGGGTTTCATCTAAGGCCGAGTTCACGTTCCGAGAAGATATCAGCGGTAAATACTTCAATTCTGGTTCCGGGCATCTTCCAGCTGTCCCGGGGAAGCCCAGCTTTAAGACAGGTCTGACCAAGAAACTCCTCTCTTTCCCATCCCCATTCAGTGGGAACCTGTGGAAGCAGAAGTCCCCTGTTTGCGCCCCTTGTAATTATGAGGCCATGGTCGCCCACACTCACCTTGGATGGATCCTCGAGCTCCCTGATGGGGCTCAGGACCGATATCTCTATGCTGAGATCATCGACTTCCGAAGCTTTTACCGGATCAAACCTGTAATCCTTGAACGCCGCGGCTTCGGCCATCTCAAAGATAGTTTCCCACAGGGGCTTTACCGCTTCTATGTAGCCGATGCATCCCCTCAATCTTCCATCTTTCCTGAGAGTGACGAAAGCGCCTCTTTTCTCTCTGAGAATAGCGGATTCAGGTACATCGGGGGGTTCCACGGATTCATCGAAGTTCGAAATTATGGCGCTGCGCGCGAGTTTCAGAAGGAAGACCTGATCTTCGGATGTCAGTCTTGATTCGAAAGCAGAAGCGGAGCTTCCCGAAGCTCCGCTTTCCTCTGAGGCTTCGAGTTCTTCTCCGGCATTCGCCGGGCTTCTGAATATCGCGGCCGATACATAGCCGACTACATTGCTATTATCACCGGTTACGTTGCCGGAATGGGCGTAATTCAGAATACGGCAACTGTCAGCTCCCATTCGGGTCGCTGCTCTGATCGCCGCGATAACGGGACCTCCACCACAGGCTTCAGTCTCTTTGGCGGCCAGAGCTTCGTAAAGACCGGCGGAATCGAGTTCCTTGAGGTGGCTCACGAAGACTTGATCAAGCCGCTTGGCGGTTTTGCCGTCGTGGAAGTGGGACAGGTCGGAGCTGGCCACTATAAGCCCCTTGACGTTCTCGAGGGCTGAGGAAATGGCGGCCGCCAGGGCGTTGACATTTTCCTCACTCTGATCGCCCATTACTATCGGAACCAGTTTAAAATCTCCAAGAGCAGCCTGAAGGAACGGCAATTGAACTTCAAGGGAGTGCTCTCCGCGTCCCATAGGTGAACCCAGGTGGCCTTTGGAGCTGAGCCTTATTCCATTGTCAGCTGAAGCTATTCTGGTTGCCACCTCAGTATCGACCAATATTTCTCCCAGGGGTGTGACATAGGCTCTTCCGTTGAAGACGGAACTGAACCCGAAGTATTCGGTGTGGCTGGGAGAAATGACTACAACTGTCCGATATCTACTGCCGGAGATTAGCTTATAGCCATAAGCCGCCACCGGTCCCGAATATACATAACCGGCATGAGGAGAGACCAGTGCCATCACCTCGCCTTTGAGCTCCTTCGGGTCGGATCTCTTAAAGTATTTTTCCACTGTTTTTCTTAAATCAGAAGGTTCTTCGGGGTAAAATGAGCCGGCGACAACCGGTTCGCGAACGACATTCTTCATCTGTTTTCTCTCCTCTTCTCCGCATTCTGGCTCTGCGTAAATCGTTATCACAAGGGAAACAAGTACCAAGGTGATGAAATATCTGTTCATTTTTCTATGCTTTCCATATACCGGGTATCGGTTCTCCGCAGGATCCGCAGCGACCTTCCTCCATATTCAGATTCTCGACCCTGTATCCCCGCCTGTCTATTACCTTCTTTGAACAGGAGGGGCAGAAGGTGCTCTCTGTGGGATGGCCGGGTACGTTCCCTATATAGACGTATTTTAATCCTTCTTCTTTGGATATATCATAGGCCTTTTCCAGAGAAGATACCGGCGTGGGCGGCAGATTCTTGAGCTTGTACTGGGGAAAGAATTTAGAGAAATGCACAGGCACATCCTCTCCCGCGTTTTTGACCAGCCATTTCGCCATAGACCTTATCTCCCCGGGAGAGTCGTTCAGGGTGGGAAGCATAAGGTAGACGATTTCCAGCCAGATCCCTTCGGATCTGATTTTTACAATCGAGTCTAAGACGGGTTTAAGCTCGGCGTCGCATATCTTCCGGTAGTATTCATCAGTAAAAGCTTTCAGGTCTATTTTGACCGCGTCCACCAGGCGGCTGAGATCCGATAGCGGTTTTTCCCTGTAGAAGCCGTTAGTTACAACGAAGGATCTCAGGCCTTCCTTTCGAGCTATCTCGGCTATATCCTGGGCGTATTCTATAAAAATCACCGGCTCCCCGTAGGTAAAGGTTATCGAAGGTATATTCAGTCCGGAGGCTTTTTTCACCATCTGTCCGGGGCTTACGTAACGGGTCCTTATATCTTGGGGGGATGACTGGGATATCTGCCAGTTCTGGCAGAACTTACACTCCATGTTACAGCCGACCGTGGACAGGGACAGGGATCTGGTGCCCGGAAGTACATGGAAGAAAGGCTTTTTTTCGATGGGATCGGAATGAATGGAACAGGCTTCACCATAGGTAAGAGAGTAGAGCTTCCCCGCTATATTCTTTCTCACGCCGCAGTAGCCGGTCTGGTTATCTGAAATTACGCATCCTCTGGGGCAGAGAAGGCAACGTACTCTTTTACCACCGGCCTTCTCATAATAGCGGGCTTCGAATCTCTCAGCCGCCCCAGCCGCGATGGGTAAAAGCGGCAGACCAGCGGCCGCCATCCCTGCCGCCGCTCCAGCCGATTTAATAAATTCCCTCCGTGATATCCTGAAGCGTTTTGCCGTCGTTATAATATCGAATTCCTTCCCGATCTCTGTAAACCGCGCCATATCGATAAGCACCCCTATAGAATGATACAGAAAGATATATTCGAGCGCAAGATTACACAGAAGAAAATTTGATGCTGAGATTCCGTTTTGATTCGGAGAAACAATGGATAAGAGGCTTTATGAAGGATTCGGATATCAACTGAGCTAAAGGGGATTTCGGAGGAGAAAGATATCCGGCTGATATTTTGGTGTGGAGCAGGACGAGAATAAGCTTACAAATCCTCTAAGAGCCTTTCCAGTTTAAGATATTTCTTTTTATCGACGCGGCCGGCGGCACCGGTGGAAAGCGAACCGGACAGAATGGAGCCGCGGGGCCCGGTTGAGAAGAATATATTTTCCAGTATATTATCCTCTTTATCCCTGATCGTTATTTCCCTTTTAGTTGTTTTTTCGGCATATAGGGCCTCAAAGTCCAAAAGGGGAAACTGGCCGAACCGGAAAGAGTTGAGTTGAACAATGATTTCTTTTACAGATTCTGACTCCACTGACCCAGACCCCAGAGAATCTATCTTGACCCATCCGTATTGGTTGCGGAGCAATCTCGCTTCCAGCGGACCGGAAGCAAAAGATATGGAGGAAATATCCTTGATCTCAATGGTGGTCAGCCGAAGGTCTGCGTATTCGGGTAGAGGGTGATTGAAAATATCCAGAATATCGCTTCTTACCAGGAAAACCCCCTCCACATCGCTTTTAGCCGCCATTATCATGTCGGAGACCCTGTTTCCGAAAGAGAGGCGGACGGAGTCTTCAGCTACGTGTATCGCAATAGAATAGGAGGGGGCATCAAGCCCGTAACTCTTGAAGCTGGATGAGTCGTCTGACACGAATCTGTATATCAGAGCCTCATTAAGCGACTGGAGGTAATCATCAGCGAATCTTTTTCTTACGGGAAAATCAGTACCTTCAAGAAACCAATCACCGGCTCTTTTCTCTATTCGAAAGACTCTCCCCGAAGTTGAAAATCCGATTCTGTCCGCCTTGAAGACGTCGAGTTTTACGAATTTCTTGTCCCTGAAATGAAAGAGAGTCTTATCCAGTATATCGCTGGTGATCTCGTTGGTCAGAAGGACGTTTTTAGATGAGCTTCTTATGGCGTAACACATAGCGCTGGTGGGAGCTTTGTCGCCCACCATTATGGTATCCGGACTCAAACTTCCTTCTGAAAATACTATGATGGTGACCCTGGGATCCGCCAGCCCGAATTTTTCCAGGTCGTCGACTCCTGCGATCATCTCAACGGTTATACTGGAGGTCAGAGCTTCCACCAGGTTTGGAATAGAATAATCGGAACCGCCGGTTTCTATAGGCTGTTTGATGACCCAGCCTTTCCGGCCTTTCTCGATCTCAATGAGTGTCGAGTCGCCTGATATAAACAGGAATTTATATATGTCCCCGGCGTCAAGGTCCAGTATTCTGACTATTCTTTCCTGATGGGGAGTTTTTCCCGGCGAAATGACTCCCTCGTCGCATAGCATGAAAAGAAGGGCGACCGCTGCGAAGATGAGAAGTACAGCGAAAAGTATCCTATGACTTATCATTTGGGCCAACCTTGGGAATATTTTCTTCTTCTGGACAGTCTTGCCGCTCCTATTATCAAGATCACGGAAGGCAGTATGATAGTAGACAGCCAGAATACCAGCCTTCCCTGGCTTCTGGTGAGAAGAACAGGCTGAACCAGCTCCTTCTTGGGACGTATCGAGATCATCTCCTCCTCCATGGCCAGCCAGTTTATGGTATTCATGATCAGGTCCCGGTTCCCGTAGAGATCTATAACTTTATTGGAAGCGAAATCGCTATCACCAAAGACAGCTATTCTGGGCATTGAAGCGCCCTCACCCGCTGAAACGGATCCGCCGCTTCCAGCCTTGGAGAATACCGCGGCGAGTGATACCGGCCCTTTGACGTCGGTATCCGAATCATAACTGGTCCTTCCCTCCAGAATCATGTCAAGATCGGTTTCAGCGTAGGCGTTCTTATTGGTAAAGCATAACAGGCTGACCGATGCCGCGGCTTTCATGGTATCGATTCGGGAAACCGACCTGGATTGCGGAAAGAAAGAGAAATACTTGAAATTCGCCGTTATAGGATGACCGCTGTACCTGTTTACTACAGGCGTCAGATAGTTGCCCGTGGTAAGGACTCCGGATCTGTCCACCACCAGGTTGTTGTCAGCTGATATGGCGTATTCAGAGATGATATCATTGATTTCGGAGACGGGAGTTACCGGATCGAGAAGGAACAGGACGCTTCGGCCGCTTTGCAGATAACGGGCGATAGCAGTTTTCTCGATGGCAAGGAGCTCTCTTCGGGGCCCCGCTATTATCAGTATCGAACAGTCATGGGGGACAGAACGCCTTTCCGGAATAGAAAGGGAGACTGGAGAGTAGTTTTCTCCTTTCATCTCGACGGCCAGATCAGCGTATCCCTCCGGACCGCGGTCGTGAATCGATTTTTCGCCGTGTCCGGTGGTAAAGCAGGCCTTGATACTGGTCCTGTTCACCAGTCTGTAGATGGCATTGGCAACGGAATTTTCCGTAACACTGTAGAGCTTTTCCGAACTTCCTCCGCTTTCAACGATGGTCACTCCGAAGTTTTTGACCTTATATCGGCGGGCCAGGGCCGGTTCCCTGTCTGGATTAACGAACCGGTAATCTATCAGGTCATTCTGATTCCGGAATGCGGAGAAAAGATCTTTCTGCCTTTTTCTGTCTTCGCTGGTGTCGCTCTGGAAAGATGTTATGGTGATCTGATCTTCCAAATGTCCGATCACCGATCTGGCCTGGGAAGAGAGTGAAAACCTGCTGTTGGCTGTTGTGTCGATTTTAATATTGTGGCGGATTGAAAAGACCTGGATCAGTATTAGGACAAGGGCGGCGAGGACAACGAAGAGCAAGACCTCTATACCTGAACGGGTCGCTCTTTTCCGGCCTTCTTCATCTGTATGCCTGTAGGTGAAAACGGAGCACGCGGCAAAGAGGATTATTCCGGTGAAGAACAGTATTGCCGACTGGACCCCGAAGCGAGGAGCCACTGTGTACAAGACAGCGCTAACAGCTATCAGGAAGATGGACAGGTATCTGAGCATTCTCATATATCTGGTCATCAGGCTCGCCACCTCATTGAATCCAGGGATTTCTTGCACAGGAACAGGAAAAATATGGTGAGCAACAGGTAATAGGTAATGTCACTGGTGTTTATAAGCCCCTTGGCGAATGGTTCAAAATGATAAAGAATGGAAAACTG
Source organism: uncultured bacterium (assembly GCA_964488475.1). GTDB lineage: Bacteria > Krumholzibacteriota > Krumholzibacteriia > Krumholzibacteriales > WJIX01 > CAZAUK01. The sequence goes on from CAZAUK010000004.1 coordinate 54,379, forward strand.
GGCTATCGATTTAATGAAATCTGATTCTATCACCGGAGCGACCCACCCGATCAGCAGGAACAGCAGAGCAGTTCCCAGGGTGAGTATTCCCGATACGAGCTGGTTGTCCGAGAGCGAAGAAAAGAAAATCCCCATAGAGAGAAAGGAGCAACCCATCAGGAAAAGACCCAGGTAGCCTGAGAGAATCGGAAAAATCTCGGGTTCCGAGTAAGCGAAAAGCAGGAGCGGGAACAGAAGTGTGCCCGCCAGCATCACAGCGAATATTGTCAAAGCCGCCAGGAACTTTCCGGCTATAGTGGAAATTTCGCTGATCGGGTAAGTCATGAGAAGCTCAAAGGTTCCCTGTTTCTTTTCCTCAGAAAAAAGCCTCATGGTAAGAAGCGGCAGAACGAGCAGCAGTATTATACTTATGTTGTTCATAAGAGGGCGCATTACGCCATCGATAAGATTGAGCTGTGATCCCAGTTCCGGATTCATTTTCATCTCAAGTGACATGTAGTTGTAGTACTTGAAGATGTTGGAAAAAAAGTATCCCGAGATCGCCAGAAAAACGGCTATGGAAATATAGGCGGTCACTGACTGGAAGTAGTACTTGATTTCACGTTTGTATATCGCGGTTATCTTTTTCATTCATTATTCCCTGGTCACCAGCTGCATGAATATATCTTCGAGAGAGAGCTCCCTGTTATAGATTTCCAGCAGTGGATATCCGTTTTTCACCAGTTCGGATGATATTATTTCCCTTGGATCTATTTCAGGTTTAGATTCAACCGTTAATTTTGTTATGTCATCCGAAAGTGTTTCTTTCCTTACCGAAAGGACTCCTTCGATCTCGGAAAGAATTTCCGAAGCGCTGCGGGTTGAGGATGTCTCTCTTATCTTAATTATGGTAAATGCTGATTTTGTAAGTTTCTCTCTGAGGTTCGCGGGAGAATCCACGGCTACCAGCCTTCCCCTGTTTATTATTATTATCCGGTCGCAGACCTCGTTTACCTCGGGAAGAATATGACTGCTGAGAATTATGGTTCTGTCCCTGCCTATCGATTTGATCAGGTTCCGTATATCGAGGATCTGTTTAGGGTCCAGGCCTATAGTGGGTTCATCCAGTATAAGTAGCCTGGGATTATTTATTATTGCCTGCGCGATACCCACTCTCTGACGGAATCCTTTCGAGAGTGTTCCGATTATCTTTTCACTGGTTTCCTGAAGAGAGCATTTTTCGATCACGTAATCCAGAGCATTTTCGATTTCGGATTTGTCTACGCCCTTCATTGCGGCAGCGAACTCCAGGTAGTCGCGAACGCTGAGTTCGTGATACATGGGGGCTTTTTCAGGCAGGTACCCTATCAGCTTCCTTACCTCCATCGACCGGTTCAGGATATCATATCCGAATATCTCGGCGGTTCCGGAGCTGGGGGGGAGAAAGCAGGTTAGAATCTTCATGGTGGTCGTCTTACCCGCTCCGTTGGGGCCGAGAAGTCCCAGAACTTCCCCTTTCTTGACATCGAAGCTGAGATTCTTTACCGCAGTAGTGTATCCATAATATTTAGAAAGATTCCTTACTTTTATCAAATCGCCCCCATTCTTAAACTTACTGACGCAGCAGTACAGATAAAACTAATATTATAGTGCTCTCTTTTCAAGTTTATGTTTCGTGCGGTATCTGTCGAGGGACAGCCGCCATCATCCCCTGTTCTTAAAAAATTTGAAAACAGCAAGTCGAACACTATCCTTTACATCCGACGCAGAACCAATATAATTAATCCGTCATGAAAAGCACTTGCCGGAATGTAACAAAACCCAGGGTAAGTTCGTAGATTAAAGATGAACGTCAGGATTCGAGGTATTGGTGGGTGGTCACCCATGGGTTCTATCAGGCACCGGTCAGTGCCGGTTCGGCGCCGAACGGGGTTAAGGCCGGCAGGATGGATTTTTGAGAGTCACTAGAGGAAGGATTAATATGCGATCCGTGATATTAACGATGATCTTTATCTCACTGTTAAGCGCTACGGCCCCCGCCGCTGAGCCGGAGAACATCGTATACTCCGCTATTTTCCCGGGATGGGGCCAGATGAAAGAGGGAAGATATGGAAGAGGAACTATTCTGATGGGTTCGGAGATCGCTCTTTTAGCAGGTGTTGTCATAGCCAATATCCAGTACGACAGGAGCGTGGAGCAATACAATAACGCCAGGATATCTTTCGAGACTTCATCTTACATCGGGGACGCTCAATATTATCATGGTATCATGGAAGAAAAGTGGGACAGCGCGGACAGAAACGACAAATACAGAAAGACACTGCTGGGAGCGGCGGTGGGCGTTTGGTCTCTAAGTATGATTGACATGCTCTTGGGAAAAGATCCCGAGGAGATACCGATTGCGTTGGAAGTAGCGGATGAGGGGTTCTTAATCACCAAGACTTTTAGTTTCTAGGGGGGGAGATTCAACTATGTTAGGAAGAGTTATTTTTATCATCTCACTTTTACTGACAGCGATCTGCGGATGCGGCGAGGACCACGGTGTTTCTCCGTCCGCTTTTGATTATGAAGGTCTACCCGCCCCGGACAGTCTCGATATAACCCCGGGAAACTGGCAGTTGACTCTTTCCTGGAAGTATCCCGCGGAAAAGGCTGACCTGGTGGAAAGCTACCTGGTCTACAGATACTACCTGACCGAATACGGCAAGTATCTGGAGCTGGCCGATACGACTTCCAGCATGGGGTATACGGATGAGGGACTGGTGGGAAACGTTGAATACTGTTATGTGGTCTCAGCGGTCGACACCAACGGGATCGAGGGATTCAGAAGTGAAATAGAATGTGATTTCACAATGACCCCGGAATGAAAGGCTGCAAAGCCTGTAACCACAGAAGATAACAGTTTGATTTGATTATGGCACAAAATATGCCCCTGCTTTTCTTTGAAAAACCAGGGGGATTATTATGTCCGGTAATGAAAACGCTTCCATCTATGGAGCGGCGTTGGATGATTCCGCCGATAGAAAGGCCGATAGCAAGTATCTGGTCGTTCTGGAAGGCGTGAATCGCAAATATGAAACAAAAAACTCTTTTTCGATCAAGCTCTCTCTTCTGGCCAGGATTCCTGTTACCAGGATTCGAAGCCTGGTAAAGTCATGCCCCGCTGTAATATGGTCGGGAAGTGGTAGAAGAAAGGCTCTTTACCTGGCAAAGCTGATAGAAGAATCGGGTGGAAAAGCGTCCATAAAGGAAGCTGAATCAAAATTGGAGGATGCGTCTTCGCCGGAAAAAGATACAGTATGTCCAAAATGTGGATTTCCAGCCGGAGAGGACGATATGTTCTGTACTTTCTGCATGACTCCTCTTAAAGAGAGACCGGTAAAGGATGAATCTATCGATATTCGGCCTGCCGCAAAATCCGGTATTCCGGTTTGGAGGCTTTTACTATATCTGGCCGTGCTGACGACTCTCCTGGTCTACGCCCTGATTACCAGTTGATGATCTTTTCTATGAGGGAGGATTCCAGGCTGTCTAAGAGGACGGCTGTGGACAACGGTAGCTAGGAGAATCGCTTTGAATCAGGATAAGCGTTCATGAGAGATTCGGGGGGCTTGACTATTTTTTTTCCAGGATAGACTGGATCTGAAACGCATTGACCAGCGCCTGCCCCCGGAAGTGATTATTTGTTATGATGAGCAACTTTTTATCCTGTCCAATATCGATTTCGCCCTTTCAGTCCTGACCTCGACTGTGACCGGATAGGAGCCGAAGGCCGCCGCCGCCCGTATCGCAGTTGAAATATCCAGCCGCGTATTTCAGGGTATCTGGTTTCGATGAAGGGTAAAAGAGATTTCTCCAGCCGTCGTGGGACCCGCCGGCCGGCCCCACGAATAATCTATTAATCTATTTGATCGCGGATTTTGAAGCATGAATACAGTATCATGGCGGCGGCTGCTTTTTTCAACTGGAAAAAGAACTGATATTAAAGTATAAATATCCCATGAGTCGTTTACGGGGTATTAGAAAGAACGAGAATATAATCTGGCTGATCTTCGCCGCGGCCCTGGCTCTGAGGCTCTGGAAACTGGGTGATCAGTCTTTCTGGGCGGATGAAGCTCTTACCGTAGGAATGTACAAATCGCCTCCTCAGGGTATTTCCTATTTCCGTAAATTTCTTTGGGACGTGCACGGACCTCTCTACTCCATGATTTTGCATTTCTGGAGTATGGTATCCTCTTCCGAGTATTGGCTCCGGCTTCCCAGCGCCCTGGCTGGTGCCCTGGCCGTTCCGTTCCTATACAGATGGCTGAGAAGGGTAATCGATGAAAGGACCGCACTTATCGGAGGGTTGCTGCTGGCTATCAGTCCTTTCAGTCTTTATTACTCCCAGGAGCTGCGATTTTACTCAGTGCTTCTATTGTTTTCGATCCTGTCCCTTATAGCCTTTGACAGGTTCGAAAGAAGGCCTGAGAAGGTGAATGCCTTGATACTGGGCGTTACTCTCGGATTGACATGCCTGTTTCATCTGTCAGGGCTTTTCCTGTTAGCGGGGCTGGCCGCATACCTTGTTTTTACAGAAGGCGTGAAAGGGAAGAAGCCGCGGTACGGCGCTATGGCATTGGGAGTTGCGCTTCTTATAATATCTCCATGGATCTACCGGCAGATCGTCTTTTTGAGCGGAATTAATATAGAAAGTATAACAGGCATGGCAGCGTCTGAAAGATTAAGGGGGCAGCTGACTCTTAACATCTGGTCTTATCCATATACTATTTACGCTTTCGCGGCGGGGTATTCATTCGGGCCGGGGCTGAGAGAGCTTCATGATGTCAAATCCGGGATCGATCTGATAAGTGATTACGGGTTTGAGATTTTCTCTGTTATTCTGATTTTCGGGGGTGTAATTTTAAACGCTTTCTTAAGATTGAAAAAAACTAAAATCAAGTTTATGTTCGCTGTGCTTCCTCTGGTAGCGATTCTAGCTATCACGGTTGCCGCCCTCCTGAACGTGAAGGTATTCAATGTGAGATACCTGATGCCTGTCTTTCCGGTATTTATCGGATTGCTGGCTTCAGGCATTCCCGACGGGAGGGCTTCTGCGATAATCTTAACATCCTTGCTTTGCCTGTTTATGCTTATGTCAGATATCAACTATTTTACCAGGCAGAAGTACTTTCGCGACGATATAAAAGGAGCGGTGAATGTGATAGAGGATAATGAGATCGAGGGGGATTCGATATTCCTTCAGGGTGTGGGATCCTCATTTGATCTATATTATGAAGGCAAAAACTCCGATAAGGTAACGTATCTCTTCGAAAGTGGAAGTGAAAAAGCGAGGAAGAGGATTCAGGTTATAACTGAGGAAGGCGGAAGAGCCTGGAATCTGAGAGCCAGGGGGTGGGAGAAGAGCCTCGAAGATGACACCTACCAGCTTCTTTCGGGACGGATGGAGAAGGCCGGCGAGTGGACTTTACCTGGAGTAAAAATATATCTATTTGTAAAAGGGAAACAGTAAAAAACAGGCATTATAAAATAACTTTACATAGAGCGGGCGGCAATAATCGGAAATAGCTGATATTATCAACTATATACATCAATAATCTAAATATTTACTTACAATATCCTTCATACCTGTTGACGCTTTATTTTTCTATGGTATAATATTTTATAGAGAGCTTATGTCTTCATGATATACGCTTCTCAATGGAGGCCCCCGCACTTCTCTTTTTCAAGTGCTTTTCGGCAAAAGGGGCTCCGACTTAACCCGGTTGTGTAGACCGGGAGGTACTCCAAGCCTCGGTATAGAGGGAAGGGAGGAACAAATGCGGAAGATGCTTTACATGATCATAGTCGGAGTTGTCATCTCTGGAATAGGTTGCTCGGCCATCAGCACGGTTGAGAGAGAAAATCTTGTCGACCCGCAGCTCAGGGCCGACTATATAGAGAATCATCCCACGGGTCGGTTCAACCAGAACATAATGAAGGGCGAGATTACCAGGGGAATGGAAAGTGACGAGGTAATAGCATCTTGGGGATTCCCCAACGTGCTTCTCGTTGATAGTGAATCTACAAGTCAGTACTGGGTATACTACACCAAAGGAGCTGACGCGGGTTCAGTTCACATCTACACCCTGAATTTCGATAATAGCAATCTGATAAATTGGGATATAGATATAAAACGATTTACCCATTTCAGTCTGGATAATGATATATACATCGGAAGCGGCAACAAGATAACACTCACCGGCGGGGCGGATACGGGGGGCAAAGATAAATAGTTCTCTCTCATTTCAAGGGGCGCCCTGTTAATGTAAATTAAGATTCCTGCGGGGGAAGAAGGGTGCCCCTGTTGTCATTTCAACCATCTTTTTCAAATTGACATTGAAATTAGCCTAAACTATTCTGTGTGTAACGCACGCTGTAGTGTCATAAAAAAGGCATAAGATATGGTTTTTACTTCTGGATAAGAGTATGAGTCCGGACAGATATGACAGGTTAAGGCGGTTATTGCAGGATTTCATGACCGGAGAAAGCGAGGGAGGAGAAATGAAATTCCCCGCGGATATCTCCTGGGAACCAGCGGTTGATATTATAGAGACCACTAAAGAGATTATAGTCATTGCGGATATAGCTGGAATGAAGGCTGAAGATATTAACGTGTTAACAGACGGTAACATTTTAAGAATATCAGGTATTCGCAGAGGCGTTTTCCATCCCGGAGAAAAACAGTTTCATAAATTGGAGATTCAGGTCGGACGTTTTGTAAAGGAGATTAAACTTCCCGCGGAGGTAGGCCGGGAAGGTCAGGCAGCCCGTTATGAAAACGGCTTACTGAAGGTGATCCTCGTCAAGTCGGAAGGCGGACGCGGGGTAAAGCGGATAAGAATTGATTAGAGCATGAATCTAAAAGGTGGAACGATTTGAAAGCTCCCAAAGAGGAAAAGCAACTTCTTGAAGAAATCCCCGAAACTATCGCGGTCATACCGATAAATGACGGAGTGGTATTTCCATATATGCTGGTTCCGTTGATGCTGTCCGATCGCAACCTGGTAAGGCTTGTCGACGAGGCCCTGGATTCCAGCAAGATAATCGGAGTATTCACTCAGAAAGACAGGGAGGTGAACAAACCGGGTCCCAGCGACCTGTACGATTATGGCTGCGCCATGCTGATTCAGAAGATGGCCAGATTTCCAGATGGGCATATAAGGATTATCGGCCAGGGTTTGACCAGGATAAGAATACTTGAATATAAGAATGATGAGAATCCGATGAAGGCCAGGATAGAGATCATGCGGGAGACAATCTCGGAGGGTGAAAAGGTGAAGGCGCTGGTGCACAATACCCAGTCGTCATTTTTGGAAGTGCTGGAAAAATCCGAAAAGTATCCGGAAGAACTGAAGAACATTATCTCAAATATAAATAACGCCGGGCGGCTTGCCGATCTCATAGCGTCGAATCTGTCTATCGAAATAGAGGAGAAGCAGGGGATCTTGGAAACTCTGAATCATAAAAAGAGACTGGAAACAGTCTATGGCTATATCGATAGCGAACTGGAAATAGCAAAAATAGGCGAAAAGATCAAGAAAGACATGCACCACGAGATGGATCGAGAGCAGAGGGAATATTACCTTCGCAAGGAGCTGAAGGCGATCAAGAAAGAGCTGGGCGAGGATGATGTCTCGGTCGAGCTTGAAGAATTGAAGGAAAAAATCGAGGGTGAAACACTTCCGGAAAGGGCGAAAGAAGCGGCGATGGAGCAGTGGAGCAGGCTTTCGAGAATGTCTTCCAGCTCGAGCGAATATATAGTATCGCGGACTTACCTCGACTGGATCCTGGAGTTGCCCTGGAAGAAGTCCACTCAGGACGTCCTTGATATCGAAGGTGCCAGAAAGGTGCTGGACAAGGACCATTATGACCTGGATACCGTTAAGGAAAGGATTCTGGAGTTTCTGTCAGTCAGAAAGCTCAAGGGAGGCACTATAGGTTCAATACTGTGTTTCGTGGGGCCACCGGGAGTTGGTAAGACCTCGCTGGGGAAGAGCGTGGCAAGAGCGCTGGGCAGAAAGTTTGTAAGGATATCTCTGGGAGGGGTGAGGGATGAAGCCGAGATCAGGGGACACCGAAGAACCTATATCGGTGCTCTTCCGGGAAGAATAATACAGGGCCTGAAGAACGCGGGAAGCAATAACCCCGTATTCATGCTGGATGAGGTTGACAAACTGGGAAAGGATTTCAGGGGGGATCCCACCTCGGCACTTCTGGAGGTTCTCGATCCGGAGCAGAATCACAGTTTCGAGGACCATTACATCAACCTTCCTTTCGATTTGTCCAAGGTCCTGTTTATCACCACTTCGAATATAGCCGATACCATCCCGGCTCCACTGCTGGACAGGATGGAGGTGATGGAGCTTCCCGGGTATATAACCATAGAAAAGATGAAAATCGGCAGAAAATTTCTTGTTCCAAAACAGATAGAACATAACGGGATTCCCGACAGGAAGCTTAAGATAACGGACGGAGCTCTGGAAAATATAATCGAGTTTTATACCAGGGAGGCGGGCGTCCGGAATCTGGAGAGGTCGATAGCTGCGATTTGCAGAAAAGTAGCCCGAAAGCTGGCAGAAGGGAAAAGAGGCCCTTATAAGGTTTCGAAGAGGAATCTGAAGAATTATCTGGGAAACAGGGATTATCCTTCCCACGAAAAGCTTTCCAAACCCCAGCTTGGTGTTTCCACGGGAATGGCTAAGTCATCCACGGGTGGAGTAATACTTTTCGTGGAAGCGCTGAACATGAAAGGTAAGGGAAGAGTGAAACTGACCGGCTACCTGGGGGAAGTCATGAAAGAATCGGCCGAAGCGGCGATTTCTTTTGTGAGGTCCAGTTACGCCGATGAGATGAAGGACAAGGATTTTTTCGATAATAATGATATCCACCTTCACATACCTGCGGGGGCCATACCGAAGGACGGGCCGAGCGCCGGAATTGCTCTGTCGGTTTCGGTTGCATCCATAGCGCTCGGTGTCAAGGTAAGAAACAACGTCGCGATGACTGGAGAGATAACACTCACCGGAAAGGTTCTGCCGGTAGGTGCTGTAAAGGACAAGGTAATCGCAGCTCACAGGGCGGGAATAAGTGCCATCGTTCTTCCGGACGCCAACAGAAAAGATTTAGAAGACATACCGGACCGTATCAGGAAAGATCTAAAGTTCAAGTTTGTAAAAAGGTTGGTGGAAGCGATTTCTTTTTGTCTTCTAGACAAATAGAAAGATTCGCTTCAGGGACTTAGTATTATGGCCTCGAATAATCCAGAATCAAGAATAGTGCCGCGCTGGTTTTCGGCGTTAGCCCGCAATCTGAATAAAGACAGACTGTTCGAGTTACCCGGAGACATAATCAATTCATCCAAGATTCTTTTCATAGACTCCGGAGATATTGTCGACCTGCTTTTTATTTATCCCGTGCTGGAGTATTTCCGAAAGCACCATTCGAATATTAAAACCACCATGGTGGTTAAGGAGAGCCACGCGGATATAGCCAGAAACATGTTGCCGGTTCAATCGGTCATCACCTACCACGAGGAAAATCTCAAGATCTATAAGAGCGCTTTCTTGAATCTCATCAAGAAGATCAAGAGGATGTACTTCGAATCGGCGATCGTTCTCAGCAGAAAAGTTTCTTTCGAAAGATATCTTCTCGCATATTTCAGCGGGGCCGCTGCCAGGATAGGATTTTCCACCCAGTTGTCCTTCCCTTTCATAAATTGCGAGATGATGCTGTCCGATAATGGATACCAGGGAGAAAAGATCAGCAGGATTATCAGCGCTATAGGTCTTAAATCAGACCAGAATATCAGCAGGATAGAGCTTAACGAGAAGGAAGTAAACAGAGCCCGTCAACTAATACATTTCCGGAAACCCGAAAAGGACGTCATGACCATAGGAGTGGATCCTGGAAAGGGTAAGGAGAAACATTACGTAATTCCGGAAATAGTCGCATACCTAGCCAATAACGTATCTGCCAGAAGGAAGGCGAAATTTCTGATCCTCACCGAACCCTGGGATAAGATGGCGGTAAAAAAGTTTTCCGGCGAGTTGAAAAGCGAAGTGCTGGACATTACCCCTTCAGGAGCGAATGAGACGATCACCCTTCTTTCAACATGCGATCTGTTCATCTCCGGCAACACCAGCCTCTTCCATTTCGCCGCGGCGATGGGCGTTCCGACTATCGGTCTTTTTACCGAACACGAGACCGGGAAATGGGTCCCCTCCTATGATAATGTGAGAATATTCAGAGGTAAAAAGGGCGAGAAACTTTCCCTTAAGGCCTTTTTTTCGATTGTGGAAGAGGTCCTCTATTAATAAGTTGAAAATCATGTGACAGAACGGTCCGGCTGCTGAGAGGTTGAATCTTTGAAGAAGCAAAAAGCGACCAGAACTTATTTTCGCCTGCTTTCATATCTGGCACCCCTCTGGAAAAGGTGCGTTCTCTTACTTGTAGTAACCGCCGTTTTCGCAGCGCTGAGCGGTGTCTCCCTGACCCTGATACCGCCTTTCCTCAATATACTCTTTAATGAAGACCCTGAAATAAGCGAGGCTGGACAGATGGTGGGTAAAGACCACTCCCGTCTGATACCTGATTCGGTAGAGAAGCATATAGAGGCAGCGAAAAACAGGGCAAAAAAGGTCATATACAAAGGAACCGCGCCTGAACGCCTGGCCCGTTTCTGTATTATCTTTTTCTCTCTTATGATAATAAAGAATGTATTCGGGTATCTGAGCGCTTACCTGAACTACGCCCTTGGCGAAACAGTTCTTATGAGAATACGCAACGAGCTTTATGGAAAGATTCAGGCCCTTCCAATGACCTTTTTCGACAGGAACAAGACAGGGCATCTTATTTCCAGAATCACAAACGATGTTACGGTATTAAGAGGAGCTGTAGTCAGCGGCCTGGCGAGTATAATTCAGAACGGGCTTATGACGATCATCGCCATCACCATAATTTTCTACACCTCCTGGAAACTCTCTCTCCTTACCATAGTCCTGGTTCCCGTTAATACGCTGCTGATTATCATAATCAGCCGCAAGCTCAGAAAGGGGAGTATAAGGACGCAGGGTAAGATGGCTGATATCACCATGGTCCTTCAGGAAACCATTTCCGGTGTCAGGGTGGTAAAGGCTTTCGGTATGGAGGAATTCGAGAAAAAGAAGTTTTCATTTTTTAATATTAAGTACTTGAAGGAATATCTCAAGATGAGACGTTTCTCCGAATTAGCCCGTCCTACCAGTGAGGCCCTGGGTATGCTGGCCACAGTGGTTGTTCTATGGTACGGGGGCAAACTGGTGATATCAGGTGAACTGGATCCGGCCAACCTGATTATGTTCATAGGAGCGATGCTGTGGGTGATCAACCCGATCAAACAGTTAAGCAAGCTCAACAGCATGGTTCAGGAGGGTTTGGGGTGCGGCCAGCGTGTTTTCAGCATTCTGGACATACCGACAGAGGATGAGGAGGGAGGTGAGAGGATAGTAACGGGTTTTAGGGACAAGATCGAATACCGGGAAGTATCTTTCCGTTATGAAGAGGGGGATCCGGTTCTGGAAAATATAGACCTCGAGATAAAACGGGGAGAAATTTTAGCGATAGTCGGAATAAGCGGCTCTGGAAAATCAACCCTGGCTGATCTGCTGGCGAGGTTCTACAGAGTTGATTCGGGAGAGATACTCCTGGATGGAATCAATATTGAAGATATAAAGCTGCCTTCGCTTCGCTCATTGATGGGGATCGTCACCCAGGAGACTATCCTCTTCAACGACACCGTCTTTAACAACATCGCCTACGGTATGGACGACTGCGATATGGACAGGGTGGTAAAGGCCGCCCGGGCTGCCAACGCGCATGGATTCATATCTAAGATGAAAGACGGCTATGACACGGTAATCGGAGACCGGGGCGTCCAGCTTTCCGGCGGCCAGAGGCAGAGGCTGGCCATAGCCAGGGCTCTGTTGAAAAATCCCCAGATATTGATCCTCGACGAAGCGACCAGCTCTCTGGACGTGGAGAGCGAAGCACTGGTGCAGGAGGCCGTGGATTATCTGGTCAGGGGGCGCACCACTCTGGTCATAGCGCACAGGTTATCCACCGTTAAGAGCGCGGATAAAATAATAGTCCTGGACGAAGGCAGGATTGTCCAGCAGGGTCTGCATGAGGAACTGATAAATGAAGAGGGCAAGTACAATCAGCTCTACAGCATGCAAATCAGGGAATAATGAGATTCTGGTCTTGGCTCCCAACTGGCTCGGCGACGCGGTTATGTCCATGCCGTTTTTTGTTGAGTTGAGAGAGTCTTTTCCTGAATCCAGGGTCACCGTCTCCTGCAGCGATTACGTATTCGAAGTCTACAGGCGAAGCGCAGCAGTGGATCGCTTCATCCGGACTTATAGAAGTTTCGGGGACAGGCTGTCGAGTATCAGGAGGGTAAGGCCGGATGGGGGATGGGGATTGTCCTTCGTGCTGCCTCCTTCTTTTTCTTCCGCTCTGGCAGCTCTTCTGGCTGGAACGGGAAGAAGAGTGGGTTACGGCACGGATTTTAGATCCTTTCTTCTCACTGATCCGCTGAAGGGCCGATACTATAAGAACGGCCACCTCACGGATGTTTATATAAGACTGGTCGATGCGGCCGGAGGAAAGGGTAAGGGGGGCTGTAAATATCCCAGTATCGTACCGCCGGAAGACTGGAAGGATGTGGTCAAAAATACCGGTATTCACGAGGATTACGCGGTCCTATGCGCTGGAGCGAGTTACGGGCCAGCAAAGAGATGGCCTCAAAGCCGGTTCTCCGGCCTGTCCCGAATACTTGAAAAAGAAATGGGAATGAAGATAGTTAAAGTCGGAACAGAGAGTGAGAAAAACTACCTGGATTCGATCAAGGGGGGGGAAGGGGGAGATATCAATCTTGCCGGAAAGATTGACGTGAGGGAGCTGATATGTGTCTTGAAAGGGGCCACAGTGGTTATCGGCAACGACAGCGGCCCCGTTCACATATCTTCAGCCCTGGAAACTCCCACCGTTTCGATTTTTGGTTCGACAAGCCCGGATTGGACAGCTCCCCGCGGGAAAAGATCCGAGGTGCTTTCGAGCGAAATGGGATGCTCGCCTTGCTTTAAGCGGAAATGCCCATTGTATAGCCATGCCAAATGTTTTGACGATATAACAATACAAGAAGTATATGAAGTAATACATGAAGTTTTAGAGGGTGATTGAATTGGTTAAGAATAATAATGATTCCGTTCTATTTAAAGAGGCTTACCAGGGGTGGTCGGGGAAAAAGGTCATCGTTCTGGGAGATTTTATTCTGGATGAGTTTATCTATGGAACCACCGACCGGGTATCCAGGGAAGCTCCGGTGGTAATAGTAAGGTACGAAAAAAGTGAATTTCTTCCCGGAGGCGGCGCTAACGCCGCCAGAAATATTGTTTCATTGGGGGGAGTAGCGATAGCGGTCGGTATGGTGGGGAAGGATGAAAACGGTCGGATTCTTAAAAGTGGCTTAAGAGAGGCCGGGGTATCGGTGAGGGGACTTGTAGCGGTTGCGGACAGAAGAACTACTTCAAAGACCAGGGTGATGGCGGGGGATTACCATGCTCAGAGGCAACAGATAATAAGGATCGACAGGGAGAACAGCAGGCAAGTTACAAAGATATATGAGGAAAGGGTTCTGCGAGCTTTCAGGAGGGAGGTTCTGAGGGCTGACGCGGTTATAATGAGTGATTACCAGGAGGGGGTCTTCACCGGAAGAGTTATTAAAGAAGCTATCGATATTTGTAAAAGGAGAAATATTCCGGTAATAGCTGATTCGAGATTCAGACTGGACGAATTCAGGGGAGTTACCGCGGCTACGCCTAACGAGATGGAGGCGGTCTCGGCCGCCGGATTGGGACTGGCCGGAGATAAGAGTGTGGATATGGCCGCAAAGAAGCTGATAGATCAGCTGTCGCTCTCGTATTTAATCGTGACCAGGGGTAAGTTCGGAATGAGTCTTTACCGGCCCGGGAAGAGGAAGATCTCGGTTCCGGTTATCGGGAGTGACGAGGCGACCGACGTCACCGGCGCCGGTGATACAGTGGCCGCCGTGATAGGTCTAGCCGCCGCTGACGGGCGGGATATGATAACAGCCATGAGAATAGCTAACGCGGCGGCATCGGTGGTCGTAATGAAAAGAGGCACAGCGGTAGCCAGCGGAGAAGAGATAACGAGAGTCCTCGAGGAGTCGAATATTTGAAAGAAATCCGGTCGCGTGTTTTTATTACCGGACCTGTTCAGTCCCAGGATCAAGAGTATTAACCGGGGAAAGGATCAGCAGCAGATGAGGTCGATTTTTTCGAATATAGAGGAAATAGCTGAAATGATCTCAGCAAATGCCGAAGGGAAAACAGTAGTGCTGGCCAACGGCTGTTTCGATCTGTTACACGTGGGCCACGTCCGTTATCTGAGAGAGGCCTCAGAACTTGGAGATATTCTTGTGGTAGCGGTAAACGGTGATGTTTCCGCAAGAAAATTGAAAGGACCGGGCAGGCCTTTCATGCCCGCTGAGGAAAGGGCTGAAATCGTCTCCCAGCTCAAACCCGTTGATTACGTTATTATATTCGAAGCTGAATCGGTTGACGTTATAATGCGGAGGCTGTGCCCTGATATTCACGCCAAGGGGACCGATTATACTGTGGAATCGGTGCCTGAGAGGGAGACCGCAAGGGAAATTGGGTGCAGGACTGTAATTACGGGAGATCCCAAGAACCATTCAAGCAGCGATATTATTGACGATATTCACAGTCATGGAGATGAAAGTGGATCTCATTAAAGAAGCCGGCAGACGTAATCTGCCTCTTCGTATCCTTGTCACGAGACTGAGATTCCTGGGCGACGTGATAATAACCACTCCGGTCCTGAAAGCCATCAAGGGCTGTTTTCCGAAAACGGAGCTATATTACATGTGCGAGGAGAAGTACGCGCCGGTCCTGGAGCAGAATCCATACCTTGACGGCATAATAAGGCTTGAAGCGGGCATGACGGGGACCTTTAAAGCGATACGAGAGATAAGGAAAAGAAAATTCGTACTGGCTCTGGACCTGTTTTACAATCCCAGAAGTTCGAATATCCTTTTCCTTTCAGGAATACCGTTAAGGATCGGCGGCAGCAGGGGAATAAGGAAGAGGCTTTACACGGATAATTTCAAGGCTCCCCGAGAGATTTCCAACTGCGTGCGCCATCATCTCTATCCTTTGAGAATACTGGGTTGCCGGACAAACGGCGCGGACCAGGCACCCAGGGTCTACCTCAGCGAAGAAGAAAGGCTGGAGGGAAGCAGGACACTGGATATGATACTGGGCAAGCGAAGGGAAGAAAAGATGATCGTTGCCTTGCACCCGGGCGGTACATGGCAGTCAAAGAGATGGCCGGCAAGATCCTTCGCCCACCTGGCTGATTTGATAATGGATTCTTTCAGGGCGGAGACAGTAATAGTCAGCGGTCCGGGCGAGCAGGATATAGCGGATGAGGTGAGAGAGTCAAGCGGTTATAACCTTAAGTTGTTACCTCCTGTTCCCATAAGGACTCTGGCATCGGTTGTTCTGAACTGCGACGCCGTAATAGCCAATGACGGAGGAGTAATGCATCTATCAATAGCCCTTCAGAGGCCGACAGTTGGAATCTTCGGCCCTACTGAACCTGAAATATGGTTTCCTTACCAGTCAATGGGCCCCTACGCTCTGGCCACTAGAAACCTTCATTGCGCTCCCTGTCACAGACACTTTTGTGAAAGTCTGGAGTGCCTCGAGGGGCTGGAGGAAAGGGAAGTATTCGGTAAATTCATGGAAGTATGCGGTGAAAAGAACTATGGATAAACAGGGCTCAGGCGTAGTAAACAGCGGGAAAATAGAATCCGTCCTCATAGTCAGGCTGAAAGCTCTTGGAGATATAGTTCTCTCGTTTCCATTCGTTGATACTCTGCGCCGGCTCTGTCCTGAGGCAAGAATCGATTATCTCTGCTATAAAGGGTTTGAGCAGGCGGTGGAGGGAAACGGGGATATCAATAACGTGCTGGTTCTGAAGAGAGGGTTCATCCAACAGCTTAAGTTGATGTGGGATCTCAGGAGGAGGAGATACGATCTGGCGGTTGATCTGATAAGTTCGCCGCGAAGCGCGGTGATCACGGCTTTTACCGGAGCGGGGATAAGAATAGGGATGGATGTCGGAAGACATAATTTCTGTTACCATAAGGTCCTTCCCCGTAAAATATTTTCAAATGGGAAGAGGGTAAAATGCTACACCCTGGCATCCAACAGGATACTCTCGCAAATGCTGCAAATGATGCTGGAGGGGTCCTGGAGTGGGGGAAAGCCGGCCGGGGATCTTGATCCGCCCCTTAAAGGCAGCGGCTACTTCAGCGAATATGACCAGGGTTTTCCTGTCTCCGAAGATAACCAGGAATGGGCGGACAGGTTTCTTGCCGGATTTTCCGAAGGTAATGGGAAGTATGTGGGAATAGTGCCGGGCTCGAAATATTCCAGCAAGTCCTGGCCGATCGAAAACTTTGCCGCCCTCTCCTCGATGATTATAGAAAGGACTCGATACAGGCCGGTAATTCTGTGGGGACCGGGAGAGGAGAGAGAAGCAGATTATATCAGGGACAGGGCCGATGGATCTCTGAAACCACCCCTGGTCGGAATAAAACGGCTGGCGTCTCTGATATACAGGATGGAAGCGGTGGTGGGTGTGGATTCCGGGCCGAAACATTTAGCGGTCCTTCAGGGTATTCCCACCCTTACCCTGTTTGGGCCTACCGATCCCCGAATATGGGATCCCATGAATATAACGCATCGTATCGTATACGGGAATCTGGATTGCTCTCCATGCGGAAGAAGAGATTGCGAGAGGAATGTCTGTATGCTCGACATAACTTCCCAAGAGGTTTTCAGGGAACTGGTAAACCTTCTTGAAGGGGCAGTCTGATAATTTCGGGGAGCGGGCGAAAGAGTGGAAAAATTGAAGGCCATACTATTAAACAGCGAAAATAGCATGCGGGGTGGCGAACACCAGACCCTGGCTCTGGCGGAAGGTCTTGAAAAAAAGGGGTGCCGTATCCTGCTTCTGGCAAGAAGGGGATCGGAACTGGCTTCTGAAGCTGAAGGAATGTTTGAGGTTTCAACGCTGCAGTTCGAGAAGTTACCCTGCCTGACACCCTTCAGGATAGGAAATATAATCAGAGAATGGAGCCCGGATCTTTTGCACGCTCAGACCTCCCTGGCCCACACTCACGCCCGAATCGCCTCGCTGTTTAAAAAGAATTTTCCGCCTTTGATTGTAAGCAGAAGGGTCGCTTTCGAGATAACGACCGGAATAGCGGGATATCTGAAGTACAGAAGGGGAGTGGACCTTTACCTGGCCATATCGAAGGCTGTGGCTGAAGCGCTGCGCCGGGGTGGCGTTCCCGACGAGAAAATATCGATAGTTCCGAGCGGGGTGGATACAGCGGCGATCAGAAAAAGCGCCGGAAATAGTGATATCAGAACCAGTTGGGGACTCAGCCCGGAACAATTCATAATAGGAACCGTTTCGCCTTTTGAAAAAGAGAAGGGTTACCATACCCTTCTGAAGGCCGCTGAATCAGTGCTGGAGAAGAGAGAAGAGTGCAGATTCGTGCTGGCGGGCAGGGGAAGACTTGCAAATGAGATAAAGGGGATAATACATTCCAGGGGGCTGGATGGAAAGATAATAGTGGTTCAGCCCCGTCAACCGATCGGAAAGGTTCTTGCCGGATTTGATATCTTTGTCCTGGCCTCTGAAAGCGAGGGGCTTTCCACCGCCCTGATTTCCGCTCTTGCCGCCGGGGTTCCGGCGGTGGCGAGCAGGACGGGTGGAATACCCGAGGTGGTAGGAAGGGGTGGAGGGGTCCTGGTGGAATCAGGGGACCACCGTGCTCTTGCCGAGGCCCTGCTGGGACTGATAGCGGATGAGGATAGAAGAAGCGGTCTGGCTGTTTCCGCGATGGAGGCCGCGGCCGGCTTCGATATTCAAAAAACCGTTGACAGCACATATGAGATATATCAGAGACTGCTGAGATAATGTTTTCGGCACGCCGGCGTTTTTTGTATGTTTAATAACAAGGAGCTGATTGATAGCAGGATATGTATAGATTTATGAGAAGAAGTTTTTTTATACCGCTGATTTCCCTGGCTGTCCTGTGCTTTGTGGGGTTCGGCTTCGCCAGGCCTCAGCCTGCCGGCCCTCCGGGGGTAGACCAGGATAGGGCCGGAGAAGGCTCTGGAAGTAATCTGGACGGCTACCAGATAGTAAAGCCGGTTCCCAAGATGGTGCCTTTCGGCCCAGGGGAAAAATTGTTGTTCGCCATACAGTACGGATTGATCTACGCGGGCGACGCCACCCTGGAGGTTCGAAATATCGCGGTACTGGATTCGGTAAAGAGCTACCATATTTTTTCCATGGCCAGGACTAACAGGGCTTTTGACGTGATCTTCAAGGTAAGGGATCACCACGAGTCCTTTATGGATTATGAAAATCTCTATTCGTTGAGGTTTGAGAAACATCTCCGTGAAGGACATTTCAGAAGGGACGAGGTAGTCGATTTCGACCAGAAGAGACATCTTGCGATCTATGAGGACAATGAAGTAAGGATTCCTCCCCGGACTCATGATTTTCTGACCGCCCTTTACTTTCTGAGAACTATAGACCTGGTTCCGGGACAGGCGGTCTCAATGGCCAACCATACGGGTGGAAAGAACTACCCGATCTACGTCAAGATAACCGGCTACGAAAGAGTTACCGTTCCGGCGGGAGAGTTTGACTGCGTAGTCGTGGAGCCGGTATTGAGAACGAGCTCGATCTTCAAGCATGAAGGCAAGTTGACAATATGGATGACCGATGATAAGTTGAAAATGCCCGTTCTTCTGCGTTCAAAGGTAATAGTTGGTTCTTTCGAGGCAAGGTTGAAGGAGTTCGATTTATCTGATGGAGAACCAAGGGTGCCGGGAATAAGCAGGAAGGCTCTTGATGGTAAGAGGTAAATACGATGAAGTGGATCTTTCCAGGGTGAAAAGATCTTCGATCTCAAAGAGGAAAAGTCTGGTCAGTATATCGGATCTTGGAACACCGGTGAAGGGAGGCAAGACTTTCAGAAGATGGCTCAGCTCCTTGCCGGATAAACTGGCGGCTGAACGATTGAGAGATCTAGTGAATTCGATAAGAGCCGCGAGGAAGGGGGGTAACCGGGAGATCATCTGGATGATGGGAGCCCACCTGGTAAAATGCGGACTCTCGCCTCATCTCATAGAGTTGATGAAAAAAGGATACATCACCTCTCTCGCTATGAACGGAGCTTCTATTATTCACGATCTGGAACTGGCTTTTTTCGGTGAGACCAGTGAAGATGTGGAGGCAAACTTGAGGGACGGCACGTTCGGGTTCGCATCAGAAACGGCGGACCTGGCCTTCAGGGCAGTCTCAGGGGGCGCTGGCGAATCTCTGGGGCTGGGAGAGTCCATAGGGCGATTGATAATGGAGGAAAAGGCGGAATGGAAAGATTACAGCCTGCTGGGTCAGGCATACAGGCTCGGAATCCCAGCGACCGTGCATGTGGCCTTCGGGACTGATATAATACATCAGCATTCGGAATTCGACGCCTCCAAGTGGGGGGATCTAACCGGCAGGGATTTCAGAATATTCGCCGCCAGGGTGGAGAGTCTGGGAAAGAACGGGGGGGTGGTCGTCAACGCAGGTTCCGCGGTCATTATGCCGGAGGTATTTTTAAAGGCATTCAGCGTGGCCCGGAATCTGGGAGCGGAATTCAAGGATATCACAACATGCAATCTTGATATGATCAATCATTACAGGCCTTCACGGAACGTACTGGAAAGACCGGCCTCCTTCGGAGGCAAAGCGATATCATTGACCGGCCATCACGAGATCATGATACCGCTGATATATGCGTCTCTTCTCGCCTGAATTTAATATTGAATTATTTCGATTAATTGTATTGACAAGTAGCATCAGACTGTGCTAAACTAAGATTTAGAAATAGGAGGTATTTCGAATATAAACGTTTGCTAAAGCTACTAACATCTAAACTTTAAGGTTGTTATTGGGTGTTAACTAACTGAGGCAAGCGTGTTTTTTATGCCCGGGCTCAATAGCAGCCCGGGCATTTTTAAAATGGAGGACATCATGGCTGGATGCCCCAAACTCAAAGAGGCAGATT
The DNA here is from genome assembly GCA_964488475.1 of uncultured bacterium. Classification (GTDB taxonomy): domain Bacteria; phylum Krumholzibacteriota; class Krumholzibacteriia; order Krumholzibacteriales; family WJIX01; genus CAZAUK01. Next base: position 74,624 of record CAZAUK010000004.1, read on the forward strand.
TTGAAAGCGCGTCGGAAAACCGGGCTGGAAACAATGTCATCGCCGCCTTCGAGAAGAGGAGGGTGTCTTACCTGGTGGTTAAGAGAATCGGAGACGTCTTTGTTTCGCTCCTGATACTGCTGCTGGTTCTCCCTTTAATACCCGTTATCGTGATTCTTATAAAGATCGACTCGAGGGGCCCTATCCTTTTCAAGCAGAGAAGAGTCGGAAAGAACGGCAAGGAATTCGATCTTTACAAATTCCGGTCGATGGTGGATGGAGCTGAAAAGGCGATAGAAGCATTAAGGCCTTTAAGCGGCAGTGATGGGCCCATATTCAAGCTCAAAGAAGACCCAAGAGTTACCAGAGTGGGCTGTTTCCTGCGAAGATCGAGCCTGGATGAGCTGCCCCAGTTGATTAATGTGTTAAAGGGAGAGATGAGCATAGTGGGGCCCAGGCCAAACCTTCCGTCTGAAGTGGCCCAGTATCTTCCCTGGCAGAAGAAAAGGCTTATGGTGACACCCGGAATCACATGTTTCTGGCAGGTTGCCGGCAGGAGTCATATCGGATTTCAGGAATGGATGAGGCTTGATCTCGAGTATATCAGAAACAGGAGCCTTGGCACCGATCTTAAGATCATACTCAAGACCTTTCCGGCCGTAATCGCAAGAAAAGGCGCCTATTAACAGTCTGGCATACATCTTGCCTTTATTTCTTAATTGACAAATTGTGCCTTAAATCTTAATTTTACGCCAGCTTACGCAGAGGAGCGGACCGAGAATTCGGAGTGAAGGTGTCAAATCAGAGGTGCAGGGTGAGTGAAATAAAGATATCCATTTATACCTTTCTTATCTTATTGATTACATTGGTCCTGGGTTGCTCCGGAGGAAACAAACTGATCGATAACAGGGCTGGAGAGATCGGGGAGACCAGGATCGTATCACCTGACAGTATTCCAAGTTCCTATTCACCATTCGAGTACCGCCTGGATTATGGTGATATTATTGAAGTAAAACTCCTTTACAATGACGAATATTCCATGCGGGATGTCATGGTAAGGCCGGATGGAAAGATATCTTATCCCTACATCGGCGAGGTCGAGGTGGGAGGCAGAACGGTACCGGAAGTCGACAGAATCCTGACGGAAAGATTTTCCGAGATACTCAGGGATCCGGATATCTCGATAATACACAGTCAGCTGAGGCGGCTGGATGTCTATGTTCTGGGCGAAGTAACGAATCCCGGAGCCTACAGGGCAGAACACTGCAAGAGGCTGCTGGACGCCCTGGCGTTGAGCCGCGGATTGACTGATAAGGCCAAGAGAAACGGGGTTATAGTCATAAGAAAGATAAGCCCTGACAGGGTGGTAGGCATTCAGGTGGATGTTCAGAAGATAATAGACGGAAAAAGGTACGATTATAATATTCCGCTCGCGCCTCTGGATATGGTACTGGTGCCTAAATCGAAGGTGGGAAAGGCATCCGATTTCATAAAATCGTTGGCAGATATAATCAAGGATCCGATAACCATGTATGAAAATGTGCTGAGGGCCAGATACAGCCAGGCGATGTACGATTACTGGATCTTACAGGGAAGGGAATGAAGCAGGTGAAGGTATAAAATGGAACCGGCGGTCAATAACAAGAAAGAATCCACCGTAAAGGATTTCCTGGAAGTCATATTCAGGAGAAAGTGGATAATCATAGGCATTGTGGCTGTTTCTTCGATGGTAGTGTTCGGACTGGGAATGAGGGAGCCGGCGCTCTATGAGTCCATAAGCACTATGCTGGTTCACAGAGGCCAGGCTTCCGGAGTGTACAGCAGGGCGGTCAGGACCCTTCCCTGGGAGGAGGAGATCGCTTCCCAGCTCGAACTGGTCAAATCACAGATAGTGATCGACAGCGCAAGAGAAAAGATAAAGGATTATCTTCTCGATGATTACAGCGGTCCCACTTGGGTCGACATGGGTAACGTGGAAACCGGGGTGATATCCACATCGAATGTTCTATGGGTCAAATACGTTTCCGGCAATCCTGTCTTGTGTGAAGCGGCTGTCAAGGCTATAACCAATTCCTATAAACAGTATTATGTAAAGGCAAGGACACCGCCGGAGATGGATGATTTCTTCTCTCAGGAGACCAAGATGATGAAGGAGGAGATAGAGTATTGGCGCGGCAGGAAGGAAGACGCGGGGCGGGAATGGGGTATAGTCGATCTGGAGGCGCAGAGAGGATATACCCTGCAGAGGATCAACCAGTATGAAAGCGATCTGGACGAAATAATCAGGGAGAAAGAAAGACTGGAAGAGGTTTTGAGAAGGCTGACAGCCTCTCTGGATATGAGTATAGAGGCGATGTATAAATCCTACTTGAATTTCGCTGAAAGGCCCGCCGGGGAGACGGATATCGGCGCTCTTTACCAGAAGTATCAGGAGATGAAATTAAGAAAGATGGATCTATCGCTGAGGTATACTGAAAACAACAGGGAACTGGTCCTGCTCAGGGATGAGATAGAGGAAATAGAAAAAATGATGCGGTCGGAGATCAGCACCCTTATCAAAGTCAAGAATACGAAGCTCGAGATCCTCTCGGCTGATGAATCTCTTCTGAAGGAGTTGCTGGCCGGGCTTGATTCACGGAAAAAAGAGTATTCGGAAAAAGAGATCGAAATTGACAGGATAAATTCTTCTCTGTCCCGTCTTGTCTCATCCTACGACGAATTGATAGAACGGCAGATGGACGCCAGGATATCTCTGGCGAGCAATCCTGAGTGGTCGGTCACTATCCTGACGCCGGCGACTCCGGCCAGAAGACAGAAGACCAAGGATTATGTAAGAATGGCACTGGGCCCGTTTTTCAGTCTTCTCTTTTCAGTGGGATTTGCGTTTTTTATTGATAATCTCGATCATTCGATAAGGAACGTGTCGGAAGCTGAAGAGGCTTTCGGATTCTCGGTATTGGCTAGTTTTCCCGACGCGGAATCAAAAAAGTAGAAAGAAAGCATGTACGAAGAATTTTATGGATTTAAAGAACTTCCTTTCAATGTGACCCCGGACCCCAAGTTTCTCTACCGGAGCAGCAGTCACAGGGACGCCCTCGCTTATGTCACATACGGGGTATTTCAGAAGAAGGGGTTTGTCGCCCTGACAGGAGAGGTGGGGGTCGGCAAGACTACGGTGGTCAATGCCTTTATCGATCTTTTCAGCCCCTCTCTGGAAGTGGCCTTTGTATTCTCGACCAAGTTCCCTTTCGATCAGCTTCTCTATCTGATATGCAGGGATTTCGGGCTCGAGGTCGAGGGGATGAACAAGGCTCAGATGCTTCTGGTTCTTAACAGATTTTTGATAGAACAGTATGAAAAAAACAGAAATACAGTTTTGATAATAGATGAAGCGCAAAACCTGTCGCCCGAAGTCCTGGAGGAGCTGAGAATGCTTTCCAACCTGGAAACAAGGGACCGGAAACTTCTGCAGATAATGCTGGTCGGCCAGCCGGAGCTGGAAAAGATACTCGACCTTCAGGAGATGAGGCAGTTAAGACAGAGGATTCCCGGCCTGTTCAGAATACCGATGCTGAGCAGGGAAGAAGTCGCCAAGTATGTGGATTTCAGAATAAAGGTCGCCGGAAGGGGAAACGGCGCACCCAGTTTTACAAGGGATTCTATCGACGAGATTTTTCACTACAGCGGGGGAACACCGCGGTTGATAAATATTTTATGTGACAGGGCGCTCTTGATAGGATACGTTTCCAGTGTGAGGACACTTGACGCGACAATAGTGAGGGAGGGTATAAGGGATCTGGAAAGCAGATCCTCTTCCCGCACAGGGACTGGAAACGGCAGGCGGCATTAAAATCGATCCGATAGAGTTTAAAGCAGGGGTACCGGCCCGTGAGTAAAATTTTTGACGCTCTCAGAAAAGCGGAGAAATCCAAGAGAAAGACGGGAAGTCAGGCCAAGAAGATTCGAAAACCCGCCTCCAAATCGCCGGAATCAAAAGAGAGTGCTTTTCTGAGCGGTCTCGACGAAGATTTCAGAAGATCCCTGATGACCCTGAGAAACTCAGTTGATTCTGAAATGCGGGACAAGGGTACCCGGATTATCATGTTCGCCAGCGCTCTGCCTGGAGAGGGCAAGACAACCGTTTCGACTTTTCTGGCGAGGCTGATGTCGGCAAGTGATATGGAAAAGACACTATTGGTTGATTGCGCTGTACGAAACCCGCAGATCGGAAAGCTGTTCGGTATCAAGAAGGGGAAGGGTATAGTGGAATATCTTCTTGGAGAAGCGGAAGCCAAGGATATAGTCCGGCCGGTAGAAAGAGGAATCTTGGATGTGGTCACCACCAGAACTGTTAAAGAGGAGAATATCGTACAGCCCCTTTTCCATTCGGAGAGGATGAGGGATTTTCTGATCCGGATGGCCGAGCACTATGACTACATACTGGTGGACAGCTCCTCTATCCTAAATGCTCCGGAGACAACCATGCTGAGCCCCTTCATGGATGGAATAATAATGGTCATACAGGCTGGAAGAACAAAACGGGAGGTGATCAACAGGGCCATAATGAGGGTTAACAAACAGGGCGGAACGTTTATTGGCTCCGTTCTCAACAGAAAAAAATACCACATACCTGAATTTATCTACAGGCGGGTGTAAGTATTGATTGGTTGGGACATCGATAAATCCCCGTACTCGAAGGGCGGGGATTTTTATTATCCCGAGAAGCGTGTAGCGGCGGTCGCTTCTGAATGGCGCTGGAAAAAGTTTAACCCTTTCCTTGAGAGGATCACACACCTTTTAATCAGCAGAATAGGTAAAGAAAATATCAACGCCATCCTTCTCTCCGGAAGTTTCGCGCAAGGGGAAGGTTCCGTATTCAGCCCCGAAAAGGATCCTCTATTCCTGTCTGATCTGGATCTGATCGTGATTCTTGATTCGTTGAAAGCTCACAGGCGGAATCTGAACCTTAGAGGTATACTCGCCGATGAATGCAAAAGTCTGTGGCCTTCCGCCGATTTTTACGGTGGAATAACCATCGGCCTTTATCATACCAGCGAGATAAGCAGACTGGAGCCCAAGCCGGGAACTTTTGACCTCGCACAAAGGAGTATTCTTCTGTGGGGTTCGGACGAATTCCGCCATTCACTGCCGGACTATGCCCGGATGGAAATTCCAGAAGTGGAGGGTGTGAGGCTTCTGGAAAACAGGATGCTGGCTTTTCTGGGTGCGTATAACAGGCTGAATGACCTTGATACCAGGGGGAAGGTGGAGGCGGCGTATGAAATATCCCGGGTGTACACCGATCTTCTGACAGCCGCGTTGATTTTCACCGGTGAGTACCGGTCAGGATATAAAGCCCGGCTTGATTATCTGGAGGGTGATAAAATCAAGGTACCGGCGGATTATCTTGAACCGGGTTTCCTGGCCAGGGTGGTATGGGCTTCCCGGTATAAACTCTCACCTATTAAGATGGATCATTGGAGGGACGTTGAGGGTATCTGGCTGATGGCGGCGTCAGACCTGCTGGGCTTCTGGAAATGGTCTGAGGCTCGGCGGATGGGAGCCGATGTAAAAGCCGATTGCCTTGAGCTTCTTAGAATGAGAAAAAGCGCTCACCCTCTATCGGTCCGGCTTAGACTCTGGCGGGAATACCTGGCAGGGTTCGGCTTTCTGCTTGGATTCTGGAGATATCTGAGCATGCCGGGTTGTTTATCCAAGAAGTCCCCTATGGAACTGGTCCTGGAGTGGGGAATCAAGGTGATGTATCGCATAATCAACCGGTCGAGCGAGCCAAGAATCAAATGCCCCGGCAGATCATTCGCCTTTCGAAAAGATGACTTGAAAAACTGTGCTGAAAGTGTCTACGCACTCTGGGTGGAGGTGCAGGGGGGTTAGGGCATGGAAAGGACTGGCATTGAATAAGCCGAGAGTAATGATAATAATCGACGCTCTGGGATTCCTTCTTGCGGAAAGGCATGGTTTTAATCCTGAAGGCCTGCCTGTGAAGTTGAGGCTCAAGACGGTTCCCGGATTCAGCCAATCGGCCCTGACCAGCATCTTTACCGGTTTAAGGCCGGACCAGCACGGATTGTGGATGATGTATTCCTTTTCACCTGATGGCTCGCCTTTCGCCTGGCTTTCAATCTTGCCGGATAGATTTTCGACTGAAAAACTGTGGCTGAGAAACCTTGTTAACTGGAAGCTTCGGCGGGTGGATGGTATAAAATCTTATTATTCCCTTTACGATATTCCTCGCAATATTCTACCATATCTCGATCTTCCCGCCCGGCAGAATTTTTTGATGCCGGGAGCAGGAGGGAAAAGCAAAACCCTTGTTGACGAATTGATGGAGCGTGACCGCAGGCTTTTTATCAGAGATTTTCACACGCCGGAGCATGAATCTTTCTCTGACCTGGAGGAAGCACTGCGAAAGGGGGCCGCCGATTTCTACATTCTGTATACCGCTTCGCTTGACGCGGCCCTGCATGCCGATGGGCCTGAGGCTGAATCGATATCGGCATGTCTGCGCTGGTATGAAAAGAGGATAGAGAGGATTCTGGCAATCGACTCAAATGCGGAGATCGCCGTCCTGGGAGACCACGGGATGTGTAAAGTCTCCAGACAAGTCGATCTTATGAAACAGATCGGCAGACTCAAACTGAAGATTCCCGGCGATTATATTCCGTTCTTCGATTCTACCATGGCCAGGTTCAGGATTAGCTCTAATCATGCGGAAGAGAGGATACCCACCCTATTAGACGGTACCGGATCCGGAAGAATTATAGGGCATGAAGAAAAGAAGGAACTGGGAATAAATTTTAATGACGGCAGATACGGGGATATCATCTATATCATTGAGGAGGGTAATCTCATAGTCCCGAGTTTTATGGGACGGGTAGGGGTAGCCGGAATGCACGGATACCATCCCGGTTCCGAATGCATGGACAGCTTATTGTTAACCAATATCGATGTCGGAAGGAACGAGATGCCGGTTACCGACATTGCCGGGTGGATGGTGCCGGGATTTGTACCCGGCGAGGCGGGCGGGATCGAATGATGAGAATGGTGAAGATCGGTAAGGCTATGACTTGGAATGTGGTCGCGAAAGTAGCCAGATTCGTGGCGGGGCCGTTAGCCTATATCATAATAGTAAGAAGCCTCGGTGAGTACAGCTGGGGTGTATTGAGTGTTTTAAAGTCGATTATGGGTTTCGCACTGGTGGTTGTGATGGCCGGTGGCGGGCAGGCGATCCTTAAATTCTTTCCAGAATTGAGAGTGAAGGGTGGAATGAGGCCCTTCTACTCCGCGGTTAAAAAGCTGCTGATAATGCAGGTACTGGTCTGGCTGGCGCTTATTCTGGCCGCGTGGGCTTTATCTGACAGTATAGGAGATATTTACAGCGTAAGAACCGGAGATTTCACCTTTTTTCTGGTCCTGGCAATAGGTTTCGTGATCTTTCAGGTTATGATGACGATTACCACGAACACACTCCAGTCGTGGTACGAGACAAAACTTCTTGGTATTGTGATTATAATTGGTAATATAGCTTATATCATATTATTAATCCTCTTTCTAAAGTATTACGATCTTGGAATCTCCGGAGTGCTTATCGCGGGAGGTATATCAAACGCGGGGATGACGATTCTTCTTTTCCCCAAGATAATAGCACTTTCCAGAAATGACAGCGGAGAAGGTGAGAACGCGCCGGGGTTCAGAGATCTGGTGAAGTATTCACTTCCCTTTGTGGTGACCGGGCTTCTGAACCAGATAGTCTGGCGGCAGTCCGAGGTCTTGTTTCTGGGTCATTTCACCGGAATGGAGGACGCCGGCTATTTTGAGCTGGCCTACCGTGTTCCTCAGATGATACTTGAATTTATACCTCTGTCAATTTGGCCTATAGTGATGGCTGGAATCTCCGAATCGTATTCGGAGAACAAGGACAGCCTGCCGCGGGCGGTGGATCTTTATTTCAGACTTCTGTATATCATCATAATACCTATATCCGCCATGGGCTTCGCTTTTTCAGGATCCCTGATTCCTCTGCTCTATGGAGGAAACATGGTTTCCGCCGGAATCTTCGCCCAGCTGTTTTTCATTGTTTTTTCATACTCCTTTCTCTATACTCCAATCAGCATGGCTCTTTATGTAATGGGAAAGAGCTGGGTTAACATGGTGATCTTCTCAATCCTTGCCGCCGTCAACGTAGGTCTGGATCTTGCATTCATTCCTAAATACGGATTGTGGGGGGCTTTTTTCCCCGTGGCCGGGGTTTTGGTTCTGGCGGTAATCTTTTTTGTTCTCGCCGTAAAGAAGTTCAGGAGAGATATTAAGATTCCCGTGAATTTTATTTTGAGATGCTACTTAGCCGGGCTGCCGGCGGCTCTTCTTGTCATTACGGCGAGTTTGTGGGATGGAATGCTATCTCTGGGGATTCAGGTGGTCCTGGGCGCCGGTCTGTTGGTCCTGGGTTTTCGAGTCATGAAGATCATAGGAGAGAGAGAGAGAGAGATTATCAGGCAGTTGCCAATACCGTTCAAAAATTTGATTCTGACCGTGTTTTAAGTGAGGGAGTTTATGTACAAGGACAACAAGATATCTGTAGTTATTCCGTGCTATAATGAAGAAGAGGGGGTAGCCCTGGTTATCAGATCTCTTCCGGCTTTCATAGATGAGGTAGTGGTTGTAGATAACAATTCAACCGATAAAACGGCCGAAGTGGCGCGAGAACTTGGCGCGAGGGTGGTTTTCGAGAAACAGAAGGGTTATGGAGCGGCTTACAAAGCGGGGCTTCCGGCAGTAACTGGTGATATCACGGTTACCATGGATGGGGATGGAACATATCCGGTTGAGCAGATAGGAGAGTGCATAGATCACCTTCTGGAGAAGGAAATTGATTTTGTCTCCGCCTCGAGATTTCCCCTCAAGGATAAGGAAGCGATGAATCTTTCCAACCGGATCGGAAACGCGGTATTAACATTGGCAACCCTGATTCTTTTTATGAGAGGGATAAAAGATTCACAATCAGGCATGTGGATATTCAGAAGCAATATATACCCCAAACTGGGAGTCCGAAGCGATGGAATGCCGCTTAGTGAAGAGATCAAGATAGCTGCAATACGCCACCCTGAGATCAAGTTCGACGAGTATCACGTGAATTACCACCCCCGGGTTGGAGAAGTCAAGCTGAACAAATGGAGGGATGGATTCAGGAACCTGCTTTATCTTGTAAAGCTCAGATTCAGAAGCTTATAATGCGGAACCGTCCTGGTTCCGTTCTGATGTTTGTAAATTTAAAGGCCAGGGAGAGGGGCGAATGCTCAAAAATATGATAATGATCGTGCTGACAGTATGCCTCAACACAGCAGGTCAGTTCATGATGAAGGCTGGAGTCAACAAGATCGGCCAGATCGGATTCCATAATATGTTCGGTTCTTTCTTGAAGGTCGTAAGTTCCTGGTTCGTGATCGGTGGATTTATCTCTTACGCTGTGAGCGCCGTCCTATGGATAATTATCCTTTCCAGGGCGGAATTGAGCTGGGCTTTTCCCATGGTCAGTCTTTCATACGTGCTGACCGCCCTGATCGCTCCTTACCTTCTGAACGAAACTTTTTCGATTCAGAGGTTTGTCGGCATTCTGGTGATCGTGGCCGGTGTTTTTCTGGTCAGCAGAACCTACGTAGGCAGTTAAGCAGGCTCTAGAACGGGGGAACACGCTGCTTTGAAGTCCAAAACAGCGTTCTTTGTTGTAAATATAATCCTGGTACTTCTATCTTTACTTACGGGTATACGAGTACTTCCAGGCCCTGATATGGCTGGAATGATACTGGCCTTTTACTCGCTGTTTGTTCTACCCGGTATTCTGCTGAACAAGATTTTTGCGGGCGGAGTTTCAATCGGCATCAGGGGAATATCCAGGGTTTTCCTGGCGGGAATGGTATTTATCACACTGGTTTCAGCCACAGGATTCATTCCGGGTGTTTCCCTGGGCGTAATCAGGATCATTGCCGTCTCTATCGATTTACTTTTACTTCTGGCGTTTTTTGTCGTCAGGACCGGATTTAAGCGGAAGAAACAGTGGTCCGGGTTATACGGCGCGGAAGAGGCGCGGGAAACCGCTGATTCCTGGAGGCTGGCGGCTTTCCCGGCCCTGTTCATGCTATTATTTATATTATTCTTTGATAGTGGGAATATTTCGTATCAGGAAGATTCCCCGGATCATCTCAGCTTTGTTTCCAGATGTGTGGAAAGCGGCGAGATACTTCCCGGCGATTCCTTCTACAGCGAGGGTGACGGGGTTTCCCCGGATCCTCGAAAGGGTCTCTGGCATTCGGCCATGGCGCTAATGGCGATTCAGGGTGATGTAAGCGCTGAATATCTATGGAAAATGATGCCGTCACTGCTGGTTTTCTTCGCTATCATCACGTTTTCTTTTTTCGCTCTTCAGATTCTGGGTTCTCCCTCTCTGGCTCTGCTCTCGGTGTTGATGCTTCTGTTTTTTGGAAGAGGCGATTCACTGGCGTGGTTCACGAAGATCTCCTACGGAAGGCACATGGTACAGCTGATAGTCTGGGGACAGGCAGGGTTGATAATATGGTGGCTCGGTTCGAATAGACCGAAAGCATTTCTATCTTTCATTTTCCTTATAGCCTTTGCCGGAGTGGCGGTTCACGCGGTTTATATCCTTCTTATTTTCACCATTCTGGCCGGTTTCTTCATCTATACGTTTTTGCCCGGGGCTCCGGATTGGAGAGGCGGGTTGGTCAAGATCGTACTTGCAACCGCCACTGGAAGCGCTGTTCCAGCGGCGGCCCGCTATTTTCTGACCGGCGGAGATTTCAACTATATTCACACTCATGAGCAGGGGGTGCTGCGTTTAACAGAATCTCTGCACGTGGTAGATCCCCTCGAGATAGTAAACAGTATGGGAATGGCGGCTCTTGCGGGAATCATTATTCTGCCCATTTATCTTCTGGCCGCGGGGAGAGGGAGGAAGATGAGGCTGGTGGAAGTGCTTTACCTGATACCTGTTCTAGCGGTGGTCATTCCACCTATAGCCACCCTGATGGAAAGATATATAGGTTATCTGCACTACAGAATACTCTTCGCCGCTCCTCTCATGTGTTTTCTCTCCTTTGCGGTAACCGACATGGTGAGGATTGTCATTACCGCCAGGTCCAGAACGAACCCCGGCCGGCAAGTATCCAGATTCAGCGCTCTGGCAAGAAGGGTGGCCGCCGCGGTGGGGATTGCCGTCTTCATCCTCTATCCGGTCCGTTTTCAGGCGGGCCCGGCGCAGCAGAAAACAGCCCGGGTTCTGGCAGGGAAGGATCAGGAGCCGGAAAGGTACAGAAAAGCATTTGAAGCCGTCGACGGGATGATACCCGATCATTCAACCATTCTCTCCGATCCGTTGACCAGTTATTACATTTCCGGGCTGACCGGTCATTATGTCTATCTGGTTCCGGCTCAGCATGAATCACCCTCAGATCTTAAGGCGCTGAAGAGGAATATGAGGGCCCGTGATTTTTTCTGCACCACTAACCACGGAAAGGAATATTCGGCATGGCTTGATGTTGAGGGGATAGATTATGTTTTGATCGACAGAATGACTGTTCCCGTATCGGATTATTACGGGATTTCGGGGTGTCACTGTCTGAATCGAACCGCAGCGTGGCTGGAAGAAAGCGCTGCTTTCACCAGGATCTTTGAAGGCGGGTATTTTGAGCTCTTTAAGATTAACCGTAAAAAATCGAACGGCCCTGCAAACACTTCCGCCCCGACCGGTGATTCAAGTTTGGCGGAAGTTGTTTTTCGCAGTGAAGAGGATCTGAAACTGCAGGTGGAACGGTTCTCGTTTTTAAACGGGGTGGTATCGGCAGGAGATTCGATAAGGGGCGAGGTGTGGCTTAAAACCAGAGAAAAAATCAGATTCGATCTTCCCCTGATGATGACCATAAGACTGGACACCGATTTCCCCAAAGGCGATTTTTACCGCCCCTGGTACGGAAAGCAGTATAGAAGGTTCATGGAACGCAAAAACAATGAGTTCTACAGGTTTACTCACTCGGAGATGCTTAGAAGTGGTTGCACATATCCGGAATCCTGGGAAGCCCTAGAATCGGTAAGAAGCGAATTTGTATTCTTTCTTCCTTCGTCCATGAAGGAGGGGGTATACCAGGTCAGAATAGACTTCTGGAAGAAGAGGTACCTTCCGGTAAGGACTATCAGTGATTATTTCAGGAACGAAGATTCACGTCATGGCGAGCTGGTAGGGACGGTTTATATCGTTGACCGTTAGAATGTGGCGGATATTCATTCAGTAACCGGACTGGCATCATGGATGCGAAAAAAGATATAAGGGTCGCGTACTATACCGATGCTCCACACACCGGAGGAGCCGAAAAGTATCTAATGCTTCTAGCTGACCATGTGCGCGGTAAGGGGTTCGATCCAGTTGTGATCTTTGATGAGGGATGCGGGGCTGAAAAACTCAAGGGGTGGCTGGAAGCAAGGTTGATACCGATGGAGCGAATAGAGCGGAGCGGCGGGGGGAGTTGGCGAAGTTTCAGAAGGCTGGCGGTGATACTGAAAGATTTGGCCCCGGACATCTTTCACATAAACCTTCCAGGTCCTTTCGACGGAAGGTACGGAATGGTGGCAGTCGCGGCAAGAACGGCCGGAATCAGAAGCTGCGTCACCACCGAGCACCTTCCCATGTTTCCTTCATTTCCCAAATCAAGGCTTCTGAAGGGATTCAGCGCCCCTTGGATTGACCGGGTTATAACGGTAAGCCGGGATAACAGGCGCCATCTCATGGAAAAGCATGGGATTTCGAGCAAACGGATTCGTGTGATCTACAATGGAATACCGGACCCCGGGATAAAGATCGAATCACTGGAAAGTAAAATACGCGAGGCGGGAAATGACCTGAATATTCTTGCAGCTGGTTCCCTTGAGGAAAGAAAGGGAGGAAAGGAAGCCCTTGAAGTAATAAGAAGGCTGGGCGGAAAACATATTCTGCATATCGCAGGAACCGGACCTCTCGAGAAGGAACTAGTGGATTTCAGCCGTCGAGAGGGCCTGGATGACAGGATCGATTTTATGGGGTACCGGGAGGACCTGCTTGATGTTATGAGGGATATGGACTTGCTTCTGCATCCCTCCAGGATCGACGCGACCCCCTATGTCATAATGGAAGCCATGGCTTTGGGAATTCCCGTAATAGCGAGTGATATTTTTGGTATTCCGGAGATGATAGATCACATGAAGACCGGCATTCTGGTTGAGCCGGGGGATACTGACGGCATGGTTTCAGCAATCGAGATGATCGCCGGTCACCTCGAGCTGCGCTTTAAGATGTCAAAGTCGGCTCGAAACAAATATACTGAAAAGTTTACAATCGGGAAGTCAGCTGGCGAAACCGTGAGGGTCTACCGGGAAGTCCTGGGTCTTGATAAAAGGGGAGGGAGGTCCTGATTTGAGAATACTTGTGGCTATTTCCTATTCTCCCCTACCGGTGACCAGGGGTATTGACAGTTATATAATCAATCTTGTCTCCGGCCTTTCACGAGATCATGAGGTGATGGTGGTCACCATGACCCTGGATGAATCTCAACGTATGGCGCTGCAGCGGATGGAAAGCGAAAATGTTGAAGTAAGGGCGATCAGGGCTCCTCACAGAAGGAGTTTCATCCACAGGGCACTTTTCAAATTCAAGAATATAATCCTTTCTCTTTTCACCTGGACGCCCGTAGAGACACTTTACGCATCTCCAGGCGAATATTTGAAGGAATGCTTAGAAACCGCCAGGGAGTGGAAAGCGGATATCGTTCTGGCAAATTACTGGCACCTTCACCGGATCGCGGGGACAGCTCCCGATATCGATAAGGTGTTAGTGACTCTTGACATGGATTTCAAGGTACACCCAGGGAGAATGTCGGCTGGAAGGGGAGGCTTGAGAGGCCTTTTGCTCAGAGCGGATATTTCCATGAAGAAGAGGGTGGAAATGAAGGCGTACAGAAAGTTCGATAAGATACTTACCGTCACGGAAAGCGACGCGGAGGAACTTGGAAAGCTCCTGCAGGGAAAAGGAAAGATCATTGCCACACTTCCAATTGGTATCGATATGGAGAAATACGATCAGAATGAGTTCGCCCGGCAGAGGAACAGAATTCTCTTCATGGGTGCCTTTGATTCTGATTTTAATCAGGACGCCCTCGATTTCTTTATCGGCGAGATCCTGCCGGTTATTCTAAGAAAAAGGCCGGAAGCGGTTCTGGAATTAGTGGGTGCTGGTTTGGACCGGAATAAGTTTCAATCACAGAATCCGAACATATCGATAAGAGGAAGAGTGGATGATGTGCTTCCTTTCCTGGGCAGGTGTTCAGTTATGGTCCTTCCCCTGAGGTTCGCGGGAGGACTTAGAATAAGAATGCTTGAAGCGGCCTCCATGGGGACACCGGTAGTAAGCACGCCGGTAGGTGTAAAGGGGCTGGGGATGCGGGATGGGAAGGAGTACCTGCAAGCTTGTCACCCAGGACAGTTCGCCGAGGCGGTCATAAGAATTCTGGAAGATGAAAGGCTGGGGGCTGAGCTGGGTGCAAACGCCCGAAGATGGGCTGAAAAGAATATTTCGATACGGAACTACCAGGAAAGATTGAATGCCGTTCTGGAAAGGATCGTCTGATAGCAGCCGTCTGTACACTCTGTCCTGGTGTTTATTTTTCCGGATCGAACCTGATCCTGGGCCTGTAATCCTGTATCCTAGGGAAATCGTTGAGTTTTCCCTCGATGGCGGCTTTTAGAAATGAATTGACCCACCAGTATATGTCGTATTTACGGACCAACTGCTGAAGTTTAATCATGTTTTTTTTGCGTTTTTCCTTATCCATTTTAGCGGCGGTATAAATGGCGTCAGCTACCTCGTCTATATTATATGGATTTACCAACAGGACATGCTCCTGCATCTGGGCCGCGGCGCCGGCGAACTCGCTCAGGATTATAGAACCGGTCTGTTCGACATTGGAAGCGCAGTATTCCTTTGATATGAGGTTCATTCCGTCCTTGAGCGGAGTGATCAGGGCGATCTCCGCCGTTCTGTAATAGGCGACCAGTTCTTTTCTGTCAAGAGATCTGAAGATGTAGTGTATAGGCACCCATCCGGATCTTGTGAACTGACCGTTTATCTCACTGACCAGCTGTTCGATTTCAGTCTTCAGTTCCTGGTACATGGGTATCTTCCGCCTGCTGGGAACGACCACCTGGATCAGGGTCAACTTTCTGTGCAGCTCAGGATGGGTTTCCAGGACTTTTTGGAACGCCCTTAACCTGTAAGGTATACCTTTGGTGTAATCCATCCGGTCTACTCCCAGGATCAGCTTGCTGTTGGGAATATCCTCATGTATGAACCAGGCCAGATCGGCCGCCGGTTTGGATTTCGCGAGATCGGCGAACTCGCCGTAATCTATGCTTATGGGAAAACTTCCCACTCGAACACTCCTATCTCCTATGGTAACCTTTATGACTTGTCCACGTCCCTTTATTGAAACTCCTTTTACCAGTGCTTTCAGACACTGGATGAAGTTTCGCCTGTCCCTTATGGTTTGAAAACCTATCAGATCGAAATTCAAAAGAGATAAGAGTATTTCCATCCTCCATGGCAATTTCAGAAATATATCTATTGCCGGAAAGGGGATATGAAGGTAATAGGCCAGCTTGTTATCCACTCCCGACTCCCTTAAAAAGCGAGCCACGCACATAAGATGGTAGTCATGTATCCAGATAAAATCTTTCGGTTTCGTGGACTTTTTCAATACTTCTGCGAATCTGCGGTTTATCAATTTGTAGTATTCCCAATATTCGGGGTCAAAATTGCAGTAGGACTGAAGATCATGAAACAGGGGCCATATGATCTCGTTTGAAAACCCGATATAGTACTTTTGAACCTCTTCTTCGGTCATCTGGACAGGCATCAACTTGTAACCGGCCTGTTCTGAAGCCTTCTCGGCCGGCTTCTTGACATCGGAAACCTGGTAGGTCCCCGGCCAGCCGATCCAGAGGCCGCCCCTGTTCTTAAGAACCGGAGCCAGAGCTGTTACCAGGCCACCCGAACCCGGTATGGCCTCCCATTCTTCACCGGATTTCCTGAAGACAAAGGGCAGCCTGTTCGAAGCTATTACCAGGCGTTCGTTGCTCTTTTCATTCATTTTATTCTCCAAACCTTCCAAGTAATTTAAGTAGAAATTCAAACAGTTCTTCAGGGGGCCGCAGCCAGAAGTCGGCTTCAGTTTTCCTGAAATCTTTTCTTACCAGAACGCTCATACCCCGGCCCTTGACCGCACGAAAGGCGTCCTCGTCTGTAAAATCATCTCCCAGGTAGATGGCCAAAGCCCCCTGGCTGGAGTCCTTCAGTATCGTTTCTACGGCATGTCCTTTGTTTATGCTGGATGGTCTCAACTCAAGGCCTCCGTCGAATTCATGGACGGAGAGTCCCTTGTCGGTGTAGGAATCGTTCCAGATCATTTCCGTTTTCCTTTTGATTCTAAGGGCTTCTTCAGGGGGAAGGCCCCGCCAATGAATGGCAAGAGATGAAGGTTTTTCCTCGCATCTCTCCTCAAGGCCTGATCTTATTACATCTTTAAGGGCTTTTCCCAGAGCTTCCTCCGTCTCCTGGGGATTTTCAGCGAACGTATATTCGCCGATCGCGTTCAGGCGCTCAGCGCCGTGGCAACCCCAGATCTCAGGATAGAGGTCCATATCCAATAGGGCCATTATATCTGATACCGGGCGGCCACTGATTACAACGGTTCTTACCCCCTGCAGATTCAGCGTGCTTTCAAGAATGCCTTTGATTCCCTCGTATGGAAGGGCCAGATCTCTTTTTTCTCTGAAAGGTGCCAGGGTGCCGTCATAGTCAAGTAGAAGTATTTTTTCACAAGCTTCAGCCGCTTCCCTCATGAATCCGCTTAAATCGAAACTCCGGTTGATCTGTCTCATATCTCTGATTATATCAGGGATTCGCAAGATTATTCCAGTTCAATCCTTTCCTTCTTGCCGTGCAGAAGGGAGACCATTACGGTCAGATATTCCCTAAGGTGCCTGGTTAGCAGAAAATTGTCGGCGACGAAGCTCTTGGCTTTTTTGCCCATCTCGTCGAGGATGTGACGGTGGAAAAGAAGGTACCTTGCCCTGAGAGCGGCTCCTTCGGGAGTTCTGACCAGGAATCCTGTTTGATGATTGACGACTTGTATGCGGATTCCCCCGGTATCGCCGCCTATTACCGGTTTTCCCTTCCACATTCCCTCGGTAACAGTTAATCCAAAACCTTCCTTTATCGATTTCTGAAGGATTATGTCGCTGGAACGCTGAAGGGCGTTTATCGTCCTATGGGCGTCGGAGGGAAGCAGAAGAATATGGATATCGGGATCGCCGCCCGCCTCACTGTTGACCTCCTTGATGACCTGCTGCGATTCGGGGTCATCTGAAGCCTCCCCTCCGGCCAGTATCAGCTGAAGGTCCGGCACAAATTTCTTAGTGAGCCGGTATGCCTTTATGACACCCACCGGATCCTTGAAATAATCAAATCTGGATACCTGAAGCATTCTGGGCCGATCCAAGTCGATTCCCAGCTCATCCACCTTATTCTCTATCTCCTTATTGTCCAGTTCAATGTTTTTTTCGCTCAGGGGATCGATGCTCGGCGGTATAAGATACTGAATATGGGGAAGAAGCTGCGAAAAAGCGGGTATGGAGAAAATGCTCGCGTCATACCCCTTTATGAATTTCCTTATATATTTCCAGGTAGATCTGTCCGGATGGCTGACGTCAATATGGCATCGCCATATCCACTTTCCCTTTCTCTCGGGGAAGTGGTTTATAAGAGGAGCTGGCTGGGGATCATGTATAAAGACAACGTCTGCTTCATTGAGGATTCCATGGAGGCGCTCAGCGTTTTCCCTGTTGACCTTTTCGTATTCCTGAATAAGTGGGGGATCGGTCTTGATCTTGTTTCCCTGAAGAGCGTTGTGGAAATTTTTTGTACAGGCGAAAAAATCCGGGGTGCCTTCCATGACCTCCCAATTGACGTCGATATCCAGTTCCTTTTTCAGTGGTACAAGCTTGTTGAGGATCTCAGCCACTCCGCCGCCTTTTCTGGTCGAATTCACGTGAACGACCTTGATTTCCTTCAGGCGGCCCGCCAGCTGGTGCAGCTGGTCAACCACGTCCTCGCCGACTATTTTAGCGTATCTTTTGAGCTTGGTGGACATTATCCATCCCTCCCGAAGAAATCGCTCACCATGCTTGAAAGCTGGTTCCTGAGCTCGGTAAGGGACGAGAAGAAGGGGTCTATGGTCGAAAGATCGTGTATGAGGCCTTCGTATTCATCATCAAAACCGTACAGCCAAGAGCTGAAGTCGTCGATATGCCCGAATGTCCTTCTTCTGGCGTCTATGAAGTGGTAAAAGATGCTGCTGCTGGTCATCTTTGGAATCGACTCTATCAACTCTACCGGTTTCTTTATTACCTTGTTGGTGTCGAAGACGACTATTTGGGATTTAATGAAATGAAACTGTTCATCGATCTTGCACCAGGAAAGGTATTCCACCTCGTCGAGTCTTTCCTCGATTATATCGTGAAGTCTTTCTCTCAATTCTTCCAGGTCCGGATATTCTGTGGGGTCGATCATACCCAGCCTTTCTGCCAGGACTTTGTCGTGAAGAGTGTGCCTCACCCAGGAGGCGAAGTCATTGTTGTATTCGGGATCATCAAAACGGGGCTGAAGCAGGCCTCCCCAGAAATGGTAATAGAGGCTTCCCTGCTCCACTTCTCCGATATTCTTATTCAGTTCCTTAAGATTCTGAGCCTTCTTGCCGGTCGCCAGCGAGGCCAGCGCGCAGTCTTTTATCTCAAAAGGAGAGTGTTCTCTGTTCTTTTTCTCCAAATCAGATCACCTGTTACCGGTTCGAGACAAAACAAAAACGATTCTGTTTCCTCACCTTCCTGCCCGGGGCAGTTCGATGGCACTGATTGAACATTTAAGCACATATGTTCAATGTATGTAAATATTTAAAATATTGCAATTTCAGATATTTTATAATAGTATTCGATTCCGTCTGACAATCACTGAGCTGAAATTCCTGTTATGGAAAGCCCAGCGGCCCATTCAGTATTGAAAAGGCAGGACGCCGGGTGCTTTTAATAACATAGCCGACCGTGAGGACTCAAGGGGGTAAATTATTATGAAAGGGGTTATACTCGCAGGAGGGCTCGGGACCAGGCTCCATCCCTTAACCAAGATTACCAATAAGCACCTTCTTCCTGTTTACGACAGGCCCATGATATATTATCCGATCCAATCCCTGATAAACGCGGGTATCAGGGATATACTTATAGTGACTGGAGGAAATAACGCCGGTGATTTCTTAAGGCTATTGGGAAACGGCAGGGATTTCGGACTCGAGCATATCGATTATACCTACCAGGAGGGAGAAGGTGGAATAGCGGATGCGTTGAAGCTCGCTGAATACTTCGCGGCCGGTGAACCGATATGCGTTATGCTGGGCGATAACATAATAGAATATAATTTTATGGAAGCTGTGGCCGGTTTCAGAAAGATTGGAAAGGGAGCCAAGATAATCCTCAAAGAGGTACACGATCCTCAGAGGTTCGGAGTGCCGGTTCTGGACGGAAACCGGGTTGTAAGGATTGAGGAAAAACCAAGTCAGCCCAAATCAAAATATGCGGTGACAGGTATATACATGTACGATAATAGGGTGTTCGATATCGCCAAGAAGCTCAAACCCTCAGCCAGGGGTGAGCTGGAAATCACGGACGTAAACAACATCTATATCGAGAAAGGCGAGATGACCTGGGATCTGTTGAAGGGTTGGTGGACCGACGCGGGGACTTTCAAATCTCTTCTTAGAGCCAACAACCTGGTAGCGGAATCCGGAGCAAACAAAATGAGATAGATGGTTCGACAGGATATCAGGAGGCAGCCCGCTTGTTAGAGCAGTTCGGATTGTACGTATTCGGCGAGGGCTTCTCTCCAGCTTCTCATCGGAGCATTTCCCATCAGTTCGAAGTTGTAGTTCCTCAGGGCTTCCATCCTGGGCCGGGGGGCGGGAAGCGGAAATCTTTTAGATGAAACAGCTTTAAGCTGACACCCCTCTATTCCAGCGGTTCTGATTATTTCGCGGGCCAATTCATGCCTGCTCGCCACACCTGTGTTAGCGCAGTGGTAACGGCCGTACAGGCCTGTCCTTATAGTATCTGTAATTCTTAAGGAGAGATCCTTGGTGTAGGTCGGGGAGCCGAATTTGTCATCAACTACTTCAAGTGATTTTTCCTCACGGGCGAGGGACAGTATTTTGGGCACGAATTTCTTGTCGGCGCCGGCTCCTCCAAAAAGCCAGCAGGTATAAAAAATATAAAACCTGTTCAGTAAATGGTTGATATAGAGTTCACCGTGATATTTGGAGAGCCCGTAGATGTTAACCGGGGAGGGCGGGTCGTATTCGGTATATGACTCCATCTTGTCTCCGCCGTAGATCATTCCCGTGCTTATGTACACCATTACGGCATCCGCTCTTGAGCATGCCAGGGCGACGTTCCTGGTTCCCAGGGTATTGATGCTGAAGGCCGCGTCGGGTTCCTTCTGGCACTCGTCCACGTCGGTCAAGGAGGCCAGGTGAATAACAAAATCGGGGTCGTAGTCGAGTATCGACGCTATTACCGATTCAGCGTTGCGGACGTCTGTTTCAGGAAGATCTGTAGCCTTTACGGCGTATTCCCCCTCCAGTATGGGAACCAGATATCTTCCCAGCATTCCCCCGGCACCTGTTACAAATATCCGTTTCAAATCTCAAACCGCCTTTTAAGAGATCATCCGTCCTTGCGTTTCCACTCATAGGGGATTTCATTCTGATGCGGGTGTATCCTGTGCTCATCAGGTTCTTCGTAATTGTATGGTTCGGTAACGGTATTTATTACTATGGCTTCTTCTGTACCGATACATTTGAATCCGTGACACACCCCTGGAGGAATAGTTATTCTCGCGGGGTTGTGGCTGCCGATGAAAAATTCGTTTACCTCTCCGCGGGTGGGAGAATCGTCCCGGTGGTCATAGAGGGCTATCTTGAGCATTCCTGATATACAAGCCATGTAATCGGTCTGTAACTTGTGATAATGCCATCCTTTCACTACGCCGGGGTAGCATGTAGTCATGTAGACCTGCCCGAATCCGGTAAAGCCTTCGTCGTCGGACCTTACGATTTCCATCAAGCGGCCGCGTTCGTCAGGTATCAGGCGAAGCCTCTTTACGCTCACTCCATCTATCATCGCAAATTCCTCCGTTCAGCCTTTATATAGATTTCAAATACGCACTGTAAACTCTCGATCCGATTATGTCAAGGCCGCCCGGAGCAGAAAGGATATTTTTAAGCAATTTCAGGATTCATCGCCGTTGTCGTGACTTTAATCGGCGATCCGTACAGGTATAGGGAAATTAAATATCCGCCGCGGCCTGTAGATGGAGCGAATAAAATAGTGTTGCCAACTGGAATGAATAATATTATTTAAAACACTCCGGCAGAGGTTGATTGGGGGTGGAATTAATTCCTGATTGATGATATAATTAATAAACTTGGAGTGTTTGCGCGCTAACTGAACAGAAATGGAAACAACATGAGCAAGATACCTTTCTTGAGTCTCAAAGAAAACACTGAAGCTATCAGAGAGGAAGTCGATCGGGCGATCGGCGAAGTCATAGACAACACCGCTTTTGTACTGGGACCCGGACTTGAGAGATTCGAGTCGGCCTTCGCGGATTATTGCGGAGCGCAGCATTGCGCCGGAACCAGTTGTGGAACGACTGCCCTTCAGATGGCATTCCTCGGATATGGCATCGGTGAGGGAGACGAGGTCATAACGGTTCCCAACACTTTCATAGCAACAGCGGAATCGATAGCGATGACCGGAGCCAGGACGGTTCTGGTTGATGTGGCGGAGGGGACAGCTTTGATGGACCCGATGAAGATAGAGGAAGCGATCACGCCGAGAACAAAAGCGATTGTCCCAGTGCATCTGTTCGGACAATGCTGCGATATGGATCCGATAATGGAGATCGCCGAGGAACGCGATCTTTTAGTCATAGAAGACGCCTGTCAGGCGCATGGAGCTGAATACAGGGGAAATAGAGCCGGCTCGCTGGGTCATGCGGCGGCCTTCTCTTTTTATCCGAGCAAGAATCTGGGCGCGTTCGGTGAGGGGGGAGCGGTAACCTCGAACGACCCCGATCTTATAGATAAAATAAAGGGACTTCGGCATCACGGCCAGGTCAGGAAGAATGAGCATTCACTGCTGGGATATAATTACAGGTTGCCGGCGATTCAGGCGGCGGTGCTGGGAGTTAAAATAAAATATCTGGATGGATGGAACGCGAGACGCAGGATAGCGGCAGCAAGATACAGAGCGAATCTGGAGGGAACATCTTACTGGATTCCTTTGGAAATGCAGGGATGCAAAGCGGTCTATCATCTTTTCCCGATAGGGTGCGAAGATAAAGAAAAGGTGACCGCCGCTCTGGATTCTGAGGATATAGGGTGGGGTGAACACTATCCCGTGCCCGTCCATCTTCAGCCGTCCTTTTCCAATCTGGGTTATGGTGAAGGTTCTTTTCCGGTATCGGAGAAGCTCATGGCCCAAAGTATAACCTTGCCTATGTTTCCTGAACTGAAACTGGAGGATGTCGATAAAGTATGCGGCGTTCTTACAGAAGCCGCGGTTTAGCCGTTAATACTCAGCAGGGAGGTTATCAGGACAAATCTGCTAAAAAGAAAAGTTTATTGAAACAGGATGAATTGGAAATGAGTAAAAACTCCCTGGCGTTGGATGACATCAGAAAATCGCATCGCTACGAGAGGCGTCAGAAAAACGTTTCTGATAGAGCCGTGTCAAAGCGCAGTAGAAGCCAGCGGTTTATCAAGCGTTCAGTGGATGTATTCGTTTCCATTTTTGTTCTTGTCGCCGGATTTCCCTTCTTCCTGGCAATCGCCATCTTTATCAAGCTTACCTCCAGGGGGCCGGTATTCTTCAAACAGGAGCGTATCGGCGAAAATGGCAAACCTTTTATTCTGCTGAAACTCAGAACTATGAAAACGGACGCCGACGATTCTCATCACAAGGAGTTCTGCAAACAGTTTATCGAAGGCAAGCTTGACAGTGAAAAGGAAGAAGATGAGCAGGTGTACAAGATAGTGGACGATCCGCGCATTACAGGAATCGGAAGATTCCTGCGGAAAACCAGTCTGGATGAATTACCCCAGTTCATAAATATTCTTAGAGGAGAGATGACCCTGGTGGGGCCCAGGCCGCCCCTGAGATACGAATATGAGTATTATGACAATTGGCACAAGTTAAGGTTGAAAGTGCGCCCCGGGCTTACCGGTCTGTGGCAGGTAAGCGGCAGAAGCAGCGTCTCATTCCAGGAAATGGTCATGCTCGATCTTTATTATATTGAAAATTGGTCTATGATGATGGATATTAAGATTGTTTTAAAGACTGTTCCTGTTATGTTAAAAGGTAGTGGAGGTTATTAAGCTGGAGGGGAAAAGATTGGAGGCGCTTTGCTGAAAGTTGGAGTAATCGGCTGCGGGTACTGGGGACCCAACCTTATTAGGAATTTCATAAATCTTGACGAGGCATATGTTAAAACTTGTGCCGACCTGCTTCAAGAGCGTCTGGATCATATGAAAAGTCTCTATCCCACCGTTGAGGTCACCAGGGATTACAGGGATATAATCGAAGACAAGGAAATAGACGCTGTGGTGATCGCCACTCCCGTCTCTACACACTATCAGCTGGCAAGCGAAGCGCTGGAAGCCGGAAAGCACGTATTCTGCGAAAAGCCTCTGGCCAGCAATGTGGAGGACGGAATAAAGTTGGTCAACCTGGCGGAAGAAAAAGACCGCATTCTGCTGGTCGGTCATACATTCGTCTATACCGCCGCCGTAAACAAGATGAAAGAACTGATCAATTCCGGTGAACTCGGAGATATCTATTATATCTCGACCTCCAGATTGAATCTGGGGCTCTTCCAGGAGGATATAAACGTGGTATGGGACCTGGCCCCTCACGATATCAGCATCATGAATTATGTTCTTGATTCTTCGCCCGTATCGGTGGCCTCCTGCGGATATTCCTATATTCAGCCCGGAATAGAAGACGTTGCTTTCGTGACTCTGAGGTATCCCGGCTCTGTTATGGCCAACATACATGTTTCCTGGCTGAACCCAAACAAGATAAGGAAGACCACGGTCGTGGGCAGCAAGAAAATGCTTGTTTACGATGATGTCTCAAGCCTTGAAAAGATAAGGATCTACGATAAGGGAGTCGACGTCGTTCCCCACTACGACACTTTTGGTGAATTTCAGCTTTCCTACAGGTACGGCGACATAGACATACCGAAGTTAGAAGACGCCGAACCGCTGAAGGTCGAGTGCAGGCATTTCATCGACTGCATCGAGAAAGGGGCAAAACCCAGAAGCAGTGGAAGAGACGGCCTGGAGGTCATGCTGGTGCTCGACGGAGCGGGGAAATCGATAAAACGGAAATGTCAGGAAGTTGAAATAGAATATCCCGACCTGTTTAATAAATAGTCAGAACAAGGAGCTCAACTTTGAATATTTCAAATAATATCAAGCTGGGGAGCGGTTTATCCAGGGACCAGGATGTTCTTATAGGGTATCTTTCACCGCGCGGAGGGGTAAGTGACAGATTGGTAATAGGGGAAGGAGCCAGAGTAAGAAGCGGGAGCGTTATTTACGCCGGCTCCGAAATAGGTGACGGCCTGGAGACCGGGCATAACGTTGTTCTGAGGGAAGAGAACGAGATAGGAGATGATTTTTCTATCTGGAATAATTCCGTGGTCGATTATGGTTGCAGAATCGGAAATAACGTAAAAGTGCACTGTAACATCTACATCGCCCAGTTTACCGTAGTGGAAGACGAAGTATTTATGGCGCCGGGTGTTACCATAGCCAATGATATACATCCGGGATGTCCTGAATCGGGCGAGTGTATGAGGGGCCCGGTCCTGAAGAAGGGTTGCAGACTTGGAGTAAACGTTACTGTGGTGCCTTATATTACCATAGGTGAAAAAACTCTGGTGGGTGCCGGCTCCGTGGTGACAAAGGATCTCCCCGCGGGAGTCCTGGCCTATGGCAACCCGGCCCGGGTTCAAGCCAGACTATCCGATCTCACCTGCAAGACGGGACGAAGAGAAAAACCTTACGGTTAAAGGTCTTCGGAATGAGGGATTCGGAAATAAAGAGAAAAATATTCATATTGGCGTCAACCCTGGTGACAGGTGGCGCCGAAGTAATGGTAAAGGCGCTGGCGGAAGGCCTTCCCGAAGAACTATACGAAGTAGAAATAATCTGTCTGCATAATCCCGGCACTATCGGCGAAGAGCTGAAAAGAGATGGCCGAAAGGTATCCCACGGGGTTTCGTCGTCCAGGTTCGACCCGTCGGCTCATTTCAAACTCGCGGCCATCTTTCGCGACAGAGGGGGAGGGCTGCTCTTTTCTCTAGACCATCGTAATGCTTTGATCACGGGCGCCCTGGCCTCCAGAACCGGAAAAATACGGGGGAGAATACTCGCCTCTCATTCCACGGGACTATGGGGAAAAAGAGGAAGCTTTGGCTACATCGATAAAAAGGCCATCCGTCTATACGACAGGGTAATTGCTCTTTCCCGGAAACACCTGGATTACCTGGCGGAAGTCGAGGGTGTCCACAGAAGTAAACTGACCGTGATCAACAACGGAGTGGACATCGAAAAATTCAGCCCGCCCCGTTCTGCAGAAGAGAAAGGATCCCGCAAGAAAGCTCTCTCGATTCCTGAAAGCGCCCTGGTGGTAACCATAGTGGCAGCTCTTCGTCCGGAAAAGAACCACCCGATGTTCATCAAAGCGGCTTCCGCTGTTTCCAGGTCATTCGAGGATATATATTTTCTGGTAGTCGGCGACGGAGAGCGAAGAAAGCGCCTTGAAGCGATGGCCGTGGAATATTCAATCGATGACAGGATGATGTTTCTTGGAAACCGGAAGGATATTCCTGAAATACTCGGTGGCACCGATATATCGGTCCTCTGTTCCTATCCGGTGGTGGAAACCTTTCCGCTGACTGTACTGGAGGCCATGGCTTCGGGGGTGCCGGTGATATCGACCGATGTCGGGTCTGTCTCAGAGATCATCAGAGAAGGAATTGAAGGGGTCTTGATAGAGCCGGAGAATAGCCGGGGCCTGGCGGACGCTATCGGCAACCTGGCGTCCGACCCAGGTCGCAGGATTGACATGGGGAGAAGGGGAAGGATGAGGGTGGAAGATAAATTTTCGGTCCGGCTGATGATTGAAAGATATACCGAACTCTTTGACAGTTTTTTTGAATGAAAAGGTTTGATCGCCTCTCAAGGGGCGGAGATACCGGATAGAGCATGGGGAAAAAAGCGAATCTGAAAATCGCGATGATAGGTTCCAAAGGTATTCCGGCGAACTTCGGAGGAATAGAGCGGCACGTAGAGGAGATTAGCGTCAAACTTGCTTCCAGAGGCCACAGAGTAACGGTTTTCGGCCGGAAATCCTTCAGTTCGGCGGGCGATTACAGGGGGGTAAGATCAGTGATAATGCCCTCATTCCAGACTAAAAATATGGATACGGCTACCAACAGCCTGTTCTCTACGTTGAAAGCGATGACCGAGGATTTCGATATACTGCATTACCACGGCATAGGCCCCTCCCTGTTCTGTCCGCTGGCCGCATTGAGCTCCAGGGCCAGGGTAGTCACGATTCATGCTCTCGATTACAGGCAGGTCAAGTGGGGATGGTTCGCCTCAGGAATGCTCCGCTTCGGCGAACGAACCGCGGTTTTATGTCCCGAAGCGGCTATAGCTGTATCCAAACTCATGAAGGATGAGTTGGAAGTCAGATATTGTAGAGATATTTATTATGTACCCAACGGGGCGACTCTTTATTCAGAATCTGAATCCTCCCCCGGAGAGGAATTGGGACTTGAAAGGGAAAGTTATCTTCTAACGGTAGGAAGGTTTATCAGGGAAAAGGGTTTTCACACTCTGCTGAAGGCGTTCAAAGAAATAGAAACGGATAAAAAACTGGTAATCGTGGGAGACGAAACCGCGTCGGAGGATTATACCAGGGAATTGAACGAACTGGCCGACGAAAGGGTGGTTTTCGCCGGCTATCTGACGGGGAGCAGACTGAACAAGATGTACGCAGGTTGCTACGCTTACGTCCTTCCTTCCACCGTGGAAGGCCTTCCTATCTCCCTCCTTGAGGCGATGAGTTTTTCAAGGCCGGTTTTAATCAGCGATATTCCGGAGAATGTCGAAGTGGCAGGAGACATAGCTCTTTCCTTTAAAAAGGGGGACGTTGATGACCTGAGAAGTTCGCTTGAGAGGATTCTGCTCATGGACCGGGATGAATTAAAGGATATGGGGGATGAATCCAGAAGAAGGGTGGAGGACAGATACAACTGGGATACGATAACCGATCATCTTGAAGAAATATACCGTAGCATTACCTAAAGAAAAGATTGTATCATCGAAGTCGATTGGGTATCTTCCTCACCGAAGAGGAACCGAGGAGTATCTGTGATGTTTCATTCAGATATATGAATTCGCAATTGTAACGGGCCAGAAGGAGAGAATGATGGGAAGAGCCGTCAGAATAGCTGTTTTTATATTTATGTCCATTGGTTTGTCCTTATTCCTGGGGTGCGCGGCCAGGCAGGTTACTCAAGATGCCGAATCGCCTGGCGACATTGGCGGGGAAATTGCAGGGACTGAAAGAACTGAGCCGGAAGGCGAAGAAACGCAGGTGACGATGCCCCCCGGCGCTGAAGATATTTATGATATAGAAGAGGAGATGCCGGTAGAGAGGGATATCGAGGAACGGGATAGAATGGAAGAGGACCTTCCTTTCGCGGGGCGTGATTCCATTCTGGTGGAGGATGTGACCCGCAGCTCTTCGGAGACGGAGAAATACACTGTCGGTTACAGGGTACAGGTATTTGCCTCCAAAGAGCTGGAGAAAGCCAAGAAAGTAAAGAGTGAGATGTCTGATCAGACATCTCTGGGCGTCTATATTGAATTTGAAGATGGGATGTACAAGGTCAGGGCGGGGGATTTTGGATCCAGGGAAGAAGCCGCCGAGGCGAGGAAGAGATTGACCCGGATGTATCCAGACTGCTGGATTGCTGAAACCACGATAAAATCAGGGCCGAGATAGTATAAGGAGTTCGCTGCGCATGCCAGAACTAAGAAAAAGCCCAGTAATCGGTAGATGGGTTATTATTTCTACCGAAAGAGGAAAAAGGCCGATAGATTATAAAACAGTACGGGAAGAGCCTGACAACGGATTCTGTCCTTTCTGTCCCGGCAACGAAGACAAGACGCCTCCGGAAGTGCTTGCTTACCGGGATCCTCTGTCTCAACCGAACACTACGGGGTGGAAAGTCAGGGTCGTCCCCAACAAATTCCCCGCGCTTCAGGTGGAGGGAGAGCTGAATAAGAGGGGCGAGGGTATTTATGATATGATGCAGGGAATCGGAGCTCACGAAGTTCTGATAGAATCTCCCGATCATAGGAAGAACATACAGTATCTAGACAATAATCACATAGAGAGCATTCTTCACGCTATCAGGGAAAGGATGCTCGATCTAAAGAGGGATCCCAGATTCAGATACATCCTCGTTTTTAAAAACTGGGGCAAGGAAGCCGGAGCGTCACTCGCTCATTCCCACATTCAGATAATAGCGACCCCAATAATACCAAAAAGGGCGATAGAAGAGCTGGATGGGGCGAAGTTCCATTATAACCTCAAAGAGAGATGCATATTCTGCGATATCATCAACCAGGAGCTGAAAGACAATTCACGTATCGTCTACCAGAACGATAATTTCATAGCCCTCGCTCCATTCGCTGCGCGATTTCCCTTTGAGACCTGGGTGTTGCCTCTCCGCCATGTGTCAGCTTTCGAAAATACCAATATCGAGTGGTTTCCCTCGATGGTCGATATCATGAAGAAGGTCCTTCTTAAGATCGACAAGGTGCTCTCTAAACCGGCATTTAATTTTATTATCCATACATCGCCCTGTAACAGCGACGGGCTTGATTATTATCACTGGCACTTTGAAATCATACCCAAGCTCACCAAGGTCGCGGGATTCGAATGGGGATCGGGTTTCTACATAAATCCAACGCCTCCGGAGGACGCGGCCGAAGAACTGAGAAACGTCAACGTGGATGATGATATTTACTGATTACCGGTCTGTTGATAAAGAGGGGAATCCCATGAAGAGAAAAAAGCTTAAGGTAGTCATTGTATCTCCCGAGATCGTACCCTTTTCAAAGGTGGGCGGTCTGGCCGACGTCATAGGAGCGCTTCCCGATGAGATCGAAAAAAAGGGAGCGGATGTCACAATATTCACTCCCCTGTACCGGAGTGTGGATAGAGAGAAGTTCGGACTGGTCAGAGTCGAAGGTGAGGATATCAGGGTAGAAGTCGGCGGCAAGGACTTCGACCTGGAAATATTTTCGACTAAAAAACCGGGAACAGAAATAGATGTGTATTTCCTTTATAATGAGGAGTTGTATGACAGGGATGGGATATATACCCTGCCTGATTCAGGCGAAGCGTTCTCTGACGAGGAAGAAAGGACTGTCTTTTTTAACCGGGCTTTCCTCAAGGCCGTGAAATCTATCGGTTTGAACCCGGATGTGATTCATTGTAATGATTTTCATTCGGGATTGATTCCGGCGCTGATAGAACTGGAAGAACGGGGAAAGAGCATGCTGGGTGACGCGGCGACAGTCTTCAGTATTCATAATCTGGCGTACCAGGGCAACTACGGCAGTGATTTTATGCATAAGGCCGGCTTTGACAGCTCTCTTTTTTACCCCATGAGCCCTTTTGAATACTGGGGAGGCGTAAATGTCATGAAACTGGGGATAATCTATTCTGATATAATCAGCACTGTCAGCGAGACCTACGCTGAAGAGATCACCGAATCAGAAGAGTATGGCCACGGGCTGGAGGGTGTTTTGACAGACAGGCGGGAATACCTGACAGGCATACTGAACGGGATAGACAATGAAGCCTGGAATCCGAGGACAGATAGTCTTATCGACAGAAACTACTCTGCCGATGACCTTTCTGGAAAGGAAGCGAACAAGGGAGCTCTTCTTAAGGAGTTCGGCCTGAAAAAGGACCGGGATGATCCGGTAATCGGAATGGTATCCAGATTAGTCGACCAGAAAGGGTTCGATATCCTCGCCGACGCGATGGCCGATATTTTGGACCGTCGGGTGAAGATGGTGATCCTGGGAACCGGACAGGAGAAGTATCACCGTCTTTACAAGTCACTGGAAAAGAAGTTTTCCGGAAAGCTGGCAGTGAGGCTGGAGTACAATAACAGGCTGGCCCACCTGGTGGAGGCGGGAAGTGATTATTTTCTTATGCCTTCCCGTTACGAGCCGTGCGGCCTCAACCAGATGTACAGCCTGAGGTACGGAACCATCCCGATCGTTCGATGGACCGGAGGTTTGAAGGACACCATCAGAGAATTGACTTCCAAGGGTGGCAGGGGCAACGGATTCGGATTTTCTGAATACGATTCCGAGGCGCTGGCTGAAACGGTCGGAAAAGCGGTCGATTTTTACTCCAGGAAGGAAGCTCTCAAAAAGGTCAGGACCAGGATAATGAAAGAAGATCATTCCTGGAGGCGGTCTGCTGATAAGTACGTTCAGATGTACAAAAAAGCCATGAGCGTTAAAGCTTTGAGGTTGACAACGCGGCAAATCGGATAATATACTGATAGGTGGCTTCGGCCTTCGGCGGCGTTGCCGCCCGGCGGTTGGATTCGAAGGGTCAAACGCCCTCGATAGATCTGAAATATGAAGGGAGAGAGCGGGAATAGCTCAGCTGGAAGAGCGCAACCTTGCCAAGGTTGAGGTCGCGGGTTCGAACCCCGTTTCCCGCTCCACTTTTTTTGAGGCGGCATGGCCAAGTGGCTAAGGCGACGGTCTGCAAAACCGTTATCACCGGTTCGAATCCGGTTGCCGCCTCCAGCTATATCCGGCTGCAGGAATAAACTCCGGCAAAATATGTGTCCCGGTTAAGTCGATCATCAAAGACTCGGCGAGGAAATTTTGCCTTGATGCCGAAAGAGGGCCGGATTATTATTCGAATGGAGAAGTTCGGCCGGGATGGCGGAATTGGTAGACGCAGCGGACTTAAAATCCGCTGAAGTGTAAACTTCGTGCGGGTTCAAGTCCCGCTCCCGGCATCGATATTAGAGGGGATGGCCGAGATTCGGCTATCCCCTGTTTATATGGGATGCTCTCCAGTGGGATATTATTGGTTGTTGACTTAAGCGGACATATTGGAATAGCTTTTTTATCATGGAAGGCAAAAGATTCATAAGGAACACCGGAGAGCTGGCAGAATGGCAGAAAGCCGTTCTTGAGGCAGGAGAACTGTATCTGGTGGGGGGCGCTGTGAGGGACATGCTCATGGGAGTTGAAAGCTGTTATGACCGTGATTATCTGGCCGGTAAGATAAAGTTCGAAAGGCTGGTCTCCATACTGAGCGTTTATGGAAAGAGTGATCTTGTGGGAAAGTCTTTCGGGGTAATCAAGTTCAAGCCTTCGGGCGGCGGGACTGTCGATGTATCACTGCCCAGGACAGAACATTCCACCGGCTGGGGTCACAAGGAGTTCTCGGTGGTGGCTGATCCCGAAGTCGGAGTGGAGCAAGACCTGGTCAGAAGGGATTTCACTATAAATTCAATGGCCGTTGATCTGAGGGACTCAAAACTGGTGGATCCTCTGGGAGGCGCCGAGGATATAGAAAAGAGGCTGCTGAGAGTAAATCGCAGGGGATCTTTCCGGGAGGATCCGCTGCGGATCATAAGGGGCGTACAGTTCTACTGCAGGTTCAAACTGAGTATCGAAGAGGAGACTCTCGAGCTAATGGAAAGGGAAGCGGAGCTTGCCGTCACGGTTTCTTCGGAAAGGGTAAGGGAGGAGTTGAACAAGATGATGCTCCTTTCCGATAAGCCGGGAGAAGGCTTTGTCCTCATGCACCGGATCGGAGTTCTGAAGTACCTTATTCCCGAGCTGGAGGAAACACACGGCGTAGAGCAGAACGAATTCCATCCACATGATATTTTCACTCACAGCGTAAAAAGCTGCGATGCGGCCGAGCCCGATCTGAAAATAAGGTGGAGCGCCCTGCTGCATGATATCGGAAAGAAGAAGACCAAAACTGAAAAGGAGGGCCGGGCAGTCTTTTACGGTCACGAGCGGGAAAGCGAAATAATCGCGAGGAATATCCTGTCACGGTTCAGATTCTCAAAACGCTTCATAGATGACGTTTGCGGTCTCATAAGGTATCACATGTTCAACTTGGACGCTGAATCGACTGAAGGCGCTATCAGAAGGTTCATCTCAAGGGTGGGAAAGGAGAACCTGGAAGACCTCTATAGGCTCAGGATCGCGGACGCCATGTCCAGGGACGATGTGGAATCGGTTGAAACACTGGAGGGGCTTAAAGGAGCAATCGAAAGAGTGCTGGAGAAAGAGGCCGCTTTCAAGATAACTGATCTTGAGATAAGCGGAGACGATATAATCGAGATAACCGGAATAGAGGAGGGACCTGAAGTGGGTAAGATTCTCCGCGGGCTTTTTGAAAGAGTCATCGAGGATCCAAGCCTCAACCGGAAAAAGACCCTGAGACAAATAGTAAGGAATGATTTCAAAGGATCTTGAGGCAATAGATAAGGAAGGAGGTCTCTGCAAAGTGGTGTCAGGGGTTTCCCTCTATCCATAAACAATTCGAAAAACAGGATTGAACTCGGAAGAGGTATACTAGATTGCAGAAACCTCCGTTTAGTATAATAACTATTTCTAGTCTTAAAATCAATTTATTTTAGGTTTGGGAAAGGTTATTTTTAGTAAAGAGATATTATTCGTGCGGAAGGAGAAAGATGAATCCGGACGAGAGATTTATAAAGTTGATAAAAAAACAGTTTTTTCCCTACAAGCCCGAAAAGGATATCGAATCAGAGACCGGAAAATGGGATGTGACCGCAGGGGAATGTATCGCTTCCTGGCTGAGTACTACTCTTATAAAGTGCAGGAAAAGAAACCAGTGCGCAAAAAGGGAGATATGCGAATTCTTCGATTATCCAGACCTTGCTAAACGCAATTACGAGATATGTAACGAGATGATCATACGTCTGGAAAACGGTGTCATAACATGCGAGCTGGATGGAAAAAGCAGTGAGTAAAATGCCATAATACTGCCATATTGGCAATATATGCCAGTATTGGCTGCCGGATTTTATCTTTAAGAGATTCTGCCTGCTTTTATTTAACAAGCATATCTTGAGTAATATCAAGGGATTAACCCGATATTACCTTCCCCTATATTTTTGGCACGCAAGTTGTCTATACTTTTGATTAGGGTCTATCGACCTGAATAGAAGAGAGTTTTTAAATTCAAGACTTAAAAAGTCGATGGAGGAGATTAAATGAGTAAAGTGATAGGTATTGATTTGGGAACTACTAACTCATGCGTAGCGGTAATCGAGGGGGGAGAGCCGGTAATAATCCCTAATCCGGAAGGGGGAAGGACTACTCCTTCTGTAGTAGGGTTCAAGGATGGTGAAAGACTGGTCGGTGTCCTGGCCAAGAGGCAGGCTGTGACCAATCCTAATAATACTGTATATTCGATAAAAAGGTTTATGGGCCGAAAGCATTCCGAGGTGGCAAATGAGATATCAGAGGTCCCCTATAAAGTGAAAGAGGGGCCTAACGGCGATGTAAGAGTCGAGGTAGAGGGGAAGACTTATTCTCCTCCGGAGATATCGGCTATGGTCCTCAAATATCTGAAAGAGGCGGCGGAAAAGCACCTGGGTTCCAAAGTAACCAAGGCCGTTATCACAGTGCCGGCATATTTTAACGACAGCCAGAGGCAGGCTACCAAAGACGCTGGTAAGATCGCCGGCCTGGAGGTGGAAAGGATCATCAACGAGCCGACCGCGGCTTCACTGGCCTACGGCCTGGAAAAGGAAGAGGAGAAGACCATTGTAGTCTTCGACCTGGGGGGAGGTACGTTCGACGTTTCAGTGCTGGAACTCGGTGACAGCGTCTTTGAGGTCAAGGCCACCAATGGCGATACCCATCTGGGTGGAGACGATTTCGACCAGCGTATAATAAACTGGCTGGTTGAAGAGTTCAAGAAAGACCAGGGAGTTGACCTTTCCAAGGATCCCATGGCTTTGCAGAGGCTCAGAGAGGCGGCGGAAAAGGCCAAGTGCGAGCTTTCGACCGTGCCCCAGGCCGAGATCAATCTTCCTTTCATAACCGCTGATTCAAGCGGGCCCAAACATTTCAACATGAAGATAACCAGGGCAAAGTTCGTCAGTCTGACCGAAGACCTGATCGAGAGAACGGTAGGCCCATGCAAGAAGGCGATAAAAGACGCTGGAATATCGAACTCGGAAATAGATGACGTGATCCTGGTCGGAGGCACTATTAGAATTCCCGCCGTTCAGGAAAAGGTCAAGGAGCTATTCGGCAGGGATCCCCATCAGGGCGTGAATCCAGACGAGGTGGTAGCGCTTGGGGCGGCTATACAGGGGGGAGTGCTCGCCGGAGACGTCGAAGACGTTCTGCTTCTGGATGTCACCCCGCTGTCTCTCGGAATCGAGACTCTGGGTGGAGTGATGACTAAACTGATAGAAAGGAACACCACGATTCCCACCAAGAAGAGTGAGGTATTCTCGACCGCCGCGGATAACCAGACCACTGTGGATATTCACGTTCTTCAGGGAGAGAGGGAGATGGCGTCTCAGAATAAGACCATCGGAAGATTTCAGCTGGCCGGAATACCACCAGCTCCAAGGGGTGTTCCGCAGATAGAGGTGACCTTCGATATAGATGCTAACGGAATCCTTAACGTGAGCGCCAAGGACAAGGCCACCGGAAAGGAACAGAAGATCGTAATCCAGGCTTCCAGCGGCCTGAGCGAGGACGAGATCGAAAAGATGGTGAACGAAGCCGCTGAGCACGCTGAAGAGGACAAGCAGAAGAGGGAACTTATCGATCTTAAGAATCAGGCGGATCAGATAAGCTATCAGACCGAAAAGCAACTTGAAGAAAACAAGGATAAGATTCCCGCGGGCGATCTGGAGGGTATAAGAAAAGCCCTTGAGGAATTGAAGGAAGCTTCAAAAACTGATGACAGGGACAGGATAAAGCGGGCCATAGAGCAGCATAACCAGATCTGGCAGAAAGCGGCCCAGCAGATGTACCAGCAGGCATCACAGGAGGAAGGCGGTGGGCAGCAGCAGTCCGCCGGCGCTGGTGCCGAAGAAGGAGAAAAAGAGTCTCAGGGAGGAAAAGATGAAGAGGAAGTGGTGGATGCCGAGTACGAAGTCATAGATGATGAGAACGAAAAGAAATAACGCTTGAAATAATTCTTTTGCCCTGTATAGATTCTATGTATTAGATTAGAGCGAGTGGCGGGCGATTAGCTCAGATGGTTAGAGTACCTGCTTGACATGCAGGGGGTCACTGGTTCAATTCCAGTATCGCCCACCATTTTTCTTTTTTAAACCAGCATTACGGTGGTGTCCTTTTATGAGCGAATTGGTATTTCCGGATGGTTCCAGCCAACATATTGAAGAGGGAACGGTATATTCTGAACTGCTCGAATCACTGCCCGGCAGCGTAAGAAGGAAAGCGGTAGCCGCCAAGGTGGACGACCGTATATACGATCTAAGGCAGAAGGTGGAAGTAGACGGCAATTTTGTCGTCATTACCACTGATGAACGCGAGTCCCTGGAGGTTATCCGTCACAGCGCTTCACACCTGATGGCTCTGGCGGTCAAGGAAATATACGGTGATGTAAAGTTCGGAATAGGCCCCTCCATTGAAGACGGTTTCTATTATGACCTGCTTCTTGAAGCGTCTATTACGCCAGAGGATCTGGAGAAGATCGAAGAGAAAATGAAGGAGTTTCAAGAACAGGGCCTCCAGCTGGAACGCAGTGAGCTTTCCAGCGAAGAGGCTATCAGCATGTTCAAGGAAGAGGACCAGCCTTTCAAGGTCGAGTTGATAGAGGACCTTGATACAGACAGGGTATCGATCTACAGACTGGGATCTTTTGTCGATCTTTGCGCGGGACCCCATGTTCCAGACATAAAGATGGTCAAAGCGTTCAAGCTTCTTTCGGTGGCCGGAGCCTACTGGAGAGGAGACGAAAAGCGTGAGATGCTGCAGAGGATCTACGGGACAGCATTCGCTGACAAGAAGTCTCTGAAAGAGGATCTCAGAAAAAAGGAGGAAGCTAAAAAGAGGGATCACCGCAAGCTGGGGCCCAAACTCGGTTTATTCGATATCAAGGAAGAGGCGGGCGGAGGTCTGGTTTACTGGTATCCTAAGGGTTATGTCCTCAGGGAGATCGTCGAAAATTACTGGAAGGATGAACACCGCAGTAACGGCTACCAGATAATAATGACCCCTCACATCGCCAGGAGCGAACTCTGGAAACAATCGGGGCACTATGACTACTACAGGGAAAACATGTACATTATTAAAGGCGCGGAGGGGGAGGAGGATTTCGTTCTCAAACCTATGAACTGTCCCGGTCATATTTTGATGTACAAGAGCGGGCTGCATAGCTATCGGGATCTGCCCCTGAGATATGCGGAACTGGGAACTGTCTACCGTAATGAAAGATCGGGTACTCTTCACGGCCTGCTCAGGGTGCGTGGGTTCACTCAGGACGACGCCCATATATTCTGCACCCCCGAGCAGCTCAACGACGAGATAGACGCCTGTTTCGACCTGGCTCACAAGATGCTGACCGATTTTGGATTCAATGATTACGAAGTCGAGCTCAGCGCTCACGATCCGGAGCGCATGGATGATTACGCCGGTTCCAAGGAGGAGTGGGTGAAAGCCGAAGAAGCGCTGCTTCTGGCTATTGAAAAGAGAGACATAAATTACAAGAAGATAGCCGGGGAAGCTGTATTTTACGGCCCAAAGATAGATCTCAAGCTTATCGACGCCCTGGGCAGGGGCTGGCAGGCTACGACCATCCAGTTTGATTTCAACCTTCCCAGAAAGTTCGATGTCACTTATGTGGGGGAGGACAATAAGAAAAAATATGCATATATGATCCACCGGGCGCTTCTCGGTTCGATAGAGAGATTCATCGGTACTCTGACAGAACATTTCGCGGGCGAGTTTCCACTTTGGCTTGCCCCCCTGCAGGCCAGGATAATTCCCATTACTGAAAATAACAACGTTTACGCCCAAGGTTGCGCGGCGGCCATGAAGGACCGGGGGTTGAGAGTCGATATCGACAGCAGGAATGAAAAGCTGGGTTACAGAATAAGAGAAGCCGAACTTGAAAAGATTCCATATATGGTCATAGTGGGCGACAGGGAAATGGAAAGTGAAGCGGTGAACGTCAGAAGCAAAAAACAAGGCGAGCTCGGAACTAAAAATTTGGAAGATTTTATAAACGATCTTGTTGACGAAGTGAAAAAAAAAGCTTAACTTATAGAAAATCGCGGAAAGAAGAGGCGATGCCTCTCACCTTACGGTCTTAGTTGAACCGGTAGGGTTTCATCTGATGCTGATCGTTATTCGGCGGGTGGAACAACTACCCGCCATTTTTTTAAGGAGGTTGAGAATCATAAACAAAAGAAGATTCCGGGGCAAGGATCAGGTTCGAGTTAACGAAATGATAAAGATTCCCGAGGTCAGAGTAGTGGACGAGGATGGCAACCAGATGGGGTTAATGTCGAATACGGACGCTCTGGCCATGGCTGAACAGCGCGGCATGGACCTGGTGGAGATCTCTCCCAAGGCAAAGCCGCCCGTCTGCAAAATAATCGATTACGGAAAATATAAGTATGAACAGAGTAAGAAAGCCAAAAGAGCGAAAAAGAAGCAGCATGTGACCCATCTTAAGGAGATAAAACTAAGCACGAAGATAGAGAAACACGATCTAGATTTCAAGATGAGACACGCTGAAAAATTCATAATGAACAGGGATAAGGTAAAATTTACATTACGGTTCCGTGGCAGGGAGATGCAGCACCAGGAACTGGGGTTCGAGATTCTCGAGGATATTAAGGAAAGATTCAAGGATATCGCCGCGGTGGAGAAGGAACCCACGAAGATGGGAAGGACATTGAGCATGACCCTCGTGGGCCAGCCAGCAAATAAAATAACGGGGAAAGGTGATGATAATGCCGAAGATAAAGACTAACAGAGGAGCGGCCAAGAGGTTCAAGATTACAAAAAAGGGAAAGATAAAAAGAAAGAAAGCGTATGCCAGCCATATTCTTGAGAAGAAGACCACTAAGAGAAAGAGGCGCCTGCGCAAATCTACCTTGGTGGATAAGACCAATGAAACCAAGGTTAAGAGAATGCTTGGCAAGAAATAGTTTATTTAGCTGCTGGTATATCAAAAAGGGAGGCAGGGTGAAATGCCTAGAACCAAGAACAGCATAGCATCAAAAAAAAGAAAGAAAAAAATACTAAAGAGAGCAGAGGGTTTTCGGGGAGGAAGGAGTAAGCTATACAGGACCGCGAAAGAGTCTGTGAACAAGGCTTTGACCTATTCGTACCGGGACCGCAGGACAAAAAAGAGAGAATTCAGGAAGTTATGGATTGCCAGAATCAACGCTGCGGCAAGGAATAACGGAATGACCTATAGCCGTTTTATCAACGGTCTGAAGAAAGCGGATGTGGATATCGACAGGAAGATCCTTTCCGAAATCGCCATAAATGATAACAAGGGCTTCAGCGAACTGGTAGATATAGCGAAGAAAGCTCTCTGATGGTTGAAAGACAAAATATAGATCAGATTCTTTGCTCGGCCCTTGAGGAAATAGAATCAGCCTCTGACCTTCAGTCTCTCGAAGAAGCCAGAATCAAGTATATAGGTAGAAAGGGTCTTATAACGGCCTCACTGCGTTCGATCTCTGAGCTGCCCGAAGGTAAGAGGCCGGCGTTCGGGAAGCTGATAAACGAAGCCAAGAGAAAAGTCCTGGAAACTTACCGGGGCAGGAAAGAATCTATTCTTCATGGCAGGGAAGAAGAGGAGCCTTACCCCGGAGATCCCACTCTTCCTGGAAGAAGAGAATGGGCGGGAGGGCTTCACGTTCTCCATCAGGTGACTCGCGAGATAAAGGAAATATTTTACGGTATGGGTTATTCGGTTACTGAGGGGCCGGATGTGGAGCTTGATTATTATAATTTCGAGGCTCTCAATTTCCCGAGCGACCACCCTTCCAGAGATGAACAGGATACCTTCTACGTCAATCAGGATATACTGCTGAGGACTCAGACCTCTCCCGTTCAAGTCAGATTTATGGAAAAAAACAAGCCGCCGGTGAGGATAATATGCCCGGGAAGGGTGTACAGGAATGAGACTCCCGACCCTTCGCATTCATCTGAATTCCATCAGATGGAAGGCCTTTTCGTCGACACCGACGTCTCGATGGTAGATCTAAAGAACGATGTAACCTTCTTCATAAAATCGTATTTCGGCGAAGATGCCGAAGTGAGGTTCAGACCCCATTTTTTTCCGTTCACCGAGCCCAGCGCGGAAGCTGATATGTCCTGTTTCGTCTGTAAGGGGGAAGGATGTTCGGTCTGCCAGAAGACAGGCTGGATTGAGATTATGGGAGCCGGAATGGTCCACCCCAGAGTTTTCAGATACGCCGGCTACGAAGAGGACCGGTACACCGGATTCGCATTTGGAATGGGTATAGACAGGATCGCTATGTTGAAATACGGAATAGAGGATATAAGGGAATTCCTGGGTAACGATCTTCGGTTTTTGAGTAACTTCTGGAAGCAGAAAGGTTAGAAGATAATTGAAGGCGAGTCTTAGCTGGTTAAAGGAATTTGTCGATATAGGAGAAGGAACGGTAAAGCTCTCCGACGACCTGTCCATGTTCGGACTGAATGTGGAGGAGGTGACAGGGGCAAGCGCGGCTTTTGAGGGAGTTGTCTTCGGCAAGGTCGTGGAGGTTATAGACCATCCCAATGCCGACAAGCTGAAGGTCTGCAGGGTAGACGCGGGACAGGCTGAATCTCTGAATATTGTATGTGGCGCTCCAAACGTTAGAGCCGGAATCGGGGTCCCGGTGGCGGTAAGCGGAGCGGTCCTGCCCGGGGGGTTCAAGATAAAGAGAACCAAGCTTCGAGGCGAGGTCTCTGAAGGGATGATATGCAGCGAAGCCGAATTGCAGGTTGGTGAGGATTCAAGCGGAATAATGGAACTGGGCCTGGAATTGGAGCCGGGAACGGACCTCTCCGAGAAGTTGGGCGCGGACGAGATCATTCTGGATATCGAAGTAACACCCAACAGGCCGGACCAGCTTTCTCATTACGGCATAGCTCGCGAGATAGCCGCCATGTATAGAAGAGACTTGAGGGAGCCAGAGACGCTACAGCTTGAGCAAGGAGCGGAATTAAGGCTGGGCGTCGAAGATCCGGCAGACTGCCCCAGGTATTCCGCGGCATTGATTGACGACGTGGTGATAAAGGATTCTCCTGATTGGCTTAAGAAGAGACTGATATCGTTAGGTGTAAAACCGGTAAATAATATTGTCGATATAACAAATTATATACTGATGGAGTTGGGGCATCCTCTTCACGCCTTTGACAGGGATCGGCTGACCGAAGAGGCGATATTCGTAAGAAGAGCCAGGGAGGGAGAGAAAATAAGGACACTGGATGGAATCCAGAGAAACCTCACCCCGGATAACCTTATTATTACCGATACCCAAATACCGGTAGCGGTAGCGGGAGTGATGGGAGGGGAAGATACGGAGATAACGGATAAGACAAAGAGGATACTCCTGGAAAGCGCGGTTTTCGAACCCTCGGTGATAAGAAAGAGCCGTCAGGATCTGGGAATAGAAACAGAAGCGTCATACCGTTACGAGAGAGGAGCGGATAAAGGAGTCACAGTGCGTGCCCTGGAGCGGGCCTGCCGCCTGATAGAGGATCTCGGAGCCGGGAATGTGAGGCGACGGTATTCGGATCTGTCCGAAGAGGATAACGCAGAACACGAAAAGATAGTGAGAGTAAGGCCGGTCAAGGTAAACAGAATAATGGGAACAAATCTCTCCTCGGAAGAGATATGCGGTCATCTCCAGCGCCTTGGTCTGAGAGCGGAAGCCGGGGGGGAAATCCTGCAGGTGCGGGTTCCTTCTTTCAGGCTGGATCTAAACGAAGAAATAGATCTGGTCGAGGAAGTAACCAGGGTATACGGCTATGAGAACATACAAGGCGAGGGGCATGGTTTAAAGAACGTTTTCCCCAAGACCGATCCTCTTGATAAGAGAAATGAGTTCCTGAGTGATTATCTGGCTTCCAGGGGTTACTCTGAAGTCATAACCTCATCTTTCATGGATATTTCTGATTGTGATTCTTTTTCCTGGCCGAAAAAAGATATGAGGAATAAACCGGTGGAGATATTAAATCCTCTGACCTCCTCGCAGTCCGTATTGAGGACCTCGGTCCTCCCAGGTCTTTTGAGAGTGGCGGCCGGTAATCCGGTAAGCGAGCGGAAAGGTATGAGGATTTTCGAGATCGGCAAGGTATTTCTTCAGGTTGGCGGGGGTGACGGACTTCCTAAAGAGGAAACCCACCTGGCCTCACTTTTCTGCAGAAAGGCTTTTCCCAGAAACTGGATCTTGGAAGACAGGGATTTTGATTTCTTCGACATGAAAGGGGAACTGGAATCTATTCTGGAAATGTTCTGCGACCCGGTATCCCTTAAAATGGTCAGAGATAGAGAAGAAAA
This sequence comes from uncultured bacterium, assembly GCA_964488475.1. Classification (GTDB taxonomy): domain Bacteria; phylum Krumholzibacteriota; class Krumholzibacteriia; order Krumholzibacteriales; family WJIX01; genus CAZAUK01. Next base: position 116,525 of record CAZAUK010000004.1, read on the forward strand.
ACCGGCGTTTGTGTTCAACTGGTCGGAGAAGAATACCGCAGTCGCCAAGTGCGGCAAGATTTCCCGGGCGACGGCTGAAAAATTCGGGATGGAATCAGAGCTCTACTATTTTGTGGTATTCCTGGATAATCTCAGCGGTGATTATTCAGACCGGTCCTATGTCAAACGCAGCCCCTATCCCGCGGTTAAAAGAGATCTTTGTGTGGTTACAGATGAAAGGATAACCTTCGCGGATATTTCTAATCTCATAGTAAGAAATTCCAAATATCTTGAGGACATAACCCTTTTTGATTACTATCAGGGGGGCAGATTAGGAGAGGGTAGAAGAAGCTATACTTTCACGTTGAGCTTCAGGTCAGAGAAGTCCACTCTGAAGGACAGCAGGATCGATAAGATCATAGAGAAGGTACTTCGGGCTCTGGAGACTGAACTGAAGGCGACTCTGAGAAAAGAATAGGAGATTAAATAAGATGTCGGGCAAGCATTTCGAGGGTTTCAAGATTCTGGAAGAGAAGATCGAAAAAGCGGCTGAGGTTATCAGGAGGATCAGGGATGAACGGGACAGTATCGAAGAGGAAAATAAAAAGTTGAAAGAAGAAATAGAAATGTTATATACTAAGAATGACGAGTTGAAGAGCGAATTTGACCGTCTGAAAGAAAACAGGCATAATCAGGAAGATTTTGAAAAGGTTAGAGAGGAGATTAGCAACAGGATTGAGGTGATGCTGGAAAAGCTCGATGAAATCGATATCTAGCTGACCGGCTTCGATTGGAGGATTAACGGGAGGTCGGGATGTGAATAACGCTGAACTGATCCTGAAAGAGGTTTATTTATGACCGGGAAGAGCACTGAAATAGTGGAGATCTTTGGTCAAGATTATAAAATAAAGGGAGTGGGCGATCCCGTTTATATCAACAAGATTGCCGGCTATGTCGACAGGAAAATGAGGGAGATCGCGCATTCGAGCGGAATCATGTCACAGTCAAGGATAGCTATATTGGCTGCGCTTAATATCGCTGACGAGTTGCATCAGGAAAAGGAGAAGAACAAGAAAAGTCGTCAGGAGATAGAGAAACAAGCTGTGGAGTTGAGCGATTTGATAGATTCCAGGATTGGTGCGGCGACGAAGTGATTTACATTCCTTGGATTACGTTGGCAGCACAGGATGCTGTTCAGACTTTTTAATTCCCTGCTGTGCACGTGATAGTAAAGATTTTTTTTCGCCAACGTTTTTACCCCGGGAATCCAAATATCTGATCGGTTAGGCTAGGCCTCGCCTGGAGGAAAGCCGACCCGTTCATGAGGATATCCACTCTGGATTTTTGGGCTTAAAAAGATCCTTTGCTCACGGCAATAGGTGGGGAATTTTCCAGTTAAGGCATTCGCCTCAAACCTTGAGATTAATAATCCACATATCAGTTTTACGTTAGCTGGGTAATTATTACCTTGAATCCATGGAGGTGAGCAGCCCCCGGAGACGTAGTTTGGAGGGGCGCGTAATCATGGCTGAAAGTATAACATTTTACGTGGTGGCTGGGATCCTCGCTTTGTTTCTCGGGTTTATGATCGGGTGGTTTCTTAGCAGGAAGATATCACGAAGCCACATTAAGAATACCAAGGAATTCGCCGAAAATCTTATAGCCGAGGCCCAGAGAGAAGCTGAAACAAGAAAGAAAGAGCTGATTCTAGAGGCCAAGGATGAATGGTATAAGGCGAAACTCGATTTTGAAAATGAAACCAGAGAAACTAGAGAGGAACTGAAAAAGCAGGAAAGGCGGCTTGAGGAAAGGGAACACAATATAAATCGAAAGGTTGATTTTCTCGAAAAGAGGGAAATCGAGATAGATGAAATCAAGAAGAACCTTGAGATCAAGCATGAAGCAATAGCTGACAAGAACAAGGAACTTTATAAAATCCTTGCCCGCCAGAACGAGCAGCTTGAGAAGATAGCCGGGATGAGCACGGAAGAAGCCAAATCCCTGCTCATATCAAACCTTGAGGAGGAGGCCAAGCATAAGGCAGCAAAGAGGATCAAGGAAATAAAGGATGAGGCCGAGAGAACCGCGAACAAGAAGAGCCGGGAGATAATTACTCTATCTATAGAGAGATGCGCGGCTGACCACGTGGTTGAATCGACGGTTTCGGTTGTGGATCTTCCCAGCGACGAGATGAAGGGGAGGATCATCGGGAGGGAGGGGAGAAACATACGGTCCTTTGAGAACGCCACCGGTATCGACGTGATCATCGATGACACTCCTGAAGCCGTGATTCTCTCGGGTTTCGATCCGATCAGGCGCGAAGTGGCGAGGCTGTCACTGGAGAAGCTTATCAGAGATGGCAGGATACATCCCGGAAGAATAGAAGACGTGGTCGATAAAACCACTAACGAATTGATCGAGGAGATAAGGGAAACCGGAGAGAGGACATACCTCGACCTTAATATACACGGGCTTCATCCGGAACTCTCGATGTACCTGGGAAAACTCAAGTACAGGACCAGCTACGGGCAGAACGTTCTGCAACACTCTAAAGAGGTGGCTTATGTCTCCAGCCTGTTGGCCGGAGAGATCGGGCTGGATACCATTTTGGCCAAAAGAGCCGGCCTGCTTCACGATATAGGAAAAGCCGCCGATCACGAGATGGAGGGCACCCACGCGGAAATAGGGGCGGAGTTGGCAAGGAGATTCGGTGAGAACGAGACTGTGGTAAATGCGATTGCGGCGCATCATGAAGACGTGGAAGCCAAGACCCTTATCGCCCATATTGTGTCTGCAGCCGATGCTATTTCCGGTGCCCGCCCGGGGGCTAGAAGAGAGACCATAGAGAACTATATCAGAAGGCTCGAAAAACTCGAGAGGATCGCGGACACATTTGACGGTGTGGAAAAGGCCTACGCTATACAGGCTGGGAGAGAGATCAGGATACTGGTCAATTCAAAAAGAATATCCGATGAAATCGCCGTCCAGCTGGTGGAGGACATATCGAGGAAGATAGAAGAAGCGATGGAATATCCCGGACAGATAAAAGTGGTCGTGATAAGGGAGACCAGAGCGGTGGATTACGCCAAATAGGCAGCCGTGGTCTTCTGTTTAATGGGCAGAAAACCTCAAGTAAGGGCGATTGATGAAATTATTGATGGTAGGCGACGTCCTGTCCAAAAGTGGCAGGCAGGCGCTAAGGTACGGGTTGAGCGATCTAAGGGAATCTTACGGTGTCGACCTGTGCGTAGCGAACGTGGAAAACGCCGCGGGTATGTTCGGAATCACCGAAAAAGTGAAGGACGCTATTTCAGAAGCCGGTGTGGATATTATGACCTCCGGGAACCACATATGGGATAAAAATGAGGGAATCGGGCTTCTCGATTCGGATGAGGATATATTGAGACCCGCCAACTATCCCAAGGGAGTTCCCGGAAGAGGGTATATGGTCAAAAAGGTCGGGACGGTCCAGGTAGCGGTTATTAACATCCAGGGAAGGATCTTTATGCCTCCCACAGATTGCCCTTTCAGGAAAGTGGATAGCATACTCTGTGATATAGACCCTTCGGTTTCTGTAATAATTGTTGATTTTCATGCGGAGGCCACAAGCGAGAAGCTCGCTATGGGCTTCTATCTGGATGGAAGAGTGAGTGTCGTCGCGGGAACTCACACTCATGTTCCCACCGCGGATGAAAGAATTCTGGAAGGTGGAACGGCCTATCAGAGTGACATCGGAATGGCCGGACCTTTTGACTCTGTGATAGGAATGAGAAAGAAGGAGACCATCAACAGGTTTTTGAAGGGTATAAATCAGAGATTCAGAGTGGGGGGGGCGGACCCCGTGATAGAAGGATTATTCGTGGAAATTGATGATAAGACCGGTAAAGCTGTCAGGCTGGAGAGAATTCTCAAGAGAGTGGAAAGGATTGATCAGTGAAAAGGGACCCTGAATCCAAAAAGATAATTGACGGTAAAAAGATTTCCAGTGAGATAATTTCAGACCTGAAAGCCCAGGTTGAAATATTTTCGGCTGGTTTTCGCCCGCCGAGTTTAAAGGTCGTCATATTGGGGGAGGATTCCGCATCGCGAATATATGTTAGAAGCAAGGTTAAGGCATCCGCTAAATGCGGTATAGAATCAGAACTTATAGAGATGCCCAAGGAAACAAAAGAGAATGAGCTTCTAAACTTTGTAGAGGATCTTAACGATGACTCCTCAGTAGACGGAATCCTGGTTCAATTGCCCCTGCCATCACAGATCGATTCCGGGAAAGTCATTGAAAAAATATCACCAGCCAAGGATGTGGATGGTTTTCATCCTTACAACCTGGGGAAGATCCTGGAGGGCAACCCCCTGCTGGTTCCCTGTACCCCTCTTGGAATCATGGAGCTTTTAGCCAGATACGGTGTTAAGACCGAAGGCAAGAATATCGCTGTAGTAGGAAGGAGTGTCATTGTCGGTAAACCTGTAGCCATGCTTCTGGCTGCGAAGAGTGAAGGGGGGAATGCTACGGTGACCATGTGCCATTCGAGGACATCGGACCTGGCCGGAAATCTTAGAAGATCAGACATTATTATATCGGCCGTGGGTAAACCCGAGTTCATAACAGCGGATATGGTAAAGGAAGATGTGGTGATGGTGGATGTGGGAATGAACAGGGTTGAGGATTCAAGCAGGAAGAAGGGGTACAGATTGACGGGAGACATTGATTTTGATTCGGTGTATGACAAGGTGTCTTTGATTACGCCGGTTCCCGGAGGGGTCGGTCCGATGACCGTGGCGATGCTGATGATGAATACGCTGAAGGCGGCTAGAATAGCGGCTGGAGGGTGAATGGCGGGAAATCGGGAGAGTAGTTATCAAGAAAGAAATCTATACAGTTACTGAAATCACGGAGGCTCTTCGACAAAATCTTGAGTGCGAGTTTCCTTCGGTAAATATTTTCGGGGAAATCGCCAATTTCAAGATTCACACCTCAGGTCATGTTTATTTCACCTTAAGGGACGAGAAAAGTCTTATCCACGTTGTGCTTTTCAGAAGCGACGCCAGGAATATCTCTTTTGGACCTGACAACGGGATGGCGGTTTACGCAAGGGGGCGGATAACCCATTTTGGGGCGCGGGGTCAGACCCAGTTGGTGGTATACTACATGGAACCGGCTGGAAGGGGAGAGCTGGAACTAAGGATGAAAAAGCTTCTGGCCAGGCTGGAGAAAGAAGGGCTACTGAGAGCCGAGAGAAAAAGGGCCATACCACCTTACCCCGAAAAGATAGCAGTAATAACATCTTTGTCCGGGGCGGTTATCAGAGATATAAGAAATACCATCAACAGAAGGTGGCCTCTTGTGAAGCTGGTCCCGCTGGCCGCCGATGTTCAGGGAGCGACGGCCGCTTCTTCCATAGTTCAAGCTTTTCAAAAGCTCGACCTGATGGAAGGGATAGATCTTGTAATACTGGCAAGAGGCGGGGGAGGAATAGAGGATCTGTGGACATTCAACACAGAGGAGGTGGCCAGAGCCGTTTCTCGATCCAGATATCCGGTTGTAACGGGAATCGGGCACGAGACAGACAGAACTGTTTGCGATTACGTAAGCGATGTATATGGATCTACTCCCACCGCTGCTGCGGAAGTAGCGACTCCTTCAGTGGTGGATGTAACCGAGAGGATATCGGTCTCTGTCTCAAGAATGAGAGAGTCGGTTGCCAAAAATGAGAACAGACGTTCAGACCTGGTTAAATATATTATGGCCAGTGGCGTATTCCCATCAGTCACTCACAGAATAGAGAGGGCGACATTCATATTGGAGGACAGGAATGAGACCATTTCCGGGTGGTGGAGATGGGCCGAGAGAGAGAAGCGCGGAATGATAGGGGAGAGAATCGATCTTATTATGAAATCAGCGGCGGAGCTGCTGGCCGGATCGAGGGAGAGATTCAATATGGCCGAAGCTTCAATCGCGGCAAAAGGACCCGCCGCGTCGATCGGCGCCTATGCGCAGAAAACCGATAAGCTAGTCTCGATGGGTCGATTCGCCTCAGCTAAAAGGGTTATCCTGGAAAAGGAGAAACTGGAAAGCAAATTGAGGACTTTGAAGAGTCTTAATCCCATGAACGTCCTCAAGAGGGGATACGCGGTATGTACCAGTGAAGAGAATGGGGGAATAGTTGACGGCGTTGATTCTGTGGAGATCGGAAAAGGATTAAACGTGCATTTTTACCGGGGGAGACTGATATGCGACGTGAGGGAAAAGAGAGGAGGGAGCAGATGGCCGGGAAAAAGTTGACCTTCGAGGAATCTATGGATAGGCTTGAAGAAATCGTGAGAAAACTCGAGGATGAGAGCATTCCCCTTGAAGAGAGCATAAGACTCTACGAGGAGGGAATAAAGCTGGGAAAGAAATGTCGCGGAATACTGGATGATGCTCAACGGAGGATAAAAGAGCTATCCGAGACGGAATATGCCGACTCCGAAAGTGGTGAAGATGATTAGCGATTCGACAGTGAAGAAAGAGATGGAGGCTGATGTAGAAAGGATCAATACTGAGCTGGACAGAATCCTCCCCCCCCGGGAAGATACTCCCGGCATACTTCACGAAGCGATGAGATATTCGACACTGGGAGGTGGAAAGAGAATAAGAGGGGTGCTCTGTTTGTGGTCCAGCGAATTACATGGAGGAAAGAATGAAAAGGCGGTAGTTAAAGCGGCTTGCGCTATCGAGTTGCTTCACGCTTATACTCTTATCCATGATGATCTGCCCAGCCTGGACGATGACGATATGAGGAGGGGAAAGCCTTCATGTCACGCCAGATACGGTCCGGCAATAGCGATTCTGACTGGCGACGCCCTTCAGGCTCTGGCCTTTGAGTCGATTCTGGCATGTAAAGATATTCCGGGCCAATTACTGGTCGAGGCGGCGGCGAGGCTGGCGAAGACCGCCGGATCATATCATCTGGTGGGAGGCCAGGTGGCTGATCTTGAGTATGAGGGAACTGATCCCACCGCGGAGAAAGTAAGATTTATACACGAAAACAAGACCGCGGAACTGATCGCAACCGCACTTTCCACGGGAGCTATCGTTTCCGGAGCGTCCAGCGGGGATGTTGAAAGAATCCATCGAATCGGAAGAAAAGTCGGTTTAGCCTTTCAGATAACAGACGATATTCTGGATCTGGAGGGAAGCAGGGAGACGATGGGAAAAGATGTCAGAAAGGATTCGAAAAGAGGAAAGGTGACCTACCCCGGGGTTTTCGGAATCGAAGAAGCCAGGAAAAGAGCGGCGAGCCTGATCAGAGAAAGCGTGGAAGGAATAAAAAACCTATCCGGGGCCGGAAAGATGGTATTTCTGTTCAGACTTATTACCCGGCGCGTAAGTTGAAATGCTTAAAGCGATTTTCTACAGACATATTTTCCTGCTGCCGATTCTGGTTGGCGTATTTATTCAGATAATAAAGATGTTTATATATTCCATGGCAAACTGGAAAATGGACTACGGAAGGATTCTTAAGGCTGATGGAATGCCTAATCTTCATACTGCGGTTTTCAGTTCATTAGTGGCTGGGATAGGAATAAAATATGGTTATTCCACATTACTGTTTTCTGTAGTTGCCGGCTATAGTATTATAATAATTCATGATACCTTGCGTTTGAAACGGGAGAAGGAAAAACAGGTCAGCATGATAAATTCAATAATATCGAGTGTGCGTGAATTCGGAGAGGTCAGCGAGGGCAGAAGAAGGGGAGTGCTTCAGTTTCGCATATTGGATATTTTGGCTGGCGCTTTTCTGGGAGTGACCCTAACCTATATCCTGATTTACTGACCACTTTGACCTGAATCAACGGACCAGGGTGATCTTAGAAGGTTGATTATTAGCGTGATGACTAAGTAAAAGGCGGCAGCCGGGGAGTGGCAATAGATGCTTGAGAGGATTAATAGCCCAGCCGATCTGAAAAAACTCTCGATTGACGAGCTTAAAGAACTGGCGGCGGAAATCCGCAAATACATCATTGAAACAGTCTCTAAAAAAGGCGGACACCTGGCTTCCAGCCTCGGAGCTGTGGAGATTACAGAAGCTCTGCATTACGTTTTTGACGCGCCCCGGGACAGGATAGTATGGGACGTCGGACACCAGACTTACGCTCACAAGATATTAACGGGCAGGAGGGAAGAATTCAGGACATTAAGGGATTACGGCGGAATCAGCGGCTTCCCGAATATATTTGAGAGCGAATACGACACGTTCGGAGTGGGGCATGCCAGCACATCCATATCGGCGGCCCTGGGTTTTGCCGTGGCAAGGGATATTCGCGGAGATGACAACTTCGTGGTGGGCGTGGTAGGGGATGGGGCTCTATCGGCGGGGATGGCTTTCGAGGGAATAAACCAGGCCGGACACATGGGTAAGAGCAAATTTGTCATAGTGCTGAATGACAACGAAATGTCAATATCAAAGAACGTGGGAGCCCTGGCCAAGTATCTCACCAAGATAACCACGCAGAACCTTTATCTTCAGATTGAGGGGGATGTCTGGGAACTACTCGGAAAGGTCCCCACCCTGGGAGGAAAAGCCCAGAAATTGGCTGGTAAGATCAAGGAGAGTATCAAGAACTTGGTGGTGCCGAATATGCTCTTCGAAGAACTTGGGTTCAGATATTTCGGCCCCATCGACGGTCATGACATCGATCAGCTGGTCGAAACGTTCTCAAAGATAAAAAAAATCAAAGGCCCGGTTATAGTCCACGCGGTCACTAAAAAAGGCAAGGGATATTCTCATGCAGAGAAGAACGCGGAGAAATTCCACGGAGTGGGAGAGTTTTATAAGACTACCGGCAATTCAAAGGGAAAATCGGATGTCAAAAAGTACAGCGAGGTTTTTGGAGAGACCATAGTCAAATTGGCCAGAACCGACCAGAAGGTCATAGCCATTACGGCGGGCATGAAGGAAGGGACCGGTCTGACTCCTTTCGCCAGAGAATTTCCCCATCGCTTCTTCGACGTTGGAATCAGCGAGCAGCACGCGGTAACCTTCGCCGCCGGGCTGGCAAGAGAGGGGTTCATACCTTTCGTGGCGATCTATTCGACTTTTCTTCAGCGTAGTTTTGATCAGTTGATTCATGATGTGGCTCTTCAGAAGCTTCCGGTCAGATTTGTAATGGACAGGGCCGGAATCGTCGGAAAGGACGGAGCGACCCACCATGGAAACTTTGACCTCAGCTATATGAGGATGATACCGGGCATGGTTCTGATGGCTCCTGCTGACGAAGAGGAGATGAGAAGGATGATATATAATCTACACGCCATTCAGGACGGCCCCTCGGCAATAAGATTTCCCAGGGGAAGAGTCAGGGGGGTCAAGATGGGAGAAGTAGCCCAGCCGCTGGAATTCGGCAAAGGTGTCATTCTCAGAAGGGGAAATGATGTGTCTCTTATAGCCGCCGGATCGATGCTTGAAATAGCTGAAAAGGGAGCAGAACTGCTTAAAGGGAACGGTGTTGATATCACCCTGGCCAGCGCGAGATTCGTTAAACCTCTTGACAGGGATATGGTGAGAGAGTGCTGCGGTGGAGGAGCGGTGGTTTTCTCGATAGAGGAAAATGTGGTGGCGGGGGGGCTGGGAGATGCCGTGGCGGAGACGATCTCGGAGCTGGGCCTGACAAATGTTCACCACAGGATAGGTATTCAGGACAGATTCGTATCTCACGGTATAAGGGAAAAGTTGCTGGAGGAATCGAGGCTTACCCCCGAATATGTGGCCAGGTCCATTCTGGAAGCCTTGGGGAAAAGAGGAAGCTTTTACGCGGGAGGGTAGACCGAATATGAAAATAGAGAGGCTCGGTATTGTCGCTAATACCAGAAAGAAGGGAATTGCCGGCATAATCAAGGAAGCACTTGATAGGATACCGGACAAGATAGATGTCGTGGGTCTAAAGAGCATTTCGAAGCTTCTCGGAGAGGAATTCATAAGGACGGTGGATGATCTCAGCGAATGTGAAGCTGTCATCGCCTTTGGCGGTGATGGAACGATCCTAAGCGCGGCCAGGGCGGTGGAGAAGGAACAGATTCCGGTTCTAGGTATAAAGATCAGGAGCCTTGGTTTTCTGGCGGAGGATAATCTCCAAACAGCCCTGGATGACCTTTTTTCAGAAAGATATTCCATTCAGGATAGAATGAGGATCGAGGTAAGCCATACAGTGGAAGGTGTAATAAAGAAAGCGACAGCTCTTAATGACGTTGTGATTCATGGAGCCGGAGTCTCAAGAGTATTGCACATAAAGACAAGTATAGGCGGTACGGTTCTTGGAGAGTACCTTTCGGATGGAGTGATAATTTCGACTCCGACAGGATCGACCGCGTATTCACTGGCCGCCGGTGGGCCGATAATAAATCCCGCGGATGTTGACGCTTTTCTTATAACTCCTCTCTGCCCCCATTCGCTTTCGGTTAGACCGCTGGTTGTCAGTTCCGATGAGATGCTGGAGGTTGAGGTTATCGGAGCGGCTAACAGGATTTTACTCACCGTGGATGGCCAGGAGGCCATCGATGTGGATGTGGCAGAAAAGATAACTTTCGGCAGGAGTGCTCAGAGCACCAGGCTGATTGTCGCCAATGACTATAATTTTTACGAACTGGTAAGAGAAAAGCTCAGGTGGGGAGGTGTTCTGAGGGATCATTGAAGATGATTCCGGGTGAAATGCTTCGGGAAATAAGGATCAGCAATCTGGCCGTTGTGCGGGATACGGTCTTGAGGTTCGGAAGCGGCATGAATGTCCTGACTGGATCTACGGGAGCGGGCAAGTCGATAATTCTGACCGCAGTATCTTTACTCTCCGGGAAAAGAGCTGAAAAGTCCCTGATAAGGAAGGGAGAAAAAGAACTTTTTATAGAGGGCCGCTTCCGTATATCAAGCGATTGGCGATACAGGGAAAAACTTGGCGTGGATGAGGATGAGAATGAACTTTCAATCAGAAGAAAGATAAGCAGGTCGGGTAAGAGCAGGATATGGGTAAACGGCATTTCTTCCACTAACAGCGTCGCCAGGGAAATAACCGGGGATCTGCTGAAGTTGCAGGGACAGCATGAGCAGCAGGATCTTCTAGACAAGGAAACGCATATCCATTATCTGGACAGTCAAGGAGAATACGTTCCCCTTCTGGAATCATGCCGTAGTAAGATAGCAGAATTCAGGGGGCTTCATGAAGAACTGGCCAGGCTCAGGAAGGAAGCCCAGGAAAACAGGGAAAAGAAGGATTTTATAGCTTATCAGTATGAAGAGCTTTCCAGGCTGAAAATCAAACCCGGGTTGAAAGAAGAACTAAAGTCCAGGATCGCCAGGAAGAGTAACTACGCTGAGTTCATGTCAGCCCTCTCAGAGTCCAAGAAGATCCTGGATGAGAGGGAGGGCAACGTTATCCAGGGACTTGGAGGAGTAGGGCGTAACCTGGAAAAGATATCCTCCTTCGACAGAAGATGGAAAGAGGAATCGGAAAGAATCGAGAGCATATTGCTGGATCTCAATGAAATATCCAACAAGATAAGCGGCTCGTTGGAGGATGTTCCCCCCGAGGATGACAACCTGGAGAAACTTCAGGAATCGCTTGCCGGTATACAGAGAGCCGAAAGGAAGTATGCTAGGAGCTGCGGGGAATTAATCGAATACAGAGAACGCCTGGGATCTATCCTGAGAGAGCTTGAGGAGGGATCCGACGAAATAATCGAGGCGACAGAAAAACTCGAAAAGCTTAAGGAGGAATTGATACCCCTTCTGGAGCGGCTCAGTGAGAAAAGAAAGGAGAACGCTGAAGGGATCGACTCTTTGGTAACATCCCAGCTGAGAGAGATGGGTATTCGGGGAGCCATGTTCCAGACCAGGGTGGAGAGGCTGGAAATAAATGCTTTATCCTCGCATAGTGATGAATTAGATTTACCAAGTGAGGGGTGGGATGATGTGGAGTTCATGATAAGGACCAATGTCGGAGAAGAGATGAGGCCCCTTTCCAAAATAGTCTCGGGGGGCGAATTGTCAAGGGTGAGCATGGTTCTCAAGGGAATACTCGTTATGAAAAAGGGTATACCCACACTGATCTTTGATGAAATAGATTCCGGGCTGGGAGCTGATACCGGCGAAAAAGTCGCGGCAAAGATGAAAGAGCTTTCCCAAAAGTACCAGATCATATGTATAACCCATCTGGCCCAGATCGCTGCCCCCGCCGAAAGGCATTTTGTGATAACCAAGGAGGTTGTCGACGAGCGCACCGTATCGTCGGCCCGCGAAGTAAAAGAGCATGAAAGGATCGGTGAGATAGCCAGGATGCTTGGAGGCGAAAAGGAGTTAAGCTTTGAGCTTGCCTCGACAATGTTAGACAGAGGTGAAACAGGATAAAAAGACAGGATTGCGCCCGTAGCTCAGCTGGATAGAGCACCGGCCTCCGGAGCCGGGTGCCAGAGGTTCGAGTCCTCTCGGGCGCGATATCCTTATTCGATCTTCAGCTCTCGCGGTCTGAAGATGGTGACAGGCTTCAGGGGGAGCGTTGATAGTAATCTGGAGACCGGGAAGTATAGATGTTAAGGGTTTTATTTATAGCGGTAGCCGTTTATTTGATCTTTAAATGGGTCATGGGTATTTTTAGAATAAGGGGGGGGAATATGTCCAGTAAAAGAAAACCGAATCATGCTTCAGGCAAAGACTATATATCCAGGATAACAGACCAGGAGATCGACGACGTCGATTTCGAAGAAGTGGACTCGGAGAAAGAAAAGTGATACTAAAGCTGAAAAAACCCGACCGAAGAAGGTTTAAATCCCGGGTCGCCGAAAAACGAAAGAGGGAAAGGGAGAGATATTACTCCACCATATCTGTTCTGGTGGTAAAGATAATTCTGCTGGTATTCCTCTTTATCCTGCTTTCGGTTTCTTACCAGCTTTTTCATAATAGCTTCCCGGACAGTCCGCCCATGATAAGGTATCTGGTACCGATCCTGGTGGCGATCTTCATACTGATCCTCTGTTTTTCCATAGTGAAAAGTATCAGGGAGATCAGGGATCTCTCGCCGAGAAGATAGTACCCCGGCGCTCGAACCTGAAGAACAATCCGTTCGCTGTCCCTCCTTCAAGAGTGTTGCACCTGCATCTGTCAATAAATAGGGAGTTATCTCCTATGTATGGCACATCTCTTGCGTTTCAGAAGTGTCATGAATATGAAAGATTATATAGCGCCTCATTGGAAAGATGAAAAAGATATTCTTCTGAAAACCTTTTCCGGGATAAGCAGTCTGATAAGTCTCGGTAAGGACCGCAGTATTATATTCAATCAGATCATAAAGAGCGCGCTCAGAGTCCTTCAGGCCAAAAGGGTTTACCTGATATATCACGACGAAGACATCATAAAAAAATACAGGGGCGAGAAGAGAGACGAAGGTCACAGAATAGATGTCATCGACATTCCCGATTCATCGGGTATCTTCAACTGGTTGAGGCGGGAGGTGACCTCTCAGCAGATCAGGGAGAATGGAATATTTTCTCTCGATCTTTCCCTGCTGGCGGATGAGTGTTACGAGGACAAGGAAGATTTCGGCACGCTGATATCGGCCCCCATGATGTCCAAGCGTTCCGTATTCGGAATAATCATCGCGCTGGGAGATTCAGGCGGGGGACTCTTCGACGAGAGGGATATCTACTATCTGAATATCCTGGCGAACCAGGCGGCAATAGCCCTTGAGAACTATCTGCTTTACAAGAAGCTGAAATACGAGTCGATCACCGACGAGCTTACGGGAGCTTATAATTACAGGTTCCTGACCCGTTCTTTAAGGCTCGAGATAAAGAGGGCCCAGAGATTCGGGGAGACCTTCTCTTTTCTCATGATAGACGTGGATAATCTCAAGGAGTACAATGACAATAATGGGCATCTTTACGGTAGCAGAGCGCTGAGAGACATAGCCAGGATCATTATGGCCGAATGCAGGGAGATCGATATTGTAGCGAAATACGGCGGTGATGAGTTTGCTCTTATTCTACCGCAGACAGATCTGGACGGCGCGTTATGCCTTTCGCACAGGATTCTCGATTCAGTCCAGCATCACAAGTTCGACGGAAAGCATGAAAACATCCTGACCTGCAGCATAGGGGCCTCCATGTTTCCTTACGATTCGAGTAATCCTCAGTCGCTCATAGCCAAGGCGGACAAGGCGCTGTACGAGGCCAAGAAGAGCGGTAAGAATTCGATAAAAACCTATTCCCATATCAATAAAAGGGTTGAAACATTTTAGTATTTCGTTCACTCTGGGCATTACCTTAGATTAGAGCATGGCAGCGAAAAGGAGTCGGTTTGGACCTGAAATCAAAGTTAAAGAACAAAAAAGCTGTTCAGGCGGTGGTCGGTTTGGGTTACGTGGGCCTACCCCTGGCGGTGGAGTTCGGCATGGCGGGAATAAAAACCGTCGGAGTCGATATATCAGACGAGAAGATCGAAATGATCAGAAAAGGGATCAGCTACGTCAAGGACGTTGACCAGAAATCGCTTAAAAATATAGTGGATCAGGGCCTGTTGAATGCCACCACTGATTTCTCAACTCTGGTTGAAGTGGATACTATCAATATAGCGGTGCCCACCCCGCTTAGAAAGACAAAGGATCCGGATATTTCCTTCATAGTCGCGGCTATGGATGAGATAATCCAGACCTTCCACAAGGGACAGCTGATCATACTTGAAAGCACCACCTACCCGGGAACCACAGAGGAGATAATCCTGCCCATGCTGGAAGAGTCCGGAATGGAGGCCGGCAGGGATTTCTATCTGGCGTTTTCGCCGGAGAGGGTCGATCCTGGAAACAGCAGATTCACAACCAAGAATATCCCAAAGGTGGTCGGGGGCATCACCCCGGAATGCACGCGGCTGGCCGCTTCACTTTACGAGGCCGCGGGGATGAACCCGGTACCAGTAAGTTCTTCCAGGGTGGCTGAAACTGTCAAGCTGCTTGAAAACACCTTTCGTAGCGTCAATATCGGATTGGTCAATGAAATAGCCCTGATGTGCAGCAGGATGGGAATAAATGTATGGGAGGTGATCGAAGCTGCGGCGACCAAGCCGTTCGGTTTCATGCCGTTCTATCCCGGACCGGGACTGGGGGGGCATTGCATACCGATAGATCCGTTCTACCTCTCCTGGAAGGCGAAGCAGAGCGGTTTCGACGCCCAGTTCATAGAACTGGCCGGCAGAGTCAACGGAGATATGCCCAGCCACGTGGTCACGATGGTTTCTGAGGCTCTTAACGGGAAGAGAAAGTGTTTGAACGGTTCGAAGGTCCTGATCATGGGAGTATCCTATAAAGCGGATATAGAGGATACCCGGGAATCACCGGCTTTTGATATAATGCGTCTTCTAGCCATGAAAGGTTCTGAAGTCTTCTACTATGATCCTTTCGTAGAAAAACTGGCGGAGAATATTCCGGCGAAAAGAATGGAATACCGAAGAGAAAATATAGAGGAGCTGGACTGTGCGATCATAGTGACCGGCCACAATGGAGTGGATTATGATAAACTGGTGAAGAACTGCTCGCTGATTTTTGATTCAAGAAACGTTCTCAAGGGAGTGAGTGGCGATAATATCGTGAGATTATAGCAGAAAAACGGAGGCGGTATGTCAAGGTATCTGGTTACCGGCGGGGCAGGTTTTATAGGGTCAAACATAGTCCAAGAGCTGGTGAATATGGATGAAAAGGTAGTGGTGATCGACAACCTGTTGACGGGATACGAAAACAATATCAGAACTTTTATCGACGATATCGAATTCATAGAGGGTGATATCAGGGATGGTTCGGCGGTGGCTAAAGCCATGAACGGAGTGGATTTCGTTCTACACCAGGCGGCCCTGGCTTCAGTTCCCAGGAGTATAGACAACCCTTTGCTGGTAAACGAGATAAACGTGCATGGGACCCTCAATGTGCTGGAAGAAGCGAGGAAGGCGAGGGTAAAGGGTTTTGTCTACGCAGCCTCCTCATCGGCATACGGGAATATAGAGGTATCCCCTAAAAGAGAAGATCTGAAACCGGAACCCCTGTCGCCTTATGCGGTCAGCAAACTGGCCGGCGAACATTACTGCTCAGCATATCAAGCGGTATACGGGCTTCCCACCGTCAGCCTCAGATATTTCAACGTGTTCGGACCGAGGCAGGATCCTACATCTCAGTACGCGGCCGTGGTTCCGATTTTCATAACGAGCCTTCTTGAAGGGCAAAAGCCGGTAATATACGGAGACGGGGAGCAGAGCAGGGATTTCACCTACGTAAAAAACGTAGTGCGGGCGAACATACTCGCCGCAAGAGCTGGGGAACGCGGCGGAATTATGATGAATGTAGCCTGTGGAGATAAATACTCGGTGAATGAACTCTACCGGGTTATCGCCGAGGAGATAGGGACAGGAATGGAGCCCGGTTACGCGGATCCAAGACCCGGGGATGTAAAGCATTCACTCGCCGACATATCCAGGGCTAAAGAAAAACTGGATTACCGGGTGGAGGTTCCGTTCGAAGAGGGAATCAAAAAAACGATCGATTGGTATCGACAAGAAGAGTCGGGTTAAGATACAATTTCAGTTGTTGGAATTTTTAACTTACGCTTTCGGGACGGATGTTTTATCATGAATGGAAATTGGCGCAGGATAATAATCCCGGTTGTGATTCTGCCCTTCTTGTTGAATATGGCGGGACTCCAGGGATTAAACGGGCAGGAAATAATACTGAGAAAGGGCGATCGCCTGGAACTGAAAGTGGAGAACAGGCGGGAGCTCGACCGCCAGCTGGTGCTCGATGAAAGCGGTCAGGTCACTATACCGGTGGTGGGAGAAATAAGACTGGAAGGCCTGCTTCTGGAGGAGGCCCGTAATCTTATTCTGGAGAGATTAAGGGAAACATATCCAAGTGTCTCCTCACTGGATGTGAATCTGTACGGTGAAGAGTCGCGCCGGCTCATATACGTTCAGGGAGAAGTGATTCGGCCGGGACGTTACGGTTTTATGGAACCTCCAAATGTGTGGGAGGCGATTAGGGAAGCGGGGGGAGCCTCACCCAGAGCTGCCCTCGGCGCGGTAAGAATAATCCATGGCGAAGGGGAGGACCGCCAGACGGAGATTATTAATCTACAAGAAGTAATAGACAGCGGGAATTTCGCTTCTCTGCCCAGATTAAAGGTGGGAGACACAGTGTTCGTGCCGGAGACAGAATCCCGAATCAGGGCCGAAGACGCGGTAAAGATCCTCGGAGCGGTGGCGAACCCCGGCTCTTTTAACCTTCAGGATAATAACAGGCTGGAAGATGTCATCATCGCCGCCGGGGGTGTGAGCGATAACGCCGATCTGAAGGATATCCGCATAATCCGCAAGATTCCGGGTGGAAAGGTGATCACTGTAAAAGTCGATTTCACAGAATACCTTGACGAGGGAGTGCTTGAAAATAATCCCATGGTCTATCCCGGGGACATGGTAAATGTGCCGAGGCGCAGCAACGTTCTCAGAGAGTTGTTCACAAATCCAGGGTATGTCATAGGTATACTTACCGCTTCCATGACTCTGCTGGCCATACTTCTTCGATAGTGCCGAAGAGAGAGGTGACCGGGTGGAAAACGTTAGAAAGGTAGTTCCCGATCAGGACAGGGAAAGAGTAGATATAAAAGGGTACTGGAAAGTAATCTGGAGAAAGAAGTACTACTTGCTGGTGCCGCTCCTGCTCTCCGCCTTCATATCCGGATTCGGTGTAAGATATCTCACCCCGGTATTCAAATCCTCCACGGTTCTTTCGCTGGAAACGGAGAGTACTTTCTCAAGCTCAGTGGATCACTATATAAATGAGGAGCAAAACACCCGGGATTTTAGAAACAGGCAGTACCTTTCAATGATCACGGCCAAACTGAAGAGTAATTCTTTTCTCAAAGAGGTTATAAGCGATCTCGGTCTGATGAACACCGTAAACGCCGGCAGGCTGGTCAGAAAACTGGATGAGGGAGGGTCTGGAGTTTCTCCAACCGAAAGAGTCCAGAGGTATTTTATAAATATCCTAAATGGGAAGATAGAGATAAGTTCTCCTGCTTCGGGATTTTACGAAATAGGTGTATTGGACACCGATCCCGGTAACGCTTACGTTCTGGCGAAGAAGATCAGTGAGAAATACCTGGAGGTTCAACAGAAACAGAAACTGGAAGCGATAAGAAGAGCGGGGGCTTTCAGTGATGAACAGCTTGCTATATACCGTGAGAAGCTGGAAGCGTCCGAAAAGGAACTGGCCAGGGTGGAAAATGAGATCAGCAGCAGTATTTCACCCAGCAACCCGGTTGACGAGGCCAATATTAATATGGCCCGGATAAAGGAAAAGAACCTTGACGCGGAATTCGGAAGGACCAGAATAGCGCTAAAAGGAATACGAAGCAGGTTATCGACGATATTTGATATGGTGCCGTCCAGTAAGGAAGTATCCGGCGATGAAGAAGTCATTAATATTGAAAATAGGCTTACAGCGAATGGAGACCAGAAGATTCTTGCCGAATTGGATGGGCAGACCGATACGGAGTCACTCGAAAATCAGACAGAATCAATGTGGGAATCGCTGAGAAGAAGAATATCGAAGGTAGTAAGGGAAGAGTATTCAGACATTTCGGCTGAATATCACCCTGTAATCGCCGAGTATTTTTATCAGAGAAGCCGTCTCGACCATTACCAGTCGATGCGGAATACCGTCAGAAGATATATTCGCCAGTATGAGAATAACATGGCCAGGAAACCAGTTCTGGAAAAAGAGCTTGAGAGGCTTCGAAGGGAAGTTGAAAATAACAGGGCTATTCACCAGGCTTTCCTCGAGTCAAAAGCTTCCGCGCAGATCAGCGAAGCTGTTCAGAGCACCAATCTGGGATTGAATCTTAATATAATAGAGACAGCTCAGAGGCCCATAAAACCGGTCAAACCGGACAAGCTCAAGATCGTTCTGGTCTCGGTCGTATTTGGAATTATCTGCGGGTTCGGGGCTTTGCTGGTGACTGAATACATGGACGATTCATTCAAGTCTATAGAGGAAGTAGAAAGGGTCATGCAACTGCCCGTTCTGGGAACTATTCCGAAGACGGTTCCCCAGTTCGCCTGGGAGAAGAAGAAGTGGGGAAAGAGGTTTTTATTTTGGATAATAGGGCTTTTTCTTTTCGTGTCGATTATCAGCGGAGCGATCTATTTTTACGCCAGGACACTAAGTTCTTCGGGGTTGGGCGTAAAGATAACGGAGGAGACCAACAGGTGAAAAAAGCTGACAAAAGAGAAGCTAAGACTAAAAGCATCTTCGAACTTTTTGATCAGGAAAGTCCCATAGCCACCGAGATGAGGCGACTCTATTCAAATATCAGAAACTCGGTTCGAAAAGATTCCATGAGAAGCTTTATGGTCACCAGCGCTAACAGGGGGGAGGGCAAGAGCACTATAGCTTCACACCTCGCCCTGACTGTGGCAAGATTCAAGGATAAGAAATCGTTGGTAGTAGACGCGGATTTAAGGAGGCCCAAGATTCACGAGGTCTTTAACGTGCCAAAATCTCCCGGTCTGTTTGAATGTCTTCAAGGTGATATCGATCCCCTGAAAGCGATCAAAGACACCAGAATAGACAATCTCAAGGTTATCCCCAGCGGTAAAACGGTCAGGTCTCCAGCACATCTTTTCGAGCGTGAGGTCATGGTCGAGATATTTGAAAAGATAAAGTTCTACTATGACCTTGTTATAGTAGACAGCGCTCCGGTTGTACCGGTAAGTGACCCCATGCTGGTGTCCGGAGCGGTAGATGGAGTGATTCTGGTGATCCTGGCGGGAATGACGCCTCAGAAAGTAGCTCTCAGGGCAAAGAACATCCTTGCGGACGCCAACGCGAATATATCAGGAATCGTAGTGAACAACCTTTCGGAGGTCTTACCATACTACTACGATTATAAATATTACGGATACAGCCACGAAGGGGATAAATAGCCGAAGCCGCCCGGAGGGCTGTTACAGGGTTGGATGGAAATGAAAAAATTATCTTTGATATTTATCATTTTAATCGTCATTCCTGCGGCGGCAACAGCTGAACAAACTCCGGTGCTTAATGGCCCCGATTCGGTATGCGTCAATTTCGACTCGGAGTCTAAAGGCCTTCTTCTGAGGTTGGAGAAAAATTACACCGTATCAGGAGAATTACCGTTTACCTTCTGCGATCTTCGAAAAGAAAGAGTTTACAAAATAGGCCTGTATGGGAGAAATTACGAAGACCGTAAGGGGAGGATGGAGATAGACGGAGAGGGGATCCCCACGATAAGGGGGGATAGGCTTAAGACCATGATTATGAACGCTCTTATACCCGGTGTGGGAAGTTATATCAGGGGAAGAAGTGAAAGCGGTATCCTCGATTTCGCATCGGAAGCGGTAAGTCTTTACAGGCTGTACGGTGAGAACCAGGATTACCGAGACCTTGAAGACAGGCTGGAAGAATTAACAGAACAGCGGTCTGAAGCGGGCACTCTAAAAGAAAAGGCCATGATACAGGAAGCCGCCCATAAGGCTACAATAGACCTTAACATTCAGAACAGCTATAGAAGAAGATTGGCGTTTCTCTCATCTTATCTCTACGCCTATCAAATTATCGAACCGGTCTTCGTTGATGCGCCGCCTGGCGCGGGATTTTCCAGGAGGGAGAATGGATTGATGTTCGAGGGATCTGAGAAGAAGGCCTGGAAAGCCTTTTTATTCTCCTGTTTCAGGCCTGGCCGGGGACAGCTGTACCAGGGCAAGAACGCCAGGGGAATATTCTTTTCATCAGCTGTGATGATCTCGGGGTTTATAGCCCTGGATCTGTATAACCAGTATGATATAAAGGCGGGAGATTATGATTTGTGTGTGGACAGATTCAATGCTGCCGATACGATCGAAGAGCGAAGAAGGCACCTCTCAGAAGCTTCTTCAGTCTGGGATGAAGTGGAAGATTATAGAAAAGATAGAGATATAGCACTTTACGTACTGGCCGGAATATGGACCTGGAACTTGATCGACACTTTTTTTCCGGGTGAAGAGGGGGGAGCTTCTTCTTCCGGATATTCCTTCAGGATGACTCCCACCGGCTGTGAAATGGCGATCAGGTTCTGACTCGCCGGAGGTGGATTAAAAGATGTATTACGGAAGAAAAATTGCGGCCCTGTTTTTGATACTGGTTGTATCAATCTGGAGTGGATGCCTGGAGGACACCGAAGAGGTATCTCTGAGAATTCCGGAAGAGCAGATCGAGGCTCCGAATATCACCGGAATTATCGTTGAGGACGGCACGGTTACCGTAAACTGGAATCCGGTATCCGGGGCGGAGGCCTACACAGTCTACCGGAGCGTTTTATCTGAAGAAAACGAGCGTCTCATCGCCGAGACCGGTGATACCAGCCATACCGACAGAGGTCTTATTAACGGGAGGCAATATTTTTACTCGGTAGCGGGAAAGGGCAGCCACGGGCTGGAGGGTGAAAGAAGCGACTGGATCGCGGCGATGCCCTCCGTTTACTCGGTATCAGTAAACCAGGGAGAAGCTTACACTAATTCGGTTCGTGCGAGAGTCTACCTCACGGCGCCAGAAAATACAGTTCTGATGATGATCTCTAACGATTCCGATTTCAGCGGCGCTTTCTGGGAGACTTTCACTCCTGCAAGAAATTGGACGCTTCAACCAGGGGACGGGCAGAAGACCGTGTACGCGCGATTTCAGGATGCCGAAGGTGGTATTTCATCATCGGTGAGCGGCTCCATAACCGTCGATACTTTCTGCGGTATTACTGCTATAGATATCTCGCCCGATCAGGCGGATTTCAATCCCGGCGACCTGATACATTTTACCATGAACGTGGAGGAGGATGAGAGCGGAGGGACCGGGAATATACTAATCGAGGATTATTCTGAACCAATAGGCCTTTTCGACAATGGAAGAGGTGGAGATTCGAACGCGGGTGACGGTGTCTACGAGTGTGATTTCCGCTCTCCACTCAGTCTCAGGGGAAAGGATTTGGTGGTTTCGGGAGAATTCACTGACAGGGCTCAAAATGAATCACCGCTCTTCGATTCGGATGAGACCATATCTTTTACGGACCCCCCTATTGCAGTGGAGCTTATTGGAGCCAGCGATTCCACAACCAGCAGTATAACGATTAGATGGGTGGCTTCCAGCGAGGATAATTTCAGATCTTATAGAATATACCGTGACGAAATGTCTCACAGCCAACAGGATTTCGAGTCTGCCGAGTACTTCGTGGATGAGCTGTTCAACCGCAGTCAGACAGGATATCCGGACACTGGACTTAAAGAGGGTATTGTCTATTACTACAGGATTTATGTCGTAAACGATATGGAGGAGACCGCGGGAAGCAACCAGGTAAGCGTCTCCACGTTTGACGCTGTCCCGGAAGCAGTGGTCCTTGACACACTGTCATCTGTGGGAACAGACAGGGCCACACTGAGCTGGAGCGTGAATCAGAACTCTGATTTCAGCCAGTATCGGATCTACAGAAGCACTTCACCCGGTGTCTCGGTGGATACCGGGACGAACATAGCAACTATCGATGTCCGTGAAATAACCTGGCACGATGATATAGGTATTGACTTATCCACCCAAAACTACTACTATAGGGTGTTCGTCTACGATAACAGCGGTAAGTACAGCCGTAGTAACGAGGTTTCCACTACGGATTAGACGGACGAGGGACCAACTAAAATCTATTGGGGAAAATTTACCGAATTGCTCAAAAAAAGCTGATATTGTGGGTAAAAGTACCCATAATTATAAAGGCTTTTAGCGGGCGAGCCAGACAGGTTAGAAAGCGGCAACTCTGTATATTATTAAATATCAAGGGATAATTACATTATATTAAAGTAGTTTATATAGCGTTAAATATTCTTCCTTATATGGTATAGAAGTTGCGGTCGTTATTCTTAATAATAGGGACTGAATCTAAAACGGTTTAAAAAAGAGAAACGGTAAAAGTTGCAGAAATTCCAAAGATCCACTGATGGCCTCGCAAAGAAAAGATATGACATCGCTTATTACCCGGCAACTGAACCCAGGGTAAGAGATATAACTGTCTTGGGCAGGCGCGTCGCTGGAATTAAGCCCATGGACGACGAGAAATTCCGGGCTAAAAGGATATTTGATATACTGATCTCTGTAATTTCCTTGATTATTCTCTCTCCACTGATGGCCTTAGCGGCCGTTTTGATCAAGATCGAGTCACCGGGCCCGGCCTTCTACAAGCAGGAGAGGATAGGACTCAACAGGCGAACGGGCGATAGAAGAAAGGACGGACCGGCGGAATATTCCGGCGAAGAGAGACGTGAAAAGAGGGAGCGGAGAGGCAATTCAAAACCCGGAAAACCCTTCGTGATGTATAAATTGCGGACGATGAGGAATGACGCTGAAAAAAGTGGTCCAAAGCTTGCCAGCAAGGATGATTCGAGAATTACCAGAGTGGGCAGGTTTCTGCGCAGAACCAGAATAGACGAGCTTCCCCAGTTCTTGAATGTAATCAAGGGGGAAATGAGTATAGTGGGGCCGAGACCGGAAAGATCTTTCTATATCAGGAGCTTGGAAAGGGAAATACCGGAATTCACCCTGAGATTAAGGACTAAACCCGGCATCACCGGCCTGGCCCAGGTAGAAGGTGGATACGCAAACTCAGTGGAGATGATGAGCGAAAAACTCGCCTATGACCTTAAGTATATCTCCTCGCTCTCCACCACAGAAGAAATTAAGATACTGTTTAAGACCTTCTATGTTATTGTATCCGGTAAGGGCGCCTACTGATAATCCCGCCTCAACGGAGACGCCGGCCTCTCGAGCATTCCACTGCGATTTCCTAGAATATTCAGTCCCCGTATTCAGAATAACTTGACCTTCAAGCTGTTTCGAGATTAAACTTCCATCGGTGAGTTTAATGAGAAGAAACGTTTATATCATAATTCTATGCTCTTCTTTCATGGTGATACTGGTGGGGGCCGTTTTGCTGCCGATGAGGCTCGCCCTGTTGTCTTTTCCGGTAACCGTTGCTGTGGTGGCGGCTCTATTAGTCAAAAAAAACAGGACTTACGCCGAGAAGAGGGAGAAACTGCGAAAGAGGCTCAGCAACCTAAAAAGCGAGGGATTGTTTATAGACGACAGAATAGGTGAAAGTGACGATATATTCTTCAATACCATGCTTACTATACTCAAGGATCTTGAGAGAACGCTCTACAAACTGGTCGAGAAGAATATTCAGCTGCTGAGCCTGAAAGAGATAGGCAGAAACATCGTAAGCTCTCTAAACGAAAAAAAACTCGTGGAGTCTGTTTTTGATTACCTGATCCACGGGGTGGGCTACAAGGAGGTCGGTTTCATTCTTATAAGAAGGAAGACCTCCAGTTTTCAGGCAATCGTGAATATCGAAAAGGTCAACAAGGTGATAAGGCGGAACGTCAATTTTGATCTTACCGGCATGGACGGGGCGTTATACAATTCTCTGCATTCAGGAAAATCATTCATGATAAAGGATGTAGAGATGCATCCGATGGGCAGGCTGGGCGAAAGGGAGCTTTTCCCAGGAAGTACCATGTCTTCATATATCTGCGTGCCGCTCATGAAGTCTTCGGAAAAGAACATTTGCAGGACCAGCAGGAATTGTTATTTCCGCCCCCGCGGCCCGGATCCCAGAGGTAGTGACAGCCCTTTCCTGAGCGGCAACCAGTGTCTTTCCTGTCCCGACATACCTTTGCTGGGAGCTCTTATCGTGACCGACGGCTACAGGGCGACTCCTCTCACTAATATCGATCAGGTGACCCTGGAGACCGTGGGTTCACTGGTAAGTTCAAATATCGAAAACTGGCTTCTCTACCAGGAACTCATACAGGAGGAGAAATTCAGGGAGAAGGTGTTCGAAGGGATGATCCACGGTCTTGTCGTAACAGACCTGGAGGGTAAAGTAAAATTCGCGAACAGAAGCGCCCAGAGCATGACCATGATGAACGGAGATGAGATGGAGGGGATGAATATCTTCGACATTATGATCGATAATGAATCCGAATCAAGCAAACCTAGGATATTAGATCTTCTTTACGGAGAAGGGCAGTTCACCTTTTACGAGGTCTACCTTCAGAGAGCCGATGGTTATCACATACCGATCAGGATGAATGTCTCACAGTTCCTGGATGACAAGGACAGTGTGCGGGGAGCGATAATAACCTTTGTGGATCTCAGCGATATAAGAAAAATGGAAGAAGAAATACGTCATCTCGACCGCCTGGCGGCTCTGGGAAGATTTACCTCGGCCATAGCTCACGAGATAAGGAATCCGCTTACTGGTATAGGAACGGGAATACAGTATCTGAAAAGAAGCAGTGAATTCAACCAGGAACAGGACAAGAGCGTGGAATCGATACTAAGCGAGGTCAACCGGCTGAACAGGATAATCACAGATCTTTTTAAGGTGGCCAAACCACGGGATGTACTTTACCAGGAATGTAAAGTTTCGGATCTGATCGAGAGGAGTTATAATTCGATCAAGGATGTATTGGACCAGAGCGGGGTGGAGTTCGAAGCACAGATCGAAGATGCTGTTCCCGAAATCGAAGTCGATCCGGACCAGATACTTCAGGTTTTGATAAATCTGATAAAGAACGCGGCGGAATCCATGGAGGATGGGGGGAAAATCATTGTGTCAGCGGAATGCTGTGATGAAAACGTTCACGCTGATAATATCAGAGAAAAGGCGCGAATGATGAAATTAGAAATAACTGACAGCGGGTGCGGTATGGACGAAAAGACCAGGAGCAGAATATTCGAACCCTTCTTTTCGATGAAAACAGGAGGAACCGGACTGGGGCTATTCGTATCGCACAGTATCATTCAGCATCATCACGGCAAGATAGAAGTAAGGTCCGATGACGGAAACGGGACCACTTTCATTATAAGCTTGCCTGTGAAAAGGTTTGGAGGATGATTAAAAATTGAAACCGGTTATTCTTCTGGTAGACGATGAAAGCACAATAAGGATGTTTCTGGAGAAGACCCTTAGTGATGAGGGGTATGAGACATTCACGGCCGCGGATGGTGAAGAGGCTCTACGATTGGTCAATGAGGAGCTCCCCGATCTCGTACTGCTCGACCTTAAACTCCCCGACATAAACGGGCTCGAGATCCTTGAAAAGATAAAAAAGGAATATCCGGAGATCTGCATAGTCATGCTAACCGCGTTTGGAGATATCGAGACAGCGGTTTCAGCGATGAAGAAGGGGGCTTTTGATTTTGTCAGCAAACCGGTAAATCTTGAACAACTGCTCTTCGTGGTTGAAAAGGGTCTTGAATCCCAGAGGTTGAACAGGGAGCTCATAGATCTGAGAAGGCGGCTGGAAGTCGATTTCGACGAAAATTATGTTCCCGGTGAGACCGAAAGCATGAAAAAGATTTACGAAATCGTAAGGACGGTTTCGGCCAGTGAAACGACCACGGTCCTGATTCAGGGTGAAAGCGGAACCGGCAAGGAAATGATAGCTAGCATGATTCACAGGCTGAGCCCCAGGCATAACAAGCCTTTCATGGAGATAAACTGCGCCTCCCTTCCGGAAGAACTTCTGGAAAGCGAGCTTTTCGGTCATGAAAAAGGAGCTTTTACAGATGCTAAACAGAGGAAACTAGGGTTGCTGGAATTGGCCAATAACGGCAGCCTGTTTCTGGATGAGATAGGGGAAATGAGCCAAACTATTCAGGTAAAACTTCTAAGAGTGCTGGAGAAGATGACTTTCAGAAGAGTTGGAGGAACAAAGGACCTGAAAGTCAGCGTTAGAATTATTTCAGCGACAAACCGGAATCTTGAAGAAGAGGTAGAGAAGGGCGCATTCAGGGAAGACCTGTATTACAGGCTTAAAGTGGTTCCCATCAATATTCCTCCGCTGAGGGAGCGTCAGGAAGACCTCTACATTCTGACCAAACATTTTCTCAACAAGTACAACAAGCAGTTTAAGAAGAATTTCCAGGAGATAGACGACGAGGCTTTTAAAATATTGATGAGCTACCAGTGGCCAGGTAATATCAGGGAGCTCAAGAACGTGATAGAGCGGATAGTACTGCTCGAAGACGACGAGATATTCAAGCTGGAACACCTGCCGTCCAATATCAGGAAAAAAGCCGAAGGAATCCATAAGCCTTCAGCCATCAAGATGGCTGAAGTCGCATTGCACAGGCCGCTTCCGAGGGAAGGTATACCTTTCGAGGATATCGTTCAATCACTGGAGAACGAGCTCATATCGAAAGCCATGGCGGAAAGCGGAAACAATCAGAGCAAAGCGGCAAGGCTTCTGAGACTGAACAGGGACAAGCTGAGATACAGGCTGAAGAATTTCGATAATGAAGAGTAAGAAGGGGGGGCGGATACAGAATGAAAAAAGTTTTTGCAGCGACGACCATGTTTTTCGCCTTATCCCTCATCAGCGGGTGCGGTTACTACGGCACCACCAGCAGAACGGCTGGAGAAATCAAGGATATAAGCGTTCCCTACTTTGATAATGACACAGCTGAACCCAATATAGAGATAGAGATCACCCAAAGGATAATAGATGGAATCATAAACGATAACACTTTGAAGGTAGTCGCCGATGAAGAATCGGACGCCGTCCTGGAAGGCGCCATAACCGAATATAGAAATGAGCCTTTTACCTTCGTCGAGGGGGCGAACTCTGATATTCAGGCCGAACAATACAGGTTGTTTATTCAACTCAATGTGTCGCTATTCGATAGGTCCAAGAACCAGTACGTGTGGGAGAACGAGAAAATACAGGCTCATGGAGACTATTATCTGGAATCGACGACCGAACAGAACTACGAGAACGCGCTTAAGAATGTTTACACGGATCTGGTTGACGGTATCCTATCCAACACGGTTCAAGATTGGTAAAGATGGCTTCCGCTCTAAAGAATTACAAAAGGCTTTTCCAAGAAGTTAAGAGAAAAGTAGACCTGCCCGTATATCTCCTTAAAGGCAGGGAGTCTTTTATAATGGAGCAGTTTGCCGAGGCAATCTCGGCTTCAGTAGTAGATAACTCCACTTCCAGCTTCAACCTGGATGTTGAATACGGCGCCGAAGTGGAAGTGCCTCAGCTTGTTCAAAAGGCCAATTCTTTTCCTTTAATGTCGGACAGGCGTGTTATTCTGCTCAAGGAACTGGAGATGATAAGGGGAACCGGCTGCAAGAGACTGACTGAGTACTGCTCCGATCCGGCGTCTTCCTGCGTACTGGTGATAGTTTACAATACCCATGATGAGAGCGGAAGAAAGAACAGGGTTCCTTCCGGATATAACAGATTGGAAAAGATAACAGGCAATACCGGAAAAGTGATCGAATTCAGGAAGCTGAACGAAAAAGACCTGGAATCATGGGTTATTCATAGATTAGAAAGGCTTCGAGTCACAGCCGGCAGGAAGGCGGCTCGTTCTATTATAGGCAACGTCGGTGAGAATCTATACGACCTCAGAAATGAAATAGAAAAGATTTCGGTTATTTACGAAGGCAGGGAGATCGACTCCGACGATATCTCGAGGATAATCGGAAACTACAGATTCAATGCAGTATATGACCTGGTTGACCGGCTGGGGGGAGGGAGCGAGAGTGAAGCACTGGGAATACTTTTGAGAATACTGGATTCTGGCGCTGAAAAACCATCATCGATAGTTTACCATCTGATAAGGAATATGCTGACTCTGATGAAGATAAAGTGCGGAAAAAGAGCGGGAGGATATTGGTACAGAAAGAGGAAGCGGCAGGCGGAATCTTTCTCGAAAGAAGAGATCAAGATATGGCTGGAAAACCTCAGGGTGGCGGATATAAAGATCAAGAGCAGTTACATTCCCGATGATTTAATTATCATGAATTGTTTTCTGAATTCAATGGAAAGGAAGCTTTACCTGGATTTCGGCGTCAGAAGCTTTCAGGAAGTCTGTTAAGAGAGATACCGGGAGCGGACCGCGAGTGTGATGAAAGCATTCTGAGGATTCGAAGCGAAGGCCTGGCGCGGGGGAAGGGGAAGGTGACTATTATAAGGAAAAGCCTTGTCTCTGTACCGGTTCGCCTTGAATAACATTTATCGAAATTTTATCTTAATTAACATGTCGATTTCATGGATTCGGAATTGTTTACCCAACGGGAGGAGATGATGAGCCCAGATGAAAGAAAGGGAAATAAAGATAATCGCCAGGGGATTAAGGCCCCCCGGCCCTGTACTGATGCTGAAGAAAAAGCTTGGTGAGATTGAACTCAAAGGCAATCTGAGAGTGATAGTATCATCGCGGGATTCGGCCGAAGACCTTATAGATTATTTAAAAGAGATCGGTGCGGACCACGAGCTGGACAGGGCGGGCGACGATTATCATGTGCTGGTAGATCTTGGTAGCATTAACGACAAGGGAGTACAAGCTTGAGCGACCAATTTCCATTCATTGATATAGACCAAAAATGGCAGAAGCGCTGGAGCGGTGTTTTTAAATGCGATCTTGAGAAGACCGACAGGAAGTTCTATTGTCTGATGATGTTTCCCTATCCCTCGGGCAATCTTCACGTGGGGCACGGCAGGAATTACATCATAGGTGACGCTCTGGCCAGAATAAAAATGATGGAAGGGCTTAATGTTCTGGCTCCCATGGGTTGGGATTCTTTTGGTCTTCCGGCGGAAAACGCGGCAATTAAGAACAGGATCCACCCCGCGCAATGGACTCTCAAGAATATATCTGAGATGAAGAAGCAGTTCCGCCAGTGGGGGGTAATATATGATTGGGATAAAGAGGTCACCTCCTGCCAGCCGGACTACTACAAGTGGACTCAGTGGCTATTCATTCAGCTTTATAAGGCCGGCTTGGCCTACCGGGAAGAAGCCGCGGTCAACTGGTGCCCCTCATGCAAGACGGTCCTGGCCAACGAACAGGTGGTAGGCGGTGAATGCGAAAGATGCGGTGCGGAGGTTAAATTCAAGAAATTGAAGCAGTGGTTTTTCAGAATAACCCGTTACGCCGACCGTTTATTGAAGGATCTGGGAAAGCTGGAAAACTGGCCCTCCAGAGTCATTACAATGCAGAAAAACTGGATAGGCAGAAGTGAGGGCGTTGAAGTCAAATTCGAGTTAGAGGGAGCGGCAAGGCCGCTGGACTGTTTTACCACCAGGGTGGACACTCTTTTTGGGGCGACCTTTATTGTTATGGCGGCCGATCACCCCAGGGCGGAGGAGCTTCTGGATCTCGGTGGAAGAAGAGAGGAGGGAAGTAAATACGTTGATTACGTAAAGAACCTCAAGATTCAGGATAGAACCGAAAGGAGCAGGGAGGGGTTCTTTACCGGTTCCTACGCAGTAAACCCTCTAACCGGTTCTAAGATACCGGTATTCCTCGCCGGTTATGTACTTATGGAATATGGAACCGGCATCATTATGGGAGTGCCGGCTCACGACCAGAGGGATTTTGAATTCGTCTTGGAATCAGAGCTGGACATTCCAGTAATACAGGTGATCAGTTCCGGTGATTCCGGACCGGCGAAGCTGGAAGAAGCTTACGTGGAAGACGGTGTTATGATCAACTCAGGCAGGTACAACGGTATGAGAAACAGGGAGGGAATGGAAAGAATAACGGAGGACCTTGAAAAAGAGGGAATAGGTTCCAGAACAGTGCATTACAGGCTTAAGGATTGGCTGATATCGAGGCAGAGGTACTGGGGGGCTCCGATTCCGATTCTTTACTGTGAAAAATGCGGCGTTCAGCCGGTTCCGGAAGAAGAACTTCCGGTTGAATTACCTGAAGACGTGGATTTTATGCCTCGGGGGGATGGTAAGAGTCCGTTATCCAGTTCAAGGAGTTACGTCGAGACAAAATGCCCTGTTTGCTCAGGGCCGGCCTCAAGGGACACTGATACCATGGATACCTTTGTTGATTCCAGCTGGTATTTCCTTCGATATATTTCACCCCGCAACGATTCGGTGCCGTTTGAGAGCGAACTGGTGAACAGGTGGATGCCGGTGGATCAATACGTGGGAGGCGTGGAACACGCGATACTTCATCTTCTTTATTCGAGATTTATCGTAAAATTCCTGTATGACGAAGGTCACCTGAATTTTGAGGAACCGTTCAAAAACCTGTTTACCCAGGGTATGATCACCAGAAACGGGTCCAAGATGTCCAAAAGCGCTGGAAATACAGTGAGCCCCTCTAATCTTATAGAAAGATACGGTGCTGATACCGTGAGGATTTACACGCTCTTTATAGGCCCGCCGGAAAAAGACGCGGAGTGGAACGACAGGGCTGTTGAGGGAGCCTTTAGGTTTGTGAACAGGGTCTGGCGCCTCTATTCAAATCATTCCGATATACTCGACGGAACCAGTCTTAAAAACGAGGATTTCAGTCCGGATTCTCTGAATAAGGGCCAAATGGAACTATACAGGCTTGTTCAAAGAACGATTCAGAAGGTTAGAAGAGACGTTCTGGGTGGAGCCTTCCATTTTAATACAGCAATAAGCTCTTTGATGGAGCTTACCAACGGAATATATTCTTTCATTGAGAGCGACGCCGGCATCGAGAATGGCGACAATCTATCCAGCGCACTTTATATCTACACCCTGCGGAATCTGATAATGTTCCTGGCGCCGATAGCGCCCCATATGTGCGAAGAGATCTGGGAAAGATGTGGCATGAAAGAGAGTATTTTCAACAGAGAGCTGCCATTTCTTGACCAGGATAACATCGAGAGCGAAAAATATACCCTGGTTATTCAGGTTAACGGAAAGGTCCGCGGAAAGGTCGAGGTCGAAGCGGACAGAAGCCGAAGCGAATTAGAAGAAATCGCCCTATCAAACGAGAGGGCGAAGAAGTTCATAGGCTCCAAGGATATTAAAAAGGTAATTGTAGTCCCCAATAAACTTGTCAATATAGTAGCTGTATAAAGATTCCAGGTTCACGGAAAATACAGACGGAAGACTTAAGGGTGAAAGATTAAATATCAAATGGTTAACATAATATATATTATGCGACATTTTAATTAATCATTCCAAGGGCCCCTTCTGCTTTGAAGAGGCCCCTTGATCATTTCAAAGTTACTTCTCAAGCCCGGGCTTCTATTTTCTGTAGATGCTCTTTATAGCGCCCCAGCTGCTATCTTCAGCGTCAGTATCACAGGGTGCTCCGAATGAAAACCAGCCTCCCCTCATCTTGTACTGAGGGTAGCCTTCCTCACAACTCATAATAAGAACGTCTTTCTCCGGAAGGGCATTTGGATCAGGCACCAGGTGCAGGTGGAATGGACCGGGGCCGATTAAGAGTATGGGAACGTAGCCTAGGGCGAAGGCGCTCTCGCCTGTGCCGTGGCACTGTCCGCCTGTAACAGTCGCGGCTATTCCACCGCCCAGAGTACCGGTACTGAGTACGTCCATGTCCCACTGAGGGTCTCCGAAGATGACCTGTGTGGAATCTTCCTCAACGGCCACTCTGAATTGAAAGCCCTTTATTCCGTCCGGGCCGCCGGGATCTATCATGCACCAGAACCACACGTCATAAGTGTTTCCAACGGTGAAGGGATCGAAATCACAATCATCCATGGTGGTGCCGCTGGTATACATGCCAATGCTGCCGATTCCGTATTGTGCCACGGCCGGGGCGGAACAAAAAAGAAGAATCACAATAAACAGTGCAGTTTGCAGTCTTTTCATTTCTACCTCCCTTTGTTTTTATTGACTGCTTCCTTCTTTATTAAAAAGGGAAACAATAACTTGGCGCATTATTAACGCTGCCTGAAAACATTCTGAGCCTCTCTGTCGGTCTAGATTTAGAACCCAGTCTTATTTCCCTGATCTCCCTTTCATATTTCAAGCCTGCGATAAAACAGGAATTTGTTACCTGTTAAGTAGTATTATAGTAACCTATTTATCAGCCGGTCAATATACTAATTTTTATTTCTATCTTCTTTTTAGCAAGCCCCTCTTTAAGATCCAGAAGCTGCCTGTAAATTTTCAGGGCTTTACCCTTGGTGCCTGTCATTTCGTAGGTCTCGGCTGCCTTTTCCAGATATTCCTCTTTCTCATCCTCCTCTTTTTCTGAGGAAAGTTCAAGATAAATCTGAGCGGCCTTATCAAAACGCCTCTCATTGATCATGCAGATGGCGATTGCTTCCCTGGCGGAATCTTTATAGAAAGGATAACCGCCCGCTTTGGACAGGTAATCTTCGAAATGGGATATCGCCTGTTCGTTGTTTCCTTGGGCCATTGCTATCTTTCCCAGAAAGTATCTGGAGAAAGCACCTTCCATTGTACTTCCATATCTGTTCCTGACCATTTTGAGAAGCTCTTCCGCAGACGCCATATCGCCCGAATTATAAAAGGAGATCGCTTCGGCGAATCTTGCTGAGGATTCCGCCTTGGCCGCTTCCCTGCTGTTAAAATACCAACTTATCCCAGCTATAATTATTATTATGGCGATTACGCCTATGAATAACTGATTCTGGTGTGTCTTTATATATTCCCATGAATTGAAGAAGAAACTGACAAAAACGTCCTCCTTCAATTCCTTTTTGCTGATTCTCTTCTTCGTCAATTTTATTAGCCTCCTCACGATTAAAATATATTTTGTCTTATTCTTTTACAAGTAAATAATCTTGTCAAACATTAAATCGATTGACAGGATACCTCTTCTGTGTGAGACTGAACTGTCATCATCAGGGAGCTGGAAAATGGTCAGATTTTTAAGGGGCAGTATAATTGCCGCGGCCGTACTGATCATTGTTCTTGAATTCTTCGGAGCCCGGGATTTTCTGAATTCTCCCCATCTGGGCATCTCCCATCACAATCTCAAGGTAAGCAAAATCGAGCCGGACGGTCCCAACAAGAATGCCCCCATCAAAAACGGAGACCGGGTAGTAGCGGTGAACGGCGTTCTGGTCAGGAATATAAATCATTATAAATATTTAACTTATAAGAACACAGAACTTGAGCCTTTTATCTTTGCCATGGAAAGAGGAGATTCACTTTATGATGTTGAGGTATACGCTCAAGAGCGCCCCTCATACGATATAAACCAGAAATTCGGTCTGATGATATCTGGTTTTACGTTCATTCTGGTGGGTTTTATAGTCATTTTGAAGAGACCGGACCTGATGGGAATACTCTTTTCAATCAACTGTCTCTTGATTTCTTTTATTCTCACAAAGCGGCCTATAACATCGATACCCCTGCTGCATATTTCAGGCGAACTCATCTACGATCTCTTTTTTATCTTTCTTCCAGCCTGCTTCCTTCACTTTTTTCTGGTGTTCCCCGGGCGTGATATCGAAAAGGGATCACGAAGGTCAAAAGCCGAGAAATACCTATATTATCCTCCCGCATTCATCTACGTCATAAGCTTTGTCCTGGCTTTATGGAACTATTCTTCCTCGGTGCAGCACTCAATTATCAATACGCATGAGACGGTGGCTTCGATATACTGGGTGATTTATATGATCCTCTCCCCCGTTATCTTCATAAGGACCTACGCGACTTCCAACAGGGCTTTAAAAACTAAATTCAGAATCGTCACTTTCGGCCTGGCCATAGGGATTCTACCCATAACAGCGATGATGCTTATAATGCAGATCGACCCTGACCTGATAGCTTATGACAAGCTCTACCTTTCCGGCATCTCGCTTTCCTTTATCTCGATTTCTTTCGGTTACGCGATACTTAAGCACGATGCTTTCAATCTGAGGCTGGTCTTCAGAACAGGCATAGTATATTTTATACTTCCCGTTCTTTTCACCGCCATATATTACGTCATAAATGAGATCACCAAGGGTGAAATAAGCAAAAAACTGGGAATAAACCATTACTATTTCGCGGCCATTTTTATATTCTTTTTCGCGATAATATTCATACCGGCCAGATCGTTCATTTTTCAGATAGTGGACCGTTATTTCTACAAGAGGCGGGGAGTAATCGGAAAGGAATTCATTGATTTCTCGCATAATATAAGACTTTGTAAAACGATAGAAAGTGTTGTCCGGATGTTGGGTGATGAAGTTGTAAAACTGTTCAGGCCCAGAAATGTCCTGATATTCATTCGGGAAAGAGAGGATAATTACAGCCTGAATTATGAATGGTCTCAGGACAATAGAATGCCGATCACCAATATTCCCCAAGACGTGGAACTTATCAGGCAGGCGGCCCGGAAGAGATTTCCGGTGATGGTGGAATATTTCGATAAACTTTGGCTCAAGAACAACCTGGACCGAATATCCAGGGAGATAATGCAGATAAGCGGGTGTGCGATCATGTCTCCAATACTGGAAGAGGAGCAGATGACAGGATTCGTAATAGTGGGTCGAAAGAGCGGCGGTGGAGTGTATAGCAGCCAGGAAGCGGAACTACTTGATTTTATCTGCGAAAGGACCGCGGCGGCGTTGAGAAACATAGAACTATGCATGGCTAACGTGGAGAAGGAAGAGCTTGAAAAAGAACTGAAGATCGCCAGCTCCATTCAGAACAAGCTTCTACCGGACTTCCCCCCCCTTCTGACGGGGGCTACTCTCGGCGCGCGAATCAAACCCAGCAAGCATGTGGGAGGAGATTTCTATGATTTTTTCAAGCTCGGCAACGGGGTCACGGCTTTTGTCATCTCAGACATAGCCGGCAAAGGAATACCAGCCGCTTTTCTTATGTCCACTCTTCAGGCATACCTGCGGGCGGAAGCCGGTATAGAAAGATCTCCCTCTGAGGTATTGGAATCGGTCAATAGTTACATGTTAGAAAAAAGCGACAGTATCCGTCACGCTACCCTGTTCTATTCCGTATACGAGGAGGGTGAAGGGGTCCTAAAATATTCAAACGCAGGAGGCATCCCCCCCATACTTTTCAGAGCTGATGGGACTATAGACAGGCTAAAAAGGGGTGGGATGTTGATAGGTGTTGACAAGAGGGTGGATTATCTGGATGGGGCGGTTAAAATGGACCCCTCAGACTTGCTTTTAGCTTTTACCGACGGTGTTATCGACCAGGAAGACGGGGAAGGAAATCAATTCGGTTTCCAGAGGCTGGTCGAATTTGTCAGGAATAATATCGATGATCCAGTGGACAGTCTTCTTGAAAAGCTTATCTCAAGGCTTATGATATTTGGAAATAACAGAATGAAAGATGACATTACTGTTATAGCCCTCAGAAGAACTTCCGGCTGAATGTGCAAGAGAGCAGCCCTGTTGTTAAGAATTATATTATTATTTCAGCTATTTCTTATAAACTGATTGATATAATTGACTCGCATTGCAAAACTGCATGTTTTTTCTCCTTAACAGGTCAAATATTTATCATTTCTTGCTGTTTTTATGTGGAAAACGCCTGCCCTTTTTAATTTCGCAAGATTTTTGGAAGAAGGTCCTAAGATTAAGCTATTTAATTAAATTGCCGGCACGAAGAATCTCAAACTCCAACCTGCTGATAGCCTATTCATGCCAGCGGGCACATTTAATGCGTTACCTCTCGGTCAAACGGCCCAGCTTAAAGCGGGTTGTTTGGGATGAGCAAAACAGTAGCCGTCGTAGCTCAAGGAGGTTTAATATGTTGCCACTCTTTTTCATCATAGATCTTTTATGGTGGCTGAGATAAATCTCGCTAGCTAGGTTTGCCATTCAACCAATAAATATTCCCGCTGGCATATATGCATGCCCCCGGGAATATTTATTTACTGAAGCGGGCACAGGCCGTTCTTTTGCGCATTTTCCATAAGTTCTAATACAATTTATTAAATATCGCCCATAACATATTGCTGTATATGGAAATATATATTGGTAATTTTACTTGACAAATTTTTTTTCCGGAGTATAATCTTACCGTATCGATAAAATATTATACGGTCGAGGCGTGCTTTCGAGAGTCCCATGCCCAAATTAGCGAAGCGGTATGCTGTAGTACTTAGGTTATTTGGGATTTAAGACACGTACTCAGGGACCGTATAATATAATATTCCGAAAAGGGGAATGAGATTTTAGGAAGTCCATTCCCCTTTTAATGTATAGTAAAACGCCCCCGGCATGACTCGAACATGCGACACCCGGTTTAGGAAACCGGTGCTCTATCCGCCTGAGCTACGGGGGCAGAAGGCTCAAATCGAGTTACTATATTAATAATTTGTCCGCGCAATGGCAAATAAAATTGAGCTAAAAGGTTATAAGTGAAAAGATGGGATGACCGGTAAGCCTCTCTCTTCCCTTCAAGTCTGAGAGCTCTATAACGAAGCACAATTCATCAACTATACCTCCCAGTTTCTGGACCATTCTACAGGATGCCTCAGCTGTGCCGCCGGTGGCGAGAAGGTCATCGATTATCACGACCCGGTCGTCCTTCTCGATAGAATCGACATGCATCTCGAGTACCTCTTCACCATATTCCAGAGCGTACTTCTCGCTTATCTTCTTCCAGGGAAGCTTCCCCTTCTTTCTTATGGGAACAAACCCTACGCCGATTTTGTAGGAGAGGACCGAACCGAAAATAAATCCCCGTGATTCCATCGCCGCGACCTTGTCAATATCACGGTCTTCATACCTGTCGGAAATCGTATCGCAGATCGCTGTAAATATCTGTGTAGAGAGAAGAGCCGGTGTAATATCCCTGAACATAACGCCGTCTTTTGGGAAGTCAGGTACGTTTCTTATGTAAGCTTCTATATCATTCATGTTTCTCCCGTTCTTTAAAAGTCATCGCTACTCATTAAAAGCCTCAGTTTTCTCAGAGCTCTTTTTTCCAGCTGTCTCACCCGTTCCCTTGACAGATTTATCATCTTTCCTATATCCGCAAGGGTATGAGGTGCGCCGTCGGCGAATCCATATCGTATTTTAAGAATAAACCGCTCCCTTTCGCTGAGCCGCTCTATAAGATCGGCCAGCTCCTCGTTTTCGATCTGCTCGATGATGATCTGTTCCGGATCAATGCTTCCCTCTACCTTGATCTTATCCGCCAGCTGGTTGTAGGTGTCAAGGCTGCTGGATACATCCAGAGCCCTGATATTCTTTATAAGTTCCTCCAGCATTATGAATTTCTTTTTTGATATCCCGAGTGCCTTTATCTTTTCCTGTTTTGAGACTTTTTGTTGCATCGACTCCAGATCAAAGTACTTTGTGATCAGCTTGAATATGTGTATGGGTATCCTTATGGTGCGTGAATAGTTCGAGATAGCTCTTACGATCGATTGTCTTATCCACCACGAGGAGTAGGTACTGAAACGGAACCCTTTTTCCGGATCGAATCTTTCCACTGCCTTGATCAGACCCATATTCCCTTCCTCTATAAGATCCAGAAAAGGTATATTGTGGGAAGCGTAGGATTTGGCGATGCTGATAACTAGGCGAAGATTACACATTATTAGCGTTCTTCGGGCTTCTTCATCACCCTTTCTGGCCTTTCTGGCAAGATCTATCTCCTCTTCCCGGGATAAACGGGGGTACTTGCTGATTTCAAGAAAGTATCTTCTCTGAAGGTCCTCAGAATCCTGTTTTCTTTTCATCGCTTTTTAAGAATAGATTACTTTATCTTAATAATCAAGATGAGGAAGCGGATTTACCGCTTTCCCGGATTTTCTTATTTCGAAATGAAGATGTGATCCTGTGGCGTTACCGGTTCTACCTCCCCTGCCTATTACTTTTTCTCTTTCTACGTAATCGCCCTTTCTGCAGTTGATGGAGGAGAGGTGGGCGTAAACTGTGTAAATGCGGTTTCCGTGATCCAGGATTATAACCTTTCCGTAACCTCTCTTGTTTCCCGCGAAGGAAACGTTTCCCGGAGCTGAAGCTATCACTGGATCTCCCACCTGAAGTTTTATGTCTATTCCCCTGTGAAATTCCTTGTAATTATATCTTGAATCTTTTCTGAAGCCAAACCCGCTGGTTATTCTGGCAGTATTAAAGTTGTGAACCGGCGGAACTAAACTGATAGTGATTGGTAAGCTTGGGCCAGGTTCCCGCTCGACCGGCCGTTTCTCCACCCGATCTTCCCGCCCACTTTTCCCGT
Organism: uncultured bacterium; assembly: GCA_964488475.1. Taxonomy (GTDB): domain Bacteria; phylum Krumholzibacteriota; class Krumholzibacteriia; order Krumholzibacteriales; family WJIX01; genus CAZAUK01. The sequence goes on from CAZAUK010000004.1 coordinate 155,539, forward strand.
AATAGACTGGAGCTTCGCTACATCCTGAAGTTACTATCACGCAGAATGTTATGGTGATATATCTTTTTATGGAAGATTTACGTAGCATTTTTTTATATGGTCGGGGCGACTGGATTTGAACCAGCGACCTCCTGCTCCCGAAGCAGGCGCGCTAACCGAGCTGCGCTACGCCCCGATTCTCCATCACAAGATATCAATTTCGAGTCCGTAACTCAAACAATTTCATAAAGATTCTATTTCTTTTTATTTCCTTCGTTTCAGCCGGACCTTTAGGACCGGATTTTCTCAGAACTTTGGGCTGATCCTTTAGATTCCCCAGAAAGAAATTACTCCCAGGCTGGCCAGTGTTACAACAGTCCCGCTTATGAGAATCCCCGCAGTTATGGCTGGAATGGAGTGTTTGAGGGGAATTCTAAAAAGAAATGCCGCTACGCATCCCGTCCAGGCTCCGGTCACTGGAAGCGGTATGGCCACAAAAAAGATCAGTCCAACCGCCTCGAAACGTTCTATAAGATTGCTCTTCGCCCTGGTTCTGTTAAAAAGCCAGTTGAAAAATCTGTTGAAAATCGCGAATCTGGCCATCAACCATTCGGAGACCCTTCCCAGTAACAGAAGTATAGGTATCACGGGAAGGAAATTGCCGGCAACGGCTATCAAATAGGCTTTCTGCCAGTTCATGCCGCTGCTGATAGCGAATGGTATAGCTCCTCGGAGTTCTGATACGGGAAGTGTAGCGATAAAAAATGTCAGATACTCCGTCGGTATGGAGGTTATTCTCATTATTGCTGGATTCAAGCTGTTCTCCTGATTAATCTCCGTTTATTTAAACAGGCGTTCATCCGATAATATTTAAACCTAAATTGAGCGATTTTATCCATGAAAAATCCCACCCGATGAGTTAAGCTCT
>CAZAUK010000005.1:0-100833 GCA_964488475.1 uncultured bacterium
GCTTAACTCATCGGGTGGGATTTTTCATGTATAAAATCGCTCAATTTAGGTTATAGTAAAATAGAACGCGGTTTATAATAGAATGAGAAGCCGGGTTTAGTAAATGCCCTGCAACCGCAACCGGATGGGGTTTCCGCTTTTTTAAGGATCTGATAGACAAGAATGGATGACCGGATTTCAAAAACCACCAGTAACTCATTGGCACTGGGTGCCTTCGCAGTTTCAATGGGGGCTTTCGAAGCCGTTTTGGTAATTTACCTTCGCAGGCTGTTCTACCCCCAGGGTTTTGAGTTCCCCCTTGTCAGAATCCCTGGCGATCTTTTGCTGATGGAGCTGCTTAGGGAATCAGCCACTATTCTGATGATAGCGGCTGCCGCCTTCATAGCCGCCAGAAGGAACGTGGAAAGGTTCGCGTGGTTTCTTTACATATTCGCCCTTTGGGATATATTTTATTATGTATTTTTAAAGCTTTTGATAGGCTGGCCCGAAACCCTTCTTGTTCAAGATATTCTTTTCCTTATACCGGTAGTCTGGGTGGGTCCGGTTCTCGCCCCCCTGATCTGTTCGGTAACAATGTTGATAATGTCTTTTCTGATAATATATCCTGCGGCAGCAGGTTACGATGCAGGGTTTGGTCGAAGGGGCTGGATACTTATAATCTCCGGAGCGGTGCTCATTTTTGCCAACTTTATCAGCGATTATTCACTGCTGATAATCACAGAAGGTCTTGCCGGAGGGATCTTCGATCCATCCGGAAGCGGTGAGTTTTGGCAAACCGCCTCAAGACACTTGCCCGGGGATTTCAATTGGGTTCTGTTTATTTTCGGGGAGGCACTGATATTGGGGGGCATGGCCTTTTCACTGAGCGGGATTATAGGTAATAGAAAAAGGTGATGTAAAGAGCGAAGATTTTTTGGTTCTTTCTGGTTTTATCCTTCGAGTTGATTTACTATTTCTAATCTGCTCAGTACCGCTGAATCTTTGTTGATCGTGCATCGGGGGGCAAGACCTCCAAGGAAGAGACCGAAGGGAAGAATAGCGGCCCTTCGAATAAGTATTTTTTAGATTATCGGGAGTTTGAATGGGAATCGATATGGAAGAAGGTTACCCCCTAAGCGCTGATGGATGGATATCTTTCGCCTGGAACACCATAAGGAGAAGGACTTCGGAGGTCTACAGAGGGGTCGCGGTGCTGCTATGCTATCAGTTGATTCTCTACCTTGTCGATATCGTCCCGGGCGGTGTGGTGGTCACCGCCCTGATCCAGTTGTCCGCCGGCCTGGTCCTTTCGGTCGGGTGGTTGGGGTATTGTCTTAAAATAGTAAGGGGAGAGAAGGTTTCGATTCAGAATATTTTCGACGGCTTCAGGATTTTCTCCGGCGTGTGGATTGTTTCAATCGGCCTGTCCTTTCTGGTATTCCTGGGCCTGCTGTTTTTCATAATACCAGGTATATATCTTCTGATCCGATACGGTTTGTGCCTTTTTGCGGTACTGGACAGGCGGCTGGGACCGAAAGAGGCATTTCTCTTCAGTTCCAGGATCACTGAAGGGCACAGGCCCCAGATAGCGTTAATCTACCTTATAGCTCTCGGGCTCTACATGCTGGCGGTTTTTCCGTTAATAAGTGGATATCAGAACCTCGGCACTGCGATCCTTCTGATTTATAGCTTTGCCGTTACGCCTATGATTTCTCTGATACTGGCGTCGGCTTACGACAGCTTGGTATTCGCGGATTCCCAAAATGCATAGATCGGCATCGCTTCGAAAGGGAGCATGAAAGTCCAGCGGATAGGAAATAATATGGGTGATGGAGAATACCTGGTTCCAGACGGAAGCGCAAAAAGCGAGATAGTAATCAAGAAATCCAAGTTCATAGCCGAAGCGGTTGGAATATCATCTGCTGAAGAGGCCAGAGAACTGATAAGACAGAAGAGAGATGAGCACTCCGGGGCTAGCCACGTGGTATACGCTTTTATCTCGGGAGGACTCAGAAGCGAGCTAAGCGGCATGAGTGACGATGGAGAACCCCCGGGAACGGCGGGGAAACCGGTAATGGAAGTCCTGAAGGGCAGAGGGATTTACAATTTGCTAATCACCGTGGTAAGATACTTCGGCGGAACCAAGCTGGGAACGGGGGGGCTGGTCAGGGCCTACTCGGTGTCGGCCAGAAAGGCCCTGGAAGGACTTCCTGTGAAAGAGCACGTTTCGAAGGAGGGTTTTTCACTGGAAGTACCGTATGATATGCACGAAAAGATCAAGTTGATAATAGGCCATTTCGGCGGAAGCATCGAAAATGAAGAATTTTCCTCTAGAGTGATACTCTTGGGTTCCATTCCGTATTCTCAGTGGGAAAGCTGTAACGTGGAGCTGAAAAACATATCCCGGGGTGAGATATCTCTGGAATCTGAATAGATGTTGTTTCCCCGCTCTTGGCTGGGTGTTTTGGAAAACCTTGGAAAGGAAGCGATGGATCAGGCGGTCGAAGCTTTTACCCTAGTTCTTGTAATCGCCAATGGTATCTTTTCATACAGGGGCTTCAGGTCGAGGCGGTTTTTCGATTCTCACATATTCTGGGTAGGGAAGATACTTGATAAAAAAGAATATACCAGGATATTTACTTCCGGCTTTCTTCACGCGAACTGGGGGCATCTTATTTTCAACATGTTCGCCCTGTACTCTTTCAGCATCGGGGTAGGGGCGGTTTTTGGATTCATCAAGTTCGTGATAATCTATTTCGCCAGCCTGGCGGCCGGAAATCTTCTGGCCCTTCTCATTCACAGAGAAGATTCAGACTACAGGGCGGTCGGAGCTTCTGGCGCGGTTTGCGGAGTCATATTCGCGAGCATCCTTCTGTTTCCAGACAGCAGCGTCTCTTTTCTTTTTCTTCCCCTGGCGATTCCATCCTGGCTTTTCGGAATCGGGTTTGTCCTTGTTTCGATCTATGGAATAAGGTCAAGGCTGGGCAATATAGGCCATGAAGCACACCTGGGAGGCGCCATTACCGGGGTTATCGTAACTTCCCTTTTCAATCCAGCCTTACTGCAGGGCAGTATATATCTGGCCGCTTCTCTTGTAGTTCCCAGCCTGGTATTTCTCTTTTTGATGGTAAGGCATCCGAATCTGATAAGACTGAAAACAGCATACGGCTCCAGAAAGAAGAAAAAGCAGGACGATGAGAGAAGGAAACTTGAATTACTCCAGGAAGAGGTCCACTACCTTCTGGATAAAGTCAATGAGAAAGGGTATGAGAATTTGAACTGGAAGGAAAAGAGAAGGCTTAAAAAGCTGTCAAAGGAGATTGAAAGGTTGCAACATTGAAGACCCGGCGGGATAGCTAAAATGGGAAAGAAAAGAAAAATCGGATTGGCTCTTGGGTCCGGTGGAGCGAGGGGCATGGGAGAGATAGGTGTACTTCTCTGGTTAAAAGAACAGGGTGTCGAGATTTCGTGTGTATCCGGCTGTTCAATAGGTTCAATCATAGGAGCTTTTATTTGCGCCGGCCACTCACCGGAACATCTAAGGAAGATCGCCCTCGATATAGACTGGATCGATGTGGTCAGATTTCTAAGACTTTCCTTCTCAACCAGGAGCCTCTTCGATTGGAGCCGAATTTCGGGTTTTCTAAGCAGATATTTGGAGGATAAGAAGATCGAGGATCTGTTCATGCCCTTCGCCTGTGTCGCGGCCGACGTAAATACCGGCCGGGAAGTCGTCTTCAAGAAGGGAAACCTTATCACGGCTCTTAGCGCTTCCAGCTGCATCCCGGGCCTTTTCCCGTCCGTCGAGATTATGGAAAAGTCACTTATCGACGGGGAACTGGTCAACCCTGTTCCTATGGATATAGCCTTTGAGTTGGGAGCGGATCTGGTGATAGGGGTCAGCGCGCGCCGGCACCTGAGGGGCGAGAAGTCGGAGAGGGAGCCCAGAGGGCACGCATTCCTAAATAAAATGGACGAATGGATAGGGGAAGTGATGAAAAGTGCGCCTACTCCTATCGCCGAGATCTTCAGGAAACTGCCGCATCCGGACTTCAGCTATTCGGGGGGAAAGGAGAGAAGGTTCTACGAGACGGTGACAGACAGTCTGGCCATAGCTTCCTCAAGGATAATGGATTTAAAGAGGCATTTCGCCGGCCCGCATTTTCTTGTGGAACCGGAAGTAGGGGAATTCAAAAACTTCGATTTCGATAAAGCGGAAGAGATAATAGAGAGAGGTTACAGAACTGCTGAGGAAAACAGTTACGAGCTTACCCGGTTCGTACAGGGAAAATAAAACGGGAGCCCGGTATCAATCCGGGAAGAACTCTCTGTGTACAGCCTTGACAGCCCTGTTTCTATCTTTCCGGTTAACCAGAAGATATATAGCTACTCTGGAGGCTCCCGAAGATATCAGGCTTATATTTATACCCTTTTTTGCCACGGCGGTAAAAGCCCTGGCGGCGATACCCTTTCTCTGCTGGACTCCTTCTCCGACCAGCGCTATCAGGGAAGAACCATGGTGGCAGGATATCTCGTCAAGAGCAAGTAACTGAAGATCCTCAATCCCCCTGCAGCATTTTTTAAGGTCATTTTTAGGAACCAGGATTAACATCGAGGTCATGGAAGAGGTGATCGCTTTGATATTCGTTCCCAAGTATGATATTCTGGCAATGATCTCGCTTATGATATTGATCTTGGAACCTATTCCGGGACTTCCCAGTTTAATTACCCCTATGTCATCTATGCAGGCTATGCTCTTTATCACATTTCTTTTTATTATTCCTTTACCATCGATAACGGTGAGGGCTTTTCTCTCCCCTCCTTTTGAGTTTATGTCAAATATTCTGACCGGGATTCTCTGCCCCATAAGAGGTTCGAAGGTCAGTGGATGAAATATCCTGGTTCCGAAATAGGATAATTCCGCTGCTTCATCGTAGCTGAGTTTCTCTATACTCCTGGGGTTGTGTACCACGCAGGGGTCCGCGCTGAGGAATCCCGAGACGTCTTTCCATATGTCGACGGAAAGGGCGTCTATACAGTAGGCTATAGCAGATGCCGAATAATCGCTTCCACCCCGCCCGAGTGTAGTTATTCTATACTCGGTGGAAATACCGTAAAACCCCGGGATGATATAGATCATATTTCTGGAGAACACATTTTTTATATTTTTTTTGGACTGTTCCAGGTCAATAGTGGCGTTACCGTATTCGCCGTCGGTGACCAGACCGATATCCTCGGGAAGGAGTTCGGCGCAATCTATTCCCATGTATTTGAGTATCGACTCAAGTAGAAGAGAAGAAAGCCTTTCCCCATAACTGAGAAGCATATCGTCGGCGCAGTTGGGAATGTCCTCCAGACAATGGACTCCCAGAAGATACTTTCCCAGTTTTTCTATCCTCATCTCCAGATCGGCCAGAGTTGCGCTTCGAGCTTCTTTTTCCTCTATGTATTTCTGCGCTATCCGCTGGTGGATTCTGTACAGGCTCTTTAGAATCTCATATATCGCTTTTTCATCTTTCTTGACCTTTTCAACGGCTCTGACCAGCCTGTCTGTTACTCCATACAGGGCCGAAACCACGATAACCGGCGGTTCTCTGTAACTCTTTATCGCTATTATGACCCTGGAGATATCCTCTCTGGATTTAAAACTGGAGCCTCCGAATTTCAGCACTCTTCTCTTTTTCATGGTTTCTCCGCATACCTCCTGGTAAATAATTCTGCGTTTTCCACCGAACCCCCCGCTGCACCCCTTATCAGGTTGTTGGAAAGAAGAACGAAACCAACATGGCCGTTTTTCTTCTTTAACCTTCCGGTAAAGACCTGCATTCCCGCTGGCTCTCCGTCAAAACTCATTTTAGGTTGAGGGTATTTATCCGGCCCCAGGTATTTGACCGGTCTGGCCGGCATGGACGGCAGATCCGGCTCCTCCTTTCCAAAATCTTTCCACGCTTCTTCTATCGCCTCCAGGGGCGGGTCATCTTCCAGCTTGAGCCAGACCGCTTCAAGGTGGCCGTATGGAACCGGGATCCTGACGCAGTATGGAAATATTTCAGCGGTTATACCGAGTATTTTCTCAAGCTCCAGAGAAACCTTTTCTTCCTCGCCTTCTATCCATGGAACGGCGTTTTCTCTGAAATGGGGGTTTTCGAAACCATAGTGTCCTGCCCCGGACAGCGCCTGATAGGTCGACAGGAAAAGTCTTTTAATACCGAATCTTCTAAGAGGGGCTAGCGCCAGGGCAAGTCCCGTAGTCGTGCAGTTGGCGTTGGTTATTACGAATCCTTCTTCCGGGAAACCCTGCTCACCGATAAGCCCCATTGATTCCGGATTGATCTCGGGTATCAGGATAGGCACTTCTTTGCTGTACCTCATCGCGCTGGCGTTAGAGAAGACCCGGAATCCAGATCTTCGAAGTTCTGGTTCTATCGATTCGGCCGCCCTGCTGGGAAGGGCGGAAAAGACTGTTTTTATTCCAAGCTTTCGAAGAGCCTGCGGCTCGGCAAGAGATAACTTCATTCCGGCGGCGGCTGAGGGCAGTTTAAAAGGAAGCCTCCAGCGCCCAGCTTCATGGTAGAGCAGGCCTTTGTTTCGTGAGGAAGCGGCAAGCAGTTCTATGTCAAACCAACCGTGACCGGATAGGATCCATACGAAAGCCTGTCCCACCAGGCCGGTCGCTCCCAGAACCGCTGTCTTTATCCTTTCCATCCGCAAACCGTTCCTTATTCTCCAAACCATCGGCGCTTTGACGCTAACCTATCAATACTATAGAAATAATAACCGCGCAATGATTTTAAGACCGGGCTGGTTCTGAAATACAGAGAAGACTGCGGGGGAAGACACACCTGCCGTTTTATCTTATGAGTACCAGCCTTCGAGTGGATGTGTGACTTCCGATGCTCAATCTGCAGAAATATACTCCGCTTGCCAGGATTCTTCCCCGGTCATCCCTGCCGTTCCATCGGATGCCGTGCTCTCCCCGGGACATATATTCATCTATGAGGGTTCTGACCATTTTCCCGGATACGTCGAAAATCGACAGGTTGACGTTTGATTTGTTCGAGACCCGGAATCTAATCAGGGTGGTGGGATTAAAAGGGTTTGGAGTGGGTTCATAGAGTTTATTAACGAGGTCTGAAGGGGGAATCTCACCACCTTCGGAGTCGGTGTAATTCTCGGTGGAAATCAATATGTCATCTATATACCAACCGCCGAATCCATACTGTTCATTGGTGGCGAAGTGGAACCTGAGAAGTACCGGTCCGGATATATGCGAAAGATCGAATTCCTCGAATTCCCAACCGGCATTTCCCGAATAGCACCTCTGGTAGGGATCCAGGAATATGGTATTGGAGGCGCTGGCCCGGCAGGGGTAGTTGTCCAGTGGTGATATAATAGTCCAGGAATCTCCTCCATCAGTGGATATCTCCACCACACCCGCGTCCTCTGCCCAGTATGGATAGGTGAAGCCGGCTTCCGCGTCGATCCTGTGCCAGAAGGACAGCTGTGAGTTTTCATATAGACACAGGGGGGGCGATGTTAGAACCGCGTCCATCATATTCGGATAAGCTTCTCCGGGCGCGCCTCCACATTTCCAGCTGGAGGGGGTGGAGTATGCTTCTTCCGAAGAGATGCTCCATCCATCCACTCCTACCTCAGCCCGGTGGGTCCAGAAACCGGCCGAATCGGCGTGGTCCTCCAGGTTATTGCCGCAGACTGTGACGTTCAGTGTTTCGGCGTGTGAAAACAGGTTTTCCTGTTTCAGCTCGAGTATGATCGGAATCCTGGTGAAAGGAGGGGCGTACCGTTTAACGAAGAGGGAGATTCCGTCCTTGCTGACCAGGGTCTGACCGACCGCAATCCCGGGAAGGTCTATTTCACTCCTGTAAGGCATAGAGTATGTCTGATCGGGAATTTTCAAGGTAAGCGTGGGGCAGGGGATATCAACGCTGCCGTTGTTGGTCCATACCATATCCAGGTTTATGAACTCCCACGCGTCCACGCAGCCGTTGCCGTTTCCCAGGAGAGAATCACAGGTGTTCCAGCAGTCGAGTGACATACCGGGAGCGTTGACCGTGACGGTCCTGGTGGAATGCCATTCCCCGCCAGGAGCCGATATCGTAAAATTGAGCTCTACGCGATAGTTGTCCGGAATCTCCGGTGAGAATTCCATAAGATACTGTTTATCCTTTATCAGGGTCGTTTTTCCAGGAAGAAAGATCGGTCCGCAGATGCTGTCGTGAACAGTTATGTAGGCATCAGGTGATCGCAAAGAGACAAGGATGCTGTCCTCTGGATCTTCTCCCTTGTTAGAGAGCGCGAAACCGACTTCAATCTTCTCGCCGCTCTCAATCACGCCGTCACCGTCACCTCTGCTTTCACCCAGGGAGTCATCGTCTATCTGTATGAATGGGAGATCCAGAAATCTTTCAGGAGTTGGATCAACAGGGATGGAATCGGAGTAAAGATAGTGCCCCGGTGATTTGATTCTTATTTGAACGAACCCCGAGTCGGAAATATCAGACGAGAAAACGGCCCTTCCATCGGCTCCCGTAATACCCCTCTGGTAGAAAGTAAAATCGGTGTTGAATAAAGATACGGAGGCTCCCTTTACCGGCCGTCCGTCCGATTCGACTTCGATTGTGAAGTCGTTGCAACCCGGAATCATATAGGGCTGGTAAGAGGCGTTCAGATCTGAAGGCCGGCCGGTCCATATGAACATGGATGGATCACCGAGGAGGCACATCTCATACATCACGTAGCGGAAAAGAGGATATGAGATATAAGCTGTATTATCTATACGGGAATCATCGAAAGCGGCTCCGGTAGTTCCCATTTTTTCGCCGAAAACAGCGTCGAAGAACTGTCTGTCGAAAAACTGGGAAACACCACAGGTTGAACCGGGAGCGTTCCATCCCAATCTGGTGTTACCGATGTATGCTACGGCGCCGGCCGGGGAATTAACCAGCTGCTCTGCGATGGCGTCTTGCTGATGGATGGTCCCGGAGTCGTCACGGTTATCGAAAGCGGCCGAGTAGCATCCCTGAGAATAGATCACCGAGGGCAGGACATCAGACCCGTTATTTTCAAGTAGGGGGATGTGGGCTGAGGAAATCCGCATTACATTATGGAGTCCGGCGTGACCCAGATGGTTTATAATATTGACGCCTTGATTTATTATGGAGATTATATCGTTGGAATCCCAGGGGACGGGAAGGTCTCTGTCGTATAGAGTGGCGCAGGCCAGCTCTTCTGCCGGGCCGGCTGTTTCGAAGTCGTAATTATCCGAACCCAGCAATATCTCGTCCTTGTAATCCCCGCCCCAGGTTAGGGTGTCTTCGTCCTGCCATAGCAGTTCACCGAGCATAAGAGCTTTAGAACAATCCAGAGGCGGCGGGTTAAGAGTATAGGCGGTTATTTTGTTCGTGAAATTCGATATTTCTTCCGGACTGCTGGCGGGAAGCCTGCCCAGAGATAGTTCCGGGAGCAGGTCTTCTTCTCCCGGCTCACCGTAATACGAATCACCGTCGTTATTCCAGGTCCCGTCTAATGAGCAGTAGTAAAGGTCTGAAGGTATATCGGTCTCTATCTCGTTGCCGGCTTTGACATAGAAGCCTCTATGAGGAATGATCTCATCGTCACCCCCTAGAAGGACATATTCCGCTTTCCAGTTGAAATAAGCGTGTTTGATAAAGTTTCTTATCCGATCCTGGGTATCAAGCCCGTTGAACGAAGATTCGATCCAGCCCACCGTGACCAACCTTGTGCGCAAGCCCGACTCGTTCTTAAGTGACACGATTTCATCGAAAGAAGCTTCCAACCCTTCACCGGTAATTATTACGTAAGGGTAGGCAGGCTGATCCTCTTTGGAATCCAGACAGCTCCGGTTCTCAAGAAGATTTTCAAGAACGGGCGGTTTTTCATATGCCGGAGTGGTGTAACGGTCCACCATCGCAAGGTTTTCTACCACTGTCTCTATCCTTCGTCCCGCTCTTAAGGCCGCTCCGGGCGGATGGCGGATTGGCTGGGACTGCAGGGGTTCAGTTTCAATAATTACTCTCATCGAACCCCAATGGAAAACCTCTCCTGTGGAAGGAATGATCCTGCAGGGGTATATTTTCAGGAAAGCCAGGCGGACTCCGTTTATAGTCTGTTCGGTTACCAGCAGTCCCGGTTTATCCGGGTAAATCGTCGCAAGGTTGTAGGTGTTCATATTCCTATAGGTTTTCTTTTCACTAATCCTGTCTGTTCTGGCCTGCCTGGGGAAAGGAGCGATATCGTAAGAGCCTTCCAGTTTCCGGCGGGAATTCGGTGTTATCTCAACGGTCGATATCTTCTCAAATGGGGGAAGGGCGAATACGGCGACATAGGCGGGAAGGGAAGGATCTCCAGGATCAGCTATATTTAAACAACCGTCGATTTCAATTCGAGCTCCATGCCGTCCCCTGATGAGTTCAGGGTTCTCGAAATCGATATCTTTCGAGATGATTTCAGAATAGGCCTTTCCGGCGAGTAGAAAAACAGCCGCGCAAAAGATGGCTGATAATGGTCTTGTCATTTTCTGGCTGTCTCTTTTTAGTCGAATCGGTTTCAAATGTCCAAACTAATATTATATCATATTTTGTTTCAACAATAAAACTTATTAATGTCCGCTTTTTTGATGATAATTTCCAAGCCAGTTGTTAAGATATATAAAAGAAGAGAGAAATGCATCAGCAGCTATAAGGGACCGGATAAGCATTTTAACACCTTATGACAGCTGACCGTATTTGAAACGTGAAGTCCGTTAAACGCCGCGAGAAAGGTCAAAACAGATGGACGGAGGATGCGATAATCTGCAAATAAACCTGGAGAAATGCAACTGCACCTACGAAGGCTGCCCAAGGATGGGCAAGTGTTGCGAGTGCATTCAATATCATCTTTCCAGAAAGGAGTTACCGGCTTGCGTGTTTCCCGATAGCGTAGAAAGGACGTGGGACAGGTCGTTCGAAAGATTTATCAATACATACAGTTGATCAGAGCAGAACCCGCGAGGAGGAATAATATCAGACTTGGAGTCAAGGTATTTGGGGTAGTCCAGGGAGTTGGATTCAGATACTTTACCCAGCGCCTAGCCAATAATCTGGGATTGAGAGGATTCGTCAGAAATATGCCCGATGGAACTGTGCAGGCAGAGGTCGAAGGGGACGAGGATTCGATAGAATCATTCATCAGCGGACTTAATAAAGGGCCGCCGGCCTCCAGGGTTTCTAAGGTTGACAGGAAGGCTCTGCCGCCTGGAGCGGATTACCAGGGATTTGAGATCCGGTTCTAGATATGTTCTTAGAGATTTGAAGGGGTGTTCAGGTTCGATTGCGGAATCTGCGGCTTAGCAGATTCTACGCCTTTGGTAATCCTTGAGGGAGGATTGTCTTGCCGGTAAAGGTCCATTTGATTGACGTTACGGGATTTGTTCTAAGGGATGGAACTTCCGGCGGCGACTGGTTCAAAAGAGCTTTTCGTAATACCGGGCTTTCAGAAAATACAGAACTCATAGTATATGATGGAATCTCCGGCAAACTGCCGCGTCCCCAGGTGGCGGCCGGCAGTAACAATTGCCTTATGGTTTCCGGAAGCTACGGCCCCGTTTTCGATGAAAAACCATGGATACCTCCGCTCATCAGGCTGCTTCGATCCACTCATGAGCTGAATGGATGGATACTGGGAATATGCTTTGGGCATCACGCTCTAGCCCGAGCTCTGGGAGGAGAAGTCGAGAATAATCCAAGGGGAAGGGAAATGGGAAGCGTTCCGGTCTTTCTTACGGCGGAGGGGATGGCCAACCCTCTGTTCGAAGGTTTTGGCAGTGGTGATTTCATGAATATTGTTCACAAGACGCACGTATCCAGCCTCCCGCGAGGAGCTGTAAGACTGGCTTTCAACCGGATGACCCCTACCCAGTCTTTCTATAAAGATAGAGCTTTCGGCCTTCAGCCCCATCCGGAGATGACACCCTCGGAGCTGGGGCTTCTGGCTGAAAAGTATAAGTATTTACTCATAAGGAAAGAAAAATTCCTTCAGGATGAAGACCATTATAATAACTTCATCGATTCCTTTCGGGAAACTCCGTCGTCAATGACGATTCTGGTCAATTTCATCAAGATGGTCAGGGAGAACAAGGGTTAAACAGAAAAGGATATACCAGGTACATGACCGGTTCGGGATTATAGCACCGGGAGGTCGGGGAAGGGTTCAGGGTTGAAGAGGTTATGCCGGTTAAGTTGGAACTTTCCGGTGCCGTGTTCCTATAACCCTATAAATGAAAGTAAAGAAAAGGAGGCATGCTATGAACATTAGAATCGGCAAGAAGAGGTTATCGGCCGTTGCGGCCGCGCTCGTCCTTATACTTACTGGAATGGCTCTGGAGAAGGGACTTTCGCTGGGAGGTGAGGATTTTTCGAATGACCGGATGCTAATGGTCGATAACGCTCGGGCTGAACAGAAAGAAGATACCACTCTTCCTGATATTATCGAGAGGGCGGTTCCGTCGGTGGTTAATATTTCTTCCAAAAGGGTAGTCAAGACCGGCGTGTCGCCTTTCATGCGCGATCCGTTCTTTCGTCAGTTCTTCGAACGTTATTTCGGAGATACGCCCCGCGAGCGGGTTCAGCGCAATCTGGGATCCGGGGTTATCGTGGACAGCAGGGGATACATAATTACCAGTAACCATCTGGTGGGCAAAGCCGAGGAGATCAAGGTCACCCTGACAGACGAAAGAGAATTTGACGCCGAGGTGGTGGGTGCTGACAGAGAGAGCGATGTGGCGGTCATCAAGATAGAGGGAAAGGATCTTCCCGCTATAAAAGTGGGAAATCCCGACAGGCTGAGACTGGGAGAGACGGTAATCGCCATAGGATATCCATTCGGAGTCGGCCAGACTGTTACTAAAGGCATAGTCAGCGCGCTGGGAAGATCCCTGAGGCTGGTCAACTATGAGGATTTCATTCAGACAGACGCCGCCATAAATCCGGGAAACTCCGGAGGCGCCCTTATAAATATCGACGGAGAGCTGATAGGTATAAATACTGCCATAGTGACCAGAAGCGGAGGCAACCAGGGAATCGGGTTCGCAATTCCCATAGATCTCGCCACCACGGTGATGAACAGTATAGTAGAGCACGGATACGTCATCAGGGGATACCTGGGGGTATACCCTCAGGACATCACTCACAAGATGGCCAGGATATTCGGTCTGGATGACAATAGCGGCGCTCTGATATCAGAGGTGGCCAAGGGGACTCCGGCTGATAAGGCGGGGTTCGAGAGGGGAGACGTGATAATAAAGTTCGACGGCAGGAGTGTGGAGGACAGTAAGCATCTTCACAGGATTGTCGCGGAAACAACCCCGGGAGCAGAGGTGATTGTCGAGATAATCAGAGACGGCGGAAAAGAGAAGTTGGCTGTCGAGATAGGTCAACGCCCGGACGCCGGTGAGGACCGGAAAGAGGAGCAGGTGGACAAACACCCGATCTTGCTTGGAGTCGGCCTTGAAAACCTCAGTGATTATTACAGGGAAAGGCTGGATTTGCCCTCTGATATTAAAGGAGTCGTTGTCACCAATGTCGAAGGCAGCAGCCCGGCCGGTGAGGCGGGACTTAAGAGCGGCGATGTGATAGTGGAGGTAAACAGGCGAAAGGTTGAGAATATCGAATCGCTTGAAAAGATTCTGGGAGATATCGAAGATGAGGTGGTAATCGTCGCAATCTACAGGGAAGGCCATTATTTCTATCTGGAGATCGAGAGGTAACCTTTGACCAGAAGATTAAAGGGGGAACGGTTCGCGGGCACCGCTCCCCCTTTAATCAACTTATAAATCCACCTTCTTAGAAGGTGGTCGTTGACTGAACAAGCCGCAGATTCTCTCAACCCGTCATCGGATCAAGCTCAGTCATAGTATTCCTGGCCAAGATGGGTTATCAGGTCCTCACCCTGAATATACCTCAGAGTATTTTTGAGTTTCATGAGTTGTATGAACAGATCGTGTTCCGGGTACAGACCTTCGGCGTGCATAGGGCTTTTGAAATAAAATGACAACCATTCCTGAATTCCCCTGAAGCCGATTCTGGCAGCAAGATCAAGAAACAGAGCTAGATCGAGCACGATCGGAGCCGCCAGGATACTGTCTCTGCAGAGAAAGTCTATCTTGATCTGCATGGGGTATCCCAGCCACCCGAAGATGTCCAGATTGTCCCAACCCTCTTTGTTGTCTCCCCTGGGTGGGTAGTAGTTTATCCTCACCTTGTGGTAGAAGTCATCATATAGATCGGGATAAACGTTTGGTTGAAGAATATACTCCAGAACAGAAAGCTTGCTCTCCTCCTTGGTCTTGAAAGATTCAGGATCATCCAGAACCTCGCCATCCCGGTTGCCCAGAATATTGGTGCTGAACCAGCCGTTCAACCCAAGAAGACGGGCTTTCAGTCCGGGGGCCAGTATGGTTTTCATCAGGGTCTGTCCCGTTTTGAAGTCCTTGCCGGCCAAGGGCACTTCGTTCTTTTTGGCAAGTTCCATCATTGCCGGAATATCCAGAGTAAGGTTGGGCGCTCCATTGGCGAAAGGCACGCCCATCGACAGGGCCGCGTAAGCATAAACCATGCTGGGCGAAATCGAAGGGTCGTTCTCCTTCATTCCTCTCTCAAACGATTTGAGGTCCTTGTGCACGTCGGTGGGTTTCATAAAGATCTCTGTGCTGGCGCACCAGATTACCACCAACCTGTCACAATCGTTCTTTTCCTTGAAAGATTTTATGTCTTCCATCAGCTGCTTGGCGAGCTCGTCCCAGTTTCTGCCGTCCTTGACCCATGTGCCACTTAGTTTCTTTACATATTTCTGGTCGAAGACCGCTTTCATCGGTTTGATCTCCTCAAGAAAAGGTTTTACTCCGTTCAGAAGCTCCTTTTCCAAGACACCTGCCTTGATGGCGGCTTCATAGACGTTATCCTCAAAGATATCCCAGCCACCGAAAACCATGTCTTCAAGTTCGGTTAGCGGGACAAAGTCCTTTATGGCGGGAACCTTGTTTTCTGTTCTCTTTCCCAGCCGAATGGTGCCGGTCTGGGTCAGGGAACCTATAGGCTTAGCCAGATTCTTCCTTACCGCTTCGACACCGGCTATAAATGTTGTAGCGACGGCGCCCAGGCCGGGCATCAGAACGCCAAGCCTGCCGCCTGGTTTTTCGGGCCTGTTCTTGATCTCCATATATTCCTCCCGGGTTGAGCGTTTGCAATGATCATCTTATCTCGGAGACTTCGATTTCGAGAATCGGGAATAATGATATCAAACTTGACTAGATAAGACAAATTTATTATTATTATAATTATAATAAATAATATTTATAATTGAACAGGCATTATTATGGATTTCAGAACTTTGAGATATTTTCTCTCTCTCTATCGCGAAGGCAGTTTTACCGCCGCCGCCAAGGCTAACTTTATAACGCAGCCCGCTATAAGTATTCAGCTCCGAAAATTGCAGGAAGAGCTGGGTGTAAAACTGTTTGAGAGAAGGGGGGGCAAAATAAACTTCACCGAGGCGGGAATGGTGGTTTTGCGATACTGCGAAAAGTTCGTCAATCTGGAAAAAGAGCTGCTCGACCACGTCAAGGATCTGAGAGGACTGAAAAAAGGCCTGTTATCTATTGGTACCATAGATGCGGCCGCGATCTATATACTTCCGGGAGTATTCAATAGATTCAAGGAGAAGTATTCTGGAATAGAGATAAATCTGGAGATAGCCTCCACGGTTCCACTTATCCGGAGCCTTGAGGAGGGGGAGCTCGACGCCGTGTGCGGCACACTGCCGGTGGAACCGGGATCGGCCCGAAAGGTATTCAGGATATTCAACGAGAAGATGATGTTTATAGCTCCACCTGATCATCCGCTTTCCAGGTTGGAACGGCTTGAAGCTCATGATCTTTCAGGTTATCCGTTTATTTCTTTTCAGGATGAATCGGTGACCCGTAAAATTATCGAGAATGCCCTTCTGGACAAGGGAGTTACGGTCGATGTCTCCATGGCTATAGACAGCCAGGATGCCATAAAACACCTGGTTGCCTCGGGGTTGGGTCTTTCAGCTCTCCCTCAGAAAACGGTAGAGGATGAGATAAGATCGGGAGCGTTGTGTGCCCTCGAAGTGGAAAATGTGAATCTTACCAGGGAGATCGGCCTGATCCTTCCGGTGGGAAGGTATATTCCCGCCACAGTAAGAGCTTTTCTATCGGTCATGAAAGAGATTCTGAATGTCAATATCCCCCAGAAATACTGTTTGAATGAAGGAGGGAAATGATGGATGTCAGAGAGACTGTATACAGAGCTATATTCAAAGCGGGCGGTTTGATTACGGAGGCTTTTGAGAGGGAAGGAAGTTCTCTCTACCAGGAGAAGGACCGGAATGATTTTGTAACGGAAACGGATAAGAACAGTGAAAAGATAATAAAGGACATTCTTTCAGACTCTTTTCCCGATATACCTTTTTTGGCGGAAGAAAGCGCCCAGCCCATTTCGGCCGAGACTTTCTGGATCATCGATCCCCTCGACGGCACCACCAACTTTATACACAGATATCCTTCAGTGGGAGTAAGCGTGGCACTTCTAAGCGGGGGTGAAGTCGTTTTCGGAATGGTCCTCGATCCGATGAGAAAAGAGCTCTTTGAAGCCGAGTTGGGCAGGGGAGCTTTCTGCAATGGAAAGCCGGTCGGTGTATCCGAGGTCAGGGATTTCGAGCACGCCCTGATCGGAACCGGATTTCCCTTTTCCCTGCATGACTACCTGGAAAACTATCTTGAGATCTTCAAGAAAATATTCGGCAAGACCAGCGGAGTAAGAAGGGCGGGGGCGGCCACCCTCGATCTCTGTCACGTTGCTTGCGGCAGGCTTGATGGATTCTGGGAGCTTCATCTCAAGCCGTGGGATATGGCGGCGGGCGCTCTTATAGTGAAGGAAGCGGGAGGGAAGGTCAGTGATTTTTTTGGTGGAACGGATTTTCTGAACTCCGGGAACATCGCTGCCGGGAACCGTTTCATATATCCTCACATCATCAAGATCACCAGTGAGTCGCTCAAGCCGGCCGATCTCGAACAGGTAGCGAATAACCTTATCGTTTGAGCATTATGACCAGGGGCGCCTGAAAGCGCCCCTGGTTTATCGACCAAGTTTTTAAGCCGGGATTCAGACCTGGATCGTCATTCCGAGTTTGGATTCAGATCCGATCTGTCTCCGCACAGCGTTTTCCATATTCCATGGAAGAAACCATGGCCCGAGGTGTCGGCGGCCCACTTGCCATCGACTTTACCTTTAACAACCATATTTTTCCCGATCCAATCTCCCTTGAACCAGCCGTAGTAAGCGGGTTGGTCGGTGATCTCGGAATCGGGGCCGTATCTTCCCCTCAGGATACCCCTGAATCTGCCGTTGAAATCTATGTATTTTCCGTAGAATACAGGATCGCCGGCGCTGGTGTGGCCGTAAACACCTTTCAGATGGCCGAATAACCTTCCGTTACGACCCATCCAGGCTCCTCTGAACCTGCCCATAATAATACCCCTCATCTCACCGGTCTCATCATTGAATATCGTATCGGACTCGACGCTTCTCCACCTGCCGAACAGGTAACCGTTGCCGCAGTTGGGCGGAATAAAGTGGCTGTTTATCATAATCGCGTTGCAGCACCGGTCTACCGGGGTCATAAGTTTCAGAGTGTCGAGTTCGGCCAGGGTAAAGGTCCTGTTGAAGGGCCCGGCCTGGATAGTCAGCGCTGGATCATCGAGTTCCTCCAGAATGAACGAATCGCTCTCTGCCGGAGGCGCTATCAGCCTGACCTGTATGCCGTCGAAGTGGGGACAGGTGCGTGATATCCACTCTATGGTGGAGTTGTCGATTCGCTTGACGTAATCCTCCAGATCAAAGGCTATAAGCCTTTCGATCACCACCGTACCCTTGTGAAAAGTCATTCTACCCGACCAGTCCACCTCACAGCAGTCGAAGACGGTCGAATCGACGTACCCGCAGGCCAGCCTGCCCCATAGAGCTCTCAGGCGGAATCTTATCGAGCCGTTCTTTTCTCGGTCACGGTCGCGTTCCCGGTCCGGGTCGATCTCATCTTTGTATTCGGCTTCGTAGCCACTGTAAATGAATTTATCCTCCTCTCCGAAAGCCGGTTCTTCATCAGAGAGAGAAAACCCTCCTGTAGGTGAATCGAGATCGATTATATTTTCTTCATATCCGTCCTCAGAATCGCTAGAAGGAGTCTGAACGCCAGGCTCGCAACCGGTGAAGGCAGATATGAAGAAAACCACTGATAATAAGAGAAGCAGCTTTTTCATTTAACTGTTCCTTTCCGTAAAATCTGATATCTTTGAATCTGCCGATTTAGATTATTCAGAATCGGTCCGGTCCGACCTTTCATAATATTTGTATATGCGAGATGGGTGCCTAAAAACCGGATTTTATAAGCATGAGCATAATATTTAGTGATATATACACTTAGCTCGGCGTGTAAAGAAAAACTGCTTTTGGCCCCGTTAGGTAAGTGAACGATAAGGTACAGGCTGGCGGGCCATCTGTCCTTTTCCGTTCAACCAAGCCGGAGGATAGATTCAATTTTAATTTCTGGTGATTCAGAAAACCAGGGTTTAACTGGAAAGAGCCGCGAACCAGAATATATGGGTTGAGAAGGAAATGTTCAAGAAAATGAGGTCAAACCGTCTAGATGAATCTTTCTCTTTTCTGAAGATTGAACAACCCTCCCAGAAGGCTGATCAATGTTCCGGCCGCCAGATATATCCGGTTCTTGATCACGATCTCAGACCAGATGAATTCGCTGATTCCGTAAGGGGGTGAAAAGAGGGTTCAGGAAGATGAACCGCTTTGAGTGTTCCAGCATGCTTCCCCCGATCCAGAAAGCCATTCCGAAAACCACCATCGCCACCGCCGTTCCGTTTCTGATAATGGTGGAGAGCAGGAACGCAAAGCTGCCGATAAAGAAGATGGGAAACATGACCTGGGATGCCATACTGATTACCGGTATATACGCCAGGATGGCCGCGCTCAGTATACTCAGGTATACCGGGTTTCCCTATCAGGGCCTGAGTTATTCCAAGCCTGCGCTTTATTCCCCCGCTGAGTTTGGAGGCCCGCCGGCCCCTGACCTCATAAAGGCCTGCCTGCTCAAGTATTTCATCAACCGCCCGCCTTCTTTATTAGGGTCGGTTCTTTTCTAGATCCATCCCGTCTATGGTTATCCCGCCGGATGTCGGACGCATAAGTGTGACCAGTATCTTCATGAGGGTCGTTTTGACGGCTCCATTGGGACAGAGCGGCCCGAAAACACCACACCCATCCTCTCGCCGGTCTATCCCGGGTATAACGATTTCGATTTCCCAGCTGCATGTCCCCGGTCCGGGGCTGGGCCTGGTTTTAAGAATCTGAGATTATCGGTGATCCTTGTTATTTAATTCCACGAATTTACCCAACGCCTTTACCGCCCTGTCTATTTTTCTAAAGACGCAGACACCCTTTTTCTCCATAATCTCCACCGCCGGGTCGTAAATTGCGCCCCCGTTCATTGAAACGACCACCGGTTTTTCCGTTCCGCTAACCAGGCGGCTGATCGTGTTCGGGTGTGAATCTGCTCGTGAAATATCCTCGCCGTGGCCGGGCCCCGGAGGCAGGTTTTCCTGAGTATACGTGGAGGCAACGTTAGAGACGACCAGACAGTCTGTTCCGGAATCATCTATCATGCTCTTGACGCACCTGCCGTAATTGATGGTATCGATGGCCGGAGTAGTGTCAAGCGGGTTTTTGATGTCGACTATCTTTGAAGGCATGTTCTCCCTCAGCCTGATCATCGTTTCATCGCTGAATTCGGCCAGTTTCATTCCATGAAGGTTGTCGGCAGCCGCGGTGCATTCGTAACCGGCGTCACTGATTATTCCGACCCGCCCGCCTTCGGGGCGTCTTCCCGAAAGGTAGGTGAAGATCCTCATGTAATCCTCAAAGTCCTCCAGGGAATCGGCCACCAGAACGCCGGCATTCTCCATCAGGCGGCGGAAAATGAAATAATCTCCCGCCATCGCCGCGGTATGGCTGGCGGCCGCCGCCGCTCCTTCTGCGCTGCGGCCCGATTTGTATACGATCACCTTTTTGCCCGATTCCAGGATTCTGCCGGCGGCCTGAAGGAACCCTTTCCCGTCCAGTATCCTGAATCCCTCCAGATAGACGAAGTAAGTATCCAGGGATGGATCGTCTCCCAGCCTTTCCAGGTAATCCGTTACGGTCAGGTCCACCTGGTTTCCCACAGTTATCATGTATGACGGATTGACATCATCGAGTATGCTCATCATGGTTACTATAAATGCCCCGCTTTGGCTGATAAAAGCAGAGTTGGCTCCTATGTCGCCGGAGAAGGAGAGTTTGTACTCTGGGACAAAGAAGGTGTTATAACCACCGGGATTCGAAACGATCCCCATGCAGTTGGGGCCGTTAACCACCGGTGGATCTGGCGATGAATCCCGCTTCTGCGTGATGGTCTTCTTCAGGGCTTCACCGTAACGCCGCCCCTCTTTGGTCTCGCTGAACCCTCCCGATATAAGGATCATCGATCTCGCTTTCTCCTCGGAGATGATTCTACTGATCATCTCCATCGATTGATCACCCGCCGGAAGCGTAAATACTGCCAGTCCTACCGGTTCTGGTATCTGTTCGAGCGAGTGGAAGGTCCGGAACCCCTCGATTTCCTTAATTTCTTTTTTGCGGTGAAGGGTATATATCTTATTCGGGTCTATATATTTACTCTTCCCTAGATTTTTTAGTATGATCCTACCCATATTCATCCTCTTGGCCGAGGCCCCTATGAGCAGAACACTTTCCGGTTTCAGCAGGCTGTCGATTCCCGTTCCCTCTCTTTCACTCAGCTTGACTTTATCCCGGGACACGGTCATCAGAGCGTCCAGGGCCATGGCTCCGCTATCCGATAACTGGAGCGGATTAACCTCCAGCTCCTCTATGGTCACCCCCGTCGAGGAAGACTCCCGGGAGAATCTGTCGGCAAGGGATATGAAGCTGTCGATTATCTGGTGGATCTTTATCTCACTGAGAAGGGCCTGCGGGGATATTTTTGTCTTTCCGGTAATTAAGGGATAGAACATGGTAGCGTCAAGCAGTTCCTCTCGCCGGCCGGCGCGGCCCGCGGTATCAGGAGTCGCCACGAAGATGCCCTTCTCGTCTTTCAGGCTTTCCCTGTATATCTCGGTGCCCACCCCTCCCAGAGCTATGGTGACCAGGGGGCCGAATGACCTGTCCTGTTTTATCGATATCAGAAGCTGATGGGGAATACTGTCCTCTATTCTTACAAAGTCGGCGATCATCATTCCGCTGAGTTTCACTCCCGCTTCGGCGCTTATGGCGGAGAAATCCTGGAAAACCTTTTCCAGCGTATTACCGCCGGGGCTGACCACTCTCACTCCTCCATATTCGGTTCTGTGAGGCATTCCCTGAGATATAAGCTTGCAGATGACCCGCCCGCCGGAAAGCCAGCTGGGCCTGTCACTGGGAATCTCTTTCGGGCTGGTGACGAATATGTTAGCAGGTGAGGGGACACCTATAAGTTCCAGGATCCTGTAGGCTTCAGGTTCATGCATTCTGGTTCTGCCTTCTTCCAGAGCCTGTTCGATCATCTTCTCGATTCGATTTCCGGTGGAATCATCAATCGGGTTCAGCATTTCCTTTCCCTTCCAGGTAATCCAAGCACAGAGAACTTTTTTGAACGAGCCTTCCGTATTTCCTGCAGTAAATGGCTATGAACGTATGGCATGCTCCGTTCAAATGTTCCTCTTTCGGAAATTCCGCAAATTCGCATGATGGATCGCACCATCTGGGTCCTTTTCCGCCCATTTAAGCTCCCGCCCCCTTCCAAGGGCTGTTTGCGCCGATGCGCGTACCGCGCGGCCTGTTAAGCACGGGAAGCCTTTCGCACCGGCTTTACCTTTTCAAATCAACGCGCTTCAAACGCGGACATTATATCTTCACTGAAGATATATGTCTAATTCTTAATTCGCTTGACGGGAACAAAGACGGCTGGTAAAAAGCTCTCCGCCCTGTCTTTTTAAATTATCTCAGCTATTACGGCCGCCGCAAATCTGTTTTAAGATCCAACTATTGAATTGACTAATTTCTTTTATAATGATTTAAATAGATAAACATGCTGCCGTAAAACCGTGGATCAGGCGGGAGAAAGGTTTACGCTGGTCTTTTAATCAACTTATAAATCCACCTTCTTAGAAGGTGGTCGTTGACTTGCTTTCCCCGGCGATTTTGAATCAGGAGAGTCGAAGAAAAAGGGCAAACCATGGCCACAGTAAGAAAAAGGTCTATCAGGAAGAGACTTCAGAGGACTCATCCCGCCTACCTCGTCATATTCAGCTATCTTTCCGCGGCTCTGGTGGGAAGCGCGCTTCTTTCTCTTCCCGCGGCCTCGAACGGACAGCATCTCGACCCTGTGGACGCTCTTTTCACTGCCACTTCGGCGATCTGCGTAACCGGCCTTATCGTGGTTGATACGGGCAGCCAGTTTACCATCATGGGAAAATCGGTTATACTGGCGCTGATACAGTTGGGAGGACTGGGCGTGATGACCTTCTCGGTTTTTCTCTTCCTCTTTCTGGGCAAGAGGATGGGAACGAAAGGAAGATGGGTTATAAACGAGTCATTCGCGGCTACCCCCACCCGTAATATAGGCGAGCTTACCAAATCGATATTTCTTTTTACCTTTATAATGGAAGGGGTGGGGACCGTTCCTCTCTATTTTACATGGAGGGGAAGGATGGGTGACGGCGAAGCTGTTTTCAGCGGTTTGTTCCACTCGGTGTCGGCTTTCTGCAACGCCGGATTTTCCTTTTTCAGAACCAGCTTCGAAACGTACAGGAGCGATATGGTTCTTAATATCGTCATAATGATTCTGATCGTGGTGGGAGGAATTGGATTTCCAGTAATCTATGAATTTTTTACCGACTTTAAATCGCGCAGAAAAGGTTTCAGGACGACACTCTCTCTCCACAGCAGGATGGTGCTGGTCACCACCGGGGTTCTTATATTATCCGGAAGCGTTTTTATTTTCCTTCTGGAAAGTGGTTCCGGCCTGGGCGGTTTGACTATCAAGGGTAAACTCCTCGCCTCATTTTTCCAGTCCATAACCGCGAGGACTGCGGGATTCAACACTCTGGACATATCATCCCTCAAGGCTGCGACTCTCTTTATCATATTGATGCTGATGTTCATAGGAGCTAGCCCGGGATCCTGCGGGGGCGGGATAAAAACCACTTCTCTGGCGATATTCGCTGGAATCATGAAGAGCAAGATAAAGGGGATGGATTCGGTGGCCCTGGGGAGACGGTCCCTTTCAGAAGAGACGATCTCGAGAGTACTGGCGATATTTATACTGGCGGTTTTAACTATATCAACGGGTCTTCTGGTGCTGCTGGTCACCCAGGAGCCGGCCGTTCCGGGGGTGAGGGAGCATTTCCTTACCTACCTTTTCGAGGCGGTCAGTGCTTTCGGTACGGTAGGGCTTTCCATGGGGGTTACTTCATCGCTTACCGCGGGCGGCAAGATCGTTATAATAGTCCTTATGCTTCTGGGAAGGGTAGGGTTGCTGACCCTCGCTTACGTAGTTACCAGAAGGGAAAGAAAGATTTCATTCAAGTACGCTGAAGAGAAGATCATGGTAGGATAATGAAATACCGGGGCATTGAAACCGGCTAAGCCCGCATAGATTCTGCGGTCGAGAAGCTCAGCGGGAGGCAGACACCGGGTGATATGCGCCCCAACGGGAGATGATCAGTATGGCACACAAATTCGCCACAATAGGTCTTGGAAAGTTCGGGTACAACGTCACCAAGACACTTTTTGACGAGGGGCATGATGTCATAGCGATAGACCGTAACGAGGAGAAGATACAGAAAATCCGGTCGTCCTGTTCCCAGGCGATAACCGGAGACGCCAGTCAGAAAGAAATAATAGAGACGCTGGGGTTGGAAGGGATGGATGCGGTGGTAGTCAGTATGGGGGATAATGCCAACGCGGCGACCCTGGTCACTCTCTATCTCGCAGAGATGGGAGTGAAAAAGATAATAGTAAAGGCCAATGACGAGGATCATGGAAAGATCCTCAGGAAATTGGGGGCGACCGACGTGGTTTTCCCGGAGCAGGACACAGCCATAAAGGTGGCCAGAAACCTTTCCCACCCAAATCTTCTGGAATATTTTCCCATGACAGACGAGGACTACATGATAGCCCAGATAGCTCCCGGGAAGCCGTTCATCGGAAAGAGCCTTTCGGAACTTCAACTGAGGACCAGGTTCAACATCAACGTGATCGGAATAAAGCGGGAGGCTCCTGATAAGTTCGTGTTCGTTCCCCCGGCGGATTTTGTGATAAAGACTACGGACACCCTTCTGGTGGTAGGTTCGCAGGAAAATATCGGCAAATTGAAGGAAGTAGAGAGCAAGTAGAAGATGTTGTTGGATTAACCTGGTCCGCTTAGTCAAGGTATCAATAAAGGTGCTCGGAAAAGGGCGGTGGCCCGGGCCCGGCCGCGGGTGAGTTTTAAGGAAGTGGGGAAGCAAAAGGCATGGAAAGAAAAGGAGGAGTAATGCGAGACGGTTTCAAGCTGTCGGTAACGATTGCGATTATTGTTTTTCTGTTCAGCGGCGCTGCCCGGGCGGATACCGGCTTCAGGGTCAGCGCGGCAATGTCTCGAATAAGTTTCGACGACTATAATGATATGGTCGACACCATAAATGAAGACCTATCCCTCTTTCAGGCCGAGGCGGAAAACCTTAACTGGCTGCCGGAGTTGGGGGGGGAATTTTTCTATTCACCTTTTCCCCTGGTTTCCGTGGGAGCTGGCGCCGGGATGATTTTCGGCGGAGCGGAGCTCTCCACCCAGGGAATAGGTAACTATGAATACGGAGTCAGATCCTATCCTCTGACCCTGACCGGTTATTTCAAACCGGATATACCGTTGATGCCGGTAAAACCTTACGCTTATCTTGGAGTCGGCGCGTATTATGCGAGTATCGATTTCGATTTCAGCTATAGCGAGCAGGGCATAAAGGAAAGCGCCGATCTTTCCGCCTGGGGATTTGGGTTTCACGGAGGGGCCGGTCTGGAGTTTTCCATTCTTCCGCTCGTTTCTCTGGAAGTGGGGTTGAGGGGAAGGTGGGTCGACATCGAAGGATTTGAAGGGACTGGGAAATTATCAGACGGAACCACCACGGAAGTCTTTCTTATATCGGACACTAAGGAGGTGGATTTCGGAGGGGAGAGAATCGAATACCCGGTTTTCGGCCCGGAGCCGGTCGAGAACAGGGATAAGTACGATGAAGGGTCACTGAATCTGTCCGGTTACGGAATCTTGTTCGGCCTGAAACTGGCTTTCTGAAATCAAAATATAAGCTGAATCGGCCGTT
Organism: uncultured bacterium; assembly: GCA_964488475.1. Taxonomy (GTDB): domain Bacteria; phylum Krumholzibacteriota; class Krumholzibacteriia; order Krumholzibacteriales; family WJIX01; genus CAZAUK01. The sequence continues at coordinate 25,478 of CAZAUK010000005.1, forward strand.
TTCCGCCTGGCGGCTGAAAAGGGCTGAAGAACGGATACCATGCTAGAGGCTTTTTCAACAGCCGATATTTTGGCGATACTTGTCTACCTTGCTCTAACTTTCGCGATTGGCGCTTTTCTTTCCAGGAGGGCTTCCCGGGATACCGAGCAGTTCTTCGTATCCGGAAGATCCCTTCCCTGGTGGATAATAGGGACATCGATGGTCGCCACAACCTTCGCCGCCGATACACCCCTGGTAGTCTCTGGCCTGGTGGCCAGAGGAGGAATATTCGGAAACTGGTTATGGTGGCAGTGGGGAATCGGGGGGATATTTACAGTATTTATGTTCTCCAGACTTTGGAGAAGGACCGGTGTTACAACCGACGCGGAGCTGATCGAGCTCAGATACGACGGAAAAGTGGCGGCGGGCCTGAGATGCTACAGAGCCCTGTGGTTCGGGATCTTTCAGAATATCCTGGTCATAGCCTGGGTTATGAAAGCTATGGCCAAGATTGTGGTCACGGTCATGGGTTGGGATGAGGGAACCATGATAATGGGGGCCGACGCGGAAGTGGCTGTGGTTCTCACCCTGTTTCTTATCGCTGTAGTCTATACGGTCCTGTCCGGTTTGTGGGGGGTGGTGATGACAGACTTTCTGCAGTTCGCTTTCGCCATGGGGGGATCGATCTATCTAGCTGTGGCGGCATATCTAAGAGTCGGCGGAATATCGGGTATAAGGGAGGGTCTTTCCCAAAGGGGTTTCGACACAGAACAGATATTCGATATCATTCCCAGAGCGGTGAATATGGGGCGCGCCGGGCCTTTTACCGAATTTCTGATCCTCATAATGGTGGTATGGTGGGCATCCTACCAGATAGAGGGAGGGGGATATCTGGCCCAGAGGCTATTCGCCGCGAAGGACGAAAGGCATTCGGCGCTGGGGTACCTCTGGTTCAGCGTGGCTCATATCTGCCTGCGGCCCTGGCCCTGGATAGTTGTTGGTCTCTGCGGAATGGTTTTCTTCGGTGTAGTTGACGACCCGGAGACCTATTATCCCCTTATGATGAGATCGTTCCTTCCACCCGGCATATTCGGAATCGTAATAGCCTCTTTCTTCGCGGCTTTTATGTCCACCGTTGATACCCAGCTGAATTGGGGGACCTCCCTGGTGGTAAACGATTTTCTTAGAAGATTCGTGTGGAAGGGCAGAACGGAGAAGGAGTATGTTGCGTCGGCCAGGCTGGTCATAGTCCTGCTTGCCGTTACGGGAGCTTTGGCCTCCTTCGCGATCGATGATATCTCTTTCGCCTGGAAGTTCATCCTGTCCGTGACCGCGGGGATAGGTTCGGTATATATAGCCAGATGGTACTGGTGGAGGGTAAACGCCTGGTCGGAAGTCTCGGCGATGGTCTCCGCTCTGGCATGTACTCTGGGCCTCTGGGTTCTCTCGAGGCTCCCCGGAATGGAGGGAAGTTCTTTTCATGCCTTTCCATATTCCACGGCTATCACAGTTGCTGTAACACTACCGGTGTGGATTATCGTGACCCTCAATACAAGGCCGGTCGAGAAGGAGCATCTAAAGAGATTCTACATCAGGGTCAGGCCGGGCGGGCCGGGGTGGGAAAAGATCAGAAAAGAGATTCCGGGCATGAAAAAACGGGGAGGCTCGCGCAGAACCGCTCTAAAAATCATCACCGGAGTGGCTGCTCTTAATTCAGCCCTTATCGGAACGGGAAAGCTGATACTGGGAGATGTTCGAACGGGCGCCGTCCTGCTGTTGGTGGCTCTGGCCGGCAGTGTTTTTCTTTTTAAAATAAGCGGTAAGGAGAATTATTCAGATGAAGAGATGAAGTGATGTTTTTAACCTTCCGGGCCGGGCAAATCGCTTTGGCCGGCCGGCGGGGGTGTGATATAGTATCCCTTTTGGTATAAAAAGAGGAGGGCTTATGCGATTGCCGAATAATTCTGTAGTGATGTCGCTTGTCTGTCTCCTGGCCATCTTTCTGACTCCGGGGAATCCGGTATGTGAGGAAGCGAGGCTGATGCGCCATCCCCATATCATGGGTGACAAGGTAGTATTCGTTTACGCGGGTGATATTTACGCCGTCTCGGCCCAGGGCGGAAGAGCGGTGAGGATCACATCTTTTCCGGAAGGGCTGGAACTGTTTCCCAAAATATCCCCTGACGGTGAGACCATAGCGTTCTCAGGCGAGTACGCGGGCACCAGGCAGGTCTACACGGTACCTTATTCCGGGGGTGTGCCCGAAAGGCTTACATTTTACCCCGATGTGGGGCGGATGCCTCCGCGGGGGGGATACGATTACATGGTTCTGGACTGGACTCCCGGGGGGAAAATACTGGTCAGGGCCAACCGGACTCCGTTTGGAAGAAGGGTCGGAAAATATTATCTGGTGGATCCGGATGATCCGGGGATGGAAGAACCCCTCCAGATTCCCGAAGGCGGGCCGGCGTCTCTTTCGCCGGACGGAAGCAAGATCGCTTTCGATATAAAATCAAGAGAGTTTCGGACCTGGAAGAGGTACAGGGCGGGCAGAGCCCAGGATGTCTATATCTACGACCTGGAGAATAACCTCAGCGAGAAACTGACCACCTTCGAAGGAACGGACAATTTTCCGATGTGGGTCGGAAACAGCGTTTATTTTACCTCTGACAGGGAAAGGACTCTCAACCTTTTCTCCTGTGACCTGGCCACTAAAGAGATAAGAAAGATTACAGATTTCGATAACTATGACGTTCTCTGGCCCAGCAGGGGCGGCAGCCGCATCGTGTTCGAGAAGGGGGGGTATCTCTTCTATCATGATACCGATACCGGCCAGACCAATAAGATAGAGGTCACTCTGGGTTCCGACAAGCCGGTGACCAGACCTGTCTACAAGAACGTGAAGGATTACATTCAGAGTTTTTCCGTCTCTCCATCGGGCGCCCGGGCGGTGTTTGAAGCCAGGGGCGACCTGTTCACCCTTCCGGCGGAGCATGGTGTCACCATCAACCTGACTGAAACCCCGGCGGTTAGGGAGATGACGGTGGAATGGTCTCCGGACGGTGGTGATATACTCTACCTCTCCGAGGAGAGTGGAGATTACGAATTATGGATAAGGTCCGCTTCGAAAGAGAGTGAGCCGAGGAAACTGACCTCTGATTCGGATTCCTGGATCATCGGGCCGGTCTGGTCTCCCGACGGCGAAAAGGTCGCTTATACCGACAAGAAGAACAGGTTATGGATCCTGAACGTGAAAAGCGGGGAAAAGGTGGAGGCGGACAGGTGCAGTTACAGCGGCATTAATCACTATTCCTTCTCTCCGGATGGGGAATGGGTGTGTTATACCAAGTCTTCGAGCAACTTCATGTCGTCGATATGGGTTTATTCGATCGATTCCAGCAAGACGGCAAAGCTTACCACGGATTTTAATAATGACCGTGAGCCGGTATTCTCTCTGGATGGCAAGTATCTCTATTTCATTTCACAACGTGACTTCATATACGGAGAAAGGGAGTTCGAGGACCGGATCTACATAGGGACACTCTTGAAGGATACCCCGTCTCCCATGAAACCTTTGAATGACGAAGAGGTGCCCGGCGGGGAAGATAAAGAAAAAAATGACGAAAAAGAAAAGGTGAAGATCGAATCTATAGATTCGGAAGGCTTTGCCGGCAGAGTCGTGGCGCTGCCCCTCAAGCACAAGAGGTATCATAAAATCAGCGCCGTGGACGGGGGGATTGTCTTTATATTCGTGGATGAGTCGGGAAAGAGGGAGCTTAAGAAGTTTGATCTCGCCTCGCGTGAAGAGAAGATCATCATGGAAGACGTCAGCGCCTATCAGCTGGCGGCGGGAAAAAAGAAGTTCATCTATAAGAGCGGCGATGTGTATGGAATAGCGGAGCTGGCCCCGGGAAAGAAAAAGGGAGACGGAGCTCTTGATTTCGGCCGCATGGAGGTGAAGATCGATCCGCTTACCGAGTGGAAACAGATCTACACGGACGCGTGGAGGATCATGAGGGACTGGTTCTATGATCCGGATATGCATATGGTGGATTGGAAGAAGATGCATGATAAGTATAAGGTCCTGCTTCCCCATCTCGCTCACCGGGCCGATCTAGATTACGTCATAGGAGAGCTGATAGGCGAGCTTAACGCCGGTCATTGCTATGTGCACTCGGGAGACATGCCCGCGGTGGAGAGGGTGCCGGTGGGACTTCTCGGGTGTGAGCTGGAGCCCGTTGAAGGGTATTACAGAATAGGGAAGATCTACCAGGGTGCCAACTGGCACGAGAATGAGAGGTCTCCTCTGACAGAGCCCGGTCTAAACGTCGAAGAGGGAAATTTTCTGATCGAGATCGACGGGCACGAGGTCCAAGCCGGGGAAAGTCCCTATAGATTCCTGGAGAACAAGGTGGATGTTCAGGTCAAGCTCGGCATTAATGACAAACCATCTTCCCGGGGAGTCCGGTATGTAACGGTCAGGCCCATATCCTCGGAGCTCAAGCTCTTTTATATGGATTGGGTGGAGGAGAACCGCAGACTGGTGGATGAGCTTTCAGAAGGCCGAATCGGTTACATACATGTTCCCAACACCCATTACGACGGGTACCGGGAATTTTTCAAGGCCTTCCAGCCTCTCATGAACAAGGACGCCCTGATCATCGACGAACGCTATAACGGTGGAGGGCATTCGCCGTACGAGATGGTGGAGATCATGAGCAGGGAGGTCTTCAGCTACTGGTCGAGGAGAAACAACGAGCTTTATCCTCTTCCCTTCCCGGTGAACGAAGGTCCCAAGGCCATGCTTATAAACGGTCTTTCATCTTCCGGCGGGGATGCCTTTCCGGCTTATTTCAGGAAAGCGGGGTTGGGTCCCTTGATCGGGGAGACCACTTGGGGAGGATTGATAGGCTATGGATATTCGCCTCACTTTGTGGACGGTGGAAGCCTGGCGGTGCCCGGTTTCGCCTATGTCAACACAGAGGGTGAGTGGGACGTAGAGGCGGTGGGGGTCTCTCCGGATCCGGGATTCGAAGTGTTCGACGATCCTGCCCTGATTCAGGCTGGACGGGAGCCGATGATAGAGAAGGCGGTCGAGTATCTTCTTCGCCAGCTGCAGAAGAATCCTTCCAGAGAGATCAAGACCCCGGAAGGACCCGACAGAAGCTGATTCTGGTAAAGGCCGAAGTCCGGGAGGACCGGGCTTCGGCCGCCTGTGATTCTCACAGCGATATAGAAAAAGAGAGGAGAAGGGATGAAAAAAGCATTAATCCCGGTTCTGGCTATGGTGGCTGTTCAAATAGCCTTGTGCGGACCGGCCCTGTCTCAGCAAAGCAAAGACAGGGTGAGATACGAAAAGTATTACAGGGATCCTGTACTCAAGGAGATGAAAGAGGAGATGGACAGCCTCCTAGCTGTTGCAGACAGCGTCACCGCCCAGATCAAGGCCAGGTTCGAAGAGAAGAGGAAGAAAGAAAAAGAGGAGAGGGAGATAATCAGATTTGAATTCAAAGGAGTGGACAAACCCGGTTCCCCGGAAGATTTTGACGCACCCTTCCATTTTTCTCCAGTGGCTCAGTATTACACCGGTACCTGCTGGTGTTTCTGCACCACATCTTTCATGGAATCGGAAATAGAGAGATTGACCGGAAAGCAGATCAAGCTCTCGGAGATGTACACCGTTTACTGGGAGTACGTGGAAAAAGCGAGAGGGTATATCAATAAGAGAGGGAACCAGCCTTTCGCCCAGGGAGGCGAATCGGATGGTGTTTTTATAATCTGGAACAAGTATGGAGTGGTTCCCCATGCGGCCTATCCGGGATTGAAAGAGGGCGGGAAAAGGCACAACCACAAACTCCTCAGGAAAGAGATGTTCGATTACCTGAAGCTTGTCGAGGAAAAGGGGATCTGGGATGAAGAAAGCAATCTTGCTCATATAAGATTGATCCTGGACAAGTATCTGGGAAGCCCACCCGAGGAGATTGAATATCAGGGAAGGACTTATAATCCAAAGCAGTTTATGAGCGATGTTCTCAAGGTGAACACCGATGACTACATTCAGGTTATGTCTACCCTATCAGAACCATTCTACTCGGTAGCTGAATTCGATGTTCCCGATAACTGGAGGCCTACCGGAACTTATTACAATCTGCCTCTGGAGGAATTTTACGGGCGCATTGTGAAAGCCGCGGAGAATGGTTACACCGTATGTATCGGTGGAGATGTATCTGAACCGGGGTACAACGGTTTTGAGGACGCGGCCATAATTCCGGACTTCGATATTCCCTCAGGTTATATAAACCAGGATTCCCGTGAATTCAGGATATTCAATGGAACAACCACCGATGATCATGGTATTCACCTGCTGGGCCATATGAAAAAGGGAGAAAGTGACTGGTTCCTGATAAAGGATTCTTCCAGAAGTTCAAGGCATGGCAAGTTTCATGGTTATTACTTCTACAGAGGTGATTACGTAAAGCTCAAGATGCTGACGTACACGGTGCACAGTAATGTCATGAAGGAGCTGGAATCAAAATTCCGGAAGAAAGGGGAGAAGGAGTAGAAAGCTTTTACCCTATCGATTGTAAAGTGAAGCGGGCAAATCAAAACCCCCCGGAAGTCCGGGGGGTTTTTTTATTGGTAGCGGGGGCTGGATTTGAACCAGCGACCTTTGGGTTATGAGCCCAACGAGCTACCAGACTGCTCCACCCCGCAATATTTCACTTCTTTCACCGAAAGAGTTCCTTTAAGACCTTGAACGGCTCAAGCTGGGTCAAAAGCCTTTTTAAAATCCGGTTGCCTCTCTTTATAGACTATTATTTACGGTCGCCGATGTCAAGAAAACTCGAAGGTCGCTGTCCGCTTTTTTTCTCCGGGAACACGTTTATTCTCAGCACTCTGTCACCCGGTTTAATGTAGCCGTACTTTTCGCGAGCGATCTTCTCGACGGCAAAGGAAGAACTTTTCAGTTCGTTTATCCTGTCTTCCAGCAGTATGTTATCCCTTTCCAGTTTTCTTATCTCACTCTTGACGTTCTCGAGCCTCTTCTGGGCTTTCCACAGGTTGATGAAACCGACGTCGCTGATCGTGAATATCATTATTACCAGAACAGCGAAACCGCCGAGAAATATCTTCGGCATTTTTCCGGTCATGTCTATGCCGGTATGGCGGATCCTGAGATACCTGTTTTCGTCTCCCCAGAAGCTTTTCATATCCGTTTGCCCTCCGGCTTAAACTGCTAACCCCAGTGTCCCGGGAATGTCTCCAGGCCGGGATAGATCGCTATCTCACCAAGAGCTTCTTCTATCCTCATTAGTTCATTGTACTTAGCCGTCCGGTCGGTCCTGGACAGGGAACCGGTTTTTATCTGTCCGGCGTTGACCGCTACCGCGACGTGGGCTATGGTTACGTCTTCACTCTCCCCGGATCTGTGAGATATCACAGAAGTGAAACCGTTTTTAGTGGCCATCTCGATTGTTTCCAGAGTTTCGGTCAAGGTCCCTATCTGATTAAGTTTTATCAATATCGAATTGGCCGATTTTTCCTCTATCCCCCTCTTGAGGCGCTTGGTATTTGTCACGAAAAGGTCGTCCCCCACAATCTGTATTCTACCGCCTAGTCTCTGGTTGAGGACCTTCCATCCCTCCCAGTCGTCTTCTGCCAACCCGTCTTCAATCGAAAGGATCGGATATTTTCCAACCAGTCTTTCGTAAAATTCCACCATCTCCTCCGAGGTGAGCACTCTTCCTTCTGCGTCCAGGTGGTAGCCGTCCTTCTGCAGGAATTCGCTTGCCGCAGCATCCAAAGCCAGAGCTATATCATCTTTTGGTCTGTAGCCGGCCTTCTCGATTGCCATTACTATCATATCAAGAGCCTGGGCGTTTGATTCCAGGTTGGGAGCGAATCCGCCCTCGTCACCCACCGCGGTCGAGTATCCATTATCGGAAAGGATCTTCTTCAGGGAGTGAAATGTCTCCGCTCCGTATCTTACCGCTTCGTGAATCGAACATGCTCCGACCGGTACTATCATGAACTCCTGGATGTCCACATTATTGTCAGCATGTTTGCCCCCGTTAAGGACGTTCATCATCGGTACGGGAAGAGTCCTGGAATTGACCCCTCCGATATACTCGAAGAGATCCAGTTGCAGAAATTCGGCCGCGGCATATGCGACTGCCAGCGAAACACCCAGTATGGCGTTAGCTCCGAGTTCCGCCTTGTTGCCGGTGGGGTCCAGCTGGCAGAGAAGGCTGTCTATATATATCTGGTCGAGAGCGTCCAGTCCGACGATCTCCGGAAAAATAACCTCGTTCACGTTTTTGACGGCCTCGAGCACGCCTTTTCCGTTATATCTTTCAGGATCGCCGTCCCTCAGTTCCACCGCTTCATGTTCTCCGGTGGAGGCCCCGGAAGGGATTATGACTCTTCCGTAGGCTCCACAGGCTAGAAGAGCTTCCACCTCGACTGTGGGATTCCCCCTGGAGTCAAGTACTTCCCTGGCGAAAACACTCTCTATGGAACTCATAAGGCCGCCTTTCACCGGTTTGAGGATAACTTTCGATTCGAACCGAAGACATCTATTAACGACCAGTCTAATTTTGGCTTAATTGGCTGTCAAGAAAATAAAATGCGTGCCGCTGACCCGTTTTTTGTCTTCTGCCCCGGGGATGTTTCCGGGCTCGAGCGTGAACGAAATGCAGAGCGAGATTCATATTTGCAGACCGACATATATCCTGCTATTCTTTCCCTGGCCGGTTTTTGTCGAAACATTTCTAGCCGTCATTTCGTAATGCAGGTGTAACGTTGAGAAAAGAAGATTCGGAACTAATTCGCAGATGCCTGAAAGGGGATGAAAAGAGCTTTGAGAAACTCCTCAATAAATACAGGGGGCCGGTCTTCAGTATCTGCCTCAGAATGGTCAAAAACAGGGACGACGCAGAGGATATCGCCCAGGATGTTTTTATCCGGGTTTTCAACATGCTTGACAGGTATAACCCGTCATTTCCCTTTTCCAGCTGGCTTTTCAGGATTACTTCGAATCTTTGCATCGATTTTTTACGTAAGACCAAGAGAACGATCTATTCGATCGATCAGCCCGTGGAGGGCAGGGACGGCCAGATGTCCCGTCAGTTCGAATCGGATACGATCGGGCCTGAGAGGAAACTGGAGCTGAAGGAAAAGATGCAGTACCTGGAAGAATCTATAAGCGCGCTTCCGGAAAAGTACAGGATCATCGTTATCCTGAGGCATCAGGAGCATCTTACCTATGAACAGATATCAGAGATGCTGGGAATTCCTCTTGGTACGGTCAAGGCGAGAATACACAGAGCCAGGAAGATGATAGTGGAATATTTTGGTAAACACGGTTTGTCAAACTGAAAGGGAGATTATCATGAGATACGGATTTATAAGAGAGAGCGGAATATCGGCAGCTGTTTTCCTGGTCCTGACCGTGCTCTTTTCAGGCGCGCCCCTGGCGGATTACCGTTATGAGAAGACGGAGAAATTGGAAATCCCCGTTGAGAGCGCCGAATTGCTGCAGGTCATCGGAAGCCAGGGTGATATGGTAGTGACATCCGGCGGAGACGAGCGAAAGATCTCGGTGGAGATACTCAAGACCGTCAAGGCCGAGGATGAGGAAAGAGCCAGAGAGCTGGCCGGTGAGATGGGACTCGAGGTGACCAGGGGAGACGATTTTATTAAACTCGAGACCAAGTATCCGGAGAGTTTCAACAAGGACATCAGTATCCTTAAGATGATCTTCAAGAGGGGGCCGGACCTCAGTATGGATCTCACTATAATGATTCCCGAATCGCTGAAAATTTCCCTGGTGACTGCCAGCGGTGACGTTGACATTTCTGATATCATGAGTGATGCCGAGATATCGACGGCCAGCGGGGATATCGACGCGGAGAACGTAAAAGGTTTTCTCAAGGTCAACGTGGCCAGCGGTGACGTGGATGTGAAGAATACGGCGGGTCTTATAATCGCTTCGGCGAGTGGTGACATAACCGCAGTTGACGTTGATGGAGACGCCATAATATCGATTACGTCGGGAGACATAGATCTGAAAAACATCAATGGTAATATCGATCTAAAAACAGTTTCCAGCGACATTCACGCGGAGAACGTGAAGGGTGACGCCGCCGTAAAGGGAACCAGCGGTTCAATAGATTTCGCCGGCATAGCGGGATCTGTGAACGTGTTTACGGCAAGCGGTGATATCAGTGTGGTGGCGGTTCCCTTAGAATCCGAGACTGATTATAACCTGGGTACTTCCAACGGAATGGTGGAGCTGCATTTCAAGAAAAAACTCGAGTCGGGATTTATTCTAAAGGCTACCACCACCACCGGGCATATAGACATAGATTTACCTATAAAGGTTTCGAAGGTATCCAGAAACGATATAGTGGGTATTGTAAGAGAAGGTAAATCAAAGGTATTTATCGAAACGTCAAGCGGGGATATTTCGATAAGGGAGTAACTCGACATGGACTGCCATCTTTTCAGACTGCTGGTTCAGAAATACCGCGATGGAGAACTGGAGGGCGCGCAGAGGGCCGCTTTTGAATCCCACCTGGCCGAGTGCGAAGAATGCGGGTCTTTTGAAGAGAGTTTCCGAAGCGTATTCTCCGCTCTTGAAGATCTGGAGCGCTTCGAGCCTCCGGACCGGTTTAACGACAGAGTCATGGCCCATGTAAGTACCGGCAAATACAGAAAGAGCGCCCTGGGAAGGTTCTTCGTCGCCCTGAGCTGGAAATGGAGCATGCTGCCGGGGTATGTGAAGGTCACCGCATCACTGGCCGCTGTTTTCGCGGTGTTCATGTATGTTTTCAGGCCCATATTGACTTTTACTATCGGAGCCGCAGAGAGGGTTTTTGCGCTGATCGGTTCGATCTCGATCCTCTTGGTGGAAGCCGACAAGCTGATCGCCACGATAGCAAACTATTTCAAATCAGACCCAGAATTTATACTGGCGGCCAGGCTTCTGCTTCGAAAGTTTCAGCAGCTGGGAGATGAGATACCATACTTTTATCTGATGGGAATACTTCTTTTAACTCTGATAATTTTATTTGTAGTGGCCAGAGTGTCGCGTTCCTCCTGGAGGAAAGGAGAATCAAATGTCCGCTCTATTTAGCAGCTTAGCGCTCAGAATCCTGATCACATTGATTTCAGCGGTTTTTGTCAACTTCAACGGAAGCACGCGGCATGAATCCGAAGCAATCGCTCCGGTGGTCTCACTAAGTGTGAGTATTGAGCAGGATTCTGTCGAGACAGATGAAGAAGAGAAAGACCAAAATAAGAAGGAAAAGGAAAGCAAATCTGTCAAGATCTCCATATCGGATGACGGGATAAAGGTCGAGTCCGGGGATGAGAAGGACGCTTACATCCTTGACAAAAAAGGACTTAAATCCCTGGTTGAAAAAGGGATGAAATCTATACCAGATTCAATCGAGTTCGGAATAGAGATAGATGACGGAAAAAGGTTCGAAAATGTCATAAACAAGGATTATGTGAAGATATTCGAGAGTATCCATGTCAAGGATTCTGAGCTGGTGCAGGGGGATGTCGTATCAATTCTCGGCGGAGTCAAGGTGGATGGTAAGGTAAGGGGAGACGTGGTCTCGATTCTCGGAGACGTGTGCCTGAGATCCGGAGCGTCGGTCAACGGCGACGTGATCTGCGTCCTGGGTGAGCTCTGCAGGGAGGATGGGGCCAGCGTTAGAGGGCAGACAGTCAACGTTGGCGGAGGGAAGGTCATCCCTGTTTCGGGCCTCTTCCCGCCGTTTGGAAGAGGTATCTTTAAGCTTCTTTCAAGATTGGCTTTCTTCTTGATCGGCCTTCTCATACTGCTTCTGGTCCTTTATTTCATTCCGGAAAGGATCGACAGGGCGGGGAAATTCGCTGCGGCTTCGTTTCTCAAGTCGCTGGGCGTTGGCGCCCTGGTGGTTTTCTTCGGTTCCGCCCTGATAATTCTGGTCGCGGTCATAATAGGAATAACGATTATCGGTATTCCTATCTCGATACTTCTGGTCATCACCTACCTGGTTTTTCTGCTGGTAGGTTATTATGTGGCGGCCTACGCTCTTGGAAAAGCGATATGCAAAAAATTGAAATTCGGAACCGATTCGATATATGTCTACGGGTTGGTCGGGCTGTTCCTGCTGGCTGTCTTTGGGATCATAAGCGCCGGCCTTCACATATTCCCATTCATCAGCCCTCTCAGGGTTATGTTCGGGGTACTCAGGAACTTCATAGCCTTCATAGCCCTTCTTATCGGGGTGGGGGCCTTTCTTCTTTCCAAGGCGGGCAGCCTTTCTCCGGTCCGGCACCTCGAAGGTACTGACGCGGAATAGAAGACAGCGCCCTTTACAGCCGGCCGGTTCCATATTATTTTATATAGTCACCTGATGAGGAATAATATGGAACCGGTCCGATGCAATTTCATGCTTTCAGTTTTATTAGTACCGCTGTTCTTTATCACCGTCGTCCCGGGTGTATCACACTCACTTCCGCGGTCATTTGATCTACCGGTCTCCGGAGCCCATTCGAACGAAGCGGTCGAGGATGAAGGCAAAGAGGCTCGAAATACCGGATCAGGGTCCGGAAATACTTCCGTTTCAGCGATGGCCAGTATCTGCCTGCCCGGAGAGGTCGCCTGTGCGGCGGGGGATGAACAGAGCAGGTTCAGCGATTTCGAAGGCCGATCTATCGATACGGTAATAGTTTCGGGAAACGACAAGACCGGACGCCGTACCATAATAAGGGAAATGGCCTCCAAGCAGGGAGGCATTTTGAAACCTCCCGTCCTGGAGAGAGATTCCGCCTATCTGTATGGAATGGGATATTTTTCCAGAGTGGAAGTAAAGGTGGAGCCGAGGGGCAGGGAAAGTTGCATCATCAGAGTGGAAGTGGAGGAGAGGCCGAACCTTTTCATGAAATACCCTTATCCCACTCTCGATTATGACTTTGAAGAGGGGATAAGCTACGGATTGAGATGGAAGGTGAAGAACTTCCGGGGTCTTGGAGAGGAGATATCGCTGAGCTTCAAGAAGCGCAGGGATATCGAGCACGGCGGAGGAGCTTCATGGTATGTTCCCTGGTTTTTGGGTAGAAGGATGACTCTGGATGTAGGTTTTTTCAACTACCGGAGGCTGGAGGAACCGCAGACCAGTGATTTTATCAAGTCCCGCAGCGGCTTCAGAGTCCTTTACGGAATACCCCTGAACAGGAGTCTGGTAAGGCAGGTCTGGCTTTCAACCACAATTAATATGGAAGACAGACATTCCAGGCTCTCCATACCGGGAAACTTCAATGATCCCGCGGGAATCTTTTTCAGGCAGAATATCGTCTCGACCGGGCTATCACTTTCCTTCGACAGCCGTAATACCAGGCTGGTGCCGACTGGAGGATTCTATGACAGGATATATTTGAATCACGTTCTCTCTGTCAATGGATTAAGCCAGCGGTACACTTTCTTCCAGTTTCTGCACCGTAACTATATATCTTTCGGTAAGCTTGGCACTTTAGTCCTCTCGGCCGATATCGACAACAGGGGAGGGGACCTTCCCGCCTTTTTCGAAATGGGTATAGGGGGGGAATCTGAACTCAGGGGTTACTCTGGAAGAGAGAGAGGAACATCGCGGTTTTTGGGTACCGTTCAGTGGAGGAAGATGGTCTTCGGGCCCAGGGTTTACAGGATTCCAAAGATCGGCTCCTACGATCTAAGGATCAACCTTATAGCTTTCGTCGATTCAGGCGCGCTTGCCAGCAGCTTCGAATATTTCAAGCCATCCCTGTTCCGTTCGACCTATGGTGCCGGGATAGAGATCATATCGCCGATACAGGATATCATCGTGCTGGAGCTAGCCGGAGACCGTCATGGAAACGGCGGGTTTTATTTTCTCTCCGGAAGCAGATTCTGACCAATTTTTATCAGTTCAAAAAGCAGATATTTCAAGCTTGATTCAGGCTGTTTCTACTCACCGCGAAATTTGCCCGTCTGCAGCGGTAACAGAGGATTTCCAGAGATTTGGGGAAAATTACCCGGCGGAAGACAATTATTGATAAGTAGTTATATTACAAGATATTAAGATGATAATTAATATAAAGTAACCCTGCTTTGCGGGGAAAAATACCCCTTTTTTTTTGAAGAATCTGCCGGCATAGGAATGATCCCGCACTTATTCGAATAGAGGATCCCGTCGGACAGCCAGATTATGGTCATAATAAACTATTGTAATTAATAGAATTACCAAGCTAAAAAGTAAAATGCCGCCTAAGTCGGGTCAAGGTTTCTTCAGTCTTCGCGCTTCCCGCCGGAAGTAGGGTATGTCAGTTGCAGTTAAAGTATTTAAGATAATCAGGGCTGGGTTGGTGAATGGCAAAAGGATTTTTGGTTCAGGAGAGGGTTGTTTCTTGAACTTATTGTATAAGAATAAGTTAACACTAATAATATTCGCGTTGGCCTTTCTGGTCTTCCTGAGCGCTTCCGAAGAGGTCTTGGGAATTTCCCGCAGCTACAGTCTGGAAAATGGTATCAATGTGGACCTTTACACCGCCGAAGAGATAATCAGCGGCATGACAGAAAGAAGCTCTGACGGCTCACTCATCTTCAGGGTTGATGAGGGGCTGAGCTATAAGATGATTGAGGATATAAACGACCCCGATATAATAAGCAAGGGGGATGGCGCGTTTCATCCCCATGAAGCAGAGGATGTTTTGCGCGCGCTCAGAGAGGTCGACCTCAAAGAAGCCGCTGTTGAAATATACGTAAAGGTCTATCTGCTTCCATATCCAAGAAGGGGGCTTATGTTTAGCAGCGCCTGTGGAGAAAGAATTTTTATTTCTCCGGGAGTTTTCAGTCCCCGCGCGGACGTAAGTGCTTATCTGGTGACCCATGAACTGGGCCATTGCGTTCAGAATAAATACCTTCCCCTGGAGGATCAGAAGAAATGGGACGAGTATCTCGGAATCAGAGGCATTCTCGGTGATTCCGATTATGGATTCACCGCCTGCCACTGTAACAATCCTGTCGAGATCTTCGCGGAGGATTTCAGATATCTGTTCGGGGGAGAGCTTTCGAACTATTCGGGTGGAATAGAAAATCAGCAAATCCCACTTCCCGGCATGGTAAACGGATTAGAGGAGTTCCTGGTCACACTTATCGGAAAGGAACATTTCGATGAACCGGAAAAGAACCAGTTCGCCTTGAGCGAAACGTTCCGGGCGACGAGCTATCCCAATCCTTTTAATCCCACCACGACCATACGGGCCGTGTTCGATGAGGGATTCTATCGAAGGAATCCCATGATTGATATCGTTGTTTATGATGTTTCCGGCAGACTGGTCAATACGATTTTCAGCGGCAGGCTCACAGGCAGTGTTCTGGAGGTCCGGTGGAGCGGAGAGACTTTCAAAGGCGATGAAGCCGGAAGCGGCATCTATTTTTACAGGATAAGGGCCGATGAAGTGGTGAAGACAGGCAAGATGCTGATGGTCCGCTGATTATTTTCTCCCAGGCACTTTGAATTTCAAGATTCGCCGTATCCAAGCTGTCCGCATGCCGCGCCTATGTCTTCTCCTCTGCTTCTTCTTACAGTAACGGCAGGGGCTTTGGGCAGAAGGAGTTCAACGAATCTTTCCAATCTCTTTTCTGAAGGCCTTTTCAGAGGACAGCCTTTCCAGGGATTAAATGGTATGATGTTAATCTTAAAGGGTCTGCCAGCGGTAAGATCGGATAGCCTCCGGGCGTCTTTATCGCTGTCGTTTATTCCCTCGAGGATAACGTATTCAAGGGTTGTCCTGGTTCCCTTGGAAACAGCGAAACGGGCCGAGGATGAAAGGGTTTCCCTGATACCGGCGGCCCCGGGCATCAGTTTCTTCCTGATCCGGTCGGTTGTGGCGCTGAGTGAGACAGCGAGACCGAATTTGAGATCGGACTTCGCAGCTTCGTCTATCACGCCGGGGAATCCAATAGTGCTTATAGTGATCCGCTTTTCACCCAGCCCGAAAGCCGCTTCATGGTTGAGTATCTCGACAGCCCTGTATACGTTCGCCCTGTTAAGGAAAGGTTCACCCATTCCCATAAATACTATATTGAATCTTCTTCGTGGAGGTAGATAGCCCTTTTTGAAAAATATCACCTGATCCAGGATTTCGTCGCAGCCGAGGTCTCTCTTGAACCCGACCTTTCCGGTTCTGCAGAACGCACAGCCCAGGGAACAGCCTATCTGGCTTGAGATACAGATGGTCTGGTGTTTTTCGAATTCCATCAGTACGGCTTCTATCAGCAGGCCGTCAGAGCATTCCAGGAGGAATTTGGAACTTCCATCTTCCCGGGATACGGAAACTCCCGCGGAGCCCAGTCTGGACAGGTAATAAGATTCTGACAGCTTCTTTCTGAAAGCCTTGGAAATATTGGTCATCTCTTCAAAGTCATACACGCACTTTTTGTAGAGCCAGTTTAGAAGCTGGGCTTTTCTATGGCGTTTTTCACCCGATCTTTCTATGATAGAAGAGATTTCCCGAGTGGAAAGGTTCTTTATGCTGACTTTTTTCAAAACTGTCTCCTTCGAACCAAAAGATAAAGGAAAGAGCGATTTTGTCCAGTGGTAAAAAGAGAATTGCCGGTTGTATGGATCTGGGAAGCAGTTATTTCAGGTTGTTGCTGGCCGAGATAAATCCAGAAGGGGAGCGCTGGTCGGTCGAACCCTTTTTCGAGGATTTAAGATACGTGGGTTGGGGTGACGAGGTGACAGGGGGAGGGCATATCGGCGGGGAATCTCTCCAGAAGGCGATGAGGCTGCTGAGCGAGCTGGTGGAATCGGCGGAGGAAAGAGGCTGCAGGGAACCTGTACTGGTGGGGACTAACACCTTCAGAAAGGCGGGGAACTCCCGCCAGGCCATATCTTCGATCCGCGGCAGTTTTTCTCTTCCGTTGAAAATACTTTCAGAGATGGGAGAAGCGGCCCTGGGGTTTGAGGGGGCCACTTCCGGGTCAGGTAATGGACAAGAAAGATGCGTAGTCGATCTGGGAGGGACAAGTACAGAGGTCGCCTGGGGAGCGGATTATTCATTCGAAGATTACGTTGAGATCCCTTTGGGAACACATGGTGTCCGCGATATATGCTCCCGGGGCCGGGGATGGGCGGAATTCAGATTCATGAGAAGAAATTTCTTACGCTCACTCGAGGATAAGCATCCATCGATACTATCTCGAATGAAAAAACTTTCTTCCTTGCCGTTTGAAGCCGCAGACTCTATTATCGCCACGGGAGGCACGGCGGTAAGCATGGCAGTAATTCTGAATTTCATGTTCAGGAAGGAAATCCCCATAGACGGCCTAAGAATCAGCGGCGAGCAGATCGGCCTGGTGAAAAGGAGGATCGCAGAAGCACTTTGCATGGGAAGAGCAAGGAATATTCCCGTACCGCCTCAGAGGGCCGGGCTACTCATGCCGGGTATATTGATGCTGGAAACCCTGCTTGATCTTCTGGGAGCGGATTCGACCATGGTCACTCCGAGAGATCTGAGATGGGGAGTTCTGATGCGCGGAGGAGAAATTCCGGGGAGGTTCATCAGTCATGGGTAGGAAAGTCCTGATAGTAGACGATGAGAAAAGTATCAGGAACTCGTTGGAGAAACTCCTGTCATACGAAAAGTACCAGACGCTGACGGCGCCGGATGGCAAGACAGCTCTGGGACTTATAGGACAGGAGATCGTCGATATCGTGCTTCTAGATATAAAGATGCCGGGAATGGACGGAATAGAGGTCCTAAAGAGGATAAAGAGCCTTAACCCGGCGCTTCCAGTGGTTATAATTTCCGGGCACGGCACAGTGGAAACCGCGGTAGAGGCCACCAAACTGGGAGCCTTTGATTTCATCGAGAAACCCATAGATCTGGAAAGGGTCCTGCTGACGGTAAGAAACGGCATTCAGCACGGCAGGCTGGCCCGCCAGAACCTTCAACTTAAAAAGAGGGTCGTCGGCAAAACAGATATTATAGGCGAGCACCCATCCATAAAGCGGATTCTAGAGACTGTGGAGCAGGTGGCTCCCACAGGCGCCAGGGTCCTGATAACCGGAGAGAACGGTACCGGCAAGGAGCTGGTTGCGAGGAGAATACATGAGCTGAGCTCCAGGAGCCTGGAATCTTTCGTAGAGGTTAATTGCGCCGCTATTCCGGAGGACCTGATCGAGAGCGAGTTGTTCGGCCATGAGAAAGGATCTTTCACCGGAGCGACTTCCCGCAGGACGGGTAAGTTCGAACTGGCGGACGAAGGGACTCTTTTTCTGGATGAGGTGGGAGACATGAGTGTGTCTGCCCAGGCCAAGGTCCTGCGTGTTCTTCAGGAATCTGTTTTTGAGAGGGTGGGGGGGGGTGAGCCTATCAGGGTCGATGTCCGGGTGATTGCGGCTTCAAACAAGGATCTTGTCACCGAAGTGGAGGAAGGCAAGTTCAGGAAAGACCTTTTTTTCAGGTTGAACGTGGTTCCTATAGAAGTTCCTCCGCTTAGAGAGAGAAAGTCCGATATTCCAATCCTCTCACGTTTTTTTCTCCAGCAGGTATCCGAGGAGCTGGGAGTGAGGAAGAAGGAGCTCTCAGACAGGGCGGTTAAGACCCTTATGAAATACAGGTGGCCCGGGAACATCCGAGAACTAAGAAATCTGATAGAGAGGTTGTGCATCCTCACCCGGGACGAGATCATCGACGAATCAGATCTTCCAGACCTGGGTGGAGGCGTTAAGGAGGAAACGGGGATGGATCCTTTCAGTGTGGATGACTATGGAAGGTTCAAAGACCTTACAGAGAAAGAATTCCTGATAAGAAAGCTGGAAAAGAACCAATGGAATATATCGCAAACGGCTAGAAGTCTCGGAATGCAGAGGAGTAATCTCTACAAAAAACTGGAAAAACATGAAATCGATTATAGAAGGAATGAAAAGGATAAAGACGACAAGAATGAAAAAGGTGAAGGCGGGGATGGGATTTCTTAAAAATTCCGATAAATCTGTTAAGCTGCTGTGTTTTTAGATAATAGCTCACTAATTCATTTGACCCGGGGACTGATTGGTGTTAGATTTGAAGAGGATGACTGGGTTTGCTGGGCGTTTTGAAGCATGGGCTTCAAAAAGGAGAAGGAGTATGAAAGCTAAAGTTACACTGATCGTTCTTCTGGCGGTTATTTTTATCTCTTCTTCAGTGTCATCCTCCCCACTCTTGAATCCCGACCGAATCAATTCAGTATGGAGCTATATCTACAGTATTTCTGCTAGATCGTTGAATAGGTTCGAAATCGATGGAGAGGCCGGGGGGCATGCACTTTTGGGAGGGGACGCTGACGATTACGCGAACGGCAGGGACCGGGATAGTGAACCAGCCGATGAGCGCAGGATCCTTGATCACTGCAGACCGGAATCCGGGTCGGTCCATTATGCCGGTGGTAAATTCAGGCTTGAATAGGTAATCGCCGAAAAAGCTAATTTTTCTAACTTGGAGAAACCGATGCCGGAAGACCCCACGGGAAACGACAACTTTAAATACGGGAAAGAACATCCCGAAAGAGATTTCAAGGCCACGGAGTCGATTGAAGAGCTGGGGGATATGCACCTGGCAACCGAGAATTATTCCGTGGCGCTGGAATATTATACAGCGGCTCTTCAGAAAAGCGTAACCTCAGGTTCCGGGGACCTGGTCAGAATATACCGAAAGATAAGTGATTGTTATCGTAAAAAAGGTATGCTTAATCAGGCCATGGCCTTTCTGGAGGACGCCAAACTCAACCGCGCTGAGGATGACGAAATATCTGAAGGGATCATATCCTGCAGGCGTGGAATAATATATTACGAAAAGGGAAAGATAAAAGAAGCGCTCAGAGAGGGATGCGAGGCTTACAAGGTTCTCAGGATAAGTGATGCGCACAGAGAAGTAGCTCACACGCAGCTTCTCATCGCCAACTGCTATTCCAGAATGGGAAAACCTGAAAAGGCCGAGCAGTTCTTCCTCGACGCGCTTTCATCCTACAGAAGAATAAATGATGTAGTGGGAGAGTCGTACGTACTTAATAACCTGGGACTTTTTCACAAGAACGCCTGCAGGTGGGGAAGGGCTCTTCAGTTTTTGAGCAGGGCCCTTGAGATATGTGAAGAGACCGGCTTATCCCGTCACGAGGTGAGGGTAAGGCTCAATCTGGGAATAGTCCATCTGAAAAACAGGGATTTCGCTGAAGCTGAGACCGCCTTCACCAGGGTCAGGGAGATGGCCAAGAGGATCGGTGACGATCTAAAATATACCAGGGCGACACTGATGCTTGGGGTTAAGGAGACCAGAACCGGGCATCTGCTGCTGGCCGAGAAACATCTTCTGGAAGGTAGAGTCAAAGCTGAAAAGAATGGGTATAAGAGAGAGATCGCTCTATCGGACGAATTTCTAGGCGACTACATGTTCGCCCGGGGTGATTACGAAGGAGCTCTTGAAAACTATGGCAAAGCGGTATTAAAGGCGGAAGAGATATTGCCGGAAAGCGATATCGTAGCCGAAACCCTCAGAAGGAAGATGTCAGCTCACCTGGCCCTTAGAAATCCGGAGAGGGTCATCTCAATAGGCAGAAAGGCCCTGGAAATCGCCAATAACTGTGAAGAGGTCCACGAGATAGGTTTTATAGAGCGCACTATGGGAAAAGCTTACGCCATGCTGGGGGACCACGAGAAGACCAAGAAATATATTAATTCAAGTATCAGGATCTTCCTGGCCGTCAACAACCCCCATGAAGCTCACAGGTCGGGGTATTACCTGGGCAAGCACATGCACGGGAAGGGTGGAAGAAAATCGCTGGTAACAGCCCGCAAGCTTATCAAAGAATCGCTTTCCTATTTCGAAAGGACCGAGGAATTCGAACAGGCGGCTCTATGCCATTTCGAGCTGGCCAAGGTATACCACGCTCTGGATAATGTAGACGAGAGCCTCCTCCATGTTTACGAGGCATCTCATATAGCCGGTGAGATGGGGGACCGGAATTTTATAAGGCGCCTGAAGAGATTCAGGAAAAAGATCGAGCGCGATGTAATAAAACCTTCCAATCCGCCGAAGGCGGAATTCAGCCTGCCGGAGAATTTCTCCAACCTTCTGGCCGGCGACTCAAATCTTAGTGGATACCTCGATTATATTCTCAACGACCTGATGATCAAGCTGGAGGCTCACCACGGATTCGTCTCCATTTATGGAAACGGCTCCAAGGATGAAAACCCCCTGGTTCTGGCGAGGCGGGGAGTCAGCGATAACGCCACGGTTAAAATAACAAACTGGTTCAGAAGCAGTGCAGATGAGGAGATATCGGAAGAAAGCCTGGTTACCGATGTGGACAGCGATAGAAGAATGGCCGGCGTGAGAGAGGTATTACCGGGTGGAAACGCTCCGGTTTATTTTCACCCGCTGGTAAAAGATGGTAAGGCTACGGGGCTTCTGTTCTTCCAGTCTGAAAATGGAGGCGCCGAGGTTCCCAGACTGGGTTCCATATACGATGTGGTCTCCACCTATGCGGGCTTCATAAGTTTTCTAATTAAAGGAATAATATGCGGAGGTTATGCAGGGGCTAAAAACGGTGAGAAGACAGCGACCGGATTCGAAAGTATGATCACCCGTGATGATAAGATGCTGAATCTGTGTAACCTCGCTCAGAAAGTCGCTTCCACGGATTCGACTGTTCTTCTCATGGGAGAAACCGGAACAGGCAAGGGACTTGTCGCCAAAGCGGTTCACAAGTTAAGTCCCAGGCGTTTTGGTAAGTTCGTGCACGTAAATTGTGCCGCTCTTCCGGAGAATATTCTGGAGAGTGAGTTGTTCGGCCATGTGAAGGGCGCTTTTACCGGTGCCGTGGTCAACAAACAGGGGTTGCTGGTGGAAGCGGAAGGCGGAACCGCCTTTCTCGATGAGATCGGTAAGATGCCTCTTTCACTTCAGGGCAAGCTTCTCCAATTCCTGGACACCAGCCTGGTGAGGCAGGTGGGCAGCAATTCCATGAAGGAGATAGATGTCAGGCTTATATTCGCTTCCAAGGTGGATCTTCTTACCCTTTGCAAACAGGGCAAGATGCTGGAGGATTTCTACTACCGGATAAACGATTTTCCCCTTACCATTCCTCCTCTGAGAGAGAGGCCCGATGATATAAGATTGCTGGCCGATCATTATACCAGGCAGCATTCGAGGAAAATGAAAAAGAACGTGATGGGAATTTCGGCGGAAGCCTACGAAAAACTATTGTCCTATGACTGGCCCGGTAACGTGAGGCAGCTTGAAAAAGTCATAAAAAGGGCGATCATCCTGGTTAACGCGAATTCTCCCGTTACTTCAGCCCATCTGGTATTCGGTTCGTCGGTTACAGCTTCAGTCAAGAGCCAATCGGAAGATACTGACGCATCGACCCTTCCAGAAAAGATAGAAGCTCTCGAGAGGAGAGTCATCGCTGAATCACTGAAGCGTAATTCCTGGAACAGAAAAGCTGTATCCCGATCGCTAAGTATCAGCTATCCCACTCTGCTCAACAAGATACGTAAGTACGGTATCACCAAGGGAAGTTAGAACCGCTCTCCACTCCTATTTGATTGTTTTTTCCAAATTCATAAAAAAAATCGGTTCTTTGCTCGTTTTGTCGGCGGTAAAAAGACTGGAGTAAAGTATATATTTATAGGAAAATAAAAAAACTTAACCGTTTTAAGTGCCGTGATTAAAATCTGTTACACGCTGGTCGCGGTAAGTGTTAAGCTATTTTATATAACCTTTCCGTTGATAGAGGTCGTTTTCTCGACTCCTGAATTATCTTGCTTGTAACTTGTTGTATCATAGTAGAATAGAGAGGCACGCCCGGCCACGCCATGGTCCGCCGCCTGGCACGCGGCTTGCGGGATAATAGGTCGGATGGCAGACTGAAAATTCCGGCTCGGTTTGTTTCACCCTTGGATCCGGCAAGAGATCTGAAACTCGGTGAATGTTTAAAAATAGTTTAAGGTGGGGTCTCCAGCTTTTACCGCGTTCAGTTTTCTTGCCGGATCTTCATATTCTTTGACTATGCACGATTTTAATCTTTGATTCGATTCTTTATTAACCCTTGACATTTTAAATCAATTAATCGTATTTTTCTAATGCGGAGGTACGGGTTACCTATTGGAATGGCGAGATCCATAGGTGAAATGCAAGTATGGACATCCCCTCCGGTGCTTGCAGCCTGTACCTCTGCATCATAAGCGGCGGAATTATTTACCTTCCAGTTATTACTGACGCGATTCCATTGTCCAATATTTAGGACGCCAGTGTTGAATAGAGACGACAACCTTGTTGTAAGTTCCCGGTGACATCTCAGGAAACGCTTAACTTCCTTCCGATTGTCCTATTTTATATCATTATGTATGACAATGACTTAAAAAACACAGCCAGCAATTATACTGATCTTTATAAAATAATCCGCGGATGGCACGAGTGTTGCGGTTAACGATAAATGTAATGAAGAATATGAATGAAATAAGGTTGATCTTGGTTGGTTCGGTATTGATGCTTTTAGTTTCGATATTCATATCTTGTGAAGATGAGGTATCAGCGGTGAATCCATGCGGACCGGCTAAGAATACCCGTGCTCCATCCGCGCCTTCAGAGGTATACGCCGAGAAAAGGGGTGGAGCTGTTTTCATATTCTGGGCGCCCAACCCTGAGAGCGATGTCAGGGGTTATAATATTTACAGGACCAGCGGTTCCGAATCCGATCTGATCAGGATCGGAACTGCCTCCAGAAAAGCCCCGGATCCCTACCAGTACTGCTTCAGGTATGAGAATTCCGCGAAAGAAGGTAGATCCCTGTACCTGGTGCTCGCGGTTGACTACAATGATAACGAAAGCTCTGAAAGCCAAGCTGTTACCGCCAGCGAACCGCATATCTCCATCACTGAGCCAGAGTTGACCGCAGGATCAGAACCGGTCGAAGGTAAAGAAAGAAAAACCGACGGAAAGAGGCTGGCAGCCTCTCTCCGTTCAGATATATACGTAGAGTCAGAAAGGTCGACGGTTCCCCCAAGCGTGAAGAGAGAGGGTAACACGGACTTGCCAATCGAACCTGTGATACAAAACACCTGATTGAAGCTGACACGATTAGGGTTTTGTTACCCTGAAGGTCGACCAATGGGGAGGATGAAAAGAAATTGTCGAACAGGGGCGGCATTCAGTAATCATCCTCCCCATTATCTTATCCTTGTTATTATTAAATCTCTTGCTTATTATCCTTCTGATATGAGATCAAAGATTGTCTCCATATTTGCAGTTCTTTTACTTTTGGTATCTTTTCAGGATTCTTACTCTGAAGAGGATAAATTCATAACCTTCAGGAGGAGGCCCGCTTCAGAAAAGGTTGGTTTTTACCAGGAGTCCGCGGTTCATAAGCTCTTGGAGGGAAAATCAGCTTCGCCTGATTCGGTAATGCTCCTGGCCTTAAGGGTTGCTTTCGAAGACCTGGATTTCTGGCCCGGCTCCGAGGATTCCCCCCCTCACGATTCTGTATATTTTCACAACGAACTGCGGCATCTTCAGGAGTATTATTCGGGAGCTTCCAACGGCAGGTTCAGACTGAATTTCGAGCTTTACGGGGAAGTAGTGAAGCTCAGCAGACCTCAGGCTTACTATGGGAAGGATGAAGCAAACTGGGACTGGAAAGTACTGGAGATGCTGATCGAGGCCGTGGAAGCTTCGGATTCCTCTATTGATTTCTCGAAGTTTGAAAGTTTCGCCCTGATTCATGCCGGTCCCGGCGAGGAGACGGATATAATCGGGGACTCACCTGAGCAGATATGGTCTGGTTTCCTGGATCCTGGTGAAATAGAGGAAGCGCTGGCCGACACCCTGGCCACTCCCGGAGTGGCCACCGGAGACAGCACTGCGGAAGGAGTTTTCTACATAGATAATCTCCTGGTTCTCCCGGAGGACTCTTCGCAGGATGACTATGCTTTCGGGTCGCTCGGAATCTATGCGTACCAGTTCGGTAAGCGGATGGGGATGCTTCCCCTCTACGATTCAACTCCAAGCGGTTTTCCCGACTCCCAGGGTATCGGTAATTTTGGCCTGATGTCTTACGGGTTATACAATGTTCTGGGTTATGTTCCGGCTTTCCCGTCCGCATTCAACCGTTATCTTATGGGGTGGGTCGACGCGGTAAAAACGGAGGGTGAAGCTTTGGTAAGACTGCGGGACATAAACGCTCAGGGTTATGCCGATACCCAGATGGTGAGGATAGATATCTCCCCGCTGGAATATTTTCTGGTCGTAAACAGGGTTCACGACAGTAACTTTAACGGATTCTTTGATTTTGGTGATTTGGAAGATGACGGGATCCCCCATAATCCGGACACCCTGCTGGGGGCTGAGTTCGATTTCTACATGACACAGGATACCAACCCCTACACAGTGGTCGAGAAGGACGGAAGGCTGGTCAGAAAGTATAAGACCGGAAGCGGGCTGATGGTGTGGCACGTGGATGAGAGAGTAATTATGAATTCCATCATTTCAGGGGGAAATCCGAACGACAGGGCAGAAATCAAGGGGGTGGATCTTGAGGAGGCGGACGGAGTCCAGGACCTGGACGGCGGGGGGGGGCGATTTGCCTTTGGCAGCTACTTCGATTCTTTCAGGGAGGGTGGTAAGAAAGAGTTCGGGCCGAACACTCTGCCTTCTTCATCGGCAAACGCGGGTTTTCCCTCAGGCGTGGTTTTATCGGAAATCTCCGCTTCAGGTCCCATTATGAGCTTCAGACTTTCTTTGGAGGCTTTTCCCAACCGGGTAGAAGCGGAGCTGGCAGGGGATGTGACCGGAATTTCTCCGGTTCCCTTCAACGGGCAGACAGGCGGCGTGGATATTTTGCTGGCCGCCGACACCGGCCTGGTATACGCGGTAAGGGGAACGGAAAGTGAGATCTGGGCAGGGAGCGTAGAGCTGATTGGCGAGTTTCCGCAGGAGAGCTGGGTAGGCCCTCCGGCCCTTGGCGACGTGGACGGCGACCTCGTTCATGAGATATTCCTTATTTCCGATTCTTTCTCGCTATGCGCTCTGGACGCTGAGGGGGCCTTTCACCCGGTTGACTCAGATGAGACGCCCGGCATTCTCGCTCTTGAAGATTCTATGGTGTCCCTTCCCGTTATGATAGAGACTGATAGTGATACAATGCCCGAGCTGCTCTTTCTATCCAATTCCTCAGACAGCGTATATATCAATATCGCCTACTCCTCTGGTGGATTTAGATACGGCCGGGTGATCGGGAACGGTATCTGGAGGTGGGCGCAAGTAGAGGGAAAACTGTTTTCTAATCCGGCGGCCGCCCTGGTAGCAGATGGCCAAGGTCAATTAAAAGACGGTTTTTTCTTTGCGGCGAACGGCCCGGAAGGTTCAGCCTATCTGCATTTTATAGGAGGTTTTTCCAGCGGTGCTTTTTCGATGACCCGCAGCAGGAGACTTCCGTTTTATGTTCCGGACGGATTGATCCTCCAGCCGTCAGCGGGAGATGTGGACGGTGATGGTTCCGATGAAATGGTGATCCCGGTACCCGGCGAGGGCATGGTATTCTGGAGCCCCTCCACAGGACGGATATCAGTCTATGCCTCTGCTGAGGATATTTCGCCGCCATCCCTGGAAGATGTCGACGGCGACGGTGTTCTCGATACCGCCTTCAGAGGAAGGAAATACCTTTACCAACTGACCGGAATGGGGGTTTTAGCTTACGGATGGCCGGTAAGATTGGACCCGGTGGTGATGAAGCTGGAAGAGAGTATCGAGAGTTACGCCCAGCCCCTTATATCCGATGTCGACGGCGACGGCGAATGCGAGATCCTTTTTAATATCGCGGGGGATATTCATGCCTATGAGTTCGGAGGAAGAGCTTGCCAGGACTGGATAGTTCCAGGCCCGGGATTCGGTGTTGAAACTCCCGCGGTTTTTCCCGGCCACCAGGGAGAATTGACGTTAATTACGGTGGGAAGCGGAAGTATTGTGGAAGCAGGCTATGATTATGAGACCGGGCCGGAGCCGGGTTCCATTGTTTCAATCCATAACACAGGCCGGCCTTTCCTGGCGGAAAGGGGGTGGTTCAGCTACCGGCACGACCCGGGGGGAAGCGGCAGACAGGAAAAGTCGATTCAGACCTCGGCGGTGGAAGGGATAATAGACGAAAACTCATTCATATGTTATCCAAATCCCGTTTACGAAGAAGTTATGAATGTGAGGATCTCGATCTTCGGACCGGCCAGCGTTAAGATAACTATTCTGAATATCGAAGGCGAGAGGGTCTTGGAATCTAATGCGGAACACATTTACTCGGACGGAAGCATGGTGCCCTACGATGAGGCGGTGGATCTAAGCGGCCTGGCGGGCGGGGTTTATATCTGCCGGCTCGACGTAAAGTCAAGCGGAAAGCGATGGACGGGAGCGAGAAAGTTCGCCGTGGTGAATTAAGTGAATTCATGAAAAAGATGTTAAGTGATTATATGAGTTGACAGGGAAGGCTGAAGGATTAAATTTATAGTGACACCCCGGGAGGATAAATGAACCGGTTAATTCTTGTTATCTTTGGTTTATGCTCGCTGATTCCGGCACAAGGCCTTATGGCGGGAGAGCCGGGATCCAGCGGCTTCGTCTTCTTAAAACTCGGTAACGGCGCCAGGGCCGCCGGAATGGGAGAGGCCTTCTGCGCGGTAGCCGACGATGCTACCGGAATGTACTACAATCCCGCCGGTCTGGCCGGAATGAAGGATGTTGAGCTGAATGTCACTCACTCCGAGTGGCTTATGGATATAAGGTTTGAACAGTTCAATCTGACCAATGAGATTTTCGGCGGAGCATTGGGCCTAAATTTTACCGGTCTTTACTACGGTGAGATGGAACGGTACGGAAATCAGCCCAATCCGGCTCCGGACGGCACGTTCAGTCCCTACGATCTGGCCGCTTCAATTGGTTATGGTACCGATATTCTGCCGGATCTTTCAGCGGGAATATCTGCCAAGCTGATTTACGAAAAGATTGATTTTGAATCAGCCACCGGCTGGGCGGTGGATCTGGGAGTACTTCACAGAAGCAGGATAGAGGGGCTGACTCTGGCGGCTTCGATTCTCAATCTTGGTCCGAAGGCCAGTTTTATCGAGGAGAAGTTCTATCCCCCTTTCCAGGCGAGGTTGGGAGCTTCATACCGGATGAACGAGAAATGGCTGGACGGCAAGGTCATCTTTTCTTCCGATTTTCTCTTCTCCAACGATACGGATGAAAAGGTTCTTCTGGGAATGGAATACGGGTATAACAGGATGCTCTCGGTGAGGTTTGGTTATAAGGGGGGTTACTACTCCCAGGGATACACCATGGGGGTGGGAGTCGTCTACGAGAGGTTGAGATTCGATTATGCCTTCATGCCCATCGATTATGACCTGGGAAACAGTCACCGGGTTTCAATCAGCGTGCTTCCAGCTTCGATATAGGATCCGGAAGTAAAATTTCCGTTTTCAAGCCGCAGGTAGGAAAAGTGTTTTTCCCAGTCTCCCAGAATTACGAATAAGCGTCTACCGAAATGCTTAAATACCGGTTTGTGTATATGCCCCATGATAAACGCGTCATTATTCCATCTGAAAAGTGAATTTTCCGCTCTGTCTGTCATTATCTCCGCCCAATAAGCTGTCTTTCCCTCTGTGAACCCCTTGCTCTTGGAAGAGAAGTATCCAGCGAAAGCGTAGAGAAGATCGGGATGGATCAACTTGGCAAGAGATATTACAGAACGGCTTCTGGTAATCCTTTTAAGGAGTTTGTAGCCCAGATCTCCAGGCATGAGCATGTCTCCGTGAGTCAAGGTCACCATTCTTCCCTGGATTCGGAGCGTTTGCAGAGGGTCTAGTATTTTGAAGCCCATAAAATCGCTGATAAACGGCCCAAGCCAGTAATCATGGTTTCCTCCGGTTATCAGGATTTCCGTGCCGCTTTCCTGCAGAAGTCTCAGTTGGTAAAGGACCTCCCAGTAATATGAAGGGATGGAGCTTTTGTATTCGAACCAGAAATCGAAAATATCGCCCAGCAGATAAAGTTCGCGAGCTCCCCTTATATCATCAAGAAATCTGAAGAATAATCTTTTTTTTATTCTTTCCAATTCGTCAGATATGTGATATTTAAAATGAGTATCCGATACGAAAAAAACAGAATTATTCAAAAAACGCTCCCAGTCAAAAAATAACGTTTCGGATATTTGATTATATTGTTGAGTGTTATTAAAATATCAAGGAAAATAATCGGTGTCCGCAAGATAAAAGAGGAGGAATCATGGATACTCTATGGAACAAAGTGAAGGGAAACCTTGTTGAATGGTACGGAGCGGCATATGAAAAGACAGATGAACTGGCCAAGATCGGTAAAAAGAAGATCGAGATAGCGGGAATAAACAGGTCGATCGAGAAGGGTATGACCGAGTTGGGTGGAAGGCTTTACCACTTGATCACCGTGGAAGGGCACAGGGGAAATAAAACCGCAGATGACGAGACGATCGGCAAATTCGTAGAGAGGATATCGGAGCTTGAAGAGGACTTACGGGTAAAGGAGAAAGAGATAGAAAAGATCAGGAGTGAAAAGAATTCTTCTATGGAAACCCCGCCTCGGGAGCCTTCCGGAAATGGAGATGACAGAAGTGGGGAGTGAATTATACCAAAAATATTCCATATGTCTGGAACCAGTCGTTGGAAAATGCGTATAAAATAGGTAAGGAAAGAAGGATATAAAAATGAGTGAATATGCTTATAGATTGATGCTTGACAAATTTTAAGATTTGGTGTAAAATTTCTCTGAAAATGGTGTCAGGAGTTAATTTTTGTAGATCGAAAAGGTTGAGCCGGAAAGACAAAATCATTTAGCCCCACCTTAAGAATTAATCAATCAGCCTTTTGAAGTTCTGAAGCGAGTTGTGAAATACCAGCTGCGTTTCTCAAAATACAGGCGCGGGGGATTTATCGCCAGTGTTGTTCGGGAAAAAGAATGATTTAATAACCGGGAGAGTTAAAAATGTATATGAAGGACAAGGATTATATGGGTGAAAAAAGCCTCGATTTGTATCTTAAGGAAATAAACAACACCTCGCTTCTCAGCCGGGATGACGAGAAGCGGCTGGCCAAGAGGATCAAGAAGGGCAGCGAGGAAGCTCTCCATAGCCTGGTTAAGGCTAACCTGCGCTTCGTGGTTTCTATTGCGAAGCAGTACGTAAACCAGGGGCTTTCCCTGGCGGATCTGATAAATGAGGGGAATCTGGGCTTAATAAAAGCCGCGCACCGGTTCGACGAAAAACGGGGATTCAAATTTATTTCCTACGCAGTCTGGTGGATAAGGCAGGCTATGCTTCAGGCTCTGGCGGAACAGTCCAGAATAGTAAGGCTGCCTCTTAACAGGGCCGGGACCCTTTACCGGATAGGCAAGATCTCGCGGCAACTCGACCAGGAACTGGGTAGAACCCCGGAAGTCGACGAGATCGCCAAAAAGCTTGATCTGTCAGTAGAGGAAGTAAGGGATACCATGAAGATAGCGAACAGCCATCTTTCACTGGACGCTTCTTTTAATAACGATCCCGACGAAAATTCCCTGGTTGATTACCTGGTAGACGAGGAACAGGAATCAGCGGATAAAATGACATACGTGAACTCTCTCAGCGATGATATGAAGAAGACCCTGCAGACACTCACCGAACGGGAGAGAAACATACTGGTGATGTACTTTGGTTTAAATGGCGAGGAGCCCCTGACCCTGGAGGAAATAGGAAGAAAAATGAATCTTACCAGGGAACGTATACGCCAGATCAAGGAGAAGGCTATCAACAGGCTTCGTCACATAACCCGAAGCAAGTACCTCGAAGGGTATGTTGAGGAATAGTCTATTTAGAGCGAAAGATCAGAACGGGCGGGGGAAGAGCGAACTTCATCCGCTCGTTTTTTTATTTGACGCGGGCAGAATACTAAAAAATTTTTTCTTAATGGTACACGGCTTGCAGAATTAATTGATTGACAGACCGTTATTTTGAAAGTAGATTCTTTGGAAAATGATATTTAGTTGAGCCTTGAACATAATTCATTATGGATAAATACTTTACGTTTTTATATGTAAAAAGGGGAAACCAGGGGGTCAAATCAATCAGGATTCCCAAGTTGCTGGTCCTTTCCTCCATGGTGGTTTTTTGCGCGGCCGCGGTGTTCGTACTGGTCTATGGTACGAGGTACGCGGGCTACGTGCGGGAAGGCCGTTCAGTGGCTGAATTAAAGGCCGAGAATAAGATTTTGAGAAGAAAACTCGATGTTTTCGAAAGCCGGATGAGCGATATCAAGGGCAGAATGGATAACAACTTTGAGCTTCAGAACCGCGCCAGACTCCTTGCCGGCCTGGATCCGCTTTCCAGGGATGTATGGCGGGTCGGCATCGGGGGGCCGGAACCTCGCGATATGGCTCGGCCTGACAGTTCCGGATATCTTTTTTCCTCAATGCATAATGATCTGGATGTCCTGGTCCGTCAGTCAAGACTTCAATTGGAAAGTTACAGGGAGATCATCGATGTTCTTGAAAAAGAGCAACAGGTTAGGGACTGTACTCCCTCTGTCCGGCCTCTAAAGGGAGGATTTCTATCCAGCCGGTTCGGCCGAAGGATGGATCCCTTCTCGGGCAGGGTCGCAATGCACAAAGGAATAGATTACTGCGCGAGAACCGGTACCCCGGTCAACTGCACCGCTGACGGTATGGTTACGACGGCCAAAAAGAACGGCAGCTTCGGCCTGGTGGTCGAGGTCAATCACGGAAACGGATTCAGGACAAAGTACGCTCATCTTTCCAGGATCCTGGTCAAGAGGGGACAGCGGGTAAAGAGGCATGAGGTGATAGGGCTGGTAGGGAACACGGGTCTATCCACCGGTCCGCACCTTCATTATGAGGTTGTTTTCAGAGGAGTATCGAGAAATCCGCTTCACTACATCATTCCGGATGATTATTATTTTGACTAGACCCCGGTCGCCGGTTTTGTGCTGCGTTATCGATTTTTCTTGTATCTCACATAATTAATAAATAGACTTAAAATTCGAGACCGGTGATCTTCAATCGCGGGTGGTTGCGGAATCCAGGTGGTTTACCGATTTTCATTCGCCGCTCAAAGATTTGGAGCAATAGAAATAGTTATTCTGTGAGGGGTTTCATGGTCTATGGTAATCGAATAATGGTATTCATCACTGTTTCTCTACTGATAACAATTCCTTTTTCAATAGGATTGTTTCCCGGTGTCTCAAAAGCAAAGTCTCTGCAGGTGAAGGATATAAGGTACTGGACTGCTCCTGACCATACCAGGGTGGTCATAGACATGAGCGCAGAATCCAGGTACCGGGTCAGGGAACTGGAAAATCCTCACAGAATAGCTATTGACATACCGGGAAGCCGGTTTTCCCCCGGAATTTCCCAGGTTACGGTGAAAGATAACGTTATAATCAGGATCAGGGTAAACAGATTAAGCTCCGGCGCACAGGTGGTACTTGATCTTCCCGGAAAGACCGCCTACCGGCATTTCGCTTTGAAACCGTACAAAAACCATCCCCACAGGATAGTTTTCGACCTGGATAAGAGTTTTTCCGCGCGTGAGCTGGAGATGAGGGATGAGAAAGCGAAAAGCGTGGCTACCAGCGGGAACCGGATCGTGATTATAGATCCTGGTCATGGCGGCAGTCAGCCCGGCGCCTGTTCCAGAACAGGAATCAAGGAAAAGGATGTTGTCTTGAGGATTTCGAGATTACTTGCGGACAGGATCGATTCCAGGCCGGGATTCAAGGCTGTTATGACCAGGAAAGGTGATTACGACGTTGGTTTGGGCAGAAGGATCAAGATTGCGAGAAGCCATGGCGGGGAGTGTTTCGTGAGCGTTCATCTGAATGCTCATCCAAGCGGCAGAGCCAGGGGATCGGAAGTTTATTTCCTTTCGCTGGGCGGGGCTACCGATGAGAACGCTCAGAGGGTGGCGGAAAGAGAAAACTTTCTGCTCGAATTGGGTGAAGAGCGGGAAATGATGGTGGACGATGTTCAGAGTATACTCTTCGATCTAACCAAGAGCGACATTATGTACAAGAGTTCCCAATTGGCGGAGCGGGTGGCGGCCAGGATGAGTAATATCGGCTCGATACCGATGAGAGGAGTCAAACAGGCGAATTTCGTGGTTTTAAGATCGATCGCCATGCCCTCGATACTGGTAGAGGC
Organism: uncultured bacterium; assembly: GCA_964488475.1. Taxonomy (GTDB): domain Bacteria; phylum Krumholzibacteriota; class Krumholzibacteriia; order Krumholzibacteriales; family WJIX01; genus CAZAUK01. The sequence continues at coordinate 58,718 of CAZAUK010000005.1, forward strand.
CGCGTTCCTCTCTAATCCGAGAGAGGCAAGGCTTGTGGGCGAAGATCACTTAATCGGCCGTATCGCCGATGCCATAGCCGGCGGGGTTATTGAATTTATGGAGTCAACACCGCCCCTGATCGCTCAACGCGGCGATACCGGAAAAAGTCATTTCAGTCATATCGTGGCAAAAGGTGAGACCCTGTGGAGCATAGCCAGAAAATACGGATTGGCCGTGGAGAGAATAAGATCTCTTAATGAGCTTGACGAGCGCTCCACCATTTTCCCCGGACAGAAACTCACAGTATACAGAGAAAAGTGAGATGCTAATTGAATCTTAAATGGTTTTTAAGTGCGTTTACGTCGAATTACAAGGCAAAGATCGTCGCTATCGTATGCGCCGCCTTCCTTTGGATTCACGTTACGGCCCAGCGGGTTGAGGACCAGTCTTTTCGAGTACCTCTCGAATTCAAGGGAGTTACAGACAGTCTTACCATAGTCAACGAGGTTCCGGAAGGAATAGAGGTTACCATAAAGGAAACCAGGGTCAAACTTATAAAATTGAGGCTTATAGGAAATATCAGGGCTATAGTCGATCTGTCAATGGCAAGGGTGGGGTGGATGAACATCCCGCTTTCCTCGAGCGTGATCCAGACTGACAAGGACATAAATCCTCGAAATATTATGATAGATAACCCCAAATTCCTTTCCCTGAATTTCAGGAAGGTGGTCACTAAATCCGTGCCGGTTAAACTCGCGTTCAAAGGTGGAATCAGAGAGAAATCCATTATAGTAAAAGATCCCGTTATCATGCCTGAGCGGGTTACCATCAGTGGGGCGTCCACAATCATCGAAGATATCGGTTTCCTCTCCACCAGGGAGATCGATATAAGGAACAGGACCGGGCTGGTAAGAAAAGAAGTGGGATTCTTTACCGAGGGGTACGATATTAAGGTGGATCCGGAGAAGGTCGTGGTGGAACTCCAGATAGATAAGCGCACTGTTAGGACCCTGGCGAACATTCCTCCCACCATACTGGTTGATAACGAGGATCTGCAGGTAGGCTGTTCCCCGCCGGCTGCTTCCATAACGATCGAAGGGCCCGAGTCGGTCCTCGATGATATAGTATCATCTGATATTTCCATAATCCTGAACATAAGTAATGCCTCTCCGGGTGAATATTCAGTGAAACCGGAAGTGATAGTTCCGGAAGGTATCGAGCGGCACTGGCTTGACACCGATTCCTTCGTTGTGACGGTTTCAGCGGATTCGGCTGGCGCGGAGGGAAGGAAATAGGAGCTTGAACGGTTTAGATCCTCAAGGGTATTCTATCTTATGAATAAGTGCGCAGCCACGCTGATACTGGCGTCCATCGTAATCCTCGCCGGGCTGGCCTTCTTTCTGGAAAAGGATGATACGGCTCACACTCCTGTCGCCATCGGGGTCATGGCGTTTGATTCGTCGAGGGTCCATCACATATTGGAAGAGTACGCTGAGCTTATAGGAAGAAGGGGAGCCGGCCCGCTAGGCGTTAAAACCGGCAAACTGGTTTTTCCTTCGCCCCTTTCAGCGTCCTGTTTTTTTTCTCCCCTTCAGGCTGCCGAGGAAAAGATCGAAGGTTTTTCCTTCTTGACGGCAGATGTCGAATTCACTGATTGCCTGGTCTGTGTCGAGGAGCTCCTCTACGGGGTCTTGTTTGGAAAATATTTCGCAGCGGGAATAGACAAGGAGAGGTTTCAAATGGCGGCATCTGAGGGGCTCGTGGATAAAGCTGAATTCAGAATTCTGGTTCGTGGAAAGAGAGTCCCCGATACCGTTTTGCTGGCCTCAAAACCGATAAGCCCGCGCAGGCTCGTCAGATTTAAGGATATATTGATCGATGCGAATTCCCGAATGCCGGTTTCGCTGAAAAGGGACCTTTCCCGTATGGGGATAGCTGGATTTATACCCTGTGATTCAGAAAGTCTGAAGGGAGTGGAGCGTATGCTGGAGAGTGGCAATTATCCTGCTAAAGACTATCATCCTTGAACTGTACGGTGTCTGACCCTATATTTAATGATTGGTTGACCGATACTTATTTTGAAGGATAATGGGTTTTGGAGATAATTAAACGCTGGCTTCCATTGGTCTTCTGGGTGATTTTCATCTTCGGTTTATCCTCAATACCTGTGAACCGTGATGTTGGAATCACGTTGCCGTCCGGCAGCGATAAGGTCATACATTTTTTTGAATATGCGATTCTGGCCATGCTCCTGTACCGGGGATTCGGTTATGGCAGGGAAGATTCAATAGGAATGCGGGTCACCTTTTCCGTGATGACCGCCGCGGGAATCGCTTTGATGGACGAGTATTATCAGAGTTTCATTCCAGAGCGGGACGCCAGCTTTCTGGACCTGGCGGCGGATTATTCGGGCATTGTGGTTGGTATGGCTATTTATTATTTCAGAAGAAAGGCTATCATAGCGAGGAGCGGGAAATCATGAAATACAGCAAGCCCAGGGGGACTCAGGATATATTCGGGGATTATATGGAGCAGTGGCTGAAAGTCGAGAAAATCCTGAAGGGAATTCTGCGCCGGTATGGTTACAGGGAGATCAGAACGCCGATCTTTGAGCTATCCGACCTGTTTATAAGAACAGTCGGCGAGACTTCCGATATCGTCACCAAGGAGATGTACACATTTAACGACAAGAAGGGTAGAAGCATGACTCTGAGGCCTGAGAACACTGCTCCTGTCATGAGAGCTTATCTGGAGAACGGGCTTCACAGGCGGGGAGGGATAACCAGGTATTACTACATGGGCCCGATGTTCCGTTATGACAGGCCCCAGGCTGGCCGCTACAGGCAGTTTCACCAGGTCGGAGCAGAAGCCATCGGGTCAGCGAATCCCGAGCTGGACGCGGAAATTATTGATATAAGTCTTCAGGTCTACCGCCAACTCGGCTTCGGCTCCCTGCAGGTCAGATTAAACAGCGTCGGCTGCATGAAATGCCGGGATGAATTCCTGTCCATTCTGAAAAAAGACCTCGAGGGATACAAAGACCGGCTCTGCGATGATTGCTCCAGAAGGTTCGAAGCTAATCCGCTGAGGGTCTTTGATTGCAAGGAATGCCTGGAAGTGAAGAAGAAACTGCCGGTTATAACTGATCATCTGTGCGCGGAATGCGAAGATCATTTCACCAGGCTCAAGGCTCTCCTTGAGGGTCTGGATATTGACTATCAACTGGATCCTCTTCTTGTGAGGGGGCTGGATTACTATACCAAGACCGCCTTTGAAATTATACATCCCGAACTGGGAGCGCAGAACGTTCTGTGCGGTGGTGGAAGGTACGATGGGCTGGCGGGGGAACTGGGAGGTGTATCAGTCCCGGCGGTCGGTTTTTCCTCGGGAATGGAAAGGTTGCTGGAAGCGATGCCCTCCGAAGCGGCAGGACCGGGCGGGGGCGAAAGCTCGGTTTATTTCATAGTCTTCGATAGTGAATGCAGCACGGCCGCAATGAAACTGGCCCTTGAGGTCAGGGAGAAGGGGATCGAGGCGGAAGTGGATCTCTCAATGAGGAATGTCGGGAAACAGATTAAGACGGCATCGGAAAGGGGCGCGGATTTCGCGGTCTTCGTGGGAGCAAAAGAGATCGAAGATAATATGGCAGCGGTAAAGAATCTAAGATCCCAGCAGCAGAAACCGGTTCCCTTTGACAGGATCGCAGAGTACATAAAGGCAGGGAAGGGTGAATAAAATTGAATGATTCCATTGTTTATCACGTGACAGATGAATGGAAGCGCAGCGACCGGTGTGGAGAGATAGAAAAAAAGGACGTGGGCCGGAAAGTTACTGTGTCGGGCTGGGTGAAGAAGGTGAGGGAGTTTGGAGAAATGACTTTCGTGGACCTCTGGGACCGGTCCGGCCTGGTTCAGCTCGTTTTTGACGCCGCCAGGGAGAAGATTCATTCCCGGGCTAAATCTCTGCGGGCCGAGGATGTAATAGCCTGCGCCGGGGAGGTAAGGCAAAGACCCCCGGAAATGGTCAATCCGGATATGAAGACAGGCGAGGTCGAGTTATACGCGGAAAGGCTGGTGGTTTTCAACAAAAGCAAGATCCCTCCCTTCAACGTTTCAGATAAGGCCAGGGTAAACGACGATCTTCGACTCAAATACAGATATCTTGACCTGAGAAGGGATTCGATGCAGCAAAACCTGGCTCTTCGCCACAACCTGGCTCTTGCCGCCAGGAATTTTCTCTCCAAAGAGGGACTGATGGAGGTCGAGACTCCCATTCTGGTCAGGCGGACGCCCGAGGGAGCCAGGGATTACCTGGTACCAAGCAGACTTCACCGGGGGAAGTTTTACGCGCTCCCCCAAAGCCCACAGCTGTATAAGCAGATACTTATGGTGTCAGGAGTTGATGGCTATTTTCAGCTGGCCAGGTGTCTCAGAGACGAAGATCTGCGGGCAGACAGGCAGCCGGAGCACACCCAGATAGACATAGAGATGAGTTTTGTTTCCGAGGAGGAGATAATAGACCTCACCGAAAGACTTATGAAAGCTGTTTTTAGGCAGGTAAGAGGTATAGAGCTCGAGACGCCTTTCCCCCGCCTGGATTACGGTAGTTCTATGGCTGCTTACGGAACAGACAAGCCCGACCTCAGATTCGGTCTCGAGATAAAGGACTGCGGGGAGGTTTTCAAATCGACCGGGTTCCAGGTTTTTTCGAAGGTCATGGCGAAAGGGGGGCGGATCCGGGGAATATCCTGCCAGCGGGGGTTCGAACTCTCAAAGACCAGGGTTAAAAAGCTTGAAAGTATCGCCAGGAAAAGCGGCGCGAAAGGATTGGTCTGGATAAAGACCGGCGAGGGTACAGAGAGTCCCGTAGAAAAGTATCTTTCTTCAGAGGAAATCAACGGGTTGAGGGATCTGTTCGGCCTCGAGGATGGCGCAGGCTCTCTTATACTCATTGTAGCGGGACCGGTCGAGGTCTGTTCTTCTGCGCTGGGCGCGTTGAGAAAGGAACTTGGAGCGGAATTCTCGCTCTTTGAAGAGGGAGTGTTCAAGTTCGTGTGGGTCAACCGCTTTCCGCTCTTCTTGTCTTCGAAGGAGGGGGGGCTTGAACCGGCCCATCATATCTTTTCGATGCCTCTTGAGGAGGACCTGGGCAAACTTGACTCGAATCCGCTTGAGGTGAGGGGTTATCTGTACGACCTGGTCTGCAATGGAACTGAGCTGGGATCTGGAAGTATTCGAGTTCACTTGAGGGGATTGCAGGAGAAGTTGTTCGAACTGTCAGGCATAGACCGGAAGAAGGCGGAGGAGAGATTTGGGTTCCTATTGGAATCTTTTGAATACGGCGCGCCGCCGCATGGTGGTATAGCGCTTGGGCTTGACCGTCTTGCCATGATAATGGGTCATGGCAGCTCCATCAGGGAGTATATAGCTTTTCCCAAGACCCAGAACGCCACTTCTCTTATGGAGGGCGCGCCATCCAGAGTGGACGCCGAGCTTCTGGAAGAGCTTGATATCAGTCTTCGAAGCGCCGGCGACGATGAGTGAATAAGGTAATCAGGCATATCTTTTGCGGAATAGAGTTAGACCCTGATTCTTTTTGCTTGACAATGCGGTATATCGGGTATTAACGTAACGATAATCGCTTGCTGAGATAACCGGAAGGAGGAATGCAAGTTATGAAATCAGTTGTGAAATGCGCGTTGATGCTTTTATTATTTAGCTCCTCCTTGGGTTTTATCGTTTCCTGCGGGCCGGTTCCTTACTGCGAAACCAGCTTGGTGACTCTGGACGAGACCAGGCTGGAACTGGTTACTTATCAGGAAGAAGCTGAGAGGACCGGCGGGAGAGCAGAAAAGCTGGAAGGCGATCTTGAAGAAGTTCAGGACAAGATATCTGAGGTCGAGGAAAAGCCGGCCGAGCTGCAGAAGAAGATCTATGAACTGAGAAAAGGTAGCGGCAGGGAATGATTAGAATCGTAAATAAGGGAGTCTTTCATATGTTGAATATCAAGTTATTCAGCGTGGTAGTTTTATTGCCGGTTCTGATTGTTTTTCTTGCGGGGTGCAGCAGGTATGAACCGCGACCTATAGATATATCCAAAGGCGAGTATTACGAAGGCGAGGAGTACCAGAAGCTTTCAGAAGAGGACAGGGAAGAATATTGTGAGCAGCTGGCCGAGGAGCTTGTAAGACTTCAGGATGGAGCGGAAGAAGCGAAACAGCGGGTCAGCCAGAACAGGTCCGACATCGAGAGACTCACCGATGAGTTAAAAGAAGCCAGAATGAGATATTCAAGGCTTAGTGTGGAGATCGACGAATATACCAAGCAGCTTCAGCTGCTGGCGGCCCTTCCAAAGGAGTGGACTCTTAAGCTGGGGGATTGTCTTTGGAATCTGGCGTCTTATGAGGAGATATACGGCGATCCTCTGAAATGGCCCCGAATATGGAGGGGGAATTATTCCCTGATAGAGGACCCGGATTGGGTCCTGGCCGGATGGACTCTGAAGATTCCCAGAGAATGGCCCAGAGAGCATGTTGTGATAAGGGATGAATGGCTATCCAAGATAGCGGGATACTGGGAAATATACGACGATTACAGGAAATGGCCCATTATATACGAGGCTAACAAGGACAAGATTAATGATCCTGACCTTATCTTCCCGGAACAGAGATTTGCTATTCCAAGGGAAGAAGCCGCAATCGAGTGAAAAGACTATACTTTAAGGATAATTGAAGATAACTCTTGGTTCAGAATATCTGGGCCAGGAGTTTTCTGTTAATAGGGACGTCGAATTGGCCAAGAAAGTAAAAAGAAGGGTCCTGTCAGTGGAGGGCATAGATGCTCTGAATCTGCTGGGAGTAAACGACGCGAATCTCAGGGTTCTGGATGAGCGGTACCCGGATAGTATAACAGTCAGGGGTAACGAGATAATTCTTTCCGGGCCTCAGAAGACAGTAGATGAGCTGACATCTATATTCGAGACACTGATCAGCCTGGTGAGGGGTGGCAGGCAGCTTAATCATCAGGACCTGCTTCGGGTTATGAGCGGGGGACCGGAAGAATCGGCCAGACTCAGCGAATTAGACAAATCCGTGGTGTTCTATTCTTCCAGAAGAAGGAAGGGTATCGTTCCGAGAAGCGCCACACAGAAGCGTTACATAGAAGCTATTAACGATTACGATGTGGTCTTTGCGATTGGTCCCGCCGGAACCGGAAAGACATTCCTGGCTATAGCTTCCGCTCTGGCCGCATTAAAGAGGGGTGAGATCGAAAGGATATTCGTTTCCAGGCCGGTGGTTGAGACAGGGGAAAACCTTGGTTTTCTTCCGGGAGACCTGCAGGAGAAGATCGATCCTTACCTGAGGCCGATATTCGACGCGTTTTCATACATGGTGGGTCTGGAAAAGATGCAGCATATGATAGAAAAGGGTGTAATCGAGATAGCTCCTCTCGCATATATGAGAGGAAGAACGCTTAATAATTCTTTCGCCATACTTGACGAGGCCCAGAACAGCACTACAATGCAGATGAAGATGTTCCTTACCAGGCTGGGAGTGAATTCAAAGGCTATAGTAACGGGGGATATTACCCAGATAGACCTGGCTGATCCTATAAGATCGGGCCTGGTAGCGGTTAAAGATATTCTGCATGGAATAGAAGGAGTAAAATTCATATTCTTTACCGGCGAGGATGTGGTCCGGCACACCCTGGTCAGGCGTATAATCAAGGCTTTCAGCGAGATGCAAGAGAGATTGAAAGAAGACGGATCAGGGCGTGAATCAAGCTATAGGCATAGCCCTCCTTCCGGCCCAGTTACTGAAAACGAAGGCGATGGAGCCTGTAATGAATAATAAAAAGAAAGAAACCAGCGAAAAAAATGATAAGAAGGGTCTAAGGGAATGGCTCGCCGCGCTTGACCTGAAAAGCTCCCTGGGTGACTGGAAGAGTATTTCTCTTTTATATTCATTGGTATTCGTGGCCCTATCGCTTTTTCTCTTTCCTCCAATGCATGTATCCCGGGAGGTGCGTTACAGGGAAGGGGATATCGCGAATTCAGACGTTATAGCCCCCTTTACTTTCACCGTACCTTACGATGAGAGGGAGATCGAGATCAACAAGGCGAAAGCCGTGGTGAACTCCCCTCCGGTATACCGGAAAAAGAGCGAGGCCGATAAGAGGCTGGTTCAGGACCTGAGGGATTTCTACAGCAGAGTCTCCTCCATAGCGGCCGCCGATTCAGTATCTGACCGGAAACGTCTGGAATCGCTCGGTGAGATCATTCCGGATATCAGAGCGGAATTTCTGGCCAGGCTTCTGGACGACGCCACAAGGGACAGGTTCAGAAGAGAGAGTGTCAAACTGATAGAATCGCTTCTGAACAAGGGTATTCTAAATGACGCTTCTCCTCTTCGCAGAAGAGATTACCTTCATATTACCGTGGTTGAAGACAGCGGCGAGGAACTCGCCAGGGCAGCTTCGCTTATAACCCAGGATCAGCTTGAAGGGCTCATTCTGGACAGGGCGAAGAATATTTTCAGAAATGATAAGGAGCTTATCAATCTCTTCTACAGTATCACCAGATCTTTCCTGGAACCCAATCTGGTATATGACAGGGAGGAAACCCGGATCCGAAGGGACCGGGAGATGGAAAAGGTCCCCGGATCTTTCCGTGTTTCAAAGAACCAGAGGATCATTGCGAAACACGATAAGATAACAAATAAGCAGATAGACGTGCTTGAGGCATTGGAGGAGAAGAGGGCCAGGGTAAAGATGGAAACCAGCTTATGGAACAAACTGCTTCTCTTCTTTGGAAAAGCCCTCATGATAATGATCGGGTTATCAGTATTCGGCGCCGCACTTCTTCGATTTACCCCCGAGTTAATAAATGATACCGGGAAACAGACGATGAGCTTCATTATTCTGATTTTTTACGTTCTTTCCGCCGCCGCGGTTTTGAGGATTCCCCAGCTCAATTACTTTGCCATTCCCATAGCTTTTGTCCCCCTTATCATAAGCGCGTTTTTCGGAAGCCTTCCCGCCATGCTGTTCACAGCATTCTGCGCAGTTGTACTTGTTACCCATACCGAGCTTCCGGTAGAGCCTGTCTTTATAGCTCTGGTGACCGGAGCCGCCGGAATTATAAGCATGACCCATTTGAGGGAGAGGAAGAACTTCTACAAGGTGTTTCTGTATCTCTCGCTAGCTTACATAATAAGTGTGGTGAGCGTGGGAATCCTGAAGAGCTATTCAGCAGATCTTTTCTTCTACAATATGCTTCTAGGTATAACCAGCAGCTTTATAAGCACTATACTGGTAATGTTCCTGATGCCGATATTCGAATCGCTTTTCGATCTAACTACCGATTTTACTCTCATGGAACTGAGTGACCTTAACCGCCCGCTTCTTCGAAGGATGATAATTGAAGCTCCTGGAACCTACCATCATTCCATTATGGTCGGGAACATGGTGGAAGCGGTGGCTGACGATGTTGAAGCAAACGGGCTGCTGGCCAGAGTAGCCGCTTATTATCACGATATAGGAAAGTTGGCAAAGCCGGAGTATTTTTATGAAAACAAGGGCGAAACGGTGAGCAAACACGAAAAACTGACACCTTCGATGAGTGCCCTTGTCCTCGCGTCGCATGTCAAGGAGGGAGTGGAACTGGCCAAGAAGGAAAAACTTCCCAAGGTCATAGTGGATACCATCAGGGAGCATCATGGCACCAGCGTGATCTCCTTCTTTTATAACAAGGCGCTCGAATACGATTCACACGACGCGGTAAATATAGACGATTTCAGGTATCAGGGCCCAAAGCCCCAGAGTAAGGAGACAGCGATGATAATGCTGGCTGACTCTTCGGAAGCGGCGGCCAGATCACTTGAAGAGCCTACCGCCCCTAGAATAAAATCCTTAGTGAATAAGATTTTCGAGGATAAGATGCAAAGTGGTGAACTGGACGACAGCGGTCTGACTCTTAACGAGCTTTCGCTTATAAGAGAGAGATTCATACAGCTGCTCACGGGGATCTTCCACAAGAGGGTCGCTTACCCGGGCCAGAAGAAGGAGACAGGCTTGGAAAATGGCGGAAAAGAAAATAAAAATATTAAGCCATCCGCTGGTAAAGGGTAGAACCAGATTCTTTAGACACAAAGAATTCATCGAATCCGCCGCCGGTAATCTGGTGCCCGGCGGGGGGCGGGTGAACGTAGTCCTTATCGGTGAAAAAAGGATGGCCCGTTTTAACCGGAAATATAAATCCAGAGGGGGCGCCGCTGAGATTCTGGCCTTTCCCTATCAGGGTTTTCCAGATGTCGCAGGGGAGGACGGTCCTCTGGTGGGAGAGATATTTCTGTGCTGGAGCCCGATTGTCAGGAGCGCGTCCAGCAGAGGTGTTGAGATTCGCAGCTATATCCTCAGGCTGGTCGTACACGGACTGTTTCACCTCAAGGGTTATACACATTCGAATGCCGCAGAAGAAAAACGGATGGAGAAGGGGGAAAAGAGGTACCTGCGTCCATTCATGGAAGAAAAAGAACTCGACCGTCTTTTTGACTGAGTTCGACAATCTTAAAAATAAGGGACATTCGATCGATGAACGATATTCTTAAACCGGTTCTTCAACTTCTTATATTTGTTCTGCTTCAGGCCTTGATCGCCGGTACAGTGGTGTCGTTTGTCATAGTATCTAGAATAAGCAGGGAAAAACTGTTCGCCGACTATGGAAAGAGCAGGCCTTTCAGGATGCTGTACAGGGGAAGACTTCATCTGGTAACCGCGATGGCGCTGCTTCAGGTAATCATGATAGTAATCTACGCGTTGACCCTTCCTGGAATATCGGCCGGGATGGTTACCGGTGCCTACAGCCACGCTATCATAAGCGCCATGGTGGTCATCCTGTTTACGGTAACCATTTCCGTGGCTGGAATAGCCAGCTCGAGGGGTGATTTTTACGCTTTCCTGCTGTCATATCCCGTATTGCCGGTCTACCTGATTTTCAAGCCCTTTACCGCTATATTCCTTAGACTGGTGACCAGGCTTTTTCCCAAACTATCCACGGAGGTTTCCTCGCCACTTTTCGTCTTCTCCGATTCAGGAGAGGAACACGAGGGGTTTATCAGGGAGAACGGAAGCCGGCTGGTCAGAAGTATCGTCGAATTCGGGGAGAAGAAAGTGAGAGAAGTAATGGTACCCAGGATCGACATATTCTCTCTGGAAAGCCATATGGAGCTTGACGAGATAAGGAAGCTGGTTGAAGAAACCGGCCATTCCAGGGTTCCGGTATTTGAGGGAAGCGTGGATAATATTATCGGAATTCTGTTCGTGAAGGATCTGGTAACGGAACTTGACGAAGAGAATTTTGACCTCAAGAAAGTAGTCAGGGGAGTTTACTATGTCCCCGAAAGTAAGAAGATCGATGAACTGCTCAGAGAATTTCAGAGGCAGAAGAAACACATGGCGATAGTCGTCGATGAGTACGGGGGAACCTCCGGAATAGTCACCCTGGAGGATATTCTTGAAGAGATCGTGGGCGAAATAAGGGACGAAGACGATGTGGAAGGCCCCCTCATCCAGGAAATCGCTCCTGGTGCGTTTCTGGTCCAGGCAAGAATAAATGTCGCAGATCTGAACGAAGAAATCAAGGTTTCCCTTCCCACTGGAGAAGTGGACACACTGGGAGGATTTCTTTACGCGTTGTTAGGAAGAGTTCCCCTGGAGGGGGAAGTGATCGAGCACAGGGGAATCAAGTTCAAAATCGAGTACCTGGACGGACAGAGGATAATAGACGTACTGATCACGCTTCCGGCGGGGTCAGACGATTCGGGCGATAACAGCCGAGTTTTTTAAAGAAAGGAATATTAGGATGGGTTGGTTCAGGAGAAAGTTTCTTACCGGCCTGCTGATTATTCTTCCTATCCTGGTTACCGGGTGGATACTATACCATTTTTTCAATTCGGTCGACAGTATCATCAAGCCCCTCGCAGAAAGATATCCCCATATAGACTTTCCCGGCCTGGGTTTCATCGGAGTGATACTTATAATATTCCTGGTAGGCGTCCTGGGCGCCAACCTGATAGGAAGAAAGATCATCGGCTGGCTGGACAGCATCGTGTTCAGAATACCTTTGATTAACCGTATGTACATAGCGGTCAAGCAGATCAGCGAAGTCTTCCTCAGGCAGGAGAGGACCGTTTTCAGAAAAGCGGTCCTTATACAGTATCCCGGTCCGGGGACCTTCGCGGTAGGGTTTGTGACCCGGCATTCGAAGTTCAGGACAGAGGGGGGGGCTTACAGGAATTTCCTTAACATCTTCCTTCCAACCACTCCGAATCCGACCTCGGGCTTTTTTCTGATGGTTCCGGAGGAGAAGGTCATTGACCTGGGGTGCTCGGTGGAGGAAGCTTTAAAGATGGTTATTTCCGGTGGCGCGGTCCAGCCAGCCGGGCCGGGTGGGGAGATTGCCGAGCTTCCCCAATGGGCCGTCGAAAATAAATTGGACAAATAACTTGCGTATCGGGCCTGTCCTCGACTAATATTCCACCTGCGATAAATTTGGAAATGGTGCTTTTATACCTGTTTTCCCTGTAGAGATATGAGAGAAGATTTAAGAAATAGGGTCGAATACATAAACAATCTTTACCGGTCCGGAGAATTCTCTTTCACTCCCGATATAATAGAGGGACTGAAAGCGCCGGATATTGCTGATATCATAAGTGAGCTTGAAAGAGAATTCAGGATTCCCTTCTTCACCTCCATAGATACGGACACGGCAGCGGAAATCTTTCCGGTACTCGACGAAGGTATCGAGAGCGAAATACTCGCAGATCTCGATCCGGGAGCGGTCGCCCTTCTGATAAACCGGATGGCCAGCGATGACGCGGCGGACGCCATAAACCTGCTTCCCGGCGAAAAGGTCCATCTGGTGCTGGAACGGGTCAGCAGGGATGATTACAGGGATATCATCAATCTTCTGAGATTTGATGAGGAATCGGCCGGCGGAATAATGGCCAGGGAGTTGCTGGTGATCGAGCGGGGCACGACCATAGGCGAGGCTATAGAGTACGTCAGGGCTGAAGCGGAAACGGTCGAACACATTCAGAAACTGTACGTAGTGGACAAGGAAGGCGTGCTTCTGGGGACCATACCGGTGGTTGCTCTGATAACCGAGGACCCCGAAAAGAGGGTCGACGAGATAATGCTGGTGGATATAGAGAAGGTGACTGTGGACACCGACCAGGAGAGGGTGGCTTCTGTTTTCGCAAAGTATGATCTTTACAGTGTTCCGGTGGTGGATGGCAGGGGCAAGCTGCTGGGTAGGATTACCGTTGATGACATCATAGACGTGATCGAGGAAGAGGCCAACGAGGATATTTCGAGACTGGCTGGAACGGGCGACGAGGAGTTCTGGCAGAAATCCCCTCTCAAGCTTTCCAGAGCGAGGATGCCCTGGCTGATAGCCGGCCTGTTCGGCGGTATAGCGGCGGCTCTGGTCATGAACAGATTTCGCGGATCACTGGAGTCTCTGATATCCCTTGCCTTTTTCGTGCCGGTAGTCATGGCGATGGGTGGAAATGTGGGAATCCAATCTTCGGCGATCGTGGTCAGAGAGCTGGCCGCCGGAGAATTCAGCCTTTCGGATACCGGCAAAAAAGTTTTCAGGGAGCTGAAGGTTTCCGTTATCAACGGTTCATTACTTGGTTCGATACTGTTCATAGTCTCCACTCTCTGGCTCGAAGACATAAGGCTTGGAATCCTGCTGGGCGGCTGTTTGATGTTTGTTGTTTTCTGGGCCACCCTGATAGGGACTTCCGTACCGCTTCTGCTCAACAGGATCAAAGTGGATCCCGCCCTCGCTACCGGGCCGTTTATCACTACATTTAACGATATACTCGGAGTGCTGGTGTATCTTGGTATAGCCACCCTGTTTCTAGACTGGGTGGCAGGAAGCTGACAGACAGGCGGAAAGGCAGATTGAGCGGGATTATAAAGGATGACGCGATATTGATAAGGACCTACGATTACAGTGAGTCCAGCGTCATAGCGGTATTCCTGACCAGAAAGAACGGCAAGATCAGATTTCTGGCCAGGGGCGCCAAAAGAGAAAAGAGCAGGTTCTTCGGAAGCCTGATGACCGGCAATATCTGCGAACTCGTGTTTTATTATAACGTGCACAGGGGCTTGCAGACTTTAAAGGAGATCGAATGCCGGCGGACGATTGACACAGGAAGGAAGAGTCTGACCCGGCTTTGTATATTTCAGGCGGCGCTGGAAGTGCTCGACCGGGCGGTGCTGGAAAGGGAGGCGGACGAGGGGATATTCCGGCTGGTCGAGGAGTTTTACGGAACCCTTGCCGGGGCGCCGGATCCCTGGCCTCCGTTCTTCTCCTTTGAGATCGGGCTGCTGCGTTTCACCGGGCTTTTTCCGGAAATCCTTGAATGCTCTGAATGCGGCCGGTCTCTCAAGGGAGCCCCGTTCCGTCTAAATACCGCTATCGGAAGGACGACCTGCCAGGGGTGCGCGCGCAGAGGGGACAGGATTATTTCGAAATCGACTTCTGACAAGCTGGCCGTTATTATAGATAAAGGACCGGCCGGCCTGGAAGGGATGAGGCTTGAGAATGAAGAGAGAGGTGAGATAGGAAGATTGCTTCACCACATATTCAACGCGCATATCGAGGGGTACAGGCTGCCGGATTCTCTGAGGATTCTAAAAAGGAGCAGATTGAATTGACTTTTCAGGAAATAGTATTGCAGCTGAAGCGTTTCTGGTCTGATAGAGGCTGCCTCATCACTACTTCGTCAAACACCGAAGTGGGCGCTGGAACGATGAATCCTTCTACTTTTCTAAGGGTTCTGGGGCCGGAGCCCTGGAAGGTCGCTTACGTGGAACCTTCCAGGAGGCCCAAAGACGGGAGGTATGGAAAAAATCCCAACAGGGTTCAGCAGTTTACCCAGTTTCAGGTCGTGCTAAAACCTTCCCCTGAAGATGTGATCCCAGTTTTTATAGAGAGCCTGGAGTCTATCGGTATTGATCAGTCCCTTCATGACATCAGACTGATAGAAGATGATTGGGAAGCCCCCACTCTGGGCGCCTTTGGGCTGGGTTGGGAGGTATGGCTGGACGGCATGGAAATCACCCAGTTCACCTATTTTCAGCAGGCCGGCGGGCTGGATCTGTATCCGGTATCGACTGAGATAACATACGGTCTCGAGAGGATATGCATGTATATCCAGGGCATCGATGACATTATGGAGATAGAATGGGGCGAAGGGGTCAAATGGGGAGATCTTTACCGCAGGAGCGAAAGGGATTACAGCTGCTTCAATTTCGAAAAAGCTGATGTTCCCATGTATCTTGAGATATTCGAAAGCTACAGGTCTCAGGCCATAAGAATGCTGAACGAAGGACTGGTTTTCCCCGCTTACGACTACGTTCTGAAGTGCTCGCACATTTTTAACATCCTGGATGCCAGGGGAGCGGTGAGCGTTTCTGAAAGAACCAGTTATATCGCCAGAATAAGGGAGCTGGCCAAAGAGTGCGCCAAGTCTTACATAGAGAGCAGGAAAGAGGAAGGTTTTTCCCTGGGGTAAAAGAAAGAACTTGGCAAGTGATTTTTATAAGAGCTGTTCTGATTCCTGAGCTTGATGGGAAAGCCATACCGGGCGCCGGGCATAATTGACCCGAACGTTTTTCGAATCTTATAAACGGATTTATGAAAGGAGCTTAATAGAAGTGGATTTTTTACTGGAGCTCGGCTGCGAGAACATACCGAGCGGTTACCTCGATTCGGGTCTTCGGCAGCTTAAGCGTATTTTTGAATCCGGGCTTGCAGAAGAGCGGCTCGAATATGGTTCCGTGGAGGTTGGAGGAACGCCCAACCGGATGGTACTCAGAATCACCTCCGTAGCCGGCAGGCAGAGGGATCTGGAGGAGATAGTGAGTGGTCCTCCGGTGTCGGTTGGACTCACGGATACCGGAGAGTATACCGAAGCGGCTCTGGGTTTCGCCAGGGCCCAGGGAGCTGGCCGGAAAAAGCTTACCACGATCAAGAAGAAGAAGGGCGAATATATTGCCCTGGTCAAAAAGACCGAGGGCAGAAAAACCGGCCTGGTCCTTAGAGATACTATTCCCGGGTGGATCGGCGATATCAAGTTCCCAAAGGTCATGAGGTGGGACAGCAGCAATATGGAATTCGCGAGGCCTGTAAGATGGATTCTGTCTTTAATGGGTAAAAATACTTTCCGTTTCAAGCTGGGCAACCTGGAATCGGCAAACCTCACCCGGCTTGACCCGTTGATCTCAAGTTATACCAGGGTGGGCGGCGTCGAGGAATATTACAGCCTTATGTCGAAGAACCGCATAGTGCTTGATTCCGCAGACAGAAGGAAAAGGGTACGGCGGGCTCTGGCCAGTAAAGCGGCTAAAGCTGGAGGAAGAGTGGTCGAAGACGAGGAGCTTGTGGGAATAGTGGCCAATCTCCTGGAATATCCGGTGGCCCTTACCGGCAGGTTTGAAGAGAGGTTTCTGAGGCTGCCCAGAGAGGTGGTGGTTACGGCACTGAAGAGTCATCAGAAATATTTCTCGGTAGAGGACGAATCGGGAAGATTGAAGCCTGTATTTATCTCATTCGCGGACGGGGTAAGGAGGAATAGGAAGGAAATCGCCAAGGGTAACGAGAGAGTTCTTCAGGCCAGGCTGGCCGACGCCGAGTTTTATTATAAAGAGGATACGGCAGAGCCGATTTCGGCGATGGCGGCCAGGCTTGAGGACATAATCTGGATCGAAGGGCTGGGAACGCTCGCCGAAAAAGCTGAAAGGCTGGAAAAGCTTGCGCTCTGGATTAAATCCCAGTGGCTGGGTGAAGGAGGCGGGCTGGATCGGATTCTTTCCAGGGCGGCTGAGCTGGCCAAAGCGGATCTGGCGAGTGAGATGGTGAAGGACGGCAAGGAGTTTACCCTGCTTCAGGGCTATATAGGGAGGGAATATGCCCTGGTCTCCGGAGAAGACCCCTTGGTAGCGGGGGCGATATACGAGCACTACCTTCCCCGTTTCGCCGATGATATTCTTCCAGAGCAGAAGGTCGGGCTCATCCTTTCGTGCGCCGATAAACTGGATAATATTTCAGGGGGGTTCATCATGGGGCTTGAGCCCACCGGCTCGCAGGACCCTTACGCCCTTAGAAGGCAGTCTATGGCAATATTGCGGATTATGTCTTCAGGCGCGATGGATGTCTCTCTTTCCGGAGCGATCGATAAGAGCCTTTCCCTCTTTAAAAACAAAAAGGATCTTGAGGGGAAGGTTATGGAGGGGATATCAGGAAGGATCCGGGAATTCTTTGTCCAGAGATTCATAGGCATTCTGAGAAAAGAGGGTTTCAGCCACGATATCGTAATGGCGGTAATGGGCGGTTGCTGGGAAGCTCCCATTGTAGCAATAAATATGGTCGAGGAGTTGACCGCCATGAGGAATAGAGATACTCTGTTCGATTTCATACTCGCTATGAAGAGGATATCCAATATATTACCTTCAGCGGCTTTAGAGAAGATTCAGGCGGACCCCGCAACTGTGCTGGAACGTCTGGCCGGCAAGGATGTGGAGAATCTGCCCTTTGGCGAAGAGCTGTTTGAAGAGGAGGCCGAATCCGCTCTTTTCAGAGAGGCGGCCTCGGTCGGGGGAAAGATCATCGATATTCAGAAACGTGGCGAAGTACACAAGGTTTTCACTATACTCTCAAGCGATCTTACAGGCCCGGTAAACAGGTATTTTGACAATGTCCTGGTGAATTGCGACCAAAAGGACGTAAGGGAAAACAGGATTTTATTTCTGGCCTCGCTGGACAAGGCTTTTTCCCAATTCTGCGACTTTTCGAAGATAACAGAGGAATAGATAAAGGCGTAATATTTACGCTATTTCTGATTTTATCAGCAGATCACCGTATTTTTCCCCGAAACAAATATAATTAGAAATACTGGTTATTTACACTTGACTTATTCTCTTGATATATGATACACTATCCCTGTCTGATTGAAGGGTCGGAAACCCTTACAAAGGGTAGCATTCAATTAAAGTAGGGTATTTACCTTACGCCGACCACCCGTTGGAGGTCCAAACCTATTCGACAATAAATCTGGAACTCGAAACGGAAGGGGGCCCTGCTTGCAAATGTTGAATCAAGCCTTGAAGGGGGTGAAAGATCTTAGTGATTCGACTGGGAAACCTTTAAGATCCTTCATTATTAGACTCAATTAATTGTTTATTCTCTAAACGCTTGGGGGGAATAAAAAAATGAAAAAGACCTTAGTATTTGTACTGGGTGTATGCCTCCTTGCCATGTTTGCCGGTAGCGTGTCGGCGCGTGATATCGACAGAGAAGGCAAGCAGATCATGAGGGACCTCAGGGACGCGAACCAGTTGACGGACGACAGTGTCCCCGGTTTCTACGAGGCTGCAGCCGTAGATACGTACAACATCGTAAAATGGGATTTCGAAGTGAACAACTGGATGGGCTGGACCAAAGAGGACCAGACCGCTCAGCCTGACACCTTCTGGCACGTCACCAACTTTGGCGGCCTGGGCGGCGGCGACTACGGAATGCTTGTTCCGATCGACGGTTCACAGTCGATGTGGTGCGGCACAGAGCCCGTTGAGGGCTGGACCTCTGATCCGCTGTTCGAGTATCTCTGCGGCTGGTTAGCTGCTCCCGGATACGGTAACAACTGGAATCAGATGCTTGAGTCTGAAGCCATCACCTTCGAGGGAGACCTGTCCATCAGTTTCCACGGAGTGTTCCACAATGAGGGCGGAGGCTACGACCAGTGCTATCTTGAGTATGAAAACGGTGGCGAGTGGACAGAGCTTGCCGTATTCGGCGGCTTCCACGACACCATCGGAGTATTCAGCATTGATTCAGCCACTGTGGGCGGAACCACCAAGTTCCGTTTCCACTTCACCTCGGATGGAGCCTGGAGTGACCAGGACGGTCTGTACAACACAGACGGTGCCGCGATCGTGGACTCGATCACGGTCTTTGACAGTGGTTCCTACAGCAACTTCGAGGGCTTTGAAGGCGCCAGCGAGGGCGACCACGTCGCCGGTATCTGGCAGGCCATGACCGCGGAAGATTTCGGTATCTACGGCCATATGGAGTCAGGTTTGATTGCTCCTGATCCCTGTAGCGAGAACTTCGGGACTCAGGTAGTATTTACCGATGACGTGGAGCAGGCCGACCAGACCCTGTATCCGGGGCTTTATGTAACGCCTCGCTGTCTGAATCCTGTAAGCGGCGATTATCCCGACGGCCCGTGCCAGGCCGAGGCTATCATTTCGCCTATCGTGGATATGACCAAATACAGCACAAACATGGACGAGGTTCAGGACGCTGACATTCCTGTTGCCGATCAGGATGAGTTCGGCGGAGTGCTGTTCAGGTTCACGGTCTACCGTGACCTTCCTCTTGACAACCTGGTATTCTATACCTGGGGACTCAGGAACATCGTCAACGAGTGTCCTGAGTCGTGGGCCGACCGCGGTTATGTCTACTACGGACCGGACAAGGACTATCTGTTCACCGGCGACGTGGTGGGCGACCTCACCAGCGGTCCCAACGACACGCTGCAGCTGAACTTCGGTGTCATGGATATGTGCGCGGTATGGGGCGGATACTACGGTACCTGCACCAACCACTCACCCTCGCCGTGGTTCGACAACATCAGGCTGCAGAGGACCAGGACCAGCGGGCCTCAGTGGTCATACCGCAGGCTGGATATCTTCCAGGATAACTTCCCGCCTGTAGCTGACATGAACGGTTTTGTCCGCGCTGACGCCGCGAACGATATCACCGCTACCGATAACACCACCGAGATCCTTCCCGGTGACTCCATCGTAGTGGAGGTAACGTCTCCGACGGCCGCCTCGACCGGTAACCCCGAGGGTATCAAGGTCGACGGCAACGGACCGATGGTCTACATCCATGTCAAGGCCGAATGGGCCGGAGCCGGATCTGCTCCCGGCGGAAACACCAATCTTGCCGGAACGCAGGTCATCGGAGCCAGCGACAACTGGATGAACTACATCAGCGATGACGGTATCTGGACGAAGATCCAGGGCGACACCGCGAGGCTGGGCGACCCCGGTAGCCGTAACGTCGCGCTGCCGAACTACATGTTCGATCTTAACGATTCGCTCTTTGTCAAGGGCTATCAGATCGAGTACTATTTCTCGGCGGTTGATGACAACGACGAGACCAGCTACCTGCCTACCAACGCGCTTGAAGGCGGAGCCTATGAGTTCGCCTGCCTGCCGTTCGGTCACAACACGTATCTGTACGTGGACGACTTTGACGGCAGAGGAAGCTTTGACGGCCTGGTGCAGGATTACATCGATCCTGCGTTCAACGCTGTTCTGGCGTCCGGTTATCCCGACCGGTATGATGTGAACTCACCCTCGTCGATGGTAGGAAACGGCCCCGAGAGCCGTACCGACGCCACCAACCTGGGTCTGTTCTACACCAAGATCGTATGGGATTCCGGAGACCTGGATACCGGTACCATCGGTAACAACACTTCGAGCTCGGACGAAGCCGAAGATGTCCAGATGCTGGAAGCCTGGGCCACCGACGCTATCGCCAACCATAACCACGAGACCAACCTTCTGGTTATGGGTGACGGTCTGGTGGAGGATCTGACCAACGTCGGAGCCACCAGCTTCCTGACCAACGTACTCGGCGTGGCGCTGGGTGGAGGTGACTATTACAATGAGACAGGCGGACGTATCGCCGGCGGAATCATCACTCCTCTAATCACTCCCGTAGCGGGAAGCCCCATGGCCGGATTGGATGAGTTCTACGCCTTCGGCGGCTGTCCGATCATCAATCAGTTTGATTACCTTCTGACTACGGGTACCAGCTCGCAGTACGCTCTGCGTTATCCTGATTACAACGGCAATCCGTATTACGCGGGTATCTGCAATCCGGATACTACCCTGAATGATATGCCGATGAACGCGGTGACGGTCGGATTCAGCTTCATGGCTATCCGTGACGCCAATGATGACGGCGCGCCGGTCAAGAACGAGTTCCTCAAGAAGGTGTGGGACTTCTTCGCGAATCCGGTTAACACCGAGATCACCGACGGCGATGACCCGAGTGTCAAGTATGCCACTAAGCTGGGTCAGAACTATCCGAACCCGTTCAACCCGAACACTACCATCAAGTTCAGCTTGAGGACTAGAAGTCACGTGACCATCAACGTGTACGACGTATCGGGTAGGCTGGTACGGAATCTGGTTGACGGTGTTCTCGATAAGGGAGACCACCAGGCCAACTGGAAGGGTATCAACGGAAGTGGTGCCAACGTAGCCAGCGGTGTTTACTTCTACAAGATGAACACCAACGACTTCTCCGAGACGAAGAAGATGATCCTGCTCAGATAACGCCGGTTCATCGATATTCGCTTGGAAAAGCACAAGTGGCCGGGGGCCGACCCCCGGCCACTTTTTTTCACCGGAATTCCCGACAAAATAAGGCTATATTGACCTTTAGGCAGGTATTTTTATTGACATCACAAAACGCAAATGCATATATTATACCTGTTATAAAGGTGTACGTAAGCTGACTATTAAAGAGGATGATTATGAAGAGTTTAAAAATGTGGAGCGCGCTTTCCATAGCTCTGTTGGTACTTGCTATTATATTATCACAGCCCGCATGCAGAAGAGAAGAGGAACCGCTGGACAAGAACAGGCCTCCCGAAACATTTCTTACTCTTGCTCCTCCGGAGACGCTTGAAGCAAATTACAAAGTACACCTCTACTGGCATGGTGAAGATGAGGACGGGGTGGTGGAGAATTTTATATTTCATATATCCGATACGGTAAACACACTGAAGCCTTACGAGGACCGGGAACTGGAAATACTGGACTGGAATCCCGCAGAGAGAAAAGATGACTACCAGGTAGGTCTATTCACGCAGAAAACTGATACGGTTGTTTTGTTCAAGGGTTATGATAATGAGACGGAAAACCTGAGAAACAAGCAGGCCTTTCATATAGCGGCGGTAGACGACGGTGGTTTGATCGATCCGACTCCGGCCAGGATACAGTTTTTCGCGACCGCTGAGGGAAGGCCGATCGCCAAATACTGGGTTAAGAAAGGGGATGGCGACTTTGTTCCTTACGACCCTTCGGTCCTTGACACCGTTTCTCTCTTTACTCCGCTCTACTTTCAGTTCAGGGGTGAAAACGCCAACAGCGGAATTCGCGACTACAGGTGGTCCTACGGGGAGAAAGAGTATCCCGACAGCAACAGATGGTATATTCCATCAGGAGACTTGAAAAAAACGGTGGGGCCTCTAAACCATGTCCGCGACAGCCTTCTGGCCAGCGGTGATTTTTATTTCAGGGGTATAGTCAGGGATATGGCCGGAGTGATCTCCCAGGCCGACTACCAGACAGGAGCCGGGCTTTGCCACATAGTGATAAACTTCGACCCCAACACCGAAATAACCAAAGGTGATAACTACTACAAAAACGAATTCGGTGATTTGGACAGCACCGATGTAACGGCTTATTTCGACAGTGATTTGAACGAATATGTGTTTTCTCCCGATACCCTACCCTATGGATCCTGGCTGAGGATATCCTACAGGGGTTGGGATAATCCCAATGATATTCTTGAATTCACTAATCCGGAGAAGCATATGAGGTACAAGTATATGCTCAAATACGAGGGTGTCTCAAGAGATGGGAATATAGCTTCAACAAAAACACCTTTCTTTCCTCTCATAGGAAACGCCGAGTATAATAATCCCGGGGAGATTGATTCGACCACCATGACCGTGGGTTCATACAGATATACCTTCACCGTCCGCTCATATGACGAGCAGTACAGGTATGACCATACACCGGCAAGGGTGTCGTTTTATGGAAACTTCCAGCCGACGGTAGATGCCATGGAACTCGGTATTCTGTATACCTTTGGAGAAACCAAAATATTCATTCCTTTTCCGGGAGACACTTTACTCCTGGCCGATCCTATGAATGATAGCAATTGGAACAGGTCGGTATCAGGAGACACAATCTTTCCGGCGGAGGTCTACCGGGGAGGGGCCAAGACCGGGTTCAAGTATACTTTCGCCATAAAGGCGACGGGGCACGATGATCCGCGAGACCCCGCCGATTCCGCGATACGTTCATGGATTTTCTGGATTGACGGTTCCAACAGGGATTATAATTTTGATGGAGAAAGGGACGCGGCATATCCGGCAACAGAGAACGAATTGCTGGAGAACGTCCTGATAAATATTCCCGTAGACGCGGGCACTGGTTATCCGGACAGCACCTTTGTCGCCGGTCTTCCCCAATACATGGGCCTGCAGAATTATTCGATAGTGGGATATGATATGGGACGGGAAGAAGATTATATACAGAAGATCAGACAACAGTCACCTCAATTCGCCGTGGATCCGGAAACGGGAGAAACGATATGGGGTACAGAGATCAAAAAAGGCGAACTGTACGAGAACGAATCTAATCTAGCCAACTACGCCAGAAAGGATACCCTGTCGGGCAGTTTCTATATCAGGCCGCTCTGGTAAGACTTGTAAATATAGTGGGTTTATCCAGGAGGGGCAGGAGGTTTGTAATCCATGAATAAAATCAGGACAACGACTATATCACTGTTAGCTTTAGGTGCCATTCTGATCGCCGCCGGCTGTTCGGAAGACGTTTTTACCGGTAAAAAGAAAGATAACATACCTCCAGTCGTCACACTGACAAGTTCCCCGATCGAAAGGTCTCTGACCAGTTATAAGATCCATCTCTATTGGGACTCCGCTGATCCGGACGGGAAGATAAGGCACTGCCAGTATTGTATCGTAAGCGGGGATCCTTATGGTTTCAGCCCTTCGGACACCATGGGTGCCGACAAGTGGACCAACACTATTGATGAGAACGGAGCCATATACAACGACAAGCTATTCAGGTTCAAATGCGACAGTATTCCCTCGAAGTTCGAGTTCATTGACAAAAAAGGCGCTTTTGACGGTTTTGAAAAAACTCACACATTTTTTATCAGGGCCGTCGACGGGGAATGGGCGACTTCAAAGGTCCAGCATGTTTCATTTACATCCTGGACCCTGGCGCCTACAGTGACAATCACTGAGCCGATTGGCGACCAGAGGGTTTACAGCTCGATAATCACTTTCGGCTGGAGAGCCAGGGATCCGATTGACCATCCGGACAACACTCAAAACCCCGAAGACGTTAGATACATGCTGAGAAAGCTGGATTTCGTCAGGCAGCTTGATCTTCCGCCGCCATATGATGCATTGAATCCGCAGTATTATCTGGATGAGATAATGAATGAGTTCCCCGAGCTCTTTAAGGACGAGTGGGAAGACTGGATAAAGTATTCTCTGAGCGATACGGGATCTTCTGCGAAAGTGGGGCCTCTGGAAACTTCCAATATCTATTTCTTCGCCATGCAGGCGAGAGACGAAGCGGGAGCCGTTACCGCTCTCATGGAATTGAACGATAACCTGAGAGTCTTTTCCGTGAGCAGGGGCAACTATCCCGATCTGGTGGTTTCAGAGAAGACCATTGGAAGAGCACAGTTCGTGGGTTTCGGGGGAAGGGCTTTGGAAGTCAAGGTACCCCCCGGCGTGGAACTGAATTTTTCCTGGAGCGCCGGTGCCGAGCACTACGGCGGCCGTGTCACCGCCTACAGGTACGGCTGGGATGTAAACAACCTGGATAATCCCAACGAGTGGGACTCGGGATGGGGCCTGGAGCACAGAAACACAACCAGGACTTATTACACCGGGGTTCATAATCTTTACGTTCAGGTCAGGGACGATGGTCAAAGGATTACAACCGGCGTAATAAGAATTCAGGTCATTCCTTTCGACATGGAGAATGACCTTCTATTAGTAGATGACTGGGCCTGTTCGGAAACCACGGATTTCGGAGGGATGACGCCCAGGGAAGATAACCATGATCTGTTTTTGAAAGAGATAATTCAGGCTAGGGTCCCTTCCTTCGTGGCCGCGGATATACCCGAGGGAGATATATACGACTTCAGGGACAAGGGAGCTAAATATATTACCATAGACGATATAAGCAATTATAAGAATATGATATGGATATACGGCGATATAGTTTCCACGACTGGAGACGAGACCTCTAACTGGCGTGAGAACATATACTTCATACCCGACAGCAAGCCGGAGGGAGAGGCGAACATAAATCTTATAAAGCTATTCCTTCGTGCTGGCGGCCATCTGCTGAGCTATGGAAAGAGCGGGACTTCATTTGGAGGGCTGTCTGACGTCTATCTTGACAGTAAGAGCCTGTTTTTCCCGAACGCCATCTCTAAAGACATGGTGGATGACGAGGATGACCTGTCCTGGAGAAACTGTATGCCTTACGATGATTACGGCGCGAATGTCCTCGACAGGATAAGAAACCATTACACTTTGCTGTCTACAAATTCGATGGTAAGGGCCATACTGGAGAGAGATGATCCGGTAACAGCGATGTACCCCGGTCTGCCGGACACCCTGGAGATAAGAGCAGACCTTAAGACCAACGGGAGATACTGGGATAAGGAAAGATTCGGTGATGACAGATGCGGGCTCTGGTTCGTGGAGGCTTTTAACGGGCCTCGCCACATGGAAGAAATGGATGTTTATGACGTTCCAGAATGGTTCCATCCGATGTACCGGATGAGGGCATGTTCGTCGAATTCAAAGTTCGATTACGCTCCAGTGGCTATGATCATGACAAGAAACGCCAATATTCAACCTTTCGCCGATGGCGGTATCATGGCGAACAGTTTCCATTTTGGGTTCCCTCTATGGTATTTCGAGAGGGACAGCGTTGAGAAGATATTCGACGTGATCTTTTCAGAGTGGCGCATAAAGCAGTAATAATCCCAGAATATCAAGGGTTTTAAAAGGAGGAATAGTGAGGTTAGAAATAGCGCGAAAGTATATGTTACCTGTGATGCTGGTCCTTGCTATGTTGCCCTGCTCGACGGGCGCCCAGGTTGCAGAGGATGATATAATTGTCAAAACCCTTGAACCAAATACGCCGGATTCCATTCACGTTTCAAGAGATGAGAGCGACATAAGGATAAGATGGTATCCGAAAGGAGATTCAGTAACGTCTGTGGTCGGTTCCGAATTTTACCAGAACTGGTACTATGGCCACGGTGAGTCGGACAGGGTGGAGGTTGACATTATCGGTTATTATACCGGCATGATAGACAGGAAGTTGACGGTGAGCCTGGAAAGTTTTAACCAGTATAAAATCGCCAGCGCGGCGGACGGAGGGGATGAATCTATCAGGCTCAGGGTTGAGACTACCGACAAATTCTGGATTTATGATAACAGGACGAAGCAGCACAAGGTAATATTCGAGACATACAGTGACAGGATCAATATAGGAACGGATTATAGTTACGGGGATACTTTACCAGTGGTTCTTATGGGAGCTCAGAGCGGAAAGCAACTGGATCTGGGAATAAGCCTGTTCTTCAATGATGGCCTGGTCGACACCACCGAAGGCGGAAGCCCCGCTTACTTTGAGATCGATCTTCAGAGTTTCGAAGGTTTTCACGTGTGGAGGAAAGAGGTGCGAGACGGAGATCCTTTCGATTATCCTTCCCAGGTCGAGATGAAAGCGATAGCCGAGATCTCGAAAGAGGAATTCCACCTCTATTCGAGAATACTCGACGGAGAGGATGTACCGCCCAAGCGGGTTGAAATTTGGCAGTACTTTACGGATAAGGGGGAAGAAGAAGCCTATCCCCGGTTTGATGAGGAAGCGGGCCGTTACTATTTTGAATGGGTGGACAAGAACGTTTTTCCGGGCTTTAAATATTTCTACAGCGTGAGCAGTTATGACAGGGGATATTATAACGGTAACAGCGAATTTGACTTGCGGGAAAGCTTCGTTTGCGATAACGATTCGGTGCTTTGTTCCGAAATTATGGCTACTATCTGGATGTCGCTAGATACAGATGAGAGCATGGAGCAGATCTATGCTGTTCCAAATCCTTTCAGGACCGGGACATCCGCTCAGACCACGCCTTATTATCATAATTACGGAGACGGAGAATACATAAGATTTCACAACGTCCCCTCCAAAGCCAAGCTAAGGATCTACACGGTGTCCGGTGACTTGGTATGGAAGTACGATCCGGGAGCTTACGATATCGGAGATGGGATCCTCACCTGGAATGTCAGGAATATGGAGGGTTTGCAAGTAGGTTCGGGAGTTTACATATACAGGTGTGAAAACGCAGGCGGTGAGGATGCCTACGGCAAGATAGTGGTAATAAGATAATTGAGACCGGAACAGCGGGGCCGCCCTGAAAGGGGCGGCTCTTTTTGTTTAAATAGGCGTTTTTGCGGAGTGGGGATTTTAGCATCAACAGTGTAATGATATGTTGAGGACAAACCGTAAAAAACTGGTCCAACAATCGGTAATCGGGTCGATATGCCAGCCTTACATCAACCTAAAAAATCCATATATGGTCGATAGCAGAGGCCGTCCGAGGGTTCTGCCCGGTACTGGGGGAATAACATACAACGTTTCCGTCGGTGATTCCGTGTTTTTCTTTGAGGGGGATCACGTGGAGCCGTGTGTTACTATCTCTGAGAAGAATATTGATATAAAGGCATCCACTAAAGGAGGATTATCAATACTGACCTGTATCGGAAATAGCGCCGAAGTTGTTTCGGGAAGAAAGAAGGGAGCAAAAGGCGTGGTTACGGGAAAACACGGGGGAGTGGAGCATGTTATGATTGATTTTGCTCCTTCAATAGTGGAAAAGCTTGTAATCGGGGACAAAATACAGATCAGAACATGTGGTCAGGGGTTGAAGTTGGATAACTTCCCTGAACTGGCGATAATGAATATAGATCCCGGATTATTCAACAGGCTGGGCCTCACGATCGGCTCAAAACAGATTACAGTGGCGGTGGCGCATATGATTCCGGCCGCGCTTCTGGGGTCGGGGACTGGAGCCCGCCACAGTTACAGCGGGGATTGCGACATTCAGGTCTCAGATGAGGCCACAATCAGAAAGCACAGTCTGGATAAACTGAAAATCGGCGATATAGTCGCCGTTAACGACTCCGATTGTAGATATGGAAGATCTGTTGCCACCGGATCGTGTTCGGTGGGTGTAGTGGTGCACGCTTCCTCGATAATCAGCGGGCATGGACCAGGTGTTACATTTATAATGGCAGCCCGGGGTAAGATAATCGTTCCAAAGATCTCACCCAAGGCGAATATAGCGGAGCACCTTAAAATAGGCGGAAAAAGAGTAAATAAGAGGCGTAAATCAAGGAAAAGTTAGAGGGAGGTTATAAGTTGAAAGACTGGAACGCTGTTTTCCCGGAACTGCAATGGATCGAGGATAGTGAAATAAGGAATAAAGTGGTCAAGGTGTGGGAGAGGGCCGGGAAGCTCGGTGGATGGGATATAGACGATATCGCGGATATACCATTCACTTTGCTGGTAAAAGATACAGATATAGATCTGGTTAAGCATACCCGTATTGTCACCTCGATCTCGCGCGGAGTCGGGCAGTCGATGGCGGAAAACGGCTATGCCATAAACAGTGACCACCTTGTCGCGGGGGCGCTCCTCCACGATGTGGGGAAACTTCTGGAATACGAAGATGGGAATAGTGGCATATCCGTATCTAAAAGCGGCAGGATGCTGCGGCACCCCCTTTCTGGAATGGGGCTGGCCATGGTGGAGGGATTGCCGGAGGAGGTCTGCCATATAATCGCTGTTCACTCCAGAGAGGGTGAGAGGTCATACAGGAGTCCCGAGGCGATAATCGTCCACCACGCCGATTTCATATCCTTCGAAACTGTCAAGGCTCTGGACGCGGGTTAGTTTCTGGTCCGGAGTCCATGACCATGTTAAAAAGGTTGATCGAGCTTTCGAAATATCTGCTCCTCTTTTATGTAGCGGCGGGAGCCTTCACTCATGCTTACTGTTCCGTGGAAACGCCGGGCTCGAAAATTGATCCAGAGATTCTTCATCTTACAGGGACGGGCCGGGAGGGGGGGGTGGTTAAGGTATGGATATTCCTCGAGGATATTTCGTCAAACCGTGGATCCTCCCAAAAGATAAAGGTAAGAGAGCGAGCCCTCCGTCGAATGAGGCTCCGCTCCTCCATTCAAGAGTCCGAGTATCCTCTGAACCCGCCCAGTGAGGACCACCTTAAGATTATCCGCCCCCTGGTTAAGGAAATAAGGTATCGATCCATCTATCTCAACGCTGTCTGCGCTGAAGTTGAGATAGAGGATTTAATAGCTGTTTCTGATCTTCCTTTCGTCAGGAGGATTCAGCCGCAGGTCGTATTCAGGAAGAAACAGATAACTGAATATGGTTCTGAACACGGATCAAAAGAGGAGGAGCAGGATTATAGGGGAGACCCGCTCTATGGAAAGTACGGGGAAAGCCTCGGCCAGCTGGATATGATAGAAGCGGCCCAGCTTCTGGAAAACGGGTATAACGGTTCTGGAGAGAAAAACGGCAGAGCCCCGGTGGTTATAGCCGTTCTGGATACCGGGTTCGACTTAGATCATGAGGCTTTCGATGAAATCAATGTACTGTTAGAACGGGATTTTGTTCAGGACGATTCGGTCACCGCTAATCAGGACGGTGACTCCGAGCTTCAGGACCGTCACGGAACAGCCGTGCTGGGTGCATTGGCCGGATACCGGGAGGGAAAACTCATAGGCCCGGGATGGGGCGCGGAATTCCTGCTGGCCAAGACGGAGATAGTAGATGATGAGATACTTCTGGAAGAGGAGATGTGGATTAAGGGGATAGAATGGGCTGACACTATGGGAGCGGATATTGTTACCAGCTCTCTGGGATATACCGAGTGGTACTCTCCTGAAGATTTCGACGGTGAATCGGCTCTCTGCACCATCGTCGCCGGGAAAGCAGCTTCCCGGGGCGTGCTGCTGGTTAACGCTATGGGGAATTACGGCTACCTGGGAGGCACTTCTCTGATAGCTCCTGCCGACGCCGACAGTATAATCTCCGTTGGGTCTGTAGACGCCACGGGCAGTATAGCCTGGAATAGTTCCAGGGGGCCTACGGCAGACGGAAGGATTAAGCCGGAAATAACCGCTCAGGGGGTGGGTGTTTACACCGTTGAACCTTCCTCAGTTTACCAATATTCAAGGTTCAGCGGAACATCGATGGCCACTCCACTGATAGCGGGATTATGCGCGCAGCTGCTTGATGTCAATCCCCAATTGGATCCAATGGAGGTAAGGGAGGCAATAATATCGACCGGCACCAGGAGCGCCAACCCCGACAATATTTACGGGTTCGGCATCGCGAAGGGATTGAGCGCGGCGGGAGTGGAGGAGCCGGAGTACACCGATTCAAAGATATTCTCGCGTTTAGGCCCCAACCCATTCCGGAATGAGATAGAATTCACACTCTTCTTCTCGGAATGGCAAAATGTCTCGATAGCCGTCTATGACTGCCGTGGAGCCCTGATTCGAAGGCTGGCTGAGGACCGGGTCCTGAAATACGAATGGAAAGTGACCTGGAATGGAAGGGATGACAATGGCAAGAGGGTTCCCGCCGGTGTATATTTCATCTCGGTAGCTTACGGGAAAGAAAGAGCCACCCGAAAACTGGTCTTTATGCCTTGACCACTTAATCTTCTGGCATGAGTAAGGACCGGGCGATTTACCGAACAGCTTGAATTAAATTTTCTTGTAATAACGGACTGCTGGTTATTATCATATACACAATTATTAACGAGCGTAATTTAATATTTTTTTAGTCGAGCAACTCACACAGGGGGTTTGGAGAATGGCCAAGGGAAAATATGTTTATTATTTTGGTGAAGGCAAGGCCGACGGCAGCGCCGAAATGCGGAATCTTCTGGGAGGAAAGGGAGCCAACCTTGCCGAGATGGCTAATATAGGAATTCCCGTTCCACCTGGGTTCACTATATCTACTGATGTCTGCATATATTTCTACCAGAACGATTCGGAATACCCCGACGGGCTGGAAGCTGATGTTAGCGAGAGCCTCAAAAAAATAGAAGATCAGATGGGGGCCAAATTCGGCGATTCCGAAGACCCTTTACTCCTCTCCATCAGATCTGGAGCAAGGGTAAGCATGCCCGGCATGATGGATACAGTCCTGAATCTGGGCTTGAATGATAAAACGGTAGAGGGTATAGCCAAAAAATCGGGCAACGAACGGTTTGCCTGGGATTGCTACAGACGGTTCATTCAGATGTATGGAGACGTGGTTCTGGGGATGAAGCCGGAGGAGAAGGATGACATTGATCCGTTTGAAGAAGTGCTGATAGAAAAGAAAAGGGCAGCGGGAGCGGAAAACGATATAGATCTGGAGGTCGGAGATCTTAAAGATCTTGTTTCCAGATACAAAAATCTTATATCGGAAAAGAAAGGCATTGAATTTCCCGTTGATCCGGGCGAACAGCTCTGGAGGGCGATAGGTGCCGTGTTCAATTCCTGGAACAACGAGAGGGCTATTACTTACAGGAAACTCAATGGTATTCCACACGACTGGGGCACCGCAGTCAATGTTCAGTCTATGGTCTTTGGAAATCTCGGGGATGATTCCGGTACCGGAGTAGCATTTACCAGGAACCCCGCAACCGGCGAGGATAACTTCTACGGAGAGTATCTTCTGAACGCCCAGGGCGAGGATGTTGTTGCCGGTATCAGGACTCCCCACCCGATAAATATCCAGCAGAAGGGAGATAGCGATTTACCTTCATTGGAGGAGGAGATGCCGGAGGTCTACCGGCAGCTCCTGAATGTCAGAACCAGGCTTGAAGAACACTACAAGGACATGCAGGATCTTGAGTTTACCATACAGAACGGACATCTCTGGATTCTTCAGACCAGAACGGGAAAACGGACCGGATTTGCAGCTATTCGAATCGCCGTAGACCTGGTCAAAGGTGGAATAATATCCAGGGAGATGGCCATCTTGCGCCTGGAGCCGGAGCAGCTTAACCAGTATCTGAGGCCGGTATTTGATCTGGAGGAAAAAATAAAAGCAATAGAAGAGGACAAGCTTATTGCCCACGGTATAAACGCCGGGCCGGGAGCCGCATCCGGCAAGGTGGTTTTTAACGCGATTGACGCGGAAAAAAGAGTCGAGAGCGGAGAGAGTGTAATACTGGTCCGAATAGAGACGAGCCCTGAAGATATAAGGGGAATGAGCGCGGCGGACGGAATACTTACTTCCGCCGGGGGGGCTACCTCGCATGCGGCTCTGGTGGCAAGGCAGATGGGCAAGGTATGCGTAGCGGGGGCTAAGGATCTGAATATTAATTATAAAAAAAGGGTTATCAGGGCGGGAGACAAGGTGGTCGAAGAGGGTGATTACATATCGATCGACGGAACTACCGGGGAAGTCATTTCGGGTAAGGTAAATACAACTCCTTCTGATGTGATAAGGGTTCTGGATGGTTCTCTGGACAAGGATAAATCTGAAGTATTTGCATATTACCAGGAGTTGATGACCTGGGCTGAAGAAATTAAGCGTCTGAGCGTGAGGGCCAACGCGGACAGGCCGGGGCAGGCCTCCAGGGCGGTCGCTTTCGGCGCGGAAGGAATCGGGCTCTGCAGAACAGAACATATGTTCTTCGAGGAGGAGAGGATAGACGCGGTTAGAGAGATGATCCTCGCTTCGGACCACGATGGCAGGAAGAAAGCGCTGGATAAACTTCTGCCCATGCAGAGGGCTGATTTTAAGGGCATTCTGAGATCGATGGGAGAAAGGCCGGTTACCATAAGGACACTCGATCCGCCCCTGCACGAGTTTCTTCCACATGAGGAGGAGGAGATCTCATCTCTCGCCTCAAGAATATCTGTTAGCGAAGAAGAACTGAGGGAAAAGATCGCCTCCCTGAAGGAACTTAATCCCATGCTGGGCCACAGGGGATGCAGGCTTGGAATAGTTTATCCGGAAATAACCCGAATGCAGGTTACCGCTATATTCGAAGCCGCGTGTGATCTGGTTGAAGAGGGAATGAGGCCGCGGCCGGAGATAATGATACCTCTGGTGGGGTCGGCGGAGGAATTCGAGCAGCAGGAGGAAGTGGTCAGAGAGACTGCCGAACGGGTTCAGGAATCCAGGGGATACCGGATCGAATATCTTGTGGGTACCATGATAGAGATACCGAGGGCCGCGCTTACAGCTGGAAAGATTGCGGATAGAGCTGAATTCTTTTCATTCGGTACGAACGATCTCACTCAGACTACCTTTGGAATCAGCAGAGACGACGCCGGCAAGTTCATGGCGGAATATTTGAATAAGGATATATGGCCGGCTGATCCTTTTCAGAAACTGGACGTGGAGGGAGTAGGGGAACTGATCAAGATAGGTGTCGAGAGGGGGAGGGATACCAATAAGGAACTTAAGATCGGTATCTGCGGAGAGCACGGGGGGGAACCCTCCTCGATAGAATTTTGCGGAAATGCCGGTTTCGATTACGTGAGTTGCTCCCCGTTCAGGGTGCCGATAGCGATTCTGGCTGCCGCCCAGTCGGCCCTTCAACGGGAAAATTAGGCTTTCCGCCGGCCGGACAGGGTTTATCCAGTGAAAGAAGGGCCTGATAACGCCCCTCGGCCGGAAAGGGAATTGATGAATTTGCCGGATGATACAGCAAGTCTAAGAAACTCTGTCTTGAAGACTACCGGCTTCATCCTGGCCTCGGTGATCGCGGGAAGCTCCGCCGCGGCGGTTTTTTCCGGTATGAGATTCGGGTTGGCCTTGATGATCTGGACCACTCCGGTCGTGCTGATCTACTCGCTGGTCATGATGCTGAACCTGGACTACATTAGGGACGGGGCTGGACGGATAAGGGAATCTTTCGGGTTCAGCAACGCCCTGACTTCCACGCGAATAATTTCAGTGGCACCGATGCTGGTGTCTTTTTTTTACGGCAGGGATATCGCCGGGCTGGTCATATACTGTCTGGCCGCTCTTTCCGATGTGGCTGACGGAGTAATAGCCAGACGTTACTCTCAACAGACATTGATGGGTGTGATGATAGATCCGGTCGGAGATATTCTATCCACTGAAGCGGTATGCGTTTTTCTCTGGATCGAGGGAATGATCCCTTTCTGGGTATTGGCTCTTCTGTCGATCAGATACGTAGAGTTTTTCGCCGGCCTCCTATTTCTGAGGATTATTGATCAAAAACCGGACTTGAGAGCCACAATAGCCGGTAAGATCGTCGGAGTGGTGCAGTTCTCGGGTTTTTCTCTACTGCTGCTGGATTATATAATGGAGCATTTTCAGATCGGTGATGCGGCTCAATATTCCATTTTTACTCTTTTGGGCATTTCTTTTGCTGTTGTTATAATATCTCAGACTTATATAGGCATAAAAGCGTTAACAAAACAGCGGTTCCGTTGACGAATGAGCAGGGAGGATTGAATAGCATGGAATTTGGCGGAGATCTGTCGGTATTGGATGCGCCCACGGTTTGTCAGATCGCTTCCATGGCCGGTCTGACCGGAAGACTCAAGTTGCTTACCGCTGACAACGTGGCGAGTCTATTTTTCAAAAGTGGTAAATTAATATACGCGACCATAGATACCAGACAGAAAAAGGTGGGCGAGATCCTCATTGAGAAGGGGTTGCTGGACGAGGGGACATTGGAGGAGGCCCTGAAACAGTGCCACAGCGAGACTGGGAATAGAAGGATCGGGGAGTTCCTTATAGAGAACGAGGAAGTAAAGCATGGAGATATTGTATCGGTTATTCAGGAACAGATAAAATCGGTCGTGTATAACGTCTTGGAATGGAATACCGGCCATTTCGCCTATTTCGACGGGGCGGAGCCCAAGGATGAGGATATACTTCTGGATGTAAGGCTCGATCATCTTTTACTTGAAGGATTGAAGCGTTTGGATGAATCGGCAAGGCCATAAATTATTCTTTAGCAGGATTATTCTCTTTACTCTCTGCAGTCTTCTTGTTTTGCTCTTGTCCGGTAGAAGCGCGGGAGTGTCTTTTCAGACCACCACTTCGGAGGCGATGGGAGGCACGGCGGGTGCTTTTCAGGGCGACGCTTCGGCGGCTTTCCTTAATCCGGCAGCCCCAGCTGACATCGATAAACTGTCATTCTACGGTGATTATTCGGAAAGAGAGAACCGGGAGTTTAAAGCTTCGGCGGTGTTTCCTCTTGAGACCTCCAGGTTATCCATGTTCTATGCCAGAAGTGACTGCGGGAACGAGAGGGCGGACTTCATGGCCGTGGGAATCGCCAGGACAATATATGAGGGGGCACCCGACACCTACCTGCAGGCGGGCGCCGATATTCGAATCGCCAGGACCTTGACAGAAGTTCATTCATCTTGCGCCCTTTGCGGTATTTCAAGGATGTCCGATTCCGAGATCACAGCCGGCCTGGCTATAATTGTCCGTCCGGTGCCCGTTATAGCTTTCAGGCTGGTAGGATCTAACATGAGAGCGATGGATAAGCTGGAAGGAAGTTCCTGCGTGGACTGGAGAAGAAGTGGGAGGATTGGAGCCACCATATATTTGCGCGACAGGATTATCATAAACTGGGACAGGGAATATTTCGATGGTTCCTTTACGGACTATTACGGGTTTGGCCTGAGAACGCAAGTTCCACTGGAAATAATGTCAGGATTCTCCAAGGGTTCGGTTTACGGAGGTGTGAGGGTAGACTTGGGATTTATCAGAACATCCTTATCCTTCGGGCCGGTTTCCGCCAACGGGGTCGGAAGCAGGATATCTTTTGAATTTATTCCTGGAAGGGGTGCCGAGAGGTAGCACTTTTTATTCCAGAATCTCTTTATTGATCTGTGAGTGCTGAAAATGGGTAAAATATATGAAATGAAAGAGAAAGCGGCGGGACTTGCAGTTGCGTTGATCGCCTTTTCCCTCTTTTCAGACATCTGCAGAGCCAATACTTCTTCAATGGCTGAGGGGCGCTTCAGATGGTCGGCAGTATATAGGAATCTGATTCAGCTTGAAAAAGAGGATTCTCTGTTCGCCTGGAACGACCTGGTTTCAGATTCACACCTCATGGATATCATTACCTTCTCGGTAAGATCCCAAAATACGGATCCCGTTAATATTTTTCTCAAGGGAGAGACTGGATGGGGGGAAGACGGACAGACGGGTTATTCCAACCGTTTCTATCTGAGCCAGGGCCATGCGGATGTGAGTTTGCTGAAGGGTGCTCTTGAACTAAAGGCTTTCTTGAGAGAAAGGGTGTTCAGTTCGGGAACCCTTCTTTTCCAAATGGTTTCCAGCGATTCTCCGTATCTCGGCAAAAACGGAGAAGGTTTAATAGCAGAAGCTGAATTTCTGAATGATTTTGTGATAGGATACACGGCCGCCAGGTTATCTTCCTTCCAGCTTCCCTATTCAAACGGAGGGTTGCCATGGATAAAGGGGCAAACAGAATCTTTCAATCATATTCGGGCCGGATTCTATCCAGACGGCGCCGGGCACGGGTCTATCTATATCGTTGAGACCAGGCGCTCCAACGGCCTGGAGAATGTTACCATGGGTTTAAGTGGCGGAGCGAAGATCGGCGGCCTTCATCTGATTGCTGAATTCGCTGAGATTGCCGGTAGTTCGATGGGCGGTCTGAACACCGGGGATTTTGAGGGAATAGATCCGCATGAGATCTCCTGGGGTGATTTCAGTCCTGCGCTCCCGTCAAACTCCGCTTTCGCAGCCGAGCTCCACGGAATCGAGACAGAAGGAGATGAAACAGGAAGATTTGAATTTATCCCTGGTTACAGTTATGCGGGAAGCGAGTTCTATAATCCTCATGGTGGTATTTGCCAAGGGATGATAGAAAGTTATCTGCTCTCGGTGTGGCGTCATACGAGCCTGGAGGCCATGATCAGGTTGAAGGCCGGGGATATCTATTATTACTCCGGCCAGAAGCGGTATTTGTATCTAAAGGGGAGTTCCCGCGTACGGCTGAAAAGAGGGGTTGGACTTGAGTGTGGAATTCTCTCAAGGGAGAGAAGAGATCCTTCAGTTTTTCTGACTATTGAGGATGACAACGAGTTCAGCGGGCTTCGGGCGTCCTTTCGGCTGGACGGATTCTCTGGAATCAGCAGATTTTCGTTCTTTACCGATGGGTGGGTCAACATCTTTGAAGACTGGAACCTGCGCAGCACTCTGTATCTACGAGAATCCTTCGACAGCAGATATTCTCTTTCTCTGGAGTACCGGCCGTCTGAAAGGTTCGTTTTCACAGCTTCAGCGGGTTCCTTCGATCCGAACCGGAATCAGATAATATTAAATGAAGATTGGACTCCGGTCGAGATGGACAGGAACAGACAGATCCTTATCTCTATCAGAGTATGGCTTGGGAGTATAAGAAATTGACAGTTAAAGGTATAGCATACGCCTTCTTTCTCTGCTCGGTTCTACTGGCAGCCGCCCGGCCGGCTTCCTCCGAAGTCTATCTGGATGGCGAGGAGATCGTTTTTTCATATCGGGGTCCTGAGGGCAGTTCGATTTATCTAGTAGGTGATTTTAACGGCTGGAACCCCACCATCGACAGAATGATCCGCGAAGGTGACGCATATAAAATCACTATTTTCTTACTGCCCGGACGGCACAAGTATCTTTATTTCGTCGACGGGGAATCGGTTCGAGACGAGGATAATCCCTGCGTCGATCAGGAAGGTAATTCATGTTTTAATTTTGTTGAGAGAGAGGGCGACTACAAGTTGTACTTCACAGAAAGAGCCGGTGATGAGTCCAAGCCCGTAGAACTCGAGTATAAAGCATCAGCTGTTATCTTAGGATCCGCTGGGGAAGATTCCCTGGGGGGAGTGGTCAGAGCCGAATTCAACGGAAATATCAGAAAGAAGCTGGGTTTGGACTTTTCAGTGGGGTGCCTGCGAAGCGATAAAGAGGCAGGTGACATCAAACCAGCTCTGGTGAGGGCGGAGAGTTTTGGGGATTTTGGAAAATTGAGGATGAGGGCGTTCAGCAGGAGTACCGGGATAGAAATGGATGATCCTCTTGCTGTACTGGGAGAAGTGGGGCCTTACGATTATCCTGTGGGATTGTTCTGCAGGGGGGTCGAGGCTTCTTTCAAATTGACCGAAGGCATGAGAGCGCGAGCTTTTTACGCTAACAGGCTTGAGGGTTATCCAGGCGGGACCGGATCCATAGAAGCAGGATTCGAAAAAGTTGATTCGATCCCGGGACTGGAACGTTTGAGCAGGGATCCGGCCGATATGGATCTGTTTGGTGTTGTAGCTACGGCCGGACTGGCGGGGTTAAGATTAAGCTATATTTTTCGAAAGAACAGGTCGTTTTCAAAATGGAACTTGGAGGGATGGGAACAGGCCGGTCCGATTTCCGGTCTCGAAGAAACAGACATCCACGGATTATGGTTTTCATATCCGGTGGCCAGGGGGACTATCGTTGAACTGGAATATTTGCGAGGACTTAATAAATTGAATGAGAATAGCGCCGTAACTGATTATAATGATGGAGAATACTATGGCGATGCAATAAATATATCCAGTTGGAAAGGATACGCTTCGGTAGAGAGAGCCATTGGAAAAAACGAATTTAAATTATTCTATTCTTATGAGAAAGAGGGGGAGATCGAAGATCAGTTCCTCGATAAAGGTTATGGCCAGAGGCACGAATTCGGATTTTCAGCGATGGTCGAACTCTCACGGTACAGGATGAGGTTCAGCGGGGTGGACAATGAATTCCGTGGGGCGGGGCCGGGGGACTTCTGGTTTCAGAGGGACAATTTCTGGCTTGATGGTGACAGGGTGACCCCTTCCCGGCTGCTTTTCCTTGACTCTGGAGGAATATTGGAATCGAATCTAAGTATCACCGACGCGAAGGAAGGCAAGTATCAAATACCAGTACCGGGAAATACCTCTGTCAGTCTTAGTTTAATGTGTCAGAGTGATGATATCTCAAGAAGAGTAGTGGAAATCAGAGGTGTAAAATCGTTATTGTTTGATTCTCTGGTGAATCGTTTTACATCCATCAGATACGGGTTCCTAAGGAACGTCGATCTTCTTGCCGATATTCGGTGCGTATCTTATAATCACGATGAGTGGAGCGGAAGACGTGATTTTGTGGATACCTTCCTGGGAGTCAGGAAGAGTTTCGGAAATTCATCCTGGATGATGGCTGGAGTGGGGGCTAGGCCGTATGCTTTTGACAGATGGTATTTTGGAATTTTGCCCCGGGGAAGAATGAAGTTTATCGAGGAAAGAGGCGTCCTTGAATATTCCAGGTACCAGGAATATTCTGACCTTTACGGAAAGTTGAGTGAAGCTGAGAGTGAACTGTCGAGGAACTGGTCTGTTTCCTTTGAAGGATGCCTTAAATTCTGATAGGTTTTATATGCAGAGAAGAATAGTACCGGCAATCTTGACTGTAATAATGATGGCTTCATGTGCGAAGTATCTGGAGAAGTCGATTGAATCTCCTCAGCTGGAGGGCAGGAAAGTCACTTTCAGGTTAAGGTTTGATTCTGCCAAAACCGTGCAGGTGGCGGGAGACTGGAATAACTGGGGCAGGGGTGACGCCGAGCAGGGTGAGGTTTTAGTCGGGCTTATGGAGTATAGCGAGGACGAAGGATACTGGGAGAAGACGGTATGGCTCGAGGCGGGGCGATACACTTACCGGTTCCTGATAAATGAGAGGATCTGGGTTCTTGATGGAAACAATCCCAGAGTAGTAGACGATCTGATTGGAGGGAAGGCCAGTCTGCTGATAGTGCCGTAATTATGATTATGAACAATATGAGAATCCTTGTGTTTGCCATGCTAACCTTTTTATTGATGCCGGGGTGCTCGGGTTTCGGTGGTTTCGGGGGCGATATAGAAGGAGCTTACGGGCCCGAATTCACCGAAGAAGGCGTTCGGTTTTCTCTGTATTCCACTGAAGCCGGCAAGGTCGCTATAGCAGGCAGCTTTAATAACTGGTCCAAAAATTCAGACCAGCTTTCCTATAATGAGCAAAAGGGTTTATGGGAAATCACCATACCGCTTTCCCCGGGTAGATATGAATACAGATTCGTTATAGATGGCGAAGACTTTATACCGGATCCCGGCAATCCCGACACCGTAGATGACGGTTTCGGGGGCCTAAATTCAGTGGCCACAGTTGAGTAAAATGGGGTTTTCCGGACCCGGCAAATTTTTTTACTGCGATTCATCTCAATACATTGTTGATATTGCATTTTGCGTGGTACTTTAGTATCCTAATTTGTGGATGGGAAACCATTTTTATCTGTGCGCCGGCGTATCAGCGCTAAGTCGGCCTTGCTGGTTTTAAGAACAGAGTAACTTACTTGAATTCAGCACACTTAAGAATCTGTTGCGGTATCAACCGGTTGAAGCGGCCGTTGGAGCCTACAGCCGGAAATACACCTGGAATCAGGTTGTGGACCTGTCCATCTTGAAATCTGTAGTTTCAAAGAGGGGATTCGATTAGTTCTCTGGCACACCATTTGCCCACTGTTTTTTAGGTGATGAATTTTCAAAACTACGAATATGTTTTTGGCGGTACGAAGTCTGGAAAGGCTTTATCCTGTGCGGCCTTATTACTGATTCTGATTTTTCTGCCGGCCTCTCTGTCGGCTCAGGCGGGAAGCGGAACGGCCACTATATCTCCAACCGACGACGTAACTGCCGGCTATTCGGGTAAATGGACCATACAATACGCGGCTGCGGATACATTTTCGAACGGAATGATCTCTCTAGTGATTCCGTCCGGATGGACCCAGCCCCAGGTCTCGGACGGAACCCAGCCGGGATACGTGACAGTGACCACTGGCGGTTCGCTGGGCCCCGATCCTCCCGCCGTGGTCGATAGAACGATTATAATTGAAATCGATACCCTGGATACCGGGCAGACCGTGGATATAGTTTATGGTTCGGACGATGTCTCAACGGCGGGATACGCTACGGCACAGAACAGCGTGGAAGACGGCGTAGAATTCAAAGTCAGTTCGGACCCAGCGGGAAGCTCGACCCTGGAAATAGCCTCTTCGCCCGCTTTGAACGTGGTAGCTGATGACATAACCAGCGTTATTTTCCTGACGCCTTCCAGGACTATATCGGCGGGAAGCGTTTCTGAATTCATTCGAATCCAGACGGTTGACCAGTATGGTAATCCCAGCCCCGTGACCAGTGAACAGGCCTTTGACTTGGATTCAGAGTCCGCATCAGGCGAGTTTTCAATTTTGCCGGGCGGCCAGTTCAGCGATACGTCCACGGTATACATCCCCGCCGGTGAAGACACCGCCTCGTTTTATTACAGAGATACCGTTGAAGGAACACCCCTTATAACCGTGTCGGCCTCCGGTCAAAGCTGGAGTGATGCTCAGCAGCAGACCACTGTAAACCCAGCTTCTCCATTTAGAATAACAGCGGCTCCTCAGGATACCACGATTATCGCGGGGGAATTCGCCAGGTATCTGATCTGCATAGAGGACGAATATGGAAACTTGAGTCCTGTCGAATCGGATCAGCCCATTACGCTTGCCACCACAGGCGGCTCTTTCTACTCCGTATCCGATCACACTACTACGATAAGCGAGATCACCATTACAACAGGAGAAAGTTCGATATACGCGGATTACAGTCATACCGTTATGGATATGGATCTGGGATATATTCTCTTTTTCATAGACGATGACGGAGTCTCTCCGGCCCTGGAAGCGGCCACGGCCACAGTTTACGTCGATCACGGTGCGGTGAGTCTTGGCGAGTCTATGATCTACAGTGATGCTGACACGGTAGTGGCGGACGGTGTAAGCGTTGCTGCGCTGACGGTGGAGGTGAAGGACGCCGAGGGCAATCCGGTCCCGGGGGCCGAGGTGTTATTTGAGGCTACCGATACCGGTGGCGGCAACATTCTGACGCAGCCTTCCGGGCCTACCGGCACGGACGGCACAGCGGTGGGGAGTCTTGCCAGCACGGTGGCGGAGGCCAAGGTGGTCAGGGCGCTGGTGGACGGAAGCTATGTGGCGGACAGTGTGGTGGTGGTGTACCGGGCGGGTGCGGTGAGTCTTGGCGAGTCTATGATCTACAGTGATGCTGACACGGTAGTGG
>CAZAUK010000005.1:100933-135095 GCA_964488475.1 uncultured bacterium
GACGGAAGCTATGTGGCGGACAGTGTGGTGGTGGTGTACCGGGCGGGTGCGGTGAATTACTTTGTAATAACGCATGACGGCGCCGCGACGGCGGGAAATCCTGAAAATATAACGGTAGAGGTCAGGGATCTGCAAGACAACACGATAGAGGATTTCAGCGGAAACGTTCTTCTTTATACCAATACATCTGAAACAGCCGATAGAATAACCTGGGGGATAGGAACGGGAACAGGCATAATAAATTTCGAATCCAAGGATACCTTAAGTTACCGGTTCGCTGAAACTGATTTTGGATCAGTCAGTTTTGTGTTTACAGATTATAGTGCCGAGCAAATATTTATAACAGCGGAGACAGCTGGCGTCAGCAGTCAGAGTCCTTTATTGTCGGTGGATAACTCGGCCCAGGATGAAATACTTATTGTCAGCGGCGATGATCAGAGAGCGGTGGTGGGAACCCGAGTCGGTCTGCCGCTGGTGGTAAGGGTTGAGGACCAGTATTCCAATCCGGTAGATAACTCAGAGGTTACTTTTGCGGTCACGGGCGGGGGAGGGAGTATAGACACCGATACTCTCGCCGCCGGAATACAGACCACAGCCTATACTGATATCGATGGTCTGGCGGAGT
Organism: uncultured bacterium; assembly: GCA_964488475.1. Classification (GTDB taxonomy): domain Bacteria; phylum Krumholzibacteriota; class Krumholzibacteriia; order Krumholzibacteriales; family WJIX01; genus CAZAUK01. The sequence goes on from CAZAUK010000005.1 coordinate 101,559, forward strand.
GCCAGTCGTGGGCGCTGGGGACCATCAGTGGAAATGAATCCGATCAGGCGACGGCTTCGATAACAAGCGGCACTACCAGCTCCGTGATCTTTACGGCGACATCGGATCATGATGTGGCGGATGTGATATTCCTAACGCCGGCCAGTGCAGATGTAACGGTAAACAGTTCCACCAGGGTTGAGGCGACCGTGAGGGATCGGTTCGGGAACCTGGTGACCAATACAAACCTTTCAGTATTCATAAAGGATTCACCGGTGGACGGCTACCTTTCCGGTGACTATTCCAATCCAAATCCTACTGATTCCCTGGGGCCGGCTTTGAGGACGGGGGTCACTGACAGCACCGGCTCTATCTCAGTGGTTTATAATGCTCCATCGGCGGCTGGTTTGACAGATATCATAGACGCGAATCATCAGCTGGTTCCGGGAAGTGAAGTGGCGGACGTAGCCTTTACCACTGTTGCCAGCGGGGCTACCAAACTGTCGGTAACTGGCGTTACTCCCCAGCCGGTTGAGGCGGGTGAGACCTTTTCATTCCTGGTCAGGGCGGTTGACAGCAACGACAACCTGGATCCTGATAACGGCAGCCATATTTCAATAACTTCCGATTCGGCGGCAGCCATGACTTTCAGCCTTTCCGATTTCGGAGCGCAGATAAACGAAGCCGACCTGGTCAACGGCGAACTTATCCTTTATGCCAGAGCTGAGAAGGCTGGAATCTGGAATATCTCTATCGACGCGGCAGGCCCGGTCCTCTCCTCGGTGGATTTTGATTCTGAAGTAGTACCCAATAATACCGTCGCGTATTATACCTTCGAGTCGCCGGCTTCGGCGGTTGCGGGTGAGGATTTCACCCTGGAGGTGAGAGCAAAGGACGAATACGCGAATTTCATATCATCAGCTTCCAGGTATCTGATGCTGAGGGCGGTTCAGGCCGGCGATACCACTCAGTCAGCGGCCGGAGTCCTATCGGTGACCGAAGGGAATCTAGCTGGCGGTCTGTTCTACAGTTCCAATATAAGTTATGAGGTGGCGGAATCGATAAGGATAGAGGTGACCGACACCTCTTCGTCCGTCACAAGCTGCAGCCAGCCGGTGAGTATCGACAACGCCTCCGCATACAGGCTGATAGAATCGGGGGGCGACACCACCTCGGTGGCCGCGGGGGATTCAGTTATGCTTAGAGCCGCCGTGGAGGACAGGTTTGGAAACAGAGTGGATGGGGAAGTAGTCTCTTTCGCGGTTCTGGAGGGCGGCGGAGGGCTGGCGGCTTCCCAGAGGATTACCAGAAGCGACGGTTCTACCTCGGTATCCTACGCCACTGGGACCACCGCCGGATTGAACAGGGTGAGGGCGGCGATACTGGACGGAAACCCTTCGGCGCTTGAGACCGTTTTGTTCGATATCGAGACTGTGGCGTCAAGCGAGATAGATTACGTCGATCTATCACTTGAAGGAACGACTTTCGAAGCGGGAGAGACGATCTTCTGTCAGGCCTACGCCTACGATGAGAACGGTAATCTGGTCTCTTCGGACAGCACTACCAGGCTTCTTCCAGTCGCTGAATCTGAAGGGATGTACTTCACGCCGGACACACTGACCCTGGCCGGAGGACAGGTTTCATTCACAGCCGCTGATACTTCGGCTGGAACCAACAGGATAATGATCGAGTCGCTCACGGGACAGGTCCTCTACCCCTACGGGCAGTATCTTACCATCACTTCGGCCCCGGCTTACCTGGTTTTAAAGGTCAGTGGTGACACTACCGGAGTGATTTCCGGAGACGCCGTGGATCTGACGGTGAGGGTATCGGACCGGTTTGGAAATCCGGTGGGGGGAGAGGTGACGCGGTTCGATATAATAAGCAGCCTGGGAGGTTCGCCTTCGCTTATCGATGACACCGGCAACAGCGGTGACGGAATAGATATCACGGATACAGACGGTGTGGCCTCAGTGACCCTTGTCTCCGATTTGAACGCGGGGAACAACCTGGTCGAAGCGGTGATACTTGATGGTGATCCGCCGGAGAGGGAGAGGGTTGAATTCAGTGTCTCTACAACCGCTGGAAACATTTCCCGTTATTCGGTGACTGCCGCTGAATACACAAGGACCGCCGGAGAAAGCTTCAGCGTGGATATAGTAGCCTATGACCTTAACAATAACATAGCTTACGGGGACGACACTACAATGGTGATAGTGGATAGCGATGGGGCGGCCCTGTTCAGTCCGGACACTGTTCAGCTGTCCAACGGCTCCGCCGCTGTATCGGCATACGATGAGACAGCGGAAAAGCTTGTTATATCGGCCCAGACCCTGGGTGGAGGGGCGCTCAGCTTCAGCGACACGCTTTCCATCCTTCCCGATATTCCTGATGGGGTTATCGGCATATACACAACTGTTCCCGATACCATAACCGCTGATACGCGAAGCACCAGCGCGATAACGACAGACCCGGTAAGGGACCGGTTCGGCAACGTGGCCGAGGAAGGGACAGAGATAACCGTAACGGTCACTGACGGTTGGATAACCAGCGATGATTATAATGCCTCCCTTTCGGGAATTCAGAGGATAACAGGAGCATCCGGAAGGGTGTCGGTGTTCGTAAGGGCTTCGAATACACCGGGTGATGTATCGGTCGATTTCACCAGTGTAGAGGGCGCCGCGCAGGGAAGCGCGGCTCTGGTCTATGCCCCTCCGGCGGCCTGTGTTTTCGGCGATTATATATTCCCCAATGTTATCGTTCCCGACAGCAGTGTCACGTTCAGGTGCGCGGTTGAGAACATCAGTCCGACCGGCCTTTATATAGATCCATCAAGTTCGATTTCATTCTCTGACGGAGTACAGACTTTCAGCGCCGCTCTTGAAGAGGCGCGATTTATAGACGGCATGTCTTCCGACACACTGGTCTTCCGTGAAGAAGCGCTTCCCTCTGATTTTCTGGCGGGGACATACACACCCAGTATTGAGATAAAGGGATCCGATATCTATTCCTCCCAGTACGGCGCGGTCTTCCTGGCCACCGCTAACTCGGTAGCCGTAACAGCAATAAGTATTTCAGACATAACCTTGTATCGAACGATATTGAGCCGAGGTGATACCGCCCAGGTCGATGTAACGGTCAAGAACCAAGGCGGAATTCGAGCTTTCCTGCAGGACATACAGCTGAATTTCAGTCTGGGGGATTACGGCTTCGTCGGTGATTGGGCTCCTTTACTGGTGGATACAATACAGCCGGGGCTGAGCAGGACCTATTCCAGGCTGGTCAGAGTTCTTCCGAATTCGCCAGTGGGTATCGACACCGTGGACGCCATGGTTCACGCCGCGATGGATGGCAATGAAATATATGATTATTCAGCTGATGAAAATAAAGCCACCTGGCTGATCCAGTCAGCCACCAGGCTGTCCTACAGCGGAGGTTCTTTATCACCTGTCACTGTCTCGGCAGGACAGGCTCATTCTTTCGGGCTTTCAATCGTCAATACCGGCGAAGCCGCTTTGATCATCGATAGATCTCAGAGTTACATGACATTCTCAGATGGAAGTTCCACCTTCACTTCCTACCCGGAGGCCGACTACGGTCTTTCCGGGCAGGCCGAGACCGATATCGATTTCGCTGAGAGTACTATCTCCTCTTCTTTCTCTCCCGGGACTTACCCGGTTACTCTCAGGATTCGGGGAAGTGAAAACGGAGCGCTGTTCGACACCACACTGGTCCTGTCGGATTCGGTGCGGGTGGTGACTCCAGCCGCCCTCAGCTATATTCCCGGAACTCTGAGCCCGCAGTCTGTCAGCAAGAACAGTTCAGTCGCCCTGAGCGTGGGAATCTTCAATACGGGAGAAGCCAGCATAGTATGCGAAAGCTCAAATACCTTTATCACTTTCACCGACGGTTCAGTATCCTACACTTCACAATTGGCGGCTGGGCTTTCCGATACAATACAGCACGGACCCAACGCCCTCTATTTCCGGTCGGAGACCGTACCGGGTAGTATGGCGACCGGCAATTATACGCCAGATTTACACGTGGAAGGTCTCGAGAACGGAAAACCGTTCATGGCTGACATAACACTGGGCAGTTCCATATCCGTGGAGGAGCCTTCCAGGCTTGCCATAAACAGTATCGATATATCACCAAGGGACAGGATCACTATGGACCAGGCGGCGGACTGGGAGGCCAGCATAAAGCTTCAGAACAACGGAGAAGCCCCTGTGAGGCTGGACAGTATCAGGTGCAGATTATTTTCGGGAGTCGACGAGGTCACCGGCCAGTATTATCTGACTTATCTAGATTTTGATCCGGGGGTTGACGAGCTGGCCGGGGGTCAGATAGACAGTTTCCGGGTGCTTATGGAGGATAATCCTTTTAATCCGATGACCGCCGGAATGGTTGTGGTGGAGTCCACAGTCGGCGGAACCGATGTTAACAGCCAGGAAACACTCATAGCGACCACTGAATACGGCGGCAAGGGAGGCTTTCTGGTGCAGACGCCGGCCCAACCGGTGGTTACGGATATAGTGACTTCCACCGAAGAGGTTACGGTCCTGCAGGACAGGGACTGGACGGTGGATGTTACTATTTCCAATGAGGGGGAATCGGATGTCCTGTTCCATTTCAGCAGTGAAAGCACATATCCCATCTTCTCAACCGGTGAGGATTTCAAAGTGATTCATCCGGAGAATTTTGTTTCCGGGGATTCGATTCTAAGAGGAAATTCCTCGGAAGTCCTTCATTTCGTAATCGATACAACGGGCAGTGTCAGCGGGGATTGTGTTGTCAACGTCTCAGCGGAGGGAACGGAGATAAACAGCTCCAGGCTTATAAGCGGCGTTTCAGCTGATGGCCCGGCGACCGCTACAGTTGAAGTACAGGAACAAGGCATACTGGAGATAACCGGTTTGGCCTCCAGCCAGGACCCGGTAACTGTGGGGCAGCCCGGCCAGTGGTACATAGACATGGAAGTATCCAATACAGGAGGGTCGGACATTCTCCTTGAAGTCTCCGACCACGATTCTACGAAGGTTGATATTGCAGGTTCAAGCGGTTTCGTTTTCGAATATCCGAATGCTCTGAGGGAAGGGGGCCTTACCCTTGAGCCTTCCCAGTCCGGCACTCTGCGCTTCGATGTTGTCACCACCGGTTCAGTGCCCGCCGGCAAGAGAGTCTTGACCGGTTCTCTTCTGGGAGAGGAGATTAACAGCGGCAACCGGCTATACACCGAGCTTGCGGCCCCGGCCAGCGGGGATTCCGTAAAATTCGAGCTTCCGCCCGACCCGGAGTACGTTCTCTCAAGCCTTAAGCCTCTTTCCGCAAGCGGGGGAACAAATATTTCCGTTAATCTGACCGTATCCAGTTCCAGCCCTGACCATTCCACTCTCGAACTGGATCCTTCCGGGACTATGGTGACTTTCGGAGACGCGGACGGTGATACTTTCAGGGCTCACCTGTCGCCGATCTCGAATAACATCCTTACGGCCGGGGGAAACGTCGATCTGGTCTTTGAGAGCTCCCTTATAGATACCTCTATCTCTACCGGGCCTTACCAGGTGGAGGCGCGACTGGCCGGAGTGGAAAACGGAAACGATTACACCAAGGTCATAGATACCCAGTCAGATAGCCTGGAGGTGGAGGCTGCTCCCAGGCTGAGCATAACCAGCATTCTGAGCCCGGCGAGTGTCACCGCGTCCCTGCAGCCACAGTGGCGGGTCAGAATGGTTATTCATAATACCGGGGAAGCCTCCGTGGATGTAAACACCGCAACAGATAAAACCTATATTACTTTGAGCGTCCCCGGCTATGGGGATGTCACCGGTGAGTACGGAATAGATAATCCGGTGTACCTGGAGGGTTCGGGCACCACCATCCTGGCCGGGAACCAGGTAGATACCCTGGTATTCACGGTAAACAATACCGGGACAACCACCGGGACCGCTGTTATAAACGGTCAGGTGACCGCCGGCGACGTGAACAGCGGCGATATCTTGATCGATGAGACCTTTACCGGCGGGAGCGGTTATGTCTCGGTCCAGCAGCCGGCCTTACTCGCGATAACGGAGACCTCTGTGAGCCGACCTGCCGTTACCTCGGGCCAGACCACCCCGTGGAGCGCGGAGCTACTGGTCGAGAACCTGGGCGAGGCGGCGGTGACTCTTGACATGGACAGCACTGGAATATACGCAGATTACCCCTTGACTGTTCCGGCGCCTCCCGCGGGATTCAGCGAGGGAGGGCTGACTCTTGCCGGAGGAGAATCGAAGCATCTGATATTCAGCGTGACTCCCACTCCTCAGGTGCCGTCTGGAATAGAACTGGATATATACGCTGAAGTCGCGGCTGTAGAGAATAACAGATCCGAATATGTTTATTTTGATTCTGGAGAGGAACAGGCGGGTTACGGTACGGTGCAGATCCAGACACCGGCTGTTCTGAGGACACTGTCCCTTGAAAACGCAGCGCCCCGCTCACCTTACGTGAATATGGGCGGAAGGTTTCCGGTGGTATTCCAGGTTGAAAATGCCGGTGAGGCTCAGGCGGACAGCATAGAGATAGGGCTTCTGGGGGATGGGGCTTCAATTGTAGAGGAGCCGGTCAAATTCTTTGGCCCGTTACCCGGCTTCAGCCAATCCTCCGACACCTTCTTCGTTACGGCATCGGATGCGGCGGGGACAGAAAATTTCCGGGCGGAGCTGCTATCGGCCATAGACTCCAATTCGGGGGAGAGGTCGGCAGTCGATTATTCCGGAGCGGCAGACAGCCTGGCTTCGGCCCAAATACAGGTTCCGGGAGCGCTGGAGATAGTTGAACTGGTTACTTCCCAGAGTTACGTGAACGCCGGGCAGACTGCCGACTGGTCCATAACTGCCCGGGTTTCAAATGCGGGAGAAGCGCCCGTTTCAATTGACGAGCCCCGCGGTGATGACCTTTCATTCAGCGGGGGAGGGGATTATTATTCCGATTACCTCGTGATTCCACCTTCCGGTTTCGCCTCGGGAGCGGGCGACCTCACTCTGGAGGGGGCAGAGGCAGATTCGCTGATATATTTGATATCGTCTACCGGCCTGGATACCGGAACGGTGACCGCGAGCATGTCACTGGGCTGGATAGATGAGAACGAACCTGATTCAGATCGGCTTCCGGTGGAAAGAGAAACTGATTTCGTGGTCAGAGAACCTTCGGGGCTTCGTATAACCGCAGTACAAAGCTCCGCTCCTAACAGCGGAATCGCTCCTAATACCTCTTACGTCAACACCACCCAGGGATTTCAGATAACGGTAACCGTTCAGAATACCGGGGGCGACGATATCGACAGCATAAGTGTAGAGCTCAGCACCAACGGCGGCTCGCAGATAGTCCTGGCTGACAGTTGTCCCAGACTTGATTCGGGAACGCAGGGGGATTTCATCTTCGATATCACCTCTCCGAGCCTGCCGGGAGTGGAGGTGCTTACAGCGGCGATAGTCAAGGCGGTCAGCGTTAATACTGGAGATGAGGTATCGCCGATACAGGCGGTCGAATCGGTGGAAAACCTTTATATCCAGACACCGGCCGACCTATTCTGCTCCGCTAACATATCCCACCCTCCCGGTTCCGTCGACGACACTGTATCAACAGACCAGGATTTCGTAGTCAAGGCGGTGGTGTCGAACGGAGGCGAGGCTCAGGTGGACGAATCCGGACAGATCAGAATAATCCTGAAGGACGGGATGACCCTGGTCGATCCCTCCGGAGAGCCTTCAATCCGGTCGTTCGCGGTGGACCAAGAGGTTTCATGGAAACTTCACAGTTCCCTTTCGCCGTCTGCGGGAGCGGACACTATAGAGGTGGAGATATATAACGCCCCGGCGGATTTGAACGCCGACGCCCCGGCCGGAACCAGCGAGCCCGTTTCATATATTTTAGTGGTGACCGAACAGAGCGCCTCCATAAGCGGCTGCGATCTTCAGATCATCTTGCCATCGGGAGCGGCGGACGGGATTGTCTCCACTGAGCAGGGTTTTTCAGTGAGGGCCGGTTTTATTCCTTCTTCCAATTCAGAAGAAGCATGGGTCGAGCTTGATCCTCCCACTGGATATTCAATCGAAGGAGACGCCAGAAGAGAAGCGGGGAACGGAGAGGGAGTGGAAAAATCAGTGGCATGGAATCTTACCGCGCCGGCAGACGAGCACCAGCAGTTCGAGAAGATCTACCTCTCTTCTGGGGGGACCGACGATAATTCGGGTGATGTGTTCGACGGATGCCAGTCGGAGCTGGAGGTTCGTTCAGAAAAAGCGGCCCTTCTGAATCTTTCCGCGGCGATAACCGCCCCGGAGCAGGCTCTGGAAGGGATCCTCTCGACAGATCTTCCCTTTATCATAACAGCGTCGGTCCAGAACGAGGGCGCCGCCGTCGATACCTCCGGGGCCAGGCTGGAAATAAGCCTGCCCGATGGTTACAGGCTGGATTCTCAGGAGGAGACTTTCAGAAAGCGGTTCTATCCCGGCACTGAGGTGACCTGGAATCTGAGAGCTCCGTCTGCGGTTTCTCCTCCGGGTAACATTCTGGTGAGATTCACTGAACCTTACGCTCTGGATTCGAACACAGACCAACCGGCCGTTTTAGGTCGCGGAGAGGTCTCGATTCCGGTAAAGACCGAAGCGGGAAGCGTCTCCATGGATAATATCTCGAAAACCGAAAATATTCCGCCTCTGGTTGCTCCCCAGGGTTCCAGAAACGTGCCTATGCTCAAGGTGACTTTCAATAATACATCGGTTTATAACATTGGGCTGGATACTCTTCTGGTCAGCGTTGAAGACGAAAACCTTGAGAAACTGGAAGACCCGTCCTCAGCCCTGGACAGTGTAAGGTTCGTTATGCGGGACGGCGGGGCGTTCTCAGCGGCGGTAGGCCAGGTCAATCCGGTACCTGTCATAGTGGATAAGGGCTTCACAGTAGATTCACTGGCCAGTGATACGGCGATGGTAAACGTCGATATAGCCGGGGGCGTTTCAGAGGGAAAGATAAATGTAGAGATTGCCAGGAGCAGGGATGTGGTGTTTTCCACGGTCGATGGCAACGCCCCTGTGGGAGTGGTCTGGATCGAGGGTGGAGATATCGCCGGAAATTTCGTTACCACCTCATTCAACGTGATGAGCGGTAATTTCAACGATTTCGTCCATAATTATCCCAATCCCTTCTCGAGAAAAACCACGATATCTTATTTCTTGACCGAAGATGCCCCTGTCCAGATCAATATCTATGACTACACGGGTCTTCTGGTATGGACCAAGAGTATTCCGGCGGGAGAAGAAGGAGCCGCAGGAGGCCCGGGCAGAACTGAATGCAGCGTGGAGTGGGATGGAAGAAACGGGCGCGGCGAACTGGTGAGGAATGGTGTATACATCTGCAAGGTGAAGGTTGGTTCTCAGACGGCCGTTTTCAAGATCGCCGTCGCGAAGTAGGAGAAGATGAGAAAAGGTATAACCATAATAATGATTTTTACAGTGATGATCCTCGCCGGGAGCGAATGCAGGGCGCAGGAGGCTTCGGGCGGGACCAGATCGGTATTCACCCTGGGGGCCGGTTCCAGGGCGATATCGCTGGGAGGAGCCTTCTCCGCGACGGGCGATGACCCTTCCGCCATTTACTATAACCCGGCGGCCCTGAGATTAAACGGCCAGCCGAGTATAATGCTAAGCCACATACAGCTCTTCTCGGGTTTCAGCGACGCCAACTATGATTTTCTGGGAGCTGTCTATCCCACCCTTGACGCCGGAGCGCTGGGAATAGGCGTGATCACCACTGGAACGGGAGGTATCAGGCAGTTTGACGAGAACAGTATACCGGGCGGGGAGATTTCTTACCGGGAAAGTCAGGGTTTGATCGGGTACGCTTTCAATGTGCCCTATGAATATGCGGGCAGGTTTACGGTAGGGACTTCAGTCAAGGTCCTTCACCAGAAGATAGGTGAATTCTCCGATACTGGGGTGGGACTGGACGTGGGTTTGCTGTACCGGCACCCGTTTTTAAAAGGACTTGTGATCGGTTGTAATCTGCAGGATATAGTGGGGGCCGAAATAAAACTTCAGTCGATCAGTGAGAAGATGGACAGGACTATTATGGCTGGGATCGGGTATTCATATATTTTTGATAACGGGTCGGCTTTAACCGCTTCAGCCCAGATCGACATGCCCGAGAGAGCGGACAAAGACGCGAGATTCGGAGTGGAATACACCTTGAAGAACATGTTCAGCGTCAGATTTGGTTTCGATTCAGAGCAGATTACTGCCGGTTTGGGATTTAACTGGAGGGGATACAAGGTCGATTACGGATACTTCAGCAGGGAAGAGGCTGGAAGCTCCCATCCGATAACTCTCTCAGTCAACCTGGATGAATCGATAGAGGCCAAGAGAAAGGCTATGGAAGCCAAGAGAAGAGCTCAGGAGGAACAGTACCTGCGCGAGGTCCTGTCGGGCAGAATGCGGGAATATCTCGAAAGAGGTAAAGACCACATGGATGAGGGTGAATTCGAAAAGGCCTATGACGATTTAAAGATCGTGCTCGAATATGATCCTTCGAACGAGGAAGCAAGCAGATTGATAAGCAGGGTTGAGGAAGAGATTCTGGAGCTGGAGAAAAGAGAGATCCAATCAGCGGAGCAGAGGGCTATTATTGACCGGCATATAAAGCTGGGCCTGCAGTATTACAGGAATAACGAGTATGTTCTTTCCAGGGAGGAATGGAAAGCGCTGCTGGAGATAGATCAGGAGAATGAAACCGCTGAGAATTATCTTGAGAAGATCAGTGAGATACTGGGTGAGCAGATAGAGGAGCACCGAAGGAGGGCTCTTGATTATGAAAGAAGAGGGCTCCTGGCGGAATCGCTCGACGAGTGGAACATGATCAGGACTCTGGCCCACGGTAACCATGAAGCCCAGAGTAATTATCAGAGAATAAAGAGGAAAATGACCGATCTGGGCCTCAGCCTTGAATCCGCCAGAAAGGAACTTGAGGCGATCGATCTGTTCGAAAGGTCGCTGAACAGCTTCAGCCAGGGTGACTATTCCACCGCGGCGGAACTGCTGAGAAGCCTTCTCAGGATCCAGCCGGATCACCAGGAGGGAAGGAAGCTTCTGGACAGGGTGGAACGCAGAATGACCCCGCTCAGCGAAGAGGAGAAAGCGCAGATAAGACAGCTTTACATCAGGGGAATGGAACAGTTCAACCAGGAGAGGTATAAATCCGCGATAGATATCTGGGAAAAGGTCATGAGGATCGACCCCGAAAACGAGAGCATACGCAAGAATATCGAAGAAGCCCAGACCAGGCTTGACAAGATAGAGCCTGAGGAGAAGGATTAAGGTGCGAAAGGCCCTTCTGAAGGAAAAAGAAGATTTTTATCTGGAAATCCACGCGGACGAGAACAACCTTGGCCGGATTCGGGATTTCGTTTCCGATATATGCGCGAAAGCGGGTTTCAACAAGAGGGAGACCAACAACACCAAACTGGCAGTGGACGAAGCTTGCACCAATATCATAAAGCACGCCTACAGCGGGAAATCAGGGGATATAAAGGTTCATGTGGAAGCGGAGCCGGGAAGGGTTGATATACACCTCTATGATAGCGGAGATTCTTTCGACTGGTCAAAAATCGAAGACCCCGATCTGGAAGAATACGTGGCGATGGGAAAAAAGGGCGGGCTTGGAATCTACCTGATGAACCGCCTGATGGATGATCTGGATTACACTCCAAGCGAAGACGTCAACCATCTTTACATGGCCAAGGTTGCTCAATCGGCGGTAATGGGGGAAGAACCGCTGTTCGTTTCAATAAAACCGAAGTGGACTCAGACTCTCAGGTTCAAGTTTCTGCTCAGGGCTTCCCTGGGTCTGTTCGGCCTCATAGCCATCGTATGGCTTATTCAATTCGTTAATCTGACCCGGGAGATAGAAGCGGGGAAAGCCAAGTCCTGGCTTCAGATCAGAAATTTCGCGAGGACACTGGAGCTGAGAAGTGAAAACGCCCTGGTTGTGACCGATCCTTACGATCCGGAGTACAGGAAGCTGAGCGAGTTTATAGATGACGGCATGGAGAATTATCCGGCCGTGAAGTATATCAGGGTAATAAACAAGGGCGGGCTGATAGTATCTTCAAGCGATGTCAATGAATTCGAGCGGACCTATGACATCCCGGCAGGAGTAAGAGGTCTTCCGGCGAACGGAAGATGGATATCACCGCAGGATGAGGATTCTGATATAAGGGAATATCATCTACCGGTTCTTCTATCCGACAGGGATTCTGAAAAAACGGCGGATATGGGCCATATCGTGGTGGGCGTTTCCGCGCCCGACATAGAAGCCGGAATAGAGGATACCAGAATCGAGACCTCCTTCATTCTGGCCGGAGTTTTTCTGGCGGGAATAGGACTGATATATCTCCTGGTAGCCATCTTCGTAAAACCGATACAGACTCTTACCGATGGGGTAAGAGCTATAGGCGAGGGGTCTCTCGAGGACGAACTGGAGATCAAAGGGCCCAAGGAGATCGGGGCCATAGCCAAGGCCTTCAATGAAATCACGGCCAAGTTCCGCAAGGCTCAGGAGAGTGTTGTGGAGCAGGAAAGAATGCAGAAAGAGATACAGGTGGCCCAGGAGATCCAGCATTCTCTGCTGCCCCGCAAAACCCCCGCTGTAAGCGGATACGATATAGCGAGCTATTACAAGGCGGCCAAGGAGGTGGGTGGAGACTATTACGATTTCATGAGCGTGGACGAAGACACCCTGGGAGTGGTTGTGGCGGACGTTTCGGGCAAGGGTGTCCCCGGTTCCCTGGTCATGACCATGATAAGGACGGCTCTCAGGATGGAAGCGCGGGGAAACCATTCCGCCGCAGATGTTATGGCCAAGATGAACGAGTTCGTGACCGATGATATGAAGAAAGGTATGTTTGTAACTATCTTCTACGTGATCCTCGATTCCAGAAACAGGGTGATCAGTTACGCCAGCGCGGGCCACAATCCCATGATCCTCTACAGGGCTGAGACTGAGGAGACTTTCTTTCTGAATCCCAGAGGTTTTCCGGTTGGAATAAACCTGCCGGATGACAGACTCTTCGAGAAGTCTATAGACGTTGAAAAGATAAAGCTCAAAAAGGATGACATGCTCCTGATCTATACCGACGGCGTCACCGAGGCCATGAACGAAAGACGCGAACAGTTCGGGGAAAAGAGGCTACTAGAACTTATCAGGAAGAACGGAAATAAATCACCTCAGGAATTCATAGACACTCTGAGTGGAACTATTGAAGATTTTACCGGTAATTATCCTCAGAACGACGATATAACCTTGGTGTCATTCAAGGAAAAATACATGGCGGACGAGGTGCTTTACGGGGTCAGGAAAAAGCTGCTGGACCTGGTGACCGTAGAAGGCATGACAGTCGCCGAAGCCTGCCGCAAAATGAAAGTCTCTCCTTCCACCTATTACAGGTACAAAAAGAGGCTGGAACTTATGGGGGAGAGAGGGTTGAAGAACAAGACCCTGCGTAAAGAGCAGTATATCAGAAGATTAAGCAATGAGCAGAGAGAAGGGCTGATCGGTATAGTCGAGCAGAATCCGGAATTCGGGCCGAAGAGAATAGCTGAAAGACTAAACGAAAGCAGAAAAGAGAAAGATTACGTTACTGAACATCTGGTATACGAAGAACTAAAGAGAATGCGCCTTAATACCTTCGAGAAACGAATCGAATATCTGAGAAGAAACAGGAAGATAACCGAGGAAGAATTCGAGAAGATGAGGGACGGAGGCCCGTTACGCCGTACCGAAAGCGAGAAAGTGGCCGGAAAAGCTAAGGCCGGAGTTGAGGGAATCGAGAGGACCGAAGAACCCGGGCCGGAGGAAAAAGCGCAAGAAGAGGCGGCTGGAGCGGAGGCTGAGGATTCCGAGGCCTTTTCTGGAGCGGGACCTCCGCCTGAAAAAGTCGAAGCAGCTCCGTCAGACCGGGGATTCGATGAAAAAGACACCGGTTATGAAGAGGAAGAACTGTTACAAAAAGCCGGCTACGGTGAGGATTCCGGAGTGAGGATTCGAAGAGCACGGGAAGATGAGGATATAGCGGTTGTAAAGGTCAGTGGACATCTTGATTCTTCATCGACCCCGCAGATAGAGAGGGAGATCGACGATCTATATGAATCGGGGGTGGATAAGATCGTAGTGAATCTTGAAGAGGTTTCCTACATAAGCAGCGGGGGATGGGGAATAATAGTTGGAAGAGTCAAGAGCCTGAGAGACAGGGATGGCGATGTCGTCATAGCAGAGATGGCCCGTGAGGTCTTTGACGTTTTCGAACTGCTGGGATTCCAGGATATAATAATGCAGTTCAGGACTCAGGAAGAGGCTGTCGAATATTTATCCCTTCCGCTTGCGAAGAGGCGCAAGAAGCTGAAGATCAAAGTGAAAGAACGCAAAAAGAAGAAGGCCGCTGTGGTCGAGCCCGGGGTAAAGAGCGAAGACGCCCAAGATTACCAGATGAGCCCACTGAAAATAAAAGCCGGATCAGTTGGAGCTGGCGGGGAGATAACCGTCCTGGAACTCGACGGCATTATAGATACGGTTAGTTGCCAGAGACTGGGCGAGGCACTGGACAGTATCATTGAAAAGGGAATTCACAGTATAATAGCTGACCTATCCAAGGTCGAGTACATAAGCAGCGCCGGCTGGGGGGTTTTCGCCTCCAGAATCGAAGAGCTTAGAGAAGCTGGCGGTGATATCAAGATATTCGGCATGGACACGGAGGTCTACACGGTTTTCAAGCTTCTGGAATTCGATAGGGTAATGAGTTCTTTCAGCATACTTGCCGAGGCCCTGGTTGATTTTGAAGTAACTCGGCCGGAGAAGTCCGGGGCAACAGTAGATGTTGACACTGAGAGGTCCCGGGATGCTGATGAACCAAAAGCGGAACAACAGGCCGGAGGCTGCCTGAAAGTCTTCGTGGACAGGCGCGATAGCGGGAACAAGAATGGAATGGTTCTAGAGATCGAAGGGGCGGTTGACGCTTCCACCACCGACCGGTTTGAAGAGAACTTGAGAAGATTGCTCCTGGACGGAAATGATTTTGCAGTTCTTGATCTGTCCGGAATCGAATATATAAACAGCGGGGGATGGGGAATTATCGCGAAGTATGTTCAGGAGTTCGCTTCTCATGGAATCGATCTGGCGCTGGCTGCTATGAATCCGGCAGTTTTCAAGATATTCACGGATCTGGGTTTTGAACCGTTGATACCTCACTTTATTACCAAGAAGGAGGCGTTGCGGGTGCTAGCTGAACCTGCCCAAGAAGAGGAAGCTGACGACGCAGGAGCCGTAGAGAGAGTTGATACCCCTGAAGGGCCGATAGAGAAGTCAACAGGAGATAGTGAGGGGGACAGTAAAGAAGGCCCCGGCACCGTATACGCAGAGGCGGACGAAACCGAGAAAGTGCGTTCACCAGAAATCGACGAAGGCGGGAGGATGAAACTTTCAGAGTCCAGAAAAAGGGCCATTGGTGAAAGGGAAGATGGGGATTTCTTGAACATGGACAGCGAGACATTCGATCACGATCTTGATATTGACCACGGAAATATAGACCGGCGCGAGGAAAAAGACAGGAAGATAAGGGAGCTTGGATGGGGCCGTTACGGTGAGAAGCTTTCCAAGAGAAACAGGAATAACAAAAAGGGCGGCGGCAAATGAAAAAATACGCCATAATGACCATGAAAGGTGGTACCGGGAAGACCACCACGGCCGTGAATCTTTCTCACGGGCTGTCATTGAGCGGCAAAAAAGTCCTTTTGATAGACTGCGATCCTCAAAGAAACTCCTCAATTACTTTTGGAAGCAAAAGCGCAAAAGGCCTTTCGGGTTTGATGAGGAAAGGGGAGGTCGATATCCTTCAGGTAAGGGATAACCTGTTCCTTATAGATTCCGGAGGAAGGGACCTGGTTGAAGTGGAGCTGATTCTGGGTACTGAGGAAGACAGGGAATCCAGGATGTCCAGAGCTCTTTCCCGGCTGAAGGGCTGCGATTTTGTAATATGCGATTGTCCCCCTTCCATGAATCTGATAAATGTCAACGTCCTGGCCTTTTGCGATGAGGTAATAGTTCCCGTGTCACTGGATTTTCTATCGCAGGTAGGTGTCGATCAGACCCTGCAGATCATAGACGAGGTAAAATGGTTGGCGGAGAGGGGCGACCTGATCTTCAGAGTCCTTCCCACCTTCTATGATTCAAGGACCAATATATCCAAGTTAATACTCAAGAATATAAGGGAGCGTTTCGGCGAAAAGGTATTCAGGGCCGTCATAAGAATAAACACGGCTTTGAGGGAAGCTCCCGGTTCATGTAAGACCATATATGAACATGCGCCCCTTTCCCGGGGTTCTTTCGATTATTACAGGCTGACTGAAGAGATACTGAGTAACGGAAATTTTTAGGCAGAAATGAATATTTTGGTTATATTGTTATTTAAGGGAGTCTTCGGGTACCTTAAATAAAGCAGTTGATCCGGCGCGGGAAAAAGGCCGGCGAGGGTATGGGAGCAGTTATTTTAAATAGCAGGGGTGGATAGTTTTGGCTGAAAGCTTCGAGCTGAGGGAAGAGATAAAGCGGAATGGAGAAAAATATTTTATCCATACCACTTTTCTGCCCGAGGACAAAACGGTTAAAACGTCTTTTTTTAAAGAAGGACGATGCTTCGATCATTTCACCAGAAGATACGATGGCATCGATTCCCGGGATAGTGTGGTAGAACTTTCCAAATCATTCCACGGGCGTAATAGAGATAATTTTCTGCTCCTTCTTGAAGCCAAACGCAAGATCGGTTCTTCAAAGAAGCCATCGTCACATTTAAAACTCGCCAGAACACTTCTTCTCAGAAATCTCTTCGAAGAGGCGATCGAGGAGGCTGAAACCGCGATAAACAAGGGAGAAAAGGGGTCTGGGCCCTACAAGATAATGGGAGAGGCCTATTACAGGGCACAGCAGCTGCAGAAGGCCCAGGAAGCGGTTGAGAAGGGTTTACGGATTAATCCCGACTACCCGGACCTGCACAATCTTCTGGGCAAGATATTCCACAGAAAGAAGGAATGCAGGAAAGCGGTAGATTGCTTCAAACGCTCGATCTCCCTTAATTGTTATTACGGAGAACCTTACCTTAATATGGCGAGAACATATGTTCTGAACTCGATAATCAAACAGGATTATGAGCTAAGCAGGGAGCTTAAAAGCGGGTTCGAGGATTATCTGGAAAAAGCATTCACCCTGAACCCTTTTATTAATTCATCCGATATGAAGGACATTAAAAAACTGTTCAACCAGGAGAATTTTGAGGAAATACTGGAAAAGCTCGACCAGCTGGAAAATCTGCGCGACAGGGCTTACATAGACAGTATTATAGGGGAGCTTCACCTGATGATCCTCAGAAGCGGCAGCGATTTGGAAGAGAAGGAGATAGACGGTTACCTCGCCAGGGTGGAAGAGATAATCGATAAGAATCCCAATTTCGCGGACGCTTATAACTCTTTAGGGATACTCCATACCGCAAAGTGCAAAATATCGATGGATCACGCTGAAGAGGCATTCAGGAAAGCTCTGGATATAAATGAAAAATATGAAAAAGCCGTCAAGAATATCAGGTTGACGGAGAATGAAAAGCAGGGAGTTTTTATCCTATTGAAAGCGTTATTGGACTAATCTTTGCAACAGTGAGGTTTTAAGCAGAAAAGGGTGTAGGTAAGAATGGATAAACTACATATTGAAGAAGAGTTCATAGAAGATACCGTGGTTCTCAAACTGATGGGACTTGTTGATTCGGCAACTTCTCACTATCTGGAAAGCAAACTCGCTCAATTGATAGAGGATGAAAAGGTTAAGCTTGTTGTAGATCTAAATGACGTCGATTATATAAGTTCAGCGGGTTGGGGCATATTCGTCTGTGAGATAAAGGGGGTAAGGGAAAGAGACGGCGATATCAAGCTTGCAGGTATGCTGCCCGATGTCAGGGACGTGTTTGAACTGCTGGAGTTCGACACTCTTCTAACCCCGTATAATACTGTTACCGACGCGCTGATGGCATTTGAATCTGAAAAGAGCAACGATCCTTGTTGAGATGAGATCGAAGAGGGAGCTGGAGCAATATGAATGATATCAACATTTCATTCTCGAAACCCAAGGAGAATCCTGAGATATCCGTTGTATCGGTGAAGGGCTTCATAGATACTACTACTTCAGGCGAGTTGGAGGAAAGCATCAAAAGACTCCTGGACAAGAATAGATACGATATTATAGTCGACCTCGGCGGGGTTGACTATATCAGCTCGGCTGGATGGGGGATATTCATAAGCGAAATAAAGAAGATTAGGGAAAACGGCGGCGACCTGAAACTGGCCGCCATGATGGGAGACGTCTACGAAGTATTTGAGCTTCTCGAGTTCCAGACCATACTGGAAAGCTATGACACCTTAGAGGAGGCCGTGAGGAGCTACGGTGAGCCGTCCGGCATGGTGAATGAAAAACAGGCCACCGGAGAAAAGAGAAGCTGATTTCCCGCCCCTGAGCGCGTATTGCTTGCGTTTGCGCCGGGTTTATCTCCCGGCTTTTTATTTAAAATAGGGCACTCCGGATTAAGGCTGAAAGTCGAAAGCTTGAATATAGCCTTGTTCTCGCTTACAATACTTACCTGTTTGAAAGAGAGGTAAATGTTGGCGGGAATGGACACCGGTATCGCGCTGAATTATAGTTGGTGGGAATTGGCTGTTTCCCTCCTGCTGGTAATTTTTTCTTTTTATATTTACAAAAAAACGGTTCCTGCTGTTTCAGGTCCCAAGCGCTTTCTGATGGCCCTGATAAGATCTGCCGCCTTTATTGCCCTTCTCGTGTTCATAATCAATCCCGTTTTAAAAGGCTTTTCATCGAGAGTAAGAAGACCGGTGGTTCCCGTCCTGTTGGATATCTCAGAGAGTATGAGCATTAAGGATTGCGGGGGTATAAGCAGGATTGAAGCCGCAACCCTCATACTGGATTCGCTGAAGGCCGGTTTTCGCGACGGTGAAAGAGCAGTGATGCCTGTGTTCCCTTTCGGCCCGTATCCATTCAAGGAGCCAGTGGAAAGAGACAGTATTGAAATAATCAGAGAGGGAGGGACCGATATTTCCGCGGCCCTCAAGTACGTCTCTTCAAGGTACCGCTATGGTAATATCGATGGGTTGATACTACTATCCGACGGTGTAAATACCGGGATAAAGCCGGGCATAGAAACATTCGGGGTTCCCGTATTTTCGATTGGGTTCGGAGACACGGCGGAAGCCGGTTACATCGGCATCGAAGATATAATTTACCAGGAGAGGATCTACGCGGGGACTAAAGCGCGCATTTCCGTCCTGGTTAGCGCTTCCGGGCACAAGGGCACAAGGTCAGCCGATCTTGTGATGTTAGAGAACGGCCGGCCGGTGGACAGAACACAGGTTGATTTCGAGGAGAAGAGAGGGGAATACAGGGCGGTATTTGACTTTAAACCCGAGCGACCGGGGACCCGTAGGATGAGAGTTTCGATAGAGGGGCCGGAGATAAGTTCTTCCGGAAGGAAGAAGGTCGATTTCAATCTAAAAGTCATAAAAGAGCGAAAACGGATTCTTTTTATTGACGAACGCGCCGACTGGAATATGGCCTTTCTGCGCGATCTTGACGCTTCTCTTAGAGGATTTGAAATTGATTGTGTGACTAAGATCAAAGAGAAGGGCCATATAGCCGTACCTTCTTATCAGCCGTGGGAGTATTCGAGTTTCCGGGAACTGCTTGGCAACTATGAGATGGTGGTGATTTCCGACTGTGAAGAAATATTCACAGATCGGGATAACGCGGAAGCCCTTGTTGATTTTGTGCTGGGTGGGGGCGGAACTCTCTTTCTCGCCGATCAGGCAAGCCCTCTTATTGACTCTGTGGGATATGGGTTTCTGCAAGAGATAATACCCGTTAAGAGGGTGTCAGAACCGGGAATATTGAACGGTGATTATTTTCTGCGCATCGATGGTGAAAGAAATAATCCTCTGGCTGTTATAATATCAGAGTTGAATGGCGTGGAAGATGTTCCTCCGCTTCCGGCGATTTTGGATGGGTTTAAGCCCACTTTGGACTCTGAAGTAGCGGCTGAGCTTTATGATTCGGGTAAAGGCACAATTCCTTTGGCCGCCGTCGCGGTGTACGGGGAAGGCGCATCTGGGGTTATTTTCGGGCTGAACATATGGAGATGGAGACTAGCTGACAGTTCAGGTGAAGAATTATATGACAGGATGTTCGGCGCCTTGATCCGGTATATCTCGTCTGGAGGGGAAACGGATTTTATAACTGTTTTTACCTCGAGGAACACATATAGCCAGGGTGAGAGGCCTCTAATATCAGTCCGGGTCAGGGGCAAGCGGGTTACCGGGGAGATAACAGGAAGGCTCTACAGAATATTGAAAAATGGAAAGGAGCTGGAAGAAAGTTTCGTCTTGGAGAAACAACCGGGGGAGAGTGGCCTTTTCAAAAAGAGGATTTCTCCGGTGAGTCCGGGCAACTACAGAGCAGTGGCTACAGAAATAAAGGACTCGGGTAAAGGCCTCTCAGGCCGGGCTGAATTCACAGTCGACTCACTCTCTGTGGAGTTTTTGGACAGATCTATGGATCATGAATTCCTAAAAGGGGTTGCAGGAACTACCTTCGGAGAATTCTTCGACTGGAAGATGTACAGGGGACTAATGTCTGTTTTAGATCCAAGTCCGGATCAAGTCAAAAAACTTGAATCGAGTTCGGCACGGTCAAATGCCCTGTTTTTCTTCTTTATAGTGAGCCTTTTTACTCTGGAATGGTTTTTAAGAAAGTTATGGGGACTTGTTTAAACAATTTGATTCAAGAATGATAAAATGTATTCTGAGAAAACGGTGGAGTTACTTCTCCAGCGAGGATGGCTGAACAGCGGGACTCAGATTCAAGCCCCACGGGCCTTTGCCGTTTTTGTCCGGGTTTTGGCAACCGGGCCTGTTATTAAATTCGAAGTTTCAACCGAATGCCCATTGGACTGTAAAGGGGGGAATGAAATGCCTGATTTTGGAAACTCTTTTTCTGGTATGGCCGCGGATAGAAAACTCACCCACCATGAGTTGGTTAGAGCGATAAGATTCATGATCGCGGCCGAGTACGAGGCTATCCAGCTTTACATGCAGCTTGCCGAATCGACTGACAACAAGCTCGCAGTGGAAGTTCTAAAAGACATAGCCGACGAGGAAAGGGTTCACGCCGGAGAGTTCCTGAGGCTTCTGCATGAGCTGGAGCCCGATGAAGAAAAGTACTACCGCGAGGGAGCCGAGGAGGTTGAAGAGGAGATCGAAGATTCGGCCGGTTCCAAATAGCTCTTGCCGGGGCGAAAAACGCAGGATTGGAAGCGGAAGGGCCTTTGAATTCGAAAATCCCTTTATTTTATGCGATAACGTGATAATCTCTTGCGCCCTATAGAGAGATCTGGTAGTATTTGAATGTAAAGCCTGGGAGGAGGGTGTGATGCCGAGGCGGAAAGGCTGCGCTTATTTTTACCCCGCGAAGAGGGCCGGCAATGGCCCCTTATTCAGAAGATCATGTGGAATTCTTTCAGATAACCCCTCAGTGTGTCTGCTCTATCGAGTAACAGCCGGAATTATCATGACAGCGGTAATATGTTCCGTTCCCTGCTCCGCCGCTTCCGGGCAGGGAACCAGAGTCGTCATTAACGAGGTGTACTATGATCATCCCGGATCAGACGCAGGAATGGAATTCGTCGAGCTTTGCAACATAAGCCGGGAAAGGGTTAACCTGGCAGGCTCAAAAATTCATTTTATTGATGGAAGGACCTCGGATCTTAGAATCTATTATGAATTCAAATCTGATGTATACCTTGAAAGTAACGGGATTCTTCTGGTGGGTGGCGTCGATTGCCATCCCCTTCCCCCATATACAGCGGAATGCGTTCTTCAAAACGGGCCTGACGCTGTAAGATTTATTTCCGAAGATCTGGGTCGGGATTTGGTAGGGTACGGGAATCTCTCCGATGCATCCCTTTATGAATCGGAACCGGCCGAAGACGTGGAAGCAGGTTACAGTCTGGCCAGAAAACCGGACGGAACAGACAGGGGTAATAACGCACTGGATTTTGTGGCGGCTCTTCCTACCCCGGGACGGAAGAATTTTTTCTGCAGGGATCTGGGGTTTTCCATATCAGAAGAAAATCTCTTTCCATGCGAAGGGTCCGAGTTCCAAATAAAGATTCGAATAGTCAACCATGGGCTTGAACCGGTCTGGGGGCCGGTCGGCGTGGTCTTAGGTACCGGATTTGGAATTGAGGAGAACTATTACAGGGAAGTGCTAAGTGACCGCAGGCTTGAGGCGGAAGAGTGGATCGAGGTGATGGTAGACGTTCAGACCGCTGGTTTCTCTGATTCAATGGAATTAAAAGGGTGGTTGGCAGGTGGTATCGACGAATATGCGCACAACGACATCGACAGTACAGTCTTTTATCTTTCTCCTTTTGATGTCGTTATAAACGAGATCATGTACAGGCCGCTGGAGGGACGATCCGAGTGGGTGGAGCTCTATAATTCGGGATGCGGCGTGATAGATCTCAAGGGTTGGACGATAAACGACGCCGCGGGAGGGGGAGGAATGATTACCGAAGAAAATCTTTTTCTGAGTGCCGGGGATTACCATATTCTAGCCCGTTACCCTGATGATCTTGTGGAAGAATACGGAGCTTTATTAGATGAAAAGCAGGTTACGGGGGTGCTGGGCGGTTGGCCGGTACTTAACGACGGAGGAAACGAAAGGAACCCCGAGAGAATCACTCTTCGCGAGAGTTCGGGAAAAATAACTGAACAGGTTGAATATCAGGACATGCTGGAGGATGAAAGGGGGATATCTCTGGAGAGATTCTCGCCCCTTGCCTGCAGTTCGATCGAAGGCGGTCTGTGGCACAGGTGCTCCAATAAGGCCGGGACGACTTGCGGCAGAGTTAATTCTGTTTACCAGGATGGGGAATCTTCTCGAGAAGAGGTGCTGATATCTCCGAATCCCTTCTCTGCAGAGAAGGACGAGCGGGTGGTTATTTCGGGGAGGTTGAGGAAAGCCGAAAGCGGCTTCCTGGTGAGAGTATACAATATCGATGGGGTCGAGGTCGCCAGGGTCTTCGGGGAGAGAGGTGGAGCCAGGAGTTATTCCTGCAGCTGGGACGGGTCGGATTCCAGCGGGCGGACGGTTGAAACCGGTCTTTATATATTTGCCGTACAGTACTTTGGAAAGGGTGGTTTGGTGTGCAGGGTGGAAAAAAGGTGCCTGGCGGTTTGGAATACCTTCTAAATATATCTGTAATCTCGCTCCTGCTCGTTTTTTCCGTCACTGAAATAAGGGCGGGAGAGCCTTCCTGGGTGCGTGCCAGGGGTGGCCTCTCATGGAGAGCCGGCTGGTGGGATATGGCTTTGCTGCCCCTGGAGGGGAAGCATTTCTGGTTAGTGACATCAATATCGAATCCCTACTCCATTAACGGGTTATACGATTCTTTCGTTGGTCTGTCCGCGGTAACCGGCAGAACAGGGATTATTGCTTCCTGGTCTCTTCTCAGGCATGAGATTTACCGCGAGGATAATCTGAAAATCGGATTTTCACATGGACTTATTTCAGGATTATTACGCCCTGAAGTATTCGCTTCGATATCGGGCAGAAGAGTATCGGGATACCAATACGATACCGTCCCCGGTTTTAAAGGCCAGCTGTCATCGAATATCAGAGATAAGATCAATTTATCCTTTAGAATCCGGCTCAAAGAAGGTAAGGGGTATTGGCGGCCGCGAAAGAAGCTTTTCGTTTCTATAAGACATCACCGTTACGCCCTTCTGTTCGGACGCGGCTTCGGCGGGAGATACCAAGATGAATCGAGAATTGGTATTGAGGTTTCGTGCGGCAAGAGGGCGGTTCTGGTTTCCGGTTACCGTCTGGATACAGACGAGATTTCCGCGGGAATCGTCTTAAAGAAAGACCGCTGGTTCTACAGTGTCTGCTGGAGCGCTCATCCTGTACTGGGAAATACCTTTACGGCGGGTTTGGGGAGGTTCTGGAAGCGGTGAGGAGCAACTTGCAATTATTTTTGGCAGGGGTGTTCTTAGTCGCATCCTTTCCATGCCCGGCTTTCTGCGGTGAGGGAATAGAATCGGCCTTCGATCTATCAGGCCTTCTCTCAAGGGAAGAATATGAGATAATAAAGGAACTGGAAGATAATCCAGTCAGTCCGGCGGGTAAACGTGTAGAAGCCCTCCTTATTCTGCCTGGTTTCACTCCGGAAGCCATACAGGTTATAAAAAGAGCGGCGAAGGAGTACAGAGGGGATTGGATCGATGGGCTTCCCCCCAGAGTCAGAAGATTGGTCCGCCGTTACGCCATATTCATAAAATCGCCCCGGCCGGCGCGGCGCAGCTACAATATCAGATTGGATGGAAGAAAGACCGGCAGGAGCGCTGAATTCAGTGAAAGGATGTATTTCAAGATAGCTGGCCCGAATCTGCTATTTACCGGCCAGGCGAGAGCCTATGGGAAAAGGTATCCGGTCTCCGGTTACATTATGTCGGGATTGCCGTTCGGGATTAAAGTCCACGCCGGGGATTTTCTGCCGGATTTCGGGCTCGGCCTGATAGCCTCCAGGCCGGTAATGATCTATCCGTTCTCATCGTGGTACCCTTTGAAAAGATCAAGGCTGATAAGCAGGGGAAGCTATTTTTACGGCGAATCCTTAAGAGGGGGGGTATTGGGATTTATGGCCCGGGGAGGGGAATTAGTAGCATTCAAGGGGCACAGAAGAAGATATTCAGATTTGATTTTCAAGACAGACCCGGCATGGACAACCGGGGTAAGTGCGAGGTTTTCCAGGGGTAATTCGTTTGTGGGGCTATCAATAGTCGAGGAGGAGGATGATGACACACAGTACCGTTTGCTGGGACTTGATGTCAGATCCTGCCTGTTCGGTATTGAAACTGGTGCCGAGTACGCTTTCTCGTCCCGGTCAGGATCCGCTTGGGCGTGTGGTCTGAGGTCTTCGGATTCCGGAAAGGCGAAGTGTGGTGTTGTTTTCTATGGGACAAGGGATGGGTATTCGAACAATTTCGGGACCATTCCAGCCAATGGAAGGAAGCCTGGAGATAATCAAAGAGGTTTCGCTCTGGTGCTTGAAGAAAGAATCACCGGAGGGATATCAACGAAGGGTTATGTGGAAAGGCACTGTAAGTGGAAAGGTGGCGAGAAATCGAGCAAGTTCCTTACCAGGCTCAGATTAATTTGGGAAACAGAGGCCGCCGATTGCAGGCTGGAATGGAAGCGTTCGGAACATTTTGACCGCTCTCTTTTGCCCTATCCTTCATTCAAGAAAGAGAGTTCTGGTTACCGCAAAAACACGGTGAAACTTACAGTGAAGAAAGAGTTGGGAAGATATACCCGATGCAGGCAGGTCCTTGCTGTTCCATGGTCCGAGCGGTTTTCGGGTTATCTCTCATCCTCCTCTGCGAAAATATCAATGCTGGACGGAAAATTACTTCTTAATCTCTGCGCCGCTTTTCATAAGTCATTGAAAGGCAGGGCGTATTTCTACGGATATGAACCTTCAGTACAAGGAGATTTTCCCTGGAAGTACATATCGGGAAGTGGCTGGAGAGTGGCTTTTGGAATGAGGTACTCCATGTGGAAAGCTAAAATACACCTGGTTCTGAAGGGTGATTCGAAAGGCAAAAGGAGCATATATCTACAGACGATCATAAGATTTAAGACTTTAAGTGAGAATTGGAATTAATAATGCATAATGTTTTACGGCATGAAGGCTGGACTGGGCATAACTTATGAGAATGCACAGAGGGATTGCTCGATAATATCCTTCCCTCCGCGAATTGCATTTATTGAACATGTCAGTCAACTTTCCAGGTCAAAGATATCGGAGAGTGACGGAAAAAGGCTTGAACAGATAGGGTCAGAGCCTCAAATGGTCAATCGATGTGAAATGATGGCGGATTTTTTATCCATCGCAGAAGATGCCGCGTCCGTAATCAAGTATATCGCTTCGGTTGCCGTTTCGGAAGAGGAGCATGGTCTGATTCTATTATATACCCTGTTGACAGCTATTCCCGAAGTTAATGATATAGTCCTGGAATATATCGAGTTCGATAATGTCGCCAGCTATATGAGGAAGCTGGGGGAGAAGGAAAAAAGGGGCGAAGAACTAAGCGACAAACAGATCTGGTTCAGGAAAAAGGTGGAAGCCCTTTCTGTTTCACACCCGCTTCCAGAATCTTCTGACGCCGGCCAATCCTGGCAGCGGTGGGAGGAAGGTGTCAGAAAGGCCGTGGCGGATCCGGATGACCGCTGGAAACAGGCGGTACTGGAAAGGATAAAGACTGAGCTGGAGGCGAGGCGACAGAGGATAATAAGTTTGGCCGCCAGGGTGGACCCAGAGGCGCATCCCAGACTGATCATTTGGATGGCAAACGAAAACGGGGAGATAAAGTGGCTGAAGGAAGTGTTGAACATGGAAGTCACTGACTCCTCAGGCCCGGGACTTTTGCTCGAGAAAAAATTGGCTAACCAGTGGGAATCGATAACTGAATCCCTCGGCGGCAGCGAAGAGGGAAGACTACTGCTGGATTTATTGAGCGAGCAAGCTCAAAAATGCCATTCGTTCCACCAGATAAAGCTGGGGGCGGCCATAATCAGATCGGTGCTGACCCATCCCATTCTGAGCCGGTCGGTAAAGGATCCAGATCTTTTGAGCTGTCTTTATATCTTTATTAAGTCATCGTACAGGGGAGTTATAAAAATGATGCTTTCCTCCAAAAGGGCGGAAAAGGAACTTATCGGGGTGCCTGGATTTTCCATGGAGGAAGATCTTTTGAAGATCGATATGGCTTCGGTATCAAGCGCCCATTTTCTGAAAAGGGATATTCTTCCGGCCCGCTTCGACTGGGCCGGTTTTGCCATTACTAACTACGGAAATTTCAAATCGTTTATCCTGTCCCAGATAGATAATGAAACATTTCTTAATCAGATCCTCAGCAATCCCAAGATCAGCGGTAAACCTGGAGTTGTCGCTTTGATCGCCCAGAGATGCAGGTCCGGCAACGTTCTCAGCACCATAGCTAATAGAAGGGAGCTTTATACCGGTTTTGCCAACAAGGAAGTACCTCTGAACCTGATCATGAATCCCTCAAGGATTCCGGTATCCTCTCTGAGAAAGTTCATACACGTTAGATATATAGATAAAATGACACTGATGCAGCTTTCCAACAGGAGGGGTAAAGGGGGCCAGGTTCGTGAAGAGATAAGAAGAGAGATCAAGCGCTACCTGAATTCCCGTTAAAAAGGTTTCTAAGATAATCTCCTTTTTCCCAATCACAAAAGTTGACACGCATCCTTCAGACAGATAATATAGTTGTACGATTATAGGTCGATTCAGTTATCGGGCTGTTAATGTATGTTAGGAGGAGAAATGCTGGCGGAAAGAATGAGCAGGCTGGGTACCGAAACGGCTTTTGAAGTACTTTCAAGGGCCAAACAAATGGAGGCGGAAGGCCGTGAAGTAATCCACCTTGAAATAGGTGAGCCTGATTTTGACACACCGCGGAATATAATTGACGCTGCCATTAAAGCTTTAAACGAAGGGTTCACGCATTACGGGCCCTCAGCGGGCATGCCGGAGACCAGAAAGGTCTTCTCTGAATTCATCAGCAAGGATAGGGGGGTGGAAGTCGGCCCGGAAAACATCGTCGTCACGCCGGGCGCTAAACCCATTCTTTTCTTCTCGATCCTGGCACTTGTCGATGAGGGTGACGAAGTCATATATCCCAATCCAGGTTTTCCGATCTATGAATCTGTTATCAACTTCGTCGGCGCCAAGCCGGTGCCCATTCCTCTGAGAGAGGAGAAGGAGTTTTCTTTCGATCTCGAGGAGATGAAAGGACTGGTTAACGAAAAGACCAAGTTGATAATAGTGAATTCGCCTCATAATCCCACAGGCGGAAACCTCACTCCAGAAGATATGAAAGGAATAGCGGATCTGGCGAACAAATACGATGCGTGGATTCTCAGCGACGAGGTTTACAGCAAGATGGTTTATGACGGTGAACACGTGAGCATCTATGATTATCCTGAAGCGATGGACCGTACCATTCTTCTGGAAGGACACTCAAAGACCTACGCAATGACAGGTTGGAGGCTGGGATATGGATGCATGCCGGTGAAACTGGCGGAACAGATAGCAAAGATTCAGACCAACAGCAATTCCTGTACCTCCAGTTTCATACAGAAAGCAGGCGTCGAGGCGATAACCGGCCCTCAGGACGAGTCAAGAAAGATGATGGCTGAGTTCAAGGCCAGAAGAGATATGTTCGTGGAGGGTCTGAACAAGATTCCCGGATTTAAATGTCTCAAGCCCAAAGGCGCTTTCTATGTCTTTCCCAACATAACCGGTACGGGAAGGAAATCGAAAGAACTGGAGGAATTCCTTTTGGAAGAGGCGGGAGTCGCCGGGTTGAGCGGAACGAGCTTCGGCCGCTATGGTGAAGGCTATCTCAGGTTTTCCTACGCGAATTCCCAGAAAAACCTGAAAAGAGCTCTGGAGCTTATTGAAGAAGCTCTCTAATAAAAAATGAGAATCTGAATCCCACCCCCGGCGGAGGGATACACTTCGCCGGGGGATATATTTTCCGGAGGTATTTTTGAAAACGGGTATTGATGTTATAGCGCTGGGTGGAAATGCTATTCTCCCCGCTGATGGTGAAGGCACCATCGAACAGCAGAGGGAAGTGACTTGGGAATCGATGCGCCAGGTGTGCTCGTTGATCAAGTCCGGTAGAAAGGTCATCCTGACTCACGGAAACGGTCCTATCGTTGGTAATATCATCGAAAGGAACGAAGCTGCCAAGGATCGAATACCCCCGATGCCGATAGATGTCTGCGGCGCCGATTCGCAGGGAGGTATCGGGTATATGATACAGCAGATAATCGGAAGTGAG
Organism: uncultured bacterium; assembly: GCA_964488475.1. Classification (GTDB taxonomy): domain Bacteria; phylum Krumholzibacteriota; class Krumholzibacteriia; order Krumholzibacteriales; family WJIX01; genus CAZAUK01. The sequence goes on from CAZAUK010000005.1 coordinate 130,607, forward strand.
TTGAGAGACGAAGGTATCGAGAAGGATGTGGTCTCGGTTATCTCTCAGGTCAGGGTCTCGAAGAAAGATGACGCGTTTCAGAAGCCCACCAAACCTATAGGGCCTTTTTACTCCCGTGAGGACAAGGAGAAGATAGAGAAGGAAAAGGACTGGATAATGAAAGAGGACGCGGCGGGAAGGGGCTTCCGAAGGGTGGTGCCCAGTCCCACGCCGCTTGAGATCATAGAAGCCCGGGTAATCTCGAAGCTGCTGGATTTCGGGGTTGTAGTAATAGCCGTGGGAGGGGGAGGCATACCAGTTGTTCGTAATGGTAACCATCTGGCCGGTGTAGAGGCCGTTATCGACAAGGACAGGGCGGCCTCGGTCCTGGCAGGAAATATCTCGGCGGAGAGGCTGATAATACTCACCAATGTAGATTACGTATACGTTAATTATGGAGAGGCCGATGAAAAACCTCTGAAAAAGGTCCCCTTGAGTCAGATCGAAAAGCTTTACCGTGATTACGAGTTTCCAGCGGGCAGTATGGGTCCGAAGGTAAGAGCGGCTATAGATTTCATCAAAAGCGGTGGAAAAGAAGCCGTAATAAGCGACGCGGCCAATCTTCTCAAGGCTTGCAGTGGAGAGACCGGCACTCATATCTATCGGGAATAACTTTTTATTTCCTCCCGGTCCTGATTTTAATATTCTAACCGCGGTATCTCATGGGGTTCCGGTTTGCTTATAAACCTGCCATACGATAAGACTTAAAATCCCGTCAGAGTCGAAGGCTGCCGACCGGTTTGCTTATAAATCTGCCATACGATAAGACTGAAAATCCCGTCAGAGCCGAAGGCTGCCGATGCGTCGAAAGAAAAGGTGAAGGTTTTCCGCCTGCTCTGGAAGATCTCCCTCATGATCTTGAGCTTTCTCTGAATAATCCCGTTTCCTCCAGAGCTCTCAAAGACATTCTTCCGCTCAAAAATATTGTTTCAATTCTGGGTCCGGACGCTACCAGGGCGGGTGGAACCAGGCTTCTCCTTCCCATGCTGCTGGACTATCTGTCGGTGAACGGAATAGAGGAGAGTCGAATCAGGGTGGTTGTGGTTGGTGGTGCCCACAGGACCTTGGAAGAATCTGAAATCAGGACTCACCTGGGCGGTCAGATCTGTAGAAGATTTGAGGTGATTCAGCATCAGGCGGGTGAAAAAGAGGATGTAATAGGTATCGGGACAACCAGTTACGGAACTCCATCCAGAATCAACAGGTTGGTAGCCGAATCCAGCCTTATAATATCTCTGGGACCGGTGTCTTTTCATTATTTCGCCGGCAGAGCCATGCTTTTAAATCAATAGGATTTCCGAAGATTGATACTTCAACATGGATCAGATTTGTGTTATTTATTGGTATACGTTAAATAGGCTGCCTGAAATAGGACGAATGCTGAATATGGTTTTGTAGCTGAAGGAAGGGATTAGATGAAAGTACTGGTAGTAGGATCGGGTGGAAGAGAGCATACCCTGGTATGGAAGATCGCCCGGTCTCCAACGGTTGACAAGATTTTCGCTGCGCCGGGCAATGCGGGAATATCCCAGAGCGCGGAATGCCATCAGGTAAAGGCCGACGATATAGATGGGTTGCTGAAATTAGCCAGGGAAAAGGATATCGATCTTACGGTAGTGGGGCCCGAGGTTCCTCTTGTTGAGGGTATAGCGGACAGATTCAGAATGGAAGGAAGAAGGATATTCGGATTTACGTCAAAAGGGGCCCGCCTGGAGGGCAGCAAAGTATGGGCAAAGGAATTCATGCGCAGAAACGGAATTCCCACCGGTGACTTTGGGGTTTTCGAACAGGTGTCGCCGGCCATGGATTATCTTAAGAGCCTGGAGCCGCCGCATGTGATAAAGGTCGATGGCTTGGCCGCCGGTAAGGGAGTGCTGGTCTGCTCTGACCGGGATCAGGCGGAAAAGGGCCTGGATAGAATATTTCGTAAAGGTGATTTCGGGAGGGCGGGGGATAAAGTGGTTATAGAGGAATTTCTGAGCGGTCAGGAAATTTCAATACTATCAGTATTCGATGGAAAGGACTACCGTCTTTTTGTGCCGTCCCAGGACCACAAGAGGGCTTATGACGGTGATAAGGGTCCGAATACAGGCGGGATGGGAGCTTACGCGCCTGTTCCGGCCTATGATTCGGGTCTCGCTCTGAAGGTTAAAGAAAAGATTATCGAGCCGACCTTCGAGGGAATGAAGAGAGAGGGCATAGCAGAGGGGGCGGGCGTACTTTATTTCGGGCTCATGATTACCGGGGAGGGCCCTAAAGTGCTCGAATATAACTGCAGGTTTGGTGATCCTGAGACCCAGGTTGTTTTACCTCTCTTTGAATCAGACCTTCTGGATGTTATGGATAATGCGGTAAACGGTGCCCTGGCCGCGGCGGATTTCAGAAACAGCTCCGATTCAGCCGGTTGTGTGGTAGTCGCTTCGGGGGGTTATCCCGGGTCATACGAAAAAGGCCACGAAATTACCGGCATAGAGGAAGCCCGGAAGAGTGGTTGCCTGGTATTTCACGCTGGGACAAGCAGGAAGGATGAACGGCTGGTAACGTCGGGGGGAAGAGTTCTCGGAGTGGCAGCTACATCCTCCAGTCTGGAAAAGGCCCTGGATAAGGCCTATGAGGGAGTCGATATTATTTCTTTCAAGGATTGTTTTTCCAGGCGGGATATCGGCGGAAAGGCTCTCTGACATAGGAAGGTATTAAAGACAGCACCGGAAGGAGAAGATATGAGTTCTAAGATCGATGTGGCAGTATTAATGGGAAGCGAGTCGGACAGGAAGGTCATGGAATCCTGCATGAATCAACTCGAAATCCTTGGTCTTCAGTCGGAACTGGTGGTATCTTCAGCCCACAGGATGCCAGAAAAGACCAGGAATTACGTGGATAAGGCTATTGAAAGAGGAGCCAAGGTATTTATAACCGGGGCCGGAATGGCGGCGGCACTTCCAGGTTTTGTTGCTTCCATTACAGAGCGTCCGGTCATAGGAGTGCCTATTCCCAGCGGGCTTCCAGACGGTACGGACGCGTTGTTTTCCATGGTGCAGATGCCTCCGGGAGTGCCTGTGGCCACTGTCGCCGTCGGAAAAGCGGGAGCAAAAAACGCGGCTGTTCTGGCGGCTGAGATAATAGCGTTGAACAACGAAGACGTGCGGAATAGGCTGAGGGAGATGCGTGAAGAATGGAAAAAGTCCTGACCGGTTACTTTGAGGAGGCCGGAGCGGAAAATATCGCCAGGACCATTCTCGATGGCGGCGTGGTTGTTTTACCCACTGACACGATATACGGTTTTCACTGTATCCCTTCAGACTCTGAAGCAGTGGAAAGAGTGATTTCTCTGAAAGGGAAAAAAGTTGTTCGGGGCTTGGTGCTTTTAGCTTCCAGAATTTCTATGGTGGACCGGCTTGTCTCTGAATGGATTCCCGAATACCGTGAAAAATTAATATCTATATGGCCGGAAAGGCTGACAGCTCTATTGCCGGCAAAGGATGGCTTGTCGCCTCTGGTCAGCTTTGAGGGCAAGATAGCGGTTAGAATTCCGGCGTGTGAAGATCTCAGGGATTTAATAGAAATAGTCCAAAGTCCGATTATCTCTACGAGTGTGAACAGGACAGGAAAGAAACCTGAAACACGCATTGAAGAAATCAAATCTTCATTCCCCGGGCTGGAAGCTTACATATCACAGCGCGGCAGATCGTCAAATCAGCCTTCAACCCTGGTGGATCTTACGAAGCCCGATACCCAGGTAATCAGGAATGGAGCCTGCCGCTGGCCTTGATCTTTACTGATATAGGATAAATCGGCCTATTTTTGGCACTTTTACTTACCGGAAGCTGCCTGCATATGTGAAGCTTCGACCAATCCGTTGATACTGCGCTCAATTTTTCATGAGCCGGCGATCTGATGCTCCTTATCCATTTATTACATACCCCATAAGTTTCTCTGGAGCACCTCACCCGGGTTTGTCCTTTTTGTTCAGCGAACCAGGCTTTGACCGCAGACACACTCCAGTCTATCCAATAATTATATCCCTAAAATTTATTCTGAGGTATCTCTTTAGGGCTTATCCATCTTCTTAAGTGCTCCAAAGTTTCCCTCTGACATTTCCTGTTCAGCCTGCTATAAATTCTTTTAGCCGGGAATTCTTTATATAGGCGTGTGCTTATCGACTTGTTCTATCCAGCGTTTCCATTCGCCGGATCGCGGGAAGGCCATTTATAACCGGCCGCGGCGCGTAGGTTTGTTATATCCAGTGATCCTATTAGCAGAATCGCCCCGGGTTCATCTATGATGTCTCGCGACTCGCCGGTTATCTAGATCCATTGATCCTATTAGCAGAATCGAGGGAAGGCCATCCATGATTGTCTTGCTGCTCATCGATTTACTTTATTTTCCATGAATTCTCTTCCGAAGGCTCTCTCCGCCTCCAGCCGGTTATGCGCCCTGCAGAGAAGGCGCA
>CAZAUK010000006.1:0-134890 GCA_964488475.1 uncultured bacterium
ATACTCTCAACACTGATAAAATGTACTCAATAGATAAAAACCGCTCAATTTAGGTTAAAGAAACAAATGCAAGGCCGATGCCATCAAGATGGGCGCCGAGACGCACCTGGGGTTATCAGCTTTTCTGATACTTCAGATTCCAGCTTTCCAGTTCCACCATCATCCCGTAATCTGTCATTGACAGGGATATTGGAGTCACCGAAACAAAACCTGATTTTATCGCGTGAAAATCTGTTTTTTCCTCGTCCTTCCATCCCGGCTCCCCCCCTCCAATCCAGTAGTAGTTATCTCCTCTGGGATCCTTTTTTCTTACGATCAGATCATTGTACACCCTGGAGCCCAGCTTCGTTATTTCAATGCCCTTGAGATTTGAGCCGGTAACGGGCGGAACATTGACGTTCAAAAGCAGTTTCTTTTCCTTTTCCCTTGCAGCGACCTTGGAAACCAGATAGGCGGATACAGACGCGGCTTCCTGGAATGAACCGGGATTCCAGGTTGTTACCGATACTGCAATGGAATCGATTCCCAGTATGTAACCTTCTATCGCCGCGCCCACCGTTCCGGAATATATCACGTCTTCTCCCATATTCGGGCCGTGGTTTATTCCCGAGACTACTATATCGGGCTTCTTTTCCATTATCCCGTAAACGGCCATTATCACGCAGTCAGCCGGGGAACCGGTCACGCTGTACCTGCCATCCTCGTATTCATTGATTCTCAGCGGCCTGTTCAGGGTTATCGAATGGCTGGAGGCGCTCTGCTCAATTTCCGGAGCGACCACCGTGACGTCTCCGATTTCGCTCAGGCTGTCAGTCAGAGCTATCAGCCCCGGTGCTCTTATCCCGTCATCGTTGGTAATAAGGATGTTTATTTCTTCATCAGCAGTCATGGTCATTTTCCGGCATCCGGCTGTTTATAAAACAGCATCTTTATCCAAAAGGTAAATACTCGCCAGTACGAAAGGTTATTAATTTACCAGAAAAAACTTTTAAAAACCAGAAGTAAAAATCGAAGCGTGTCGGTTAAAGGATTTATCTTACTTTTTTCTTTGCCTGTATATATTGTTTTAATAGGTACGGAAGATACTCGCGCGCCTTTTCTGCAGGCTCTGATCAATATCTCGCTTTCCATGTCAAAACGGTTGCTTTTAAGTTCTATCCTGGAGAGGACTGATCTGCTTATAAGCCTGTAACCTGATTGGCTGTCCCCTATCCTTTGTCCCGCGGCGGCACTTATGATAAGAGAAGTCGTCAGGTTGGTAAGTTTTCTTATAAAGGGCATAGTACTGGTATCCCCGGTCATTCTCTCCGCTATGACGATTTCAGCGCCACTGGACCGAAACTCCTCGATGATATCAGGGATGTACCTCGGATCATGCTGCCCGTCGGCATCCAGGGTTATTACCGCCGAGATCTTATCGTTATTCAGCGCTTCTACAAAACCCAATTTCAGGGCTTCTCCCTTTCCCCTGTTGCCGCTTTGCCTTATGACGCACACTCCCGACCTGGCGGCTGCCTGAGGGGTGGCATCTTCGGAACCATCATCTATGACCAGAATATTGTCCGGTTCAACGAACCGCTTCACCCCTTCCAGCACTGAGGATATCTCCTCTTCTTCGTTATAAGCGGGAATGATCACCAGGATATCTTCGAAATGACTTTTCATAGTTACCTGATATTCTCCGTTTGCCAGGCTTTAGGGTCCCTTCTTTTAGTGGAGATGATACGGGATTCCGGTATTAAAATAAATGGTCGGGGCGACTGGATTTGAACCAGCGACCACTTGCCCCCCATGCAAGTGCGCTACCGGACTGCGCCACGCCCCGACAGTAAAATAAATTAACTCCTGCTTTATAAAATTACAAGTTAAATCTGAACTCTAACTCATACTGAATCTGAAGGCTTATTATAAGGGGTTTAGAATGCAAAGAGTGATGGTCCCTGAGGTCCGGGTCGGCCGGTTTGACTAAGGTCACAGCTGGTCGATCATCTCTTTAAGCCTGAGCAGGTCCTTTTTCAGGGAAATGATGATCTCACGGTTTTCAGGGTCATTGAATGGGATATCCAACTGTTTTACCAGAAGATCGGGATTATTCCTGGATTCGTTGAGTCTTTTCCTGGCCCCTGAGATAGTGTACCCGCTCTCATAAAGTAATGTTTTTATACTTAGGAGATACTTGATGTCCCTTATCTTGTAGGTCCTGTTACCAGCTCTGTTCTTCCTGGGTTTTAACATCGGAAACTGTGATTCCCAGTAACGCAGGACATGGGCTTTGACGCCTAATAGTTCGCATACTTCACCTATCGAATAATATAGTTTGGTGGTCTTTTTCTTCATTTCTCTGATCCCCCCGCTATGGTTCTATACTGCAAAAATTATCGATGGCTATCCGCGAGGCTCCAAACGCGTCCTTTCTCAAGCCCTGGGAGTAAATTCAAACATAGTTACAGAATCCCTGTCACCGGTACATTTCCTTTTTCGCTTTTCTAAGCATCAGATCTTTTATCGCCTTCTCGGGATTCTTTCCGTGAAACAGCACGCTGTATACCTGCTCGGCGATGGGGAGTTCCACTCCCGTCTTCTTTGAGAGCTTAACCGCCGCTTTGGTGGTCTTCACCCCCTCGGCTATCATAACCATTCCGTCAAGGACGTCGCGGAGTCTCTTCCCTTTTCCGATCTGTTCTCCCACATACCTGTTTCTGCTGTGTCTGCTCATGCAGGTCGCTATAAGATCGCCTATTCCCGAAAGGCCGCTGAATGTCTCATTCCTGGCCCCTAATTCGAAGCCCAGACGCTTGATCTCAGCCAGCCCCCTGGTGATAAGGGCCGCTTTGGTGTTATCCCCGTAACCCAGGCCGTCGCATATACCGGCTGCTATCGCGATAGTGTTCTTAAGGGAAACTCCAAGCTCTACTCCCACCAGATCTTTGTTTGTGTATACCCTGAAATGCTCTGTCATGAAAATATTCTGAATCTCTTCCAGGATAGCCTGATCGCAACCAGCTATCACTACAGAGGTGGGCATCTTCCTGCTCACCTCTTCAGCGTGGCTGGGGCCCAGCAGCCCGGTTATCAATTTCCGGCCCTGGGGCAGTTCCTCCCTCAGAACAGTGCTGATTCTGCATAGAGTATCGTGCTCCAGCCCCTTTGAAGCGTTTATTATAATCGCCTCTGGATTAAAGTGCTTACTGGCAGAGACCTTTCTCGCTACATTTCTGATCGTGTGGCTGGGAGTTACGAAAACTATATAAGCTGAATCAGCCAGAGCTTCTTCAAGTTTTGAGGTGATTTTAATCGACCAGGGAATGGAAATCCCCGGAAGAAAGCGCTTGTTCTCGTGTTCTCTTCTCAGAGCTTCGGCCAGCTCGGGAAACTTTTCCCATAGTACGACTTCGTGACCATTGTCATTTAAAAGGATCGCGAGGCTGGTGCCCCAACTACCCGCTCCCAGCACTGTTATACGCTTTTTTTGTGTCTTTCTGCCATTTGCCATTTAGAATATCCTTTTTTCCTCTCCTCTTAAGAGCCTTTTAATGTTTGACCTGTGTTTGTAAACGACCACCAGGGCCACTATCACCGAAAGGATTATCAGAATATAGTCTTTCTCCCTGTTAAGGAGGTATTTTGATGAGAGCATGGCCAGGGGAAGCACTACCACTGCGATAATGCTTGCCACCGAAACTATTCTGGTTAGAAGCAGGAGCAGTAACCATATGGTCAGGCAGAGCGAGACAGCCAATGGAGCTATGGCCAGGAAGACGCCGGTGGTCGTGCCCACCCCTTTGCCCCCGGAAAATCTTACGAACAGTGAATAGTTATGTCCCAGAATAGCCAGAAGCGCTGCCAGGGCCACAAGGAGAGGGTTTTCGATGCCCATCATCGCTACCAGCTTTACAGCTAAAAAGCCTTTTCCTATGTCTATTATCAATACCGGGATGGCGGCTTTGACTCCCAGGATCCTGAAGGTGTTCGCCGCTCCCAGATTCCCGCTACCGTGTTCTCTCAGATCCAACCCTTTCCAGAGTTTCCCGATTATAAAGCTCGTGGGTATGGAGCCGAGCAAATAACCGGCGAAGGAGATGATAATGATTTTCAAGAAAAGTTCCATGCTAATGCTCCCTTGACCTGAACAATATTCTAACCACTGTTCCTTTGAAGGTAAACACTTTTCTTAATTGATTGTTTATATAACGCCTATAAGAACGAGGAAAATACGAAGGGTTGTTAACAAATAGCGTGAAGGTCGGGGGCTCTACTCCCGTTTGGGTGGCGTAGAATATTTTACCGTTGCCTCCCCTGTAATACGACGGGGGGTTGACTTTTACGAAACCCTCTATAAGCCTGTTCAGTTTAGAAGTCGCTATCTTCTTTTTACGCTCAGCTTGAATCTGAAGGCAGAGCGGGATTATCTTGCCTATTCTGGCTCCGGTCTTTGCCGATACTGTCATTATAGGAGCGTAGTAAATAAAGGGAAGAGCCCTTCGGACCATCTTCTCGAAAATTCCATAACTGAAATCCTTTTTTTCCACAAGATCCCATTTATTAAATAGAATAACAATACCCTTTCCGGCCTTGTGCCCCAGCGAGATGACCCTTATGTCCTGTTTTGATATACGGTTCTTCGAGGCGTCTATGACTGCCAGCACAAGGTCCGCCTGGTCTACGCTCCTTACACTCTTCATCGAGGTTAAACCTTCCAGCCCCCCCTCCGATCTCGATTTTCTTCTTATTCCGGCAGTGTCAATGATGATAATGGTTTTACCATGATACCTGAAGTTTAGGTTTATGGTATCCCTGGTCGTACCGGGTTCGTGGGAAACGATATTTCTGTCTTCCTGCAGGATCGCGTTCAGAATCGAACTCTTACCCACGTTTGGTTTTCCTATGATCGAGACCCTGAGAGATTCTGAATCCGATTCTACTCTTGAGGGACTGCCCGGCAGTCTGGAAGCCACCTCGTCGAGCAGATCTCCTATTCCCCTGCCGTGTAAAGCGCTGATTGGAAAAATCGAGCTGAATCCGAAGGTGTAAAATTCACTGATCTCGATCTCGTCATCCTTGGTTTCAACCTTGTTTACGGCTAATATGACCTTCTCCCTCATTCTGCGCAGATCCTTCAGAAGTGAGAGATCCTCCGCGGTCGGCCCTGTCTTGGAGTCAGCCAGGTATAAAATGACATCGGCTTCCAGGGCGGATTCGATAATTCTCTTCTTTATCTCGTGCTGAAGGGGATCATCTCTGGAAAATATAAAACCTCCGGTATCCACGATATCAAATGTTTTACCGTTCCAGACGACCGAATCCTCCATGGTATCCCTGGTAACCCCCGGAGTGGCATGGGTGATTGCTTTTCTTTCTCCTGTTATCCTGTTGAATAAGGTTGACTTTCCGGAATTCGGCTTTCCGACTATTACCACTCTGTGTTTCTTTTTCATCAGGAAGTCCCTGTTCTATTTCCCAACGATACCAGGTTCAAGGAAATTATTTCTCGCCACTGTAACCGGCATTCCACATTCCCTTCGTATATTCGCGGGAGTAAGATCGTCGATAAGCGATCCCCGGTGATTTACCGAGTTGGGAGGAAGCACTATCCGCCCACCAGTATCGACTGATCGGTTTATAGAGTCGATTATATCTCTTCCGCAAAGAAGACCGCTCACCGTGACCTCGGGACCAAACAGCCGGTTTCTTACCTTGAGCAGATGAATCTTTAAGCCGGGAAGATCCATTTCTATACGCGGCAAGAGATATTCCATTATGAGTTGGTGTCCCAGTTCTCCAGTGACAACTGTAATTTCAGCCCTTGTTTCTCCTTCTTCTGTAAGTCTATCAATCTCCTTTTCAATATCGTCCATAAAGATCCTGGAAAGGCCTACTCCGTTTGAGACCTGGTCGAAATCCCCGTAAAAGCCCCTTTCAGGTATCTTCCTTCCCGCCAGAAGATAGAATTCGTCGCTTAGATAGCAGAATCTCTCGTCTCTCTTGATAATTTCAGATATCTTCATATCCTCGGCATCAGACCAGTCGAAAACCTTCTTCGCCCTTACCGCATCAAAGGGAGATATTTCAGGGAGCCCTTTCCTGTGTTTCGTGATTCCAACGGGAACCAGGGCTAGAGATTTCACTTCCGGATAAAGCGCTGCCAGTTTTTCAGCCGTTTCTTTAAGGGATGGGCCATCGTTGACCCCCGGCACTAATACTATCTGGGCGTGAATGGTTATTCCAGACCTTGCCAGGCGTCCCAGGATTTTCGGCACGTCGTTTCGCATGGGGCGGCCGAACAGCTTTTCCCTGATTTGATTGTCGATCGAGTGGACTGACACGTACAACGGCGACAGGCGATATTCGATTATCCTTTCAATCTCTTCTTCGGGAATATCGTTCAGCGTTATGAAATTTCCATAGAGAAAACTGAGCCTGTAATCGTCATCCTTGCGGTAAAGCGTTTCTCTCATTCCAGGCGGCATCTGGTCCACGAAGCAGAAGATGCAATTGCTCCGGCACCTTTTGAAATTCATCTCCTCGAATGATATTCCGGCCTTTGAAAAACCGAACGGCGGGATTTCGACCCTGGCTGTCTCTCCGCCTGGTTTTCTTACCAGGATCTCGCAGGGTTCTTCATCTTCCAGAAGAAAGAACAGATCGAGTTGATCTCGAACCTCTCTCCCTTCAACCCCAATGATCTCATCGCCTGGATCAAGTCCTTCAATCTCGCCTCGCACAGCTTTTACTTTTAGAGCCATTTTACGCGCCTGCTGGTGACTATGGGAAAATAAAAAGCGGGCAACGGGATTTGAACCCGCGACCCTCAGCTTGGGAAGCTGATACTCTACCAACTGAGTTATGCCCGCATGAAGGAAAAATTATCAGTTTCATAGCTCCCTGTCAAGCACCTTGATAGCCTCTTGGTGGGGATCTGTTCTAGCGATATCTATCCAGCTTACCCCGCTTTCCTTGCTGAACCATGTTATCTGTCTTTTGGCGTACTGCCGGGTCTTAGCTGATATAGCCTCGACCGTTTCGGAAAAATCCTCTTTACCGACAAGATAAGAGATTATATCCGGATAACCCAGAGTTCTCATTCCGGGCCAGGATGGTTCGGCCCCGTTCTTAAGGAGTCTTCTGACCTCCTCGACCCAACCCGCTTCAAACATATCTGCCGTCCTGGCGTCTATTCTTTGATGAAGCATGTCTCTAGCGGTATTAAGGCCGATCTTTACAAATTCAAGATCAGGCCGGCCTTGCTCACGCTGTCTTCGGAAATGCTCACTGAGCGGCTTTCCTGATAGCTGGTAGACCTCCAGGGCCCTTACTGTCCTGTATCTGTCATTCTGGTGAATCCTGTCCGCACTTGGCGGATCTACGGCCCGCAGCTTTTCGTAGAGTTCTTCCGTTGGAATATTCTCTATAGAACGGGCGAATGATTTACGCTCCCCGGGGTCAAGCTCTAATTCGAAGAGGCCCTCGGTTACAGCTCTGAGGTAAAGTCCGGATCCACCCACCAGCACCGGCCTCTTTGTGCGGGTAATGATATTATCTATAACCTCTGAAGCCATTCTCGCGAACCAGCCTGCACGGCATTTCTCATCAGGGTCGAGAATGTCCAGCATGTGATGAGGAACCTTCCTTCGGTCCTTCAAGGATGGCTTAGCCGTTCCGATATCAAGACCCCGGTAGACGGTCCTCGAATCTACACAGACCATCTCACCCCCTAAAGAAGAAGCCAGTCTGACGGCAAGTTCGCTTTTTCCCGCCGCGGTAGGCCCAAGAACGATGATTCCTTTCATTTTTTCTCCGTGGACGCGGGTCTGTGAAAACGCCTGTCAAGCTCATCCAGATTGACCCTCAGCATGGTGGGCCGCCCGTGGGGGCAGGTAAAAGGAAAATCAGTGGCGAAAAGCTGGTCTACGAGGCTCTCCATCTCCCTGGGCTCCAGTTTTTCCCCCGCCCTGATCGCCGAGTGGCAGGCGTATCTTTTTAGAATTTCTTCCAGCTCGGTCTTTCCTCTTCCCTTCTCGGCGAAGATATCCTTCAGCAGCGCGCCGTCATTCCAGTTTTTCACGCCGGCTGGTATGCCTCTTACAATAATCGTGCGCATTCCAAACGGTTCTGCTTCGAAGCCCAGCTGGGGCATTATCTCTCTATGTTCGTCGAATATCTCGAATTCGGCCGGAGACAGCTCTACTGTAGCGGGAAAAAGCAGCGACTGTATCGCCGGCTTGTTGCCCGCCATGTTTTTTCTTGCTCTGTTATAGAGGATCCTCTCGTGAGCGGCGTGCTGATCGATCACCACCATTCCTCCCCTTATCTGGATCAGTATATAACTGTCATGCAACTGCCAGTAAAGAGCGGATGATTTCTGCAGGCCTTCGGTCTTTCCCCCCTCGTTGAAAAGGGGCTCCGGCGATTCCCGTATAACAGGCTCAGAACCTTCTTCTGCGGTTTCAGAGGTTCCCATATTCTCTATCATCGAAAACTGATGACCTGATTTCTCCGGACCGCTCGACGCTTTATCGCCTTTGGCTGTTTCCGGAAATATGCTTCTGTAAACGGATTCGACTTTTTCTTTAAATGATATGGTCTTTCCAAATCTGGTGTTTTCTCTTACCGCCGAATAGACCAGCCGGTGTACCTCTTTTCCGTTCAAGAACCTTACCTCCGCTTTGGAGGGGTGAATATTGGCGTCCACCAGTTCAGAAGGTATTTGAAGAAACAGGACCGCCATGGGAAATCTGCCGGAAGGGATCACCGATTCATAGGCTCTTCCCAGAGCGTTCGATATCAACCGGTCCCTGACGAACCTTCCGTTGACGAATATGAACTGCATAGACCGGTTGCCCCTGGTAATATCGGGAGTCGAGGCGTATCCCGAGATTTTCAATTCTCCATCGCGGAAGTCAAAATACCTCATCCGTTCGAAATTTCCTCTTCCAAATACCGCCTCTGTTCTCTCACTCAGAGAAGAAGGACTCAACTCCAGCAATGTGTCTCCCCCGGCGCTTACCTTCATCCCTACTTCGGGGAAAGCCATTCCGAACTTATGCATCAGGGATATTATCCGCCTGAGCTCGGTGGAATCCCTGGAAAGGAAGTTTCTCCTTGCGGGCAGGTTGAAAAAGAGGTCTTCCACTGTTACCGTTGCTCCCCGCTTTCGAGCTACAGGCTTGTCGTATATTAACTTAAGTCCTTCCCAGGATATCTCCCTGCCCGTCTCGTCACTCTCCCCCATGGATTGAATGGTGAGGCGGCTGACCGCCTTGATGCTGGCAAGGGCTTCTCCCCTGAATCCCAGTGTTTCTATCCTTTCCATATCTTCACTGTTTGATATTTTGCTGGTGGAATAATTCTCTGTGGCCAGTGGGATCTCATCAGCCGGAATACCCGATCCGTTATCGATCAGCTGAATAAGGGACTTCCCTCCCTTTTCAACCTGGAGTATCAGCCTGTTCGAACCGGCGTCCAGGGAATTCTCGACCAATTCCTTCACCACGTTTTGGGGTCTTTCTATTATTTCACCGGCGGCGATCTTCCCGGCTGTCTCTTCGGAAAGCCTGTTTATTAAAGACAAGAAAACTCCTCGTGGTTCTGAATTATCCAACCTCGGCGGTTTAATAAGATCATAGATTGCGCACGGGAGATAAAATAACACAAGTTCGCACGGCCGGGCAACGTATAAAGAGGATCTATCGTCAGAGTCTAGGGTTATGGATATTTGAATGAAATATTATATTTGCTGTTATCATTCATTTACCCGGAAGGTGGGACATCAGCGCTTGATCTTTCTCCTGTTCATGAGAACCCTGGCAAATCATCTCTCTGAGCAGCGGCGCCCGCGGGAGATGCCGCCAGCACGGCTATGGTCAAAACCACCACTATTGAAATATCCTTGTGTTTCATCTTCACGCCTCGACTGAGATAAAAGGAATAATTCCCGCGGATCAAGGATCCGCCCTTCCCGTATTTAGACTTGAGTTCTTAAATCACCAGAGGAGCTGCCGTCAATAACAAAATCTGCGGCCATCGAACCCCGCTTCCATTCGGACAGCTTTGTAAGATCTCTGACTTTATCTATATCTTTTTGGGAGATCCCGTAATTTTCAACCAATGACTCTTTCCCGCCGCTTTCGATAAAGTCCAGAATAAGATCTAGTTTCCGATAGGTCATTCCGATCGCGAATTCGTCGTTTATCCCATTCATCATGTCCGGTGAAGGTGTCTGGTTAATTATGGACTCGGGCAGATTCAGATAATCAGCCAGTTGGTAAAATTGCGTTTTGTAAAGTCCCAGCAGAGGCTGGACCGGCAGATCATCTATTCCCCCCTTCACGAACCACCCCACCATCCATTCCGATCTGTTGGCCGCTCCAAGCGGCAGCAGATTCCTCTCCCTCCCCAAACCCTCCAGAATGTCTCTTCTTCTCCTGTGAGGGGCGTAAAATACGTTGTCCGCCCAGCTGTCTAACACTTTGAGGGCTCCAGTTTTAATGGGATCGAGTTCTCCTTCGCGCGATCTTCCGATCTTCAAGGTCGAAGCGTGGGGTGTTTCACCTTCGATCATCGAATATAACCTGTAAAGAAGCCTGGCGATAGATCCCGATCTGGAAACCAGCTTCATAAGTAGTTCTAGACGCGCTCCCTTATTGGCTGAATCCTCAAAATCCACCCTTTCACACTCTACCTGCAGAAAGCCGGATAAAAGATCGATCTTATCACAGATACGGGAAGAGGGTTTACCGGGGTTTATGTGAACCGTCCTTACTGATTCCTTTCCGGCGGACCGGACGGCGCAGGAAGCCACCAGAGCCGAATCGATACCACCGCTGAGGCCCACTATGAAACCATTTTTCCCGGAATCATCCAGTTTTCGCCGCAGAAATGAATCCAGTTTGTCCAGAGTCTTCGTCTCATCTATCTCGAGGATCCTATCTGTTTCCTGTTCACCCACGTTATTCGACCATTCGTATATTTACCGGGCCTTGAAGAAATCGGCGGAGGATCAGAAAATCCCACGAATGCTGAAATCCGGCGGGATTCTGTTTTCGAATAATAAATCAGTCCGTCCTGAAAACCCTCACTCGATTTTTTAAATAGAAAAGTCCTGTAGAGATTATCACCGGATAGGCCGGCATGAGAAGTCTCACTTCTTTCCATACTCCGAACAGCGCGATCACAGCGGCGTATATAGGCAAAAACAAAAGAAGGCTCCGGGTGAACCTGTCCGCGTACTTTATTCCGGCGGCGAAAAGAATCCACCAGAAACCGCCGAGCAGCGCCAGGTTGATTAACGCCTGGATCAGGCCGGAAAAGGAAGTGTTCAAATTCCACAGTTCACCGATCGAGTGTACGCTGTCGGCGAATCCAAGGAACAGGCGCATCAAGAGAACTATCCCCAGGCCTGTGGCCATCAGAATTATGAATTTCAGAAATATGCTCATCCTTGATTCTTCTTCTGAATGATTTCCTCGCGCTAAGGCAGATGTCCCGAAAAGGTATACCAGGGGAATGAACAAACCGGTAGTCCTGTTTATAACGGCAGCCACCGTTATAGCTATAAGAGCGGGATAACTTCTGCTGTGGACCGCCAGCATCGCGGCGCAGAAAAGCCAGCTTTCTATCAGGGACCAGGGCTGAAAATAATGATCCCTCAGGGCTACGGGCAGAAGCCCGGCACATGCTAATACTCCAAGCAGAGACAGAAGGTTTCCGTGCCGGACCCGCAGGAAGTAGAACATGGTGACCAGAAACAGCGAAATGGCCACTAGGTCGTAGATGATGTAGGCCGATATCCAGGACTTTCTATAGGACAGGATTCCCGTGGAATGAATTACTCTGGCGGCTCCTTCGGTCAGCGCGGGGACCAGAAGCCGGTACCTGTAGGGAGATGGAGCATCTCCGCTGAGAATGGAGTTTTGAAGCTCCATCCTGGAGGAAATATTCGGGCGCTCGACAAAATTAAAATAGTTATACGCGATGACCAAAGAAACCGACAGTATAATGGCTATTATTACTAGTTGATCTCTGTCGATAGCCCTCATTTTTTATCCTGATGCTTTTTCTTCCGCTACCTTTTTAAGTTTTTCATTAGCCATGATGGCAAGTTCCACCCGTCTGTTCTGCTGGCGGCCTTCCACCGTTTCGTTTGGAGCTACCGGCTGGGATTCACCATAACCCATTATGGTAAAACGGGTAGGATCCACCTTCCGGGCAGCTATTTCGTTGGCCACTGACTGTGCTCTCTTTCGGGACAGCTCCAGGTTGTATTCGTCCGGACCGGTAGCGTCGGTATGCCCTTCTATAAGGATATTGGTGTTCTCGTATTTGTTGAGTATGCCGGCGAGATCGCTGAGATTATCCTTGGCCTCCTGTCGAAGTGAAGCTTTGTCCACGTCGAAGAGTATACCTGAATCGAATGTTATCTTTATACCTTCTCCAACCCTTTCGACCTTAGCTCCCTCTATATCCCTTTCTATCTCCTCCGCCTGTTTGTCCATGTAATTGCCTATATATGCGCCGGCGGCGCCGCCCACAGCGGCCCCCAGTATGGCGCCCAGAGCTGTGTTGCCGGCCTTCTTACCGATAGCCGCTCCTATGGCGGCCCCGGCTCCTGATCCTATAAGCGCTCCCTTCTTTGTCCTGCTCAGGCTGCTGCAGCCGGTCATGGTAAAGAGAAACGACACTAAAAGGATCGAAGCTACCAGCCTTTTCATATTCTTGCCTCCCATTTAACTACTTGGCTTTCCAAAAAAATCCATACTCAATCTTAATGCATAATAAGAAAATATCCAGAAATAAGTGGATAGTTATCGGTTAAAATAAATGGTCACATCTTTCTGCCCTTTCCCGAATCTGTGATCTCCACTAATTCCTCTGGGTAGGGCTCGAAAAAGGCCTGGTTAAAGAGGTACCCTTCGTCGAACCTGATAATCCAAGATTTTATAATCTGAAGGCAGGCGCTTAGAGGAATCTTGGCGGCCCTGTATCTTTCCAGGTTGTCCAGGAAAAAAGCCTTTTCCCGGCTGCTTAGTTTCTTTGAGAAGTATCCCAGAGCGTGCATAAGGACATTTATGTTCGAAGTATATCTGGGAGGACTTTTCAGGGCGCTCAGGAGGTGTTCCCTGTATTGTCTGGAAACCTGGTCAAAATCCTTATGGTCCGGATTAGCCGTTATTCTTCCCAGCTCTTTGAGTTCCTTCTGGTTATAAGCCATCAGCAGGAGTTTTGTCTTGGTGTGAAACTGGACAATATCCTTCATCTTTCCAGAAGAAACAGCTTTATCAAATGCGAATAAAGCAAAAACGGCGGTCAGAAAATGCTCTCTGAGACGGAAATTATTAAGCCTGCCCTCAGTCTCGATAGGATAACCGGGAAACTCCCGCTTGACCGCTCCTCCGAAGAAACCGGCCTTCTTTCCTATAGGGCTCTTCTTGCCGATTCCAGGATATACTTTCACGTTATTTATGCCGCAGGAGGGCGATCTGTCTTTTAGAATAAAACCGTGAACCTCCTTCAATGAGGAAAGAAACTCTTTGGTGAAAGTTCTCATCCTGGAAGTGACGTCAAGACCTGTCGATGGTTGCAGCAGCTTTCTATTGCCATCCTTCTCGATTATCCGAATCGGGTCGCGGGGAACCCCGAGTTTTATTTCCACCTCTGGGCACACCGTAATAAATTCTACAAACGGCTTCAACATCCTCACTACTTCGGAAGATATCATCTGGCCGTTATATCGACAGCTCTCGAATTCAATACACTTGCTGACCACTAATACCGGTTTCCTGTCGCTCATTATAATCACTCTCCCTTCCAATCTCATATGAAGACCGAATATGGAATATGTGCGATTATAACCCATAAACAGCCAGCCAGAATATAAAATTATGCGTGCGACGCGAATTTTTATGGAATAATCTAATATACTGGGTTATAATTTCAGCAAGCAGTAAACGGGAATGAAAACCGTTGTTTCATTCTAAGAAGTTTTCTAAAACTCGATGGCCCGGTCGAAGGAAGCTCGAGAAAGTCATGAAAACCGGTCAAAATTCTTCTGTTCAGCAGAAAGAGGTGGATAATGGGTGTTCTTAAACCTGCCGATATAGTCGATATTGGAATCGAGAAGGAAAAGAAGAGGCGTGAGTTCTACGCTCTGGCAGCAGATCATTTTGAGGAAAATGACGAATTGGCGGAATTATTTGGTAGACTCAGGGATTGGGAAGACGAACACGTGAGAAAATTCAAGGAAATAAGGGGGGAAGTCGCTGGCGGTGAATACGCTGAGGACTATCCCGGTGAGATGGAGGGGTACATGAAGGCCCTGGTGGAAAGCGATCTTTATGACGACATAAACCCTAAAGACTTCGCGGTTTCGATCCAGACACCCGATCAGGCGCTTCAGCGCGGCATAGCGTTCGAGAAGGACGCGATACTCTTTTTCACCGGTTTGGCGAAATTCCTGGATGAAGATAACAAAAAGACCGTAAACAAGCTGGTAAAAGAGGAACAGCAGCACATGCTGTATCTGTCCGACATGAAGCGGGAACTCTCCGGAAAATGAGCGAAAACCAGGTTCTTGAAAAACGTAACCGAGAACTGGCGATACTGAACTCGATCGCTCGTGAACTGAACGCAACCATTAATCTTGGGGAAACTCTGGATCGAGCGCTGTCCCAGACTATACAATTGCTGAATCTCAAAACGGGCTGGATCTATCTGGTCGATTCAGAATCCGGGGAACCCGAGCTCGCTGCTTCCATAAACCTGCCTCCCGGTCTAGCTGAAGATCCTGATGCCATGAAGGGCTGGTGTAGATGCCTGAAGAGGTACGTAAAGGGTGAACTCAGAGAAGCCGATAACATAGACGTTGTGAACTGCAGCCGTCTGAGCAAGCTGGTTAAAGGGAAAAACGGCTTAAATTATCATTCCAGCATTCCGCTTTATACCAGGGAGGGTTCGAAACTCGGCGTCCTAAACATCGCCAGCGAATCCTGGCGCAGACTTGAGCCCGGCGACCTGCGGATACTTACCACGATGGCAGATTTTATAAGCGTGGCAGTTGAGCGGTCGATGCTTTTCGAGGAGCTTCAGAGAAGTAAACAGCGCCAGATAGATTCCATGGAGCGCGAACTTCAAATAGCTCACGACATGCAGATGGCACTTCTTCCGGATCGCCCCCCTGACATACCCGGAGCTAAGATATCTGGAATCTGCGTTCCTTCCAGCCATGTCGGAGGAGACTATTACAATTTTCTGAAACTGAACGGGAATAAGACAGCCATAGTACTTTCGGATGTTTCAGGAAAGGGAATGCAGGCGGCCACAGTCGCGATGAGATTCAACGAAATGCTACTGTATGAAGCCGAGGACCTGGTGGATCCTGTACGAATCCTCAAAGGCCTTGATAGATCCCTGGTGGGCAGGATTCCCCCTGAAATGTTCATTACCGCTGGAATCGCTGTTCTTGACCATTCAGACATGTCTCTTCATATAGCCAGCGCGGCTAATCCCGAGATCTATTATTATTGCTCGGGGGATAAAAATGTGCGGCCTCTTGGGATAACCGGGTTTCCGCTGGGAATGTTCGAGGAGATCGTTGCTTCAGAGCCCTTCAAAAGCGGAAAGCTGCATCTTGGAAAGGGCGACGCTGTGGTATTCACCTCCGACGGCGTCGAAGAAGCGAGAAACACCGAAGGTGAATTTTTCGGTGGTGAAAGGCTGGCGGAAATCTTCTCAAAAAGCTGCGAAGAGGGCCTTGATGCCGACAGGATTCGGGACAGGATTATAGAAGTTTTAAAAGACTTCATGGGAAAATCGGTTCAGACGGACGATATAACCATTATCGTTCTAAGATCCGACTCTCTCTAGCTCCCCCCTGACATTGGTAAAAGGACAGGGCTCGGCGCTTCGACGCAATGTCCTCTCAACCTTTTCTGCTCCATAAGTGAGAGTATTTGATCCCTCCTCCGGTGTTGAATAAGATGACTGATTCATCTTCCCGAATGAACTTTTCCTCTATAAGTTTTTGAAGAGCGGCCAGAGTCGCGGCTGACTCAGGGCTTACGAAAAGACCGCAAGTCTTTCCAATCAGTTCAGCGGTCTCGATCAGGCCGGAATCGTCGACTTCCACCGCCGTCCCTCCGCTTTCTTTGACAGCGCTTAGAATAAGAAAGTCACCAACAGCCGATGGAACCCTGAGACCATCGGCGATCGTCCTGGCCCCTTGCCACTTAGCGGCGAATTCCTTCCCTTCCCTGAAGGCTCTTACTATCGGAGCGCACCCGGATGATTGAACCGAGATCATTCTGGGCTTCTTGCCGTCTATCCAGCCCAATTCCTCCATCTCCTGAAAAGATTTCCACATTCCGATAAGCCCTGTTCCTCCTCCGGTCGGGTATATGATGACGTCGGGAAGACTCCAGCCCGATTGCTCGGCGAGCTCAAACCCCATGGTCTTCTTGCCTTCCAGCCTGTACGGTTCCTTCAAAGTCGACATATCATATCTTCCGTGCTCTTTAAGCGTTCTGGCGGCAAGCAGTCCAGCGTCGGTTATCAGCCCGTCCACCAGTGTTACATCCGCGCCCATTGCGGCGCATTCGGAGATAAATACATTCGGGACATCCTTCGGCATGAAAACGTATGCGGATATTCCGGCGGCTGCGGCGTAGGCGCTGAGGGCTCCGGCGGCGTTTCCGGCAGAAGGCAGGGAGATAGATTCAACGCCCAGCTCGACGGCCCTTGAAACAGCCACTGACATTCCCCGGGATTTGAACGAACATGTAGGATTAAGAGATTCATCCTTTATGTAAAGATTCGGACAGCCGCAAACGCGACCGAGTCGGGTTGCTTTTAAAAGAGGGGTGAATCCTTCTCCAAGGGTGATTATATTGGAATCCTCCCGTACTGGAAGCAATTCCCGGTAACGCCAAAGGTTGGGATACCGGCCGGACAGATCATTGCGGCTTAAACAGCGAGACAACCTTTTCAGGTCGTATCTGGCCAAAAGAGGTTTTCCGCAATTCAAACACAGGTGGTGCTGCTGGTCAGGATCGTATTCTCTTTGGCAATAAGAGCATTCCAGTTTATCTAGAAAAAACAAACAGCCGCCCTCCTTTTCGATGGCACCGCTATTATACGAAATCACCCAATCGATCTCAAGGAGGACTTTTTACCGGCCTTCTCCGGAGTCAAGCCCCGATCTGGCCTCGATGATAAGATCGGTGGGAGTTTTGGATTTTCCGGGGAACCTCGAGAAAGAACTTTGGGAATGGAATACCGCGGGGTCATAAAGGCCTGAGGTCTTCAGGTAGGAATCGATTATATTTCTTAGTCTTTCTTCGAGGATCTTTATTCTGCCCAGGCTTTCCAGAGATAGTACCGTGAACATACCTGGTTCTATCCAGGCGAAATAATCGGTTTTTCTTATACTGTCCCGCAGCCTGGAGCTTATACCGCTAATTACATTCAGCCCCCTGCCGTGTTCTTTTTCAAGGAGTTCTTTCAATCCAGATATTTGGAAGACGGTAAGGGTGAATGAATTGTGATATCTATCAGCCCGGTCTATTTCATCCTGGGTCTTAGTCAGCAGAAGATTCCTGTTAATGGTCAGGAGCTCTTCAAGGTTTACAGGTTTTTTTGGTTCTGCCTCTTTGCTGTTGACATCGTATATCGATCCGAGAATCTTCTCCGCCCGGTCCAGAAGGGCGATATCGTTAGGGCCGAAGATGGCGGAATCGATGGGAGTCTGGGGTATCCTGTTATAACCTATGTAAATAGCCCGTATCTCTTCTGATATAATCATCGGATAGGTTATCACCGAATAATAGAAAGGCGGCCTGCGCAGTCTCTCGACATCAGTTGTAAGGAAACTGACACACTCCGCTTTTGATTGCTTGGAAGCTCTGGAGAAGATGTCCCGGTCCATCTTTTTGTACCTGGAATTTTTGTCCTCTTCATCAGGAAAATTGAAATAATCCGTCCTTTCCACTCCCTTCTGGTTGAAATGAAAGCTTCCCATGGCTGCGTTGACCAGGCTTGAAAGAAGGCCAGGCAATCTATCGATACTCTCAATTATTTCACCCGACCCGATAAGCTTGGGAGTGAGATCCGAAAGCTTCTCCAGGGTGTTTATTCTGCGATTCTGTCTAACCTCGTTAAGCTGTGACTGGATGAAGAGGCCAAGTTGAAAGCGAAGGCTGTCCTTATGCCGGATGAATGTCTGCTGTGCGGGAAGACTGGAGAACTCTATGGCTAGTACCCCAATAATCTCCCTGTTGACCAGCGGAAGATAAATAAAGGATATTCTCTTGTCCCGGTCTTTCCCTCCATCCCCATCCGTTGAGGGAGCCTCGGCCATTATGACCTCTTCGCCGTCAAGATAAGCTTTTGCCAGCCCCCCCTTGATGCAATGCACCCTTGACGATACTCCTCCTTGATAAAGCTGGTTATCGCTTCCCCCCAGTATCAACCAGTCTCCTTCATCAGTGGCAGTATATATTGAGACGGTATCAGCGTTAAATTCATTGGACAGGAACTTGCTGAGGAGGATGAACTTTTTGTGAAAATCTCCATCGACCCTGGAAAGTTCTTGAAGATATTCCCGAATATTCTTTTCCCTGTTCTTGAAATCATCTGCATCCATTTCCAGATGTTTGTGGAGAACCGGGGCGATTCTCCTGGCCACTTTAGAAGCCCTGTCCCTGTCATTCTCATCAAGTTCCTTCTCCCCCGAATTCGTTGACATGTTCAAAACTCCCAGAAGCGTTTCTCCATGCGTAATAGGGGCTGTTATCGAACTTTTTATAGCCGGCCTTTCCCTGTCCATTTCCGCGTAGAGCCCCT
Source organism: uncultured bacterium (assembly GCA_964488475.1). GTDB lineage: Bacteria > Krumholzibacteriota > Krumholzibacteriia > Krumholzibacteriales > WJIX01 > CAZAUK01. The sequence goes on from CAZAUK010000006.1 coordinate 18,832, forward strand.
TTTCACTGAGATCCCTTGTAAGTATGGTCTTTCTAAGGGTGGCGGCCTTGCCGGATATCCCTTCGCCCAATTTGACTCTCGTCTCTTTAATCACGGCTTCGCTCAAACCTTTGGCGTAACCTATGTATAATTCCCCGGTTTTCTCGCAGTAGAGCATTATCGATCCCTGTGAAGCTCCCACAACTTCAACCGACACTTCAAGAAGCCACTTCAGCAATTTTTCAAGATCGGATACTTTTCCCAGATATTCGAGTGCTTCTTCAAACCGCCTCGAACTCGAAACCGATTCCCTGGAATTCTCTTTCGCCTCTTCAGATATTAACTTATAACTGTCGAAAATATCGGTTATCTCTATTTCATAATCTTTCATAATTTTCAGAAGATCCCGCAATTCTAAATCGCTTTTATCGGCAATGACAAAATCAGCTTTTCTGAAGGCGTCTATGTAGGATCTGTCAGTATAGGTGGCTATTCCGATGATTTCGGCCATATTGATGGCCACTGCCCGAGGATCCGGGTCGTAAACACCGATGATTTCGAAATCGGCCTTCCCGTGAAAATCGCTGAGAACGGAGAGTTCCTTCTCCCCGCCGCCGATTATCGCTATCTTTTTAATATTGGACATCTTGCGTCCTGCCGGCTTTTTATTGGAATACACCTATCCTGTTTTGAAGTTATTGCAAAAGTCGAGCCATTCGGCCTCAATTCATTATAAGTTATAGCAGTTTTTGAAGCTTAGCGAGGATCTGAATAGCCTCGAGCGGGGTAAGCTTGTTCACATCGATACCTTCCAGCATCTTCCTCAGAGGGTCTTCTTCCTTGAAAAGGGAGGGTTGTAAGTCGGTTTTGATGTCGCCGGTTCTGGATTGGAATGAGCCGTTCTCTATAGACTCAAGAATTTCATTGGCCCTTATGATAACCCGATCGGGCAAACCGGCAAGCTTGGCGACGTGTATACCGTAGCTTTTGTCTGTTTTTCCATCCAGCAACTTATAGAGAAATATTATCTCGTCGTTCCATTCCTTTATCGCCACCCTCATATTGTGGATCCTCGGATAATTCTTCTCCAGTTCGGTCAGCTCGTGGTAATGCGTGGCGAAGAGGGTCTTAGGCCGTCTCAGATCATTATCCATCAAAAATTCGGTAACAGCCCTGGCTATGCTGAGACCGTCACTTGTGCTGGTCCCCCTACCCACCTCATCAAGCAGCACCAGGCTCTTGGTCGTGCAGTTGTTAAGAATATTTGCCGTTTCACTCATTTCCACCAGAAAGGTGCTCTCCCCGTGTGCCAGATTATCGCTTGAGCCTACCCTGGTGAAGATCCTGTCCATGATTCCGACATCCGCCTTGGAAGCCGGCACGTAGCTTCCCGCGTGGGCAAGTATTGATATTAAAGCTGTCTGTCTTATTATTGTGGATTTTCCGCCCATGTTGGGGCCGGTTATGATTATCACCTGCCTGGTGGAGGGCCTCAGCAGGATGTCATTGGGAATAAAGTTTTTTTTTGAAATGATTTCAACCACGGGGTGCCTTCCGCCGGTTATTATCAGGTCGTCTGATTCGTTGACCGCCGGCCTGCAGTAGTCTCTTTTAAGAGCCAGGTCGGCCAGGGAAGACAACACGTCGAGGGTGGCCGCGGCTCTAGCTGTTTCCTGAAGACCGGCACTGCTTTCAGCGATTTTTCCACACACTTCCGCGAATATTTTCTTTTCCAGTTCTACTCTTCTGGCGTCGGCCGATAAGACCGAGCTCTCTTTTTCCTTGAGATCGCCGGTTATGTATCTTCTCGATGATACCAGGGTCTGTTTTTCTATATAGCGTTGGGGCACTTTTTCAGCGTGCGTGTTTGAAACCTCGATATAATAGCCGAACACCTTGTTGAATCCGACCTTCAGTGAGGGGATTCCAGTCTTCTCACGTTCAGTTTTCTGCAGTCTTGCTATCCACCTTTTACCTCCATCCGATTCTTCGATAAGCCTGTCCAGAGACTGGTCGTACCCTTTTTTTATGACTCCGCCTTCTCTCAGGTTCGGGGGTGTTTCTTCCCTGATGGAAGATTCGATAAGACCAGTGACGCCGGTAGGCCTGTTCAAAATATAGAGGCTGCTCGCTATTATCTCGGCTTGAAGGCCGCCGGCCGCTGAAGATATTTCAGGGACTCGGCGCAGAACTTCAAGGAGTTGAAGGACTTCCCTGGGGGTGGCTTTACCGGTCGATATTCTGGACACGATCCTTTCTATATCTGGAAGCTTAGCCAGAGACTTTCTGATCCTTCCGGTCACCGACTGATCGGCGAGAAAGGCGGCGACGCCGTTCTGCCTGCTCTCAATGATCCTTATGTCTCTTGAGGGTCTCATTATCCATGACCGAAGCAACCTCGCTCCCGACGCCGTCATCGTTCTGTCTATATGTTTGATAAGAGTGGTATTCAGCGATTCCCCCCTGAGTGATTCAAACAGTTCCAGATTTCTTGAGGTTTCACGATCGATAAAGAGTGTTTCACTTGAAGCTATAAGCCTGATTTTCGAAATGTGAGTTAATCGATCTCTTCTGAGTTCCCTGACATAAGAGAGCAAGGCTCCCGCCGCCGATATCACGATAGGCCTGTCTTCTATTCCGAAGCCGGCAAGATTTTCAGTATTAAACTGGTTTAGCAAGGCATCCCTGGCCCTAGCCTTACCGAAATAGTATTCCTCTATTTCTACCAGTGAGCAGCCCGGGTTGATACGGGAAACCAGCTTCTTGCTCTCCGGGCGGTCAACCGGGAGGATCGCCTCGTGGATCTCGCTGGAGCCTATCAGGTTCTCCACGTTTTCTTTCGATTCCTCCCCCGCCACGAAATCTCCTGTGGAAACCGAGAGCAGCGCGAAAGCCATTGATTCTTCCCCCGCGATTATGGAAGCTATATAATGATCTTTTTTTTCCGGAAGGGTCGCAGGAGAAAGGGATGTTCCAGGCGTAATTACGTCTGTGACGGCCCTCTTGACCAGGCCCTTGGCTTCAGAAGAATCCTGGACCTGGTCGCAAATGACCACCTTCTTGCCCGCTTTGAGCAGTTTGGCAACGTAAGCGTCGGCTGCGTGGATGGGGACTCCTGCCAGTGGGACCGGATTTTTCTTGTCCCTGCTTGTCAGAGTTATATTCAGGATGTTGGAGACTTCTATTGCATCGTCATAGAAAGTCTCGTAGAAATCGCCTACCTGAAAAAAAAGTATCCCGTCTTCGTGCTGCTGCTTTAGCTCATGGTACTGAGCCATGAGAGGAGTGAGTTTAGATGACATTTTTATTCGATTGTGAGTATCTTTCCGGAATAACCGTACTTGTCCGCGGCCATCAGCGAATCGTCCTCAGCGCTTCCCCGGTCAGCGTATCGGCCAACCCGTACTCTGTATAGCTCGGTTCCGGATTCCATTATCACGGTCTCTATTCTTACATCGGGAAAGATGCTGGCAAGATCCTTTGACAGCCTCACGGCGTTCTTTCGTTCGTGAAAAGCTCCGAACTGAATGGTATGGATCCGCGTTTCGATCACGGACTCGTATCTTTTATCACCGGCGGCCTCAATTAATTCACCTCCCCCCCTATCGTTCAGGGGTTCATCTTCGCTCATTGAGGATATCATACGCATCTTGTCCCGAGCCTTCGGGGATTCCAGCGACTTTGGAAATAGCTTCTCCAGAGAGCGGTAGGTGTCGAAAGCCTTTTCCAGATCCCCGGTAATCTCGTAACACTCTCCAAGCTTGAAAATAGCTATGGGGTTGGAATGTATTCCACCGATAGCCTCGTATTTTTCGATAGCCGCGCCATACTCGCCGGTCTGCATATCCAGCTCCGCCAGCTCCATATAACTCCTGTACAGATAATCTCCCTTTTCTATACTTCTGAAATCTCTTCTGGCCCTTTCGATATCTCCCAGAAGCTTGAGGCTGAGCCCCCTGAAGTAGAGAGCCTCCATAAACAGACCCGATTCAGCGGATTCGGGAATAAGCTCTATCATCTTGACTGCTTTTTCATACTCTCCTGTTGAATAGTATATCTTTGCCAGTTCGTTTCTGGCCTTGAAAGCGACACTTCTCTGTCCGGAATTCGCGACCGTGGTATAGATCCTTATACTCCTTTGGATATCTTTTTCCAGAAGAGCCATCATCATACGGCCCTCCAGATAATCACTGCCGCTCATGGAACCCAGAGCTTTTCCAAGCTCATTAATGGCTTCTTCGTATTTTTTCTGAAAATACAGTCGCTCGATCTTTCTCAGGCGGTAGGGTATAGCCAGGGACCCCTCGGCTGTGAATAAAATGATCAGAGCCGATAATAAAGTTCTATACAGGAAATTTTTCATATTTTCTTCTGAGCGTATTAAAAAGCAAACAGTTGCGGCAGTAAGAAAGAGGTATTTCACTGCGGTGCCCGCATGACTCGCATTCGAAATACTCCTTCTGCAGAATTTTCTCAGCGGTATCCATCTTGAGAATATCGACCGCTTCATCAATCCTTGAGTTTTCGATGTAAACCGACACCATCTTGATCTTGAGTTCGTCGTCCATCCTGAGCTGTCCGCGTTCTTTTTCAAAAATCCTGAAAATTTCTTCCAGTTCCCCTTTTCTTTCATGGAATTTTACCAGAGAGTAAAATACTTCCGGGTTGCCGGGGTACAGGCTGTAGATCTTTTCCAGGATCTTCTGCATTTCCTGAAAATTCTCTTCCTCGAACAACGTTTCTTCCATAAGGCCTATCGTACCCCTGAAATAGGATATATCATTTTCCAGAAGATGAATCCATCTATCCAGGGCCTTCTTTGTCTGGCCATCCTTCATCAGGCTCAATCCCGATATATATAATGCTGGTGGGTAGTTAGAATCTTCTTTTAAAGCAAGTTCCGAATATTTGACTGCCTCCTCGGATTCATTCCTCTGAAGGTGTTCCTGAGCTACGGCGACCATATATGATGCTCCTATGTCCTCCTTGAGAAAGGCATCTATATTTATCAGTTCCTTGAGGTTTTTGAAAGCTCTCCTGTAATCACCGGTGATATGGTAGAATTTGTGAAGAGCGTAAAGTGTTTCAGAACTTCTTCTCTTTCTTTTGATCTTTTCCAGAGTCTCGATCGCTTCTTCAACTCTTCCCAGACTTCCCAGATCCTCCGCTATGGAGATCTGAATCGCCTTTTTTTCTTCTTCTGACAGGTCTTTCCTGACTGACATGCTTCTGTGAACCTGCAAAGCCTTGCCAGGCTGCTTGAAATCCCTGAGAAGATCTCCAAGCAGAATATATGCGCCGGTATCCTCTTCACCGCTCTTAACGGCGTTCTTTAGATGATCAAGGGCTTTATTCCTGTCTCCATCTATCAGAGCGTAGAGCGCCTCGATATACCCGCTTCGTTTAGACTTTCCCTTTCTTTTCCTCTCCGCCATGATTATCAGGGCTATGAGGACCAGAGCGGCCCCAAGTATGATTATCAATATGTATTTTGTTGTTAGCATATAACTTCACCCCGCCGGCTACTGCTTCATTCTTCCTCTGTCTCTTCGCTCAGAGGTATATTCCTAAGGTCGCTGATCTCCTCTATCAGCCTTTCCCTGTTTTTCTTCTCCTTGACCAGTCTGAGCATCAATTGAGCCTCCCTTATCCAGGAACCTATCGCCCAAACCACCATACCGGCTATAAAGGAAAGAACAAGTATAAGATTAAGCTCAACCTGGGGATAAGTCTTGTTAAAGAGGTAAAAAGTGACTTTTGTCCCAGCGTTCTTAGTTCCCAGCCATATCAGCGCGACCGCGCCTGCCAGAATAATTATTCCTCTTATGATCCACACTTCGTTACCTCCATCCAATAGGTCTTCCCGTGAAAGTGAAACCAACCAGTTTTTCGAGATTTACTTCAACGATCTCACCCTCCGCCGAAAATCGCGGTTCGACTATCACGTTCCTGAAATGAGGGGTTCTTCCTTTAAAATACTGATTCTCACGTTTTTTTACTTTTCCGTCAAGGAGGATTTGGAAATTACTTCCTAACAGCCCTTCATATACTCCGCGCCGTATGTTTTTTATCCTGTCGTTTAGGATCGACAGCCTCTCCTTCTTTTTATTCACACTTACATCATCCTCCATTACAAAAGCCCGGGTCCCTTCCCTGGGTGAATACTTGAAGGTGAAAGCTGAATCAAAGCATGCCCTGTCCACTACTTCCATGGTGTCATCGAAATCGGCATCCGTTTCGGTAGGAAATCCCACGATAATATCAGTTGTAACCGATAGGTCGGGAACTACAGACCTTGCCTGTTCCAGTATCGACAGATATCTCTGACGGGTGTACCCCCTCCCCATCAGTTCAAGGATTCTGTCACTGCCGGACTGGAGAGGAAGATGTATATGGGGGCAAAGTCTCTGCTCTTGGGACATCAGGGAAAACAGCTCCTGATCCACGTCTCTGGGATGAGATGTGAGAAATCTCAATCTGGGAAGGCTGGTCTCCTTGAGTATCATCTTTGCCAGGGAGGTGAAATCTGTGCCGCCATAGCTGTAGGCCATAACGTTCTGGCCCAGAACCGTTACCTCTTTCACCCCCTCACTTACCATGGACTTTATCTCATCAAGAACGAGTCCCGGCTCCTTGCTTCTGAGCCTGCCTCTTAAGTATGGAACAACACAGTAAGAGCAGAAATTCTCGCATCCTCTGGTTATGGACAGGTATCTGGACACACCTGTGTTCCGGCCCCCTGATGGGTTGAGGGAATAGGTGACATCGCTGTCAACATGGTCGAGTACGGCTGAGACATCCCCGGCCCCGCCTGATTTTATGATTGAGATGAGTTCCTCATAATTATCCGGCCCGCAGACAATATTCAGGCGCGGGACCCTATCCTTCAGCTCTTTTCCGTACCTCTGGGCCATGCAACCGCAAACGATCAGGTCAGCATCGAATTTTGAGAGATCGTGCAGCCAGCTCAAAGCCCTCTGTTCAGCGTGTTCTCTTATGCTGCATGTATTGACGATGATAGTATCCGCTTCAGCAGGCTCATCTGTTCTCTTAAAACCCGCGCTTTCCAGTTCAGTCTGGATGAACTCGCTGTCGTAAGCGTTCATCTGGCATCCGAATGTTCTTATAAAAAAAAGTCCCGCCAAGATCATTCCTTATATTTTCTGTAATGCTGCCCAGGTCGATATCTTTGCCGGCCCTCAACCTTCTCTGTACGAGTTCATGAATACGAATTCCTCCAGGGGCATTCGGGGCGGTCTCTCTTTTTCAGCCTTTAACTGGCCCTCACTGAGATATGGCTTCGGATGTGCGGAGTGTTTTCCCACGATAATCAGAGTAATGATCTCAATATCTTCCGGTACTCCTATGACCTTCTTTGCGGCACTCTGGTCGTAACCCGCTATGGGATGAGCGACAAGTCCCTCTTCGGTGGCCTTTAGGAGCATAAACCCAACCGACATACCCACTCCAAAACTGTAATACTTTCTGCCGTCTTTCATCTGGCAGTCGAAACCGGCAGAGCTGCAGACAGCTATGATCATTGAGGCTTCCCTGGCCCATTCGTTTCCACGGGCCAAAGTTTCCTTGAGCCCGTTTAAAACCTTCTCTTCCTTGACGAATACATACCGCCAGGGTTGCTTGTTGAAACAGGAAGGTGCCAGAGATGAAGCTGAAGCCAGCCTTTCAATAAGACCTTCATCTATATCAACGAGGTCTAAAGAACGGTATGCCCTTCTTCTTTCGATTGAATCGTCTAAATTCATATTTATGCCTCCAAGATCGCGGCTCGTTGATACAAAAAACAGCTATTTTCCTTCCATGAGTTTTGCCAGTTTCTCGGGATCGACTTCGTGCTGGTAAAGCGGTATGGCGGTATTATCAAAAGTTGCGTTCTCCTCGAAAGTCCTTACCTCTCTTCTGAGGTAGAATATTCCCAGCGGAAGCTTTTCCTTCTCAGTAGATCGTCTGAAGGCCTCCATGAGATCCTCCGGATCGTGCTCTTTCTGGAGGTGGTAGGTATGTTTTTTGAACCATTTGAAAGTGTTCAACTTGTTGAAAGAAACGCACGGCTGTAGTATATCGACCAGAGAAAACCCTCTATGATTTATCGCTTCCTCAATGATTCCGGAGGTAAGATCTATATCTCCGGCGAAACCCCTGGCCACAAATGCGGCTCCCTGAGATATGGCCAGGGACAGGGGGTTAAGGGGATCGTTGAAGACGCCTTCTACCTGAACGGGGGTTTTGAACCCCTTCAAGCTGGTGGGAGACGCCTGTCCCTTGGTCAGTCCGTAAACCATGTTGTTATGCACGATTACGGTTATGTCGGGGTTTCTTCTGATAGCGTGTAGAAGATGGTTGCCTCCTTCACCGTACATACAGCCATCACCGCTCACTGCTATGACGGTGAGCTGCGGATTGCTGGCCTTGATCGCAGTGGCTGCCGGTATCGCCCTGCCGTGAAGCCCATTGAATAGATTACACTTAAGATAATGGGGCAGTTTGGCGGCCTGTCCAATACCTGATACCAGGACGAGTTTTCTAGAATCGACCGAAAGCTCCGACAGCGCTCTCTTGAGTCCTTTGAGTATATTGAAATTCCCGCATCCGGGACACCACGCTATATCTGTTTCCTTTACATCGTAATCTTCTACAGGCAAATCAATCCTCTCTTTCGGGCCATCTATAGATTTTTTGCCGCGCTCTTTATCCGTTCGGCAAGTTCCTCCACCGTGAAACACAGTCCGTTATACTTTACCAGCCTCCCTTCCATCTCCAATCCGGTTTCCACCTCTATTAGTCTGGCCAACTGGGAAGTCGCGTTGTTCTCGATCACTATCGATCTTCGGGAAGCTTCGATATAATCTTTAAGGCTTCTGTGAAAAGGGTGAACCTGCTTTAAATATAGAAACGAAATATCCTTCGAATCCATCAGGGCCACCGCTTCCCTGACGGCGTGGCAGGTGGAACCGCAGCCTATAAGCAGGATATTATAATCCTCGGCTCCGTAGAGCTCCGGTTCCAATGCTTTTTCAATCAGGAGCTTCTTCTTTCCCATTCTCTTGTCAACCATATTGACTCTCAGGTCCAGGTCCTCAGTTATATGCCCTTTGCGGTCATGTTCGTCGCTGTCCGCCCCCACCAGCCCTCCGCCGTGTCCCGGCACTCCTCTCGAGGAGACTCCGTTTTCAGAGGAAGCGTACCTCTTGTAACCCTCATCTGTTTCTACGATCATCTTTCGGGGCAGATTCTTTGAGGTATCAAACCTCTTCACGCACTGATAGGAATCGAGAAGATACTGGTCGGTCAGTATAATAACAGGGACCTGAACGGCATCGGCTAAATCGAAAGCCTGCCCGGTAGCGATGTAGAGATCTTCGAATGTTCCCGGCGTAAAGACGGCTCGCGGAAATTCGCCGTGCCCGGAGTATACCGCCAATTCAAGATCTCCCTGCTCTGTTCTGGTGGGAAGTCCGGTGGCTGGTCCCGGGCGTTGGGCCAGGTGTATGACAACCGGGATCTCGGTCATTCCAGCGAGGCTGATCCCCTCCTCCATCAGGGCGAATCCGCCTCCCGAGGTATTGGCCAGCCCTCTGGCTCCGGCGTACCAGGAGCCTATGACCATGTTTATGGCTGATATCTCGTCCTCGGCCTGTTCCGCGATGATACCAAAATCCGCTGCGTGCTGGCTCAGGAAGGAAAATACCCCGGTAGATGGAGACATCGGGTACGCTGATATGAAGTTGCAGCCGCCGGCTATCGCCCCCATACCCATGACCTCCGATCCGTTGACCAGCATGAAATCGTCCATCCTCGCTGTGTTTTTTCCTTTTATGCCCTGTACAGAGAGGCCGCCGGCGATACTGTAGCCTGCTTCGACTGCTTTCAGGTTTTGATTAACTATATCTTTACCCTTTCCGGAAAAGGCCGCTTTTATCAATGACCCCACCTTTTCGGCGGTTATATCGAATATTGAAGCCACCACCGAAGCCGCTACAACGTTTGAGAATAATTGCCCGCCGATCTTTTCGGCTTCACGGTTTATGGGGATGGCAAAAGTGTTGTCCCTGCCGGTTAATTTATTATCGATGTTATCCCTATCGCCTATTATTATAGTATTTTCGCTGATTCTGTCCTTCAGCCTGCGCGTTGAATCCGGATTCAGCGGTATCAATATATCTATCCTGTCAAGGGGAGCGTTTATTCTGTTCGGTGATACCCTTATCTGGGTCGTATTATTGCCCCCTCTGATCCTTGACATGTACTCCTTGTTGGAAAAGATAAAATAGCCGCTCTCCTTGAAGATTGCCGTCAGAAGCTTCTCGACGGTCTTTATTCCCTGTCCGGCGGCTCCACTCAAAACTATAGACATGTCTTCAGGCGACATATTTTTCCTCTCGGCTGCTTATTTATGTCTCACAAGATCTCTCCCGGATATCCGGGTTTATATCTGGCGGCGTGAAATAATTATAGCAGCGAATCATAATGACTTCAAAGCGGAATATACGATTACTTTCGCTATGGGGGTTGACTTTACGCCGTGGCAGATATTTGTTCGATAACGCCCTCGCGGGCAGGCTGACTATCAGGCGCCTTCAATACTGCCGAACAACCTGCCCCCTTTATAACTTTCTATCTTAAGCGGGACCAGCTTTCCCCGCATACTGTCATCCGTCTCCACCAGCACTTCACAGTAATTTCCGGTTACGGATTCAAAGTGCCCGGAAAGATCTTCGCATTCACCCTGAACCAGTCCCTTTGAATGTTCTCCAACCTGGGATTTGGCAAATTCTCTTCTTTTGTTCTTTCCGATCTCGATGAGGGTGCGGCTTCTCTTCTTCTTGATCTCGGACTCGACCTGTTGCGGAAAAGCGTAGGCCTTTGTGCCGGGCCGGGGCGAGTAGCTGAAAACGTGGAAGTAGTTCAGGGGCAGTTTCGAATTCAGAAATCGGACTGTATTCTCGAAATTCCGGTCAGTCTCACCTGGAAACCCCACGATAATATCAGTCCCCAGGGCGGCCCGAGGAACCGACTCCGAAATCCTGATTACCTTCTCGCGGAACATGGATGTCGAATAGGGCCTGTTCATCGATCGTAGAATGTCATCGTCGCCGCTCTGAAGCGGTAAGTGAAAATGCGAAGCTATTCTGTCAGTAGAGGCGAAAAGACCGATCAGCCGGTCGGTTATCTCCGTGACCTCTATGCTGCTCAGCCGCAACCTTATGTTATCTGTCTCATCCAGGATCATCTCGATTAGATCCGACAGGTCCGCGCTGAAACCGCTGTTTTCGCCGTATCTTCCTATGTGGATACCGGTAAGGACGATTTCCCGATAACCGTTTACGGCGAGGCGTTTTACCTGCGCTTTCACCTTATTCGGATTCACGCTGCGGCTTCTTCCCCTGGCATAGGGTATTATGCAATAGCTGCAATAAGCATCGCACCCCTCCTGAACCTTGATAAAAGCCCTGGAATGTCCATGAAACCTGCTGATCATCCCATCCAGCCCCAGGTGGGAAACCGACTCCACGGAAACTCGCTCACCGGCTTTGTTTCCCGCGATTTTTTCTATAAGAAACGGGATTCTGCCCTTGTCCCCGTTGCCAGTTACATAATCGATTTCGGCCATTTTTCTCAATGCCTCCGGTTGCGTCTCCGCATAGCAGCCGGTCGCTATAATAACGGCTTCCGGGTTCAGCCTTCTCGCTCTTCTGACCGCGTTTCTGCATCTGGAATCGGTTTTGCCGGTGACGGTACAAGTGTTTATCACGTAATAATCCGCTTTCTGAGTGAAATCGACATGGTTAAAGCCCAGCTCTTCCATTTTCTGCCTGATGCATTCGGATTCATACTGATTGAGTTTGCAACCCAGTGTCTTTATCGAAAATCTTCTCAATTTACCGTTGCTCTTTTCCTTGAGGCCTTTCAGCGCGGTAAAGGCGTTCTAAAGTAAATGAGGGCGGATTCTCCGCCCTCATTGTTTATAAAACGAAACCCGGAATCATTTCAGGTCACTCTTTTTTTTCTTCCTCTTCCTGACCCCGCGCTTCTTCCCCTTCGACCTCGTTTATTCCGGTTTCCCGGTCAGAAGGCCGCTCATCCTCGGTTTCCGCCTCTTCACCACTCTCACTCTCTTCATCACCAATTTTCTTCAGCTCTTCTTCATCACCACCGTCCCCCTCTTCCTTCTCGTATTCTTCAACCGGTTCCTTCTCAGAGCCAGCCTCGTCTTCAGCCTCTTCTTTTACCGATTTAGACTGGTAATCCTCTTCATCATAATCGTCATACACCTCATCACCGGTTCCTTTCCCGGAATCATCTTCGCCTTCATGTTCTTCGTCGATTATTGAGAGATCGGGCTTTTTGAGGGTTTCCAGGAACTTTTCCCTTTCTTCGGTGTCCCTATCCTCAAGATAAGCGCTGACGCTCAGGACGATCTTCTTGTTCGGAGGATCCATTTTTATGACTTTGAGCGGGATTTTGAATCCCGCGTCGAAATAATGGGATGGTTTTTTGATACCTTCCACTCCCATATGCGATAGCGGGACAAATCCTTCCACGTCATCTTTTATTTCAACCACCGCGCCTCTGTCGAGTATCCTGGTGATCTTGCCTTCCGTTTCGGTTCCCACCGAAAACTCTTCGGCCAGCTTGTTCCAGGGATTTTCCTGAATCTGTTTGATTCCAAGGCTTATCCTTCTCTTTTCGCTGTCTATATCGAGTACCACTACCTCGACTTCCTGGCTTTTCTTGAGAACCTCTGAAGGATGCCGGACTCTCTTGGCCCAGGACATATCGGAAATATGGACCAGTCCGTCTATACCGTCCTCTATCTCCACGAAAGCGCCGAAGTTGGTCAAGTTTCTGACCTTTCCGGTCAACTTGGTCCCGGGTGAGTATTTTTTCTCCAGAGCCTTCCACGGGTCTGGCTCCAGCTGCTTGAGACCGAGTGATATTTTCTCGTTATCCTTGTCAACGCTCAGAACAACCGCCTCGACCTTGTCACATATACCAACCACCTTCGAAGGATGCTTTACGTGCCTGGTCCAGGACATCTCGGAGATATGAATTAGGCCTTCCACTCCCTTTTCCAGCTCGACAAATGCACCGTAATCGGTTATCGAGACAACCTTGCCCTTGACCTTTTTCCCGACCGGGTATTTTTCTTCCACATCCTCCCAGGGATAGGGAGTCAGCTGTTTGAGTCCCAGGGATATCCTCTCTCTCTCCTTGTCGAAATCGAGGATCTTTACCTTGAGCTTGTCGCCTATGGCAACCAGTTCGGATGGATGGCTTATCCTTCCCCAGGTAAGATCGGTGAGGTGGAGGAGGCCGTCGATGCCGCCCAGATCCACGAAAGCTCCGAAATCGGTGATGTTCTTGACGACTCCCTCTCTTATTTCGCCGACTTCCAGTTCGGCTAGCAACTTCTCTTTTGCCTTCTCCCTCTGACGCTCCAGCACGACCCTTCTGGACACCACGATGTTTCTTCTTCGTTTGTTTATCTTTATGATCTGAACATCCAGTTCTTCGCCGATCAACTCCTCCAGGTTGGGAATCTGGCGAAGGGCGATCTGGGAACCGGGCAGAAAAGCGTCGACACCCATGAGCTTTACCATCAGGCCGCCCTTTATTCTTCTGTCGACCGTGGCCTTGACTACTTCCTCGTCATCATAGGCGTCCTTTATCGCGCTCCAGGCCTTGAGGAAATCGGCTTTGTTCTTCGATAGAACCACCAGGCCGTCCTGATTTTCTATCTTCTCCAGGAAAACATCAAATTCGTCACCTCTTTTAACCTCTTCACAGTTGTCAAACTGGCTGAGGGGTATGGTCCCTTCGCTTTTAAATCCTATGTCCAGGATGACCTCGTTCTCTTCGACCGAATAGATAATACCCCTTACTATCTTGCCTTCTTTCAGCTCGACGGTCTTTATTTCGTCGTCGAAAGAACCATCGGACGAAAATTCCTCTTTCCTCTCTTCTCTTTCAAGCTCGTCCGGTGACACTGGTTCGAATTCCTTGAGGTACGAAATACGGCTGTTACTTTTCTTCGTATCACCTTCCTTCTCTGTGATTTTTTCTTCCGGGGTGATGGCCCCGTTTGTATTGAGTTTTTCTTCCTGCATCAATAAATCGCTCCTTTCCATGATTTTTTTTCAGTTTTACATGATAGATTTTTTTAACTCGTTTCGCAAGTGAATTCTATTCAATGCCTTTGCCTGGGGAATTGCCGCTTATTTTTTCGGATGGGGGCATAGGTGTAAAGCTTGGTGATTCGATCACCCCCCGTGATGCCGGTCATCTTTAATAATTAATAGTATGTTGATAAAAACGCCTCCGGTCAGCAATCTTTCGAAATATCGAGCAGCTTCTCCTTGACTTCCTGTATAACCCAGTCAGGGGTCGAGGTTCCGGTAGTAAGACCGACTTTTTTTATACTATCGAACCACTCGCTTTTAATCTCGTCCGCGGTCTCGATCAGTCTTGAATATATTCCGTTTTCAACACACATTATGTGAAGCCTGTTTGTATTCGAGCTTCCCTTTCCTCCCACCACCAGAATCATGTCTACCTGGCTGGCTATATCCATGGTCGCTTTTCTTCGCTTTATGGTAGCTCGGCATATTGTGTCGTACACTTTCAGATCCTCGATCATCGTCATGAGCTTTTCGATTATCTGTCCCGATTTTTTATGCGAAAAAGTCGTTTGTGTCACCACTCCGGCCTTTGAGAGACCGGAAGCCAGGGAAGTCTCTTCGAGTGAGTTTATGACCAGCGAATTGTTTTTGACGTGCCCGGAGATGCCCTTTACTTCAGGATGCCTTCTGTCTCCGATTATTATAACGTCTCGGCCCTCCTCGGAGAGCATCTTGACGTATGTCTGGCTCCTCTGGACAAAGGGGCAGGTAGTGTCTATCACGTTAATATTCTTTTTCTCGGCTTCCTTCAAAACGTCAGGATGGACTCCGTGAGCTCTTATAACGACCGTGCCGCCCTCCTCGACTTCAGACAGGTTATTTGCCGCATTTACGCCAGACTGAGAAAGCCTCTCGATCGCCTGCGGATTGTGAATGATTTCGCCGAGTGTGTATATCTTCCCGTCAATGCGATCGTGCATGCCTTCCTTCAGAAGGCTCATAGCCCTCTTGACTCCGAAGCAGTAGCCGGTATGGGGGGACTCGATTATCTCAATTGAATGTTCCATCCTTCAGCATCCTCATTTCCTCCAGCACCATTGAAGATATTATCCTGTAATCATTCTTTCTGTCTTCCGGTTTATAATCCTTATTCAGCCATACGGGAGGGCCTATTCTTACTTCCAGCTTTCTTCTTCTGAAAAAGCAGGAACCCAGATTGCTCGAACCGGTTATGTACAAAGGAATTATATTCGACCGGGATTTAAGTGCTATGAAACCAAGGCCGGTCTTGAGCTCTTTCAACTCACCGTTTCTGGACCTGGTGCCCTGGGGAAACATAAGAATCGATTCTCTGTTCTTCAGTTTCGATATGACCTTGGCCAGCGCTTTCCTGTCAAGGCCTTCCCGGTTTAGCGGTATGGCGTTATATTTACTTATGAGCCATCCGAAGAAGCGATTGAAGAAAAGCTCCTTCTTTGCCAGAAAGTATACTTCCCGGTCCAAAGCGCATCCGACTATAGGCGGATCACCATAAGAGATATGGTTTGAAGCGAATATGAAGTTTTCCCCATATTCCAGGTTTTCCCTCCCCTCTATCTTGAGGCCGAAGACTATCCTGAACACAGACCGGACCAGCCATTTTGAAATACGGTAGTAAATATTCTTTGATTCGGGCCCTCCCCTGAGCGAATAATTTCTTCTCATCTCTATAATCCGCTCATTCGCCTCAATTGCCTTTCTTTCCGAGATATCCACCTGTTCCTCTATGGTTATGTCAGATGTGTCTATAACTATTGATCCGGGGGGCTTCACCAGCGGGCTGATGGTTCTGCTGGAGTCGATCCTGTCCCGTTCGATGATGTTTTTTCTTATCTCTTCGCTGTTGTTGGGTATTCCCATCGATTCCAGCTGTTTGCATCTTCTGCGCACTCTGGCTTCTGTATCCGCTACAAGATATATCTTCACATGCGCGTAAGGAAAGACCACCGTGCCAAGATCCCTCCCCTCTGCCACCACCCCCCCCTTTCCGGCCAGTCTTCTCTGCAACCCGACCATCTCTTTTCTTACCGATGCGTATTTGCTCACCGCCGAAACCGAGTTGGAGACATCCGCCCCCCTGATCTCCTTTTCGACATTCATTCCGTCAAGAAGAAAGGTCCCTTTTCCCATGCTGCTGTCAAACCCTAGCTCAGCTTTGTTCAATACATCTTTTACTTCTTTTTCGCTGCCGGGATCGGCTCCGGCCCGCAAAACAGCCAGGGTCACAGTCCTGTACATAGCACCGGTATCCAGGTATGCCAGTCCCAGTCTGCTCGCCAGCAGAGATGCGGTGGTGCTCTTGCCGGAACCGGACGAACCGTCTATGGTGACTATCAGGCCTTCAAGGCCGGGTCTGTTTGCTTTGCCGGTGGTCATTTCAGGAATACATTCCTTGAATTTCAGGAAAGGATCTCTTTCAGCTCTTTCAAAAATTTCCGGTTTTCAGCGGGAGTTCCGATAGTAACCCTGAACGATTCATCTCCAAGCCCCCAGGGTTTGGCGCTTCTTACAATAACACCTTTATCCATAAGTTTTTCCACTAACCCATTCGAAGAGTCATCAGGCGGAACGGCCAGAAGGAAGTTAGTCTGGGACGGAGGGACGGTAAACCCCATACTTTCCAGCTCGCCGGACATAAAATTCATCTCACTGGAGTTTTCTTCCACCCTTTCTGCCAGTTTCTCAGAATTAGCCAGCGCCGCTCTTCCGGCAGCCTGGGCTATGCGGTTCACATTGAAAGGCTGCCTGACCATGTGAAGGCATGTTACCAGATCGGGATGAGATATCGAATAACCCGCCCGGAGTCCCGAAAGAGAATATATCTTGGAGAAGGTCCTCAGGATAACGATATTCTCCCTTTCCCTGAGAAGATTTACGGTATCCGGATAATCCGCCGCGGTGACGTATTCATAATAAGCTTCATCGAAGGCCACCAGTATATCGGATCTGAGCCCTCTCATAAACTCGTTTACTTCATCCGCGTTGACGTATGTCCCTGTCGGATTATTGGGGTTGCAGATAAATACCATCTTGGTTCTTGGAGTGACAGCTTTCTTCATGGCGGGCAGATCCAGACGGTAGCCCCTGAGGGGCACCTTCACCTCCTTGACTCCGGCCAGATGTATTATCAGGGGGTAGGCTATGAAACTGGGAAATGGGCATATGACCTCTTCCTCCGGATTCACGAACCCTCTTACCAGAAGGTCCAGAATCTCGTTGGACCCGTTGCCTACGAATATACGTCCAGGCTCTACGCCTATGTGCTCGGCTATATCCCGGCAGAGATAATGAGATCCCGAGTTTGGGTACCTGTTTACGTTGGAAACCTCGTCCATTATAGCTTTTCTGATCTCATCGATCGGTTGGTAGGGATTCTCATTTGAGGCGAGCTTTATTATTTCTCCCTCAATATTTTTTTCCCTTCGAAGCTCTTCGATGGGCTTACCCGGAATGTATGGACTTATATTCCTCATGTGGGGCCTCATCATGTTCCTGAAATTCATCTGCGCTGCTCCTCCTGGATTAAATCGAGTCTCTCGATTAATTTTTTCTTCTCTTCACTGGTAAGAGGCCTGATATCCCCGGGTTCAAGATCCTCGAACTCAAGCCCTCCTACGCTCTTTCTGTGAAGACCTGTCACCTGGTGTCCGCAGGCTTCCAGCATTCTTTTTACCTGTCTTTTTTTACCTTCTCTCAAAGTTATTTCCAGAACTGATTCCCGCTCAGAAGACTCAAGTATACCGACCCTGCAGGGATGGGTGATATAGCCGCCGATATCGATGCCGGAAGCTATGGAGCCGATCTCTTCGGCGGTTAACTTTCCCTCGGCCCTCACCAGGTATGTCTTTTCCACTTTAAACCTGGGATGGGTCATCCTGTGGGCAAACTCACCAAAATCGGTCAACAGGATAATACCCGTGGTATCCATGTCAAGCCTTCCCACGGGATAGAGTCTCTGTCTGTAACCCCTTTCTCTGGCCAGATCCATAACAGTCTTTCTTCCCAGCTCATCCCTGGCGGACGATATTACCCCGGCGGGTTTATTCAACGCCAGGATGGCCCTTGTCCGCTTGACCCTAACCGCTGACCCGTCAAATGTGACCCTGTCCTTCTCGGGATCTATTCTGGTAGCCAGCTTCCTCGTGACCTCCCCATTGATCTTTATTCGGCCTTCCAGAACAAGCTTTTCGCATTTTCTTCTAGATCCCATCCCCGCTCGAGCCAGGAAACGGTTGATCCTAATCTTCTTTTTCATCCCTGTATTCTGTATCTATTTTACCTATGCCGGCTTCTTCTGTTGCCTGGCCGTTTTCGGAATTCTCTCCACTCTTCTCATTTTCACTGAGAGTGTCCAGTATATCGAGAGCCTCCAATTCCGACTCGAACTCTTCTATGGCGGGCAGTTCCCTGTAATTTTTCAATCCAAGATAATCCAGGAACCTCTTTGTGGTGGAGTAAAGAAATGGTTTGCCGATGCTGTCCCCTCTACCCGAAACGGTTACCAACTCTCTATCGGTCAGGGTGGACAGGACTCCGTCGCAGTTGACCCCCCTTATAGCCTCTATGTCGGGACGGCTGACTGGTTGCTTATAGGCTACGATAGCGAGTGTCTCCAGGGCGGCTTTGGACAGCCTGGACTTTCTCCGGTTCTTGAAAAGTCTCTTGATTACGGTGGAGTATTCGGGAAGTGTCGCCACCTGGTATCCCCCCGCCACTTCTACTATCTCAAAGCTTCTGAAATTATCCGAATAAAATCCGGAAAGAGACTCTATTGCCTTCTTGACGAATTTCTGCGAAGGCGAATCGGTCAGTGATGTCATCTTTGAAATGGTCAGGGGGCTATCGGAAGCGAATAGGAGCGCTTCGACCTGTCTCTCTATAAAACGCTCCAGTCCGCCGTTTTCATCTGTATTATTATTCATAGAGTCGAGATTTCTCCTTCTCGGCGGTAAAGCCAGATATCACCTCCGCCCGACATCTGTCTCGCTATGACTATACCGCTCTTTATTAATTCGAGAAGGGCCATAAAGGTAACTATGATCTCGGGCCTGCTTCCCTCTCCCTCGAACAACTCGCTGAACAGTACTTCAGAACTGCTCTCTATCCTGTTTCGCACCAGCTCGATCTTCTCCTCCACCGTGTGGCTTTCAATTCTTACCGTGTAAGAGACCTGCTTTTTCAGATCCTGCAGTATTGTTTTAAACGCGTCCATGAGGTCGAAGATGCTCAGCTCGACGGGCTGAGACTCGCTGAGTTTAGCTATATCATCAGGGAGGGGCCTTCTGAAGACTTTCAGCCTGTGGTCCTCCTTCTCGGCCAGATGGTCGGCGGCTTTCTTGAACTTGCGGTATTCTATGAGGTTTTTTACCAACTCTTCCCGGGGGTCTTCATCTTCCTCATCCTCCAGCTCCCGTCTTGGCAGAAGCATTCTGGCCTTTATTCTCATCAAGGTGGCGGCCATCACGAAGAAATCACCCGCTATTTCAAGTTCCAGCTCCCGCATCATTTCTATGTAGGATAAATATTCATGGGTAATGTGGGAGATCGGTATATCGTAAATATTTATCTTGTCTCGCTTGATCAGGTGAAGAAGAAGGTCCATGGGACCTTCGAACTGTTTCAATTTTACCCGATATGCCATTTCTCTTCCACACATGTTGGTGCTAAGCGGCAGATGCCGCCCCGGTCTCCTCTGCCCTACTGAGACGATTTACAGAATGCTAAGCCAAGATAGCTTTTATGTCAACGTTTTTAGTTCTACCAGGCTGACAGTGATTCTCTCCGGAAGCGTCCTTTTATCCTTACGCCCTCACCGCTTAGCCAGCGGGGATCTTACAAAATATGAGCAGCGCGATATTGATTCCCCGGGATTTATCCTCTTGGATGGAAAGTGCGGTGAATCTCTTTCAGATAGTTCATATCCAGCTTGGTGTAGATCTGCGTCGTCGATATACTCGAATGTCCCAGCAGTTCCTGCACCACTCTCAGGTCAGCCCCTCCTTCTATCAGGTGTGTGGCGAAAGAATGCCTGAGAGTATGCGGTGAAGTCTGGGGGGGAAGGCCCGCCTGGGCGGCGTATTTCTTTATGATCTTCCAGATGCTTATCCTTGATATAGGGTTTCCCCTGTAGTTCAGGAAGATTTCAGGCTTGATCTCATCCTTTATCAATTCCGGCCTCGCTTTCGAGCAGTAACTTTCGAGGGATTCCAGCGCTTTTCTTCCAAAGGGAACTATCCTCTCCTTATCGCCCTTGCCTCTGACCCATACAAGAAGCAGGTCGTATTCGATGCTTTCGAATTTCAGTCCGCATATTTCAGACACTCTCATGCCGGAAGAATACCCTATCTCGAGAATCGCCCTGTCTCTCAGGCCCAGAGTTGAGGAATCAGGCTGTTCCAGAAGGTTTTTTACCTCGTTCTGGGATAAAACGAATGGTACGCGGCCGACAGATTTTGGAGCGGATATTTCGTCAATATCCAGCCTGTTCAATTCTCCTTCCCTGTATATATATCTATGGAAACCCTTTATGGCGCTTAGAATTCTGGCCGTCGAAGAGGCGTTTCTGCTTCTGGTCAGTTCTTCAGCGAAAACGAGACTCTCTTCAAGGGTCAGGCCGTCCAGGCCATGGAAACCACGGGATTCCAGATGCTTGATGTATAACTTTATATCACTCTTGTATGCTTTTATTGTAAGGTTGCTTAGGCCCCTCTCCACAATGAGGTGGTCTATATATCCGTACATCAGCCTCTTCAGCACTGCAGGGTCAGGATGATTCTTCTTTGAGGTATTGGAGTATCTTCCTGGCAAGTTTACCTCCTATTCCAGGTATAGAAGCTATCTCTTCCTCGGTAGAGCGGGAAATCCTCTCAACGCTGCCGAATTCTATCATCAGGAGCATCTTTCTGGCTTCCCCTATACCGGGAATCTCATCGAGCCTGGATCTGTGGCTTCTCCTTGAACGGATATTCCGGTGGTACCTAACAGCGAACCTGTGCGATTCGTCGCGTACTCTTTGGAGGAATTTCAGAGCTTCCGAGTTACGGGGGAGTTTAACTGGGTTCTTTTCTCCTAGAATATGAATCTCTTCGTTTCTCTTGGCCAACCCGATTACCGGAATATCCTGGATCCCTTTCTCCTTTAGAGCCTGCGCGGCTGCGTTGACCTGCCCCTTTCCTCCATCGATCAATACCATATCGGGCAGGGGAACCTTACTTCCGCCGATATTTCTGAACCGGCGTGAGACGACTTCCGAGATCATGGCAAAATCATCGCTTCCCTTCACGGTTCTTATCCTGAAATGACGGTATCCGCTTTTATCCGGTTTTCCATTCCTGAATGCCACCATCGAACCTACCGCCTCGAATCCCTGAATATTGGAGATGTCATAACCTTCCACCCTCAAAGGCGTCGATTTGAGCCTCAGAACCTTTTTTACATCGTCCAGCACCTTCATTTCGTCCCCGCGGACCGACCAAGACTGGAGCAGCTTCAGAAGCGCGTTTCTTCGGGCCATCTCCATAAGTCTCTTCTTCTTTCCCCTTCTGGGCACCCTGAAGACAATCCTTCTGCCTGTCTTTTCGCCCAGCCATCTGGTAATCAGATCTTCCTCGAATAACTCGTCCTGCAGATATATTACTCCAGGTATGTCCGACGCCGAATGGTAATAGAGTTTTATGAAAGAATCCGACATCTCGGCCCTGTCCTTTCCAGCAGAATATGGCAGAAGAAAGGTCTCGGAACTCAGTATTCTACCCTCCCGGACCTTCATCAGCACGGCGCAATATCTTTCCTTCTCCCTGGCCAGAGCCACGAAATCCTGGTTTCCCCCTCCCGGTTCAAAAGCTATCTGTTTTTCCGAGATCTTTTTTATCGCTCTTATCTGATCCCTTATAAGGGCCGCTTTCTCGTAGCGCCGGGACGATGAGAACTCCTTCATCCGCTTTTCAAGAATGCGCATCAGACGGTCGCTCTTTCCGGACAGGAACAGCTTCACCCGGCTTACCATTTCCTTGTATTCCTCTTTTTTTATCCTGCCCGTACAGGGCGCGGAGCATTTTGCCAGCTGGAAATAGAGGCACTCCCTTCCGGTGCTTGAATGGAAACGGGCATTCGAACATCTTCTCAGAGGGAATATCTCCGCTATGATAGCCAGAGTCCTTCTTACCGCTCCCACGTCAGTGTATGGACCGAAGTATTCTGATCCGTCGTTCCTGATGTTTCTAACCAGGATAAGCCTGGGAAAACTTTCACCGGCCGTCAGTTTGATATAGGGGTATTTTTTGTCGTCTTTCAGCCTAACGTTATAGGCGGGCCTGTTTTCCTTTATCAGGTTGCATTCCAGGATGAGGGCCTCCACCTCGCTTTCGGTGGTTACGTATTCCAGATGCTTCACCCTTCTTACCAGGGCCTCGGTCTTGGGACTGTCCGGCTTCCTGTTGAAATAGCTCCTTACCCTTTTGTTTATGTTTTTGGCCTTACCCACGTATATTATCTTACCATTGGAGTCTTTCATTATATAGACACCGGTAAGACGCGGCAGTTTTTTTATCTCGCTCTTGATTATTGTTCCTTCTTCACTTGACAAAACGATGCTCTTCCCTTATTTTTCATCGCGTTATTAGAGGAGGAATTATATGCCTAATCATAAATCCTGTTTGAAAAGAATGAAACAGAATGAATACAGGCGACAGCTGAACAAAAGATATAGAACGCATCTGAAAAATACCATTAAAGCGTTCAGCGCTATCGAAGATCCTGAAGCGGCCAGGGAGGCTTTACCGTCCCTTATGTCTGCCGTGGACACCGCAAACCGTAAAGGCATCATTCACCGGAAAAAGGCCGCTAGAATAAAATCGAGGCTGTCGGAGAAAATCAGTCGATGATCCCGCTATCCCTTTAAGCTTCCGATCACGGCTTCGGCGGCTTTTTCAAGAGGAATATCTCTAACCTCCATGGTTCTTCTGCTGAGGAGTTCGACCATGCCGTCTTTCAGCTTTTTTCCGATAGTCAACCGGAATGGAACCCCAATCAGCTCGGAGTCTTTGAACTTTACTCCCGGGCTCAGATCCCTGTCATCCAGAAGCACCTCCACGCCTTTTTCTTCCAGTTCCCTCTTTATCTTTTCAGCGGCTCGCATAGACTCCCTGTCACTGGAATTGACAGGAAGTATTATCAGATCGTAAGGAGCGATCTCGACCGGCCATATTATTCCGGCTTCGTCGTAATTCTGCTCGATAGCAGCGGCGGCCATCCTGCTCACCCCAAACCCATAGCATCCCATAATGAAAGGCTTGCTCTTGCCGTTTTGGTCCAGGAATACAGCGTTCATGCTCTCGGAATATTTGGTTCCCAGCTTGAAGATATGACCCACCTCGACTCCCCTGCTTTCGAAGAGTTCCTTGCCGCACCGGGGACATCTGTCACCGGCCCTGGCCAGGGCCAGGCTCTGGTATCCATCTATGCTGAAATCTCTTCCCGGAACCGCTCCCTTATAATGGGTGTCTTTCCTGTTTGCGCCGATAACCATCTCGCTATAACCTGCGATAAGTTCATCCGCTATTATTTGCACCTTGCCGGGAAGGCCTACCGGACCGGAAAATCCCTGGGGACCTCCGGTGAGTTCTTCGATCTCTTCCTCCTCCAGAAACCGTATTCCTTCTTCCTCAAACAGAGAATCGAGCTTTATGCCGTTTACCTCACGGTCGCCGGGAATGAGGATTGCGATATACTCATCCCCGGCCCTGTAAAGAAGGGTTTTGACCACTTTCCGGCTATCAACGCCCATAAATTCAGAGACTTCATCGACAGAGGTTGCTCCGGGAGTGTCGACTTCCTCCAGCTCCGCTTTTCCTTCCGGTTCAGAATCTTCCTCATCCTTCATTTGGACCACCGCTTTTTCCAGATTGGCCGAGTACCCGCACTCGCAGCTTAGTATCATGTCCTCCCCATGCTCGGCGAGTACCATGAATTCATGCGACTCGTTACCGCCTATATATCCTGATTCGGCTTCCACTATTCTGTAATCCAGGCCGCACCTCTCTATTATGTTGCGGTATGCCCGCTCCATCTTTCTGTACATCTTATCCAGGGATTCTTCGCTGGCGTGAAAGCTGTAAGCGTCTTTCATGATGAATTCTCTGGCCCTGATGACTCCATACCTGGGCCTTATCTCATCCCGGAACTTTGTCAGGATCTGGTACAGACACTGGGGCAGATCCCGGTAGCTTCGCATATCGTCCCTGGCGATCATCGTTATAACCTCTTCATGGGTTGGGCCCAGGGCGAAGAGCCTGTCCCTTGAATCGCGCAGCTTGAAAAGCTCCGGACCGAAGGTGGCTGTCCTTCCGCTCTCTTCATATATATCTATGGGATGGAGTATAGGCATAAGGACTTCCTGGCAATCCGCGGCGTTCATCTCCTCCCTGACTATTTTCTCGATCTTTCTGAGAACCCTGAGGCCGAGAGGCAGGAAGGTATAGATACCGGATGTGAGTTTTTTTATCAGGCCCGCTCTGAGCATGAGTTTATGGCTGGGAATCAAGGCTTCCCTGGGATCTTCCTTTAGTGTGGGAATACAGCTTTCAGACCAACGCATCTTTCCTCTTTCCTTGGGTGTCTTCAACCTTACGGCTCGGCTTCTGATTCAACGATCTTGCTATACTAAAATAGCCTTTCTTTATATGCAAGATGAACTATACCGGCTTTTATTTCAACCAGATAAATTTATGATGTGGACCGAGCCGGAAACTCCCTGTTTCGATATTTCTGTCCTATCTTTTTACCGCTGGGCCAGGTGGCCCGGCCTCAGAATAATCGCCGGCCGCAAATTCCCCGGTGAAAGTAATTACCGCTGGGCCGGCAAGATGGCAATTATCTGCTCCGGAGGGGGTGGGTACAAATTCTATTTTCAATCTGTCCCCGCCTCTGGTGTAACAGGATACCGGCGGTTCAGTCTTGCCCAGATGAGCGGCTATCACAGCCACAGCCACCGCGCCTGTCCCGCAGGCAAGAGTCTCATTCTCGACACCCCTCTCGTATGTTCTGTAGAAGAGATTGTTTTTATCGACGACCTTCACCAGATTAACATTGGCCCCTTCCGGAGATAAGACCTTGTCGTTCCTTACGGACCGGCAGGTCTCCAGAAACCTGTCCCTGGAAATAGTTTCGACGTCCTGAACAAAGAGAGCCGCGTGAGGTACGCCGCATACCGCCAGGGCCGGTTTTAGCTCGCTTCCCTCCAGCTGGACGCCGAGTCTCAAGCCGGTGACCTTTCCTATTTGAATATCTACCAGCTTCCCGTCTGCTTCCGCTATGATGGTACCGGAATCGGTTTCCATCTTCATGCGGCCGGGGGCGATCGATTTCTGATAGGCCAGCCTGGCGGCGCACCTTGCACCGTTTCCGCACATCTCCGCCCTGCTTCCGTCCGAATTGTAGTAGATCATCCTGAAATCATCGCCGCGGGTAGAGGGGCGTATAAGAATCAGCCCGTCTGCGCCGATACCCAAGTTTCTGTGGCAAAGGGAGGCGATTGATTTCTCAGAGGGTGAAAAATCTGAATCGC
The DNA here is from genome assembly GCA_964488475.1 of uncultured bacterium. Lineage (GTDB taxonomy): Bacteria > Krumholzibacteriota > Krumholzibacteriia > Krumholzibacteriales > WJIX01 > CAZAUK01. Next base: position 44,551 of record CAZAUK010000006.1, read on the forward strand.
GATCATCTATGATTATAAAATCGTTGCCCGCTCCGTGCATCTTGGTGAACTTCATCAACGTTCTCCAACTTTATTTCTCAAACAGCTTTATCGATTCCAGCTTTTTCTTCTGGGCTGGAGAAACCTTTACAGTATCGGGATATACCGCCGCCGGCTCCATCCTGGCTTGAGTGGAATCGGCTGGATCGGGGTAATATCCCGCTACGCTGTCTCTTTTGACATCGATAAAGGCCGACAGGATATAGTCTCCCGGAATGACTCCCCTGATCTGGTAACCTCCGGTAGAATCCGCCCTGGCGAAATATCCCCGCTTCTCTTCGAGGATATTAGTCAGGCTTATTGTCACCGGCTGCTTTAAATCCGTGCCGTTGATCACCACACCCCCCACCTCACCGGGTTCGTTGGGGTCTATGACATTGATGATCAGGCCCTCTGAAGAGGGGCTCTCAGCGGTAAGGAATATGGTATCAGGGTGAAGGAGGGAAAATTCCTGGCCCCTGCTGAACTCACCGTTCTTATCTTTATCGATGTAACCCCATACCCGGTATCCGGAACTGTCTGTAGGAAGGTACCTGAAAGCGAAATTTCCGGAATCGTCGCATACCGCTATTCTGAGCTCCTCTTTCTCGAAATAGGTCCTGGCGGTATCATGTTCATCGCTGACCATCACCGCCGTACCTCCAGGTTCTGTTTTCCCCTTGAAAAGAATGGAACCACTGATCTTCCCCCTGGGAAGGGAATCGGAGGTGGAGAAATAGAATATCCTGCTCCGGTCCGACTCGACTCCGTGCAGGTCCCGGTACCCCTTTTTAATGACTAAACATATGGTCGTCTCCGGAAGAGCCTCCACGAATCTTATTTTGAGGACATTATCGTCCACCTTGATCTCCTCAAATTCCACCGGCGGAAAGAACCTGATCTTTTTCCTGAAACTCTCCGAATCTATCTTCTCACTGAAAGCGACCTCTACGCTCGTCTGGCGGCTCACTCCAGCCGAATCGGGAGAGGGTGATATAGATTCGACTGTAGCAGGAGTCATGTCTTCGGGCCCGCCGCTGGGCGGTTCCACCACCGCGCAGGATACCGACAGGGCGATGATGAACAGGACTGTTAAAGACCTCTTCAAGACTCACAGCTCGCTTTCAGTAGGAATCAGAAGGGACATTATCGCTCTCTGTATATGCATCCTGTTCTCCGCTTCGTCGTAAACCACCGAATTACCGCTGTCTATCACTGAATCGGTCACTTCCAAACCCCTGTGAGCGGGCAGGCAGTGCATGAAGAGGGCGTCCTTGCCGGCCAAGTCCATCAATGAATCGTTTACCTGGTACGGCCTGAATTTTTCGAGCCTGATCTTCGACTCTTCCTCCTGTCCCATGCTGGTCCAGACGTCCGCGTATACCACATCTGCTCCTTTCAGGGCGCTTGCCGGATCCTCGACCTGTTCAAAATCGGGATTTCCGTCCGATCTTACCTCATCGACGAAAGAATCGGAAATCCTGTACCCCTCCGGAGAACACAGCACGAATTTAAAATCAAACCTGGCCGCCGCGTTAAGCCAGCTTCTGGAAACATTATTCCCGTCTCCGATGAATACAACCTTCTTGCCATCGATAGATCCCAGTTTCTCGATAACTGTAAATACGTCGCCGAGGACCTGGCAGGGATGAAGAAGATCGGTGAGGCCGTTGATCACCGGAACGCTGGCGTATTTGGCCAGGTCTTCAACCATCTTCTGATCGAATGTTCTGATCTGAATGGCGTCGACGAAGCGTGAAAGGACTTCTCCCACGTCCTTGGGGGCCTCCCGGGAACCGATCCCTATCTCTCGGTCTGTGATATAAAGGCTTGAACCCCCCAGCTGCCTTATGGCTACTTCAAAGCTGATTCTGGTCCGCAGGCTGGGCTTGTGAAAAATACAGGCCAGCACTCTTCCGGGATGAGTAGGTTTCAGTTTGAAAGATCGGGCCGGCGGCTTCTGCCTGGCGCAAAGGTCCAGTATAAGCTCAAGCTCCTCCCTCGAGAAGTCCCTTATCGAAATGAAATCCTTCCTGCTTAATCGCATGCCATCTCCTTTCTAGAGAACGTATCTGGCCATGTCGTCGTCCTGAACAATTTTTTCAAGCTTTTCTCTGACGTCATCCCCCGATATGGAAATCTTTTGCATCTTTTCGTCTGGAAGTTCGAACAAAATGTCCTCCAGCAAGGTGGTCATTATGGTATGAAGGCGCCTGGCGCCGATATTTTCCATCTTCTGATTCGACCGGAATGCCATGCTGGCTATCTCTTTTACCGCGCCCTTGTCGAATTCAATACTGCACCCTTCGGTCTTCACCATCGCCTGGTACTGCTTGATCAAGGCATTCTTGGGCTCCAGGAGTATCCTTTCGAAGTCTTCTGCGGTAAGCGCGTTAAACTCGACCCGTATCGGAAACCTTCCCTGCAGTTCGGGAATAAGGTCGGATGGTTTCGACATATGAAAAGCCCCGGCCGCTATAAACAGAATATGATCCGTTTTTACCGGGCCGTTTCTGGTGTTTACCGTCGACCCTTCCACTACCGGCAGAATATCCCGTTGAACGCCTTCTCTTGAAACGTCCGGACCGCTTCTTCCGCCGGAAGCGGCTATCTTGTCAATTTCGTCTATGAATACGATTCCAGTCTCCTCGACTGCTTTTATGGCGTTGCCGACCACCTGATCGGTATCCACGAGTTTTTCCTTTTCCTCTGACAGCAGGATCTCCTTCGCTTCACCGATGCTTACCTTTCTGCCCTTCTTCCTTTGCGGAAATATCTTCTCCAGCCCTTCGGGGACCTTGAATCCCATCTCCTCGTATCCGGTTCCAGAAAAAATCTCAATCATGGGATTGGATCTCTCCGTTGTCTCTATATCTATCTCCCTCTCATCCAGTTCGCCCGATTCGAGTTTGGATCTGAGTTTCTCCCTTGTCCTTTCCCTTCTTTCCTCGCTTTCCTCCTCTTCGTGCCTGGAAGGGGGCAGAAGCTTGTCCAGGATCCTCTCCACCACGTTCTCACGGGCATTTTCCTCGACTTCCTTGAATATCCTGTCCTTCTCCTGATTGATTCCTATACTGACCAGGTCTCTTATCATCGACTCCACATCCCTGCCCACGTAGCCTACCTCGGTAAACTTGGTGGCTTCGACCTTTATAAAAGGTGCCTCCGCCAGGTTCGCCAGTCTTCTTGCCACCTCCGATTTTCCCACCCCCGTCGGCCCGATCATCAGAATATTGTTGGGCAGTATCTCCTTCTTTATGGAATCCTCGACATTTCTTCGTCGCCACCTGTTCCTCAGCGCTATGGCAACCGACTTTTTAGCTTCGTCCTGGCCGATTATATACTTGTCCAGCTCCTCCACTATTTTTTTGGGAATAAGATTGCTCATTTAATCCTCACCTCTGAACGATATCGTCGTTATGTTGCCGTTAGTGTAAATACAGATTCTTGAAACTATTTCCAGAGATTTATTCACTACCTCTTCCGGCTCGAGGTCCGTGTTGGCAAGAAGAGCCCGGGCCGCCGCCAGAGCGTAGGCTCCGCCGGAACCTATTGCCAGAATACCATCGTCCGGTTCCACCACGTCTCCTTTCCCCGATACCACCAGTGAATGCTGGTGGTCCATTACGGCCAGAAGTGCCTCCAGATGCCTTAGTATCTTGTCTGTTCTCCATTCCTTGGCCATCTCTACGGCCGCCTTCATGATATTGCCGCTGTTTTCTTCCAGTTTTCCCTCGAACTTTGTAAACAGGGTCATCGCATCGGCTGTGCTTCCCGCGAATCCGGCCAGAACTGAATCTCCTCCCAGTCTCCTGACCTTGGTTGCTCCGTGCTTCATTATTGTTTCCCCGAAGGTCACCTGCCCGTCCCCTCCCATGGCGTAGAGAGAACCCTTCCTTACCCCCAGTATCGTCGTTCCCTTAAACATATTAGTTTCCTTTCATAAGATCTTCTTCTTAATATCGGCAAATCATTTTTAAAATCAAGTGTCTGAAGCGCGCGGGTGCGCCTGGTCATAGACCTCTCTGATCTTTTCAGTGCTGACATGGGTGTAGATCTGAGTGGTGGACAGGTTGACGTGGCCCAGAAGTTCCTGCACCGCCCTGAGATCGGCTCCCGCGTCCAGAAGATGGGTGGCGAAAGAATGCCTCAAAACGTGAGGGCTCAATCTGGAAAGACTAGCGGTCCTCATCAGGTATTTCTTGACTATTCTCTGGATAGTCCTCTTGCTTATTCTGGCTTCGCCCCTGCCCAGAATCAGGGGTGCGTCGAGTTTCCCCTTGAAATGTTCGAAGTATCTGTCTCTTGTGGAAAGCGCGCCCCTCGAAGCTCCATGAGCAACCATAATATATGATTTCAGGGCTTCGGCCGCTTTTCCGGCCAAGGGCAGCAACCTTTCCTTACTGCGTTTTCCCATGACCTTGATCGTTTCCTCCCAGAAATCACAGTCTGACACGGTGCAGCCGGCCAGTTCGGATAATCTCATGCCCGTTCCGTAGAGAAGCTCCAGAACAGCCCTGTCCCTTATCCCCCGGGTTGTCCTGGTATCCGGTAATTCCATCATTCTGTCCACGGCTTTCCTGCTGGCGAACACGGGAAGGTCTCTTCCTGTCTTTGGTGTCTGAAGGCCCATGGTGGGATCCCGCTCTATATATTCCCTTTTCTTGCAGAAGAGGAAAAAGCTTTTCAGTGAAGCTCCCTTTCTGCAGACACTCCTCTTTGAGTAACCCTCTCTTACCAGAGATGATATATAAGATTTAACCACGATGAAATCTATCGATTTCAACGTTGGCTTCCTGCCCGTCTCCGATCTCACGTAATCAAAGAACTGTATAATATCGCCCTGGTACGCTCGAAGGGTCTCTTCTGAAACCTTCCTCTCGATACCGAGGTATATTATATATTTCTTAAGCGTCTTGTAAAAAACCATACCCGGAATATATCACAGCCGGAAACGATATTACAAGTTTTGAAAGAAGGATCGTTTGGAACGGTCGGGCTGTATGCCAAGCTCAGCGATATACTTCTTAAGAATTGAGATGGATCTTTCCGCCTTTCTCCGCTTCCTCTCTCTTTTTCCGCCCCTTACCGGGGGAAGAAGTCCGAAATTCGCGTTTACCGGTTGGAATCTTTCCGACTCGGCCAGATATCTCTGAATTCCTCCAAGTATCGTCTCAGGTGGAAGAAGCACTACTTCTTTTCCCCGGAGGAGGTTATCGATGTTCAGCGCTGTAAGAAGACCGTGCCCTATTGATTCCACGTACCCTTCCACTCCCGCAAGCTGTCCGGAAAAGAAGAGCCCCTTGCCTGTGCGGGACATCTGCTTTGAGTCCAGAAGCCGTGGTGAATCTATGTAGGTGTTTCTGTGAATGCCCCCCCATCTGAGTATCTCGGCGTTTTCAAGACCCGGAATCATTGACAGCAGCCCCTTTTGCGATTTACGGGTCAGCCTGGTCTGGAAACCCACCAGCCCGTACATAGAGCCGGTCATACTCTCCTGCCTCAGCTGAATGACCGCGTAAGGCTCCGCACCAGTAACGGGGTCTGCCAGCCCCCTTGGTTTCATCACACCAAAGCGCGGCGTGTCAACCCCCCTTCCGGCTGAAACTTCCACCGGCAGACAGGCCTCGAAACATCGGGAGTCCTCAAAATCCCTCTTCGGTGTCTTGGGTGCCTTTATCAGGTATTCGACCAGCTTCAGGTATTGGCTCCGGTCAAGGGGAATGTTGAAATAATCAGCTCCCCCCTTTCCGTAACGGGAGGCCCTGAACATGTTCTCGGTATTTACCGTCTCCATGTTCACAGATATGGAGATCGCGTCATAGAAATACATGTGATCTGAACCGAAGTGTTTTTTTATCGCCTTCGAAAGCCTGGTGGAGGTTAGCGGGCCTGTCGCTATAACGCAGATCTCATCGAACTCCAGGTCGGTTTTCTCCTGGTTGACCACCCTTATATATTCCTGCTCTTTTACCGCCTCTGTAACCTTTCGGGAAAAAACCTCCCTGTCCACCGCCAGCGCGTGACCGGCCGGCACACTGGCATCTTGGGCTATTTTCAGCAGACGGCATCCCAGCATATCAAGTTCTCTCTTCAAAAGCCCGGATGCGTTATCGTTTCTGGTGGATTTGAGTGAGTTGCTGCAGACAAGTTCAGCGAGATATGAAGTCTTATGAGCGGGAGTCTGCAGCCGGGGGCGCATTTCAATCAGGTCTATTTTATGGCCTCGGGCCGCCAGCTGCAGGGCGGCCTCACTACCAGCCAGCCCGGCTCCGACCACAGTTATCCTATCCCTCAAAGACTGACCTCGTGCTTGCAGACGGGGCACTGCATAAAAGCGCCCTTCTTCTTGGTGGTCTTTTCCACCATGAAGGGATTACCGCATGATTCGCATTTAACCGGCAGGGGCTTGTTCCAGGTGGCGAAATCGCACTTGGGGTATTCGCTGCAACCGTAAAAGACCTTTCCCCTTCTGGTCCTCTTTTCAACCAGATCGCCATTACAATCTTCCCGGGGACATTTCACACCGACTTTCACCGGCTCCGTGTACCTGCAATCGGGATAGTTGGAACAGGCGATGAATCTTCCAAACCTTCCGTTCTTGTAGGCCAGCCTGCCTCCGCACCGGGGACATTCTTTGTCGATCTCTTCGGTCTCTTCCTCTTCAAGCGACTTGGTGAATTTGCATTCAGGAAAACCGGGACAGGCCAGAAACCTCCCGTTTCTCCCCCACTTGACGATAAGTTTTCTTCCGCATTTTTCGCAGATTTCATCTGTCTCTTCCTGAACCAGGCTCTTTGCCTCTTCCTTTCTTTCCCTGTAGCCGTCAAGGTCCGTCTTAAGCAGCGAATAGTAGTCCTCTACTACCTCCTGCCACCCGGCTCTGGCCTCCTCGATCTCGTCAAGCCTCTTCTCCAGTCTGGCGGTAAAATCGATTTCGAATATGTCGTTGAAGAGTTCGTCCAGTATCTCCCAGACTTTTTCCCCGAGTTCAGTCGGGAAAAGGGTCTTTCCCTCTTTGGAAGCGTACTTGCGGGCCTGAATTACTCCCAGAATCGAGGCGTAAGTACTGGGCCGGCCGATACCGTTATCCTCCAGGGCCTTTATAAGCGAGGATTCCGAGTATCTGGGAGGAGGTTCGGTAAAATGCTGTAACCCCTCCAGGCTGTTTATGGTGACTTCCTCTTTCTCCTTCAGGGCCGGAAGTTTTTTGTCCTCTTCGGGTTTCTTGTCGGGCATGATTTCGAGGAAACCGCTGTCTATCATCTCTCTGCCCCCCGAGATCAGAAGATAATCGCCTCCCTCGATATTCGCTCGGGTCACCGTGTATACAGCCGCCGCGGCCAGGGAAGCCAGGAATCTCTGCCATATCAGACGGTAAAGAGAGAGCTGGTCACGGTTCAGATACCGGGATACAGCATCAGGTTCAGCGTGACTGTCTGTCGGCCTTACCGCTTCGTGAGCGTCCTGGACAGAATCTTTCTTCCGGCTCGTACGCCTCTTTGGTCCCACCTTGTCTTTGCCGAATTTCTTTTCTATATATGCTATACCGTTACGGTAAGCCTCGGAGCTTATTCTGGTGGAATCGGTCCTCATGTAGCTTATCAGCCCGACACTGCCCTTTTCCCCGAGTTCCACTCCTTCGTAAAGCTGCTGGGCTACCACCATGGTCTTTTTAGCGGAAAATCCGAGCCTGGACGCTGCGTCCCGCTGGAGGGTGCTGGTGATGTATGGAGGATATGGGTTTCTTTTCCTCTCCTTTACTTCCACATTTTTTACCAGGAGCTTTTCGTCCTTTATCCCGGCAACTATCCTGTCCGCCTGTTCCTTTGAGCCGATTTCAGGTTTTTTGCCTTCTATCCTGGAAAGCTTTGATTCAAAGACTTCTCCCTTTTTAGTCTTCAGCAAACCCTCGATAGTCCAGTACTCTGTGGGCGTAAAACCCTTTATCTCCTTCTCTCTTTCACAGATCAGCCTGAGCCCGATACTCTGCACCCTTCCCGCGCTCAATCCCCTGTAAAAAACACTCCATAGGACCGGGCTGATCAGGTATCCCACCAGTCTGTCCAATACTCTTCTGGCCTGCTGCGCGTCTACCTTGTTTATGTCTATTTCTCTGGGATTCTCGACCGCTTCTATTATTGATTTTCTCGTTATCTCGTTAAAGACTATTCTCTTGATTTCCCGGCCGCTTGATCCGTTCAGAATATTGCTGATATGCCAGGCTATAGCTTCACCCTCCCTGTCCATGTCCGTCGCCAGCAGCACCAGTGGACTGGCTTTGGCCCGTTTTTTGAGCTGCTTTATGACGGCGCTCTTGTCCCTCATGTTGACATATTCGGGCTGGAAGCCGTTCTCTATGTCTATCCCCAGCTTTTTCTTGGGAAGGTCCCTGATGTGGCCGACCGAAGCTACAACGCTGTAATTATTATCGAGATACCTCGATATGGTCTTAGCTTTGGCTGGAGATTCGACTATAACAAGCGGTTTTTCAGACATAATATCCTCAATTTATCTTTCGAGCCCCGTTTACCGGCATCTCCCCCGATCCATCTTCGATGCCCGATACATACCTGTTGACCTCGAGCTTTATATCCTGCAGAGAAGCGGGGGTATTCAACTCTATTCCTATGCTTTCAATAATCAGGCCAAGCTGTGGTTCCGAAATTAGTTTCCGGCTTATCAGGCCCAGAAGATAGCCCTGGGCTTCCACGCTGAGTTTCAGCTTCTCCGACTCGCTGAACACCCTGCTGAAACTGATCCTGTACTCAAGCTGCTGCCTTGCCTTCCCGTATTCTCCATCCGCCAGCCGTCTGGCGGTCTCGATGTCCTCGGCCGAATATCCGTTTTCCATAAGCTCGCTTTTCTGCTCTCTGCCGGCGTTTTCGTCGTTTCCCATTTTTCTGAAATAGTTTATAAGTTCTTCGATGCTTTTTTTCATCTTTGCGTTTCCTCGGGTTATAAAGAGAATGTTCTTTAATTAATGAAAATTATGAATTTTAATTCTTTCCGCAACACTTTTTATATTTCTTGCCGCTTCCGCAGGGACAAGGGTCGTTTCTGCCGACTTTTGGTGTGTCTCTCGTTACGGTCTTTTTCCTTTCAGTAGCGGCTTCTCCTGGTGCGGCGGGTTCTTCTGGCTGGGCCCGGCCGATTGCGGAGGAGTAGGCGTTGGTCACTTCATGCACCCGCTTGCCCTCTTCTGCGCTTTCCCTGTCTTTTTCCAGACGAGCGTGAAACAACCCCCATAAAATCGATTTATTTATCTCGTCAAGCATCTCCGCAAACAGGGAGAAAGCCTCCTGTTTGTATTCCAGAACAGGGTCTTTCTGAGCGTAAGAACGCAAGTGGATACCCTCCTTCAGATTATCCAGCTCGTGCAGGTGCTCCATCCACTTGCCGTCAATGCTCTGAAGCATGATCATCTTTTCAAGTTTATGCATTATATCCGGTGTGATGGTGGATTTTCTTATCCTGTAAGCTTCCAGCGCTTTCGAGATGAACGCTTCGCGGACCGATTCCGGATCCACTATAGAATCTTCCTCCGTTACCGGTAGGTCAAAAGGAACGACGAATGTCTGCTCCATTTCCGCGGCAGCCATGCTCGTGTCCCAGTCCTCCTGGTATCCCTCCTCTGGCAGGTATTTCTCGAGGACCGAATCGACATATTCCTCTAAAAGCTCGTCGACCAGTCTATCCAGGTTTTCGCGGTGCAATATCTGGTTTCTGCGCCCGTAAATGACCTCACGCTGCTTGTTCATTACGTCGTCGTACTCCAGAAGGCGTTTTCTGATGCCGAAATTGTACATTTCGACCCTTTTCTGAGATCTTGATATTGCTTTGGTAATGAAAGGATGCTTTATCACTTCCCCTTCCTCCAGCCCGAGCCTGTCCATTATTGCCGATACCCGATCGGAACCGAACAGCCTCATCAGATCGTCTTCTAAGGATATGAAGAACTTGGAGGCTCCCGGATCTCCCTGCCGCCCGGCCCGTCCTCTGAGCTGCCTGTCGATCCTTCTGCTCTCGTGCCTCTCCGTTCCGATAATGTGCAATCCGCAGGGCACGTCCCTTTCACAATCTTCTCTCTTTACCTGGTTGGGGCATTCATCGCAGCGGTCCGGCTCTTCGCAGAGGATACAGCACCTCTCACACCGGACCACTCCTTCTCCCAGCTTGATATCGGTTCCTCTTCCCGCCATGTTCGTGGCGATGGTCACTGCTCCGCTCTTTCCGGCGTAGGCCACTATCTCGGCCTCCCTCTGATGATACTTCGCGTTCAGCACATTGTGAGTTATGCCTTCTCTTTTGAGCATTCTGCTCAGAGTCTCCGAAAATTCAACAGAAATGGTTCCCACCAGGATGGGCAGGCCTTTCTGGTTTAACCTTTTTATCTCGGCTATTATGGCCTGTACCTTTTCTCTCTTGGTCCTGTATATTTCGTCGTCGTAATCAATTCTTCTGACCGGTCTGTTGGTGGGGATCACGTTTACGGCAAGATTATATATCTTGTGGAATTCCTCTTCCTCGGTCTCGGCCGTTCCGGTCATTCCGGACAGCTTGTCGTACATTCTAAAGTAATTCTGAAGTGTTATGGTGGCGAAAGTCTGAGTCTCCCCTTCGACCTTGACCCTTTCTTTAGCTTCCAGAGCCTGGTGAAGCCCGTCGCTGAAACGTCTTCCCGGCATGAGGCGTCCGGTGAATTCGTCGACTATCATCACCTTGCCGTCCTGGACCACGTACTCTATGTCTTTCTCAAAAAGTGTGTACGCCTTCAGAAGCTGGGTGAAATTATGGATCTTCTCGCTTTTTCTCGCGTATTCCCTGTATGCCTTGTCTTTTTTCTTTATCTTCTCACCGGCTGACAGGCTATCGTCCTCATCGATCCCGTGCAGCTGTTCACCCAAATCAGGAAGGACGAAAAGCTCCCGGTCTTCCTTGCTGAGGTTCTCTCTTCCCTTTTCGGTAAGGTCTATGGTCCCGGATTTTTCATCTATGACGAAAAAGAGTTCTTCGTCCAGAAGATGAAGACGCTTCTCCCTCATAAGATCATTCTCCAGAGACAGCATCAGTTTTTCGTAACCGGTTTTCTTTCGAAGTTTCGTGAAGCGCTTGTTTTTCGGATCGCCCCTCTTGGTCAGGAGCAGAACCCTGGCTATCTCATCTTCCGAATCGCCGTCCCCTTCACCGGGATCCACCGAGGAGATTTCGCCGATTATGTTGTTAATGAACCTCTTCTGCTTTTTTACCAGTTCTTCGACCCTGTTTCTGAGAAGCTCGAAATCCTTCCTGATCGACGAACCGGGAACCGGCCCGGATATTATAAGCGGAGTCCTGGCTTCATCGATGAGAACGCTGTCTACTTCGTCTACTATGGCGTAGTTAAAGCCCCGCTGAACCTGCTGTTCGGCTTCCAGCTTCATGTTGTCTCTCAGGTAGTCAAAGCCGAATTCGTTGTTTGTTCCGTAAGTTATGTCGCAATGGTAGATATCTCTTCTCTCAACGCTGTCCAATTCGTTCTGAAGACAGCCCGCCGAAACCCCCAGGAATCTATATATTCCACCCATCCATTCAGAGTCGCGCCTGGCGAGATAATCGTTAACGGTGACCAGATGACACCCTTTTCCTGTAAGTGAATTAAGGTAGAGCGGCATCGTCGCCGCCAGGGTCTTTCCTTCTCCGGTGGCCATCTCGACTATCGATCCCCTGTGCAGGCAGACGGCCCCTGCTATCTGCACATCATAGGGCACCATATCCCATTCCATCTCATGCCCCACCACAGTCCATTTCCTGCCCAGATTCCGCCTGGTGGCTTCATATACCAGGGCGAAAGCCTCGTGCATTAGATCATCGACGGTCTCGCCCTCCGCCAGCCTATTTACGAACTCCTCGGTCTTGTCTGGAAAATCCTCTTCATCAAGGTCGCGGTATTTCCCGGCCCAATCCTTTATCAGGTCTATATCCGGACGCAGATTCTTCATCAGCCTGGTTTTTCTGTCGCCCAGAAATTTCTTAAAGATTCCCTTGAGCAAAACTACCTCCAATCCACTACCAAGCTAATACAAGAAGGAATCATAATCAACAGGATAAGAGTGGTACAGCGACCCGACCGCAATTGGAGGTTAACTGTCATGTCGATGTACCGGGGGCCCCTAATTCGAGGATATTTCCACCGAATGGAAGAAACCGCCGTTGGTTCCGAAGAAGATTCTTTCCCCTACCTTCAGTGGAGATGAATAGATTCTGGATTCTGTCTGGTAGGTATCTACTACATTGCCCGACATCGTATCTATCGTGTTCAATTTGCTGTTATAACCGGTTATAAAAACCCGGTCCTTCGAAACCAGGGGTTTTGAACGCACCGCCTGCCCCAGACCCTGCATCCAGAGCATCCTCCCTTCCAAGCTCAGGGCATAGACCTTTCCGTCATCCGTGCCGATAATTATTCTTTCACCGTCCGTAGATGGCACGCTTCGAACCTCCGAACTCACTGAATATTGCCACAGCAATGATCCTTCGGAAAGAGAGACCGCGGAAATCAGGTTTCTGTTGGTGCCTATTATCAGAAGATCTTTGCGTTCAACGCAGAGGGGAGTCGAGTATATTTCACCGCCCGGCTCGATCTTCCATGCGATTTCTCCGTCGTGGTTCAGACGCACCAGGCGCCCGTCCACGGAAGCGGCGATAATGTAATCATCACCTGTTTTAAGGCCCGCCCATATCGCGGAGCCTATCTTCTTTTTCCAGTGGATCTTTCCACCGGCCGCCCCTATAGAAAATATATTCCCACCCATAGTTCCGGCGTAGATCCTTTCACCGTAAACTGAAGGAGTGCTGATTATCTTGTTCCCCAGTGAGATTTTCCATTGAAGATCACCGCTGGCGGCATTCAAACAGTGCATCGTTCCATTATAGTCGCAGGCTGCGAGGATCTGCGGGGATATCACAACGGGTGAAGAGCCTACTCCCGCTTCGCAAGAATATTTCCACTTGAAATCTCCCTCAGGCGTAAAGGCATATACGTGGCCGTCCCTACAGCCGAAAACCACATTTCCACCGCAGTAGGCGGGCGAAGACGTCACCCCTTTGCCGAATTTTTTCGACCACAGCTTCTTTATTTCAATACCTGACGAAGGTGTATTCCGGTTCTCAGATCCTGCGTCATCGTTCACGCTTCGGGCCATACTGTTCTCGCCAGAATCCGTTTCGCTGCGGCCTGAACCGGTATTCTCTGTATACCCGCTTCCGGTTCCCGAGTCTTCCACTGAAAGAAGGATGTCATCTTCAGCTTTCTGCTGATTCTGTCCTGAAAACGGCCCGAAGAAAATCAGATATGCCAATACTGCCGAGGCTATTCCTGAAATCATCGGTATCGAGAACTTTCTCTTCTTCATTTTGTCACGTAACCTTTCTTCTTTATTGTCTATCTTAACTTCTCCACTCCAATGTATGGCAGGAAGATCAAGGCCGGTATCGGCGGACACGCCCCTTTCGTCAGGAACTTCAAAGGAGGGAAAAAAAACACTGTTCATGAAGGTTTCCCTGTGCCTGGCCGCGTATTCCTCCGAAGGTACGAAAACCATAGTGTGGTTTCCGCTGGTTTCGCGAGCGACGTTCAGAATAAATGCCTCATCCAGCGAATTGCTGAAGAGGTCGGCCTGATCTATACCATGGTCCTTGCCTATTCGAATCTGCGAAAAAACACCGCCGTTTCCCACTTCCCGTCCAGTGCCGTCCCAGTGCAGGACTTTGATTCCCCTGTTATGCATAAAATATATGTCTGGGCCTCTTCTTATCATTAGGAGGACTATGGAATTATCCAGCAGCTCGTTTGTATCGATACCTGGATCAAGTTTCTCCTGAGCGTTCTTGAGAAATCTGATAAAGTAATTTTCAGCCGAACCCATCCTGGATGTAGATATAGCTATACGATAAAACTCTTTTAGATTTTCCCTGTACGGTGAACCGCATGGATTGAAAAAGACGAAGAATTCTTCCCCGCCTTTCCTTCGAGGTATTTCGTTGTAGACAAAAGCCTGTTCAGTGGACTGATCGCCGTAGCATATAAAAGCTGTTTTTTTCATTCCAACCACCTCGGTGCAGACAAGCTTAGAGGGGCCAGCGCAAAAAATCAATAATAATATCGGGACATTTTAAAAAGCTTCAAAAAGATTGATTCAAGCACGGTGAGACAGCCGTAATATATGGAAATCCTCTCAGGTCGGAAAAATCACTTATTAAGTCCGGGTAATCCTGCGCGCCTTCCAAAAAAGCGCATATTTGGGAAGCGGAAGCTCGTTTTTCAACCTCGTTTGAAAATGTTCAGGACCTTGTCTATCGGTCCTTCTCTGGATTTGAGGTTGTTCTCGATCTTCTCCATGTACCTTCCGGCCAGCTTGTTGGAAGGATCCCACTGCAGAGCATCCATAAAATTCTGAATGGCCAGCTTTCGAAGGCCCGCCCTGAAATAGACAAAACCGAGGTTAGCCCTGAAATCAGGATTATAAAACTCCATATGAACCGCCGTCTTGCACTCGTCCCTGGCATCATGAAGGTTAGAATTGGCCATGGCCAGCGCGAACCCGTACCAGCTGTGGTAAGCGGCTACGGAAGGATCGTTCTTGACTGCTGACTTGAGAAGCAGGATGGCCTTTTCGTACGATCTGTACCTGAGGGCGGCCTGCGCCTGCTCATAGGCGAGGGCGGCCGCTTTCCTGCTCCTCTCCCTCATCATCACCGCAGATTTCACGCCGAGGGCCTTTCCCTTTCTCAGCGATTCGTCATACTCCCGCCTTCTCTGAGGATTGCTCAGGATGGAATAGGCTTCATTGATCAGCTTGAATTCATCCCTGTCACCGTCCGTATCGCCGGTTATGTCCGGATGGTGCAGCTTTGCCAGTTCAAAGTACTTTTTCTGGATCTCACTTCTGGAAGCGGCTGGAGAAAGCTGCAGTATTGAATAGTAGTCCTTGTCCACTTTCTATCCCCTGCTTCCGACTGAATTCAGTTCGTTCTCTATGTTGCGGGCCAGTTCGTTATCGGGGTCTATGGCCATGACCTTGTTCAGATGTTTACGGCTCTCCTCGAAGGCTCCTTTTTCGTAAAATGTGAGCGCAACATTCAGATGAGCCTTAAGGTATTCCGGGTTTATCTTCAGAGCGGTGGTAAATTCGACTATCGCGTCGTCCTTGAGGCCGGTGTTAGCGTAAGCGATCCCCAGCAGGTTGTGCAGATCAGGAAAATCAGGATTCATCGATATTGCTTTTTTCAGCTCCACGATGGCCGACTCGTATTTTCCTGCCTGGATGCTTTCAACGGCCATCTGCTTGCTGACCTGTGCCGAGGTAGGCCTTTCCCGGAGTATTTCGGCAAACTGCTCGATGACGTCACCCCTATCAGCGTTATTCTTTATATCGAAGAGGAGATTTTTCACCTTTTCCACGTAGAAACCCGGAGCGCAGGAGAGGCTTTTGTCAAGCTCCTCGGTACCGGTGGAATTCTTTCCGGAAAGGTAGTCCAGCCTGGCCAGGAATATTCTGGCTATAAAGTAATTGGGGTTGACCGAAAGGGCTTTTTTTATGCTCCTTCTCGCTTCTTCTTCCTTTTCAAGCTGCTGGTAGGTTTCCGCCAGCATGTAATGCACATCAGAATATTCCGGCTCCAGATCCGATACCTTTTGCAGGGTTTCAGCGGCAAGCTCGAACTTTCCATCCGCCTTCAGTAATTTGGAGTACTCTATGTACGCCTCGCTCATGTACATTCGGATGAGTTCCTGTTTTTCCCGGGAAGTCGACATATCCTCGATTCTGGAATTATGCCTGTCAAAATGCTCGCAGGCCTTTCTGTATTCTCCCCGGTTGAGGTAATCCATAGCTTTTCTAAGGTTGCTTCCCGGTATGATCCGCAAGAATTTCTCTATAAAAGCCATTTTTTCCCTTTCATTTTTGACCGGCCATTTTGCTGTTCCTAACTCTGTAGCAAAAGAGAAGCCAAATAATTAATATTTTTGATCTTTGATTCAGGGGGTATTGACTTTTACAGGGTTGGTAGAACGCTGGAAACGGCAGATGTCGGCGGAAGAATATGTCGGCTTTGCTTTCACCACCAGGCGTGCGGTCGCCCCCTTGATTTCAGGCCGATCTTTCAGTCTTCCCTTGATGATCTTGTCGTGATGGCCGGCCGGAAAAAGAAAATCGCTCAGTATGGCGAACTCTTCGCCGTTTTCACAATCCCGCAGAAATATTGAGAGCAGGGAATGCTCGGTAAGCAGAAAGGAGATCTTGACAGAAAAATCCCCGTTCTCCGGGTTATATTCGACCCCTTGCGAATCGAGCCGTATGAGATCAGTTCCTACCCAGAAATACTGGGCTCCCGCCCTTTCTGTGACAAAAACCTGTCCGAACCTCTTGTATATTGCTATTCCGCGTGGCTGGTCCAGCTCGATGCCCCCCTCCCCCGATCCTATCGCGGCGATGTATCTTAAGTTCCTGTCGAACTTGTGAATCCTGCCGGAACTGGAGTCGGTGACGTATACATTGCCGTAATAGTCTATATCGAGGTAGTCGAACCGGCCTTTTCCCACCAGCGAGCTGTATCTGAATACAAGTCTTTCTCCTTCGAAGGGAATCTTCCACAGCCGTTTCCCGAAACTGTCTATCACCGCCACGAAGAAATCATCATAATAATACCAGGGCTCTCCGCGAGAGACCGCTGAAAGCGCCGTAGGCTCTATCAGCCCTTCCGGACCGCTTAAAACTATTTCTGCTTCACACATCCGTTCAGAGAGACGGTATGTGATGATCCTGTCTCTTCCGGTATCCGCCACGTAGAGGATACCCGCGCTCATGGAGACGCCCATGGGCTGATTTATCCCGATTCCGGAGTGCTCTTGCAGTTTCTCCACCAGGTGCAGGCGGTCGTCCCTGTAGCTGTATCTCATGATTCTGTCATTACCCGTGTCCGCAACGAATATATTCCCATGCCTGTCCCCTGTTATGTCTGACGGAGTTTTGAGTTCCTGTCCTCCCTCAGGCGCACCGTCGAATATTCGAAGCGAAAAAAGACCGACGTTGTAGAGAATATGCCCGGATCCGCTGTTGATGCCGAATACGGTCAGCTCGTCATCGTCGTAATCGGTCCCCGAATCGTCTTTGACGGAAAGTTTGGTGCAGAATATGCCCCGCGGATCTTCAAACTTCTCTCTGAACCCGGAATATATATCGAGATGGGTCCGGGTCACCTTATGCATTCCGAGGCAGTGATACCAGGGTGGAGTCACCAGAGTCGTTTCCCCTCTACCGGCCAGAAGAACGGACGGTCCCCAGGCAATGATCAGAACCACAGCGGCGGCTTTTTCCAGTGCTTTCATCTAATCTTTTTCCGCGGTATAGATACTTCGATACATAAGGGCGGAACCGAGAACCCGCTTGAGGTATCTTCTGGTCTCCCTGATACCTATAAGTTCTGCGGCTATCATCGGATTTCTCAACGGATCGAACCGTTCCCGCCATCCTGACAACTTCCCGAAACCCGCATTATATGCAGAAATCGCGCCAACGACCGAACCGCCGCTTCTTTTGAGCAGATATTCGATGTACCAGGTCCCCAGCCTGGTGTTCAGTTCCGGTTCCAATAACTGCTCGGCCTCTATTCTTTCTCCGTTCATCTGAGCAATCCACAATCCGGTCGGGGGAGTGATCTGCATCAGGCCCAGAGCTCCCGCCCTGGATTCGGCTTCCCGGTCGAATCTGCTCTCTTCCCTGATAACAGCCATAACCAGTTCAGGTGAGATTCCATGTCGCGCGGCAAGCTTGCAGATCCGGTCCGGTTCATAGAGTGGAAATCTGAACTGCAGGAATCTATTCGAACGGTAGGCGGCAGGGGTAACGGCGACATTCAGGAGAAGGTTTTTCATCTTCACATCCCTGAGCATGGTGGCGATTAAATACAACGAATCCTCATCACCCTCAAAATCCCTCAGCATCAGGTCCAGTATTTCTGAAGCTTCTGAATTGTCACCCAGCTCCAGGTAGAAACTAAGGGCGTTGAATGCCGGGTGGCCTCGTATTATTTCAAAACCTCCGGTACTATCTTCTCTGAGGATGTTACCTTGGACAGCGCGGCCGCGGTGGTTTTCGAACCGGGCCCCGCACATGCTGGAGCCGCTTTTAAGAAACAGCTCGAACGCCGGATCTCGCAAGGCCAGGGCATAAAAAGACAGAGGAAATTCCATTATAAGCTTTTCAGCCCATTTCCTCTTCTCTTCTTTCGAAGAACAGGCTCTGTGAAGCCAGTAAAAGAAAGCGGGAGTCATACCTTCTGGAGCTTTGTTGAGATTATCGAGAAGAATGCCTCGAGCCTTCCCTTCTCTCCCCAGCCATAAGTCAAGGACCGCTTCACTCACCGAAGACTCAGCAACCAATTCATGGTCAGATCCCGTTGTTCTGATAAATCTCCACATTCGGCGGGCTTTTTCCCATCGTCCCATCGACAGGTACATTCTCGCCGCCCTGTCCGCTATTGTTAAGGAATACCGGAGCTCAGGATTATTCTCGGCGAATCTCCAGTATATTTCCGCGGAGCGGGTGGTTCTTCCGGCATCATAATTCAGAGAGGCCAGCTTGAGGGTATATTCGGCTTTCAAATCCCCATCAGGGATCCCTTCATGAAAATCGGAGACTATTCTTATCGCCTCTGCCACATCGTCATTCCGCCTGAGAAACTCAGCCTTTATCAGGACTGTTCTATCGCTTTCGGGATATGATCTCTGCATGACAGATAGAAGCATTTGCGGTATTTCTTCCCATCCCAGCCTGAAAGACAGCATTATTGAATTTGTAATTTCTTGCGCGGTCATGATATCAGCTTGTTTGATAATAAATCGCTTCAATCTATCTGCCGGAATTTCATCCCTTAAATTCCTTCCCCTTACCCCAGCCAGTCTGAGCAGATCCAGGGCCAGGGCGGAATCTTCGGCGAAGGCGGCGGCATCCGCGCACCGAATCAGATCCTCCAATACCATTCCTGCCATATAACTTCTTATAAAGGAGCTGTCAGGGCAGAGCTCTGAATACCGGTAAATGGCTTTAGAGTAAAGAGAAGCCGCATTATTACCGGCGGGGTGCCGGAAAGTATAAGAATGTTTTAATAATGTGTCCGCCTTACGAATACCATCTACCGCCTCCCGGTATCTGCCTTTCTGCAGGAGGATACCCGCCTCTGTCAGAATCCGGTACGGCTCCATAAACGGGTCTTCGATGGGTCCGGAGCGTAGATTCAGCGCTCTATCCGCATGTCCCTTGAGCAGTTCTATGCGGGAGGCTTTCAAACACTCGAACCACCCCCCAGGCGGCGGAACTTCCCCTCCCAGGCTCGCACACGATAAGGGAACGGGGTGGAATCGGACTGCTTTCTCCTCGCCAGGAAGGGAGTATATCCTATTTTCAGGCATTTTAGCCGCATAGAGCGGTTCAGACCGGAATAAGATAATCAGAGCGGCCGTAAAGATCAGTATTATTCTTCTATTCATCTCGTTTTAGACTGAATTTCCTTCCAGACTTGCTGGTTATTTAAACCAGAGGCGGAAAAAAGCGAACTATTCCCATTCTATAGTGGACGGCGGTTTTGAACTTATGTCGTAAACCACCCGGTTAATTCCGTCCACCTTGTTGATTATAGCGCTGGAGACGTGCTGAAGAAAATCGTATGGAAGCCTGGCCCAGTCGGCGGTCATTCCGTCAACGCTTGTGACCGCTCTGAGGACGGCGGTGTTCTGATATGTGCGCTCATCCCCCATCACGCCGACACTCTTAACCGGCAGAAGGACCGCGAAAGCCTGCCATACGCTGTCGTATAACTGGTGCTCTACCAGTTCGTCGATGAATATCTTGTCCGCCTTCCTGATCAGTTCCAGCTTTTCCCGGGAAAGAGCTCCTGGAACTCTCACCGCCAGTCCCGGCCCGGGGAAAGGATGCCTCTTGATCTGATCTTCAGGAAGACCCAGATAGTTTCCCACTTCCCTTACCTCGTCCTTGAACAGGAGGGAAAACGGTTCTATAAGATCAAAATCCATATCTTCCGGCAGACCGCCCACGTTGTGATGAGACTTGATGGTCGCCGACGGCCCCACTGTCGAACGGCTTTCGATAACATCAGGGTACAGGGTCCCCTGGGCAAGAAATCTGAACGGCCCGTGTTCTTCCCTTTGCCGCCTGAATATATCTATGAAGCAGCTGCCTATTATTTTCCTCTTTTCTTCGGCGTCCGAAACTCCCCTAAGGCGGGAGAGAAACTCTTCTGACGCATCTACAAAAACTAACTCGGCGCTCAAGTGGTCGCGCAGGAGCTTTCTTACCTCATCGGCTTCATCCATTCTCAGAAGGCCGTTGTCAACGAATACGGGGCATAATTGGCCGCCTATGGCTCTGTCGACCAGCACGGACATAACAGAACTGTCCACTCCGCCGCTGACCGCGCACAGAACCTTCTCCCCCTTTACCTGCTGCCTTATCTTCTTTATCTCCATCTCAACATAGGACCTGGAATTCCAGTCGGGCGAGCAGCGGCATATAGTGAATATAAAATTGCCCAGGATCTCATTGCCGAAATCGGTGTGATAGACCTCCGGGTGGAACTGAAGCCCGAATATATTCTTTGATAGGCTGGCGATTGCCGCTATATCGCAATCCTTCGAAGACGCAATAGATTCGAATCCTTCGGGGATGGTTTCCACTCTCACCCCGTGGCTCATCCAGACCTTCTGTTTTTCACCGGTACCGCTCAGCATCCGGCTTGAAGTGTCGGCTGTTATGACGGTATGCCCGTATTCCCTGTTTCGCGATTTTCTGACGACTGAACCGAATCTCTTGGCGATGAGCTGCATTCCGTAGCATATCCCCAGAACGGGAACTCCCAGCGAAAATATATCGGCCTTAAGATCCGGCGCCCCCTCGTCATCCACGCTGGCGGGTCCTCCTGAGAGGATTATACCGGCTGGATTCTGTTCCCTGACCTCCTCGATAGACGCCCCGTGAGGCAGAATGACTGAAAAGACATTCATCCCTCTTATTCTTCGCCCTATCAGCTGGGTATACTGAGATCCAAAATCCAGGATGACGATAGAATTTCCCTTCCAGGTTGCCTCTTCCATCTCGCTCCTTCAGTGTTTGAAATGCCTGACTCCGGTCA
Source organism: uncultured bacterium (assembly GCA_964488475.1). Lineage (GTDB taxonomy): Bacteria > Krumholzibacteriota > Krumholzibacteriia > Krumholzibacteriales > WJIX01 > CAZAUK01. Next base: position 65,755 of record CAZAUK010000006.1, read on the forward strand.
ACATCATCGCTATACCCATCTCTTCCGCTGCGGCTATGACTTTCTTGTCCCTGATAGAGCCCCCCGGCTGAATGACCGACCGGACCCCCGCTTCAACCAGGACCTCGACTCCATCGGGAAAGGGGAAAAAAGCGTCGGAGCCCGCAGAAGCTCCGGCCAGGTCAAGATTCGCCGTTTTCGCTTTCTGAACGGCTATCCTGCATGAGTCCACCCTGCTCATCTGGCCGGCTCCTATGCCCAGAGTCCCCCATTCGTCGCATATGACTACGGCGTTGGATCTTATATGCTTAACCACTTTCCAGGCAAGCCTGAGCGCCTTGCTTTCACTTTCATCAGGCTTCCTTGAGGTGACCAGTTCCAGGTCTTCCAGTTCAGGAAAACCTGAGTCTCTCTCCTGAACCAGTACCAGCTGCCCTATCTCCCTCACGTCCATTCCTCTCTGATCTCTATCCCACTCCCCGGGCGGCACCACTATCAGCCTAATATTCTTCTTCTTCATGAACAGGTCTCTGGCGCTGTCGGTAAAACCTTTGGATAGCATTACCTCCACGAAACCCTGGTTGGCCGCTTCGGCCAGATCGGCATCGACCACTCCGTTTACGGCGACCACGCTTCCAAAGGCCGACATGGTGTCTGTTTTTCTTGCTCTTATGAAACTCTCGGATGGACTTTCGCAGGCTGCCGCTCCACAGGGATTCATGTGCTTGTTGACCGTGCAGGAATTCTCTCCCAGGTCCCTGGCGAGATTGAAGGCGGCGAACATGTCCATGATATTGTTGAAGGAGAGTTCCTTGCCCTGAAGCTGTTCGAAGTCGGAAAAGGTGTCTTTACCCGATTCTTTACGGTAAAGAGCGGCCTTTAGATGCGGATTCTCGCCGTACCGCAGGGGACGCCATTTCCTGAAAGATATCACCCGGCTTTCCGGAAACAGGCCTTCTCCTGTTATTTCGTCAAAATATTCCGACACGGCCGCGTCGTAAGAAGCGGTGTGATGAAAGGCTTTCGAGGCCAGGCGGCGTCTCTGGTCAAGCGGGATCTCACCGCCGCCGGACAGGATATTCTCAGCAATCATATCGTAATCACCCGGGTCCACCACTACAGCCACGGAATGGAAATTCTTGGCAGCCGATCTCACCAGGGTCGGGCCCCCTATGTCGATCTGCTCCACGATCTCTCCCTCTTCCAGATCCTTGTCAGCAGCGGCCTCTCTGAACCTGTAGAGATTCACAACCACCAGGTCGATCAATCCTATTTTCATATCTTCTGCTTCGCTCAGGTGCTTCTTCCTATTCCTGTCCGCCAGGATTCCCCCGTGGATGATAGGATGAAGAGTCTTCACCCTTCCGTCCATCATTTCCGGGAATCCGGTAAGTTCGCTTATTCCGGTGACCTCGATTCCGGTTTTTCTTATCGTCTCGGCGGTTCCACCCGAAGCGATTATCTCGACTCCCGCCTCGGAAAGTTTTTCCGCGAGCTTATCAAGTCCTCTTTTGTCGGTTACGCTGATCAAGGCTCTCTTAATCTTCATAATCCATACCTTTCAATATCTACATCATCGAATAGACTCTTCAGCGACATCTTGTATCTCTCCCTGGTCTTATCGACGATGTCGGAGGGCAGTTCCGGAGCCGGAGGATCGTGGTCCCAGCCCGTCTCATCCAGGTAATCCCTTATAAACTGTTTGTCCAGGCTCTTCTGCTTCCTTCCGCTCTGGTATTCATCCGCCAGCCAGAAGCGTGATGAATCGGGCGTGAACACCTCGTCTATAAGAGAGATCTCCCCATCTATATATCCGAACTCGAATTTTGTGTCAGCTATAAGTATACCCCTTTCGGCCGCGTAATCGCTGGCATCTTCGAATATCCTCATGCTGATACTCTCTATCTTCTCAATGGTGTCCCGGCCCACTATCTCAGCGGCCCGCTCTACCGAGATGTTTTCATCATGCCCGGTTTCGGCTTTGGTCGAAGGAGTGAATATGGGCCTTTCCAGCTTCTGGGATTCTTCCAGTCCTTCCGGGAGGGATATGCCGCATACCTCCCCGGTCTGTTTGTATTCACGCCACCCCGAACCGGTTATGTAACCCCTGACGATACACTCCAGATCTATCCGTTCAGCCTTCCTCACCAGCATCGACCTGCCGGAAAGCTCGGTGGAGAAACTTCTCAGTTTTTCGGGATATTTTTCAGCCTCGGTTGTTATCTTGTGATCGGGAACGTTTTCAAAGAAATCGAACCATCTCGATGACATCAGATTCAGTATAATTCCCTTCCCCGGTATGGGTGTGGGAAGAACAGAATCATAGGCGGATATCCTGTCGGAAACTACTATCAGCAGTTTGTCATCCAAGTCGTAGATGTCCCTTACTTTTCCACGGTTGGCGGGCTTCATCCCCGGCAGGCCGGAATAACTCTCTATTTTCCTCTTATTATTCATTTTCGATCAGTACTCTCCTTCCTGATATCTTAAGACGTGATTCGGCGAAAAGCCTAACGGCCTCCGGATAGGCTCTGTGCTCTTCGGCCAGTATCCTGGAACTTAACGAATCTTCACTGTCGTCCTGATAGACAGGAACGACTTTCTGAAGGATTATCGGTCCTGTATCGACACCTTTGTCCACGAAATGAACCGTGCAGCCGCTGAATTTCACTCCGTACTCCAGAGCCTGTTTCTGGGCTTCAAGCCCTTTGAAACTCGGCAGTAGAGCGGGGTGTATGTTCATCATTCTTCCGGAATAATCATCCATGAGCCTTCCCTTTACAATTCTCATGAATCCCGCGAGGCATACCAGATCGACGCCGTTATCTTTGAACGCGGCGCTTATTCTTTCGCTGGATTCAGCGGTCATCGATCCCCTCTTGCTACCGCAATCCACTATCAGGCTTGGTATATTCATTTCTTCTGCGAACTTCAAGGCCCCGGCTTCTCCATTATCCACCACCAGTAGCTTTACTTCCGCCGGAAAGGATTCCAGGCCGCAGTGTTCCGCGAGAGACCTGAAATTACTGCCCCTGCCCGATGCCATTACTCCTATACCTATTGATTCAGTCATAAGATATACTCCAGTTTTGACTTAGGTTAACTGAATTGCGGTCTGGCGATAATACGGCTCTGGTCCATCAAAGCGCGGATTATGGAAATAGTATCCGCGCTCAGCCCATAAGTCAAGAAATTATGGCCGGCTCCATCCATTTAGTCTGAATTTTCCCTTCTGAAGCGAAGCCTGGTCTCATCTTCGGCCATTGCCCTTCCCTCTGGAGGAGGGTATAGAGGGGATTCGACCCTTATCAGGGTACCGCCCAGCCTGATGACATCCCCCCTGGAAAGGGGCCTGAGCCTGGAATGCAGCTTTTCTCTTTTCTCCAGTCGGGTCTTCTTATCTTCGTAGAGGTAACGGCTGCAGAATACTTCACTAGCTCCCAGCCGGTTGACAAGGTGCTCGATTCCCGAAAAAGTTCTTATGCCGGGAAGGATGATAAAAATATAACCTACCTTTCCTATTCCGACTTCACGAAGATTCCTCAATATCCTTTCCGCTCTCCACCTGTCCACTTCCTCACGGATAGTCAATACTCTGGAACCACTTTCTTTAAGTTCAGTCAAGCTCCATTCCGCCGAGGGCCGAATTCTCTTCCCGCTGTTAGCGTTCAGCGGTTCATCGCTTGCTCCCATGATATATTTTCCTCCCGCTGAATATATCAGGGTCATTAACGCCGCGGCCAGCGATACGAACCTGGTGATCCTCTTTTTAGATCGGATCGAGATACAGAGCAGGGATATACCGGCGATGTAGAATCTCTGGTCGATATCACTTTCGAGTATGGATGGAAAGTAGTGGCTGGAGATCTTTTCCGGAACTATTCTGAGAAAAGAAGCTGTGATGTTTATTGGAACAGCCAGAATCGATCTTAGAACCCCGCCGGGAGCAATGAAATACGCTCCCCCCGCATATATAAATAACATGAAGGGGATAACCATCAAAATATTGACGGCCGGCGAAATAAGGGGACAGAATCTGTAAAGCCTGAGAACGACGGGCAGGGTAAAAAGATTTACGGAAAGTGTAATTATGACCGGGCCGGACAGCAGGGAAAACAGCTTTCTCTTCCATATTCCCGAAAAGATCGTCTTTATAGTTCTGATCTGCGGTATTGCCAGAAAATGTATGCCTGCAACCGCCAGAAAAGACAGCCTGAATCCTGAATCGAAGATGATTCCCGGCCTTATCAGGAAGAGGATAAAAGAAGCCGCCGTCAGGGATTCAAAAAGATCCGCGTTTACCCCCGCCACCCGGAAGAAAAGGACGGAAAGATACATTGCGGCGGCTCTGCAGAGAGATGGGGGATATCCCGCTACTGCGGTATACGTTATAATGAATACCGCTAGAAAAAGATACTTTAGCCGCCTGTGCAGTGGAAGCGCCCCCATTATGAACGACAGGGGAATGACAATCAATCCAAGATGAAGTCCGCTCAGGGCAAGAAAATGCGAAATGCCTATGTAGCGGTAGTCTTCCTTAATCTTTCCACTCAGATCTGCTCTATCTCCCAGAATCAGTGATCTGAGCAGCGATGAAGCTTCCCGGCTCAGAGGCTCCCCGGCCAGCCTGCCGATGCAGTACCGGCGGGTCCTTGCGGTCAATGAAAGTACCCGGCAGTATCCCGGTCGGCCCAGAATCCCCTTGATATTTTCCGCCGTCCCCGTATTACCGCTGCCGGCCTTTTCGAGGAAACCGTCCTTCCGGTTGTCATGAATGTTATGAGCCCCGGATGTGAAAAGAATTATCAGGGAAGTGACTGAGACCAGGATGAACCTCGGGGCGGGCCTCAGTCCCCCCGGTAAATCCCGTAAAGATCCCCGACCGCGCCCCTTTTTAATAACGAAATACCCGTGAATTGCGAACAGAAGATGAGGCAATGCGGCGAGGAGGATCCGATTCGCTGAATTCTGGGATATAAATTTGCCGGACACAAAGAACAAGGCCCACCACTTCATCATCGTCAACCTCCCAGAGGCCTTTACCTGGTTGATATTCCTAATCGCTGCCGTAAAATACTATTCTGTTTCTTCCTTCTCTCTTTGCCTTGAGAAGAGAATCATCGGCGTGTCTGAATAGTTCTGACTGGTTTCTGGCATCGTCGGGAAAGATGGATCCTCCTACGCTCACCGTTACCTTTAGAGCCGTTCCGTCCCCGGTTCTGTAAGGCGTATTCTCAACTACGTCCCTCAGTCTTTCGGCGGTTCTCATGGCCGCTTCCCTGTCGGCTCCCGGAAGGAGCGCGATGAACTCTTCTCCACCGAATCTTATAAAAAGATCTATCTTCCTCAGGTGGCTCTTTATCGTTCTGGCAACCAGCTTGAGCACCTCATCTCCCACGTCATGCCCGTACCTGTCGTTGAACCTCTTAAAGTGATCTATGTCCATCATGAGAAACGCCAGGCACTTCTTGTCCCGGGACGCCCTCTCTATTTCCAGCGGAACCTGATTTTCGTAGTAGTTCCTGTTATTTACCTTGGTCAGTCTGTCGATCGATACCATTCGCTCCAGCTGAATATTGTTCTGCAGAAGCCTGATTATTCCCCTGGCGATCAAGGAGTAATTAAATATCTTGTTTCTTCCGAGGCCTTCCGCTTCGGGGTAGTGGATCTCCATGATCCCCAGTCTGTTATCTCCCGACAGAAGGGGTATTATTATTATCGCTCCTGCTGCCCGGCCGGCTGTAAAGGCACTATATTTCATCTTATCGGGATTTGAAACGACCAGAATCTTCCTCTTCCTGACCGCCGCCCCGTAAAGCGGGTTCTTCATCAGCTTATCGATATTCTCCTCGGCCAATCCGTCCCCGCTGTGTACTCCGGTTATGTTCAAATGCAATCCCAGAATCAGAAAACCTTCAGAACCTGCTTTAACTTTACTGGTCATCTCCAATACTGACTTCAATTTATGAGCTGTCCCGGCTGTAGTATTGTTAAGTGAAAGTGCAGATATGATTCCGGTAAGGACCGGTGATGGAGCTATCTTCCTGCCCTTTTCATCCGCCATCCCCCCTATCGTCCGCCACTCATCCAGGCTCATCTGTAGAGTGATACCTGTTCTGAGCCGGTCACCTTCGTAAAATATCGATATCCTGTCACCCGACTTCTCCGGCCCCCTTCTTCTGAAAAGGCCCTTTCTGGACAGTTCTTCCATGGCCAGATAAGATTCTTTGAGCATTAAGACCCTCTCATCCAGGGCTATAGCTTTATTAATGCCCCTCTTTCTTTCCCCTGACAGATATTCTCTTGGAATAAGGTTATAGAGAAGAAACTTATAATCTTTCTCAAATCCCTGCTGCATTTTTCCTTCTTGCCTGTTCTAAAGGGATCAGCGATAAATATATATTCGAACCGCCGGCCGGGAACAGATCTATATCATTGCCGGCCATTGTAAAGCGTAACCGTTCAGAGCTTTTACGCTTATATATTATATTATACTATAAATCCGGCATTTTTTCTACCCGGTAGTCCTGATTTTATGTGATCTTCCCCCAGCCCGTGTTCTATGCCGATTTCCGGCAGGGCTTCGATATTCTTGAAATATTATTATCTATCAGGTATATTTATCCGCGAAAACGGGAGAGGTTCCATGAAGAAATGGATTATCATTCTGGTCGTGACAACCGCCTTTGGAGGCTGCTCTATTCAATATTCAGATAGAAGCGGCCCGGTTTATCCCACGGAGGATATCCATCTCACCCACCCTCATCTGATTGAATTCCGTAACAGGTACGACCGGGCCTTGGCCTATTACTATATGGGCGACCTGGAACGGTGTATCGGCTCATGCGAGCGTCTGATAAGAGAGAGCGTCGAACTTCGGCAGATCGACCCGCCTTCTGAAATATGCTCCTACCTCGATTCACTGGAAACACTCACTATGGATCTGAGGCAGAAATCCTGCAATGAAAAGGACAGAATCGGCTGGGAAAGCCACATCTCCGCCGTACTTGATTCTATCGCCCGGCATCACGTGGTCGAAGAGGAGATAGAGATAGCCCAGAACTGGAGGACCAAGTACTGGCTGGATTACTTTCAGGGAAAGGGCAGAAGATATTTTCAGCGGTGGCTGGGAAGGGTACAGGTATACCGGGACATAATCGAACCGATTCTCATAGAGAATGAACTTACCAGGGACCTGCTTTACCTCGCGGTCATAGAAAGCGGGATTAATCCCAGGGCCGAATCCCACGCTCACGCAGTGGGGGCCTGGCAGTTTCTGGCCGGAACGGGGCGGGTTTTCAATCTCAGGATCAACTGGTGGATAGACGACAGGCGCGACATAATCGCCTCAACCTACGCCGCGGCGCATTATCTTCAGCATCTTCATTCACTTTTCGGGAACTGGGAACTCGCGCTGGCAGCTTATAATTGCGGAGAATACCGGGTAGCTTACGCCATAAACCGCCAGGGAACCAGGAACTACTGGCGCCTGAGGCTGCCTTCTCAGACAAGATGGTTCGTACCCAAATTCATGGCCGCTCTGGAGATCGGCAGAAACCCTTCGAAGTACGGTTTTGGAATACCCGATCTCGAGCCGCTGGATTTTGATATAATAGAGGTTACGGAATCTGTCGATCTGAGAGTCATCGCCAGGGCTGCATCCACCACCTATACCCGGATAAAGAAACTGAATCCGGCCCTGAAGCGATGGGCCACGCCTCCCAACATGGTAGTTGAGGTCAAGGTTCCTGCTGGAAAGGGTAAAGACGTCCTGAAGGTGCTATCAGAGCTGGACACCGAAGACAGGGTATCCTGGCACCGCCACATAATACAGCGCGACGAAAGCATCTCGACTATAGCGGCAAAATACGGCATAGCCCAGTCGGAACTGGTTAAAATGAACGGTATAGAAAACCCCAGGCGCATTAGAGCGGGTAAAACTCTAATAGTTCCGGTGAGAGATTCAAAGGCCGGTGGAATCAGGATAGATCCCCTCTACAAAGAAAAACCAAAACTTCCCGGCAGCATTCGAATAAAAAAACCAAAACCTCCCGAAAATCACAGCAGGATACTCTATACCGTCAACCCCGGCGATAACCTTGGAGAGATAGCCTCGAGATTCAAGGTCAGGCTGAAAGACCTCAGATCCTGGAACGATATGAAATATTCCTCCATGATAAAGGCGGGAAGCAAGCTGGTCATCTACTTGCCGCCGGGCTTTGTAGCTCCCTCTCAAAGCGGCGGCAAGATCCGCATGATCTATGTGGTCAAGGAGGGGGATACCCTAAATTCCATATCGAGCAGATATGATACCCCGGTAGAAGATATTCTGAAGTGGAACAATGGCATTAAAGGGGACAGGCTCTATCCGGGCAACAAGATCACAATCCTGGTCGATCCGAATCAGTCGGGCTCAGGCTCGGGCACGAAATAGTCTCCATCCGAGTAATCCCTGTTTTGAACCGCCCCGTTGATTTCATTTCCGAGGATAACGCAGTTTGTCCCGACACTTATTCCTGAAGGGAGTATGGTCTTCCTTCCAATCAGGGTTATTCCCGAGTCAAGATATTCCGGCTGAATTCTGTTCTTGACCGATCTGTCTCCCCGACCTACCGAGGAGTCTTTTCCGATCCGGGCCATCTTGTCCATAATGCAGTTCTTTACTTTGGCGCCGCTTTCGATGCGGCAATTATGGAATATTACCGAATCCTCCACCTCCGCTCCTTCCTCTATCTCCACACCCGGCGATATTATCGAGGACCTGACCTTTCCCCCTATCATACACCCGCTGCAGATAATTGAATTGTCGACCTCTGCCTCTCTTTCTATCACCATAGGAAGGTAGTCTCCGGGAACTGTCAGGACGTTGTTTTCCCCGTATAGATCAAACCCGTAATCCTCGGTCAACAGCCCCCTGCTGGCCATGAAATAACTCCTTATGGTGCCTATATCAAGCCAGTAGCGGTCAAATCCGTAGGCGGCCATCTCTCTTCTGCCTGTCAGGTATGGAACCACGTGTTTTCCAAAATCCAGATCGTGATAGATCTTCTTTAGTTCTTTCAGAAGGCTGATAAGCGCCTCCCTCTTGAAGATATATATACCCATCGAAGCGAGGGCGCTGCTGCAGCTCTCCGGCTTCTCATCAAACCTGGTGACCAATCCGTCTGATCCCACTGTGGCGATTCCAAACTGGTTGGTGAGATACTCCGGTACCTCTACCACCCCCATGGTTCCAGTCGCGCCCTGTTCTTCGTGCACTTTGAGAAATTCACCGTAATCCGCCCTGTAAACGTGGTCCCCCGACAGTATGAGGACGTTTTCGCATTTCAGGTCTTCCAGCACGGATATGTTCTGAAAGATGGCGTCCGCGGTCCCCTGGTACCAGTCAGCCCCCTTGTAGCCCAGTCTGGGGTGAAGTATCCTCAGTCCCCCTTCCCGTCTGTCCATGTCCCAGGGTTTACCTATCCCCAGGTGCCTGACCAGTGATCTTGAAATGTACTGGGTCAAGACATAGACATGGGATATTCCGGATCTCACGCAATTTGTCATGGTAAAATCGATTATCCTGTAATTTCCCCCAAAAGGCACAGCTGGTTTCGCCCTGTGCCTGGTAAGAATACTAAGCCTCTGTCCCTGGCCGCCCGCCAGTATGAATGCCGCCAGCTTACTCAAGATCTCCGCCCCCCTTTATCACTTCTTGCGGTTCTATCATGGCCCCCGGTGGCACCTTTACCCCTTCTGATATCAATGAACCCTTTCCCAGCACCGTGATTTCCGAGCCATCGAATTCCGGGTTCGATATTTCTTCATTTCTGGAATTTGCGTCCCTATCTCCCACCGAACTTCCCTTACCTACTTCAACCTTCTTGTCGATGATCGATCTTTTAACTCCGGCTCCTCTTTTAACGGCAGAGTACGAGAATATTATACTTTCATCCACCGAGGCGCCCTCTTCCACATTCACTCCCGGAAATATAATGGAATCGATGACATCGCCCTTGATCATGCACCCGTCAGCCACGATCGAGTGCCGAACGCTGGATTCATTCGAAAACCTGGTAGGAGACATCCCTGACTCGCGGCTGAACAGGGGGCGGTTCTTTTCCTTCATGAAGGAACGGTCGTCCAGAAGCCTCATCGAAGCTTTATAGTAAGCGGGGAGTGAACCGATATCCTCCCAGTATGAATCAAAAAAATATGCGGCCACGTTTTTCAGCTTTATGTTTGGGATCACAAGATCGAATACCAGGTCGGTTATTGATCTATTCAGGTGATCCAGAAGGAATTCCCTGTCAAAGACATATATTCCCAGGGATGCGCGCCTATAGCCGCTGGAGAGCGGTTTCTCTTTCAGATCTTCTATTATTCCATTCCCGTCACATTTTATCATACCGAGCCTTCGGCTCTCGGAAGGGGATACTTCTTTGCAGGCCAGAGTAACAGGTTTTCCGGACTTCTGGTGCCGTTCCGCCATCTTTCTGTAATCCATGGTGTAGACCTGGTCTCCCGAGAGGACCAGCACCAGGTCAGCGTCTGAATCCCTTATTATCTCAATATTCTGCCACAGAGCGTCTCCGGTGCCCCTGTACCAGTGGGCAAACCTTCCGTCATAGGAAGGCTGCATTATATAGATACCGCCTATCTTTCTGTCAAGATCCCATGGTTTTCCCATTCCGATATGCTCTATAAGTGACTTAGGATTGAACTGGGCCATCACGTAGATATGGGTAATCCCCGAATTGACGCAGTTTGAAAGGCAGAAGTCAATTATCCGGTATCCGCCTCCGAAAGGAATAGCGGTCTTCGCTCTATGTCTGGTTATTGCCCCCAGTTCCTCGCCAGAGCCTCCGGCAAGGATCAGAGATAGGATTTTCAAGGGGTCTCCTTCTTATCCGATTTCCTCATCGAAACTGATCTTTAGAAGGATAATAACATAGAAACCCTGTGGGTTGTATCAAAATCATCATGCATCAAAAGAGCGTAGTCGAAACCCAGGTTGACCCCCCAGTGCCCGAAATCATTCAGCACGAACCCCGCTCCCGCGGTGGGCCTTCCCATGTCCAGCCCTCCCCTGAGAGCCACCAGATCGCGTATAAAGAGTTCTGCTCCGAGATGAAAATCCGCGCTCGCCTTGCCGATCCAGTACTGGGATACCTGTCTTCTGTTGGACATCCTGAAATCCCCGTCCACAGCCAGTATGATCACGCTGTTGAGGCTCGATATGTAGAAAGGATATCCCACTCCTATCTTGAGGGCGGGATATATGAACTCTTCCTTTCCGGTGCTCCAGTTTATATAGGTCCCTGTGGCGTCCTGAAGCTTTACTCCCAGCATGATGTCTTTCCACAGGTCTTTCTTGATGAGCCCGAGGTCTATTCCTATACCGAAGCTCGAGACTCCGGTCACCTGATCGTTTCTGATCAGTTTTACCGAGGCCCCCAGAGAAGCGAAATCCATTCTCTGGCCATAGGATAAAAACAAAGCATAATCATTTACGCTTTCCATCGGAAAATCCCGATAATCGAAATTCAGCATTTCGCCGTTCCAGGGTTCGTACACTCCGTCTCCGTCCCCGTCTATCATTCCGGATTCCATCGGGATTATCCTGATGTCGTCGGCTCCCAGGTGTATGAAGGTTATCCCCCAACCGGATCGTCCGTTCTCCATCGGCATCACAGCGGAGAGGTAGTTGTAATCCAGAAGATTTCCGAAACGTTCCGAATGCATGAAGGATAGACCCATAGTTCCCGGATTCCCGGAATAGTCATGGAATAGAGCGACGCCGGCCGGGTTCCAGTAAGTGGATGTCGGATCATTCGCGATCGAGGTAAAAGCCCCCCCCATCGCCATCGCTCTGGCTCCTCCTCCCAGGGCCATGAATTCTCCCGAGTAGTTCTCCGCTTCGGCTTCGGCGCCTATAACCAGCAAAACGGCGAATAACACAAGAATCCTCGATTTCATAGGGTTCTCCACCTTCCAGGGGATAGTATGATCGAAGGCATTTGCATAAGTAATTATAACAAATTAGAGGGCTGAAGACAACTGAACAGAACGGGCCTCATGAAAAATTCACCTCTCACCCGCTTTTGCCTTCCGGCCCTTTCCGGGGCTCAGTTTCTGGCTCTTAAAAGATCGCCGAGTACTGTATTAATGACTGTCGAATCTTATCCTGCGAGCGGCTGAATGCTATGATATGCCATAGTCGTTCAACCGCCTGTAGAGAGTTCTCTCCGACATTCCCAGTTGCTGCGCCGCTTTTCTTCTGTTTCCTCCGTTCATAAGCAGAGCTTCTTTTATGGCCTCTTTTTCAATAGTGCTCAGATCCTTGCACTTATCCTCTTTCTCTTCCTGAACCTCCACCCATCTTTCAAAATTCATGGCGCTGCTGTCACTGATGTCGCGAAGAAGCCTTAGAGCCTCCTTCATGTCGTTATTGAGGGATATGAGGGAATTCATTATCAGTTCCCGTTCCATCTCTTCCCTTGACTGTTCCACCTTAACAGGAAGATCCGGAAAGGCTTTCTTTCCGCTTTCCTCCCTGAGCCTGGCCCCTATCTCTTCAGCGCTGATGAAGCTTGAATCGCTGAAAACGACCAGATTATCTATTACATTCATGAGCTCTCTCACGTTCCCCGGCCAGGGATACTGCGCTAGAAGTCTGTATCCATCCTTTTCCACTCCCCGGATCTTCTTGCCGTGCCGTTTAGAAGATTTTTTAAGAAAGACATTAACGAAAAGAATGATATCCTCTTTTCTCATTCTCAGCGGCGGTATCTTTATCTGTACTACTTTTAATCTGTAGTAGAGATCTCTTCTGAAAGCGCCCTTTTCCACCTCCACCGATATATCCTTGTTGGACGCTGCTATTATCCTAACGTCAGAATGTATTCTTTCGATTCCGCCTACCCTGAGGAAATCCCCAGTTTCCAGTACTCTAAGCAGTTTGACCTGCATTCCAAGAGGCATTTCGCCGACTTCGTCCAGAAAGACCGTCCCCCCGTCCGCCCTTTCAAACAACCCTTTTCGCCTTCCAACGGCTCCTGTAAAAGAGCCTTTCTCATGACCGAAAAGTTCGCTTTCCAGGACCCCTTCGGCCAGAGCTCCGCAGTTTACCTCTTCAAACCGGGCTCCTTTGCGCCCGCTCATGTAATGCATGGTTCTCGCTATGACCTCTTTGCCAGTTCCGCTCTCGCCCTCCAGAAGTACTGACACCTCCGTCGGCGAGACCTGGACCACCTTGTCGATTATATGGTTAAACTGCTGGGACCGGCCTATTATTCCATGAACACTCTTTATACTGCGTAGTTTGGCCATTCTTCGAAGACTGGCGGATATCTCTTCACGCTCCTTCTCCGGAGTAACGTGAAGGTCCACCCCCTCCATATACTCTTCCTCCATTCTTTCCCGGCCATTGATCTCCCCGAAGACCACGATGTCATAGGAAACGAAGTTTTTTTGAAATCTTCTTATGACCGGCATGTAGTTGCTGAACTTTCCAAAAGAGTTTATGGCGAGAATGATTCCTTCTTCCGGTTCTTCCAGGGACAGGATCTCGGAAATATTCTTGAACCACCTGACCTGGTATTCTTCAGAACCGACTAATCCTCTGATATAATCGGCGAACTCCTCATTATTCGAAAGAGCCCATATCTTGGGATCGGGATATTCCATGATCTTCTTATCACCCTTTTGAATTATTTTTTAAACAGCCGGACAGCTATCTCGTCAGCCCAGCTGGTAGGTCTTCGCCTTCTCTCTCAGGGTCTGGCGGCTGATTCCCAGAATTCGAGCGGATTTTGATTTATTGCCGCCCGTTTTCTCCAGCGTCTTGCCGATCAGGACCTTTTCCATCTCCTTGAGGGTCAGCGGAAACAGCTCGTCAAGATTCTTCCCGCTTTTCTCTTCCAGGGTGACCTCATCGCCGCTGGTGATCTCGGCCGGAAGGTGTTCGATCATTATTTCATCCTCGGCGTCCAGAAGCACGGCCCGTTCGATGATGTTCTTCAGCTCTCTCACGTTGCCCGGCCAATGGTAGCTTTGAAGGACTTCCGACAGTTTCTTGCTTATAGGCTTTATCTTCTTTTTGAATTCCCTGTTGAATACGCTGATAAAATAATTTGCGAGAAGAGGTATATCCTCTTTCCTTGCTCTGAGCGGAGGCAGTTCTATCGGAATGACCTGAAGCCTGTAGTAGAGATCGTTTCTGAATCTTCCCTCCTTGATCTCGACTTTAAGATCCCTGTTTGTAGCTGATATCACTCTGGTATTGACCTTAAGGTCCTTGACGCCACCCACTCTCCTGAAGGTCTTGTTTTCTATGACCCGGAGCAGCCTGCTCTGAAGGGTTATACCCATCTCTCCTATCTCGTCAAGGAATATGGTTCCGTCTTCAGCCAGTTCGAATAAGCCTTTCTTTTTCCGCTTCGCGTCCGTGAAAGCTCCCCTTTCGTGACCGAACAGCTCGCTCTCCAGAAGTGTTTCCGGAAGCGCGGCGCAGTTTATCTCCATAAAAGGCCTGTCCTTCCCGCTGCTGCTATCGTGAATAGCCCTTGCCACCAGCTCCTTTCCCGTTCCGCTTTCCCCATGTATCAGTATCGTGCTGGCCTTGCTGGCTCCCACCTTCTTGACCCTTTCGAAGACCTTTAACATCACGGGGCTTTTCCCTATGAAATTCTTGAAATCGTACGCCTTTCTGTTCTTATCCTTTATCTCCTCCAGTTCGTGCCTCAGATTGCTCTGCTGTAAAGCGTTCTTTATGGTGATTTTCATCTTTTCCAGCTGAAAGGGCTTAAGAATGAAATCGTAGGCTCCCCTCTTTATGGCCTCCACCGCTGTTTCGACCTCCCCGTAAGCTGTCATCATTATGACCGGCGTATCCCGGTAGTTCTTTTTTATTTTCTTCAGGATCTCGATGCCGCTGGTATCAGGCAGCTTCAGGTCCAATATGACCATGTCGGCGGGATCATCATTGAACTTTTTCATTCCCTTGCTGCCGTTCTCTGCTTCATCTGTTTCGTAGCCTGCGTTTTTGAGAGCCTCCTGAAGAGACCACCTTATTGCTTTCTCATCATCGATTATCAGTATCTTCCTGGCCATTAAACAATCACCTTTCTAGTTTACCTTTTCCTCTTGGCCAACCTTACTCCTGGAAAAAGAGCTCCTGGGAAGTTCTATTATGAAGGAAGTGCCTTCACCTGGGTCGCTTCTGTGCGAGATCCTGCCCCTGTGGCTTTCAATTATTTTTCTTGAAATAGAAAGCCCCAGCCCCGAACCGTCGGGATTAGTGGTAAAAAAGGGATCGTAGAGTTTATCCGAGATATCGTCGTCTATCCCCCTGCCGGTGTCGCTGAACTCGATCTTCAGATAATCGGAGTCGTCCGAATCTTTCAACCGGATGTCGATTCTTCCGCCACCTTTGCACGCTTCAATAGCGTTCTTTGATATGTTTATGAAGACCTGTTTTATCTGGTCGGCGTCCACAATGCAGGTATCATCATCCGCTTCTATATAGATATTTATCTTAACCCCGTGGTTATCCGCGTTCTTCCCTATAAGTTCGATACAGCTCCTGACCGTCTCCTGCAGGGAAACCCTGGATAGTTTGGGCGCGGCCGGCCTGGCGAAGTCCAGCAGATTCCTTATGATATCGTCAAGCCGATTTATCTCGCTGAGTATCACCGAGATATATTTAACGTCCTCTTCCCTTCCCTTGAGCTTTTCGCTCAAAACCTGAGCGGTAGTGGCAATACCGGTCAGAGGATTCCGTATCTCGTGAGCTACCCCCGCGGAGAGCTCTCCCAGAGACCTCAGGCGGTCCGCCCTGCGGAGCTCCCTCTCGACGGCCTTCTGCCTGGAAAGGTCCTCGAAGACCGCCACGATGGTTTTTCCGGTGTATTCGTCAGTCTTGACCACTTTCGAATTTATCTTTACTGGAATAGACCTGTCCTCGCCCACTTTTATCTCTTCTTCAAAAGAGAAGCTGGGGTTCTGGTTATCTGTTAATTTGCTGAACAGGCTTTCCGCGCTCGCACCGGATCTGAACAGATCGTCAAAACTCATCCCGTCAAAATACCCTCCGCCGATGAGGTCCTTCGCCTTGCTGTTGAGAAAAATGATCTTTCCCTTCTTATCCGTCTTCAATACCCCGCTGTTGATATTTTCCAGGATGGTCTCGTTGAAATTCTTCAGATTTCTCAGCCTGCTTATGTTCACCGCGTTCGCTACCTCCTCGGTGAATATGGTCTGAATGGTATTGATAAAATGATAATCGTGAAGGTAGTTCATTCTGGACCGGTAGCTTTTCATGACCAGAAGAAATCCCAGCCATTTCCCCTTGAACACAAGGGGGACAACCGTGTTATCCCAGCCCTGCTCACTGGCCAAACAGGTCACTATCCTCTTTTCGCAATCCTTGAGGCAGAATATCTCCGGCTGAATCAGATCCCTCTGCTGGGCCTGAAGAAGCCTGGCTACCGCTTCCTTCAGAAATTCATCAGCCACATGGTAAGACGTTCTGGGCTTTAGTTCTTTCCCCCCTTTGCTGAACAGCAGGATTCCGGCCCCTTCGGCCTGGAGATATTTGCAGAGAGCCATAAGGAACCTGTCCAGCGCGTCGTCCCAGTTCTCATTCGAACTTATGTCCCGGCCCATCTGGTAGAGCATTTTCAGCCTGGTAACGTGAGCTTTCAGTGACTCGTTCACCCTGGCCAGTTT
This sequence comes from uncultured bacterium, assembly GCA_964488475.1. Classification (GTDB taxonomy): domain Bacteria; phylum Krumholzibacteriota; class Krumholzibacteriia; order Krumholzibacteriales; family WJIX01; genus CAZAUK01. Next base: position 82,447 of record CAZAUK010000006.1, read on the forward strand.
TTCGTTGGATTCTACTACTTTTCTATTGAGTTTTTCCCTGCTCAGCTCCAGTTTCCTGTTCGATTCCTCGAGTTCCTCGATAGTCCTGCGATTTTCCCCCCGTTGGGCGTAACTAGTATGGGCAGCCTCCACTATCTCGCCTATTTTCACAAGATCGAAAGGCTTCTGAACATAGTCGAATACGTTGTGTCTGAGGGCGGAGATTGTTGATTCCACTGAAGCGAAGGCTGTCATAATGACACACTTCAGCTCGGGATATTTCTCATTGAACTCCTCTATGAGATCAAGTCCGGAGCAATCCGGCAGCTTTAGATCTATTAAGGCTACTTCACACTCGTTACTAGAAAGGATATCTCTGGCTTCTGCGCCGTCGAGGGCTCTGTAAACCTTTAATCCGCGCTTTTCAAAGAAATTTTCAATGATATCAAGGACAGATTCTTCGTCATCTATTATGATTAAAGATCCCTTGCTGATCAAATCAAACTCCCATCGAGGCTGATAACTTTCCTTTTGACCCGTGAAAACAGAAACCTGGTAAAATACCTATCGACGCGTCCGGACAGATTGCGAAAATGGCAGCAATAACGGTCGTTTCCTGTCCGCATACCGCGCATGGCGTTGGATTATACACGTAAGCTCTATAAAGTTTCAATAACAAAGGGGATACTGCCGCCCGAGCAAATTTTATTAAAGAAGGCTGTTTATAAATCTTGAAAGAACCTTTCCGGACCGCTCGGACATATATGTAATGAAAACCGCAATCTTGTACTCGGAAGTTCCTTCATCCCTGCTTTCCGGTTCTACCCTGACCACCACGCCCTCGAAATCGGCTTTCGTTTCATCCTCCCGGGATTCTCCGGACGGAACGATCAAACCCATTCTGACCTTGGTCAGAGGTTCGATAAAAACCGGGGTGGAAAAATAGACTCCGTTCATACTCAGGTTTATGGTTGCGCCTGACGTCTCCTCCCCACCACCGAGAACATCGATCGGTATCGAAGCATTGACTCTTGGAGCTTTTCTTCTTTCCTTAGCCGTCATCACGGCCTCCCGTTTCTGGTATTAACCAAAGGGGCGCTGCCCGCCGTTGGAAATAAAAGTTTCTCTTTTGAGAATATACTTCACCTTATCTCTTTTTCTTCTTATGCCTGTTCTTGTGAAGGCGCTTCTTTCTCTTGTGCTTTGCGATCTTTTTTCTCTTTTTCTTTTTACCACTCGGCATACCTTGTCCTCTTTCTGCATGTCAGCTGAATTACTCTTCAACGCAAGTTTCCTGCTGTAAAGATAATTTAATTGAATTGGGATTCAAAAAGCAAATACTGATGTCAGGTGCTTTTATTAACCTTTTCCTTCAACGCCTTTGAAGCCTTAAAATAGGGTACCAGCTTCGCGGGGACATCCACCGTTGCGCCAGTTCTCGGATTTCTCGCTTTCCTCTGGTTCCTTTTCTTTACCTTGAAGCTGCCGAATCCCCTGAGTTCGATCTTGTCACCCTCTGTCAAAGCTCTTTTTATATTATCTATAATAAGGTCTACGACTATGAATGATTCTTTTTTGTTGAGCTGGGACTTTTCTGCGATTTCCTCCACTATATCGGCTTTAGTCACTTTATACACCCCCGTTGTAACTGGTACATTCCGTAGAATCTATAACGCTCTCAGCGCAACCTAAGTTTAATAATAGCTCATGTCTTTGTCAAAGTATTAATTGAAGCCATTTTCAGGTCTTATGAAAATATTCCGTTACAGATGATTTGTTCTCTTGTGGTAGGCGGCGACTTTATGTTACAATAAATAAAGTTCCCCGTAAGGAACGTGTGCCACGTCTAATGGTTGCTCTGCAAACTGAGAATCACATCGGTGACAGCGCACGAACCAACAGGGAACTTTCCGCGTGCTGCCCTGTTATTATTCAAGAGTCGTGCCACGTTCCGCCGGTTAGTCCTCTATAAGTATATCACTTTATATATCAAGCAATTAGCTGCCAGGCATTCTTGAGTATCCGGTTCGCCCGTTTCTGATATTGCAATCTTTCACCACATTTTAAGTGATTTGTAGGGATATGTTCAGCTGGGGTCCGCCTTGAAGGAGAAATACCTCTTCGCTCTGCCCCCGCCCCGGCCGCCTGCCGCTGGACAGACCCTCCCGCGATCCCGGCCTGGTCTGGGAATATGCGCTATACGTTGTGGCCGCTCTGTCTGCAGAAACCGAAAAGAATCTTGAAGAGCTCAGCTTTTGCCTTTCCCAGCTTCAATTCCCTTCTGTCCATCATAAGCTCCGCTGTCTCCACAGCCCTTTCAAGTTCATACTCGGCGTATTCCGGCTCCAGCTTCCATGTGAAGCTGGGAACGAATTTGGGAGGAAATCCCGAAGAGATAATATTTGAGTTAAATCCTATGACCGTACCCGTATCTATCTTCGAGTTTATGGCTATCTTTGAATGATCTCCGACAACAGAGCCAAGAAACCTGCGCCCCGTTTCCATTATCTTCCCTGAATTCCAGGCCCTGACCTTACTGTAATTATTCTTTAGATCGCTGTTGCAGCTCCCGGCTCCAATATTCACCCATGACCCTATATATGAATGCCCCAGGAACCCCTCATGCTGTTTATTGGAATATGGCGATATTACAGTCTCTTCGACCTCCCCCCCGACTCTGCATTCCGCTCCCAGCGATGTTCCGCCCCCGATCTTGGCTCCAGCCCTGATTATCGAATTACTGCCTATGAAACAGGGACCGTTGATTATCGCGTTCGGCTCTATCCTGACGTTGTCGTCTATCACTATGGGACCGGCCGTTGCGTCCAGTACTGTACCGGATCTGACCTCTACCTCAGAACCTATGACCATTTCCTCCTCTTTGATCAGTTCCACGCCGGTGAAAAGAGCCGAATCCGGATCCTGGCCCCTCAGGGGAATCTTGTTGAAATCATCTTTGATGCAATCCCCGTTCAGCCCCACCAGCTGCCAGTACCTTGAAATGAGATTGTGCCCGGTCTCCGTCATTGTAATATCATTCTTCTCCGCCCAGCTGGCAAGAGCCTGACCCGCTGCCTCTTTACTTTCCCAGGGAGCGTCCTTCCATTCCATCTGTTCGGATGATATCTTCTTTATCGTGTTGAAGACATTGACAGTCTTACTATCGGAAATACTGTCCAGGATGAGATCGAAGAATGACTTACCGATATCTTCCTCCAGTCTCGCAGCGACTGGAACTCCGTTTTTGACCATGATTTCGTTAGGCTGCAACCCGCGGACAAGCTTCTCCAGGTCTTCTCCGTAAGAAATGACCCTTCCGTTTATGAAGACCGTTTCTTCACCTTCCAGCTCACCAACGGTAACACGGTAATCCGGGTCTTCCAGCTCCAGGTCCTCGACCATAACGTCTCGAAGATAGGGACGGACGGCCAGATACACCTTTTCAGGATAAAGATCCTTGATTATTCTGGCTCTGAGGGTATCTGTGCCCAGGAATAATTCGAAAACCGGCTTGTTAAGGGAGAGAGGAAAAAATGCGGGGAATCTGCTATCCTCGAAAATGCATATCGAATCTGGCTTTTTTCCCTTGGTCATTCTAAACCGCTCTTTAAATCCTTCAGGCGTATCAAAACGAACCGGGAAATCACCTGAAATAAAAAATGGTGGAGTTGACGGGGCTCGAACCCGTGACCTCTTGTCTGCCAGACAAGCGCTCTCCCAGCTGAGCTACAACCCCAACCCCTTAGGTCAAGATATTAACAATTTGGGTGGTTTCGTCAAGGAGAAAATGGTTAGCAAGGTCAAATCCGGTCCTTGAGAGATCAGCCCGAGCACAAAAACAGACCCCTGGCTTTATCCGGCAACCGCGCTTCCATCCGGCCCAATAGATGCTTGACACCGACCGGTTTATTAAATATTCTCTCGCTGGGCCGGAGTGGTGAAACTGGTAGACGCAGGGGACTCAAAATCCCCCGGGCCTTGTGTCCATGCGGGTTCGACTCCCGCCTCCGGCATTGATACCAGAGGAGCCAGCTTCTTCAGCTGGCTCCTTTATTGTCAAGTATCGGTAAATGGTCCAGGATCTGTGAGAAGATCATGCTGACGGGCAGAAGATATTCTGAGATGCTTAGGGACGTGGAATCAAGGTTCCTGTTTCCTGCCTGGGAATATTCCGGCAGACACGTTTAATCGAATTTTTCCGTAAAGACAAATGTCTTCCGGCCTTCTAGGACCTTCACGTCTTCCATTATCCTTTTTTCGATCACCTCTCCGTGTTCGCCTGTAAAATCCACCCCGACATCGTACGAGCCTGGAGCCGTGTTGAACCTCTTCAGATAGATCTTTGATGGAAGCGTCCTCCAGCACCTTATGTCCGCATGTGTCATCTCCTCCGCTATCTGGTCGGTCAGCCCCCCCACCAGCAGATTCGCCAGCCAGTTGGACGTATCCATCTTTTCCTTGGCCTCTTCGGTAACCCTGTATTTCGCCAGAGCCCTAAGCCAGGCCTTGACCATTATCGAAGGCATTTTATCAGACATGTTTTTCATCGCTATAGATGATATATCCTGAGCCAGTTCGGCTCTTTCAAATTTTTCCTTACTGTCCGCGATTGTTCCCGCGTAGACCCCTGATATCCCGTCCGGCCTTTGAACCAGCTCTGGAACCAGCAATTGAAACGTGTGAGTCTTACCTTCCCCGTCGACTCTGGTAAGGGTGGCCTTGATCTCCCTTTTTACCGGTGACAATCCCACCATGGCGATCAGGATAACTTCCTCTCGGGTTCTCTCTTCAACCCCGTTTTCCAGACCGAATTCTTTTCTGTAATCTTCATACTGATCTTCAAATCCCAGCCTCTTTGCCAGGCGGAGAATATCCGCTCCGATCTGGTCCGGTATACCAAGGCCGAGCATTTCTCTGTAATCGTTATAAGCCTGGTAGGCCAGCTTGTACGATATGTAGGCGTTATTCATATCCCCCTGCGCCTCGTATATCAAGCCGCTCAGATATCTTCCGAATGCGTCGCTCCTGTATTTATTCTCAGCTTCATACTTTCTGCTCAGGACCTTCAGTTTCTGGTCGATTATCCTCGCCTCCACTCCCGCTTCCTCGAGCTGGCCCAGGCATATATAGTTGAAGGCCATGAATACGTTGATCATGACTTTTTCGTAGTCCTCTCCATCATATGGAGTCAGGTTTGGATTGATCAGGGCGCCCGCCTCTGTCGATATGCTCTTGGTATACAACTCTTCGGCGAGGGCGTTGGCCCTCATGAAGAATTGATTGCTCTCGGTGTAACGGTCTGAATAAAAGAGAAGTGTTCCCTTGTTGAGAAGGTAGAGAAGCTCGTTTCTTTCCCCGAATTTCTCCCTGTTCTTCTCCAGCTCACTAAGCCCGTCCGAGTAATCCTTGCCGGGAAGATAGACGTCAAGAGCCATCTCTGTAGCTAGATTGGAAGCGCATCCCAGCAGAACAACCGTTACTAACGGGAATAGTATGCGTCTTTTCATGTAGAAGTTTCTTCGAATTATTTTTACCTGACCGGCTTTTTTAGAACTTGTAACCCTTTCTCTCCACAATCTTTTTTATCTTCTTCTGCCCCAGCCATACCTTTTCGTTAGTCTCGATATTTATCAATTCCAGATCGGTCTGGTAATACTTGGCCTGAGTCCCCGCATCCTGGTCTATAATTGAATTTATAACACCGAACAGCATGAAATCAGCGCCCAGCTCCCGGCCCATCTCTTTCATCGTCTCCGGCGAAGCGTGCATCGATTGATCATATTTCTCTTCCCGGAGCGCTTCCCTGATATCCTTTTCAGCTACGAATGATACCCTTCCGCTGTTTACCAGTTCTCTTTGCAGATCGTTCACGAAGGTTTCAGTGGCGATGTGTTCTGATGTTTTGTTCTGAACGTAACCGACTATGACCACGGGCTTCTTGCCGTGTTTCCCGGTCCACCCGCCCAGCCACGGACGTGCCAGGCAGTCCGCTATCATCTCTTCGGCGACCAACCTGGAATCCGTGTCGTTCCAGTAGCCGCTTATATCGGTAACCGCGTCTGGTTCGGTTCTGGTAACCTGTACCGACGGCCCGCCGCATCCCTGGACTGCCAGAAAGAACGTAAAGGCCGACATCGCAACAGTTATAGCTCTGACGAATCTCATCTCACAACTCCTTTGCTGATCCTCGAATTCCGGTTACGAAAAGGTGCTTTGCAGAATGACCGCTTTTCCCCTCTCCCTCTGGCCGCGCTCCGTTCACCGCCGCTAATACTCCCTGTGAATTACAGGCTTTTATAATTATGGACTTTATTTTCATAAAGGATTCACGTCAAGATATTTTGCCCTGGCGTCATTTCTGATCGGCTTGATGCGGATGGCGTGAATATAGGATATTCGATCCATATTGTTGGGCGGCATTCGACACTAAAGGCTCTGTTCGGTCCGCCTGATGATCTCGTCCTGCAGGGATTCGCCAAGATCCACAAAATAGTCGCTGTAACCTGCCACCCTCACTATCAGATTCCTGTATTCTGCGGGATTCTTTTGCGCCTTTCTCAGGGTGTCCACATCCACCACGTTGAACTGTATGTGGTGACCTCCCATCCTGAAATAGGCCCTGATCAGGGCGGCGAGCTTTCTGAGCCCCTCTCCCCGCAGGACCTGGGGGCTGAATTTCTGGTTGAGCAAAGTTCCCCCGGTTCTGCAGTGATCTATTCTGGAAGCGGATTTCAGGACGGCGGTGGGGCCGTTTACATCCATTCCCTGAACTGGAGAGATTCCCTCGGAGAAGGGTTTTCCGCTGAGCCTTCCATCAGGCGTGGCTCCGGTCATCTTACCGAAATAGACATGGCAGGTCGTGGGAAGAAGATTGACCCTGTGCTCCCCTCCTCTGGTGTTCGGTTTTCCGTCTACCGCGTTAAAAAATATCTCAAACAGAGGCGCTATCAGTTCATCCGCTTCCATGTCGTCGTTTCCGTATTTGGGAGACATTCGAATAAGCCTGTTTCTCAGCACTTCACTACCTTCGAAATTCGAATCGAGAGCTTCTTTGAGATCGTTGACCGGAATAGATCCATCCTGGTACAGGTGTTTACGCAGCGAGGCGAAAGAATCAACCAGCGTTCCGAATCCCACCCCTTGAATATACGAGGTGTTGTATTTGGCCCCTCCATCGTTGTAATCGGTTCCGCTCTGCGCGCATCCATCTATAAGTATCGAAAGGAAGGGCGCCGGAAGCCGCTCCGCCCATAATCTTTCTATTACCCTGTTTCCCCTTATCTTCACATCGATGAAATATTCAAGCTGCTTTCTGTATCCTTCCAGCAGATCCTGGAAAGTCCCGTACTCGGCGGCTTCCCCCGTTCTGATTCCTATCTGTTTACCGGTCAGCGGGTCGGTTCCGTTGTTAAGGGTTATCTCGAGGACCTTGGGCAGGTTGAAGTACCCGGTGAGAATATAGCTCTCCTTTCCGAAAGCCCCTGTTTCCACGCACCCGCTGGATCCTCCGTTTCTGGCGTCTTTGAGATCCTTTCCCTGCCTGAGCAGCTCTTCGATTATTTCCTCCGTGTTGAATACAGACGGCTGGCCGAATCCGGTTCTGACTATTCTCAGAGCCCTTTGCAGGTATCTGTCCGGATTTTCAACACTTAACTGCACCATTGAACTGGGCTGAAGCAGCCTCATCTCTTCGATCACGTCAAGAATGACGTAGGTGAGTTCGTTTACCGCATCCTCCCCCTCTTCTGTAACCCCTCCCAGATTAATAAGGCAGAAATCGGTATATGTGTTGCTTTCTTCAGAGGTCACTCCGACCTTGGGCGGAGCGGGCTGGTTATTGAACTTGATCCAGAAGGCTCGAAGAAGCTCCCGGGCTCTTTGCCCGGTCAGGGTTCCATCCTCCAGTCCTTTCCTGTAAAACGGATAGAGATGCCGGTCCAGCCTTCCCGGGTTGAAAGAATCCCAGGTATTATACTCGGTAACGACTCCCAGATGGACGAACCAGTAATACTGCAGGGCCTCCCAGAAATTCTCCGGCCGGTGCCGGGGCACTCTTCGGCATATCCCGGCCATCTTTTCCAATTCTGTTTTCCTCGCTCTATCCTTTTCCTTTTTCGCCATCTCTTCCAGCTTCTCGGCGTGCCTGCCGGCGTATTCGATAAGAGCGTCCGCCGCTATCTCCATCGCTCTGAGCTGCTCTGCTCCAGGCCCGCCATTATCAGGTCCGGCCCCATCGAGAGCCTCCGCGCTTTGTTTTATCTCCTTTTTGAAATCCTCGAAACCCTTGCGGTAGATCTTGTCATCGATAACGGTATGGCCAGGAGCCCTCTGCTCCAGGAATTCAGTGAACACTCCCGCGTGATAGGCGTCCAGCCATTCCTTTTCCATCTTATCGAATATCATCTCCCTTATCGACCGCCCCTTCCAGAAAGGAACCACCTCACGGAGATGAAACTCTTTTCCGTCCTGTTTTAACTTCCAGGGTATCTTTTTCCTTTTTTCGAGTATTTCAAGATCCTCCCGGGTATGGGTGCATACTTCGGGATAAGTTGGGGTCGCCTTGGGGTAGGGTCCTCTCTCCCCCACTATAAGCTCGCCCCGGTTTATCCGGATCTTCTTGTTTTTCAGAATGTACCTGAAAGCCAGAGCCCTGGCTACCGGAATGGAAACACCATCCTGCAACCGGTCTCTGTAAAATTCGGTGATCAGCCCGGCTCTCTCCATATTGATTTCCGGTCGGGCCTTCAGGCTCTGCCGCCTTAGTTTTTCGATCCTCGGGCTGTAATTCATTCAGACCTCTGTTACGACCCTGATACCCGCTTTTTCGAAAAGGCCTGCGATCTCACCGATAGCGCGTGAATCCTGGGTCTTTAAAACTCCTGTCCTCGATCTCAGGCCAAAGCGCCTCCGCTTATCCGAACTTATCATATTATAAGGTATCAGTCCCACTTCCTCAATATTTCCGGTCTCTTCGAGAAATCTGATTATCTCTCCTATGTTTCGTTTGGTGTCCGTAATCCCCGGTATCAGTGGAATCCTTGGTATCAGGCCGATACCTGAGCCGCTTAATTTCTTCATGTTATCAAGTATCAGAGAATTGGAAGCACCGGTATACTTCACATGTTTGTCATCGTCCATCAATTTAAGGTCGTAGAAACATATTCCGCACAAGTGAACCGCCCTTTCCAGTACGGCGTATTCTGCGAACCCGCAAGTGTCAAGCACAGTGTGAATACCCTCTTTCTGACAGCCTTTCAGAAATTCTTCCAGAAAACGAGGCTGCATCAGGGGCTCTCCTCCCGATACTGTCACTCCCCCTCCCGATTCGTCATAGAATACCCGGTCCTTTTTGACTTCCTCCATCAACTCCGTGACCGTTATCTTATACCCGATAGTGACCTCTTCGCCCTCAGTTCTCTTCCGCGGTCCCTTCAGCTTTCCACCCAAGTATTTCCGCGGCCCGGGATCTATGCCCTCTGGATTCTGGCACCACCAGCAGTCCAGAGGACAGCCTTTGAAAAATATGGTTGTCCTTATACCCGGACCGTCATGGATCGCGTACCTCTTTATATCGAATATCACACCCTTTTCAGTCATCTTCGCCACCCATGAACAGGAATCCGCCGCGGGCCCTGTTTCCAGTTTCAGGAGGGGGTTGTCGTGCTGGAAACCCCACCGCCATCATCGCTTCGATCTTCCAGTTCGAAGGCAGCCCCAGAAGGCCGGCGGCCTTCTTGACCTTGAACCAGCCGATCCAGCAGGTGCCCAGGCCAAGTTCCGTGGCCTGAAGAGCGAAATGCTGGCCCGCGATTCCAACATCTATGAAATCATACTTGACCTTGCTGATGGCGGGAGCTATTCGATGGGTGATCATATCTTTATCCACCGCGAAAACGGCTATTACCGGCGCGCCCTTTGCCCAGGTGTTCTTAACCGGAGCGATTCCCAGAGCCTCATCGGCCAACTCATCCTTGACCTTCCCCTCGGTAATGATTATCCTCACTCCTCTCTTATCGCAGGCGGTGGGAGCGTAAGCCGCCGCCTCCAGGCATCTTTCAATCATTTCCCTTGGTATCTTCCTGTTCTGGTAGGATCTGACGCTTCTTCTTCTTCTTGCCAGTTCTAGAAAATTACTCATGATATTTTAATAGAGGCCCCTCGTCGGAAACAAACTCGCTTAAATTGAATCATCCGCCATCTTCGGCCCGGCACGGCCTGAAGGTGTCTTTGCCCCCCAGGAATTCCGCTCCCAGAGGCAACTTGTCCTTTACTATCCTGCATATACCATCAGAGAGGCTCCTTATCTCCCACTGGGAATGACGGTCGCTTCTCAACCTAGAGAAGTGGTAAAGCTCCCGCAGGTTTACATCAAAGAGAACTCTACGGCGGTGGCCGTTGATTAAAGCGTAACTAGCTTCCGGGCCTGTTTTTTCCCGTAACCTTTCAAAGAGCCGGGTAGACAGATTCGCCGTTTCGGCAAACTTATCCCCGCCTCCGCACCTTTCAACGGAAGGAGGAACCTTGATTCCCAGCTCTGTCGAATAGGGCTGGGCCGTTATTGTGGACATCCTGTGCCTCTTCAGCTGAGCGAAGCAGGAAGCCGACACTATCAGTTCAAACAGGATATGGACATGTTCGAATTCCCTCCAGACACTGTCATGAGGCTGAATGTGCTTCATGGTCTCTCTGATCAAATTCCCTTTTTCCTTAAAATCCATTCCTTCGGCTACTCGCAGGGCCTTTTCCATTGGGATTTCTTCGGCGGAAAACATAATCGCAGCGGCCAGCCTGTTTTCGCTTTCCGGCGGCAGGGACAGAAGTTTTATCTCTGGCCCCCCGCTGTTGCTGTCTTCGCCGCCTCCCGTCCCCTTGAATCTGCTTCGGGCGTCAAACCGGTTTCTGAAGTAGTCGCTGGGTTCAGGATATCTTATCAGTGAAGGAGCCACTTCCCTTGCTATTGCGGAAAGCCTTTTAGAAAGTTCTTTCACTTCCAGAAGGGGATGTGAGCCCAGCCTGCTGATCATATATTCGAGTTCTCTTGCGTTTGCCGTCAGGCCCAGCTGGGCCTTGGTGGCCAGAGGAAGAAGATATCTGGCGTCTTCCTTGGCTGTGCTCTCCTCCTCTCCGGCAGCGAGCATCATGTCGAAAAGGCTGTCGTACCCTTCAGCGAGTTGTTGCATGAGCTTCTGGAATTCGCCTGCCATTCCCGCGTCTTCTATTTCCCCGGGCATGACGAAGTCCCGCCCTATCTTTATGTACCGCTGTGATTTTTCGGTGTAGGAAGCCAGCCGGAAGCTCTCGACCGATTCAACCGCCAGCCTGGAAATATCCATAAGGTCGAAATTGAATACCGCGTGCTCCGCTATGGATGAATGGCCCAGGCCGAATACTATGGTCCGGTTTGATTTCCTGGCCCGGTTCACTCTCTCTCTGGCCTCTTTTCTCAGAAGAGGTATATCCCTGGGATCCCTGCTGATTCTGGCATAAGAAGCTGATATCACCTCCGGGGTAAGCGCTTCTCGTTCATTTCCAAGCTTCTCGATCAGTTCAGCGTCTATATTATAACCGGCCAGCCTTACTCTCATTGTTTTTCACCCGTTAGAAATTATAGATAAGCGTTCCATAGAACTTCCAGCTCTTACCCTCGTAGAAAGTGTCTTCTTCGGTGAACGGGTCGATGTATATCACGTCATCGAACCCGTAAGCCGCCTCGATAGAAGCCGCCATTGGATAGCTCGAGAAATTGAACCCCTTTAATCTCAGTTCGAAGCCCGCGTCACTCTTGTATCCGTTCAGTACGATATCATCTTCATTCCAGGCATTGCCCGCCTCAAAGAAAATGCCGCCATAAACCGAGGCGAGATAGGTAAAAAGGAATTTCTTGTTTATGTTATTGAACAGGGGAAACCGGAAGGTGGCCCTTCCCATCGCTATCTTCCGGCCCCCGATGCTGTAGTATGAATATCCTCTTAGTCCGTCCCTGCTTCCCAGGTAGAAATTAAAAAAGTCATCTACCTCGTTATTATCCAGAGCTCCCCCTCTGATGTACAGGGAGAGGGATGAATCGAACAGGGGAACAGGAATGAATTCTTCGTATATCATCATGTACCTTCCGAAATCATTTATGTTGTATATCGGCATGAACATGTATTCGAAACTCCCGGATGAAAGTTTGTCATATGCCTTGGTGGCCTCCAGGAAGAACCTTCTGCCCCGGCGGGGATTGATATCGGCGTTTACTGAGGGTCTTATATCGCGGTAATCGTAAAGAAGTGAGATCTCGCTGGCCTTGTAGTAGTTCCAGCCCAGTTCGAAATCATACAGCTCCCAGGCGTTTATATTCAAGCCGTACTCGCCGTAGTTATATCTCAGCCTCATCTGATTCTGAGAAAAATATGTGGTCTCTTCCAGTTCGTAACTCAGAGTGAAGAAGGCGTCCCACAGGTCGTATCTTATATCCACGTTTCCTTCCAGGGAAGATGAGTAATCGTAGTATTTTCTGCTTCTGTAGAATTCCAGCATGAAATCAGGCAGCACGCTTCTGGTCTGTGCCTCGAAGCTGAAGGCCAGGTCGTACTCTCCGTCCAGGTTGAGAGAACCCGAGGCAAGTATGTTCTGCCTGTCGAGGATATCGGATGAATTAAGGGTGAGCCCGAGCCTGAATTTCTTTTCGTAGATCATGATTCTGGGAAAAAGGAAAAGTTTGGTGTATTCTATCCCGAAGTTCTTCCCCCCGCTTGAACCGCCGCTTATCCGCTTTGATATAATCTGTTCAGCTGCGGCAGCGTCTTTTTCTCCGTCCAGGTTTGCTCCGGAAAGATAATCCTCCCTCTGGGCCAAGAGAACCGAATCCGCCGGGCAGGCCCTCGCTCTCTGAGATACCGCTTTCCAGCCGAAATATCCGCTTATCTTGTATCCTTCGCTCTCATAGCTGTGGTAAAGGAGAGTGTCGCCTCGGACTTCGGGACTGAAAGCCCCGCCCAAAACGTTGGTAACCGTTTTCCCCTCTTCTCCTATCGAGCCGCTGTAGTAGATATTGAATATTCCCGTCCTGTCGCTGGCGTAAAAATATCCGTTTCCCTCCTCATTCCATGACGGATCCCTTTCATCGGCCGGCGTAGCAAGAACCGTTTCAACGCGGCCGCTCTCCGGGTCGATAAGGACCAGGTCCCTGCTGACGCAGTCGAACCGGGAAGCCAGAATACCCTCTTTTCCCCAGGAAAGGCCATAGTACTGCATTCCCGGCTCCAGCTCGAAAAGGAATCCGGCTTTCTCGCTATCCATGTCGATTACAGCTATCCTTTCAGAGCAGTCAGCTGTGACAACAGCGGCCAGACTGCTTCCGTCCGGGGACCATTCAGGATCGGTAGCTCTCAGCCCTTCGGTCAGCCTCTTTTCCTTTTCCTCTTTCATGTCATAGACGAATATGTCGTTGTATTCCCTGTCCAGCCTGTTGTCCGATGTGATTTTCGAATATGCGATGAATCTTCCGTCTCTCGAGACCGAGAATCTGGAGGTGACCCGTTTGGCGATCGTTCTGATTTTTCCCTTTCCGCCGCTGTGAACCAGGTTCATTCTCATGTAATCCCCGCCCTGGTTGGAAAGATAGAAGAGCCCCCCACTTCTGTCGGGAACGGGAAAGAGGTTAAGAAATCCCTCTCCAGCCATTACCTTTCCGGGGCAATCAGATGTGGTCACCCTGTCCTTCATCCGCCTGTAGGAAAGAGTCAACCTCTCTTTCCAATGACGGTAAAGGCCCGCGGATGAAATGCCCAGCGCGCTCCTGCACGCTCCGTCAAAACCCAGCCTGTGAAACTTGGAATGCTCCTTCACCAGTTCCAGAATCTTATCCTCACCGTATTCTTCAGCTATGAACCTGACCATGGAGAAACCCTGGTTGTAGAGAAGCTCCGCCCTGAGGGAGTTTTTCCCAAAGACCGCCATTTCATCGATGGTAAGGAGATTTTCGCTCAGGGTGGCCATTCTGAGTATCATATCCCTGTGAGAATCCCAGATGTCGCTTCTAATCGAGTTCGCCTGGTATTGGGCGGTGCCTTCGGCCAGCCAGTTCGGCATTATCTCCCCGGCCAACGGAAGGGATAACTGTAAGTTCGGATATCCGGTTATCACATCCGGCCTTTTCTCCTTTTCGAAATTTATCACCTGGAAATAGATAGCCGGTATTCTCAGGGGCATTTTCATGCTCTTCTGAAGCGAGACCAGATGGGCGAATTCATGTGTCGTCACGTTTCTGAGCCAGTCGGTGGAGCCTCTGAGAGCGAATTCGTAATCGGAAACATCGATATTTATCCTGTTTTGATAGTAGTAGGCGGCTCCGCCGGGATTGTCCGATACGTCCATCAGGTTGATATCGACCTTTTCTATCCTGTAATCGTAAAATTCGGTTATCGGCCCGTAGATCTCTTCCGCGATAGCGGCCACCCTTTCAGCGCTCCATTCTGCTCCCCGGTGGTAGTGTATTTCAAAATGCTCCGTCTCTATCGTCCGCCACTGGATATCGGAAGTATTAACGGCTGAAGAAGCCTGCCCCATCCCCACTAGAAAAAGGATAAAAGATGAAAAGATGACTTTGCTGACATTCAGTGAACCCCGTTTATTCATCTTGTTTCCCTCTCTGTCCAAGACGCGGCTCTCCTGACGGACCCGGTTTTCTTTCCAGCCCCAACCGCTATAGAATCAGGGTATGAAAAGCCGCCTGAGATAATTTATAACAATATAATATAAAAAGGGCGGTATGCGAAATAAGTTATCCGCTCCGCCCTTTAAAGACCGCCCCTTCTTCAGGTGATAATCCCGCTGCTGCACTCAAGATCAGAGGGCGGTGATTACCGCGAACCCTCTTCGGGACTACTGCGTTTTACTTTCCTTGAGATACTTGTATATCTCGCTGTCAGTGGTCATTATCATCCTCGAGTTCTTTCCGACCGCGCCCCCGTAGATTTCCAGCGTTTTCAGGAAGGAGTAGAACTCTGCGTTCTTTCCATAAGAATCCGCGTATATCGCCGTCGCCTCGGCGTCCCCCTTACCCTTTATACTCTGGGCTTCCCGGTAGGCCTCGGACTGGATCCTCTTCAGTTCCCTCTCCTTCTTTCCGGTTATCTCCGCTTTTCTTCCCTGGCCTTCGCTGCGCAGTTTTGCCACGATCCTCTGCCGTTCCGAGATCATCCTCTCGTATACCTTCTCCCTAACCTCATCCACATAGTTGAGTCTCTTTATCTGAACATCGACGAGCTTTATTCCGTACTGAGGAACCAGCTCGGATGCCTTTTTCAGAATCATCAGCCTCAGACTGTCTCTGCCCTGGGATATCATCTCCATCTTTTCGGTGTCGTCCTCCCTCTCCGAAAGGATCTCGTCTTCGGCCATTCGGCCTATGATCTCATTGGAGTTTCTGACCACCTCTATGAGTTTGTGGCTGGATACTATATCCCTGGAGGCTGAATCGACGATATCGTCGAGCCTTGTCATTATGCCGGCCTGGTCTCCCACAGACTGATAGAATTCCAGTGGATCTGTTATCCTCCATCTGGCGGTCGTGTCCAGCCAGATATACTTCTTATCCGCGGTGGGTATCTCGTTCGCCGAACCGTCCCAGGTCAGAATACGCTTCTCGAACCTGTGAAGTTTGTGAATGAAAGGCATCTTAACGTGCAGCCCCGGATTACTTACGGTTCCGTCTATCGGTTTGCCGAACTGGGTGATTATAGCCTGCTCGTACTCATAAAGCCTGTAAAAAGAGCTGTTTAAAACTATCAGGGCCAGTATTATGATTATTAGTGCCGGTATTGCTTTGTTGCTTCTCATTTCCCGCCACCTCCTTTCAACTTCTCTCCCAGGTCAAGGAGGGGAAGAATCGCCTCCTGTTTATCATCGACTATATATATCTGTTCTATAGATGGAAGGATCTTATCCATCGTCTCAAGATAAAGCCGCCTTCTGGTGACATCGGGGGCCTTTCTGTATTCGGCGTAGACCTTGCTGAAAAGGGCGGCGTCTCCCTGGGCCCTGTTGACTCTGTTCAGGGCGTAACCTTCCGCCTCGCTTATCAGCTGATCTGCCTCTCCCTTGGCCAGCGGAATCCTGCGGTTGTAATCCTCCCAGGCCTGGTTGATCATCTTTGACTTGTCCTGCTTTGCGCTGTTTACCTCGTTAAAAGCCGGCCGGACAGGTTCGGGAGGATTGACATCCTGGAATTTGACTGTGACAATATGCAATCCCGCGTCGTACTTGTCGAGTACATCCTGAAGGCCCACTTCCACCTCTTTAGCTATCTCGATCCTCTCCTTGGTCAAGACCCCGGTCACGGTCCTGTCACCCACTACCTTTCTGGTCACCGCCTCCGACATCGCTCTCAGAGTCTCGTTCACGTCCTGAATCTTGAAGAGGTACTTGTAGGGATCCTTTATCTTGTACTGAACGATCCATTCGACCTCGGCCACGTTAAGATCCCCTGTCAGCATAAGTGATTCGTCCATATTATTCCTGCCGCTGTACCTGGTCCTGACCCCCGGTTCCAGTGTCCTGAAACCGAACTCCTCCTTGAATACTTTCTTTACCCTTACCTTGCTGACTGATTCGATGCCGAGAGGCATCTTGATATGCAGCCCCGGTGAGGTCTTCCTCACGAACTTGCCGAATCTCATTACCATTCCCACCTCATCGGCGTCTATCGAGTACAATCCGGAAGCCAGAAGAACTATTAATACAATCACCGTAGCTACGTTCCGGATGAACCTTCCTGAGATGGAATAACTCTTGTCGCCGACCTGAATCTGCATCTTCGATCACCTTCCTCCATTAAGCTGGTGCCTGTTATAACACCAAGAAATATTCTCCGTCAATCGTCTCAGAATGAGGCTTTAAAGGCCCTTCCTGAATAATCAGCCTAAAAGATAGCCTCAGGGGCAGTCAACATAAAACTCATTCCTTGTCAACCGGTTATAGTCGGCGCCCCTTGGAAACACCACAGGCCTGAAGCGCCGTCTTCCGGTCATAGAGCACCGGGCCTCCGGTTGCTCCTTGCTCCATACAGGTATCTGGCTCTGCATGTCCCCTCGCTGGAGACCATGCACGGACCGAATGGAGCAGCGGGTGTGCATTTATTTCCGAACAGGGGGCATTCTTCCGGTTCGCTGTCACCCAGTATCACCTTATGGCATATGCAGCCCGGAAGAACATCCACAGCGTCCTCATCCGGTTTAAGGCCGAATTTTGAAACAGCGTCAAGCCTCTGGAAAGCATCCGATAGGAATAGACCCGAATCAGGGATCACCCCTATCCCTCTCCAGTGCGATTCGCGTTTTTCGAAAACCTTTCCCATCATCTTTCTTGCCCGGGGGTTGCCCCGCTCCCTGACGGCTCTTCCATAGAGATTTAAGACCCCGTAGGGAGGACCCTTCACGACCTGGCCGGTCAGCTCGAGAAGAGCGGCCAGTATGTCCACCGCCTCGAATCCGGCTATCACGGAAGGCAGGTCATGCTCATCCTCCAGAAAAGTGTACCCCTCTCTACCGATTATAGTGCTTACGTGGCCGGGAAGGATAAAACCGTTTACCGAACCCGAGTCCCTGTTCAGAAGGAACCTCAGGGCCGGTGGAATAAGTCTGATTGAGATGATCAGGCTCAAATTCTCCGGCGGCTCGCTGAGGCAGGCCGCGGCGATGGGAGCCGCGGTGGTCTCAAACCCTACCGCCATGAATACGACCTCCCTTTCCGGATTCTCCCTGGCTATCGAGATGGCGTCGAAAGGTGAATATATTACGCGAATATCCATCCCTTCGGCCTTCAGTTTCTCCAGGGAATCATCGGAGGAGGGAACTCTGAACATATCACCGAAAGTGGTGACGATAAACCCGTCCCTTCTGGCCACCTGAAGGGCCATCGATATATCCGAGGCCGGACAGACGCACACCGGACAGCCGGGCCCCGCCACCAAACCTATATTCTCATGAAGCAATGATCTGATTCCGGACTTGGCGATGGAGTGTTCGTGGGTTCCGCAGACGTGCATGAACCTGACCGGCCCGCCGGTCCGGCACTGACCCAGTTTCTCCGCCAGTTTTCTGGCCAGGTCCGGCTTACTGAATCTATCGAGGAAATCTTCCCTGGGCATCTCAACCGCCGTCCGGTTCTGTTTTTCCTCTCAGCCCGGCCCGGTATACCTGCTCGATAAGCTCGATGGTCTTGAGCGCCTCTTGCCTGTCCAGCTTCTCTATGGCGTAACCGGTGTGAATCAGCACGTAATCTCCGGTCTCCACACCCTCTAGAAGATCGAGCCTGACACTTTTGGTGATGCCGCCTGTTTCAGCCATGGCGTTCTTGCCGTCGATCTTGGTTATCTTCATCGGAATTCCCAGGCACATTTTCAGCTCTAGCCCCCCATAAAACGGTTGAGCCACTCTATCCAGGTGTCGAAACCTTCGCCGCTCTTGCAGCTGAGTTGAATTATTTCAATTCCGGGATTTATCTCCCGGGCTTCTCTGCAGGCCCTCGCCATGTCGAATTCCACATATTGCAGAATATCGATCTTGTTCATGATAAGAAGCCTGGATTGATGAAACATGAGGGGATACTTCTTTGGTTTGTCATCACCTTCGGTAACGCTGAGAAGCATTATTCTGCCGTCTACCCCCAGCTCGAATTCAGCGGGGCAGACCAGGTTGCCTACATTCTCGATTAGAAGGATATCCAGGGGTTCAAGATCCATCTGGTGCAGAGCGGAATGAACCATAGCCGCGTCAAGGTGGCAGGCTCCCCCTGTTTGTATCTGGTGGACCTCGACTCCGGTCTTCCTGACTCTTTCCGCGTCCCTGGTGGTCTGAACGTCTCCCTCTATTATCCCGACATTGAACTTATCGGTCAAAAACGGCATTGTCTCAACCAGAAGAGAGGTCTTACCGGCACCCGGCGCGCTCATTATATTTAGTGACCTGACTCCGTTTTCCGTGAGCATCTTCCGGTTCTCTTCCGCTATTTCCCTGTTTTTTTTCCTGATATCCTCTCCCACGTCAATCTGATGCATTGCTATCCCCCTCTATCACTTTTTCTTTATTACCGGCTCTTTCATCGGTCAGAATATAGTCTATCTCCATTTCCCTTCCAGAATCGATATTCAGTTTGGGCGAGCCGCATTCGCGGCATACAAAGGTGAATTCGTCCGGGTGATATTCCGATCCGCAACCGCGGCAGGTCACCCTAAGCGGAACCCGCTCTATGCCCAGGCGGGCCCCTTCACAGATGGTGCCTTCGGTAAGGACCTGAAAAGCGAATCTGAGAGATTCTTCGCAGACACCTGACATCTCGCCTATTCTGAGATGAATAAGCTCAACCCTTCCACCCTCACCCTCTGAAAGGGCGGCGCTGCCGGCGATCCTCAATATATTCTTCATTAACGATAATTCGTGCAAAACAAACACTCCCCGCAACCATGAAATTTAATCAAAATAACAATAGAATGCCAATATTTAAAAAATTATGGGATGTTATAAGCTTTCAGATTTCATATATTATTGAATAAGAGCAGTCTTTAACAGGGAGCGTGTAATGAGAAAGATTATGATTTTTCTATTGTTTGTGCCTCTTATCGCGGCGGCTTCCTCCTGTTCCGACAACGCCATCAAATATTACAACCTGGGAGTCAGGGCGGCGGATAGCGACGATATGAAAAGCGCGGTCGAGTACTGGGGAAAATCCCTGTCGTACCGAGAAGACCCTGACGCCTATTACAATCTGGGAAGCGCATATCTTATATTGGAGGAATATGAAAAGGCTATCGAAAACCTGGAAAAATCAACCGCTATGAGAAAGGATGACCATACAGCCCATTACAAGCTCGGCCTGGCATACCAGAAGACCGGACAGATCCCAAAGGCGAAAAAGAGCTACAAGTTCTCGATTCAGCTGAAACAGAACTACACGCTTCCATATATTGGGATGGCTGAATGCGCGTTAGCTCAAAACAGCCTGATAACGGCCGAAAAATATGCTTCCTCCGCCCTTATGCTCACGCCCGATAACGACAAAGCAAGCATTCTGTTCGCCGAGACGATGTACAGGATGGGAAAATTCTCTGAAGCCTACCTGCATCTTTTGCCCCTTAGAAACACCGCCAACAGTGAGATCCTATTTCTTCTAGGAAAGGTGATGTACGCCAGAAGGATGTATATCGACGCCTATGAGACCTTGTCAAAGGCCAGGGACCTTGGTGAAACGGGAGACCAGATCTTCTATCTGCTCGGTCTCTCCTCGATGAAACTCAAGAATCCGGTGGAAGCGGAAAATTACTTCAGGCTGGCTCTCTATGAAAACGAAGACAACTGCGCCGCCAAAGCCGCTCTGGCGAAACTTAACGCCGATAAGGAGCATTTCGAAGAGGCGGCCAGATTCTTCACGGAAGCTGAAAGATGCGATCCCGCTGATCCGCGGATAAAGGGCGATTTCGGAGAAGTTCTTCTCCGTATGGGACATTCTGAAAAAGCTTTGGAAAAACTGCAAATAGCTGTTAATGACATGGATGAACCGGGCATCTACCTTTTCTATCTTGGAAACGCCTATCTGGTTGAGGGGGAGAAGCTCAAGGCCCGCGAAACCCTCGATGAATTCATAGAATCCTGGGACGGGGACGAAGAGATCCGGCAGAGAGCCCAAGGACTAATCGAGGATCTCGAATAGTCTTCAGTTCCGTATGGCTGTTCTAACGAATCCCTTCCTTCCTGGAAAGAATCACGAAAAGGCCCGCCAGAATGACCGCGCCACCCGCTATTTCCAGACCGGATGGAGCCTCGTTTAAGATAACATAAGCTATCAGGCTGGCTCCCACCGGTTCGCCTATGATCGCCGTTGTCGCAATAGGAGCCTTTAATCTCTTCAGGGCCCAGTTGAAGGAAGAATGGCCGATCAGCTGGCATACAACCGCCATGAGGAAACAGTAAAGATAGGTATCGAAATGCCATCCGGCCAGTGAATACCCGAATACGACGGCCGTCCCGGCCAGCAATACCGCCGATACAGAATATACAGGAAATATATAAGATAACAGGGACAGCCTCTTTCTAAGCCTGCTTCCTATAAGAAAATATCCGGCCACAGAAACCGCTCCGGACAAGGCTAGAACATCCCCCTTCCACTCAAAGCCGCCTCCCTTGATATTACTCCAGCCCAGTATGAACGCGCCCCCTATCGAAATCGCGAGTCCCAACCAGAAAAGCCCTCCCACCCTCTCTCTGAAGAAAAGAACTGAATACAGGGTGATGAAGATGGGTGAAGTAGTCACCAGGACCACGCTATTGGCAACGCCGGTGAAGTAAAGCGATGAGATCCACAGGGTGAAATGAAGAAAGAGAAACGTTCCCGCCATAATGATCATCACCGCATCCCTCCCTGAAATATCACCAAGCTCTTGCCTTGTCCGCGCAGACCCCAGTGCCAGAGGCGCCATTATAAGGGAAGCGAAAACGAGCCTCAGGGCCGCCACCACCGCCGATGGAGCATCTGCCAGGCGCACGAAGGTCGCGGCGAATGATACCGCCACGATTCCGGTTATCAGAACGATTCTGGTCTTGACCGCCTTGTTCTGCACTGTTCAGTTCCCCCAGCCGGTACTATTGTGCCCGATGAACCCGATTCTCGTTGAATATTACCGCAGGTTGAGATAGATTGACATAGAATTTGTTTTTGCGCCCTTAAATCGGCTTTTTCAGAGGCGGCTGTTTTATGGCCCGAGAGAAGAGAAACAAGGATTCAGCCGGAGCAAAACGGGTCCTGGGTGATGAATGGAAAGGATGGGAGGGAGAGGTATACGAAAAGGATACCGGGGAAAGCAAACGGACCTTCCTGCTCCTATCGCTGGTTGTCCTCGCAGCTCTCGTACTTATCGCCTTTCTTTTTCTGTATCTGGTTATTCCCCGATTTGAGCTGTTCGGCAGTTTCTGGGCCGTGGTCATAACAGCGGCTATAATAGTTTTAGCCGCTTCCCTGATAATCTGGTACGCCCTGCTTGTTTTCAAGGTGATTTTCAAGAACTGTTACCTGAACGTATGCCTGGATAGAAGTAACAGGCTATTCTACTTTCTGCTCCCCTACGCCTATAAGCTAGCCTCCTTGCTGGGAATCTCAAGAGACAGGATCAGCCATTCATTCATCCTGGTGAACAACAGGCTTATCCCGGCTCCCTGGAAAAAGGGCTCGATACTGGCCCTTCTTCCCAGATGCCTGAGAAAAGATATAATGAAGTCGGTCAGGGAGATATGCGATCAATACCCGGATGTTGTCTACCACATCGCGCCTGGAGGTACGGTTGCCAGGAAAATAGTTACGGATGTCTCGCCAAGTTCTATAGTAGCTATAGCCTGCGAACGCGACCTTCTTTCCGGAATCAGGGATATGGCGGGCAAGATACCGGTCATAGGAATACCGAACAAGCGCCCTCACGGCCCCTGCAAGGATACGGTGATAGAGCTTGACGAGCTTCGAGCCGCCCTCGAATTTTTCCAAAATCACGCGTCTTCCTGATTGTGGCATAATTATTGTTAATGATCACTTATAGAAAACTTTAGCCATAATTTCGGGGAGATAAGATCATGACTGACTCAAACAGAACCTATTCTTCTTTGCGATTCAGGGATTCCACTCTCTCTTCGCTCAGAAAGCGCGTCCTTTTGCTCATCGCCGCCAGCACCACTGTAGTGGCCATTTCATTCGGGGCTTCATTTTATTTCGCTTTTATCTCGAGTGGTTCATCAATATCGGGTCAGATTCCTGAGCTGGAGCCTGTGGTCTCGAAGATGAAATCCCTTCTCATGGTCAATACCTTCGGGTTGATTGCCGTAATTGTAGCTTCTGTTTTCGTGCTTAACAGAATCACTGTGTGGAGGATCTTCGAACCGCTGGAAATAGTCCAGAAAAGCGTCCTCAAGGTCTCCGACGGGAATCTCCCTCAGTTGGAAAAGAAAGAACTCGGTGCTTCCTTTCGAATGACCACCTCCGCTGTAAGCAGGATGCTATCTTCCCTGCGGGAAAGAGAAAAGAGCGAGATAGAAACGCTCAACGCCTGCCTCGATCATATCAAAGAGGGAAAAGGAGCCGACGCGGCCGCCGGCGTTCAGGAACTGATCGGGAAAAAAATCGAATACCTCGAAGGCTCAAAAAGCCGCGGCGGGAAGAACAAAAAGAAGATCGAAAAGAAACAGCCGGAAGAGATGACCCCCCAGAAGATGCGGTGACAAAAAAAATTCCGGCCCCTGCCCGGTTTTTCCGCGGATTGAAGATTTTAAATCCACGAAGATCGCCTATCGGACAAGTTGTTCCTCTATCACGGTCAGAAGCTTTTCCGTGTTGAATGGTTTCTGCATCAATACATCGGCAAGTATTCCCTCTTCTATACCTTCATTCTCAAAATCCCTGGCGGAGAGGATAATAACCGGTATCTTCATCAGATCCCTGTCTTGTTTCAGTTGATTACAGATCTTGTAACCGTCGACTCCGGGAAGCATCAGATCCAGGATCACCAGATCCGGTTTCTCAGACTGTATCGTCCTCAGAGCCTCATCTCCGTCATAAGCGGTTGCCACGCAGTAACCGGCATGCTCAAGTGTGAATTGAAGAATCTTAACCAGATGTACTTCATCGTCAACGATCAGAACCTTGCTTTTCACTTCCATTTTCCCTCAGATAGATAAATTTCCAACATTATAAGATCATCGCCCAAAAATATGAAAGTATTATGCCAATTAACACAGCCTGAATCATTTTTTAGCCTCTCGACATCGGGTCCTCATATGTGATATAATTAAATAGTAACATCAATGTTTAAAGTGTTACAGACCAGCAGGCGGCGGGATTTTTATTTCGCCGATAAACTAAATCGAGTAACTTCCAAAACTAAATGGGAGATGACAACATGACTCTGCGCTGCATCAAAGGTTTTATGGCGTTGTCCATGGTCGCGGTACTGATTGCGGCCTTCGCCTCTCCAGCTCTTTGCGAGTCCTACAGGGCCAGCAAAACGGTAAAGACGATGGATGACGGCAAGTTTCTTATCAAGGTAAAGATCACGTCTCTGGGAGAAGAAATATATACCCTGAAGCTTATAGACGCCGATGAATCTCTCATCGATGTTTACGCTCCCAAGGGGTGGTGCGTCGCCACCGACGGAGGCACTCTTATCGCCAGAACGAACGATAGCCCGGTAAAGGCGAAAAAGTCCGTTGAATTTATCATACATTCCGATCTTGAAGATATAGATCTTACCTGCACGGTATATGGTATTTTCGACCAGGTAGGCCTTCCGGAGACGATTTAGGTGACATCGTGTGCGGGACCGCCCGCCCCTCTCTAGCTGCGGCTTCACCAGATTGTTTGCCATGAGGATATCTTGCCAGGGGGGCGCGGGTCCGGCGCTTCAGAACGTGATATCACTTACGGCCCATTGTGTATTCGCCTATCTCCACGTCTCTTAAGGGATTATCGGCTACGCTCTTTATCGATCTCAGATAGGTTCCACTGCGGGGGTCTTTTTCATTCAAGTCTATGATGACCTCCCCTTTCACCTGTCTTCCTTCGGAATCCTTTATGATCCGTGCAGCCGGAAATTTTCCTGTTTCCGTGTGAATGTCCACAATAAGAGCTTTCTCTCCGGAATCGAGCGTGACCATGCTCCCTATGGGCAGGTTTCCGAGAGTGGTCATAAAAATATCTATAAAGTTCGGGTGAAATTCGGTCCCCCTCTTCTTCTGCATGAAGCTGACTGCCTCAAAGGGACTGAGTTGTTTCCGGTAGGGCCTTCTGGTGGTAAGGGCATCATAGCTGTCGGCGATCTGCACGATGAAAGACTCATCCAGCACCTTGTAGTTGCCGGATAAAGCCGGATAACCCTTCATGTCAAATCTCAGGTGGTGTTCGTAGGCAATCCTCTGTATAAAACTGTCTCCCCCCTCTTCCTTCAGTATTCTGGCTCCATTGACCGGATGTTTCTTTATATGCTGCCATTCCACAGGGGTCAGGCGGTCTTTCTTTGTTATGATCTTCTTCGGCACATAAGTCTTTCCGATATCGTGCAGAAGAGCGGCTATCCCCAGTCTGTCCTTCTCCGCCTCCGAGAAACCAAGCGAGGAAGCCAGCGAAGTGGCTATAACGCAGACATTGACGGAATGGTTAAAGGTATACTCATCGAAAGACTTAAGCGATTTCAGAAGAAGGACGGCGTAGTAATATTTCTCCCCGTCACTTATCAGGTTTATTATCCGTTTGCCCGCATTCCTGGCCTGTCCCAGCTCTATCTTGTGCAACCTCTTTAATACATGGCCTATGGCGCCCCCTACCTCTTTTACGCCCTTCCTGGTGGAAGATGGGTCGGCGGCTCTCTGCGGCTCGACCCGGCGGTTGCTATGCTTCCGCGCGCTGATTACTCCTCTGTTGGTTATCCGTATTCTTCTTATTCTGCCCCACATCTCCGACATATCGGCCGATCTGTCTTCTCTGTCGGCTGCGACGCAAATTTCAGCGAAAGCTCTCAGTTCATCCTCCCGCACACCCTCCTGTATCTCTATTTCTCTCATGTTCATTCTCTCGATGGCGTTGTGAAATATATCCCTCCCCTTACCCTTTCTTCTGTCCATATCGACTCTGAAATTGTTGAGATAGAGGTGGCCGTTCATATACCTGAAAGTAAGTTTATTCTTTCTGCGCAGAATCTCCTCAAGATTCTGTTGGGCCTCAGCGGTAAGTCTGCCCAGATACTTTTCGTTATAGGAATAAAGTTTTGTCTTAAAGAGAAGATCCGTAAAGAGAGAAACAAAACCCTCCAGTATCAACAGGCCTTCCGGCTTTTTTTCCAGAGTGCTTTCCAGCATGAGACTCCCTTTTTGTGATTGGAGGTCAGCAATTTTCACTTACGCAAAAAGAATACCAAAACGCAATAATCGCCCTTGCAATGATCAGACTCTCAGACCCAGCTTTATGGAATATAAGGTCACAATTGACAGAGCGGGTTAGATATGGTATTCAAGTTGAATAGGCTCACCGAGGGAATGAAAAGATGATCAAGATAGCGTGTTTAATATTTCTTCTGGCGGTATTCCTCGCCTGCTCCCCTCATAAAACGCCCCCGTCCCTTCTGGAGGAATATTTCCTTGAAAAAGATTCAGGTTCCGGAGTTCTTTCTGTCGAAAGTGAGATAGACTCGCTTAAGAAGGAAACCTTGAGAAGACCCGGTAACATTGAAGCGCGCAGAAGACTTGCAGTATGCTACCGCATGATAGACACGCCATACCATAGAAACCTGTCAATGAAAGAGATCGATCGGGCTATCAGGCTGCAACCGGACAATCCCAGGCTTTATGAGGAAAAGGGTCTCACCCTGATGGCCAGAAGATTCTATCCTGAAGCGGCCAAAACCTTCAAAAAGGTGCTGGCTTTAGACCATTCATCCCGAACCGCCTTTTTCTGGCTGGGACGCCTCGAGAAGATGAAATACATGAAGAGTATGTGTTACCCCGTTCATCTGGAAAGGGCGGCCGAATATTTCGAGAAAGCGGTTGGAATCGATGGCCGTAACTTCCAATTCCTTACAGAGCTCATATTCATATACCTGTTAATGGAGAAGTACGAAAGATGTGAAGATTATATCCGTTACGCCATTGAGGCCTTCAAAGATTCTGCCCGGATATACCCTCTTCTGGGCAGCCTGAAACTGGCCACATTCGACTTTGAAGCCTCCGAATCGGCTTTCGAGAAAGCTCTAAAATCGATGCCCCGCGAAGAACTGCATTGGTACTATGATATATCACCGCTTCTGAGGGAGGATGAAAAGGTCAGGTATGAAGCTATGTCAGAGAAAGCAAAGCTTGATTATATAAAGAGGTTCTGGCTGAAACGAGATCCTACCCCCGCCACCTCGGTCAACGAAAGGCTTCTCGAGCATTATAGAAGGGTCTTTTACTCCCTCAAACTTTTCTCCGATCCCAGGCTGGGGCATGAAGGGCCTGAAACCGACAGGGGAAGGGCCATGATCTCCTACGGGATGCCGGATATCATCACCATGCCCTTCAAACAGTGGACAGAGGCCACCGGCCAGGTGATAGCGTGGAAATATTACTACCCGGATGGAAGAGTCACTCTCTATTACATGGATGAATTTCTGAACGGTGACTTTCACATTCCGATAAACCCTCAATTCAAGGCTATGGCTTATTATACCATGACCACCGAAGATGTGGTACCGGAGGCATACCTCTATCCGGTTGAATACCGGAGTTTTCCCGTGGAGATAGGCATGGTCCAGATGAGAGGTCCTGATGATATGACCGAACTCAGAGTGACCGCTTCGATTCCCGATTCAGTCGCGGTCTCTTCGATAGATGACTTCACAGTTTCTTATTCGATTCTTGACAGCAGTGGCAGCAGAATACTCGAAGCGAAGGAAATTATTCAAACCGATACTTTAAGCAATGTCTCCAAGTTAAATTATATTTATTACATATCAAGACACCAGATTGCTTCCCTGCCAAGGGCTCTGAATTGCAGGCTTTATGTCAGTATTGAAAACCTTAAGAGTGGAATAAAGGGTGAATCCGGTTTGGAATTCCGTTTCTCCGACTTTTCGCGAAATTCCCTTATGCTCAGTGGTCTCTCTGTCTCACTTTCATCTGGTTGCACCGCCTGTGACCCATGGCCTGACCCTCTTCAAATATATCCTTCAGGTTCCAGCATGTGCCTTTCATACGAAGTCTATAACCTTAAGACCGGCCTGTCCAACCAGTCCAGCTACACTCTCACATACACGATAGTGTCTCTGGATTCAAAGCGGAGTTCCTCAATATTGAGAACCGTGATTCCCTTTCGCCGTGAAAATGGCGCATCGGAGTCTGAACGCCTTATCTCTAATTCAATCAGACAGGGCTCTAGGGGAAACCACGTTAAGGACCGTTTAATTCTAGATATATCTTCCCTTGAAGAAGGAAAATACGTACTGTGGGTAGAGATATTTGATGAGTTAGAGAGCAAATCAGTGAGACGGAAAACATCCTTTATCGTCGAGTGAGCCCGGCTGTCGCTGTAACTTAATCGTCTTCCCATCTTTCATGCATTACGATCTCTTCCAGCTTCATTCTGCCTCTGAATGATTTATCTCCGCTTGGATATCCCAGAGGAGTCAGGGCTACTATCTTTACCTCATCCGGAACACCCAGGATTTTTCTGACCTCTTCCTCGATGAAAGCTCCTATCCAGCAGGTCCCCAGCCCCTCCACCTCCGCCGCCAGAATCAGATGTTCCAGAGAGATTCCGATATCTACTGGAAGGCTGTTCCAGTAACCGCCCATCTTCTGATAGGCGTATCTTTCGTAACCGCAGGCGACTATGGTCACCGGCGCTTCACCTATGAACTTCTGGCCCTTGCAGGCATCGACCAGCCTCTTTCTGGTTTCCGCATCCTTTACCACTATAAACCTCCAGGGCTGTCCGTTCTTTCCACTGGGAGCCAGCCTTGCCGCGTTCAGTATCCTATCCAGGATCTCATCCGGCACAGGCTTGTCCTTATAGCTCCTGGTACTTACCCTGTTCTCAATCGTCTTGTAAAAATCCAATTATATCCCCCTTTCGTAAGTTCTCCCGTAATATCAGACCCTGCTAGTGCATAGGCCGAGAATCCAATGGTAGACCCGCTCCAGAACCGATCTTTTCTTTCCGTCCGAACAACTGGGAAGCAGGTACCGTAGCCCCGAATCTATGGTAATAAACAGTATCAATGTCATGGTAACGAAAATCAAGGTAATATGCCTGGACGGCTCGCCCCCCTGAATATATATATAGAATAGAAGCAGGTCCCCCACCAGACACTGAGCCGTAGTCTTTACCTTGCCAAGAATGCTTGCCGGAATAAAACTCCCAAACCTTCTTCTTACCATCATCCGGTATATAGTGATCAGAAACTCCCGAAGAAGTATTATCGCCACGAACACGTTGAACCACTGCCAATCGAGTTCTCCGGCCAGGATTATAAAAATAGTACCAATCAGCACCTTGTCCGCGAATGGATCAAGATGAGCCCCCAGTCTGGATTTCTGGTGGAATTTTCTGGCGTACCATCCATCGAAATAATCGAGGATACTGGCCCCGATGCAGAGAAAAGCCGCCCATCCCTCCCTGTAATCAGACATGAACATGACCGCAGCCACCAGCGCCGCCGCTATTCTCAGAATCGTCAAAAAATTTGGAACGGTGATATCTTCTCTTCTTGCCGCTCTCATATGGGGCCCCGCGTATCTTAACTGAGATTGCTTTAATCGAATTGAACTTATATACTAATTATGCTCGTGATTCACTCATATAAAATTATAATGACTTCTATTTTATCAAACAATACAGCACATGCGAGAAGACAGGCAACATAAAATTTTCAAACCCAGAAGAGAAATCAAGAGCTGGCTCGTGATAATATTCTCGGCCATCCTTATTCACCTGGCCTTCATGGTGTTTTTTAAGACCGATTATCTTAAGGTATTCGAAAGAAAAGACATAGGCAAGTCGGCCCTGAAAGACGATGAAGGCTCATCTTCTGCTTCCCGGAGAAAATTCTCCCTGATAGATATTCAAAACAGCAAATCTCAAACCAGCAAGTCCAAACCAGTCATAGAGGTGGAAGATGACCCGATGGAAGAGATATATGATTTCATCTACGAGATTCCACCGATTGAAGAACCGGAAAGCGGCGGATATTCATCTGCCGGGAAGAGTCTGGATAGTTCCGGAAACGGCGCCAGCCCCGGAATCATAAAACCCAAACCTCTGTTCATACCATGGCCGGAATACCCCGAAGGGATTGATTCAGAATCCAACGGTCAGGTAATCCTCAGGCTTTACGTCAATACCGACGGCGAAGTGGAGGAAATAGAGCTAGTCAGCGGCTTGCGCGCTGAAGCTCTTAACAGAAGAGCTATACAGGCGGCCGGGAAGATCCGGTTCACGCCGGGAGAAAAGGGCGGGCAGCCATCTGCCATGTGGGTTCGAATCTCCATAGGTTTCCAGTCGCGTTGAGAGCGCAAAAAAAGGGGGTAAAAGCAATCGAGCCGGACCTGGTCGCAACACCCTGTCCGGCTCTGAATCCCGTAAGCCTTGTCTTCTTAATATAAGGCCCGCCAATTGAATTATCTGTATATTCCCTTTATCGCGCTCCAACTCTTCATCTGGCTCTCTATCTGACAATTAACCAGATTAAGCAGGCAGCTTCCGTGAACGTAATCGTCCACGTAATTGACCGGGTCTGAATTATCCAGGCATCCGTTATATGAACCGTCTCCGCAATATTTTGCGAAGTTGCCCGAGCCATACTTCATGACCATCAACGTTCCGGAGTAATCACCATGGGTCCTTTCCTCTATATCCAGCTCTCCGTCCATATCCCAGTCTCCAAAGAAGAAAGATATTACCAGGGTCCCGGTCATGGAACCGTTGGTAGGGTGAACGATTTCCCAGGAAGGCTTCCGGGGAAGATTGTTCCCGTCAAAGATCCCATCCCATCCCACTCCGTTATAGTTGAAATAATTATCGAAGATATAATTCCAGCGGGTGTCCGGGTCTGTGGTCGGCGGCCACTCAGAATCGTCTATCTCAACACTCCAGGTCCCACCTTCTACTTCCGGATCGCCTGCTGGAATATCTCCAGAATAGACAGGAGGAGACATCGTTATCAGATTTCCGAATCCTTCGAAATCAAAATTTATCTCCAGGGTATCGGGCCATGACTGCGCACCGGCTCCAACCGGTATCAAAACGGCCAGCCAGGCGGCGAGAATCAAATAATTTATCGATCGCTTTTTCATCGTGGATCACTCCCTCTTTCGAATATGAGCGCTATCTGTATATTGACTTTATTTTTCCCCAGGAAGATACCTCTATATCAGTGGAGCAGTTGCCGTCTCTGAGATGAAGTATTCCCATCGGGTTCTCGGGAGAAGGCACGTAGATCTCTTCCTCCCAGGTCATCTCATCGGTTAGATTCAACTCTCCGGCCATGCTTCCCTGGCCGCAGTATGTTTCAAAGCAGCCGCCGCTGAAATTTATCCACGCTACTAAAGTCGCTGACATAACCTTCTGCTGGTATTCACTGTCTTCCATAATACCGTTACCATTGTAATCTCTTATAGTAACTATTAACTGTGTGCATAAACCTCCTAATGTGTCTCCTGCAGCGGTGAAGAACCGCCATTCAGGCTGTTTGTCGCCGAATGAGGTCTCAGGAAAATATCCGTCCCACCCTTCGGCTCCGGTCGTGTTATCATAGGTGAAATAGTTGCTGAAGATATAGTTCCATCTTTCATTCTCGGGTGTTCCCGAATCATCAGCAGGCCAGCTCGAATCGTCTATCTCCAGCCAGAAGGTACCCGGCGCCAGGGTTCCACCTATGAGATCACCCTCAAATCTCGGCGGGGCGTCCATAAAAGAACCGTACCCCTGAAGTGAGAACGTCTCATCGATAAACTCTATGGCCTGGGCTCCTGTCGAAAAAACGATCAGAAGTCCAAGGGCCAGTACAAATTTCTCCTTCAATTTCATCTCCCCTCTCAGAAATCCAAAGGAACGTTTAGTATTACCTTGCTCAATATCCGAATGGCAAGAGCATAATACCATAAAATTTACATAATTAAAACACTTTTTTTGTCATTCACTTAGATTATTTACCACACCTCTCTTTTTGATATCACATCGAAGACCCTTATCGAGTAATCGCTGAATTCGCCCACAATATCAAGGTACCCGTCATTATTCATGTCGTAAGCCGCCAACCTCTCACCGAAGGCCTGGCCCCATTCAAGGTCCACATTGTGAAACCTCGCGTCTATGATAATTCCCGTATTCAATATTATTTCCAGCTGCTTGTCCCTGTCGACGTTGGCCACGATCAGCTCGCTCGCGTCGAACTCCCGGTCGCTCATCCATTGTTGATTCTTGTTCAGGCCATCGATTATGTATATCCTGTCATCAGCTAGAACAACAAACTCAAACTGGGGGTCGGCGTCGACGTTCGCCACCTCTATAGCCTTTATCTCTTCGAAGCTGCTCTCGATATTTTCCCATATATTATTGTAGGTCTGCATTTCATAAACGATTATCTTACCGTTGGCGGTTGCCACCACTATTTCCACTTTTCCGTCCCCTTCCAGATCGAGCACGAAAAATCTTCTTATCTTGGACCCCAGGCTGGTAAGTTCCCACTCCCTTTTCCATCCCCTATCCGTTGCCCTCTTCAGATATATTTTGCCGTAAACGTCCGCGTACATGAGCCCCCAGGCCTTTCCATTATCGAGAGGCACCACCTGGACGTTCGGGAATCTCTCGAACTTGTCCTTCATCTCGAAGGGATCGAGTTTCTTGGCGTGGGCCGGCTGGAATACAAGGACTATCAATACTGACAGAAAGATCATCTTGACCGCGCTTCGCATAATTAAGCTCCTTTCAATACCTCAATTTTCCGCCCCGGCCGCTCCGGCGGCCAGGCCTTCGTTCCTGGGGTCTGAAAAACCGCAAGCCGACAAGCCCGAAGTGAATATCAGCTGTACGTCCCCTATCGCGCTTCTCGCTCGGAGTGAGTGCCCCCTTTTAACCAGCCCTTTCATCAACTCCGCGCTGAAAGCTCCGCTCTCATGAAATACCACGTCCGGCAGGTACTGATGGTGATATCTCGAAGCGGCCACCGCATCCCGCGGAGCCAGCTTGAAATCGATAATATCGATTAGAATCTGAGCTACCGAAGTAATTATGGTTGAACCTCCCGGCGTCCCCAGGATCATCTTCACCTTTCCGTTCCTGGTAATAATGGTGGGAGTCATCGAACTAAGCATTCTCTTTCCCGGTTCTATGGCGTTGGCTTCGCCTCCGACCAGGCCGTACATATTTGGATACCCTGGCTTTATCGAAAAATCATCCATTTCGTTGTTCAGTAGAAATCCAGCGCCCCCCACTACCACCTTTGAGCCGTAACTTCCGTTCAGAGTGGTGGTCGTAGAAACCGCCATCCCGAATCGATCTATAATCGAATAATGGGTGGTCTCTTCTTTCTCTAATTGCGGAACCGGTTTACCGATATCCCCCGCCCCGGAGGCGAAGAACGATATCGAAGACCTGAGCCGGCTGGCGTATTTCTTGGATATCAGCCTTCCAAGCGGTACTTTTACGAAATCGGAATCCCCCATGTAGAGAGCCCTGTCGTGATAAGCTCTTTTTTCCGCTTCCACCATCAGGTGGACCGCATCAACCGACATGAATCCCATCTTCCCAAGATCATAGCCTTCCAGTATATTCAGAATCTCAAGAAGGACCGTCCCCCCCGAACTCGGGGGAGGAGCCGATATGATATGGTACCCTCTGTAATCTCCCTCTAGAGGTTTTCTTACCACCGCGCGGTACTCTCTGAGGTCATCAACGCTTATCAGTCCTTCTCCCCTCTTCATCTCCTCTGCTATCAGGCGTGCCGTTTTGCCTTCATAGAATCCATCTCTTCCATATTCGGCAACCCTGTTCAGGGTTTCAGCCAGAAGCGGCTGAACCAGCTTCTCACCTCTTGCCAGCGGTTTGCCTTTTTCCGATGAGAATTTCGCAAGCCCGGGATATTCATCCGCGTATTCGAGGAGATCTTCGAGAGATTCCGCCATCTGCCCGCTTAGAATAAACCCCTCCCCGGCCAACTTGACCGCCGGTTCCAGCAGTTCCTTCCAGCTTAGCGTTCCGTAAAGGCTGTAAACCTTCCACAGGCCCGCAACCGATCCGGGAACACCGCAAGCCGAATGCCCCAGAGTGCTGGCCCCTTCGATAACCTCTCCTTTCTCATCAAGATACATTTTTTCGAAAGCCGCGTTAGGAGCGGTTTCCCTGAAATCAATAAAAACAGCTTTTTCCTCAGGTTCTCGAACCAGCATGAATCCCCCTCCACCGATATTCCCCGCCCTGGGATAGGTAACCGCCAGGACGAAACCGACCGCGACAGCCGCGTCCACCGCGTTGCCCCCCTTCTCCAGGATACTTACCCCCACTCTGGTGGCTTCAGGCGAGGCGCTGACTACAACCCCGCTTTCAGAACAGGGCCCTGAGTAACCCTTTCCGCCCGGGATCTCCGCTGCGCCGCCGCCCCTTCCAGCTGCCTGCGCTAGAGTTAACAAACATATTGCCGCGGTCAATATCGCGCGCCTGGGATTCATTCATCACACTCCTGACTTCTGCCGGCTCCTTAGCGCTTATGCTGAATACGGTTCATTATACTGTTAAGTGCTGTACAGACTCCCGCTGTTTTTCTTTTCCATCTCCAGAAGCCATTTTTTCCTGTGCAGCCCTTTTCCGTAGCCGACCAGCCCCCCCCGGCACCCGATGACCCGGTGGCAGGGAACGATAATGGCTATCCTGTTTCTGTTATTAGCCCCCCCTACCGCCCTGGCCGCTCCGGGGTTTCCTATTCGGTCCGCCACGGCGCCGTATGACAAAGTCTTGCCGTATGGAATCCTTGCAAGCTCCTTCCAGACCCTGGTCTGGAACTCGGTCCCCTTCATGATCAGCTCTACATCGAATTCCATCCTCTCCCCCCTGAAGTACTCCCGCAGTTGCCTCAGGCATTCCATGACCGTGTAGTAGGGATTGCCCTCGGCGTCATCTCTGAATTTTTCTTCATCATCCACGAAGTTCACCGATGTTATGCCTTCCGGAGCGCCCTTTATTCTGATAATTCCAAGTTCGGATTTCAAATACGCCGATCTTTCCACGCTCATTCTAACCTCCCGGCCTTCGCAATAAGGCCAGCAGTCCGGTTATGATTTCGATCGGGGCTTTGCCGGCAGCACCTGCCCCCTAACCCTTGACGCAGATCACCGGCTTTAATCTCGCGACCCTGCTGTTTATTCCCGCCCCTTCCATTATCTTCGCCACCCTGTCCACATCCTTGTAGGCTTCGGGGGATTCTTCCGCCGCGCCTTTCTTGCTGTGGGCCATAACCACCACTCCCCTTCCCATAAGATCAGATATCACCTTTTCTCCTCTAACGTCCTTTCTGGCCTTTTTTCGAGACTTGAGCCTTCCCGCACCGTGAACAGCACTTCCGAAGGTCTCTCTCATACCCCTCTCGGTTCCCACCAGAATATACGATGACGTTCCCATCGTGCCTCCCACCAGCACAGGATGGCCCACAGAACGATATCGGAATGGAACCTCTTCCCTGCCCGGGCCGAAAGCTCTGGTGGCACCCTTTCTGTGAACCAGAAGTCTCTTTTCTGTTCCATCCACATCGTGTTTTTCCAGCTTGAGGTTATTGTGCCCTACCTCATAAAGCGTCCGTATCACCCTGTCTCCCTCCGAGAAGAACCTCTTAAAAACCCTTCTGACCAGCCCCCCAATAGCCTGCCTGTTGGCGAACCCGCAGTTGATACCGGCCATTACCGCTGAAATGTAATCTCTTCCCTCATCACTGCTGATGGGCGCGCCAACCAGCTCCCTTTCATAGACAGGGAGCCCGTATTTGTGTGAAGCCCTGGCCAGAAATTTCTGATAATCAGTTCCTATCTGGTGTCCCAACGCCCTGCTACCCGTATGGATGCTGACTATCACGGAGTCTTCACTGATTCCAAACGCCTTCGCGACCTCCCGGTTGAATATTCTGTCCACGAACTGAACTTCCAGGTAATGATTTCCCGATCCGAGTGTTCCGATCTGCTTGAGCTGCCTCTTCTTGGCGTGCTGGCTGACTCTGGATGGATCCGCCCCTTCCACCCTTCCATTTTCCTCGATATATTCCAGGTCTTCCTCGACCCCGTAACCCCTTTCCAGAGAGAAGCGCGCTCCCTCGGTCAGCACCCTGTCGATATCCTTGACGGACAGGGAAAGCGACCCCGTAGATCCCAGCCCCGCCGGTACCGATCTGAACAGCTCTTCAGCCAGTTCTTTTTTTCTCTTCTCGATCTCACTTTTAGGGAGGTTCACAACCATCGATCTTACCCCGCAGTTTATATCGAAACCCACACCCGCCATCGTCACCACTCCTTCTTTCCGGTTGAAAGCCCCCACTCCCCCGATGGGAAAACCGTATCCCGGATGAATGTCCGCCATGGCCAGGGCTGCCTTCTCTATCCCTGGAAGCTTGGCCACGTTCCTTATCTGCGCCAGGGCATCCCATTCCTTGGTCCTGCTCTCCTCGAGAAGGAAATCGATCGATTCCGAGTCCGCGTAGATCCTGGCCGGAACCCGCATGTCGCCTTCTGCGGGAATCTCCCACAGATAATCCTCTACCTTTCGAATTTTTATTTTTTCTCCCATATTCTGAAAAACAACTCCCGTTCAGCTACTTCCTATACCCACTTACAGATCCTAGAGGTCCAGCACGCATCGAGCTTCCCACTTTCCGGGACCGGCCTTAATGACTCTGGCTCCGAAGTAACTTGCTCCCTTGACCTCGCCGTGGAGCTTCTCTTCGATTCTGGACCTCTTGACCAAACCGGCCTTGCCTTCAAGACGGCACTCTGCCTCCTCCACAACTATCCGCTCCACTTTTACTCCCGAGCAGACTGATTCCTCCAGGTCCATCAGAGTGAGAAGCCCGTTTAGAAACTCGATCAGCAGTTCTTCGCGGTCAAGTCCAGTGGCTTTGATATCCCGGTCAAGATCTACCGGATCGATTTCGGTTTCCGCGATAAGCTCAAACATGGCCAGAGCGGTTTCTTCATAAGCCTCCTCGATGGTTTCACCCCATCCTTCCACTCCCATATCGGCTGCGTGCTCCAGCGTCCCGTGGCCCCTGCTCTTAGAAGTTTCCTCACTCATATTCTCTTCCTAGCGGTCAAAAAGATACTCGACCACGTCTCCGTCTTTGATAACGTAATCATGCCCTTCGGTTCTGAGAAGCCCCTTCTTCTTTACTTCCTCCTCGCCGCCCAGCGAAAGGAGGTCTTCACAAGACATCACCCTGGCCCTTATAAAGCCCTTTTCCATGTCGCTGTGGATCTTCCCGGCCGCCTCCGGCGCCCTGGTTCCCCTCCTGACCGACCAGGCCTGAAGCTTGCCCTTTGACTTTGTGTAGTAGACTATCAGTCCCAGGAGCTTATGGCACTGGTGTATGAACCTGTCGGACGCTTCCGCGTCCAGTCCCAGTACCTCAACGTATTCCCTTCTTTCTCCTTCCGAAAGTTGAGATATCTCGCACTCGATCTTCGCAGATATTACAATGACTGAAGAACCCGCCGACCTCTGACTTATTTTCGCTATAGTCTCATCGATATCCCCGGCCGCCTCTTCACACGCGTTCAGCACGTATATCACCGGTTTAGCGGTGAGAAGGTCCAATTCCTCCAGAATATCCCTTTCGTGATGGGAGAAATCCTCCGGTTTTATCTTTTTCTGCTCTGAGAGGATCTCCCGAAGTTTCTCCAGAGATTCCAGGTCCCTTCTCTCTTTCTTCTTCTGGGATTTCATCTGTTTTTTCTCTTTCTCTATTCTGGTCTCGACCCTCTCGATATCAGAAAGATGCAGCTCCGTCTCGACTATTTCCATGTCCCTCGCCGGATCTGTTTCTCCCTGTACGTGGCTGACCTCGGGATCGCTGAACGTCCTGAGCACATGAGCCAGGACGTCCGCTTCCCTTACGTGATGCAGAAATTTGTTTCCGAGCCCTTCTCCCCTGCTGGCCCCCTTAACCAGCCCCGCTATATCGACGAAGGTGACGTGAGCCGGAATAACTTCCTCAGGCTCGAGCACCCGGGCCAGGCTGTCCAGCCTGCTGTCGGGAAGGGTGGCCACTCCAACATTCGAATCTATAGTGCAGAAAGGGTAGTTTGAAGCTTCGGCCGACGTTCTGGCCAGAGCGTTCAAAAGAGTCGATTTGCCCACATTGGGCAGCCCGATTATTCCCACGGTAAGGGCCATGTTCATCCTTTTCCTTTTTCCCCCGCTGAATACAATTATAGAGCAAAAAAAAGCCCCTGCCCAGAAAATACCAGGCGGGGGCTTATCAAAAGATTTCGATCTTTACAGCAGGAGCGGGGCGAAGACCAGCGATACCACGGACATAAGCTTGATCAGAATATTCATACTCGGACCGGAGGTGTCCTTTAGAGGATCTCCCACCGTATCGCCTACCACTGAAGCCGCGTGGGCTTCTGTTCCCTTGCCTCCCAAGTTCCCCTCTTCGATCCACTTCTTGGCGTTATCCCATGTCCCTCCCGCGTTGGCCATGAAGATACCCATAAGAAAACCGGTGGAAGTCGCTCCGGCGAGAAATCCCCCCAGAGCCTCCGCTCCTATCACGAAACCGACTATCAGAGGAGCGACTATGGCAATTACCCCGGGCAGCACCATCTCTTTAAGAGCTGCCTTGGTCACGATATCGATGCACCTTTCCTCGTCGGGTTCAGCTTCTCCCTCCATCAGTCCGGTTATCTCCCTGAACTGCCTTCTTATCTCCTTGACCATCTTGTTGGCCGCCCTGCCTACGCTTTTCATGGTCATAGCCGCGATCATGAAAGGCATCATCGCGCCCAGGAACAACCCGATCACCGTGGTGGCGGAGGATAGGTTTATCGAATCGATCCCCACCGTCTTCTGGTACGCGCTGAACAGAGCCAGTGCCGTAAGGGCGGCCGAGCCGAGAGCGAAGCCCTTTCCTATAGCCGCGGTGGTGTTACCGATCGAATCAAGCCTGTCGGTGACCTTTCTGATCTCTGGTCCCGCGCCTGACATTTCGGCTATTCCGCCCGCGTTGTCGGCTATCGGCCCGTATGAATCGGAAGACATCACTATGCCTATTGTAGATAACATTCCCACCGCCGATATAGCTATTCCGTAAAGGCCGCCTCCGAAGTTATAGGATATGTACATGGCCAGGACCAGGGTGATTATCGGCAGAATGGTACTCTGAAGTCCCACCGCCAAACCGGTTATTATGGTTGTAGCCGGGCCGGTCTCACTGGCCATGCCGACCGTTCTTACCGGGGGGCCGGAAGTGAAATACTCACTTTCCAGCCCTATGAGGATTCCGGCTATTATGCCGGATAGAACGGCCCAGAAAGGATCCAGGACCCCTACTATCGATTTAATCGCGAAATACGCGCCGGCAATGAAGATAATTCCGCTGATATAGGTACTGTACCTCAACGCGGATTGAGGCCCGGCTTTCTTGAGTCCGCTTATGGAGAATATGCCCAGTATCGAGGCTATCAGTCCTATGGCGATCAAAGTCAGAGGCAAAAGCATCCACATCACGCTGTCCACACTCGAAAGGCTGGCCCCTATCGCCATGGTGGCAACCACGCTTCCCACGTAGCTTTCGAACAGGTCAGCTCCCATTCCCGCGGTGTCCCCCACGTTATCGCCGACATTATCGGCTATAACGCCGGGATTCCGGGGGTCATCTTCCGGAATTCCTGCTTCTATCTTTCCCACCAGGTCAGCCCCCACGTCGGCGCTCTTGGTGTACACTCCGCCCCCTACCCTGGCGAACAGCGCTATGGAGCTCGCTCCCATCGCGAATCCGTTGATTATCTTGGGATCTTTGGTAAAAAGGAAGTAGAATCCCAGGCCGACCACGCCCAGCGCGGCAACTATTATTCCCATAACCGAACCGCCGCTGAAAGCTATGGAAAGAGCTCTGGAGATCCCTCCGTCCTTGGCCCCCTGGCAGGCTCGAACGCTGCTTCTGGTGGCGGCTTCCATTCCCAGGACTCCAGCCACCATCGAACATATCGCTCCGAAGAGGAAAGCCAGAGCGGTCTGGACGCTTAAGGCGAAAGTTAGAACAACGAACACGAGGACGATAAATAACGCTATTATCTGGTACTCCCTCTTCAGGAATATAAAAGCCCCCCGGTGGATCTTGCCGGCGATCTTTTGCATGAGCTCGTCGCCGGCCGGCTTCTTTCTGACGCTGAAATAGGTCGCGATCGCCATGATTATCCCCAGGATGCCTACTGCCGGTATGATCCTGGAAAGGATTGAGAATGTTCCGCTATCCATTCATGCCTCCCGTTAGATTTAATCCCTCCGCGGTCTTAACTTTGCCACGATCTTTCTAAAGCGATTCTGGCGGGACTGACTTTCAGCGTGCTCAAATGACTTCCAGCTTCTTTCCTATCCCATCGAAAGCGCTTATCCCACCGCATCTTTTGCTATTTATAATTCAAAGGACCCTTTTTCTCTCTCGCTTTTAAGGTTCGAAGCATATCCTCTGTCATCTTCTCTATGTCGTAATCCGGCTTCCATCCCCATTCCTTCCTGGCGCTGCTGTCATCCATGTAATTAGGCCAGGAATCGGCGATACTCTGGCGAACCGGATCGATACTGTATTCGATCTCGAAATCCGGCATCTCTTTCCTTATGGCTTCAGCCAGTTGTCGGGGGGTGAAATGCATAGCCGTTACGTTATAAGCGTTTCTGTGTTTCAGGGAATTCCCGTCGGCCTCCATGATGTCCAGCGCGGCCTTTATAGCGTCCGGCATATACATCATGTCCAGGTAGGTATCTTCCTTAAGATAGCATGTATACCTTCCCTCTGTAACCGCGGCGTAGAAGATCTCGACGGCATAGTCGGTCGTCCCTCCGCCGGGGAGGGTAAGATTGGATATGATTCCGGGGTATCTCACTCCCCTGGTATCGACGCCGTACTTCTCGTGGTAATAATCGCAGAGCAGCTCCCCTGAGACCTTGGTTATGCCGTACATGGAGTTGGGCCTCATTACCGTTTCCTGGGGTGTGTTATCAAGTGGAGTGCTCGGACCGAAAGCTCCGATCGAACTGGGCACGAAGAGTGAACACCCCTCACTCCTGGAGATCTCGAGGGCGTTCATAAGGCCGCTTATGTTGACTTTCCAGGCCTTCAGGGGCTTTTCCTCCGCCACCGCTGAAAGAAGAGCGGCCAAATGGTAGATCTTCCCTATGTCGTAGTCCGCCACCACTTTCCTGAAATCATCGGCCGAGAGTACGTCAAAACGGACAAACCTGCCGAACCCGGACAGGGTTTCGTCCCTGTCGGGCAATTTGTCCCCCAGCACTACTTTTTCTGACCCGTATCGCTCGCTCAACGCCCCGGCCAGCTCGGAACCGATCTGCCCGAGAGATCCCGTTACCAGTATGCCGTTTTTAGAAGACGCTGTCATAAATAGCCTCTACTTTCGTTTTGCCACGATGCCGCAACCAGCGGTCTGACTTGTTCGAACCTATCAAACTCATTCCAGCGGTCTGACTTGTTCGAACCTATCAAACTCATTCCAACGGTCTGACTTGTTCGAATCTATCAAACTCATTCCAGCGGTTTAACCATATTTTCAAGCTGCAAGTTAAAGGCCGAACCGCGATCCTGCAAGCACTCTTTTGTCTTACTTCAGGACGTCGATCGCCTCCCTGGCGGCTTTTAGCATCGCTCCCGCGCCTACCGGCTCTCCAGCTGCGTTCTTCATCCACATATCCGGGGTCACTCTGCCTATAACCGCCATCCTCTCGAATTCAGCTCCGATATTACCGGCTTTCTTCATCTGCCTTTCCACCTGGGTCGCGATCATCTGACCAATAGGATAATCGGGAGTATAAAGGTATGAATGGATTATATGCGAGTAGATCGCGAGAAGATAGACATCCTCTATCCCAAATACGGGCGCGTAATATTCATTCCACACATTCTTTGAGATATCAAGAACAGCCTCCCTGAGTTCGTCGGGAGTCGCCTGAGGATGATCGTACATCCAGTGCCATATATCCATATCGACCAGCGAAACACCGGCGATCTCGTAGGTCCCCCAGAAATCGTCCAGCGCCTTCATAGCTTCCCGCCGGGGGGAAAGCTCCTTCTCCACCCCCAGAAGCATAAGGTCCCTGGCCTGGAAGATGAACGCGAAAGCTTCCGTGAAAGCGGTATTGGGAACTCCCTTGAGCAGGGTATAATCGACATTCTTGAGAGTGAAAACCTGTTCGACGTTGTGGCCCATCTCGTGGACCGCGATGTTGAAACCCTTGTAATCCATTCCGTCTTCACCGACCCTGGTTCTCAGATGGGCCTTTCCGGAGCGCATCTCCGCCCCCCAGGCGTGGCCCGACCCCCTGGCAGGCTCCACCACTATGTTATCCGCCAGATAGCTGGCCGTCTCCGGAGTGAAGTCCAGCTTCTGAAGCATGTTCGGAATGTCTTCCTGGTAGGCCCGGGCGGTGGGATACCTCTTCTTGACCATAGAATCCAGTTTCTTTTCACTGACGTCTTCCTGAGTCCTGAACCCGTTGTACCAGATGTCAAATGGTTCCAGCTTACGGCCCAGCCTCTTCCCGATTATTTCAGATACTTCCTTGACCATAGGGGAAGATACAACGTCCACCAGCATCTGCCGCGCCCTTTCCTCGGGTATCTCCCGGTCAAGGTCAAATCTCCGGTCGATATGAGTCGGAGCGGATGGTGAATAGGGATCAGCCTTTCTAAGCGCCCTGAAGGTATTCAAAAGCATCCGGTACCGGGTATCCGGCTCCCTTTCCGCGCCGGTGTCGATCTCTTCCGGAACATCCTGTCCCGAATCGTTGACCTCAGCCGCGGCCACTTTATTGGTATAGGGGTTCCAGTCGACGTAAGGATTGTCGATAACCGTCTCCGGAATAGTCTGGTCGACTATCCTTTCCATCACCTTTTGGATCACTCGCTGTTTCTGAAGTCCTTTTTCCCCGAGCTGGTAATCCGCCTTGATCTGGTCCCGGAGATTCCAGTGGGATAGGAGCCGCATTCTGGGAGGGAAGAGCCTGTCCCCTCCTTCGGTCAGAAGATGGTGCATCCATATATTGTATCCCGCTATATAATTATCCGATTCACCGGCCGCTTCCGCGATCTCAAGCTTGACCTTGGCGGGAATTCTTGTCGAAAATTTCTGGGCAAGCCTCACTTCGGCCCATTCTCTTCTTGTCCAGCCTTTTCCCTTTTCCAGGCGCTCCTTCAGTGTGGTCACGGGAAAATTGAGGAGGACCGCGAAAGCAAGCTTGTTATCGAAAAAATCCTCCATTATGTGAGAACCAGGATTGTAACCGGAGAAGATGTAATCAAATTTGTAGACCGGCCCTATATCGAGATCGGCCTGCCTCTTCAGCGCCAGGGTCAGCTGGTTCATGTGGCCGTCGGCCTGTTCCAGGATATACTGGAATCTCTCCAGCATCTCATCACGCATCTGCTCTGTGCCGGCGTAGTTATTCATCACGAAATCCTCGAATACGGATCCGTCACCGTCGTTTTCTCTCCAGAGCGCCCCGGCCTGCTCCAGCCCCCGGTCTATCCTCTCTCTCTGGGCTTCGCCGAATTTCTTGACCAGTTTCTTTTCGATTTCCATCCTCTTTTCCTTCATCCAGTCCGGCTCCACCCCTCCAGAGACCGCTACACCGGCCATCGGAGAGAGAACAAACACCGCGACAATTATGAATAACAATGCGATATTTATCTTTCTTCGCGTCAATTCAACCTCCCGGTATGTGCCGATCATCAAATTCACGAATTCAAACATACACCCCGGAAATGGTGCTGGGACTATCCCGTTTCCGGGACTGCTTTTTCATTCCGTATATATTTGCATATCAGAAACTGTTTTTCCAGAGGTAATTGCCATTTTAAGACAGAATGAATAAAATTAGTTGATACTGACCGGTTAAAAGGGCGCTCTTGGAAAACAGACTGCGGGAGGCTGCCGTATTCAGCGGAACTTGATCTGACCCGCTGAATCAGGGCGGTATTCCGGCTGTTCGCGGCGCTGGTCCCCGCTTCACAGGATTACCCTCAATTTTCCATTACGGATGCGGATTTTTTGAGAAGCTGGGCGTTTATGGCCACTATTACCGTACTGGCGCTCATAAGAATCGCTCCCACGGCCGGTGAGATTACCACCCCCGCTCCGTAGAGCACGCCCGCGGCCAGGGGAATCGCTACAACGTTATATCCAGCCGCCCAGATAAAATTCTGAATTATCTTCCTGTAGGTGGCTTTTCCAAATGATATCAGGGCCGATATATCAAGCGGATTGCTGTTGACCAGAATTATGTCCGCCGTTTCGGCGGCGACGTCCGTTCCCGAACCTACCGCTATTCCCACGTCTGCCGCGGCCAATGCCGGGGCGTCGTTTATTCCGTCACCGGTCATGGCGACGAATTCTCCCTGGCTCTGAAACTCCCTTATCTTTTCTAATTTCTTGTCCGGAAGTATCTGGGCGAAATAACCATCCAGCCCCAGCTCTTCACTGACGCTCTTGGCCACTTCTTCGTTGTCTCCGGTTATCATGTATAGTTTCAACCCGTTTTCCTTAAGGATCTCGACCGCCCTGTAAGACTCGGGGCGTATCTCGTCTGACAGGGTTACATAGCCTACCACGCTCTCTTCTATCATCACGAACACCACAGTCTCCCTGGAGTTTCCCGCC
The DNA here is from genome assembly GCA_964488475.1 of uncultured bacterium. Classification (GTDB taxonomy): domain Bacteria; phylum Krumholzibacteriota; class Krumholzibacteriia; order Krumholzibacteriales; family WJIX01; genus CAZAUK01. The sequence goes on from CAZAUK010000006.1 coordinate 126,831, forward strand.
GCCCCTTCTGGTATTTCAAGATCGAGGCTTTCGATATATTCAGGGCTGACCACCGCCACCTTCTTACCTTCGACTACCCCTCTTACGCCCCGTCCGCTTAAAGCTTCGAATTCAGAGCTTTCCGGAACATCCAGTTCCAGCTCCTGAAGTTTTTTTACAATACCCTCACCTATCGGATGTTCTGAATTCGACTCCAGAGCTCCCGCGTACCTTAAAATCTTCTCATCTTCGTAACCCTCCCCCACACTCCTGAATCCGTTGACTCCGAAAACCCCCTTGGTCAAAGTCCCTGTCTTGTCCAGGGCGAGCAGCGTGATCTTTCTTGAGTTCTCGAACGATGTCCGGTTCCTGATTAGAAGCCCTCTTCGGGCTGACAGGGTCGTGGAGATAGCGACCACCAGCGGTACGGCCAGGCCCAGCGCGTGGGGGCAGGTGATAACCATGACGGTCGCCATGCGTTCCAGCGCGAAAACAAACGGTTTTCCGATGACAATCCAGGCGGCCAGTGTAGCGAACCCTACGGCCAGAGCGGTTATGGTGAGCCAGAAGGCTATCCGGTCGGCCAGAAGCTGAGTCTTTGATTTCTTCTCCTGGGCCTCTTTCACCATATCCACGACCTTGCTCAGGTAAGCTTCGTCCCCCGCCTCTTTCACTTCTACCTTGATCGCTCCCTTTCCGTTTATGGTACCGCCGGTAACATCATCTCCCTCTTTTTTACGTACAGGCTTCGATTCACCGGTAACCAGTGATTCGTCCACGTTGCTCTCGCCTTCCCTTATCACCCCATCCACCGGAATGCTTTCACCCGGTCTTACCAATACCGTATCTCCCTTCTGCAGCTCCTCAACCCCCACCTTTTCCGTCTTGCCGTCTGTCAGGCGGTGCGCGTTGGATGGCACCATCTCCACCAGGGACTTTAGCGAACTGGAAGCCCCCATGACCGATCTCATCTCTATCCAATGTCCCAGGAGCATAACGTCTATCAGTGTTGCCAGCTCCCAGAAGAATGTCCTTCCCTCGACACCCATGACCGTGGCGCTGCTGTAGGCCCAGGCCACCGTTACGGCAACTGCTATCAGGGTCATCATTCCCGGTTGTTTCTCTTTCATCTCCCTGGCCATACCGCTTAGGAACGGCCAGCCCCCGTAAATATAGATGGCGGTAGAGAAGATAAAGAGAAGATACTGATCGAACCTGAACGTCACTCTGAACCCGAGAAGATCCTGAACCATCGGTGAAAGAACCAGAACGGGAAGGGTTAATAAAAGGGATACCCGGAATCTCTTTTTAAAATCCATTATCATTCTGGAGTGACGACCTTCATCGGAGTGATCATCCGCCGAGGAGTGATCACCTGCCGAGGAGCGATCACCCGCCGAGGAGCGATCATCCGCCGAGGAAAGATCATCCGCCGAGGAGTGATCACCTGCCGAGGAACGATCATCTGCCGAGGAGTGATTATCCTCGGTGGTGTGATGGCTTTCAGGTGACTGCTCGCTCCGAGCAGATCGACGACCGCTGCGGACTTGATCTTTCCAGTGGGTACGATGACCCTGGCTGGAGTCTGGCCCATGGCGGGATCGGTTTTCCTGACTTCCGCTGGAACCTCCCCTTCCCTGATTTTCCTCGTCCTTCTTCGAGCCGGCATCTTTCCGTTCCTCTTCTCGCATTGCCACTCTCCCAGTGGTTGACTGTTTCTGTGGTCAGTTAACGCATAGAAGAAACTTTCAGATAATTATAAAAATTATATTCACAGGGTTCGCTTAAAAATGTATATTTCCCCACGAAATAATTTTATAAAAAGATATCTTGATATTTAAGTCAAGCGATGCTTCAATCTTCTCTGGTTCGATCACAGGAGGTGAATAAATGTCCATTGACAGAGTATGGATCGAGGACGGCTGCACCGCGTGCGGCCTTTGCGAGGAGATCTGTCCCGAGGTGTTCGAAGTCGACGACGAAGCCGTGGTCAAAGACGGCGTCGAATTCAGTGATTATGAGGATTGTATCGAAGAATCGGCTGACAACTGTCCGGTTGAAGTTATCAATTACGAGTAGCCGTCCGGGTGATCGTATTTGAGAGAATCCGTTAATACCTGGGCCGGCCCAAGCCTCGATCGTGAGCAGAGCCGGCCCTTTTTAGAAACCGGCTTGGATCTGGCATTTATCTGACCCCGCTACCATCCCGGCCAGCTCTATTATAAAAATCCGTCCATCGGCCAGGGTCCCGCTAGCCGATTCTTAACACCTTCGCCCCTCTTATTATACCTTTTTTGAGCTGGGTAAGAGCTAGATTGGCCTCCTCCAGCGAAAATTCCTCCACTTCCGGAATAACCGGGATCTTTTCTGCGAGCTTTATAAACTCTTCCGGATCTTTTCGAGATACATTCGCCACGCTCTTTATCTCTTTCTCGTGCCAGAGATGTGTGGAGTAATCTATATTCAGAAGATAATCCTTGTCCCTCGCTTCTTTCCTTATCGCGTTTATGACCAGTCTTCCTCCCGCGTCAAGATTCTTGAGCGCTTCCACCACCGGCTTCCAGGCGGGCGTGGTGTCTATTATAGAATCCAGCTTCCGGGGAGATTCTTCAGCGGTATCGCCCGCCCACACCGCACCCAGCTTGAGGGCGAATTCCCTCTCCTTCTTATTCCTGGCGAAAACATACACATCGGTATCCGGATATAGGTATGCCGCCATCTTAAGAACCAGGTGGGCCGAAGCCCCGAATCCGGTCAGCCCTAGCTTTTTGCCGTTTTCTATTCCGGTGAGATTGAGGGACCTGTAACCGATCGCTCCAGCGCACATCAGGGGGGCCGCCTGAAGATCGCTGAAAAAACCGGGAATAGAGTAGGCGTATGATTCGTCCACCTTGGTATATTCAGCGTACCCCCCGTCGACATCCCGCCCGGTTGCTTTGAATTCAGCACACAGATTGTCGTTACCGTCGACACAGAATTTGCACTTTCCGCAGGAAGAGTAAATCCAGGCTATTCCCACCCGGTCGCCGATTTCAAATCTGCCGGCGTTTGATCCCTTTTCCACTACCTTGCCGATTATCTCATGGCCTGGAACCACCGGGTATGCCGGAGGCGCCGCGCGCCCTTCTATCTCATCCAGCTCTGTGTGGCATACGCCGCATGCCAGGACCTTCACCAGGATCTCGCTCCCTTCGGGACGGGGCTTGTCCATCTCCAAAAGCTTTAATGGTTTGCTATCCTGTCGAAGGTCCCTGATGCCATCCAGAACCATCGCTTTCATCCTGGCACCTCCCCAAGACGCTGACAACCCTTCAGCTCAGACTGAAGAAATTACCGTTACTCTCGATGAAAATCAATCTCTCTTCTTAACGTTTCTACTTGCGAATCAGATTCGGCGGTTAAAAGTATAATGAACAACAGGGCGGTTCCCAGCAGGCTGAACGCCAGCCCTCTCAGAACTTTTTTCTTTGTTGAATGACAATTACTTATCGCGTCATTTTATCATATCTGCCAATTATTTCGTATAAAATTCACAGGATAATATTATCAGCGGTCTTTCTGCGGTGCTCAAGTTCCACGAACGTCATCAGCGGAAAAAGTTTTGATATAATTTGTGGTGAATATAAAATGGCGTCCCCAACGGGATTCGAACCCGTGTTGCCGCCGTGAAAGGGCGGTGTCCTAGTCCTGGCTAGACGATGGGGACGCCGGTATGTCATTGCCACTTTTGGACTGCTGCAAAATATCAATGCTTTATAAAATTGTCAACTTTAAAATACTTTCAGCCCGGCTGATTATCATCATCTTCGAAAAGAGAAAGCTGGCCGGGCGCTTTTTTCCTTCTTGAATTAGCGGACGGCCTGGGGTGAGGCTCTCTCTTTTTCTCTATTTTCCTGCTCTCAAAGATTCGAATACATTCATCCTTCATCCCCCCTTCATCACCACCCAGGCTGCCGAACAGGCCTCTGTCGATCATTTCCAGTATGGTCTGCTGTGAGATGACCGGCAACCTTTCTACAAAGTCTTCGATCGACTCGAATATCCCGCTACTGTCTCTCTCCTCTATTATACTCAGCTCCTCCTCCCTCGAAAGGACCTTTGTTTCACTCATAGGAGCTCTCACATCACCGTTCTCGGCAATGTATTCCTGGTAACTTGAGTTTATGTCGGCCGACAGGACTGAACCTCCTTTCTCCTCGAGATATTCGGAATACTTCTTCTTTCTTTCATGTGAATCCCTGTACACGTCTAGCAGGGCGGCGAAATAATCCCTGAAATAATGGGCCTTCAGAAAAGCACTCCTGTAGCTGAGGTAAGCCCTGGGACTGCTCAGTGACTTGTCGTGAGTGTACTTTACGTTTTTCAGAAGAAAATCAAAGACCTTCTGGCCGCCTTTTTCGTCTATCCCCTTCTCAATCGCGCCCCTGATGAAATTAAGCCTTGCTTTTCTGAGCTCCGTACTTTCCCTTTGAATCAGGGCCTCCTCCACGTCGAATTCATCCCTTCCCCTGAGACCCGCCGTTGTCTCGATTATTCTTCGCACCTGCTCACGGTACAGCAGAACGCCCCTGGTTTTATCCAGAATCGGCTTTAGCAAACTGTGAGGAAGGTAAACCATACCTTTCTTATTCTCTTCCTCCACATAAGTTTTCCACAACCCGCCTTCCAGGGGGGCAGGCCTGTAGAGTGATATCGCATTCACCAGCTGCTCGAAATCCTCCGGCTTGATCTTGGTTACCAGATCCCTGATACCCTGGCTCTCAAGAAGGTATACCCCGATTGTATCTCCCGAGCTGACCATATGGTAGGTCTCTCTGTCGTCCAGGGGGATGTCGCCCATCCGCTCCAGGGCGGATTCGGAATCACCCTTTCCACCCTCTGAGATATCTATCGTCCTCAGAGCCCTGACTATCGCGGTAAGGATATAAGAACGGTGCAGGTAAAAAGACCATCCTCCGCATTCATCTATGATATTCATATCGCACATCAGGAAATTCTCTTCCGGTTCGCCGGCGATTATGCCGATCTGCCCGGCCGCGGCCTTGGGAAGGACTATCACCCTGGCCGAATTCATGTTGAAGCTGGTTATCCTTCCCCTAAGATGGGTGGCGATATGAAAAGCTTTTCTGACCAAGCCGTTGCCACCGTATATGGCGGAGAGCTGTTTTGAACCATCGAGCATCACTGCAAGATCAGCGTTTCTCTTAACCTGACTCAACGCGGACGAGAGCTCCTTTATTACACTCTTTTCAACTCCCAGAACTCGGCAAATCTCCCTTATTATTCTGGCGAAAGACATCTCCTCCCTGACCATGTGGAAATATATCTCGCAGTCCGGAATTATCGATCTTATAGTGTCGAATATGGCTTCCCTGTTCGAAGTTCCCTTTATGAACTCAAGTGATGGGTAAGAGGAATCCTCCATGGGACAGAAACATTCAAAGACCAGGCCGTTTTCAAGCGGGTTTAAAAGGGTTATTCCCATAAGATAAGCTATAAAACTCTCCTGAATGTTCCCCCCCACGATTTCGATGGGAATGCCTTGGTTGGCGCACCGGTAGAAAAATTTGGCCAGAAATAGAATAAATCCGCTCATATTTTCGTTTCTGGCTGATTCGAGTTCGGAGGTCAGACTCGATTTTAGATCTTCAAGTTCGGATGCCGGCAGATTGAAATAAGAAAGCTGCAGCCTCCTGTAGCATTTTTCACTCAGCCGGTCCGCCGGATCGATAGAAGGGGAAAAATCCAGGCGGTAATTCTTCCTGAGCTTCACTTCGCATCGTTCAGCGATTTCGCCGGAGGCGTCCAGGGCCCGCTCGATTGTATAAAAATACGGTTCCAGATCCTTTCTCTCTTTGAGAAAATAATCTTCCCAGCTTTTTCGCTCTTCCTGTCTCTCATCCTCGTTCGCCATCTTCCTGAGAGCGGCGAAATATTCGAACTCATCTTTTGACACGAACCTGTCGTTATTGGTTACCACAGTCGCGATACCGCTTTTGCGGGCCAGCTCTGTCATATTCTCGCAGACAAACCATTCCCTTTCGCTATTGTGGCTCATTAGTTCTATAAAGAAATTGTTTTTTCCGTAAATCTCAAGAAGCCTCTGAACCACTTTTTTTACTCTGCCCAGATTGCCGTGAACAACTGACTGGGAGGCTTCTCCGTTTATTGACCCACTGAGTGCTATGATTCCACCGCTGAAGCGAGCCAGCTCATTTTCTGTCACGTACCGTGAATTTTTCTTTTGATAATGGCCGGCCTCAAGAGAAAGCAGATTCTCATAACCTTGGTCATCCTCCGCCAGAAGGGTAAGATGGTAGAGGTCTTCTCTTCCGGTCAGGGATGAGTGGCAGGCCTCCATACCAAGTACCGGCCTGATACCGGATTCTTTCGCCAGAGTGCTGAATTCATGATGTGAATAGGTGTTCCATTGATCTGTGATAGCCACCGCTGAGAAATTCTTTCTCGAAGCCGCTTCGACGAGTTCGAGTGGTGTCATCATTCCCGCATAGGGACTGTTTATAGTGTGAACATGCAAAGGAACATATGCCAAAACGAGCTTCTCCCTATTTTCGCTTCCTGGTTGTTCCCCCCTCCTGATTGTGAAGGAGTAACGTTCAGTAATCAATATAAATATTTGGCAGCTTGCGGGATGCGGCTTAGTCAAGAAAATAATCTGGAGGCCTTTCAGCGCGACTGAAACGGTAAATATTTTGAAGCGGTTCTTATGCTATTGAACTCTAACAGGTAAATTCTTGACTAATTCGGCTGAGCGGCATGATGATTGACAGTTCCTAATATTGGCCAAAGGGACCGATATTTTGTCGGCTGCCCAATAGTCCTGAAACATTGATTTTACGACGGGTTGTGATCACTCACCCTATCCGGGTTGAACACACCTGCCGATTTAGGACCGATTTTTGTGTTGACACACCTATATTACCTGGTTAGGCTCAACCTGTAAGTGGCTTATTTCGTTAACGTAAAGTATTACATCTTTTTTCGAGTGGTGGTTTATATCACTCAGGGGAACGAAAAAGACTAAACCAGGAATTTCTCGAACTCGAGCGGGGTCAGTATAAATATGGACATATTCAATTTCAATCTGCTTGTCAACGAACACAAGATGGATCAACTGCTTCAGTTCAAGAGGGATTGTGAAGAATTCCCTGAGGGTATGATCATCTGCGGTGACCCAGTTGACTTCAAGATAATATCACGGGAAGGAATTATAGGAATATCTCACATGGAATATTCCGGCGGTCCGCATTCTACTGTTTCCATTAAAAGAAAATCCGGAATCCTTCAGAGCAGGATAAAACAAAATATCGAATCGGTGATAAACCGGATCGAGAAAAAGAGCCTTACAATAGAAATCGTCTGTAAAGAAGACATAGAACTTCTACCGCAAAGGTTGAACGCACTCTCGGAAGAACTTTGCAAATTAATCTTGAACAACATTCCAGAAAATGAAGAGGTAAAGAAATTAACCAGTGATCTTAAATCCATAATTGTCTTTCCGGAGGAGGTATTGAGCCTGAAAATCTCAATGTCACCGAAGAAACACGATTCAGAACCTGATCCCGACTCGAAACTTAAGCATTACGATATCAAACCAGCTGTCATTGAAGCGATGATCAAATATTATGATACTGAGACTATCAACAGATTCAGGCAGGAATGCACCGAGACATGGCTTCTGATAGTACTAGCCGCTGAAGAACCGTATGCTAAATATAATATCTGTGACAAGATTACTGAGCGGGAATACTCTTCACCATTCGACAGGATATTTCTCTATCACCCAGTCAAAAGAAAAGTCCTTGATCTTGATCGTAATCCCGAAAGCAAAAATATCTAGTCTATATTTTCCCGCCAAAATAAAAGTCCACGATCTTGATGTTAAACCACAGGGCAGAAAGATGCAGCGTCTGTGTTTCATTTTGACCTGAATATTCGGCATCTCGATTTATTTTGACCTGATTTTTTTAAATTCTGTATCGTTTTTCTTTTTTATTTTTTTAAATTATCCTTGACAGGATTTTGGGGTTGTTTCCGGCTATATCTATATATGGCGGTAT
>CAZAUK010000007.1:0-98930 GCA_964488475.1 uncultured bacterium
AAGAGCTTAACTCATCGGGTGGGATTTTTCATGTATAAAATCGCTCAATTTAGGAATATATATCAGAGCAAAAGCACATCCGGATTACAATTATATTAAAATTTGTATTTTTCTCTTGACTAGTTATAATTATTACAATATTGTAACCATGATAGATTCGTGTATTTATTAGGAGATGCAACTATGGATAGAACTCTGAAGAAGCTAAGGGAAGAAGATGTAACTTTAACGCCCCAACGCATGGCCGTCATAAACTTTCTGGCCGGTAACAGGAATCATCCCACAGCCGATGAGATCTTCAGGCACCTGAGGCCTGATTACCCGACGATCTCAAAAGCGACTGTCTATTCAACCCTGAAGCTGTTAAGCGAGAAGGGAGTGCTGAACGAACTTTCCATAAGGAAAAGGGGAGAGTCGAGCTTTGACCTTGGAGAGAAAGAACATCATCACCTGCTGTGCGGGAAGTGCGGGAGAATAGTGGATATATTCGTTGACCCTTGCGATGACTGTAATATAATGAGAGCTGCCGATGCAGCGGGACATAATGTTGAGAAAGTACAGGCGTATCTCTACGGAGTATGCGCCGATTGCGTTAAAAAGGGGAATTAGTATTATTTTGTCTAAGGAGGGGGAAGGCAGTGAAAGCTCTCGAGCTTAAGAAAAATATATACTGGGTCGGAGGGATAGACTGGGACCTGAGGGATTTTCACGGCTACAGCACGGAAAGAGGTTCGACATACAATTCATACTTGATCATGGACGAAAAAACCGTCCTGATAGATACAGTGAAGCATTATCTCTTCGGCGATATGCTGGCTAGAATCAGCTCCATAGTCGATCCATCGGAAATAGATTATATTATTTCCAACCATGTGGAGATGGACCACAGCGGCTCACTGCCGCGTATTCTCGAGATCGCTACCGGGGCTCAAGTGATAACATCTTCCAGGGGAGAGAAGGGGCTCAAGAAACATTACGGCGACATACCGAAGCTGAAAGCGGTAAAAACAGGGGATTCAATTGATATCGGAAAGAGGTCTCTGAGCTTCGTCGAGACTCCCATGGTTCACTGGCCAGATAACATGGTTACATATTCGAAAGAGGACGGGGTGATCTTTTCCAACGACGCCTTCGGACAGCATATCGCGAGTTCGGAACGATACGACGACCTTATAGGCTGGGATATAGCCCGTGAGGAAGCGGCAAAGTATTATGCCAATATTGTGATGCCCTACGGCAAACAGGTTCAGAAAGCTCTGAAGGCCATCTCAGGCCTCGAAATCGATATCATAGCGCCCAGCCACGGCCTGGTGTGGAGGTCATATGTCGGGAAGATAATCGCTGAATACAGAAGATGGGCGGCGAACAAGGCCGCTGAAAGGGCGGTAGTGATATATGACACGATGTGGGGCTCTACTGAAAAGATCGCCCACGCTCTGGTCGAAGGTATCGAGGAGTCCGGAATGGAAGTGACTCTCAGGAACCTCAAGAAATCTCACATATCGGACATAATGACAGATATCCTTGATTCCAAGCTTATCATGGTCGGCTCTCCCACCCTTAACAACGGAATGCTTCCGACGGTTGGCAAATTCCTGACCTATCTGAAGGGCCTTCGCCCCCGGGACCGGTTCGGAATGGCCTTCGGTTCTTACGGATGGGGGGGGCAGGCCGCCGGTGATATAGAGGAGGTCCTGAAAGGGATAGGATGGGATATTCCCCTGGAGAAAATAAACATCAATTATCTGCCGGGGGATAAGGATCTGGAGGAAGCGAGGGAAGCCGCTTTGAAGCTGGCTGGTTTGGTGGAATCGGAATGATTCGGACTATGTCCGGATAAAAACCCTAAAGTAAAGGAGGTTCTAATGGCTGAGAGAATGGAAGTTTACAAGTGCGACATCTGCGGCAACATAGTTGAAGTGCTTCACGGTGGTAAGGGACAGCTGGTCTGCTGTGGCGAGGAGATGGAGAAGATGCAGGAGCAGACAGCCGATTACAAGACCGAGAAGCACGTCCCCGTTATGACCAAGGAAGACCGGGAGATCAAAGTGGAAGTGGGAAGCACTCCCCACCCCATGACCGACGAACACCATATAGAATGGATCGAGATATCAAGCGATTCAGGCAGGGTCTACAAGAAGTTCCTGAAGCCCGGCTCGGAGCCCGGAACCCACTTTCTCATCTGCGAGGAATGCGATTCTGGTTTGACATCCAGGGAATACTGCAACATACACGGATTGTGGTCCAACAAGGAATCCGGCAAGTAGGGTTTAATTAAGGACGGACTTAAAACAGGATAACAGCAGCATAACGCGGCGGTTGAAGATCGAATGGCCGCGGAAACAGAGGAGGTACAGTAATGGCGTCCCTTAAGGGAAGCAAGACCGAAAAGAATCTGCTAACGGCATTCGCCGGCGAATCCCAGGCGAGAAACAGGTACGACTACTTCGCGTCACAGGCCAAGAAAGAGGGCTACGTTCAGATATCCAACATCTTTCAGGAGACGGCCAGGAACGAGAAGGAGCACGCGAAGAGACTTTTCAAGTTTCTCGAAGGCGGGGAAGTTGAGATCGGCGCGGGTTATCCGGCGGGCGTTATAGGATGCACATCAGACAACCTTAAGGCCGCCGCCGCAGGCGAGAATCACGAACATACAAAGATGTATCCCGATTTCGCGCGGGTAGCGGAAGAGGAAGGTTTTGAAGAGATAGCGGATGTTTTCCGCCACATAGCTATCGCAGAGAAGCAGCACGAGAAGCGCTACCTGGACCTTCTCGCGAACATAGAAAACGACAGGGTCTTCAAAAGAGAAAAACCTGTTAAGTGGAAGTGCGACAACTGCGGCTACGTGCACGAGGGGGAAGAGGCTCCAAAGGTATGCCCCGCCTGCGCTCATCCCCGGGCTCATTTTGAGCTTCTGGGCGAGAATTACTAGTACCGGAAAGTGTTTTTTGTGAAGAGTCCGAACAAGATAATCAGGTGATGGGATGGGTGGGCCGAAGGGATCGAATTACCGGAAACGCAGCGTCCTTGCCAGACACCCGGATGGCTTAGATCTCCTGGCGGCCACCCATCCCTGCTGAATCGAATATTTTTTATTCGAGGGGTTCTTAAGTGGTAGCTCAAAATTGGAAATGCGAGGAGTGCGGGTTTGCCGCCGTGGGCGCTTTTCCCCCGGAAAAGTGCCCCAAGTGCGGCGGTGGCAGAAAGTGCTTTAGGAGAGAGCACAAGTTCATGTTTCCAGAGGAGGAGCTCGGCGGCGTGGTGGAGGCCTGCTGGAAGATCAGCTACGGCCTCTACCTGATAAGCTCGATCGACGGCGAAAAGGCCAACGGCCAGATATGTAATACATTCTTTCAGATAACCAGCGATCCGCCCAGGTTCGCGGCGGGCGTAAACCGTAAGAATCTAACCCACGAATACATAGAGAAAAGCTGGTCTTTCGCCGTTTCCATTCTGGGCAGGAATGACCAGCGGATAGTCAGAAGGTTTGGCTACAGGTCCGGCAGGGATTTTGACAAATTCAATAACGTGCCGGTTATCAGGGGCAGGACCGGTTGCCCCGTATACAAGGACGCTATAGGTTATATCGAATGCGTCGTTTCGAAAGACAGGAAGCTGAACGCAGGGACTCACGATATTTTAGTGGGAGACGTGGTAGGCGGCCAGGTTTTCAGGGATGAGGAGCCATTGACCTACGCTTACTATCACGAGACAAAGCACCAGTGAGGCGTAAACCGGGAAACTGATTCAGTAAATCAGGTGAAGGAGCTAAACAGGATGCCGATTTTGCGCCGGGGAATATTATATGCAGCGAGAGGCGATATACCGGCTACCGGAGCGGCCCGTTTTTTGAAAGGAGTAAGATCTTGCCGGTAAAAGAAGATGAAATATATGAAGCCCTGAGAAAGGCGATCTACAGAGAGATAGGGGCATTCAATTTTTATAATCGCATAGCGGAAGAGATAGTAAATCCTGAAGGCAGAGAAAAATTCCTTCAGATCGCGAAAGACGAAAAGATTCACCGGGAAAAGCTGGAATCCTGGTTTAAAAAGCTCTATGGAGAGGAGTTTGAATCCAGAAAGGAGGAGCTGGAAGAGTCTGAGATAAAAGGAGTAAGACTAAACGAGAAATCCGGCGCGGTTAAGGCGCTGGATATAGCTATAGAGGCTGAATCGATGGCTAACCGGTTCTACAGCCAGCAGGCCGGGCAAGTCCAGGATGACAGGCTCAGGGAGCTCTATCTTGACCTGGCCAGAGAGGAAGAAGGGCACTACAATCTGCTGCTGGCGGAAAAGAACGCCATCATAGGCGGATTTTACTGGTTCGATATGGATTCGACCGCTTTCATGGAGGATTGAGGATAAAGAATATTAAGCTGAAAGGAGCTTGAGAGATGGATAAATGGGAATGCATGATATGCGGATATATTTATGATCCCGAAAAGGGAGATCCCGAGTACCCCGTCGGACCGGGCACAGCGTTTGAAGATCTGCCCGACGACTGGGTCTGCCCGGATTGCGGGGCCGGCAAGGAGGATTTCGAAAAGGTATAGTTTTCTCTGGATAAGTAGAACTTTACCCAGCTCAATTCAAAAGACGCTGAAATCGGTTTCTCTGTTTCGGTAACTGGTTTTGCGTATTTTGCATAACAGCCGCGGTATCAGGCACAACCCCCCTCACCGGCGGTTTGTGATCCCGATGGAACGAGAGGCGAACTTTGGACCGGGAAATGAAAAAGAGAATGGCAGACAATCTGGACCGGATCTATGAGAGGTACAACCACCGCAGGTATGTCGATCCTGATCCTCTTCTCTTTCTTTATGACTACACCGATGTGATAGACCGTGAGGTAGCGGCGATGGTGGCATCTTCGCTCGCTTTCGGAGGCGTGAAACAGATTATGAGGAGCGTGGGCGAGGTCCTTGATGTGATGGGCGAGCGGCCGGCGGAATACCTGCTTTCAAGTGGGCCCTTCAATGTAGCCGCCGCCCTGAAAGGGTTCAAGCACAGATGGATAAGCGGAAACGAGGTCGCGGCTCTTCTGGATGGGATCAGAGGGATTCTTCAAACCTACCAGTCGATTGAAAACTGTTTTCACAGAAATTTACAGGGTTCAAGAGGTGACATGGTTGAGGCGTTGTCCGGCTTTGTTTCGGAAATCGGGATTGCAGGGATGAGAAAGGGGTTTTTACCCGACTCATGCGGGGGAAGCGCCTGCAAAAGGCTTAACCTGTTTCTAAGATGGATGGTACGTGAGGACGGTGTCGATCCGGGGGGATGGAAAAAGATATCCGCGGCCCAGCTTATAATCCCGCTGGATGTTCACATGTACAGGTTATCATGCCTTTTGGGATTTACTTCCAGAAACCAGAAGGGTATGAAAACGGCGCTTGAGATCACCAGGGCGTTTTCGGAGTTCTCTCCGGATGACCCGGTAAAGTACGATTTTGCGCTGACCAGGCTGGGTATAAGATGCGACCACGACCGCCTGGATCTTATTGAGATGCTGAAAGGTTGCCGGGAATCGGAATCACATTCCCGGGGGGTCCATTAAGGAGTCGAATCGTATTTAATCGGCAGGCTGTTAAGATTGAGAATCAGACAAAGGAGGTTTATCGGAATGATACCTGAAAAAATCGGCAAGGCATTCAACGAGCAGATTCAGAAAGAGCTTTTTTCCGCCTATCTCTATCTGTCCATGTCCGCATATTTCCTGGACCAGGGGCTTGACGGTATAGCTCAATGGATGAGAGCCCAGGCTTTCGAGGAAGCGGTTCACGGAATGAAGTTTTTCGATCATCTGGCGGAGCGGGGCGGAAGAGTGGAGCTGGAAGCCGTTGAGAAGCCTCAGCTGGAATGGAAATCGGCCGTTGAAGCTTTCAAGGCGGCCATGAAGCACGAGGAGTACATCACCGGCGAGATTAACAAGCTGGCAAAATTATCGGAAGAGGAGAGCGATTACGCCTCCAAGAGCCTACTGCAATGGTTCGTTGACGAACAGGTCGAAGAAGAGTCCTCAGTTTCAAAGGTGCTTCAGCAGCTGGAAATGGTCAAGGATTCGCCGCACGGCCTTCTTATGATGGACAAGGAATTGGGAGCCAGGGTCCCTCACGCTCCAGCCGATGAGGGCGAGGAGGATTAAAGGACCATACTTCCACCGGCAGATCGTTCAGGGATTTCGATTCATCTGATGTTTGATGGCCGGTGGCGATTTGCGCTGGAGGCCCGGGATGAACTTCATGGCTCTGAATCGTGACTTCAGCCTTTCGGGGCCCGCCGGTTAACGGCGGCCCCGTTTATATTTTACCTTTCGAGATTTTTATGGACAAGGATGGGCTAATGACATAACTATAGTATGATGTAACGGATGAACGCGCCGAAGGACAGCGGAAACAAGAGCATCTTGGCTCCAGGTGCCGCTTGTCCCCGTGTCACCCGGTTGTAAAAAGCGTAATTTATTATTAGGCCGGTAGTTGGCTGTACCGCCAGACGGTCCGGGCCGGCGCCGGGGTATTCGATTGATTTTAACGGTTGTCACCGGGAGGTTGACGTGGCGATTACAATAACCGGTTCAGGATTGACCATCGAGAAACTAGTCAGGATTTCCAGAGGAGGGGAAAAAGTGGAGCTGGCCGGCGATGCGCTGGAGAGGATGAAAAAATGCCGCGCCATGCTTGAGAAGAAGATCGAGGCTCGAGAGATCATGTACGGAGTGAACACGGGCATAGGTGAATTTTCAGAGGTGGTGCTGGACGACGAACAGATGGAGCAGTTTCAGAGATACCTTATATATAACCACGCCGCGGGAATCGGAGATCCCGCTCCGATAGAATACGTCAGGGGCGCTATGGCAAGCCGTATCAACGTTCACGCCAATGGCAATTCCGGCTGCAGGCCTGTAATCACCCAGACCCTGGCAGAGATGCTGAACAGGGGAGTCACCCCTTACGTCTGCCAGAAAGGCTCGGTCGGAGCGTGCGGTGACCTCGCTCCGATGTCCCAGATGGCCCTCCTTCTTCTTGGAGAGGGGCAGGCTTACTACAAGGGCGAGCTGCTCGAGGGAAAAGAGGCGTTGGACAGAGCTGGAATACCTGTTCCGGGGCTTAAGGCCCGGGACGGGCTGGCCGCGATAAACGGCTCGAATCTTCTAACGGCGATGAGTGCCATAATGCTTTACGACACTGAAAAATGGCTCAGGCAGGCGGAAATAGGCGCCGCCATGTCACTGGAGGCTCTAAAGGCGAACATGAAACCGTACACTCCGATACTCCACGAGGCGAGAGGTTTCAAGGGAGCAGTCAGGTGCGCCAGGGCTATTCAGAAATTGATAGAAGGCGGCGACCTGGTAAGCGGCAAGATAAAATGCAAGGTCCAGGACGCTTACTCGATGCGCTCCACTCCCCAGGTCATAGGCGCGGCCTTTGACGCCCTGGAATTCGCCCGGGATCAGGTCGAGGTAGAATTGAACGGAGTGGGGGACAATCCGGTATTCTTCCCCGAGAGGGATCTTCAGCTTTCCGGCGCCAATTTCCAGGGATCCCCCGTCTCGCTGCCCATGGATATGATTGGCGCGGCGGTTACCATGGTGAGCGTTATGTCAGAGAGAAGGATGAACAGGCTCAACCATCCGGCGCTGAATGTCGGCCTGCCCGCTTTCCTCACCAAGGGCGCGGGAATGTTCTCCGGAATGATGCTCAGCCAGTACACCGCAGACATGCAGATAGTGGAACAGAGGATCCTGTCGATGCCGGCTTGCATTCAGTCCATTCCGGCGGCAGCCGACCAGGAGGACTTCGTTTCGATGGGAATGAATACCGCCATCAAGAATTTTCAGATACTGGACAATGCCTATGGCGTCCTGGGTATAGAGCTCATGGCGGCGGCTCAGGCTCTGGACTTCCGTGAATATAAATTCGGAAAGGGAGTTGCCAGGGCGAAAGAGGTCATAAGACGCCACGTGGAATTTCTCGACGAGGACAGGCCCCTTTATCCCGATCATACCAGGATGAAGGAACTGGTCAGGTCCTGTGAGATACTTGATGAGGTCGAGAAAGAGGTCGGAGCTCTGGAATAGTCCTCAAAAAAGTATACCAGGGGGATTTTGCCGGTAAGCCGGTAACCAAGACTTTTCGCGAACCGGGGAAAGGATTCCGTATATGGAGGCCTTGACAAACTGGATTGAAAGCAGTCTGGGACTGAGTCCTTCCACTCAGTACAAGATACTGACTTCAGCTTTAATCCTGATCGGAGCGTGGGTCATAAGAAAGGTGATGCTGCACCTGGCCTTCAAGCGCAACCGTGATCTCAAATCCCGTTACAACTGGCAGAAGACGTCAGGATACATAACGGTGATCATAGTGCTGGCTCTGGTGGGCGGAATTTGGCTGGAGAGCCTCAAAGCCCTTATGACCTTCCTTGGAATCCTCTCCGCGGGATTGGTCCTGGCTCTGAAGGATCCCATCATGAATCTGGCCGCCTGGATATTCATTGTCTGGAGAAAGCCTTTCGAGGTGGGTGACAGGATTCAGGTCGGCGAGTACGCGGGAGATGTCATCGATGTAAGGATTTTTCAGTTCTCGCTCATAGAGATAGGCAGATGGGTCGACGCCGACCAGTCCACCGGAAGAATCATTCACATTCCCAACGGCAGGGTCTTTACCGACATGGTAGCGAACTTCAGCGCTGGTCTGGAATATATCTGGAATGAGATACCCGTTCTGGTGACCTTCGAGAGTGACTGGAAGAAGGCCAAAAAGATCCTTCAGGATGTGGTAACAGAACAAGCCGAACACTTTTCCGCTTCAGCGAGGGAGCAGCTGAACAGGCTCAAAGGGCGTTTTCTGATCTACTACGAGAAGCTCTCCCCCACGGTCTATACCTCTGTGAAAGAGAGCGGAGTCATGCTTACAATCAGGTATATGTGCAATCCCCGCAGCCGAAGGGACAGCTCCGAGAAGATATGGGAAGACATACTGAAAAGATTCAACGCAGAGGAAGATATCGATTTTGCCTATCCCACCAAGAGAATCCACATGGAGCCGCGAAGTGGAAGAAAGGGCGCTTCTTCGAGAGCAAAAAGCTAGCGGTCAGCCATCACTTTTTGTAATCATAGGTATGATAATCTGCACCCGGCGCGGGTAATTTTGTTGATATCAGCGGCCCGTGGAGGGTAGAATGGGTCGGAGGGAAGGGTTGTGGATGTGGTCCCGCCCGTTGTTACTTCATAAAATGACAACCGATAAGCCACGCCGAGAGCGTGCTGTCAGTCGTCCTAGGATACTGGAGGTGTGATGTGTGGTGTTCCAATGACGCTGAACTGTGGCTCAAGCTTCTATCGGCCCGGAACGTGCCCCCGTCGGTATGGGTTAAGATCACAGGGAGAATTCCGCTGGAAACCGTAGCGGGAATGATCGTTGACAGAAAAGGAAGAGTTCAGCTGGAAAGATTGATAGGAAGGAGGATCTTCCGGTTTGACAAAAGGTTTGTCGCGCGGCATATCGAGGCTATAGAAAAGGGAAGACTGGGCGTGCTGACCATTACCGGGAGGAATTATCCAGAAAAGCTGAGAGAGATTCAGTCGCCTCCCCCGGTCCTCTTTTACCTGGGCCGTATTCCAAAAGACGAAAAGCCGAGGATATGCCTGGTGGGGTCCAGGAAAGCCAGCCGCCGGGGAAGGATAACCGCCCGCCGTTTCGCTCAAAGATTCGCTGAAAGAGGCCTGGTGGTGGTAAGCGGCATGGCAAGGGGGATAGACACCGCGGCTCATCAGGGGGCCCTGGACGCTGAAAGCGAGACTATCGCCGTTCTGGGCTGCGGAATCGATGTTCCCTATCCCCCCGAGAACGCCTATCTTGCTGCGGAGATCGCTGGAAGCGGATGCCTTCTCAGCGAGTTTCCTCTGGGTTGTCCTCCCTTGAAGCATCATTTTCCCTCCCGGAACAGGATTCTCAGCGGCCTCTCCGGCGGTGTTATGGTGGTGGAGGCGGGAATAAGAAGCGGAGCGATCCTGACCGCCGGATGGGCGGCGGACCAGGGAAGGGAAGTATACGCCGTTCCGGGGCCGGTGGAGTTTGAAGGAAGCAGGGGGCCTCATAGTCTTATAAAGCAGGGAGCCCAGCTGGTCGATGACCCCGACGAGATACTTGAATTTATTTACCCCTTCGGTGTTAGAAAGAATATCCGCCGGGAAGCGGGCCAGCCCCTTGATCAAAATCTGTCCGATCAGCAGAAAAGGACGCTGGAGGTACTGGGGCTTCAGCCGAGGCATATCGACGAGATCGTGGATGAGACCGGCATGCCTTCCAGCAGAACCTTGAACATACTGCTGGATCTGGAAATAAAAGGGATGTGCATATCATGCGGGCCGGGATTATTCGCCCTGCCCGGGCCCTCTTCCCGGCGTGGCGGTGAGCCCGGCAGCCACATTTAAATGAATTTTCTTCCCTGAAGGACTTAGAGTGTTAGAATCCAGGGGGACAAGGCCATTTAAATTGCGGGTTGCTCCTTCAGCGGGCATGGTTTATTTTTGCAGAGTCGAAAGTCTTCAGAAGGGAAGGATGCTTGACTAATTCTGTTTCTGAATCAGCGGCTGTCTCGATAATCAGATGCGAACAGTACGACCCTGACACTGTCTCGGGGGCAATCGGTAAGGCCCTGGACGAGATCGGCGGAATAGAAGGCCTCATCAGCCCGGGCGACAGAGTGTTACTCAAGCCCAATCTTCTCTCGGCAAAAGCACCCGAAAGAGCCGTTACCACTCATCCGATGATCGTGAAGGCGGTTGCCGAGAGGGTAAGAGCGGCGGGAGCTACTCCTTTTATCGGCGACAGCCCCGGGGGGGTTCTCAGGGGGGTCAGGAGGGTCTGGGAAAACACGGGTATGGCGGCGATGGCGGAAAAAGCGGGAATCGAAATGGTGAATTTCGAAGCTTCCGGCTCAAAGGAGATAAGATCCGGCAAGTATCTTTTTCACGTGGCTAAACCAGTGCTGGAGGCGGACGCCGTGATCAATATCGGAAAGCTGAAGACCCACACCCTGACCCTTTTTACCTGCGCGGTGAAAAACATGTTCGGGGCCGTGCCGGGATTCAGGAAATCGGAGCTTCACAAGGAATTTCCGAAACCCGGAGAATTTTCCCGGATGCTGGTGGAATTATATGGAATTGTCAAGCCGGATATAAATATAGTGGATGCCGTTCTGGCGATGGAAGGAAACGGCCCGAGTTCGGGTGATCCTAAGAAACTGGGGGTTATTCTGGCTGGAAAAGACGCTGTGGCGGTGGATGCTGTGGCGGCGGACATGATAGGTTTTAAGAGAGGAACGGTCCAGACCACCAAGATCGCCGGTGAACTGGGTTTGGGTGTCTCCGATATTGAAGATATAAGGATCACCGGGGACGGGGCGGGATTCAAGGCCGAAGATTTTGTTCTGACCTCGAACTGGAAGCTCAGGATGATTCCGGGAGTGCTGGCCAGGCTGGTCTCTCCCCTCGTTTGGCTGAGACCGGAAATCAACCAAGACGCCTGCGTGGGATGCCGCCTGTGCGAGAAAAGCTGCCCGGTGAAAGCGATTTCATTCGACGGAAAAGTATGCGTCATCGATTCGGAAAACTGCGTGAACTGCATGTGCTGCCACGAACTTTGCCCGGAAAACGCAGTAGAGATAATAATGAGCCGGCTGGCCAGGTTCATTTCATGATTTAACCGGACGGACGGCCCTTTTACAATTTTATCCGCCGAGTAAGAACGGGGAGCCGGAAGGTTCCGGTCGAATAACCAAGGAGACCTTATGTCCGCCTGGAAGAGATTGAGGCACAGACTGGAACTGGCAGGAGTTTACCTGCTTGCCGCCTTTCCCGCTGTCCTGCCCTTCAGATTATCGGTCAAGCTGGGAGGGTTTCTGGGTGTTTTAGCTTTTGATATTTTCAGAATAAGAAGAGGGGTTACCCTTGATAATCTCAAGAGGGCTTTCAAAGACCGGATGGATTCGACAGAGAGGATCAGAACCGGAAGAAGATCCTACATCAACTTCGCTAAATCGATGGTGGAGTTCGCTTCGCTGGGACGCCTGGGACCGGAAAGAATAGACAGGCTGGTATCTTTTTCGGGAATGGAGAACGCCCGAAAGGCCCTTTCCGGGGGAAAGGGGGCAATAGTCGTCACTGGACATTTCGGCAGCTGGGAACTTCTTGGCGCCGCGGCCGCCGCCTCCGGGCTTCCGGTCGATTTCTTGGTGGGTGAGCAGACCAACCAGCTGGTGGATCGTTATATCAACAGGCTGAGGGAAGGAGCGGGCATAGGCACTATACCGATAGGGGTATCGTTAAGGGGTATCTTTTCCTCGCTTAAAAAGAACCGGATGGTGGCTATGCTCTCCGATCAGGACGCCAGAAGAGCAGGAGTATTCGTGGATTTTTTCGGTATTCCTTCTTCCACGTATCCCGGCGCGGCCCAGTTCGCCTATAAGACGGGATGTCCCTTATTGTTCTGCTATATTGTCAGGCACAGCGACGAAACCCACCGTGCCGTTTTTCTTCCTCCCCTGGATGTGAAGACCGAAGCCGGAAAAGAGAGCGAAATCATAAGGCTTACAGCGGCCCACGCCAAGGCTCTCGAAGAAGTTGTCAGAGTGCACCCCCACCAGTATTTCTGGGCTCATAGAAGGTGGAAGACCAGGCCGCCCGGCCCGGGTTTGAGAGGGGAGTAAACCCGAAAGGCCCTATTCTTTCTTTTCCTCTTTGGGGGTTACCTGCCCGGGGCCTGTTTGAAATCCGATCACGTTGCCGTTACCCTTTTTCCCTTTTATCTCTATCTCGCCGAATTTACCCTCGTATTTTTCGAGAGTCAGAGAGAGTACCGAAAGAAACGACTTGGCTGACTGGGGAGTCATGACTATGCGCGAATGAACCTTGGCCTTTTTAAGGCCGGGCAGCATTCGGGCGAAATCAAGTATGAATTCGGAAGGGGTGTGCGAAGTAAGAACGAAGTTCGAATAAACCCCTTCCCCTTGATCTTCGGGAAGCTCGACGGGTATCTGCTGTTTTCTTTTCTCCATTATTTTCCTTTCTCAAGCTCACAGCGGCCGGGCCTGTCCAGTGAACAGGACTGTTCCGGGTATTTAACCGTTTCCACTCCTTGATATTTTCAGGCCGCCGGTCAGAACGGCGAATTAAATCGATTGGATAAGTAGAAACACTCTGCTAATCTTAACTTATGGAAGGGAGGCGGTCAACAGATGAGTAATGATCTGCCCAGAATCGACTGGGAGAAACTGGAAAAAGAGATATTCGGAAGCGAGGGGGAGAGGGCCAGGTTGAGAGACCTTGCCGGAGCGAAGTCTTTCAGCAGGGAATCCGATGAAATAGTGGATATGATACTGCGCGCCGATATGCCGAAGATAGACGTTGAGAACCGGATTCGCGCCTTTCGCTCCAGAGTTCTGGAGGCCTTCCCCGAAAAGAGAGAGCTTTTCGACGGTCTGTACCTCTCGAGGTTTGAAAGGATATGGAAGCAGTTCAGAACCGGTGAAGGGCTCTTTGAGAGCGGAAAATAGTAGAAAATCAGCTCTCAGCGGTTCCTTATGGAGTGTCTGCATGTTTGAGGTCCGGATTCGAGCCGTCCGAAAGTATTCCTCAAGGCATCTATTTCTTGATTGCCCGCAGTTTTGCCGGTATATTCTCATATTCTGGCATAGTAACTTCAGGGCCGGCAGAACATCCTTCATTTACAATTTCGGCCGGCCGGAAAGGTGCTTGATTTGAATGCCGAGAGACTCAGTGAGATCGCAAGCGGAATAAAGGAGGCATCGGTCGCCGTTATTGGAGATCTGATGCTGGATGTGTATTACTGGGGCCTGGTGGAAAGGATCAGCCCGGAGGCTCCGGTTCCCGTTGTCAGGGTGGAGAAGACGGACGCAAGGGTGGGAGGAGCCGCTAATGTCGCATATAATCTGGTTTCACTCGGATGCCGGGCTCCCCTGGTTGGAGTGGTGGGAGCGGTGTCGGCGGAAGACCGGCTGGTGAACCTGATGGAGAAGCTGGGAATAGAAAGAAAGTATCTGGTTGAGGACCGATCCAGAAAAACCACTGAGAAAATAAGAGTGGTCGCTCATAACCAGCAGGTGGTAAGAGCGGATTTCGAAACGGATGGAAAGATCGGGGCGGAGGTATTGGAAAAGTTGCTCGTCATAGTGGATGAAGTCCTGAGGATTTCCGATGCGGCAATCATTTCCGATTACGGCAAAGGCGTTGTGAACGAAAACCTTATGAACCATGTCAGAAAACGCTGCTCAGACAGAGGAGTTCCGATCCTGGTCGATCCGAAGGAAGGCCATTTCTCCCTGTACCGGGGAGCTTACGCGGTAACTCCGAACAAGGCCGAGGCCGGCGGCTTTTACGGCCGAAGGATAAGGACGGAGGAAGATATGGTGGAGGTGGGAGAATCTCTGCTGGGGGACCTGGAGGCGCGGGCCATCCTTCTGACCAGGGGTGAAGAGGGAATGACCCTTTTCCGGAAGGGTCATAATCCTGAGCATTTTCCCACCCTGGCGAGCGAAGTGTATGATGTGACAGGAGCGGGTGATACTGTGATAAGCGTTCTGGGCGCCTCAGTGGCGGCCGGAGCGACACTGGAGGAGAGTATTGAACTGGCCAATGTGGCCGCTGGAATAGTGGTAAGGGAACTGGGAACCGCATCAGTGACAATCGAGGAAATAAGCGCTTATTTTGATTCCTGATCATTTATTGATTTTTCAAGACTTGCGGGGAGACTGCATTGAAAGATTACGAAAAGAGGGTGGTCGCTCGTTCGGAGCTCGGAGATCTGAGACGGAGGCTCAGCGGAAAAAGAATCGTTTTTACCAACGGCTGTTTCGATCTTGTTCACAGGGGGCATGTGGATCTTCTGGAGAAAGCCCGCGGCTCAGGTGATTGCCTGGTTGTAGGGATAAACGGCGACAGCTCCGTAAAAAGGCTAAAGGGCGAGGGCCGCCCCCTTACCGGGGAGGATGACAGGGCTTTTATACTTTTACACCTTGAATCCGTTGATTACATTACTATATTCAATGAAGATACACCGCTCGAAGTCATCAAGGCCCTGGCCCCGGACGTTCTGGTAAAGGGGGCCGAGTACGGCCTTGAGAATATAGTGGGAGCCGAGCAGGTTCTGGCGGGTGGCGGGGAGGTGAGAAGGATAGAGATGCTCGAAGGGTACTCCACGAGCGATCTGATTAAGAGAATAAAGGGCTGAAGAGAATTTCAAGAAGGTGAATCGACAGTTCTTCTGACTTGATTTCAAAACGGAGGTGCCGGTCTAAGATGGAGAAGAAAAAGATTCTGATAATGGGCGCAGCGGGAAGGGATTTTCATAATTTCAACACCTTGTTCAGGGATAACGAGGATTATGAAGTGGTGGCTTTCACCGCGACCCAGATTCCCGATATCGAAGACAGAAAATACCCACCGGAGCTAGCCGGAAAACTTTATCCGGAAGGCATACCCATTTATCCCGAGGAGAAGCTTGGCGAGATCATCGAAGCCGGGAAGATCGAGGAGGTTTTCTTTTCCTACAGCGATGTTTCCAACCAGTATCTCATGGAGAAGGGCCAGGAAGTAAACTCGTATGGAGCGCATTTCACTGTGGCTGGTTCGATTCCTACCATGATCGAGAGCTCCAAACCGCTGATATCGGTATGCGCTGTGAGGACAGGATGCGGTAAGAGCCAGACGACCAGGAAGATCGCCAAGATCCTCTCTGACGCGGGCAGGAAAGTTGTCGCCATAAGGCACCCCATGCCCTACGGAGACCTGGTAAAGCAGAAGGTTCAGAGATACGGGTCGATCGAGGACCTCAAAAAACACGACTGTACCATAGAGGAGATGGAAGAATACGAACCTCATATAGTGAATGGAGTAATAATCTACTCCGGGGTGGATTACAAGACTATTCTGGATGAGGCGGAGAAAGAGGCGGACATAATACTCTGGGACGGCGGTAATAACGACATGCCGTTCTACAAGCCGGATCTCAATATAGTGGTGGTGGATCCACACAGGCCGGGCGACGAACTGGCCTATTATCCCGGCTTTACCAACCTTCTCATGGCTGACGTGATAGTCATCAACAAGATAGACACGGCGGACCTGGAGGGTATAGAAGAGGTGAGGGAGAACATCAGCCGGTATAATCCCGGGGCCATCGTCATCGACGCCGCTTCACCGGTGACAGCCGATGATCCCGATCTGATAAGGGACAGGAGGGTCCTCTGCGTGGAAGACGGCCCCACCCTGACTCACGGCGGAATGAAATACGGGGCGGGAGTCATGGCGGCGCTCAAGTACGGAGCGGCCGATCTGGTCGATCCCAGGCCCTTCTGCGAAGGGAAGATAGCCAGGACCTTCCAGCGATATCCTGATATCGGAATCCTCCTTCCCGCCATGGGATACGGGGATGAGCAGATAAAGGATCTGGAGACCACGATTTCAAAGGTGGATTGTGATTCGGTGGTCATCGGCACTCCGATTGACCTAGGCAGGGTGATAGATATACCTCAGCCGTCAGTGAGAGTCACATACGATCTGGACGAGATAGGACGTCCCGACCTCAAGGATGTACTCAAGGATTACATGAAGCAGTAGAAACTTTATCAGGTGAACGCTTTAATTACAACTTATTTATCAAGATGGCGGTGATGCGAATTGAAGATTCACGAAGTTGACGCTAGAGGCGTTTTTTCCGGATACGGACTTCCCGTTCCTGAAAGCAGACTTATAACCAGACAGGAGGAAGCCGCCGGAGCGGCCGAAGAGCTCGGTTGCCCGGTGGTGGTCAAGGCCCAGGTTCTGGTCGGCGGCAGGGGAAAATCAGGAGGAGTCAAGCTGGCCTCGAGCCCCAGGGAGGCATCGGAGAAGGCCGGTAAGATACTTGGTATGGATATCAAGGGGTACACGGTCAGAAGGATCCTGGTCGCCAGAGCGGTCGACATATCCAGGGAATTCTACGCGGGCATGATCATCGACCGAAGAAGCAGAAAACCCATGATTATGGTATCTCCATCGGGAGGAGTGGATATCGAAGAGGTGGCCAGGAAGACCCCGGAGAAGATACTGAAGACCGTA
The DNA here is from genome assembly GCA_964488475.1 of uncultured bacterium. Classification (GTDB taxonomy): domain Bacteria; phylum Krumholzibacteriota; class Krumholzibacteriia; order Krumholzibacteriales; family WJIX01; genus CAZAUK01. The sequence goes on from CAZAUK010000007.1 coordinate 17,116, forward strand.
ATAGACCCAACGGTGGGAGTCCTTCCTTTCCGGCTGAGAAAGATGACTTCATTTCTGACTGAAGAAAAAGAGGTCGCGAAGCAGATAGGAGCTGTCATTGGAAAGCTGTATGAAGCTTTCATGGGGGTCGACGCCTCCCTCGCCGAGATCAATCCTCTGGTGGAGAGCCCGGATGGAAAGGTATGGGCGATCGACGCTAAAATAAACATAGACGACAGTTCCCTTTTCAGGCAGAAGAAGATGTCGGAACTGCGGGATACCGGTTCCGAGGATCAGGGGGAGGTGGCGGCAAGGGAGGCCGGACTGTCATTTGTGAGGCTGGAAGGTAACGTCGGGTGCATCGTGAACGGAGCGGGTCTGGCGATGGCCACTATGGATATGGTAAAGCATTTCGGAGCCGAACCGGCGAATTTCCTTGATATAGGAGGCAGTTCCAGCCCGGAAAAGGTTCTCTCGGCGCTCAGGATCATTCTTCAGGACAAGAACGTGAGATCGATACTGGTAAATATATTCGGAGGTATTACCAGATGCGACGACGTGGCCCAAGGCATAATAAAGGCGAAGAGGGATATGAATCTCGATCTTCCCATGGTGGTAAGGCTGACCGGGACCAATGAGAAGGAAGCCGCTGAGATTTTAAAGGGCACCGAGCTGATCGGCGCCACGTCCATGGAGGACGGAGTCAAGAAAGCCATTCAAGCGGCGCGGGATTAAGCGCGAAAGGGAGGTCGCTTTGAGTATTCTCGTGAATGAAGATACCAGATTGATAGTACAGGGTATTACCGGAAGGGACGGAGCTTTCCACGCCCGGCAGATGATCGAATACGGGACCAAGGTGGTGGGAGGGGTTACTCCCGGAAAGGGAGGGCGGAAGACCGAGGACGGAGTTCCCATATTTGATTCGATGCGGGAAGCGGTAGAATCGACCGGCGCGAACGCCAGTGTTGTCTACGTCCCGGCCCCTTTCGCCGCCGACGCCGTATTTGAAGCGGCGGACGCCGAAGTGGACCTGGTGGTGTGCATAACCGAGGGCATACCGGTAAAGGACATGATAAGCGTTTTGCCTTACGCCGCAGAGCGCGGTACCAGGGTGGTAGGGCCGAACAGCCCCGGAGTGATATCTCCCGGACGGGCCAAGGTGGGCATAATGCCGGGATCGATTCATAAGCAGGGTTCGGTTGGTGTTATTTCACGCAGCGGTACACTGACTTACGAGATAGTTCATCATCTGACCATAAATGGTTTCGGGCAGTCGACCTGTATAGGTATAGGCGGGGATCCGGTTGTGGGAACCAATCTTCTGGAGGCGATGGATCTTTTCGGAGCCGACGAAGGAACCGGCGTAGTGGTGCTTATAGGGGAGATAGGGGGCAGCGACGAGGAAGAAGCCGCTGAGATCATAAAGAACGGCTATTCCAAAAAGGTGGCCGCTTTTATAGCCGGCCGTACGGCTCCTGCGGGAAAGCGGATGGGACACGCCGGAGCGATAGTTACCGGAGGCACCGGTACGGCAGACGAAAAGATAAAGGCTTTCGAGGAAGCAGGGGTTGAAGTAGCGGCTACACCGGCCCAGATCGTGGAAATCGTAAAGAAACTAGTGGATTAGAAAGAAACGGAGAAAAATTGGCGGAGACTTTTCTGATGATAAAACCGGAAGCGGTCGAAGCGGGCAAGCAGGGTGAGATAATCGACCTGCTGATAAAGAACCGCTTTCAGGTCGCCGACATGAAGCAGTTCGAGTTCGACCGGGAGCGGGCCGAGAGGTTTTACTCTATTCACAGGGGAAAGCCTTTCTTTGATGACCTGATTTCATACATAACCTCCGGGAAGGTTATCGGCCTGAGGCTGAAAAAGGATAACGGGATCAAATTGCTGAGGATCCTGGTGGGGGCAACTGATCCCGCCGAGGCGGATCCGGGAACTATAAGGTATATCTACGGAACCAGCCTGCAGAGGAACGCCGTACACGCCTCGGACTCTGCGGAGTCGGCGGAAAAAGAGCTTGCTATAGTGTTCTCCGCTGGTTAATATAATTGTTTTATGAGGGAAGAATCGCCTAAGATGCAGGTCGATCTCGGACACGTCGAGGGGCGTAATACATTTGAGTTTCACGAGAGTTTCGGGCTTTTCGAAACCGAGCTCGGAGATTACGGCTGTGACGCTTCGGTAACAGCCGCGGTGACTTCGATGGGAAACCGGTATCTGCTGGAAGCGAAGGTGGGGTGCCGGGTAAGAGGCAGATGCGACAGGTGCCTTGAGGATTGCGCGCTGCGGATAGATACCCAGGTGGACATGGTGTTTCAGAGAGAAGGTTTCTCGGGAGAGATCCCTTCCGGAGCGGGCGAGAATGATTTTGTGGTTCTGACTTCCGAGGAAGAGTACTGCTACAATATCTTTCCCAGGGTCATGGAAGCAGTGGTTCTGGAAATTCCGATAAAGATACTGTGCAGTGAAGATTGCCGGGGGCTTTGTCCAGTCTGCGGAGCAAACCTCAATAAAGAGGAGTGCCGTTGCGAGAAAGAGACCGGGGACCCCAGATGGGAGCCTCTCAAGAAGATCTTTAACAGTAACTCGTGATATTAAATTCCGATAGCGGGGAGTGATCTGATGGCCGTACCAAAAAGAAAGACATCGAAATCGAAAAAGAGAAAGCGCAGAACCCACTGGAAGGCTGAAAGGCCTGCGGTGACAAAATGCTCACATTGCCACCAACCGAAGCCGCCTCACGTGGTATGTCCCAATTGCGGATACTACGCCGGCCGGGAAGTATTCAAACCGGAGGAAGAGGAAAGCTAGAGACCGCGACGGTTATTAACCGGGTCTTCCGGTATCGAATTCTTAAGAGTGTATCCCGAATCCGGAGAAGATAATGAAAATAGCAGTAGACGCTATGGGCGGCGACAGGGCCCCTGAAATGGTGGTCGAAGGCGGCATCGAAGCCGTTAAAGCGGCGGATGGAAAATTCGACCTGGTGCTGGTCGGCCGGAAAAATGACATTGAGCGGGCCCTTTCGGGGAAGGGGTATCCTTCCGGCCACGTGGATATTGTCGACGCTCCCGGGGTGATCGGGATGTCGGAAAGTCCCGCGGCGGCGATAAGGAAGAAAAAGGACTCTTCCATCTGGGTTGCCATAACGGAGCACAGGGAAGGGAGGGTGGACGCTGTGTTCAGCGCCGGAAACACCGGTGCCGCCGTAGCGGCCTCGCTTCTTTCACTGGGGCGCCTGCCCGGTATAAGCAGGCCGGCCATAGCCATTACCATTCCAACCCGGGGTGGCGGAACGGTGCTGCTTGACGGAGGGGCCAACTCCGACTGCTACCCCCATCATCTTCAACAGTTCGCCTATATGGGGTCGATTTACTCGGAAGGCTTTCTCGATAAAGTGAATCCCCGAGTGGGTCTTCTGAATATCGGAGAAGAGAGTTCCAAAGGTAATGAGCTGGCCAGGGAGACGTTCACCCTTCTGGAGGACAGCGGTCTGAATTTCATTGGTAACGTGGAGGGTAAGGGGATATTCGATGGGGGTGTGGATGTTGTGGTGACAGAAGGCTTTGTGGGGAACGTGGTGCTTAAGTTCACCGAAGGAATAGTTTCTTACATCAGCAGCCTTCTCAGGGAAGAGATCGGAAAGGCTTTGCTTCCCAGGGTGGGCGCGGTTTTTATGAAACCGGCCATGAACAGATTGAAAAAGAAGCTCGATTACGCCGAGTACGGCGCGATGCCCCTTCTTGGAATAGACGGGGCCACATTTATAGGACACGGGGGCAGTTCTTCCAGGGCTGTCAAGAACGGCCTGCTGGCCATGGTAAAATTCGTCGGTAGCGGAGTAAATGACAAGATAATTAACCGTATGAGGGAGGGCCGCGGTTGAGCGTTAACGGGAAAATAAGAGGCGCCCGGATTTCCGGAATAGGTTATTATATACCGGAAAAGGTGCTTACCAATTTCGACCTGGAAAATATGGTAGATACCTCCGATGAATGGATACTGACCAGAACGGGTATTCGAGAGAGGCGTATAGCGGAAGAGGGCCAGGCCGCCAGCGACCTGGCCTATGAGGCGGCAATAAAGGCCATGGAAGACGCCGGTGTCACTGCCGGGGAGCTGGACCAGATCATCGTCGGCACGGCTACCAGCGACATGATATTTCCATCCACGGCCTGTGTTCTTCAGGACAGGCTCGGTGCCTCCAAAGCGGCGGCTTATGATCTCACCGCCGCCTGCTCCGGCTTCATATACGGACTTGCCACGGCCCATTCGATGATCGCTACGGGAAAGGCGGAGAAGATCCTGGTCATCGGCTCGGAAGTGCTTTCCCGTATAATTGATTTTACTGACAGAAAGACCTGCGTGCTGTTCGGCGATGGAGCGGGCGCGGTGGTGGTGGAAGCCTGCCCGTACGGTGAAGGGATCCTTTCCACCTTCATGCAGTCCGACGGATCTTACACCGAACTTCTCTACCTTCCGGGCGGAGGGTCCCGGCGCCCTCTGACCGTACAGAGACTGAAGGACAGGGAACAGTTCGTAAAGATGAAGGGAGACGGACTATTCAAGTACGCGGTCAGAGCTATGGTGGACGCCGCGCACGAAGCTCTTCGGGGCGCGGGATACGGTACAGAGGACGTCGACTTTCTCATACCGCACCAGGCCAATATCAGAATTATCGAAGGAGTCAGGAAACGCCTGAAGCTTAAAAAAGAGCAGGTCATAGTAAATATAGACAGGATAGGCAACACCTCCTCGGCCAGCATTCCCATAGCTCTGGGAGAACTGGAAGAAGAAGAGAAAAAGCTAAAGAAAGGCGATCTGGTCATGTTGGTCGCTTTTGGAGGAGGGCTTACCTGGGGGTCTGTGCTTTTCAGGAAGTAAATCATTTAATATAATATACTGATTGATGATAAAGGAGCTTGGAATCATGAAGGCAGCGATGATATTTCCCGGACAGGGATCACAGTACGTAGGAATGGGAAAGGATCTTTACGACGAGTATTCCTCGGTCAGGGATCTTTACCGGGAAGCCGACCAGGTCCTGGGATTTTCGATATCGGAGCTCTGTTTCGAGGGCGACCCCGATATTCTCACCCAGACCAGGAACGCCCAGCCCGCCATCCTGCTTCACAGCGCCGCTGTCCTTAAGGTTCTGAAAGAGGAATCGGACATAGAGCCTGTCATAACCGCCGGGCACAGCCTGGGAGAATATTCAGCCCTGGTGGCCGCCGGAGCCCTGAGTTCCATGGACGCGCTCAAGATAGTAAGAAGACGCGGAGAACTTATGTACAAGGCGGGGCTGGAGGAGCCGGGTACCATGGCCGCGGTAATAGGCATGGAAAGGACCGCGGTGGAGAGGATATGCAACCAGGCATCCGGCTCCGGACGGATCGTAGTGCCGGCTAATATAAACTGCCCCGGTCAGATAGTCATTTCGGGCCACGTGGAAGCGGTGCAAAGGGCCATGGATATCGCTGGGAAAAGAGGCGCCAGGAAGACGGTTCAACTCAAGGTCAGCGGGGCTTTTCACTCACCGCTGGTTTCCGGAGCGGAGGAGGAACTGGTATCCTACATAAAAAGTTTCAATATCAGTGATACTCGAATAGACGTGATATGCAACTCCGACGCCCGAGCGGTAAAGAGCTCGGAGGCGATAATTGAAGGGCTCTCCAAACAGCTCACCCATCCGGTCCTCTGGTCTGATTCTATGGAGCTGATGCTAAATCGCTGGAAGGGGGAAGTAATAGAGGCAGGGCCGGGCAAGGTTCTGGCGGGCCTCATGAAGAGGATAGACAGGGCCCGCGCGGTAAAGACCGCGGGCAAAGCGGATGAACTGAAAAAGCTCATTGCCGAAGCGGTCGATTTCGTATAAAGTTCTTTACCATCGAAAAATATTGTGTTAAAGAAGATGGAAATCATGTTGGACGTGGAAGGAAAGACGGCGCTTGTTACCGGAGCCGGGCGGGGTATAGGCAGGGATATCTCTGTATTGCTGGCCGAATCCGGAGTGAATGTAGCGGTCATCGACGTGAATGCCGAAGGAGCCGCCGAAACGGTCTCCCGGGTAAGGAAGGCCGGGGTGGATTCGAAGGCCTTCGAATGCGATATCACCGATTCTGACGCCGTCGCAAAGTGCGCGCAGGAAGTTCTGGACTGGGGAGGCCGGGTCGATTTTCTGGTCAATAACGCGGGGATAACCAGAGATAATCTGCTTCTCAGGATGAAGGATGAGGAGTGGGAAAGCGTTATCAAGGTAAATCTTACCGGCGCTTATAATTTCACGAAGGCTGTTTCCAGGCATATGCTGCGCAACCGCTTCGGAAGGATCGTCAACATCGCCTCGGTAATCGGACTTATGGGAAACGCCGGACAGAGCAATTACGCGGCGAGCAAAGCCGGATTGATAGGATTCACTAAATCGGTAGCCAGGGAACTGGCTCCCCGGGGTATAACGGTCAACGCCATAGCCCCCGGCTTTATCGAAACGGCGATGACGGAGGTATTGCCGGAAGAAACCAAGGAGAGGATGCGGGGGCAGATTCCGCTGGGGAGGTTCGGGTCGGGAAGAGATGTCGCCGCTATTGTGCTTTTTCTTGTTTCAGAACTGGGAAGTTATATCACAGGACAGGTTGTCAACTGTGATGGTGGAATGGTGATGGTCTAAGCACCAGATACAGGAGGTTAGTTAGTAGATGGCATTGGAAGAGAGAGTAAAGAAGGTTATAGAAGAGCAGTTGTCGGTAAATCAGGACCAGATAAAGGAAGAGGCTTCTTTTATAGACGATCTGGGAGCCGATTCGCTTGATACAGTGGAGCTGGTCATGGCTCTGGAAGAGGAGTTCGGCGTGGAGATCCCGGATGAGGAAGCCGAGAAGATAACCAAGGTCGGAGAAGCGATTCAGTATGTCAAGGACCACGTTCAGGAATAGATCTTCAGCCGGGGACGAACTGTAATCTCTTATTCGGAGGGGGGTCTTGTGGCCTCTCCGACGGAAGTTAACTTGCTTTCGATCTTCCCTGAGGATCGCTTGAAGTCCCGGCTTCCAGTATAATGATGGGGGAGGATATGTCTGCTGGAAACAGAGTGGTAGTAACAGGCAGGGGGCTTATAAGCCCCTGTGGAAAGACAGTCGAGGAAAACTGGGAAAATATATCGGCCGGAAAGTCCGGCGTCGACAGGATAAGCGCTTTTGATGTGAGCGATTACTCCAGCCAGGTAGGCGGAGAGGTAAAGGATTTCGACCCTTTCGCTTATATGGATAAAAAAGAAGCCAGGAGGATGGACCGGTTTTCGCAACTGGCTGTCGCCGCGGCGGAAGAGCTGGTCAAGGATATCGATCTGGACAGTATAGACGGCGACCAAGTGGCCACCGTTATCGGCTCCGGAATCGGGGGGATCAAGACTTTTGAGGACCAGCATGAAAGATATCTCAACAGGGGGCCTTCCCGAATAAGCCCCTTTTTCATACCGATGATGATATCGGACATGGTTTCCGGACTGGTATCGATAAGGTATGGATTCAGGGGACCGAACTATACCACGGTTTCAGCCTGCGCTTCGGGAGGGCACGCGATCGCCACCTCCTACCTGATCATAAAAAACGGGTATTCCAAGGCGGCTGTAGCCGGTGGGGCGGAAGCCACCATCTCCCCCATGGCTCTGGGAGGGTTCTGCTCCATGAAAGCTCTTTCCACCCGTAACGACGAACCGCTGAAAGCCAGCCGGCCGTTCGACGCCGGCAGGGATGGATTCGTCATGTCAGAGGGTTCGGGCCTGGTTATGATGGAAGAACTGGAGCACGCCAGGGCCAGGGGCGCGAAAATCCACGCCGAGGTAGTAGGAATAGGGATGACCGGAGACGCCTACCACATGACCTCGCCTTCCCCCGGCGGCGAGGGAGCGGTGCGTTCGATGAAGATGGCTCTGAGAGACGCGGGGCTGAGGCCGGAGGACATAGACTATATAAACGCTCACGGGACTTCCACTCAGTACAACGATAAGACGGAAGCCGAGGCCATCCGGACCGTGTTCGGTGAGGACGGGGCTGTGGAGGTAAGTTCTACCAAGTCAACTACGGGGCATCTGCTTGGGGCAGCCGCAGGCCTGGAGATGATTATCTCTACTATCGCCATCGAAAGGAGCGTTATGCCGCCCACCGCCAACCTGGAACAGATCGAAGATGACTGCAGGCTGAACCATGTTCCTCAGGCCAGGGAGAAAGATTTGAGCTACGTCATAAGTAATTCTTTTGGTTTCGGGGGGCATAACGTCAGTATAGTGCTGAAGAAATTCACCGGCTAGCGGGGCGCTCATTGCTCATGGTTAATCCTATCGATTTTTTAAGGGGTGTATTCATTTCAAAAATACCTGATCCAGGCTGTAAATATGGCCGGCTTGAGGGCAAAATAGATTACACCTTTAAGAAAAGAGATAACCTGAGAGAAGCGCTGACCCACAGTTCGATACTTGGTGAGCTGCCCCCTGGAGGAGATAATACGACTTATGAAAGGCTTGAATTTCTGGGAGACAGCGTCCTGGGGCTGGTCACGACCGATTACCTGATGAAAAAATTTCCAAAGGAGAACGAAGGGCAACTCACCAAGAAGAAATCTCTTCTGGTAAGCCGGGGGGTGCTGTCCAAGAAAGCGGAAAAGCTCAAGCTGAAGGAACACATAATCCTGAGTGATAACGCCCAGAAGGGCGGAGTACACGGGCAGGATTCTATTCAGGCCGCGGTTCTGGAAGCTTTAATAGGAGCACTTTACATAGACGGTGGATTCGAAGTGGCCAGGCGGTTCATAGAAAGGCATATTCTCGGCGATATCCAAAATTTCATCGAACACAGGGATCACATAAATTATAAGAGCGAACTTCAGGAATGGACTCAGCGCACACACGGCAGCTATCCAGAATACCTGATAAGATCGACCAGGGGACCGGATCACGACAAGATCTTCTTTATCGAAGTCAAGATAGAAGGGATTACTCAGGGAAAGGGAAGGGGAAAAAGCAAGAAGGACGCGGAGCAGATGGCCGCCAAGGAGGCTCTGGAGAAACTTTCGGGGGGCGAGCTGGCCCCCAGTGACTTATAGATTCCCAAAGACCGTGAAAGCTGAATATGAGAAAGAAAGTACCTGATTTTCCTTTTGTCTTTGGAGCGGACCCCGCTTCACTCTGCGAGGAGTGCGATCTTCCCTGCAGCCTGGATGAGATGACCGTGGATTGTTTCAGGCGGTTTTTTCTCAAGGGCATGCTTCACTGTTCTTATTTCGTTTACGGCTACTGCTTCCTGGTCGATGAACCAGGTTGCGTCTTTGACAACGGGGGCAGGTACGAAAGCTACTGGATCAACATCCTTAACGATTATTTCCACAATGTTGTCGGAGAGGAGGAGAACGAAGAATTTCTGAAGAACAAGCAGGAAATCCTCAAGCTGGTGGAAAATGAGATAGAGAGGCAGAATGTCTTTTTATGCCGGTATATAGAAGACTATTACAACAGTATAATCGAGGTGGGAGGGGGGCTTTCCGAAGAGGTCCTTTACAGGCTGGACGACGCCTATCTTTCTCTACTGAGAGGTATTAAAAGAAAGACCGATTAAAGGGCGGCTTCAGGCCGCGGGCAATCTAGAACCGGTAAGCGGTTGAAATAGCCATTTGAAATACTTCCGTTCTTTCCTCCAGGAATGGACTCTTCCTCTCGAAGTCGCCGAATATGAAGTTCACGTCGACCTTGAGGACCCTGTCGATCAGCCCGCCCACACCGAATGAATAGAATTCCCTGTCGCCCGCCGAATCGAAATAACCCCAGTCAGAGGCGATAAAGAACTCCTCCGGCGTATCAACCACATACGCCAACTCTTCAAATCCGGTAACTCTTCCCTGCATATAGGAATACCCGCCCCGGACCTTTACCGGGTAGAAGGGAATAGCCACTTCGATTCCCAGGTTGAAGTCCAGAGTGCTGTTAAACAGCTCCTTGCTCCGGTCCAGTTCGTTGTATATCCGCTGGCCGTTGTACTTGGTCTGGTTATAGTCGCAGTACTCGGCGTCTGCGGTAAGAAGAACGTTCCTGAACTGATATGAGAGGCCGCCCCTGAATTTCATGGGAAGTGTGTATTCATCCTCTGTTACATAGTAGTAGGGATCGGTGGTCCACCGGGTCCCATCCCGCCAGCTGCCGTCATAGTACTCGTAGGCCTCGCCGTCGTATGAAAGCCAGGCCGGGCTGGTGATCTTAAGACCCGCCCTCAGGCCAGGGCTCAGTCTGAACAGAAAACCAAGCTCCAGGCTTACCCCGTCAAGGCCGGAGGAGCCTTCATCGGTGAAGATATAGGTTGAATCGAACATTCCCCTGAAGTAAAGGTCTTCGGTGAAATCGACCGATTCGTCCCATACTACCAGATTCCCTCCCAGAGCGATGCCGGGAGAGATATCCACACCCGCTCCGAACCTGTACTGGTATATCGTCCCCGACTGGATCAGGGAATTGTCGATCCTTCCTCCGATATCGGGGCGGGATACCGATTTATAAAATTCCTTCTCAGAATCCCCGACCCGGAATATTCCAAACCCCAGGACCAGGCTTCCTCTGTAGGTGGGGTATGGATAAACCACCGAAAGGTGTCCCAGCCCGGTGGATGAGACCGGAATGCTGGAACTGCCTCCACCCAGGTATCTGGTGTCGATATCCCTGCTCAGATAGTTTATTCCAAAGGAGATCTCCTTCTTCTTTATCTGGGTCAGACCGGCGGGATTGTAGAGAAGCCCGAAAGCGTCGTCACTGACCGCGATATAGGCTCCCCCCATTCCCATGGGCCTTGAGCCGGAGCCGCCGGTTGATAACAGATTCAGTCGGTCCAGTTGAAAGGCTCCGAAGGTCTGTGAATGAACAGGCGGGGACAGAATCGATACCAGCAATGACACTATAAAGATTCTTCTTATGCTCAATTTATTCCCTCTTTCATGATGCTTTGATCTGGTTAAAGAAAATCATCTTCGCCCGGATTTCCTTTTGCCTTCGTTTTTGTCCTCTTCTCCGCTTTTCGAATCCTCTCTTTTGATATTTCTCTTATCATACCTTCTTACCGAACGGCGCTCTATTTTTGATTTTTCAGATTCGGACCTTCCTTCAATGGTCCTCTTCGACCTGTCATCGTTCTCCTGCCCGGAGCGCGGCACCGGAGCGCGGCTTCTGGATTTCATGGGACTTATTATGGTGTCGTCGTTTCTCATCCTTATTACCCTCTCACCGATTACGCTTCTGACCGGCACATCGTCCACCGCGGTCTCGTGGATGTAAATCTCGTTATACCACCAGGGAACGATATAGTACTCTTCCCACATATCCGGATAGGGCATGGGAGTATGGTAGCCCGCGTAAAAAGATTCGGTGTGGCAGTCATAGCAGGAGGTGAACTCCTCCGCCTGGTAGGCGTCGGTCTCTATCTCCGGATGTTTTAAAATGGTGTAGCATCCCGATGAAAAGAGGAAGAGGCACAAGACCACCAAGACAAGGTTGCTTCTTATTGTTTTCATCTTCTCCTCTCCTGCGTATAATTATAATTTATGGCCCCCTGAATGTCAATGAGCGAGGCTTTGTTCAAGCGGGTCGGCAGCAAGTGTATTCCCGAAGCTAAGGGGAGATTCTCAAGGGTCTTATGTTCGGCAGATCAAACTGGGTATTCGACAAAACCCTTGAAATAATAATAAAACTGGTATAGGATGTTTCCACAGGGGCAGAATTTCACTAACAATGCGATATCTATATTGTGACCACCGATCCCGAATCAGATACCGAATCTGGATCATGGGGCAGGATAAAGGGCGTTTTCAGCGAATAGGCATGCTGGTTAAAGCTATTCCTGATTTCCAAATACGTATGACGGGGCATTCCGTTGACGGATAAATAAATTTTTTAATGCTTGAAGCGGATGAAGTTATTTTGTATTCTAAAATTAAGTGTACTAAATATCAGTAAGTTTATACACTCTTTACGACAAATATCCAATTATTAATAGAGTTTCAAGCGCCAGGGATAATGCCGCTGAAGCTGTGAAGCGCCTGGAGATTCAGTTGAAAGATCACGCTGAAAATATAATGGGTCTGCTGAGAAGGATCATTCACGCCGTTTCCATCCATTCAAAGAAGATATCCAGTGAATACAAGCTGACACTGCCACAGCTGATAATACTTCGTGAGCTTGAGCGGGCAGGCGATGTTTCAATAGGAGAGCTGGCCCGTAAGGCAAGTCTGAGCGCCGCCACTGTCAGCAGCATAATTGACCGCCTGGCGGATAAGCGTCTGGTGAAGAGACGGAGGCCTGAAACCGACAGAAGAAAGGTTTACGTGTATCTTACCGAGAGCGCGAACGATGCTCTTGAAAAGGCCCCCTCCCTGCTCAACGAAGAATTCGAGAATAGAATAGAGGCGATGAACGAAAATGAGAAGGAAAGGCTGTACTCTTCCCTGAGGAAGATCGCCGATATGATGAACGCCTGATTCCCAAGCGGCGGGATTCCGGATGGGAAGATCCGGCTCATTATGACAACTGTGCTTTTTGAAAGGATGAAGGATGAGCGAATCGGATAGAGACAAGATAGAGATATATGAATTAAGAGGCGACGGGGATTTTCCTTCGTGGATAGACCGCGATCAACTGACTGAATTTCTTCATGAGAGTCTCAAGCCCTTTGAGGACCCTGTCGAAGAGGTGAGAAAGGGAATAGATTACGCCCTTTCCTCGGACCAGGCCAGGGATGGATTCATAGTGCTTGCCGGCAGGGAAGAAAAGCCCGTCGGAGCGGTGGTTATGTTGAAGACCAATATGTCGGGATACGTTCCAAAGTACCTGCTTCTTTTTGTGGCGGTCAAACCGGATGAGCGCGGCAAGGGTATAGGGGGAAAGATAATAATGGAGGCGATCGAGCGCTGTGACGGGGATGTCAACCTTCACGTTGAGTATGATAATCCGGCGAAGCGTTTGTATGAAAGGCTTGGGTTCGTGAACAAATACGCTGATATGAGATATTATAAAGGGGAGTCAAAATGAACCAGCTGGTTATCAATCTCGAAGCTATGTACCACAATCTTGTGGCTATCAATGAATGGATGAATCAGCAGGGCGCTTCCTGGACGGTTGTGACTAAGGTGCTTTGCGGGCACGTTGAGACTCTCGAGGCGCTGGTGACCAGCGGGGTAAAATCGATAGGGGAATCAAGACCCAGAAACCTTCTAGCCTATAAGGAATTCGTTCCCGATCTGGAAACCTGGTATCTAAGGGTTCCCAGCATGTCGTCCATAGAAGAGATAATAGCCTACTCTGACGTGAGTCTGAACAGTGAGTATGAGATCATAATCGAGCTGAACAAAGAGGCCGGCAGGCAGGACAAGCTCCACAATATAATTATTATGATAGAGCTCGGAGATCTCAGAGAAGGTATTCTACCCGGTTCCCTGGTGAAATTCTATCAGGATGTCTTTCAGCTCTCCAATATCAGAGTCATAGGAATAGGAGCAAACCTGGGCTGCCTGGCCGGGGTCATTCCCAGCGTCGACCAGTTCATGCAGTTGAAGCTTTACAGGGAACTGCTGGAGTTGAAGTTCGAGAAGAAACTGCCTCTGATATCGGCCGGAACAACGGCCACCCTGCCGCTGGTGATAGAAAAGACCCTTCCCAAGGGAATCAATCATTTCAGGGTGGGGGAAGGAGTCTTTCTAGGATCGGACCTCATAAACGGGGGAACCCTGAAGGGATTGAGGGACGACACCTTCGTTCTCAAAGCGGAGGTCATAGAGGTCAAGGAAAAGAGCCTTACCACCACGGCTGAAACGGGAAGCGTAGCTCCTTTCGATAACGGGATCGAGGAGGATTATGAACCGGGGCAGAGGGGCTACAGGGCCCTGGTCAATGTGGGAGCCCTCGACACCAATGTGGATGGCCTCACCCCGAAGAACCCTTCGTACAGGGTGGCCGGGGCGAGCAGCGATATAACCGTGGTCAACGTAGGGGAGAATCCGTCCGGGGTGAAGGTCGGTGGATATATTGAGTTTTATCTGAATTACTCCGCATTGTTGAGACTTATGAGCAGTGAATATGTTCAAAAGACGGTGGAGCCTTCCATAGAGGAATTCAAAGAGCTGCTGAAGAGAAAAGAGAAGCTCGAGATGCCTCTTCCACTTTAATTATGGCGTTAGTTTATTTCGTGAGTTCTCTATTTTACCCGAACCACTATTTTGATCTATGAGTTCCAGACTGATTCTATGGGGAATAGTCGCAGCCTACATGGTCTTCATCTTCATCAAGGGCGTATCCAAGGCCAAGAAGATAGATGATACAGATGATTTCCTGGTCGCGGGAAGGAGCGTCAGATGGTTCTATCTTTTCTGCACCATGGGTGCCACGGTGATAGGCGGGGGATGCTCCATAGGCGCGATAGCGAAGACATACGAGTGGGGCATCCTGATGCTCCTTGTGTCCACAGGGTGGTATCTTCATTTCATATTCAGCGGGTTATTTGTGGCTCCCCGGTTCAGAGAGGCGGAGCTCTACACGGTAGCAGGGTATTTCGGCCACCGGTTTGGAGAGAGAACCCGTTTCGTGGTGCTGATCCTTTCCCTTCTGTTTTCGGTTTTCATAGTGGCCGCCCAGATGGCGGCGTTCGGAAGCGTCCTGGCGGCCATTCTTCCTGATTTCGCGGACGCGCAGGAGGTTCTGAGATGGGCGATAATAGCTGGAGGCAGCATGGTGGTGATCTACAGCACCGCCGGAGGTCTTTTCGCTGTCATTCATACCGACATGTTCCAGTTTGTCATCCTTCTGGCCGGTTTTATAATCACCCTGATATGGTGTGTTCCCGATATAGTGACATCCTGGGCATCTATCAGGGACACCGTAAAACCCGAGTTTTTCATGCTGGAGGGGGGAAAGGGGTGGCTGTTTCTGGTAACCACTTTCCTGGCTTTTCTTTTCGGTGAGACATTCGCTCCAGGATACGCCACCAGATACTGTGTCGGCAAAAATATAAGGGAGACCAAGTTGGGCATAGCCGGTGTCGGCTTCTTCCTGGCTATTCTCTTTCCGGTGGTACTATTTTTCATCGCCCTTTACGCGAGGATACATTTTCCGGAGATCGATCCCCAACAGGCCCTGCCCCAGGTCATACGAAAATTGAACAATCCGGTCATCGGAGGATTGATAATAGGGGCCCTCCTTATGGCGGTGATGTCGTCGGCCGATTCGGCCCTTAATTCATCCACGGCGATATTCGTCAAAGATCTTTTCGAGCACCAGCTGGGATGGGAAGACAAGGGGGATGGAAAGACTCTCAAGTTGGCACGACTATGTTCGGCTTCACTCGGCCTGGCCGCAGTGTTTATTGCCGTTCTCTGGTCTGATATAATCGGATTGCTGCTCTTTACCTATCACCTGTGGGCCCCCGCGATAATCCTTCCTGTGGTGGTGGGTGTGTTCTACCAGGAGAGGTCCCGACAGCTTAATTCGCACATCCTATATTCTATGGTGGCGGCCATCGCGGTGACATTAGCTTACAGGTTTACCTTTTATCAGGGCTATATCGACACCGGAGGTTTCAGATTGATCATAAGGAAACTTTTGACAGTGGATCCCGCGGTGGTAGGCGTGCTGGTCTCTATTCTGGTATTTTTTATACTACGTTCATTTAAGAAGACCACCGAGATAATATCAGCCGACTGAAAAGAAGGCCGCTAGGGTAATATCAGATGGCCGGGAGTTGTTTTCAATCCGCCGGCCCGGTGGAGGCCGGCCTGGTGAGGGTTATATGGATAATTCCTAATTGTCCTGAATGTATTCAAGGATCAGATTCAGGCAGTTTCTAGAGGCTCCCCTGCTTTCGGCGATGAAATTCAGTCCGGCTTCTCCCTTATTTTCGAGAAGGTCCCTGTCGAAGAGAAGTTCCGCCGCTTTCTCGGCGAATTCACCGGGGGACTCCACGATCATGCCGGTTCCGATTTTCGCGAGCAAAACAGCCTCTCTGGAATTTTCAATTCGGGGACCGAAGAAGACCGGCAGGCCGTAGACCACAGGCTCCAGGGTGTTGTGCACGCCGCTGGTAAAACCTCCCCCCACGTAGGCAAGCTTGCCCAGTCTGTAGAGTTCAGCCAGGTAACCGACTCCGTCCGCTATTATTACCGGGGGAGGCGGTGAATCCGGTTTGAAAAGCTTAGAAAGGCGATCGAAGGACAATCCCTTCGAGGTCAGGTTTCTTTCGACCTCCTCCAGCCTTTTATCGCTGGGGTCATGTGGCGCCAGAATCAGAAGGGTGTCAGGGTGGTCTTCTAGTATACCCATAAATCCCGAAATTATAAGTTCTTCGTCCTCCGGCCAGGTGCTTCCGGCGATAATATGATCACGGCTCGAATCTTCAAGTACTGATGGAAATTGGTGTGAGGGGTTGGAGACCCTTTCGCCGACCTGATCGTACTTCGTATCGCCGGCTACGGATATCTCGGCGCGGGGAGCATACCTGGCGAGCCTTTCAGCGTCCTCGCCGCTGACAGCGGCAATCGATGAGAGGAGTTCGTAGAGCCGTCCGTAAAACTTTCTCGCTACGGGCCATAACCTTTTGGAAGAGGGAGACAGAGCGGCCGATATGAGAATCTGGTCGATTCCAGCCCGGCCGGCCCCTGTTATGAGGTTCGGCCACAGGTCGTATTTGACGTAAACCACAAGATGCGGCTGAAGGGTTTCAAGGCAGAACCTCGCGTTAGAGGGGGTGTCAAAGGGAAGACAGTCTACAAAAGCTATCGTATCAGGCTCGAGTCTGCCCCTGAACTTGTCGAACTGGTCCGTGCCTGAAGGAGAGCAGAAGGTCAGGGCGATCTCGATATCTTTTTCAAACTTCTCGAATAGCAGCCTGATCACCGGTTCGGCCTGAAGAAACTCTCCCACCGAAGAGACATGGAACCACACCAGTTTCTTATCCCTGTCAAGGCTGGAGGCCTTGAAGGCCCATCTTTTTCTGAGGCCTCTTCTGGCTTTGGCGCTTCGGGCGGCTTTTTCATTGAAAAATCCCGCAATTCGGACAAATAAAGGTGAAGAACAGGTAAATAACGTATAGATGGACCTGACCAGATTCATGGCGCTCCATTCCGGGCTTCGCTTTTTACAGAGGCCTTCTCCATAAACGATTTCACCCGTTGCATAACGCTTTCTGCATCTATCGATCTGAGGCATTCTCTTGTTCCCAGCGGGCAAGGCCTGGCTCCGTTGCGGGAGCAGGGCCGGCATTCCAAATCCACCTCCAGTGAAACGCTTTCTTCAAGACGCGGATAGTAGCCGAACTCCCTGACTGTCGGACCAAAGAGAGCTATTACCGGAGTGCCCACAGATTCTGAGAGATGCAGAAGGGCGGAGTCGTTGGTCACCAGAAGAGAGGAACTCTCGAGAACGGCCGCTGTTTCAGGGACACTCATATCGCCTACCGCATTCAGTTTAGCTCCTGTTGAGGCTTTCTCGACCCTTCTTCCCAGGTTTTCTTCTTCCGGACCGCCGACAATTAACAGATCAAATCCCGCAGAGCTGATTTCAAAGGCCAGGGCGCAGAAATTTTCAACAGGCCATCTCTTTGCCTCCCACCTGGCTCCCGGGGCGACAGCGACTATCCGGCCTTCTTTCAGCCCGGCCGAGTTCATCAGAGAGCGTGCTTTTTCCCTGGATTTTTCAGGCAATTCATAATCTGAAACGGTTCCGGAGGTTTTAATTCCCAGCCGTTCAGCCAGCTCCAGGTACCTGCCGGTCTGCGTCTTTATTTCCCCGTAAAGATTCTTCTTGTGTTTGATCAGCATATACTTCTTAAGCTGGTCTTTCTTGATTCTGACTTTATAGCCGGCTTTAACAGAATAATATATGATATTGCTTCTTATAACGTTGTGAGCGTCTATAATTATATCGTATTTATTTGAAGCGATTATTTTTCTCAACCTTATCAGGGACAGGATGCTGCCCTTTTCAAGGGTATATATACTATTGAGATTTCTGTTTCCGATGAAGATCTCCCTGTATTTCTCCTTTGTCACCAGGTCTATTGAGGAATCGGGAAACCCCTCTTTGAGGGTATCCAGAAGGGGAAGCAGAAGGATAAGATCACCCAGAGAGCTGAAGCGGATAACCAGTATCTTTTTTCCCGCCGATTCCATCTATCATGCTTTCGTTGAGGGAAAACCAATAGAATGAAGGACATACAAAACCAACACGCTGAATATATACCACATAATCTTCAAAGTCTATATTATATTCGGATAAATATCGGGGTGATGCCATAGCGATTTCTTTTATAATTTGAATATTGAATTTTAATTGATTATATTCAAAAATAAAAATAAATTTCCTGTTCGTGTTGCTTGATCATTTTCCTTGTAGAAAAGGAAAAGAAAGGTTGCCGATGGTAAAAAGCGCCATGATAGGTGAGCGTATTAAGAAGTACAGGCTTGCCAAGGGTATGACACTGAAGGATGTAGAGACAAGGGCGGGAGTTTCCGCCACCCACGTGTCCGAAATCGAGAGAGGAATGACTTCACCGACCATTGGAGCCCTGGCAAAGATAGCGAACGCGATCGAAGTGGAACTCGCCGGTATAGTGAAAAGGGAAAATCTTTCCAGAATATCGATAATCAGCAAAAATGAACGTAAGCCGATGAAGTTCGAAGACTGGGGAGCGACCTATTACTCCCTTACCAAGGACCTTCCGAATCCCAAGTTCTCCTTCCTCGAGGTTCAGCTGGATCCGGGAATAAAGAGGCCGGAGGAGACCAGTACTCATGAGGGAGAGGAGTTCGCGTTCGTTACCAAGGGGGTAATGGAGATTCTGATCGGGGAAGAAAAATTCATCCTCAAGGAAGGTGACAGCATCCACTACAGGGCCGACAGGCCTCACGCGATGAGAAATATAGGAGGAGTCGCATGCCGCGCGATATGGGTCACTCTTCCTCCATATACTCTGTAGTTTTACCTTGCGCCGGAATGATGGCTGCGGAGAGAGCGGTCCGCCGGAGCCCCGCCCGGGCAAGTTGATTAAAAAGAAGGGAACCGGGAATATGGTTGAGTTAAGCGAGATAGGAAAAAGAATAAAAAAGATCAGGGAAGGAAAATATATGACCTTGAAAAAGGTGGAAGCGAAAGCGGGTATCTCGGCCACCCATATCTCGGAGATCGAGCGGGGCAAAACATCGCCCACGATCAACGCCCTGATCAGAATAGCCGGCGCTCTGGACAAGGACCCCGCTTATTTTATAGAAGAGAAGGAACTTTCCGATGTTTCCTTCATAGCCCTGGAGGACCGGGCTGACGGTGTTATGGAGGACTGGAAAAAAGAAGCGAATGTGGTCGAGCTTACCAACTCGATACCGAGCGGAAGAATAGTTTCCCGCCTGATTTCGTTAAAACCCTCCAAGAAAAAGGAATTTGACCTTCACATCCACAAATCCGACGAGGCGGCGCTTATCCTCAAAGGCGAGGTCACCTTCAAGGTGAATGGCAAGGAATACACCATGTCTGAGGGTGACAGTATATACATAGTGGGTATTCAAGAGCATGGTTTTACCAACGCCTCGGAAAAGGATGAAGCGGAACTCATATGGTTCGGTTCGGAAAGAAATATAAGTTAAGCCGTTAAAAATTTTAGAGTTTTATCCGCCGCTGTAAGCCTGCAGGGGCGGATTTTTTGTAGGTTTCCATAACGGAAGGAGGGCGAAGGATTTTTGTTGACATCGGTTTTTCCCTAAATCTATAGTGAATCTAAAGAACGGTAGAGGAGGTATGACGCTTTGACTGATAAAATTAATGAGGAATCCAACAGGGATGAATTCCTGTTTCAGCATCTTGTAGCCATGTTTCAGACCTTGGCCTACCAGCAACTGGGCAAATTAATCAATCCCATCACCGGAGAAGTGGAAAGAGATTTGCAACAGGCCAAGATAACAATAGATATGCTGGGCATGCTCCAGAAGAAGACTGACGGAAATCTGGGAGAAAGGGAAAAGAAAGTTATTGATAGCGCTTTGATGGAGCTTCAGATGAACTATGTTGAAACAATGAAAGAAGGTGGTGCAGAGCGCGGCGAGAAGGATGAGGACGAACAGAGGGAAGGTGAAGAAGGGGAAGAAGGGGAAGAGGAGGTAGCAGAAGGCGGGGAAGAAGGCGAGAGTGATGATGAAGAGGAGCGGGGAAAGGCTGAAGGGAAAGATGAGGATGAGAGGGACATGAAAGCAGAAGACAAGAATCTGAAAGAGGAGCAGAGGGATTCAAAGGATTAGCGGCTGTCCGTTCGCCGAGCAAGTTTTTACCAACGCTGAGAACACCGGATAGACCGGGGGCCGCATCGCGGAAGTGAACGGCGGCTATTATCAAAAGAGGTGATTCAAAATGAGGAATTTACTAATATTACTTCTGGCCGTTACATTGGCGGCCATTCCGGTTGACGCGATGAGCAACAGGGTTTCCTGGAATGGAACATCGGGCTTGTTGAGGGTCTATGAAGCGGGAACTGTCGGAAAGGGCAAGCTGGTGTTCTCCCTTGGGACCTCTTACGCGAGGCGGACCGGCGTAATGCTGACTCCTGAGCCGGGAGAGTTCAGTTACTATGACGTGGCAGCCGGCACCGACCCGGAAGTCGATTATAATTTTTTCATATCCAGAGTAGGCTTGAGCCTGGGAATAAGCAGGTACGCGGAGATATCCACCACCCTGGACGTCAGAAACTGGATAATGCAGGTGGGAAATGAGTTTTCGGACGATGATTTCGAGACGGTCTACAAGGGAGGGCTTGGGGATACCAGGGCCAATTTAAAACTCTGCCTTCCGCTTCCCTCTGAATACGTGGGGCTGGGAGTACTGGGAACCTTAAGATTCCCGACCGGGAACAAGGAGAGAAAGTTTTCCACGGACGCGGTCGATTACGGGATCAACGGTCTGTTTACTTTAAGCTTGACCGACATCAAGGATTTCGTGCCTACCAAATTCCATATCAACGCCGGTTACCATTTCAACAAGAACGAGGAGGAAGGTTACGGGATATTCAACGGTAATAATCCCAGCCTGAGTGGATTCGGCCCGCCGTATTATCCCGCTGTTCCCGCCGGTGAGAATGATAACTATAACGATATGCTTCGTCTGGGCACCGGCCTGGAGTTTATTCTTAAAGAAAGATCCAGGATATTCGCCGAATTCACTTGGGATAATTACCTCAACGTCGAAACGGTTGATGACATCAGCTCCAGTGTATACACCATTACGCCCGGTTTCAGCGTAGCATCCAAGGACAATGTGGAGCTGATGATGGCGATGGAGATCAATCTCAATTCGGAGGACACGCCTGCTTTTACCGATCCTTCCGACTGGATCGCCTATTTTGCCCTCTCGTACGGAGGGTTCGTAATTCCCCAGGACGCCGACGGTGACGGCATAGAGGATAAGATCGACAGGTGTCCGAATGAACCTGAGGATTTTGATGGTTTCGAGGATGAGGACGGCTGTCCCGACCTTGATAACGATAACGACGGTATACCCGATATAGACGACAGGTGTCCAGACCTGGCGGAGGATTTTGATGGTTTCGAGGACGAGGACGGCTGTCCCGACCTTGATAACGATAACGACGGTATACCCGATATAGACGACAGATGTCCAAATGAACCGGAGGATTTTGATGGTTTCGAGGATGAGGACGGCTGCCCTGATATAATCATTGATACGGACAAGGACGGAGTGCCCGATGATATTGATAAATGTCCGGAGAAGAAAGAAGACCTGGACGGGTATCAGGACGAGGACGGCTGCCCCGACCTTGATAACGATCTGGACGGCATACTGGACGAAGACGACCAATGCCCCAATGAGCCCGAGACCTTCAACGGGTATCAGGACGAGGACGGCTGCCCCGATGAGAGGCCGATCGAGCAGGAGTTCATACTGAAAGGCGTTCATTTTGAAAGCGGATCGGCCAAGCTCACCCCGGATTCTTACGCGATTCTGGACCGGGTGGTAAAATCGCTGAGAGCTTACCCGGAGGTCAGAGTCGAGATAAGAGGATACACCGACAGTGTTGGTGGATGGGAGTTCAATCTTAGACTCTCCGAAAAGAGGGCCAAATCGGTGAGGGACTATCTGGTCAATTCCGGAATAAGCACCGACAGGCTTGTAGCGGAAGGTTACGGAGAGGCCGATCCGGTCGAGCCGAACGATACCGCTTCCGGAAGGGCCTCGAACAGAAGGATCGAATTCCACCGCCTTAACTGACCAGCGGGCCGGCCTCAGAAGCGTATCCCGGAAAGGGCCGCGGAATCAGATTCCGCGGCCCTTTGATTTCTCAAAAGCTCCGATCCATCCAGGCCTGTGTGCAATCGACGGTCTTGAATCCTGAGTGCGAACAGCCAAGCCGCCCCGCCCCCGCCCTATTTCAGCCTGTCCTTGCTCTTCATCCACAGCCTTTCGAGCTCTTCGATATCCATCTCGACAAGATCCCTGTGCTCGCTTCGGGCCAGTGATTCCATTAACCGGAATCGCCGGATGAATTTCCTGGTGGTCTCGGAGGCGGCCTGTTCGGGGTCCACTCCCAGTTTCCTGGCCAGATTGACAACGGTAAAGAATATATCCCCGATCTCTTCCCGTATATGAGAAATGTCCCCGCGGTCTACCGCTTCTTCCAGTTCTTCTATCTCTTCGTTTAGCTTATCGATGATTCCGGCGTGGTCAGTCCATTCGAAGCCCACATTGACCGCTTTTCGGGAAACCGCCATAGCGTATCTGAGGGCCGGCAGTCCATCCGGAATCCCGCTCATTACTGAAAGGTTCGGTTTCTCCTTTCGTTTGGCCTTCTCCCATTCGATGAGGCTTTCCGTGGTGTTTTCAGCGCTGGCGTTTCCGAATACGTGAGGATGGCGCCTGACTATCTTCTGGTTCGCCTTCGATATAATGCGCCAGAGAGGTGTGTTATTCTTGCCCAGATACAGCAGGTGTATGAATATCAGAAGGTAGGCTATATCACCAAGCTCTTCCTCCGCTTCCGGCCAGTCCTTTTTTCTGACCGAGCTGAGCAGCTCATAGGCTTCGTCTATAAGGTGGGATGCGAGGTCCTCGATGGTCTGGGCCCTGTCCCAGGGGCAGCCGTCCTCGCTTCTAAGTATTTTCAGAGTCTCCTGCAGCTTGATGATTTCCGATTCAATACTATTTGTTCTGCTCATATCCCCTCCGGGGCCGCGGGTTCAGAAAGATGATTTCTTCGATTCAGCAGGCTCGAATTATATGTAAAATTGTGTGATCTTTCAATTAGTGTTATAATGAAAAGTTATTCGGCTCGCGGCCTCGAAGGCGGCCGACCGGCTCCGTCCTTCAGCCGCCGGCCAGTTTCAAAGGCGGGGATCACTAGTATGGACAGTATCGTAATAAGGGGAGCCAGGCAGAATAATCTAAAGAACATAGATCTCGAGCTGCCCAGAAGAAAGGTCATAGCGATAACCGGGGTGTCTGGTTCCGGCAAATCTTCCCTGGCTTTCGATACCATCTACGCGGAGGGTCAACGAAGGTATATAGAATCGCTCTCCACATACGCAAGGCAGTTCATTGAGAAGCTGGAAAGGCCCGAGGTGGACAGCATCTCGGGGATCAGCCCCACCATTGCCATCAAGAGAAAGAACGCGGTCAAGAGCGCCAGGTCCACGGTTGGCACGGCCACCGAGATATACGATTGCCTGAGGCTCCTTTTTGCCCGGATAGGAAAGACGATCTGCCCGGTATGTCAAACCGTGGTAAAATCTTTTCAGCCCGGCGACGTGGCTGACGAAACCCTGAAAGAATTCTCCGGAATGAGGGTATACGTTGTTATGCCCGGGGGAGGCGTAGACAGGGATAACTGGAGCGATAAAAAGAGGTACTTTCTCTCCAGGGGTTTTCTCAGGCTGCTGACCGAAGAGGGACCGGTAAGAATAGATGAGTTCGATCCCGGCCGAAGGAAGTTTGATGATATTCAGGTGTTGATCGACAGGGTAAAGGCTGAGGATGATAACAGAAACAGAATCGTGGAAGCGGTGGAGCTGGCCTACCGGGAGAGGGAAGGCGCGGTGGAAGTGGCCGGTGCTGAGACGGAGAAGAGGTTGAGATTCACCGACCGCCCGATATGCCATATCTGTGGAAAGATGTTCGAAAAACCGACGCCGCTCCTGTTTTCATTCAACAACCCGTATGGAGCCTGCCCGGACTGCCGGGGGTACGGGGACCGGATGGAATTCTCGGAAAGCCTCATAGTGCCGGATCCTGGAAAGTCCATCTCCGGCAGGGCGATAGACCCATGGGCCCGGGAAAGGTTCGAATATTTCTACGAACGCCTGATGTCCTACTGCCGGAAAGAAGGCATTCCCACCAAGCTCCCCTACCGCGAGCTCGGCGAAGAAGACAGAAAGAAGATCGTCGAAGGCGGCGGCGGATTTATCGGCGTGATACCGTTTCTGGAGAAGATGAGGAAGAAGAGCTACAAGAAGGGACACAGGTTCTTCACCAGAAGGTACATGTCTTTCTCCACCTGCAGGACCTGTTCGGGAAGGAGGTTGAGAACAGAAGCGGAGAACGTGAAGATCGAGGGGTACTCCATAACCGACCTCGGTTCGATGACGCCCCGGGCGGTTTTAAAGATAATAGAGGCTCTCGATCTCTCGCAGAGAGAGGCCGTTATATCCAGGGACTTGATGAACGAGCTTACCAGCCGCCTGGTTTTCATGCTGGAAGTCGGGCTGGACTACCTCACGCTGGACAGGGTTTCAAAGACCCTTTCAGGCGGGGAAGCTCAGAGGATAAATCTGGCTAATTCCATGGGGGCCAACCTGGTCGACACCGTATACATACTGGACGAGCCGTCGGTGGGACTTCACGCCGCCGACAATGACAGGTTGATCGAGGTGATGAAAAATCTCAAAGAGCTGGGAAACACGGTCATAGTGGTGGAGCATGATCCGGCTATAATACTATCGGCAGACTACCTCGTCGATCTGGGACCGGGCCCTGGTAGCAGAGGCGGGAATGTCGTTTTCAGCGACTTCATGGAGAAAGCCCGAAAAGCCGGGAAAAGCAGATCCAGGACTCTTCCCGCGTTATTCGGTGAGGGCCGGGGAGTCAAGCTTAAAAAGAAGAGAAGAAATAAAAGCGGCTCGATTAGGCTGAGGGGGGTTCGCGAACACAATCTTCAGGATCTGGATCTGGAGATACCGCTGGGAAACCTTGTGGCTGTGACCGGCGTATCGGGTTCGGGCAAGAGTTCCCTGGTGGTCGATGTTCTTCACAAGGTTCTCAAGGGGGCCAGTCTTTCGGGGTCAAAGATAGGGGGGTGGAAAGTGGATGGAGTTATCCACAAGGCAATCCTGGTCGACCAGAGGCCGATAGGAAGCACTCCCAGGTCCAATCCCGTAACCTATATAAAGGGGTTTTCATACATCAGGGATATATTCTCCCAGCAGCCCAAGTCGGTCAGAAGGGGGTACAAGCCGGGAAGGTTCAGCTTCAACAAACCTGAGGGGCGTTGCCCGGCCTGCCGGGGAATGGGCTACAGAAGGGTCGAGATGCACTTTATGGCGGACGTGTTCGTTCCCTGCGAGATATGCGGAGGCAGAAGGTTCAACGATGAGACCCTGGAGGTCACCTATAAGGGTAAGGACATAAGCGAGGTCCTCCAGATGACCGTCGATGAGGCTGTCCTTTTCTTTGACAAGAACCCCACTCTGGGCGAGAGGCTGTGGATACTCTCGGAAGTCGGACTGGGATATCTGAGGCTGGGTCAGCCTTCCAACACACTGTCGGGGGGAGAGGCTCAGAGAATTAAAATCGCCAAGGAGCTTTCCGAGTCGAACGAACGCAAGAATCTTTACATAATGGACGAACCCACCACCGGGCTGCACGTGAGCGATATCGGTGTATTGCTTAAAGTATTTGATAGCCTGGTCGACAGCGGGCATACTCTCGTTGTGATAGAGCATAATATGGATGTGATCGCGTGGGCTGATTGGGTGATCGATCTGGGTCCGGGTGGAGGGGACAAGGGTGGAAGGATCGTGGCTGTGGGATGCCCGGAAGAGATAACGCGGGTGTCAGGTTCGGTCACCGGAAGGTATCTTAAGAGGAGTAAACTCAAGTAAGGAGGAGGTCTTCGATGAAGATCATGGTGACCGGGGGAGCCGGATACATCGGTAGCGTGGTCACGGAATATCTCATTAACGAGGGTAACGAAGTAGTGGTAGTGGATAACCTTTCGACGGGGCACCTCGACGCGGTCGACGACAGGGCGCGTTTCATAAGGACGGATCTTCTGGATACCAGGCAGGTGAGGGAGGTTTTGGAGGAGGGCTGCGAAGCGGTATGCCATTTCGCCGCATTTTCCCAGGTGGCGGAATCGATGTCCCGGCCCATAAGATACTACAGAAACAACGTATGCGGCGCCGTTTCTCTTCTGCAGGCTATGAGGGAGGCCGGTGTATCCCTGTTCCTGTTCTCTTCCACGGCGGCCGTTTATGGAGAACCGCAAGAGATACCGATAACGGAGGAGTCCGCCACCGTTCCGGTGAACCCCTACGGAAAGACCAAGCTGGCCATAGAGGGGCTTCTGAAAGACTGCGCCTCCGCCTGGGGACTGAAATCCCTCTATCTTCGATATTTCAACGCGGCAGGCGCCACCCGCCTGCACGGAGAGGATCACAGGCCGGAATCCCATCTGATTCCCCTGGTCCTTGACGCGGCGGAGGGAAAAAGGAAAGAACTGATAGTCTTCGGGGACGACTATCCCACCGAAGACGGGACCTGCGTTAGAGATTACATTCACGTCAGTGATCTGGCGAGCGCTCATGTACTGGGGCTGGACAAACTGGCTGATGGCCTGACCGGCCCCCTTAATCTGGGTAACGGCCGGGGATTCTCGGTGCTTGAAGTAATAGAGGCAGCCTCAAGGGTAACCGGCCTGAAAGTACCTCACAGAATCGGCAAGAGAAGGACCGGTGACCCCGCCGTTCTGGTCGCTTCTTCGAAGAGGTCGGAGAAATTACTGGGATGGCGAAGAGAATATCCCGAATTAGAGACTATCATAGAAGACGCTTACCGCTGGAGACAGAGATTCTCCGGAGGGTACGAGAAATAAGAAGCGCCGCCGCTCTCTTCCTGAAGAGTCCTCGTGATGGATGAATTTTTACCATCCGGAAGGACCGGTTTGAACCTTCCCAATCGGGCCGCTGAAATGCGCGGAAGTCAATCAACCGTATAACCACAATCATAACAAATAATTACGTAAGAATCATCTTCGAAAGCCTTTCATTTCATCTTACTCACCGGAAAAATACTTATGGCACACATATTGCGATTCTTGTGCGCAGGGTTTGGTTGCAGTCGATTTTATTTATAACTGGATCAGGTATGATGTCTTACTCAACGGCTTCGGTTTCAGAAAGCTCAGTATCTGTCACCGAGGGAGAATCCCTGAGACGTGATCTCTTTCTCAGTCTGGAGGGTTCTTCCAGGACCAGACCGGTGCTGGAGAGGATGATGGAGCTTTCCGGAGCGGAGTCATGCGCCTTCTATTCAGCGGCGGGTGAAGGAAGTCTATATATACTTCTTAAGGAGAGGGGGCTTTCATCCCAAGTGCCCTATATCTCGGATAAGGTTCTGAAAGCCTACCATCTCTTCAGCAATTCCGCCGGGGAAACGACTCACTACAGAGAAGAGGTATACTACCGGCGTCCAGACCCGGGTTGTGTCTTCGCGGTCGGAGATGCCTCCATTGAAAGTTATTTTCTGGTCCCGGTCATCAGGTCTTCCGGCGTCCACGGGGTTGTTTTTCTGGGCAGCGTAAGAAGAGACGCTTTTACCAGAAGGGAAATAGAGATATTTAACAGGCTCGCCGGTGAGGACAGCCTGGACCCCTCGGTGGTATACAGAGTTGCCGGCGAGGCCGAGAGCGCCATGAATCTGGTTTCCGCTCTTCCCTTCGGAGCGGCCCTGATATCTATGGACGGACGGATAATATTCCATAACCGGTTATTTGCCAAAGAGCTTGGACTTCAGCATCCCGAAAGTCATTCACTTATGGATATCAGAAGCGCCACCGGTTACGACCTTCCCGCGCTGTGGGACGAACTGAAACTTTCCGGCGAGAATATACCGGAACGGGTCGTAAAATCCTCGAATCCATCCAGGCCGCTGATTCAGGCGGACTGGACCCGGGCTGAAAATGTCTCCGACCAGGTCGACACAGTGTTGATAGTCCAAAGGGCGAGCACCGAAAGAAGAAAACGCTTTCAGCGCGAAGACGTCCTGTCGATGGCGGCCCATGAGATAAGGACCCCTCTCAGCGCCCTCAAGAATTCTCTGAGGATACTGGAGGAGGAGGGTTCATGCCGCCGGCCGGAAGCGGCACCGGCGGGGGGGAAGCCGGTTCCGGCGGATTCTATGCTGGCTACAGCCATCAGGACCGCCGAGAAACTCGACCTCATCGTGGATGGACTGGTGGCCGTGTCGCCGGCGGGCTCAAAGAGGCTGAAGCTCGACGTGGCGAAAACCGGTTCGCGCCTATTCTTCGAATCTGCCTGCGGGCTCTACCGTAAAATAATGGAAAAGAGGGAACTGGAGCTGCATTTCGATATAAGCGAAGAGCTTCCGTCCATCGAGATAGACAGGCACAGGATCGAGCAGGTCATCCATAATCTGCTTTCCAACAGCCTGAAGAAAGTGACTTCAGGGGATGAAATAAAGATATCCCTGTCCAGGGTGAACGCTCCAGAAAACAGTATCTATTCAGCATTATCGAACAAGAAGATATTCCAGCCCCGCCTGATGGAGATAGTCATCGAAGATTCCGGGGAAGGTTTTCCCGCGCCGGTTATTGAATACGTGAACGGCCTGGCCGAGGCCGCAGAGCAGAAGAGAAGCCCCAGGTACGGACTGGGCCTTTACATAGCCAGCGGACTGGTCAGGCTTCACGGCGGCCTGATGAGGATCGGGAACAGGGAAAGGGGCGGTGCGGTGTGCAGGGTCGTACTTCCGGCCGATGCGGTTACCAGACACGCCGTTATGACCCTTATGGATATAGGGGAGAGGATTGAGGAGGAGGCTGTAAAAGGTCGCCGGACCCGCTTTTACCTCATTTCCAAGGAGAGCGGCAGGTGCTGGCTCGAGATTCTGGGTAAATGGGACAGCGAACCTCTGGTAAACCCGGACCGGGACGAAGTGTCTGAAAGGGGTTTATATTTCTGGCCGTTGGGAAAGGACACAGCGGCGGCCGTAGCCGCGGGCGAGGGTTATTCAGATGATCCCTCCGGCCTGATTCGAGCTGACAATGGTCTTCCCAGGCTGATCAGAGGCGGCAGCAGGGATCAGGTCAATGTCGGCTGGAGCGAAGGCGGCGGGGGCGCCGTAATCAGGGAGTTGATCGAAGAAGCGGCGAATATGATTGAGAACGGATCGATGGTACCACTGTAGAAAAGGAGATAAAATGCAGGGTAAAAGGATTCTTATAGTGGAAGACGACGAAGACATAGTCGAAACCTTGAAATACAGCCTGGAGCTCAGGGGATTTCAGGTGGAGGTCTCTTACGACGGCCTTCACGCTCTGCGCAAGGTCAGAAGAGAAGGGTGCGATCTGATGCTTCTAGATATTATGCTGCCGGGGAAAAACGGGTATGAAGTCTCCAGAGTCCTGAAGGACGAGATGGATGAGGGAAAGATCGAACCTTTCAAAATACTTATCCTTACCGCCCGAAAAGTGAACAGCGCGGAGAGGGAGGATTTTCTGGCAACCTGGTCAAAGGCAGATGAATACATGTACAAGCCCTTCGAACTTGAAGACGTGATTGAAAGGATAAATTCTCATCTGGGTAAAGAGGCGGAGCACGCGGTAACCTGACGCGTTTCGCCCCCCAAAGAGCGGGCAGGGAACAAGAATGGAAGAGAAGGCCAGAGCAAGAGACTATATGGCGAGCGTGTTCGATTCTTCGCCCATAGCCATGATATGCCTGAACAAACGGCTCAGCATAGTCATGATGAACAACTCAGCGGGAAGAATGACCGGATATACCATCGAATCCCTTCTGGGAGAAAGGATAGACAGGCTGATCACCAGAGTTCATATCGCCGATATCATCAGGGCGGTGAGGGAAAAGGGAGAGATCTCCCTGTCGGGTTATCCAACCGAGATGGTAAGTAAAGAAGAGGACAAGATTCCGGTAAAACTGAGAATTGCTCCGCTTCGAAGCACCCAGGGGGAGGTAATAGGCTTTCTGCTTATCGCCGTGGATCTAAGGGAGATCGAAGAGTTGCGATTGAAGCTTCTCGAGGCCGAGCGTCTGGCCGCGATCACGGAGACCGCTATATGCGTCAACCATGAGATAAACAACCCCCTCTGTTCGATCCTTGGAAACACCCAGCTGATGCTGATGGAAAGTTACAAACTGGAACCCGGGATGATAAGAAAGCTCCGTAGCATAGAAAAGCAGATACAACGGATTCAAAAAATAGCCACCAAACTGAGAAGCATCACCAAGCCGGTCCTGAAAGATTACGTGGACGGAAAGAAGATGCTGGATGTGGACGCCTCAACCTCTTCTGATAAAAGTTTTTCCAAATGACCGGCAAGAAATAGTTGACAACCATGTTAAATTGATTAAGATTTCCCCACGTGGGAAGGTAGCTCAGTCGGTAGAGCAACGGATTGAAAATCCGTGTGTCGACGGTTCGATTCCGCCCCTTCCCACCAGTTCTTCAAAGGGGTTCGCGGTTTTCGCCGGCCCCTTGATTTTTCTAAGGGCGGAAGATCAGCCGCCTTGTTCCCGGTACGACGGACTGGAATTCCCGGCCAGGGACCCCGGAAGGTTTTATTCATAAAAAACTGTGATTACTATCACCGAATCCGATAGAGGACCGCAAGCGCCGCGCCGCCGTTTCTTAAGAAGGTTCCAGCGCTCTTGGTATTATTGTACGGTAATTTAGTTGACAGTCGGGAAAGGGCTGCTTTATTTTTATCCAGTGGGCCTGTTCAGTGAAAGAGAGATATAATGGATGACAAGATGAAAGCAGCCGTGATAGCCGCGGTGAAAGCGTATATAGAGAGCGAGGGTGAGAAGAGTACAGTTTTGGCCGGACAAGTCCTCAACGCGTGGAAGATGGGCGCGCGTAGAGAACTTATGAACAGGCGCAAGCTGATCAACAGGGGGAATCCGGAAAGGGTGAATCTAAGAAGGTATTCTTTCCTTTAGGCTTATGCTGTAATTTACCCAAACTGATAGGGAGCTTATGTCCGCGGGAAAAAACAAGAACAAATCAGGCATTCCAGTTAAAGTAACCGATACCACATTCAGGGATGGTCACCAGTCGACCCTGGCCACCAGATTCCGGACAGAGGATATGCTTCCGATCGCGGGAGAGATGGACAAGGCCGGGTTTCATTCCATGGAGGTCTGGGGAGGAGCGACATTTGACGTAACCACCCGGTATCTGAACGAGGATCCATGGGAGAGGCTGGAGAAGATCAAGGAAAAGGTACCCAATACCAGGCTTCAGATGCTTTTGAGAGGGCAGAACCTGGTGGGGTACAGAAATTACGCCGACGACGTGGTGGAGAAGTTCGTCTTGGAAGCGGCTAAAGCCGGCATCGATATATTCCGGGTCTTCGACGCTCTCAACGACGAACGAAACTTCGAAGCCTCTTTCCAGGCGATCAAGAAAGCCGGGAAGCACATTCAGGGAACCATATCCTATTCTCTCACCGGGGAGCGCCTGGGCGGCGAGGTGTTCAACCTGAAATACTACGTAAATAAGGCCAAAGCCATAGAGAAGATGGGAGCCGGTTCGCTCTGTATCAAGGATATGGCGGGTCTGATGAATCCATTTGACGCCTACGATCTTGTTTCGGCGCTTAAGGAAGCTATAGATATTCCCATTCAGCTGCACTGCCACTATACCAGCGGTATGGCGTCCATGTCATATCTCAAGGCGATAGAGGCGGGAGTGGATATCATCGATTGCGCTCTGGCTCCCTTCGCTCTGAGAAGTTCTCAGCCTTCGGTCGAATCAATGGTGGCGGCTCTGCGCGACACCGACAGGGATCCGGGCCTGGATATGGAAAAGCTTTTTGAGCTGGGAAGCTACATCGAGGAAGTGGCGCCGAAATACAGGGATTACCTGAATACCACCACAATGTCGGTCATAGATACCGGAGTGATCGAACACCAGATACCGGGCGGCATGCTGACCAATCTGGTAAGCCAGCTGAGACAGGCCGCAGCCCTGGACCGTATCGAGGAGGTCTACAAGGATCTACCCAGGACAAGGAAGGAGCTCGGTTGTCCACCCCTGGTGACCCCCACCAGCCAGATCGTCGGAATTCAGGCTGTCCAGAATGTCCTGTTCGGACGTTACAAGATGATAACCGGCCAGGTGAAGGACTACGCCTACGGCCTCTACGGCAGGCCTCCCATACCTATCGACGAGAAGGTCCGCAAAAAGGCCCTGAAGGGATATCCCAGGGGAGAAGAGCCCATTACCTGCAGGGCGGCTGACATGATAGAGCCGGAAATGGATAAGGCCAGGGAACTTTCCAAGGGAATAGCTAAAAGCGACAGGGATGTCCTTATCTGCGCCCTGTATCCCACCACCGGCCTGCGATTTCTCAGATGGAAATACGGGCTGGAGGAACCGCCTGAAGAGGTAAAGCCCAAGTCGCTGGACCAGGTCAGGAAAGAGGATGAACTGATAGAGAAGATAAGAAAGGGGGAAATGGACTCTGTCGGCCCGGCCGTAAAGCCCTCCAGGGGCCCGAATGCCCGAAGCTTCAATGTCTACGTGGGAGATGATTATTTCAACGTCGAGGTTGAAGAGATAGGGGGGAAGGCCAGGTTCAAGGCGGCCGGAGAAACCGAGCCGATCATAAGAAAAGAGCTCAAGAGGAAGAAACAAAAGCCCGAGCAGAAGCGGAAGGAACCGGAGGAGGAGAAAAAGAGCGAGGTCAAGGCTGGAGACGGGGAGTTCACCCTCACCGCCCCCATGCCCGGAATGGTGATTGAATATCAGGTAAAAGAGGGGGACGAGGTTTCCGTGGGCGATGTTCTACTGACCCTCGAAGCGATGAAGATGCAGAACAGTATAACTGCGAATGTCAACGGGATAGTCAAATCGATCAAGATACCTCCCGGCACCTCAGTGGAAAAGAATCAGGTATTGTTAATTATCGCACAATAGATTAAAGCCAGTAAAAGGAGATAGCACAATAGCATCGAGTCAGCACCGCAATTTCAGGCTTAAGTCTCATCCGATTCTGGAGATCAAGGACCGAAAGAAAATACCATTTACCTTCAACGGCGAGAAGGTGTTCGCGCTTGAGGGCGAGGTAATATCGTCGGCGCTGTTCGCCAACGGAATCCGTATTTTCGGGCATCATCCAGTGGAAAACGCTCCCCAGGGTGTTTTCTGCGTCAACGGACAATGCAGCCAGTGCATGGTCCTGGTAGAAGGCGTGCCGGTTAAGGGGTGCATGACTCCGGTGAGGGAGCAGATGAGGGTTACGAGCTGCGAGGGCATACCCCCGCTTCCTCCGGATGATTCCAGGCCGGATTTCGCTTCTCCCAGGGTCATCGAGACCGAGGTACTGGTAATCGGCGGAGGCCCCGCCGGGCTCAACGCCGCCATAGAACTTGGAAAGCTGGAAATCGATACACTGGTGGTGGACGACAAGAACGAGCTGGGAGGAAAACTGACTCTTCAAACCCATCCTTTCTTCGGGTCCAGGGAGGACTGTTACGCCGGAGTCAGGGGAATAGATATAGCCGGCATACTTACCGGGGAGATGGATAAGCTGGAGCCGGTCAGGGCTATTACCTCCACAACGGCGGTAGGCGCTTTTTCAGACGGCATGGTGGGGTTGTACGGAAATGGAGAATACACTCTGGTCCGCCCCAAAGCGGTCATAGTGGCCTGCGGCGCCAGGGAGAAATCGCTGGCATTTCCAGGATGTGACCTTCCCGGTGTTTACGGCGCTGGAGCCTTTCAGACTCTTCTCAACCGGGATCTCATCCGGCCTACCGAGAGGCTGTTCATAGTGGGGGGAGGAAACGTGGGGCTCATCACCGGCTATCACGCCATCCAGGCCGGCATAAAAGTGGTAGGCCTGGTGGAGGCCCTTCCCGAGTGCGGAGGATACAAGGTCCATTCGGACAAGCTGAAACGCCTGGGCGTTCCGGTGCTCACCTCTCACACGGTGGTAAGGGCTGAAGGAGAAGAGCAGCTGGAAAGAATCACCATAGCTGAAGTGGACGAGAGCTTCAGACCCCGGCCGGGAACGGAGAAGAGTTACCAGGTGGACACCCTTCTTGTGGCGGTAGGCCTTTCACCGGTAAACGAGCTTCACGACAAACTGAAGGAATTCGGAGTAAGGAGTTTTACCTGCGGGGACTCGGCTGAAATTTCGGAGGCCTCGGCGGCTATATTCAGCGGCAAGATAACCGGCAGGAAGGTGGCCGAATATCTGGGCCGCGAAGTTGAGATACCGGCCAGCTGGGACAGAACCGAGGAAGTCCTCAGGAGCAAGCCGGGCCGGGTGACAGAATTTGAGGCCGAAGAAGAAGGCTTGGAGCAGTATCCCCTGATAAGATGCGTTCAGGAGATACCCTGTAATCCGTGCGTGGACGCCTGCCCCAAAGGGTCGATACTGATCCCGGGTGAAAATATAATGGGATTGCCGCGGTTCGAAGGGGATTGCGTAGGCTGTCTGAAATGCGTGGCCGCCTGCCCGGCGCTGGCGATAACGCTGGTCCAACCTTCGGAGCGAAGGGGAAGGTCGAAGGTGGTCATCCCCTTCGAGCTGGACGCCCGGCACCTTTCTGAAGGCGCAAAAGTGCAGACAACGGGTATGGACGGCGAGGTCCTCGGCGAGGGCGAGATTTTTGAATTTCGAAGGGCTCCCATGGATAAGAAGAGGCACCTGGTTACACTGGAGGTTGCTTCCGGCGACGCTGATAAAGTCACTGCTTTCAGGGTGCTGGAGCCTGAAGGCGGAGCAGCGGCCGCGGTCTATGAACAGCATTTGGAAGATGATACCATCGTCTGCAGGTGCGAGAGGGTGACCGCCGGCGCTATAAAGAAAGAGATATTGAACGGGGTGCGGGACATGAATATTCTAAAAGCCACTCTCAGGGCCGGCATGGGGGCTTGCGGGGGGAAGACCTGCACAGACCTGATCCTCAGGCTTTTCATCGAATGCGGAGTCGATCCTTCGGAGGTCACTCCGCCCACCGAAAGGCCGTTCGTGGCGGAGGTTCCCATGTCATGTTTCGCCGGAATAAAGAAAGGCGATAAGGGTGATGGGAAATAGCTACGACGCGATTATAATTGGCGCCGGAAGCGTCGGCTGTCCCGCCGCCTATTTCCTCAGCCTGGAGGACTGGAAGGTCCTGGTACTGGACAGTGAAAGCTCACAGGGCCAGGGTCAGAACAAAGCGGCGATCGGAGGGGTGAGAGCTACTCACTCGGACCCCGCCAAGATATCCCTGTGCCTTCAGAGCATAGATGTCTTCTCCACGTGGGAAGCAAAGCACGGAAAGGATATCGGCTGGAAGGGTGGAGGTTACTGCTATCCGATATACCGGGAGGAAGACGAGAGGCTTCTCAAGGAGTTATTGCCCGGGCAGAAAAGCTACGGTCTCAATATAGACTGGGTATCCCCGGAGGAGATCGGTGAACTGATTCCCGGAATCAATCCGAAGGGGCTTCGGGGGGGGACATACGCTCCGGAGGACGGGCAGGTATCTCCTCTCATGGCTGCAGCCGAATTCTGGGTTGAAAGCAGGAAGAGGGGCGCCGAATTCAGATTCGACGAAAAAGTAACGGATCTTATAATAAATAACCACCGGATAGAGGGCGTCGTCACCGCCAAGGGAAAGTACTATTCTGACGTGGTCGTGAACGCCTCGGGAGCCGAAGCCAGGAAGATAGGCCAGATGGCGGGAATAGATATACCGGTGGTCCCCGACAGTCACGAGGCCGGGATCACTGCTCCGGTGGAAGAGTTTTTCGATCCCCTGGTGGTCGATATCAGGCCCGGCGGGGATGGCAAGACGGAGAATTTCTATTTCGGGCAGAACGACCGCGGACAGGTCATATTCTGTTACACTCCGGCTGATAAGTTCGTCGGAAAGAACAGGTCTGAGACCAGTGAATTCATGCCGGTCCTCTCGCGCCGCCTGATAGACCTGGTTCCCCGGCTGAAAAATATCCTGGTAAGAAGGGTCTGGCGGGGACTCTATCCCATGACCCCCGACGGTATAATAATCGTGGACAAGGTAAAAGAGGTGGAAGGATTCTACCTGGCGGTAGGAATGTGCGGTCAGGGGTTCATGCTGGGCCCGGGCGTGGGATTGAATATCGCCAGTCTGGTAGTCAAGGGCGAGCCACTTATCGACAAAGAGGTATTTGAATCATTGAGCTTTTACCGGGATTTCTATTCAAGACGCTCGGAAGCTCTCACCTGATGCGCCCGGCGCCCCGTCGGCCTTAACGGGCTAGAATTCTCTTGAAAAAGCGGCGGAAGCTGATATATTGAGATGTTCCCAGAACCTAAGCGTGCCGGAAAGGCTCGAAGCGGTCTGAGGAGAGCAGCGGAAGCCTGGAATCAGCGTTGGCACTGCTTTCCAGCCCGGCCGAAAACGGAATTTATCTGTTTCGGGAGCTGGTGTAGCTCAGTCGGTAGAGCAACGCATTCGTAATGCGTAGGTCGTCGGTTCGACTCCGTCCACCAGCTCCATATATTTATCGGCGCAGAAAACCCGAAATTTTTTCCGGTGATGGTGTAAACGGTTTATCATGAGAATATATCTTGATTGCATACCCTGTTTTTTCAGACAGGCCCTGAGGGCGGCGAGGCTGGTCCTTCAGGACGAGGGAAAGATCAGAGAGCTTCTCAGCGAATTGGGGGACACCCTGAAAGAGCTTTCCCCCGAAAGCAATCCTCCGGAAATGGGGAAATTCATATACCGCAGGATAAGGGAGATATCGGGGACCCTCGATCCCTACGCCGGGTTAAAGAAGGCGAATATTCGGGCCGCCCTAGCAATATACCCCCGGCTCAAGGATTATGTCGCGGGCAGCGGCGACCGGCTGGAGGCCGCTATCAGAGTGGCCGCTGCAGGGAATTCTATAGATTTCGGCGTTTTCGGCCAGGTCGACGTCTTCGAGAGGCTGGAAGAGATCGAATCGATGGAGTTCGCCGATTTTGATTACCCCCTTTTCAGGGAAAGATTGGAAGAAGCCGGGAAAGTCCTTTATCTGGGAGATAATGCCGCTGAGTCGGTCTTTGACAGAGTCCTGGTCGAGGAGATACCAGGCCCTGTCGCGTTCGCAGTAAGAGAAGTACCAGTAATCAACGATGTTACGCGGGAGGAAGCCGAGATGGCGGGAATCGCCGAGAGGGCAGAAGTGATATCGACCGGGGGGCAGGCCCCTGGGGTCCTGATTCACGATTCGAGCCCTGAATTCATCGAGCGCCTCGAAAAATCTCCTCTTACCATCAGCAAAGGTCAGGGAAATTATGAAGGACTGGCCGATGAAAAGTACCCGGTCTTTCATCTTCTAAAGGTCAAGTGTCCGATAATCGCCGATGATATCGGAATCCCCGCTGGAAAATTTGTTTTCAAAGGAAGAAATATATAAAATTCCACCCGGCCTGCGGTTTTTCCTAATAAACTGAAAAGAAATGAGATATAGATATCGGTAAATTAGAATTTCTGAATTATTGTTAAAAATATTTGATATATAAGATAAATGGCTTGATTATAAAATGTGGGTCGTATATATTGACACCGTTTTTAACCCTGGTTTGTGTTCAGGGTAACTTTAATTGGAATAAAAAGTTAGCTGGAACCGGGAGTTGTATCAAATGAGTGATGAGCAGTCGGCTTCAAAGAAGCCGGCGGTCATCAGGGTGCGAAGAGAATGGTGTAAAGGGTGTGGGATCTGTGTGGCGTTCTGCCCCAAGAACGTGCTGGGGCTGGACGGAGGCAAGGTGGCAGTACTGCGCCCGGACGATTGCATCAAATGCATGCTGTGCGAACTCCGCTGCCCTGATTTCGCGATTACAGTGGAATGATAGGGACTTTTTCATATGAAAAAGTCCCTATTTTTTCACCCACGCCCGGTTAGGTCTTGAATCTTTATGTATCCTTCGGGATAACAGTCTAAAAGGAGACGGTCGACTTGAATACTGATCGTTCCAAGAAGATTAGAATGATGCAGGGAAACCAGGCCTGCGGCGAAGGGGCCGTGGCGGCCGGTTGCCGTTTCTTTGCCGGTTACCCAATAACGCCGTCATCGGAGATCGCCGAGTACATGTCCCGCAATCTGCCCAGGCTGGGTGGCAAGTTCATTCAGATGGAGGACGAGATCTCGGCCATGGGAGCGGTGATAGGCGCCTCTCTTACCGGAATGAAATCGATGACTGCCACATCGGGGCCCGGTTTCAGCCTCAAGCAGGAGAATATCGGCTACGCCTGTATGGCGGAAGTCCCCTGCGTGATAGTAAATGTGATGAGAGGGGGACCCAGCACCGGAATGCCGACCCTTCCGGCGCAGATGGATGTGCAGCAGGCCAGGTGGGGGACCCACGGCGATCACGAGATAATCGTGCTGGTGGCCAGTTCCGCGCAGGATGCCTACGAGCAGACCATCAGGGCATTCAATCTGTCGGAAAGATACATGACGCCGGTGATCCTGCTTCTGGACGAGATAGTAGGTCACACGACCGAGAAGGTGGTCATTCCGGATCAGAACGAGATCGAGATCGTCAGCCGGAAGCAGCCGGAAGAATCTCCCGGCGATTATCTTCCCTACAGGGAGACAGAATCGGGAATTCCTGTCCTGGCCGATTTCGGCACCGGATACCGGTATAACGTGACCGGACTATGTCACGACGAAACGGGTTTTCCCACAAACAATTCTAAAAAGATAGAATCGCTTATCAGGCGGCTTTCCAGAAAGATAAGCAGCCACGCAGAGGATATAATGAAGCACAGGAATCGATTGCTGGACGACGCCGAGTTGGTCATATTCGCTTACGGATCGGTGGCCCGATCGGCTAGAAGCGCGGTCGATATCTGCAGGGAAAACGGAATAAAAGCGGGCCTTTTCGAGCCCACGGTGATCTGGCCGTTCCCCTACGCGCTTGTGTCCGGACTGGCCGACAGGGTCGATAAATTTCTGGTTCCGGAGATGAATATGGGACAGATGGCGAGGGAGGTGAAGCTCGCCGTTGAAGGCAGGGCCGTTATTCACCGGCTGAACAGGGTGGACGGCGAGCCGATAAAACCTTCGCAGATATTTGAAAAGGTAAAGGAGGTGGTTTGAATGTTCGACTACCTCAAGTATATCAGAAAAAGGAACTTTCCCCATATCTGGTGCCCCGGGTGCGGTGACGGGATCGTTCTTAAAGCCCTGATAAGGGCTATGGACGGCTTGGGTATCTCCAGAGACCAGGCGGTGATGGTATCCGGTATAGGCTGTTCCAGCAGGACGCCCGGCTATGTCGACATCAATACCCTTCACACCACCCACGGCAGGGCCCTGCCCTTTGCCACCGGAGTCAAGCACGCCAATCCGGACCTTAAAGTAATAGTGGTTACCGGGGACGGAGACGGTACCGCCATAGGGGGTAATCATTACATCCACGCGGCGAGAAGGAACATAGACCTAACCGTCCTTCTCTACAACAACTACATATACGGAATGACCGGAGGACAGTGTTCTCCCACCACCCCCAAAGGGGACAGGGCATCCACCGCCCCTTACGGCAACATAGAGCCGCCGTTCAATACCACGGGCCTGGCTATAGCGGCGGGGGCTTCATTCGTCGCGCGGGGCGACGTCTACAACGTGAGAAACTGCGAGAAGATGATAAAGAAAGCGCTTTCCAAAAAGGGTTTTTCCCTGGTGGAAGTCCTTACCCCCTGTCCCACCGCCTACGGAAGGAGAAACAGGATGGCCAGCCCGGTGAAGCTGATGGAATGGCTCAAGGAAACCACGGTCTCGGTTGGGAAGTGGGAAAACCTGAGCGAAGAGGAGAGGAAAGGCAAGGTCAGGACCGGCATTCTTCTGGAGGTCGAAAAGCCGGAATTTACCAGCGAGTACGCCAAGCTTATCGAAAAATGCGGGGAGAATCAATAATGGATAGATATGAGGTTCGTCTGAGCGGCGCCGGTGGACAGGGCCTGATTCTGGCCGGCAAGATACTCGCCGAAGCGGTTGTGCTCCACGAGGGAAGAAACGCCGTTCAGACACAGAGTTACGGACCGGAGGCGAGGGGCGGAGCCAGCAAGGCGGAGGTCGTTATCAGCGACAGCGATATCGATTACCCCAAGGCCGTGGAACTGGATATTCTTCTGTCGCTCACCCAGGAGGCGTGCGATAAGTATTCGGTCGATCTCAAGGAGGGCAGTATACTTATCGTGGATTCGGGGGCGGTTAAAAAGCTTCCCGAGGGGGATTACAAGGTCTATCAGGCCCCCATATCGGATCTGGCCCTGAAAAAAATCGGTAAAACAGTGGTGACTAATATCGTAGCTCTTGGTATACTGGTCAAAGTCTCAGGGGTCGCGAAGGAAGACTCGGTTATAGAAGCGATCCTTTCGAGAGTTCCGCCCGGTACCGAAGAGTTGAATAAAAAGGCTTTCGCCGAAGGGGTTAAGGCCGGGGCCGGGCTTATGGATCAGAGCACCGGGTGAGAAAAATTCAATAGGCGATACGCGGGACCGGCCGGCCAGAATATGTCCGCCCCCCGCTGTGTTATTATCAGGGAGGTCGTTTAATGGCAGAGAAGATCACGAAGGAAGAGCTTCTCGCTAAGGCGAAGAAGCCCGGCGAGGACGCGATGCGCCTGCACCCTTTCTACAAGGGAAAGATAGGGGTAATGCCCAAGGCATGTATCAGGGATTTTGACGATTTCGCCATCTGGTACACTCCGGGAGTGGCCAAACCCTGTCTGGACATAAGGGATAACCCGGAAAAGGTCTTCGAGCATACCAACAAGGCCAATATGGTGGCGGTTGTGAGCGACGGAACCAGAGTCCTGGGACTGGGCGATATAGGTCCGGAGGCTGGAATACCCGTAATGGAGGGAAAAGCCCTCCTGTTCAAATATCTGGGGGGTGTGGACGCCTTCCCGATCTGTCTGGACACCAAGGATCCCGAGGTCATCATAGAGACGGTTAAGATCCTTCAACCTTCGTTCGGCGGAGTCAACCTGGAGGATATATCCCAGCCAAAGTGTTTCAGAGTCCTGGATACCCTGAGAGAGGAATGCCACATTCCGGTTTGGCACGATGATCAGCAGGGTACCGCGGCGGTGACCGTGGCGGGCCTGATCAACGCCCTTAAGATCGTGGGCAAATCGATGGACAGCGTAAAGATAGCCATGGTGGGAGCGGGCGCGGCCAATATCTGCATAGCCAGAATGATTATTGTGGCCGGGGTGGATCCCAAGAACATAATAATGTGCGACAGCAAGGGGATACTTCACGAGAGCCGGGAGAAGGACCTTAAGGAAAAGTACAAGGAAAAATGGGAGATGGCTTTGAAGACAAACGGAGAGGGAAAGACCGGGGGTGTTCCCGACGCCATGAAGGGGGCGGACGTGCTGATAGCCCTTTCCAAGGTGGGGCCCGATACCGTCAAGAAAGAGTGGGTGGCCAGCATGGCGGACGACGCGGTCGTTTTTGCCTGCGCCAATCCTATTCCGGAGATATGGCCCTGGGAAGCCAAAGACGCCGGCGCCAGAATCGTGGCCACGGGAAGAAGTGATTTTCCCAACCAGGTCAATAACTCTCTG
Organism: uncultured bacterium; assembly: GCA_964488475.1. Taxonomy (GTDB): domain Bacteria; phylum Krumholzibacteriota; class Krumholzibacteriia; order Krumholzibacteriales; family WJIX01; genus CAZAUK01. The sequence goes on from CAZAUK010000007.1 coordinate 58,962, forward strand.
GGCTTTCCCGGAATCTTCAGGGGGACCCTGGATGTGAGGGCGAAAACGATAACCGACGAGATGTGCATCGCCGCAGCCGAGGAGCTGGCCAAGACGGCCGAGGACAACGGCATGCACGAGGATTACCTGATTCCCACTATGGATGAATGGGAGGTGTTTCCGCGCGAAGCCGCGGCGGTGGGAATAAAAGCTATAGAACAGGGAGTCGCCCGTCTGGAATACAGCCGGAAGCAGCTCTATGAGATAGCTTCAAAGGCGATAAAGAACGCGAGGGAATCTTTCCTCACTCTGCAGAATGAGGGATTCATAGAGCTGCCCGATGAAGATTAAATAAAGAGAAGATTTCTTTATGTTAGACAGGTAAGACATGAGGATGGACTGAAGGCTGCCCGGACTCTTTCCGGGCGGCCTTCGTGGAGATTAAGGAGGATGAAAATGCGTAAGATCGCCTGGCTTCCCGGTGACGGGGTTGGAAACGACGTTATGGAGGCCGCCAAACTGGTGCTGGACGCTTTGAAATTCGAGGCCGATTTCATACCCGGTGATATTGGATGGGAATTCTGGAAGAAAGAGGGCAACCCTCTTCCGGAACGGACTATAGAGCTCTGCAGGGAGACCGAATGCGCCCTGTTCGGGGCGATTACTTCAAAACCCAGGGATGAGGCCGCAGAAGAGCTGGATCCTTCACTCAGGGACAAGGGTTATACCTATTCCAGCCCAATAGTGGCCCTTCGCCAGATGTTCGACCTGCATACCAACATGAGGCCCTGCAAGGCCTATCCAGGCAATCCGCTCAATTACAAGGACGATATCGATCTGGTGGTATTCAGGGAAAACACGGAGGGCCTCTATGCAGGCGTGGAATTTCACCCGGTACCAGAAGAGGTGTCGAAGGTTCTGGAGAAGAACCACCCCAAATACAAACGTTTCGCCGAGGTGGACAACAAGGATCTCGCGATAAGCCTTAGAATATTCACCAGAAACGGGTGCAGAAGGATCCTGCGGGCGGCCTTTGAATACGCCGAGAAGACCGGAAGGCCCTCGGTAACAGTAGTGGAAAAACCAAACGTGATCCGTGAGACCAGCGGACTCATGATAAGAGAGGCCAGAAAGATAGCCAAGGAGTACCCCGGTATCGAGCTTTGGGAGACCAACGTGGACGCTATGTGCATGTGGCTGGTGAAAAACCCCGAAGATTACAGCGTGCTGGTAGCCTCCAATATGTTCGGCGATATCATAAGCGATCTCTGCGCCCAGCTGGTGGGAGGCCTGGGATTCGCCTCCAGCGCCAACATCGGAGATGACTACGCTCTGTTCGAACCGACTCACGGTTCAGCGCCCAAGTACGCCGGAAAGTACCGGGTCAATCCTATGGCCATGCTGCAGACTACCAGGCTTATGCTGGAACACCTCGGCGAAAACGGCCCGGCCGGCCGGCTGGAAAAGTCGATAGCCAAGGTGATATCGGAGGGCAAGGTGAGAACATACGATATGGGCGGTTCCAATTCCACTCTGGAAGTCGCCGAGGAAGTAGCGAGAAACCTTTAGAGTTGTTCGCTGGATTTTTTAAAAGCGGGGTGAACGAAATGGGATCTACCATAATAGAAAAAATTCTCTCGAGTCATTCCGGAAAGGAGCTTAGTCCAGGCGACGTGGTCTGGATAGACGTGGACAAGCGGACCGCCCGGGATTTCGGCGGAGCCAGCGTAGTGAAGAACCTGAGGACATACTACCGCGATCCCTACGTGGATGATCTGGAAAAGACTTTTTTCACTTTCGACTGCAACGTGCCGGCCAAGGATACCGGGTACGCTGAGAACCAGCAGGCCTGCAGGGTCTTCGCCAGAGAGACCGGCGTGAGAGTCTTTGACGTGAGCGCCGGAATAGGATCTCACGTGGCGATAGAGAGGGGGCTGGCTATACCGGGCGAGATTTTCGTGGGTACCGACAGCCATCTGAATATAATGGGCGCGGTAGGATGCTTCGGTCAGGGTATGGGTGACCGGGATATAGCCTATATCTGGGCTCAGGGGAGAAACTGGTTCGAAGTACCCGCATCCATGAGGGTGGTGCTGGAGGGTTCCATCGAGTACCCAGTGACAGTCAAAGATATCACCCTGGCCGTGATAGAGCGCCTCGGTTCATCGGGGGCGCTGGGTAAGGTGATCGAATTTTCGGGGAAGGCCGTCGAGGACTTGAGCCTAGCCGGACGGATCACCATCGCTTCGATGGCGACCGAGATGGGCGCTGTGGCCGCGATGATTCCCCTCGGTGACGATATCGAGGAATATATCATGAAACGGTCTGGATTGAGGAAGCTGGATGTACCGGTGGCTGACCCGGACGCGGAATATCAGGAAACGGTAACCGTGGATCTTTCCTCCCTGGAACCCCTGGCAGCCTGCCCTTTCAGCCCATCCAACGTCAAGAAGGTGTCTAATATCGAGGGCACTCGAATAGACACGGCCATTCTGGCATCCTGCACCAACGGAAGGTTCGAGGATATGGTTCACGCCGCTTCCATCCTGAAGGGGGGAAGGGTGAAGGAAGGGGTCAGCCTCAAGGTGGTACCCGCCACGAACGAGGTATATCAGAGAATGCTGGACGAAGGTATCCTGGAGATATTCATAAAGGCCGGAGCCCTGGTCAGCAATCCGGGATGCGGAGGCTGCGCCAGCGGACAGATCGGAATGGTGGGAGAAGGAGAAGTGCAGCTCAGCACTTCAAACCGTAACTTCGCGGGAAAGCAGGGAAAGGGAGAGACATACCTGGTAAGCCCCGCCACGGTGGCCGCTTCCGTGATGGAAGGTGTAATAAGAAACCCTCTGGATGTGAAAGCGGGCCTGATCGATTTTACTCCTGATGAAAAGTACGAGGCCCAGCCGGACCTTTCCGTCATATCATGGAGAGACCAGGCGGAAAGCGGCGTAAAGAAGACCCCGGTCAAGGCGAGGGAATCCGCCGTCCAGGGTGCCGAAGGCCCCAGGGGGGATATTATCAAAGGCCGGGCAAGATTGATCACGGGCCCCGGAGATTCGTTCATGGATGATATCGACACTGACATGATCTTTCACAACAAGTATCTATCCATAACCGATATAGAGAGGATGGGCGAACATACCTTTGAGACACTGGATGGATACGGTGATTTTGCCTCCACGGTGCGCGAGGGTGATATAATATTCGCCGGGGGCAACTTTGGATGCGGGTCCAGCAGGCAGCAGGCGGTGGACTGTTTTATCTCGCTGGGAGTGTCACTTCTGGTCACCGAATCCACCGGCGCGATATACAAGCGTAATATAATAAACTCGGGGTTTCCCTTCCTGGAGGCGGCGGATATAAAGAAAGCGGGAATAGAGGAAGGAGAGGAGGTAGAGGTGGATTTTCCGAAAGGAACCATAACCCTCTCCGATGGAAGCGTCATCCAGGCGGCGGCCCCGCCCTCGGTCCAGATCGATATATACAGAGCGGGGGGGCTCTTCGCCTATTCACAGGAGGATGATTGATATGGGTTTTACCATGATAGAGAAGATTCTGGCCAGAGCGTCGGGGCAGAAAGAGGCGTCAACCGGCGACATCCTGTTTGTCAGTCCCCACAGAATACTCTCCCACGACAATTCGGCGGCCATAATAGGGATCTTCGAAAAGCTGGGAGGAAGCAGGGTGTGGGACCCGGGCCGCGTGTTTATCGCCCTTGATCACGCGGTTCCTCCCCCTGATCACAAAAAGGCCAACAACCACAAGATCATAAGAAAGTTCGTGAAGGAGCAGGGGATAACCGGGTTTTACGAGGGGGGAACCGGAATCTGCCATCAGGTCCTGCCCGAGGAGGGACATGTGATCCCCGGAGTGGTTATCTTCGGTTCGGATTCGCACACCACCACTCACGGAGCATTCGGGGCGGCGGGGATTCCCATCGGCAGGACGGAGACGGCCAGTGTCTGGGCGCTGGGCGAGACCTGGCTGAGGGTTCCCCAGACGATAAGGATAGAGCTGGAAGATGAGCTGAGGGACGGTATAACCCCCAAGGATATTATACTTTACATAATCGGAGAGCTGAGTGCCGATGGGGCGACATACAAGGCGGTGGAATTTCACGGAGAGGTTGCCCGGAATATGAGCATGGGCGGCAGGATGACCATATGCAATATGTCCGCCGAGATGGGCGCCAAGGCAGGCATGGTTCCGGTCGATGAGACCACCGAGAAGTGGTTGGCGGAAGTCACCGACACGGAGTACGAGCCCCTGTTTCCCGACAAGGACGCCAATTACCAGGAAGTCATTAGAATAGACTGCTCGAAGATCGGCCCCCAGGTGGCCAGACCTCACAAGGTGGACAACGTCGTGCCCGTATCCGGGCTGGGGGAGGTGCGGATAGATGTGGCATTACTGGGTACCTGCACCAATGGAAGGTTGGAAGACCTGAGAGAGGCCGCGGAGGTCCTGGATGGAAGGAAGATTCGCGACGGGGTCAGGCTTCTGGTATATCCTTCCTCAAGAAAGGTGATGGAACAGGCCCTGAAGGAGGGCCTGGTGGGAAAGCTGCTTGAGTCTGGAGCCCAGGTGGCGGTCCCGGCCTGCGGCCCATGTCTGGGAGCCTACGGTGGAGTGCTCGCTCCCGGGGAAAACTGCGTTTCCACGGCCAACAGGAATTTCAAGGGCCGAATGGGGTGCAAGGAGGATACGGGAGTATACCTGGCCAGCCCCGCCACGGTGGCCGCTTCCGCGCTGGAAGGGAAGATAGTATCGCCGTTCTGAGGGACGCTGGAAGTTTAAGAAACGGAAATCAGAGACTACGCTCGCAGGATTAGCAAGAGCGCTTTACCACCGCGGGCGGGGGTTAGTTTGTAACCGGTAGCAAAAGGGGGAAATGATGAAGCTGGAAGGGAGATTGTGGATTCTGGACGATGATGACATCAATACCGATGTTATTTATCCTGGAAAATACACCTACGAGCCTTTCTCGGAAGAAGAGATGGCCAGCCACGCTCTTGAGGACTTTGATCCGTCGTTCGCGGACGAAGTGAGGGAGGGGGACATGATCATAGCGGGCGGCAACTTCGGCTGCGGCTCATCCCGTGAGCAGGCGGTTACCTGCCTGAAGTATGCGGGGGTAAAGGCGGTAATAGCGGCCTCCTTTGCCAGGATATACTACAGAAACGCCATCAATCAGGCCCTTTACGCGATCGAATGTCCGGAAGCCTCCAGCTACGCCAGAAAGAACAAGGACCAGCTGGAAAAGAGCGCGGTTTCTCTGGATCCCGCTGAAGGAGTTCTGATCATGGGGGAGAAGGAGTTCACTTTCTCTCCACTTAAGGGAAAGGCCGCCGAGATCTTCGAAGCGGGCGGGCTGGTCCCCTATACCAGGAAAAAGCTTCAGGGCTCAAGTTGAAGCGGAAGATGCCCGGCCGGTGAAGAATGAAGTGATAAGAAAACTTATCTGATGACCTCCGGCGGTTTTCGAGAAACCCGCCGGACACTCGATTTTTCCTCTCCGCTTCAGGCCGCGCCGCTCCTCTTGTCTGTTAAAAGTAGGTGCTTTGGAGCCTTTGGCCGGCCGCCACTTAAATAAATTTTTTTCTCGACTTCTGATTTAAAATTATTATTCTTCAACTGTGGAAAATTGAATTATTCCGTAATTTTTAAGTCCTACGAATCGGTTATTCTAACGGATGCGACTTCATGTCTGAAATCCAAAAACTTTCGGGGGTTCTTTTATGAGCAGAAAGATAGTTACCATCGATGGTAATGAAGCGACAACCTACTCCGCGCACAAAGTCAACGAAGTCATTGCCATTTATCCGATCACCCCGTCGTCACCCATGGGCGAACTGGCCGACAAGTGGTCGTCGGAAGGAAGAAAGAATATCTGGGGCACTATTCCCCAGGTGACCGAGATGCAGAGCGAAGGAGGGGCATCGGGAGCGGTTCACGGTTCACTTCAGAGGGGCGGACTTACCACCACCTTTACCGCGTCCCAGGGTTTGCTTCTCATGATCCCCAATATGTTCAAGATAGCCGGAGAATTGACGCCCACGGTATTCAACGTTTCCGCCAGGACCGTTGCCACCCATGCCCTTTCGATCTTCGGAGATCACAGCGATGTCATGGCAACCAGGGGGACTGGATTCGCCCTTCTGGCATCGAATTCGGTTCAGGAAGCGATGGATATGGCACTTATCGCCCAGGCGGCTTCCCTGGAGTCCAGGGTTCCCTTCCTGCATTTCTTCGAGGGTTTCAGGACCTCCCACGAGATAAACAAGGTCGAGCTTCTGGACGATGAAGATTACCGGAAGATGATAGATTACGATCAGGTGAGGGCTCACCGGGAAAGAGCGCTGTCTCCGGATAATCCGTTCATAAGGGGAACGGCCCAGAATCCGGATACCTTCTTCCAGGCCAGGGAGACTGTCAATCCCTTCTACAACGCCTGTGCCGAGATCGTCATCAAGGTGATGGAGAGGTTTGAAGAGGTGGTTGGAAGAAAATACGAGATATTCCAGTACTATGGAGCTAGCGACGCGGACAGGGTTATCGCCATAATGGGCTCGGGGGCCGAGACTGTTTCAGAGACAGTGGATTACCTCATGGAGAAGGGAGAGAAGGTGGGGCTTCTCAAGGTCCGCCTGTACAGGCCTTTCAGCGGAAAGAATTTCGTTGAAGCTCTTCCCGAGACGCTCAAGAAGCTGGCCATCCTGGACAGGACCAAGGAGCCCGGAAGTCTGGGAGAGCCTCTATACGAGGATGCCTGCACCGCGCTTTACGAAGAGGAGAACGGAGCGGAGGAGAGATTCGATGAGATGCCCAGAATAGTCGGAGGCAGGTACGGTCTGTCGTCGAAGGAGTTTAATCCCGGAATGGTCAAGGGTGTGTTCGATGAGATGAAAAAGAGCGCCCCCAAGAACCACTTCACGGTGGGGATAAACGAGGACGTGACCAATACCAGTATCGATTACGACAAGGATTTCTCGATAGATCACGAAGGCCTTACCAGGGCGGTGTTCTACGGCCTGGGTTCCGATGGAACAGTGGGAGCCAACAAGAATTCGATCAAGATCATCGGGGAAGAGACCGATTTCTACGCCCAGGGTTATTTCGTCTATGATTCCAGAAAAGCCGGTTCTCTCACCGTTTCTCACCTGAGATTCGGCCCGGACCCGATACATTCTCCCTATCTGGTGAGCAAGGCGGATTTCGTGGGCTGTCACCAGTTCGCCTTCATAGAGAGGATCGATGTCCTCAAGGCTGCCAGGGAAGGGGCCATATTCCTTCTGAACAGCCCGTTCCCGGCGGACCAGACCTGGGACCGCCTTCCCCGGAAGGTTCAGCAGACCATGATAGACAAGAAGCTTAAATTCTACGTGATCGACGCCTATGGAATAGCCAAGGATATAGGGCTTGGGCCCAGGATCAACACCATCATGCAGGCCGCCTTCTTTATTCTCGGCGGGGTGATTCCGCCTGAGGAGGCCCTGAACAAGATCAAGGAGTTCATAAAGAAGACCTACGGCAGTAAGGGCGAGAAGATAGTGGACATGAACTACGCGGCGGTAGACAAGGCCCCCGAGAATATAGTAGAGATAGATGTTCCGGACGAAGCTACCAGCGACAAGGAGATGATACCTCCGGTCGCCGACGAAGCCCCGGAGTACGTCAAGAAGGTGACCGGAAGGATGATCGCGCAGGAGGGGGACGAGTTACCCACCAGCGCCTTCTCTCCCGACGGGGCCTTTCCAAGCGGAACGACCAAATGGGAAAAGAGAAACATAGCGCTGGAGATACCGGTGTGGGACCCTGACACCTGCATTCAGTGCGGCAGGTGCGTTCTTTACTGCCCCCACGCGGTGATCCGCTCCAAGGTATACGATTCCGAGGCGCTGGAATCTGCGCCGGAAACTTTTAAGTCGGCCGACGCCAAGGCCAAGGATCTCAAGGGAATGAAGTATACTGTGCAGATAGCGCCTGAAGACTGCACCGGATGCGCGCTGTGCGTCAAGCTCTGTCCCGCCAAGAACAAGAGCGAACCGGACCGAAAAGCGATCAATATGGAGCCTCAGCCTCCGATCAGGCAGCAGGAGAAGGAGAACTGGGAATTCTTCCTGGATATTCCCTACGTGGACAGGGGCAAGGTCAAGCACAACACTACCAGGGGAGTGCAGTTTCTGGAGCCCCTCTTTGAGTTCTCCGGAGCCTGCGCCGGTTGTGGCGAGACTCCTTACGTGAAACTGCTGACCCAGCTGTTCGGCGACAGGGCTCTGATAGGCAACGCCACCGGGTGCAGCTCGATCTACGGGGGCAACCTTCCCGCCACTCCCTACACCTTCAACAGCGAGGGAAGAGGAGTCGCCTGGAACAACTCCCTGTTCGAGGATAACGCAGAGTTCGGGTTCGGAATGAGGCTGGCCCTGGACAAGCAGAACGAATACGCCCTCGAGCTTCTCGAAAGGCTGGAAGAGGTCATCGGAGAAGACCTGGTCGAAAGGATAAAGACATGCGACCAGTCGAACGAGGACGGAATCAGGGAGCAGAGAAAGCACATAGAGGAGCTCAAGAAGAAACTGGAGAAGGAGGATTCCCAGGATGCCAGGGATTTAAAGAGCCTGGCGGATGTTCTGGCCAAGAAGAGCGTGTGGATCCTGGGAGGCGACGGCTGGGCCTACGACATCGGTTACGGGGGACTGGACCATGTCGTAGCGCAGAGAAGGGATGTCAACATACTGGTCCTTGACACCGAGACCTATTCGAACACCGGAGGACAGATGTCAAAGGCCACTCCGATGGGCGCCATAGCCAAGTTCGCCGCCGGAGGAAAGAGGACCCCCAAGAAGGATCTGGCCATGATGGCCATGACCTACGGCAATGTTTATGTCGCCAGGGTGGCGATTGCCGCCAACGACAGCCAGACCATCAAGGCGTTCCTGGAGGCGGACGGGTATAACGGCCCGTCTCTGATAATCGCCTATTCCCCGTGCATCGGGCAGGGTTACAATCTGATAAACGGACCCGATCAGCAGAAGCTGGCCGTAAAATCAGGAGCCTGGCCTCTTATGAGGTACAATCCGGGCCTGGCCGATGAGGGAAAGAATCCCCTTCAGCTCGATTCGAAGGATCCCAGCGTACCGCTGGAGGAATATATCTACAACGAAAACAGGTACCGGGCCCTCAAGAGCGCCAGGCCTGAGGTCGCTGAAAGACTGCTCAAGGAAGCCCGGAGGGAGAATGACAGGAAGTGGAAGATCTACAAGGCCTGGGCTGAGATCAACGGAGACGGCGAGTAAGGGATTTCGAGTGATTTAAGGTTGCTGGATCAAGAATCCGGAAGTTAAGATAAGAGGCGCCCGGGGCATCACCCGGGCGCCTTTATCAATGCCCGGCGGATTTCGTTCAGACTTATATCCTATTTTTCCGCCGGTTTGAAGATGGTATCGAGCAGGGTCCCGTCGCGCCACTCTATCACCTCAACGGGCTGGTCGGTGAGTTCGGGCCTGGGCGGCTGCTCGCCGTATTCGGCCGCGATTTCCTTTGACAACCGGTGAAGCTCCTCGATATCCACCAGTTTCAGATCGAATTTACCGGCGTTGGCCCGAAGAGTGTCCGCGAACCTGGAACTGCTTTCCGGATTGACCGCGATATAGTTCTCGGTGACCACTACGTCTATGACTTCTCCAGGTATCGATACGGTGTAAACATCATCGACTATTCTGGGGAATCCCAGATTCTTCTCCTTTTTACCGGTGGCAAGAGGAAGGAACATGATGGTCAGGTCCGACCCGGCCGCCACGCCCTGTGCTCCGCCTATTCCTCCCAGGATACGGCCGTTGGCGCAAACGCTGTTGACGTTGAACCCGGTGTCCATCTCCAGAGCGGTCAGCACCGATACGTCCAGCATGTTGACGGCGTTCTCCTTGTTGGCTACGTCGTCGTATTCACCTGTGGATATCTCGTGGTGATTGTGGTCGTAAAGCATTGATTTGATTACCGTCTCAGATGGCTCGAAACACTGCCCGTGAAGAAGATTCTCTATCAGGCCCTCCCGAAGCATTTCCACGTGAAGGGAATTGCATCCCCCTATGGAAAAGCCCGATTTGATCTTTCTCTCCTTAAGGATATTCTTTATTTCATCGAGGACTATCAGCCCCGCTCCGGCTCCGACCTGAAAGTTGAATCCGTCGAAGATCGACTCGGATGCCAGCATGACGCTTACTACCTGCCGGGCGATTAGGGAATTGAATTTGTTGGCTCTTATTCTCTCCAGGTCCAGGGTTCCAGAACCCACGCCAGCGCTGTCCCCGGGATTCTCAACGGGGACCACAAAATCCACGTCGATCATGGACAGGGAACGGGGAAAGAGGTAGCTTTCACTTACTTCGCCTGCCAGAAGGCAGACGTTCTCCGCCCACAGGGTATCCGCCAGGAAAAGACCCAGAGGGCCTACCCAGGAACCAGGATCGCCCATCAGGCCGTTGGCGTTACCCCACTGATCGGCTATGGGAGCCGGCCCAAAGGCCATCTTTACCTTCTCTTCGCCGGTATGAAAGCGCCTCACCCTGTTTCCGTGCCCATACCGGTTTATCACCCAGGGCAGGAAATCGCCGGCCATGACATGCTTGCCCATCTGGCGGTAGCAGCTTCCCGTTATACCCGTGATAGTCCCGTCCTTGAAAGCTTCCGGAAGCCAGGGAACGCAGTTGTCAAAGAAGGCGTTTCCCAGTATTTTTATATCCTTCTTTCCCTTTTCCCTAAGCTTTTCAACGATCATTTTCAGGCAGACGTCTCCCAGCCGGTAGTAATGGGGATATGATATGGTGTCGCCGTCGCTGATGAGATCGATTACCTGGTCCAGGGTGGTCACCTTGCTCTCGCCGGTCCGCATGCGGGTTTTCCCCGGCCTGCCGGCCAGGCTCTCGGAGTACTCCGGATCGAAAGCCTCCCGGTAGGGTATTTTCTTTTTGCCGTTGACTTCGGCCGGTACTCTTCTGCCGATCGAATTTGTCTTGAAATCCATCAATTCCTCCCTCTGAAAGTTCAAAAAAGATGATTACAGTTTCTAATATACAATATACAATAAAGGACGTTTATTTAAATTAAAATTTGATTAGAGTCCTTGAAAAAGCGAAGACTTTTTATTTAATTTACCACTGACGGCCATGCGGACGTTTTTGGGTACGGACAGCCGGGTACAGAAAGATTATAACTTGACATTTTTCCGGCCCACGGGTAGTATCACGAATTCATGTCCAAACGGTTGTTGAATTTTATTTCAACGGTAAAATTTTTTTACACGCGCGGGAGGTAATGTATGAGTGAGGAGAAGAAGACTATCACCTCGATGCTCGATGAGAGAAGGAAGATCGAGCCTTCCGAGGAGTTTTCGAAAAATGCTCACGTAAAGAGCATGGAAGAGTATAAGGCTCTTTACAAGAAGGCGGAAGATGACCTGGAGGGTTTCTGGGCTGAACAGGCGGAAGAGCTGCTGGACTGGTCCAAACCCTGGGACAAGGTTCTGGATTGGAACCCCCCGTTCGCCAAGTGGTTTGAGGGCGGCAAGCTGAATATAGCCCACAACTGCCTGGACAGGCATCTGGAGAACGGAAAAGCCGACAAGACGGCTATCATCTGGGAAGGGGAGCCTGAAGGCGATTCCAAGAAGTTCACCTACAGGGAACTGCACGCTGAAGTCTGCAAGTTCGCCAACGTCCTTAAAGAGCACGGAATAAAGAAGGGAGACCGAGTCTGTCTTTATCTTCCCATGGTTCCGGAGCTGGCCATCGCTATGCTGGCCTGCGTAAGAATAGGCGCGATACACAGCATAGTGTTCGGGGGATTCAGCGCCGAGTCCCTGAAGGACCGGATCATCGACGCGGAAGCGAAGATGCTGATAACTTCTGACGGTTCTTTCAGAAGAGGCAAGACCATACCTCTGAAGATAAACGCTGACAAGGCCCTCAAAGAGACCCCATCCATCGAAAACGTGATCGTAGTTCAGAGAACCAAGAACGACATCGAGATGGTGGAGGGAAGAGACCTCTGGTGGCATGAAGAGATGGAAGGCGCCGACGCGGAATGTCCAGTCGAGCATATGGACGCCGAGGATGTATCCTTTATTCTGTACACCAGCGGAACCACCGGAAAGCCCAAGGGCGTTGTTCACACCACCGGCGGTTACCTGCTTCACACCACTCTGACCACCAAGCTTGTCTTCGATATAAAGGAAGACGACGTTTACTGGTGCACCGCGGACATCGGGTGGATAACCGGACATTCTTACATCGTTTACGGGCCTCTCAGCCTTGGAACGACGTCGGTGATGTTCGAGGGCGTTCCCAATTATCCCGAACCCGACCGTTTCTGGGATGTTGTAGAGAAGTACAAGATCAATATTTTCTACACCGCTCCCACCGCTATCAGGGCGATAGCCAAGAACGGCGACGAATGGCCCAACAAGCACGACCTTTCATCCCTGAGGCTTCTTGGAACGGTGGGAGAACCGATCAATCCGGAAGCCTGGATGTGGTACTACAACGTGATCGGCGGAGGCAAATGCCCCATCGTCGATACCTGGTGGCAGACCGAGACAGGCGGAATAATGATCACTCCCATGCCGGGAGCTTTCCCCCTCAAGCCGGGTTCAGCGACCAAGCCGTTCCCCGGTGTATTCCCCAAGGTGGTAAGGGAGGACGGTTCACCCTGCGAGACCAACGAGGGCGGATACCTGATCATCGAAAAACCCTGGCCTTCGATGCTGAGGACGATCTGGGGAGACGATCAGAGGTACAAGGATACCTACTTCTCCCGTTTCAAGGATCTCTACTTCACGGGAGACGGCTCCAGGGAGGATGAAGACGGTTACTTCTGGATCATGGGCCGGGTGGACGACGTTATCAACGTGTCCGGTCACAGGATAGGAACGATGGAGGTCGAAAGCGCGCTGGTAAGTCACAAAGCCGTGGCAGAGGCGGCAGTGGTGCCCATGCCTCATGAGGTAAAGGGGCAGGGCCTCTACGCTTTCGTGACCCTCAGCGGAGGATTTGAGAAGACCGAAGAGCTGGTAAAGGAGCTGAGAGATCACGTCAGCAAGGAAATCGGTCCTATAGCGAAACCGGACAAGATCCAGTACGCTGACGCTCTTCCCAAGACCAGGAGCGGGAAGATAATGAGAAGGATCCTCAAGAGCATCGCGGAAGGCAAAGAGGATATCGGAGATACCACCACTCTGGCCGATCCGCATGTTGTCGAGGACCTGCTAGAGAACCGGAAATAATAACCGGTTTTTTCAGCCTTAAGGGGGAGGGAGAGCGAGTCTCCCTCCCTTTTTTTTTAGGAGCCGGATGGATTGACATGCCGGCACTTATATATTAGTCTTGTAAATCAATCGGACCGCTTTGATTAAGCTCATAATACACGGGAGGAGCTTAGGTTTTGCGTTCGGCAAATTCTTTTATGATAAGCATATCCGGAATCAGGGGGTTGGTCGATGAAGGAATGAACCCTGAAACGGTGGCAAGGTTCGCCGCGGCGTACGCCGCCTCTCTCGAAAGGGGCCGGGTGGTAGTGGGAAGGGATACCCGCTCCTCGGGCGAATCACTCCAGGCCGCGGTTACATCAGCTTTGACCTTCCTTGGATTTGACTGCGTAGTCCTCGGCATCGCTTCCACGCCCACTGTCGAGATCATGGTCGGAGAGTTGGAAGCGGCGGGGGGGATAATAATAACCGCCAGCCACAACGGGCCGGAGTGGAATGCTCTAAAGTTTCTCGACGCCAATGGTGAATTTATCGATTCGGCAGCGATAGAGAGGGTCGAAGAGCTGGTAGAGGGAGGGCGAAACCTTTTCAAAAAGCCCGAACGATGGGGAAAAATCTCCCTTTACAGCGAAGGGGACAGAGTACACGTGGAGAGGATCCTGCACCTTCCCAATATCGATCCCGCCAGAATCGGATCGAGAGGCCTCAGAGCGGTGGTTGATTGCGTTAACGGCGCGGGGAGCAGAATCGTTCCCATGCTGCTTAAGGAGCTTGGAGTGGAAGTAGTGGAGCTTTATACCGATACCGAAGCTCTCTTTCCCCATACTCCGGAGCCCAGGCCGGAAAACCTCGGCGACCTATCCCGGGCGGTAAAAAGGGAGGGAGCCGACATTGGTTTCGCCTGCGATCCCGACGCGGACAGGCTGGTGCTGGTAGACGAGACGGGCAGGGTATGCAGCGAGGAGCTGACCCTGGTCCTGGCGGCCGATTATGTCCTGGGCCTGGAGAGGGGCCCGGTGGCCGCCAATCTTTCGACCACCAGGCTGATAGATGATATCGCCTCCCGTCACGGGGTCGCTCTTCACAGGTCCAGTGTCGGGGAGGCGAACGTAATATCCGTCATGAAGAGGGAAGGGGCGGTCATAGGGGGAGAGGGAAACGGAGGAGTCATATACCCCAGGGTTCATTACGGCAGGGACGCCATGACCGGTATGGCTCTGATCCTTCAGTCACTGGCCGAGGAGCAGTCCTCCCTCTCCGAAAGAGTGGGATCACTCGGCGAATATCACATTCTCAAGGTCAAACATCAATATGAAGGCGGATTCGATAAACTCTCCGAAAGCGCAAAAAAATTATTTAAAGGCGAAATAAATACAACGGATGGTATAAGAATTGATATGGATATTGGATGGATCCATATCAGGATGTCGAATACCGAACCGGTGGTCAGATTTATAGCCGAAGCCACCACCAGAGAACAGGCCGGGGCTATATTGAAGAAGGCGGAGAGCCTGCTTAAGCCGCCGCGATAGTTGACAGATATATCATGCCGGGCATAGGCCCGGCAGAGGGCGCGCCAGAAAGAAGGAATCATCATGTGCGGTATAATAGGATATGTGGGAAAGAGCGACTTAGTGGGCAAGATACTGCTGGAGGGCCTGAAACGCCTGGAATACAGGGGATACGATTCCGCGGGACTTGCCATAATAAAGGAGAACGGGATTTTTCTGGAAAAGACATCCGGCAAGATCAGCAAGCTGGAGGAGAAGCTGAAGGGATGCGACATTTCCGGAAATCTGGGGATAGCTCACACCAGATGGGCTACCCACGGCGAGCCTAACACCCTGAACGCTCACCCCCACACAGACTGCCAGGGCAAGATAGCGCTGGTCCATAACGGAATCATAGAGAATTACCAGACCCTGAAGAAATCACTGGAAAACGACGGCCACACATTCAGAACGGAGACGGATACCGAGGTCCTGGCTCACCTGATCGAGGAATTCCACAACGGTAACAGGCTGGAAGATGCCGTTCAGAAAGCGCTGGACCTGGTGGAGGGGACTTACGGCGTACTGGTGATCTCCTCGGCCGAGCCGGGAAAACTGGTGGGAGCGAGGAACGGTTCTCCCGTGGTGGTGGGAATCGGGGAGGATGAATATTTCGTCGCCAGTGACGTGGCGGCCATCCTCAAGCATACCAGGCAGGTGATATACCTGGAAGATCAGCAGATGGTGGTTGCCACCCCGGAGCAGTTCTCCACAATGACAATACGGAACGAGAGAGTGGAACATGTTATCGAGATGGTCGACTGGGACCTGGACATGATCGAAAAGGGCGGATTCGACCATTTCATGCTGAAGGAGATATTCGAGCAGCCCGATACAATAATGAACGCGATGAGGGGAAGGCTCATAGAGGAATACGGAATAGCCAGGCTGGGAGGCCTGAATATGACCGAGGAAGAGCTGAGGGATATAGATAGGATAGTCTTTATAGCATGCGGGACAAGCTGGCACGCCGCTCTGCTGGGAGAGTACATGATCGAAGAAAAAGCCAGAATACCGGTGGAGGTCGAATACGCCAGCGAATTCAGGTACAGGAATCCTATAATCGAGGACAATACTCTGGTTATGGCTATCAGCCAGTCGGGGGAGACCGTTGACACACTGGCCGCTATGAGGGAGGCAGCCGAGAAAGGCGCCAGGTGCATGGGCATCTGCAATGTGGTGGGGAGCACCATAGCGAGGGAATCGGAGGGAGGAGTCTATATACACGCCGGCCCGGAGATCGGAGTGGCGTCCACCAAGGCCTTCACTTCGCAGCTCACGGTGCTTTCTCTTCTGGCGCTCATGCTGGGAAGAATGAGGAACATCTCCTCCGCGGAAGGCCAGGAGATAATAGAGGCTCTTCTGAGATTGCCGGAACAGGTCTTGCGAATACTGGAGAATAACCTGGAGATCAAGAACATATCCGAAAAATGCTGTTATCACAACAACTTTCTTTATCTGGGACGGGGCGCTAACTATCCGGTGGCTCTGGAGGGCGCGCTCAAGCTCAAGGAGATATCCTACGTGCACGCCGAGGGGTATCCCGCCGCCGAGATGAAACACGGACCCATAGCCCTGATAGACGAGAATATGCCTGTGGTGATAATATGCCCCCGGGACAACGCCTATCAGAAAATACTGGGCAACATCAACGAGGTGAAGGCCAGGAAGGGTAAGATCGTGGCGATAGCCAGCGAGGGAAACGAGGAGATCATGAAGATGGCCGACCACGTCATATTCATTCCCAAAACACTTGATTTCCTCTATCCCATCCTGTCGATAATACCCCTTCAGCTGATAGCCTATCATATAGCCGTTCTCAGGGGCTGTCACGTGGATCAGCCCAGGAATCTCGCCAAGAGCGTTACGGTTGAATAAAGGAAGGGCTTCAGCCGGGGAGTATGGTAAAATTGGAACTGGGGTCCCCACCCGGGAATGTTTTATTGTAACCGCTCTCAAAATCTTTTAATATTCTAACGATCTGTGGCGCTTTCGAGTCGCGTGGAAAAGGAGAAGTGATGAAAGAGATTATCAGTACATCCTCTGCTCCCTCAGCCGTGGGGCCTTACAGCCAGGCGGTAAGAGCGGGAGAGTATCTGTTTGTTTCGGGGCAGCTGGGTATGGAGCCATCCAGCGGCGAACTGGTGGAAGGTCTGGAAAATCAGGTCGAAAGGGCCTTGAATAATCTCAAAGCAGTGGTTGAAGCGGCGGGCGCGAGCCTGGAATCGATCGTGAAGACGACGGTTCTTCTTCAGTCGATGGACGATTTCAAGGCGATGAACGCGGTTTACGCTGATTTTTTCAGTAACGATCCACCTGCCAGGGCGGCATTCGAAGCCGCCAGACTGCCTCTGGGCGGGCTGGTGGAGATAGAGGCCGTCGCCTATCTGGGTTGATCCGGCTTCCCGCCGCGCAACCGGACAGGTTATGGAGAAGCCCCTGCTATGTTCAGAGAAGGCGGGAATGGATGGGTTCTGGTGGACCCCGAGGACTTCAAATCCTTCTGCCGGGTGCTAAAACCATCCGGGGTGGGTTCGATTCCCACACGTTCCCGCCAGTACTTTAGATCATAGAATTATTCGGCGGGTGCTATTTTAATTTTTGATTTATCAAGACAATGCCGGTGGAGCCGGTTTTTGAGAAGAAACAGCTGAATGGTAACGTATCTGATAAGATCGTTTTTAATCATATCGTGTTTTTCGATTGTTCTGGCGGCCGCTTCTGATCAGGCTGAAGCGTTCGAGGCCCCGGTGGATTCGCTGAATACCCTGCCGGAGGATTCAACCGCCTCCAGCGCCGATTCAACGTTAAAAAAGAATGAAGTCGATGAATGGACCATCAGGAGGCTCAACAGGGTTCTCAGGGAAGAGACTGGAGTCGAGGAGCGGGCGGACCCGAGCTGGAAGAGTAAAAAGAACAGCAGGGCGGCTATGCTGTGCGCACTGGTATTTCCGGGACTGGGCCAGATGTACAATGAGAAACCGATCAAGGCGGCGATTGCCATGGGGGTCGAAACATTTTATCTTACCCAGATACTGATGAACTACCGCAAGGAGGTCAGAGAGCGCCGAATAAGAGATCAATATCCAAAATATATCCAGGAGGGGGAAGACGGGGAGACTTATCTCAGTTCGACCTGGCTATTTCACGATTCATGGGTAAATGAGTACAAGGAGAGAAAGATAGACTGGGTATGGTGGTCGGCCGGGATTCTGGTCGTTCTTATTTTTGACGCTTACGTGGATTCGCATCTTCACGATATGAATTTCAAGCTGGAAAATATCGATAAAGATGGAACTCCTGGAGTCTCGTTAAGTATTAATTTTTAGGCGGGCGGCGGGTGAACTTTTAGAATATCTACAAATTGAAAGGCAGTCATGACTGAAAAGGAAAAGAAGAAGCTGAAAAAGTCTAAGATCCGCGAGTACTCAGAAATAATAGTCACCGCGGTTTTACTTGCTCTGCTGGTAAGGACTTTTATAGTGCAAAGTTATCATATTCCTTCAGAATCGATGGAAGAAACCCTGCTGAAGGGTGATTTTCTGTTCGCCAACAAGTTCATATATGGAGCGAAGGTTCCCTTTGTCGACCTAAGGCTGCCGGCGGTCAGGGAGCCCGAGCAGGGGGATATAGTAATATTCAAATATCCGAAGGACAGGAAGACCGATTACATAAAAAGATGCATAGCCGTGGAGGGGCAGGTGGTCGAAATAAAGGCGACGGATGTGTATGTCGATGGAAAGAAACTGGAAGAGGATTATACAAAATATATTTATAAGGGCAAGAAAAGAAGGGACTTCGGCCCCTTCAAGGTTCCCAGCGGCCACATATTCGTAATGGGTGACAACAGGGATAACAGCTATGATTCCCGCTACTGGGGCCCTCTGGACACGAAGCTGCTCAGAGGCAAGGCACTCTTTCTATATTTCAGCGTCGACTATGAAAAGCACTGGCTTAGATTCAGAAGGATCGGAGACATAATCAGATAGAATCATGATCGCTTTGCCTTATGTCATTTCCAACGGTTAAGGAGCGGAGGCCGCCTGAACGGGGAGGCGGCATATCCGGGTAGTATGAACTCGAGCACCTTTTTTACCGCAGAAGGCATTCTATTTGCATTCGATCAACTGGAAACTGCCAGCTGAGGCCTTGAGCAAGCTATCTGGCTTGACATTGTTCGCTATAATTTATAAATTTACCCGAGATCAATTAGCAGTCTTAGACGGAGAGTGCTAAACATGGACAGCGGAATCGAATCAGCTTCCAAAGAATCGGCGACCCTGAGAAGAATAGTCGATCAGTACATCGAGACCGGCGAGCCGGTAAGTTCAAAGGCTCTCAAGAGGAGGCATGCCCTTTCTGAGAGTACGGCGAACATAAGAATAGTCATGCACGCGCTGGAGGACAATGGCTTTCTCTACAAACCGCACGTCTCTTCGGGAAGGATTCCCACTGACGCCGGATACAGGTATTACGTGGATAATCTCAGAGATTTCGAAAAGCTCAGCAGAAGCGTTCTAAAGAAGATCAACGACCGTATCGGAAGGGATATGGGAGACCTTCGCGACATAATGCTGAAAACCTCCAGGCTCCTGGGTGAGATAACCAGCTATATGGGCCTGATCATGGGCGTGTACCAGTCTTACGGGGTGGTAACAAGGCTTGAGATATCTCAAGATATAGGCACCAGGGGCCTGATAGTCCTGAAACTCTCCTCGGGAGTGGACAGAAGCGTCTATATTGATTTCGCGAAGAGATACCGGGAACACATTCTTCACAGAGCCAGCCTGATTCTGAACGAACGGATCTCAGGCTGCCCCCTGGACGAAGTCTCATCCCGGCTGAACGATCTGGTAAGGGAAAGCGCCGGAATCGAAAGAGAGATAACCAGTATTATACTCAACAGGGCAGCGAACATTTTCGACTGGCCCTTCGAGTTCAAATATTACCTGGAGGGATTTGACTTTTCGAAAAGGACCACCGAGTTCAGGGATCCGGATTTTCTGACCAGGCTGGTGGCGATAATGGGCCAGCGGCACCTGATGCTGGATATGATGAAGAAAAGGATGACAGAAGGATTCGTGATAACCATAGGGGGAGAGAACAGCCTGGCTGAACTGAAGAATTTCACTGTGGCGACCAGAAGATTCGGGGAAGATGACCGTAAAGGACTTCTGGGGGTCCTTGGTCCAACCAGGATGAGCTATAAGCTGGTAGTTCCCCTCTTGACCCATATGGCCAATGAACTGGATAAATCCTGACCTATCCACTCATTATATTATTCATAACGGGAGGTTTATGTAGTGGAAAAGGGAAAGAACAAGGAAGATAAAGGCAGGACGAGGGAGAAGAAACCGCACTGGGAAGAAAGACAGAGATCGAGTCCTGATCTCGAGGAGGAGCCCGAACGGATAGAGATAAATCAGCCGGAACCGGGGCGAAATGGTAAAAAAGCGTTGGATAAGAAGAAGATAGATAGCAAAAAGCCATCCGGGAAGAGGAAGAAAGCAGAAGATGTGGACCTGGTGGAACTCGTTCACAGAAAGAACGAAGTCCTCGAGGAGATGCGTAAAAAGCTGGAAGAGACTCAAGAACTTCTTAACCGCAAAGAAGATAGGTTGATGCGGGTCATGGCCGAGTTCGAAAATTACAAGAAAAGGACTCATCGGGAACAGGATTTGCATAAAAAGAGGATGCATTCAAGTATCCTGGTGGAATTGCTGCCTGTGCTGGATGACTTTGACAGGGCGATGGAGACGGATGAGGACTCCCAAGGCAATTTCTACGATGGAATAAAGCTGATATACAGCAGGTTGAAGGATATCTTGAGCAGGATGGGGTTAAAGGAAATCGAGGCCGAGGGCCAGGTTTTTGATCCGAGGTTACACGAAGCCATGGGTCGGGAACATAGCCATGATACAGAGCCTGGAACGGTATCCACAGTCATCCTTAAGGGTTACACGCTCGATGATATGGTGGTAAGGCCGGCCAGAGTCATGGTCGCGGCTCCTCAAAGTCAAGAAGGCGATCAGAGTTGAACTGTCAGTTATCAATAATAAAGAGGATTGAGTGATGGGAAAAGTAATCGGAATCGATCTTGGAACCACAAATTCTTGCGTAGCCGTTATCGAGGGCGGGGAACCTATAATTATCCCCAATCTGGAGGGAAGCAGGACCACTCCTTCCGTTATCGCTCTGGCGAAGAACAACGAGAGGCTGGTGGGCCAGCTTGCCAAGAGGCAGGCTGTGACCAACGCTGAGAACACCGTATACAGCGTGAAACGCTTCATGGGAAGGCGTTATTCTGAGTGTGAAGAAGAGACAGGAAATGTAAGTTACAGGATCAAACAGGGCAAAAACGACGAGATCGTTATCGAAATCGGTGACAAGACCTACCGGCCGCAGGAGATATCGGCGATGATCCTTCGTTCTCTCAAATCAGCCGCCGAGGAATACCTTTCCTGCGAAGTCGATAATGCTGTCATTACAGTTCCCGCCTATTTTGACGATTCGCAGAGGCAGGCCACCAAGGACGCGGGAAGAATCGCCGGCCTGCAGGTTCTCAGGATCATAAATGAACCGACCGCCGCGGCGATGGCCTATGGTTTCGATAAGGACAAATCCGGTAAGATCGCGGTTTACGATCTCGGTGGGGGGACTTTTGATATTTCCATACTAGAGTTGAATCAGGGTATTTACCAGGTAAAGTCGACCAACGGTAATACCATGCTGGGCGGTGACGATTTCGATAATGTTATCGCCGGTTGGCTGGTCGAAAGATTCAGGGAAACCGATGGAACCGACCTTTCCGGTGACAAGATGGCGATGCAGAGGATCATCGAAGCGGCCGAAAAGGCTAAATGCGAGCTGAGCAGTGTCCACGAGACCAAGATCAACCTTCCGTTCATATACGTGGACGAAAGCGGTCCCAGGCACCTGGATATTTCCATGAGCAGGGCGGATATGGAAAAACTTCTTGTCCCCAGGATCCGGGAGACCATGCAACCCTGTAAGAAGGCGCTGGAAGACGCCGAGCTCAAGGCCTCAGATATCGAAGAGGTCATTCTGGTAGGAGGCTCGACCAGGATTCCAGCGGTCAAGAGAGAGGTAAAGAAGTTTTTCAACGAGGAGCCTCACAGAGGGGTCAATCCGGACGAAGTGGTTTCAATGGGCGCCGCCATCCAGGGCGGTATCCTCTCCGGTGAGGTGGATGAGATACTCCTTCTGGACGTTACCCCTCTGAGTCTTGGAATCGAGACGCTGGGCGGGCTTATGACCAAACTTATCGAGCGCAATAGCACCGTTCCATGCAGCAAGAGCCAGGTCTTTTCAACAGCGACTGATAATCAGCCGGCTGTCAGCATACACGTACTACAGGGAGAAAGGGAGCTCTCCAAGGATAACAAGACCCTGACAAAGTTCGATCTGGTGGGAATACCGCCCGCTCCCAGAGGGGTGCCCCAGATCGAGGTGACCTTCGACATAGATGTCAACGGCATCGTGCACGTCTCTGCCAAGGATCTGGGGACGGGCAAGGAACAGAAGATGGAAGTCAAGGTGGCCAGCGGTCTTAGCGAAGACGAGATAAACAATATGATCAGTTCCGCAGAGGAGAACGCCGTGGAAGACGCGGAGAAGAAGAAGACAATTAAGGTTCGCAATGACGCCGAGATTCTTATATATTCAACTGAGGAGACTCTGAAGGAGCATGGCTCCCAGATCAGTGAACAGGACAGGGGGGGCATAGAATCCCAGCTGGAGGAACTTAAGAAACTGGTCGAGTCTGGAAACGCTGACCCGGCGGAGATAAAAAAGGGAACTGAGAAGCTGTCAGTGGCGGTTTACAAGATAGCCGAAGATATGTATCAGTCAACGACGGATAAAGACGACGTTTTAAGCTAGACCGCCGGTTATTATTTATCGAGAAATAGAAATTTGGGGGCATGACAAAGAGAGATTATTACGATGTTCTCGGTGTCGACAGGGATGCCGGTACCGATGAGATCAAGAAAGCCTACAGAAAACTCGCCATAAAATACCATCCGGACAAGAATCCCGGGGACAAAGAGGCTGAGGAGAAGTTCAAGGAAGTGACCGAGGCCTATGAGGTCCTTCGAGACGCCGAGCGCAGGGCCAAATATGACAGGTTCGGGCACTCCGGATTCGCCGGAGCCGGTGAAGGGGGAAGTTACGGTTTCGGAGGTTACGGGGGAGGCGGTTTCGATATCAGCGATGCTCTTCGGGCCTTTATGAGGGATTTCGGGGGGGGAGGGGGATTTGGAGGTTTTGAAGACCTGTTCGGGGGAGCTCAGACCCGAAGCGGCAGAAGGGGCAAGAAGGTTGTAAGAGGCAGGGATCTTCAGATCTCCCTGAAGCTTACCCTCAAAGAGGTCGCCGATGGCATTACCAAGAAGATAAAGGTAAACAAGAAGGTCGAGTGCCCGGTATGCAGGGGATCGGGGGCGGAGGAAGGCTCGTCCAAGCAGACCTGCCCCACCTGTGGCGGAACAGGTGAGGTAAGAAGGTCTTCCCGTTCTCTGTTCGGTCAGTTCATCAACGTTTCCACATGCCCGGAGTGTGGGGGTGAAGGGACGATCATAAAGAATCCCTGCAGCAAGTGTTCAGGAGAGGGAAGGGTGAAGGGGAGCAGGACCGTCGAAGTAAAAATACCTCCCGGGGTAACCACGGGGAATTATATATCTCTGAGGGGACAGGGAGACGTGGGGCCCAGAGGGGGGCCGGCGGGCGATCTTAACATACTGATACGCGAGATAGAGGACCGGGTTTTCGAAAGACACGGTTACGACATACTATGCGACCTTCCGGTTACTTTCTCCCAGCTTGTTCTGGGCGCCAAGGTGGAAGTTCCCACTATCTCGGGGAAAGCCGCCATAAAGATACCTGCGGGGACCCATTCCCACAAGATTTTGAGACTTAAGGGAAAAGGCATACCATACCTGCATTCACAACAGAGGGGCGACCAGCTGGTGCGGATAGTCGCCTGGACGCCTCAGAACCTGAACAGTGAAGAGAGGGAGGTCTTTGAGGAACTTGACCAGAAGATCAACAAGAAGCCTCCCCCTCCGGGCAGGAATCTTTACAAAAAGTAACGTCTTGACCCGCGAAGAAGTATGATGGGCGATAAACGTTATTTTCATCTGAACAGGAATAGTATCGAGGGCCGGATAGCCTTTCTATCCGAGAAGGAATCTCACCACCTTACCAACGTCAGCAGAATCGGCAAGGGTGAAGCCGTGGGGCTTCTTGACGGCCGGGGCGGAACATACAGGGGGGTCATAGAGGATTCGAATCCCCGGCGGGTGTCGATAAAACTGACTGAAAGCAAATTCGCGCAGAGGGGTTTCATGCCCGATCTGGCACTGGCGGTGATAAAGGGCAGCAGGATGGATCTGGCCGTTGAGAAGTGCTCCGAGATAGGCGTTGGGAGAATAATACCTTTTCTCTGCCGAAGAAGCGTTTGGCGGGGAGGGAGGAATAAGAGAGCGGCAAAGAGGGAAAGGCTTCAGAGGAAGGTGGTTTCAGCCTGCAAACAGGCGGTCCAGCCCTATTTCGCCGAGGTGCTTGAGCCTGTGGATTTTGACCGCATGCTATTTATGACAAGATCATACAGTGCCGTCTTTCTGGCCCGCAGAGGGGGATTATCGAAAGGGAGCCTGCCCGGTAATAATGGTTCCGTACTGGGTATAGTAGGCCCCGAGGGTGGATTCAGCGACGAGGAGATGAGGGCGATGGAAGCTGATGGAGCGACAACCATCTCCCTGGGTGATTCCAGGCTCAGATCTGAAACGGCGGCGATATGCCTGATCTTTCACTTGAGATACCTGAATAATATAGAAACCGGCTGAAGGCGGAGTAACAGCGGAGTTGACACCTCCGGGCTGGTGAGATTATAATGGAATCGGACAGCAGGTTTTGAAGGAAGGGATAATGGAATGAGCGGCAATGAATTAGCCCGTAAAATACATGAGGACCTCAAAGTGGCTCTGAAATCCAGAGACAAGATAAAGACCAACGCCCTGAGAATGCTGATGAGCGATCTGAAAAACGCCCAGCTGGACAAGGGAGAGGAGCTCGACAGAGAGGGCGAGACAGCGGTGATTTCGAGCTACGCTAGAAAGTGCAGGGAGTCGCTGAAGGAGTTCAGGAAAGGCGGCAGAGATGACCTGGTGGACCGGGCTGAAAAAGAGCTTGATATCGTAATGTCCTACCTTCCCGAACAGCTTGACGAAGAGAAGGTCGCCGAAGAGTTGAAAAAGGTCGTGGAGGAAATGTCAGCTTCAGGGGCGGCTGATCTGGGAAAGGTCATGGGCGTGATGATGAGCAGGTTCAAGGGCAGGGTGGACGGGAAGCTGGTAAAGGAAAAAGCACTCGATATTCTGGAAGCTGGACGGGAGAAATCTTGAACGCCGTTATTGATATACTGATAGGTATAATCGTACTGGTATTTTTGGTGTCCGGAATAAAAAAGGGCCTGATAAGGCAGGTTCTGGAGGTAATAGGCATTATAGCGGCCTTTATCGGCGCGTTCTATCTGGCTCACCGGCTGGCCGCTTATCTGGAACCCAGAATAGGGGGTTCTTACCAGATTTCCCTGGTAGTAGCCGCTCTGGTCATCTTTATCGGCGTTATTATCGGGTTTCATTTCGCGGGAGTGGCGATAAGGAAGATTCTGAAGATGACCGTTCTGGGCTCTTTCGATAGTGTGATGGGGGGTGTTCTCGGCGCTGTTAAGGGCGTTCTTATCTCGAGCCTGCTGCTGATACTGTTATTCGCTCTTCCTCTGCCGGGGGGCATGAAAAATGAAATGCGTAAAGATCCGTTGATAGCAAACGTAAGGCCGGTTCTCCCCGTCCTCTTCGACGCGGTTTTTTCAATAGGTTCAGAAGACCTGAGGTTCAGCGAGATATTAAGGTCAAAAGACCGGCTCAGCGGTGAGGCCAGAGACAGGCTCGAGGATATTAAAGAGGAAATCGACAAGCACGGAAAAGAACTGCGGGACAGGGCCTGAAGACTTTCTTTCCCCAGGCTGACTCCAATTCGATATGAATGACCAGAAAGCCCCGGTTACAACCAGAAACCAGAAAAGCGAGTTTTTCCACGCTTTCAATAAGCTGGAGCTGGACTCAGTCCTCGATATCATATCCGATTCCGCCGTTTCCAGAAGAGCGAAGGAGGCTATCCGCAATTCGATGCCGCTGAACTCGATAGATGAGATCGAAAAGCGGCAGGACGAGGTGATCGAATTAGCCGCACTTAAGCGGGGAGGCGCTGACCTGCCTGTGGGAGGATGGGAGGATTCAAGAGAGCTTCTGGAAGAGATAAAGGTGGAGGGGGGTGTGGTCGAGGGAGAAAGCCTTTACCGGGTGGCGCTTGGGGAGATGAAAGCGGCCAACATCAAGAAAACGCTTCAAAGAAACAAAGAAAACCTTGAACATATAATAAGTTACTACAATCAGCTATACCCTCAAAATGAACTGGCCAAAAGGATTCTCTCCATAATAGGTGAAGATTTCGAGGTTCAGGACAATGCCAGCGAAAAGCTTCTGAGCCTTAGAAAAGGTATAAACGCCCTGAGGGCGGTCCTCAGGAAGAAATTTGCCCGTTTCGCCGCCGACCGGGGGGATGGGGAAGAGTTCGTCACCGTGCGGGCTGGTAGGTACGTGATATCCCTATCAAGAAAAAGCGCTTCAAGGCTGAGGGGGTTAGTGCACCATGAGAGTGGAAGCGGAGCCAGTGTTTTTATAGAACCTCTTGAGCTTATCGAGGACAACAACAGGCTGGAAGCGTGTATTCAGGATGAGAGAAAAGAGGTTCTGAGAATCCTCAGGGAGCTTTCGGGAGAGGTGTTCGAGAAACGCGAAAGTCTTATAAACAACCAGGAAGTTATCGAAAAACTCGATATGCTGAGGGCCTCGGCTTCATTCTGCCTGAGCTTTGACTGCCGCAAGCCGGTTCATTCCACCGAAGGGATTCTTTCACTGCGGGAGGCCAGACACCCTCTTCTGGAAAGGCAGCTGGAGAGGGAGGGCCGGAGGAATGAAGTTGTGGGGCTGAATCTGGACTGCGGCCGGGACCTGAGGGTGGTGGTTATTTCGGGTCCCAACGCCGGCGGCAAGACGGTGGCCCTGAAAACGGTCGGATTGACCGTCCTTCTGGACCGGTGCGGTTTTCCGGTGCCTGTAAAGGAAGGAAGCGCTATTCCAGATTACAGGAACGTTCTGGTGGATATCGGCGACGACCAGTCGATAAAGAAATCCCTGAGCACCTTTTCGTCGAGAGTGCTCAGAATGAAGAAGATACTTTCCATAGCCGACGCGAATTCCATCGTTCTGGTGGACGAAATAGGGGACGGGACTTCCCAGGAGGAGGGAGGAGCGATCGCGGAAGCGGTTCTGGAAAGATTCATCTCTTCCCGCTGCAGGGTCCTGGTGACCACCCATCTTACTTCGCTGAAGGGATGGGCCTATGAGAGGGAGGAGGCCTTAAACGCCAACCTGGAGTTCGATTCGATCAATCTGAAGCCTCTTTACAGGCTTCAGCTGGGTGTGCCTGGAAGAAGCTGGGGGCTCGAGACGGCCAGGCGCCTGGGCCTGGGTGATGAGATAATACATGCCGCGGAGAACAGGCTGGAGTCCGAATCCCAGGATCTGGAGGGCCTTCTGTCCTATCTTGAGAACGAGAAGCTCAAACTGGATAAAGAGGTTCAAAACGCCAGAGAAAAGCAGAGAAGACTGGAGGAGCTTACCAGGGAATACTCCCAGTGCCTTGGCGAACTGAAAAAAAACCGAAAGAGTCTGGAGTCTGAGGCCAGCGAGAAAGCTCTCAAAATCGTCACCGACGCCAGAGCGGAGATCGAGAACCTGGTCGGCGAGATAAGAAAGAAAAAGGCGGGCAGGGAATCGATTAAAAAGGCGAGAAAACTCATCGGCGCCAGAAAGAAGAGACTTGAAAAAAGACTCAGGGAGGAAAAGAGAAGCACGCCGCTCAGACCGGAGGAGGCAAAGGAGGGAGCCTGGGTCGAAGTGACCAGCCTGGGCCAGATAGGCAGGATCTCTTCGGTGGGAAAAGGGGGTAGGGTTTTCGTCCTGCTGGACGGCGGCCTGAAGGTCGAGACAAAGATGGAGGATCTTTCGGCGGTAAAGAGGAAAAAAGAGGGCAGGCCGAGGAAAAGGGTACGGTGGACCGCTTCATCCGCCGGGCCGGCCGAGGCCGAGATCATGGTAAGGGGCATGGAAAGGTCTGAGGCGCTCGAGAAGGTGGATTATCTTATAGACCGGGCGGTTCTTCAGGGGCTTGGAAGCGTAAGAATAATACACGGAATCGGAAAGGGGATACTTAAGGAAGCGGTCTACTCAAGGCTTAAGGATGATCCCAGAGTGAAGGATATACACCCTGGAGAGCCCTCCATCGGAGGAGATGGAGTCGCAGTGGTGGAGTTGAAATAACGGGGCGTTTCTTTCTGGTTTATTCCATAGAATTTTATTAACTTGAATATTACTTTCACTTCAGGCGGTGAGCGATTTTCATGATTCCGGAGGAGAAGATAAACGAGATCAGGGAGCGGACCGATATCGTCGATCTGATAGGGTCGGTTCTGGATCTTAAGAAGACGGGCCGTAATTACAAGGCGCTGTGTCCTTTTCACGGTGAGAAGACTCCCAGTTTCGTGGTCAGCCCGGACAAGCAGATATATCACTGCTTTGGCTGTGGAAAGGGTGGAAACGCCTTTGGTTTTCTGATGGAGTATGAGGGGATTAGTTTTGTGGAGGCGGCTAAAAGGCTCGCCGAAAAAGCCGGAATGGACATTTCCAGATACCTTGGAAAGGGCGGGGCGCGCAAGAGGCTGGATCCCTTTTACCATGCCATGGAATTCGCGGGTAATTTTTACCGCCGGACTCTCAAGGAAAACCAAAAGGCGGAGAAAGCAAGGACCTATCTTGAAAAAAGAGGGATCGAACAGGAGCTGGTGGAAGGGTTCGCTCTGGGGTATGCCCCCCCCAGCTGGGACGGTCTTTACAGAGCCGCGGCTGAAGCCGGTATACCGAGAGAAATACTACTTAAGCTCAAGCTTGTCATGCGGAGCCGGGGGGGCAGCGGATTCCGGGATTATTTCAGGAACAGGGTAATATTTCCCATTCATAATATAACCGGCAGGATATTGGGCCTCGCCGGAAGGGTCCTGGACGATTCGGAACCAAAATATCTCAACACCGTGGAAAGCCCGATATATTCTAAATCCAAAATACTCTATGGACTTAGCAGCTCAAAGGATCACATACGAAAATCCAAGACCGCCATCCTGGTAGAAGGTTATATGGATTTCCTGGTCTTATGGAAGGCGGGATTTAAAAACACGTGCGCGGTTTGTGGAACGTCATTTACAAAAGAACAGGGCCGATTACTTGCGAGATACGCGAAACGTGTTTATATTATCAATGATGGTGACAGAGCGGGGGTTAGGGCTTCTGTAAGGGCGGCGGACCAGTTGCTCGCAGAGAGTGT
Source organism: uncultured bacterium (assembly GCA_964488475.1). Lineage (GTDB taxonomy): Bacteria > Krumholzibacteriota > Krumholzibacteriia > Krumholzibacteriales > WJIX01 > CAZAUK01. The sequence continues at coordinate 88,278 of CAZAUK010000007.1, forward strand.
AGGCGCGAAGATCGTAACCCTGCCCCCTGATGAAGACCCTGACAGTATCGTAACAAAGAGAGGAGCAGATGCCTTAAGTGAATTAATGGAATCTGCTTCGGATTATTTTAAGTACATGCTCGAGGTCGCCGAGAAAAAAGGTGGAGACAGGATACGCAAGAGCCAGGTTATCAAGCATTTGACCGATTCGATATCACGAGTAGAAGATGATATAGACAGGGAGCTTTACCTTCAGGACGTATCAGAACTCTTTAAGATTCCAGTTGAAACCGTAAGGGCTCAAATCAGCGGAAGAAAGAAGTCTGTCAGGACAGCGGAAAAGCGATCGACCAAATATGACAAGATCAAAGCGAACCAGAAACTTCTCTTCCGTTTCGGGCTGGAGAAGAACAAATTCGCTGAAAAGATCGTAGATAATCTGATGGAGGACGACCTCGAAGGTGATCTATTCAGGCGTTACTTTATCGCTCTCAGGGAGGCGGTGGAGGAAGGAGTGGATATAGATAAAGCCGAATTCTTCGGCAGGATGACGGATCCGGATATTTCCGACCTGGCCTCAGAGATAGCTTTTACGGAGATTCCTCCGGGGCCGATGGAAGAGCTTCTGGACGACACTCTTATGTGGCTGAAACGGGTTGCCCTTAAAAGGGAGATGTGGATGATGAAAGAGAGAATAAGGGAACTCGAAGAAGAACCCGGAAAAGAAAACGCCGCCGAGGAGATGGAGATCGCCGAGGCTTATCGAAAGGTTGCCAGAGAGTACAAGAAACTCGGGATGCAAGGAGGGAACAGACTCAGATGAGCAAAGGGAAGTATGACCAGGTAATCGAAAAGATCAAAGATGCCTGCAAGGATAAGGGCTACGTTCTTAACAGGGAGATAAACCAGTTTCTCGGCAGCGATACCGGCGCGCTCGAGATCGTGGAGCTCTATGACCGGTTGAGTGAAGAAAATATCGAGTTTTTTGATAGTGAAAAGAGGGCCAGGCTGAAGATAAACGCAAAGAAGAAGAGGGAAGAGAAAGAGGAGAAAAAGACGGAGAAGATGTTCCGGGGAAAGGTGAAATACGACGACCCGGTGAGGATGTATCTGAGGGAGATGGGAAGGGTGCCTCTTCTGGACCGTGAAGGCGAGATCGAAATAGCCAAGAAGATAGAATCGGGTAATAAAATAGTCCTTTCAGCCCTGTTCGAACTCCCCCTTCTGACCGAAGAGATGGAAAATTTTCTAGAAAAGCTGGAGGAGGAGCAGATCAGGCTCGATTCGATCATAAAGCTCGAGACCGGAGGCCTGCACCCTCATCTGATCGGGAATAAGGAAAAGGACAAGTACATGGCGCTGATGAGCAGGACCGTAGAACTGCGCCGTGAAGATTTCAAGCTCAGGGAGCAGCTGCGCAAAAAGCTGAGCAAAAAACAGGAGGAAAAGAAGGAAGCCAGGTTAAAAAAGATAAGGAAAGAGCTCAATAGCAACTACAGGAAGTTAAAGCTGCACCCCGGTCAGATAGAGAGAATAGTGGAAAAGGTGAGGATGTGCTGCGGGGAGATAAAGAGGCTTAATAAAGAGATCGAGGAGTACGAAAAATTCGCGGGGATGAATTACACCGAGATGAATTCCTGTATAAAGACCCTCAAGGGCAAGGGGAAGAAGAAGGAGGAGCTTGAGAAGCAGCTCAAATGGAAGCTGTCGAATCTGAAGGATTTTCAGAAGAAGATTCGTGACCTCAGGCACGAAATAAGGGATATCGAGAATAAATATAACGTGGAATCCGACAGGCTCAGAGAGGTGGTCAGAAAGATAAACAGGGGAGAGAGAAAGGCGGAGAGGGCCAAGCAGAATATGATAGAGGCCAATGTCAGGCTGGTCATATCGATAGCCAAGCGTTACACCAACAGAGGCCTGGAATTTCTCGATCTGATACAGGAGGGGAACAGCGGCCTCATGAGGGCGGTGGAGAAATTCAATTACCGCAAAGGATACAAGTTCAGCACCTACGCCACATGGTGGATAAGACAGGCAATAACCAGGGCGATAGCCGACCAGGCCAGGACGATAAGGGTCCCCGTTCACATGATTGAGGCGATCAACAAGGTTTCCAGGACCCAGAGGGAGCTGCTTCAGACCTTCGGAAGGGCGCCCACCGCTGAAGAGGTGGCCAAGAAGCTTAATTATCCGATAGCCAAGGTCAAGAGCGTGATGAAGGCGAGCATGGAACCTATATCGCTGGACCGGCCGGTAGGCGACGACGAAGACAGCAAGCTCAGTGATTTTATAGAGGATTTTGATTCGATATCCCCGGATCGAAGCGCCGCCCACTCGATGTTGAGCGATCAGGTGGCCAGGGTGCTGGCAACCCTGACTCCCAGAGAGGAGAAGGTCATCAGGCTGAGATTCGGGCTGGGAGACGGTACCCCCCGGACACTGGAAGAGGTGGGCAAGATTTTCAAGGTGACCAGGGAGAGGGTAAGGCAGATAGAGGCAAAGGCGCTCAGGAAATTGATGCATCCCAGCAGAAGCAGAAAACTACAGGGCTATATAGACCTCTAGGATCGGGGATTTCAGCCTCAGTGGAACGGTGAAGCATGAAACGATCCGAGGTTACAAAATTCTTGATTAAATCAATACGAGATGTTAGATTAACTGAACGTTGATCAAGGGGTGGATTAGGGGCCCATAGCTCAGCGGTAGAGCTCCCGGCTCATAACCGGTCGGTCCCAGGTTCGAATCCTGGTGGGCCCACCAACCTTATATTATAACGCCCAGCCTTTTACCATAATCACATATAAGACGATATTCGGCCTGAAGTTTGCTTTTGATATCTAACCGCTTACTATAGCTTAGCAGAAGGCGTTATGGAGGAGTAAAGTTGCCCGCCGGGGCTTCTTCCAGGTGTTGCCACGCCCCGCGAGCTGAAGGCATGTTGCAGATTGGACCCGTTATATTGCAGATTTGGAGACAAAATGAACAACAAGCTGAGAAACATTCTTCTGGCTCTGATGATAATATCATTTATTTATTTCGAAATTCATTCTTGCTCCGAGGATGGAGTCATAGGCCCCAAACCAGAAGTTCCCGATTACCATGACGTGGTCTACGACGCCAACAGCGTATATTTTCATGATGAAAATAACGGCTGGATAGCCGGTCAGGAGGGGACTGTAGCCAAGACGACCGACGGTGGAGCGAGCTGGGTATCCAGTACCATAGATAGCGCTGATTTTCTGGATGTGAAATTTGTCGACGCCAGCTCCGGCTGGGTCGTGGGAAGGGGAGGGGTCATCTATCGGTCCGATGACGGAGGCGGAACCTGGACGCCCAACCCCTTTAACGGATTTCCCCAGGACGACGACCTCTACAAAGTCGAATTCATAGACCTTTCTCTGGGCTTCGTGCTGGGCCATCAGGGAGTCTACAGAACGGAGGACGGGGGATCAAACTGGACCAACTACTGGCTTCCCTTGGATCCCTGCCGGGGAGCGTGGGACATGAGCGTGCTGGACGAGAGCAATATATTCCTTCTCGGGACCAGATGGGACCGGCCCGACCCTTATGTCCTGTATAGATCCAATGACGGCGGGTTGAGCTGGAAGTCGGTGGAGGGGACGAAACTATCTGAATTAAAGGGTATATTGACCATCAGCTTCGTTGATTCGACCACGGGATGGGGAGGAGGAGGGATCGTGCTGAAGACTGAGGACGGCGGCACAAACTGGATTTCCCAGATAGGGGGGGCGGAAGTGAGAAGGTTCTTTTTCCTGGACGAACTCAGGGGATTCGCGGTGGGAAACGACAACCTCATAAGGACCGGGGACGGGGGTAATACCTGGGTAGAGGTGATCGGCGAAGACGATAGGATTCTTGACCTGAGGGATGTATTCTTTCTCAATGATGAGTGTGGATGGGCTGTGGGAAGGGGGATGGAAGAAGTTGTAGGCGGGGAGACCTACAGGCATTCTATCTTTATGAAGACCGGGGATGGAGGGGATACCTGGGATATCCGCAAACTTCCGTGGAAAATCCAATAAAGCCCGGCAGAGGCCTTCCGGTATTTGTATAAAGCTGATCCGTACCTATTTGAATAAAAATGCGAAGAAAGTTATTGACCGGTTATCCGGTTTTTAATTAATATCCTTAATTCAGGCTTTTGGTCGGGGTAGGCATTTTATGGATTACGCTTCAGCTTTATCTGGTAAAAACAAAGCGTTCGGGGGGACTCGAGCGGCAAGGCTGAATATAATCTCAATAGAGTATGCTTCCCAGTCGGGAAGCATTTTTTATTTATTGGGGGAGGTGGCTTTAAGGAATGAATGATGTTAAGGAGGACATCAAGCAACTGATCAAACTAGTGCGGAAGGACCTGGATATTAACCGGTACAGGGAGGTGATAAACCGGAATCCGGAAAAGATATCCGAAATCGACAGAAGAATCGAGGTCGTGGATAAAAGGCTTGAGGAGAAGAAGGAATCGGTGGAAACTCTGGAAAAGGAAGTCAGGCATCTTAAGGGACTGATAGACACCGAAAACGACAAGATGGGCAAGAAACGTCTCGAGGAGAAGGATATAAAGACAACTCCGGCCTTGAGAGCGTGGCACAAGGAGATAGAATATCTGGCGGGAAATATCGAGAGGCATGAATTGGAAATGCTGGAGACCCTGGAGAGGATAGACTCTGAGAAGCGGGAGCTCAAGGCTTTCCAGGAACAGACGGAGAAGGAGAAGGGAGAGCTTCAGAAGAAGCGGGAACAGCTGGTGGGCGAAGTCGACAAGAGCAGAGAAAGGCTGGAAATAATCGAGGATGAAAAGGTAAGGATACTTCCTCACATATCAGAGGAAGTCAGGAGACAGTACCAGAGGATCCACCGGTCGAAGGGAGGGTTGGGAGTAGCCAACCTGTCGGGCGACGTATGCCAGGGATGTTTTTCCAGACTGCCGCCCCAGAAAGCTCATGAGGTCAGGAAGAATAATCAGATAATCAAATGCGAGTTTTGCGGAAGGATCCTGGTGTCCTTTCCCGAGGACGATGAATAGTGCGGCATATCAAGAAGCTTGAGAAGTTCGTCTCTCTTCTATCGAAAGGTCAGAGCGCGCCCGGCGCCTCCAGAGGCGCCGGATACCATTCCCTGGCAGAGGTAAGGGTTGAGATCAGAGAACTCCTTGAAAGGGTCGAAAATGCAATGGCCCAAGGGGCGGGGGGCATAGAGAGCGTCATAGTGCACTGCGACGGAGCTTCCAGGGGAAATCCCGGACCTTCATCGGCGGCGGCGATAGCCTTTACCGCCCAGGGGGAGGTTCTGACCTTCAGAAGCCGTAAATTGGGCAAGGCCACCAATAACGTCGCCGAATACCAGTCGGTGATAATGGGATTGGAGCTTGCCAGGGACCTGGGAGCCGGCAAGGCCGTTCTGAAGCTGGACAGCGAACTTGTGGTAAAACAGCTCAACGGGGAATACAGGATAAAGAACGGGAAACTGCAGGGACTCGCCGAAAAGGCCAGACGGCTGGAGGCGGGATTTGAGAGCTGCCGGTACGTTCACGTAAAACGGGGTGATAACAGGGAGGCTGACAGGCTGGCCAATGATATCCTCAGCGGAAAAGTCCGCTGAGATGGATCGAGGCGCATCATCCTTTGACCTTTTTCTATGACTTTACTATATTTTGCTGGACGCTGGATCTTATATAATATCATGTGTGGCGGTAGAGATGAGCGTGTGATCGCCGGCGCGCTCAGCGCCGGAGGAAAGTCCGGACTCCACAGGGCAAGGCGCTGGTTAACGACCAGTGGGGCGACTTAAGGAAAGTGCCACAGAAAACAGACCGCCCTCAACGGGGTAAGGGTGAAAAGGTGAGGTAAGAGCTCACCAGTGCCGCCGGTGACGGCGGCAGCTGGCAAACCCCGCCTGGAGAAAGACCAAATAGAGGAGGAGAAGCGGCCCGCTTCGCTTGACTCCCGGGTAGGTCGATAGAGGTTGCCGGTAACGGTGATCCCAGATAAATGATCACAGGCCGTTTCGAAAGAAGCGGTCACAGAATCCGGCTTACAGCTGCACTCTACCGCTGAGGTTTAATCAGGATATTCGGCTTTTTCCAGGCCGGCCGCGCTTTATCCGGGAGCCCGCTTTTGACTACCAGAGGAAAAACCATTGAATCGCGCTGGATGCTGAAAACGCTGGATGAATCGGTCATCAAGGTTATTTCGGAAAGTTGCGGAATCAGTCCGCTACAGGCCAGGCTCATCGGGTGCAGGGGAGTGATTACAGAGAAATCGGCCAGAAGCTACCTGGACCCCTCTCTGGACGAGCTTCACGACCCATTCGAGTTCAGCGAAATGGAGCAGGCGGTGGCGATAGTCCGGGAAGCGGTAGCCGAAGGTGAGACCATACTTATTCACGGCGACTTCGACGCCGATGGTGTCACAGGAACCGCGCTGCTTTACCGGTTCCTGAGAGAACTGGGAGCGGATGTGAGATATTTCGTTCCCAGGCGCGCCAGAGATGGTTACGGGCTGGCCAGAAGAGTGATGGAAAAAGGGATAGAAGCCGGCCTGAAACTGGTCATATCGGTCGATTGCGGCGCAAGTGATTCAGAAATAGTATCCTATCTCTCCAGCCGGGGCGTAAAGACCATAATAACAGATCATCATGAGGTTGAGGAAAGGGTGGGCGCCGACGCGGTGATAAATCCCAAGCTTTCATCGGAAGCCTATCCGTTCAAGGACCTGGCGGGAGTGGGAGTCGCTTTCAAGCTTCTCGAAGCGGTGGCTCAGAGGATCAGCCCGGAATTTCCGGTGGAAGAATACCTGGATCTTGTGGCGCTGGGAACCCTGGGAGATTATATGCCGCTGAGGGAGGAGAACAGAATACTGGTCGCCCGGGGCCTGGCGAAGCTGAAGGAATGGTCCCGGCCTGGTATCGAGGCTCTCAGGGAGACTTCCAGGCTGCCCAGGGATGGGTTCACCGCCAGACAGGTGTGTTTCACCATCGTTCCGAGGCTGAATTCCCCCGGAAGGATAGGGAGCGCCGGTGACGTGGTCAGCCTGCTTCTGGAAGAGGACCGCGAACTGGCGGTTGAAAAAGCGCTTGCTATAGAGGAAAAGAACGTACAGCGCAAGTTTCTGGACAACAGTGTCACAGAAGAGGCCTGTTATCTAGCTGACATCTATCTGAAGAGGGACGATCCCAACGCCCTGGTGTTCTCGTCGGCTTCGTGGCATGAGGGAGTGGTTGGAATCGGAGCGGCCAGGCTCGCCGAGAGGTACGGGTTGCCGGCGGCCCTGATAGCGGTGCAGGAGAACGGAACGGGAAAGGGTTCGGTGAGGTCCGCTGGAAACGTCAATATAAGAAAAGCTCTTAAAGAATGTTCGGAGATGCTTATCGATCATGGTGGGCACAGGGAGGCCGGGGGATTCAGACTGAAGGAAGACAAGATAGCCGAATTCACCCGGATCTTCAATATGGTTGTAGGCGAGCTCAGCGAAGAAGACGGCTACAGGGGAGAGCATGAGGTAGACGCGGTAGTCGAGGCGGAAGAATGCTCCCTGGAATTGCTTTCCTTCATGGAACTCATGGCTCCTTTCGGCCCCGGAAACCCGGAGCCCCTTTTCATGATGAAAGGGGTCGTGGTGGGAGAGGAATGCCGCATCGTAGGAAAAGGGCACCTGAAATTCAGCGGGTCACAGGGTGGAGCGGGCACATTTGATTTTATCGGTTTTTCTATGGGCAAATCATGGAAACCTCATCAGATCTTCGGCAGGAAACTAGACATACTGGTAAATTTCAGAAAGAACTTCTACCGGGGCAAGATGGAGAAACAGTTCAGGGTCAGAGCCCTCAGGATAGGCGAGGATGAACGCGGGGCTTCTGATTAGGGACGGTTGTGGTATTACCGCGCCCGGTAGATGAATCGGTCAGGGAGGGTTTTGATGCGTTTGGTGGTTCAGCGGGTTTCAAAGGCCGGCGTGGAGATGGAAGGAAGGCCGGTCGCCTCGATAGGAAGAGGGATTCTCGTTCTGGCCGCTTTCAGAAAAGGCGACAGCGCGGACAATCTGGACTGGACAGCCCGCAAATGCCTTCAGCTCAGAATATTCGAAGACGAACGGGGCAAGATGAACCGTTCTGTCATCGATGAAGAGGGGGAGGTCCTGGTGGTCTCACAGTTTACCCTCTACGGAAATTGCCAAAAGGGCAGAAGGCCCGCTTATACCCTCAGCGCCCCGGCAGCGGAAGCCCGCTCTCTCTACGTTAATTTCCTTGATATTCTTTCCGGCTATTACTCCAGGGTGGCCCAGGGGGTCTTCGGCGCCAAGATGGAGGTTAAACTTATCAACGACGGACCGGTGACCCTGATCATAGACAGGGACTCCGAAGGGATATAGATCGTAATGAACCCTTTTCTTTCCATCAGCGTTCAGGAAAACCTGGTTCTGGCATCCGCTTCTCCCAGGCGGGAAAGAATATTAAAAGACCTCGGTTTTGAATTCGATGTGGTCCCATCCAGGATCAGTGAAGACGGGGTTATCTGGAAAGATCCCGTTAAAAAGGCCAGGATCCTGGCGGAGCTGAAGGCGGTGGAAGTACAGAAAGAGCATCCCAGAAAGACGATAATAGGGGCGGACACCATAGTCGCGTATCGGGGGGAGGCGCTTGAAAAACCGGCGGATCCGGATGACGCCGCCAGAATGCTGAGGCTCCTTTCCGGAAAGACCCATCAGGTCATTACCGGAGTAGCTATAGCGGCTCCTCCCAACAGGAGATTCCTGGAGGTGGAAAGAACCAGAGTGTTTTTCAGGGAGTTGAGCGCAAGGGAGATAGAAAGATATATAGACTCGGCCGAACCTTTCGATAAGGCTGGAGCTTACGCCATTCAGGGTTACGCGTCGGTGTTCGTGGATAAAATAGAAGGATGTTTCTTTAATGTAGTAGGACTGCCGGTTCCCCTGCTGTTTAGAATGCTCAGGGACCTGGAAGGGGTAATCTGACCGGGGCGGGTCCGGTTTATATAAAAGAAACGGAGTATTAATGGCTGTTTTCAGTTCCGAGATCGCTTTTTCAACCGACGGAGACGGGACCATTGTCGATATCACCTCAGAAGTGGCCGGCGAGGCGGAAGAGAGCGGGTTCAAGGAAGGGTTGGTAACGGTCTTTGTGCCGGGTTCGACCGGGGCCTTGACCACAGTCGAGTACGAGCCCGGCCTGCTCAAGGACCTGCCCGATTTCTTTGAAAAGCTTATTCCTTCGGGAGTAAGTTACAACCACGACCTGACCTGGGGTGACGGTAACGGTTTTTCGCACCTCAGGGCGTCTCTGGTGGGCCCCTCGCTAACCGTTCCTCTCAGCGGGGGAGGCCTGATTCTGGGGACCTGGCAGCAGATCATATTCCTGGAGTTCGATAACAGGCCGCGTCAAAGGAGAGTACGGGTCACAGTGGTGGGCGAATGATCGAGCCGGACAGGTCCCGGGGCGATTTCTTGGCCGCCGGACGGAACGATTCACGCGAAAGAGGCGCCGCGAGTTGACAGATTCAACAAAAGAGGCTGTTGGAGGTCTTGGTAATGCTGGTTGAGACGATAGATTACCGGAAAGGCAGAGTCAGGATAATCGATCAGACCGCTCTGCCCGTGAAACTCGAGTTTATGACGCTTGAATCGCTGGAAGAGATGGTGGAAGCTATAGGATCTCTCAGGGTAAGGGGGGCGCCGGCGATAGGTATAGCGGGGGCCTTCGGTATTCTCCTGGCTATAGACGAAGAGGTTAGAAAGAGAGCCAAAGACCAGGAAGGGTACCTTTTTGACAGCAAAGAAGGTTATCGGGCCGAAGGCCTAAAGGCCATTTCTTCAGAGGATCTGGATTCTCTGGTGGAGAGCTCGGCTGAGAGACTCGTCCGCACCAGGCCCACTGCCGTCAATCTCTCCTGGGCTGTGGATAGGATGGTGTCGGCCGCGCGGAAGACTTCTTCAGACCCCGGCAAGGCCTGTTCTTCCATGGCCGATACCGCGTTTGGCATACGTGATTCGGAACTCGACATGGAAATAAGAATCGGAAAGAACGGTTCGAGGTATATTGAAGACGGGATGAGAGTCCTCACTCACTGCAACGCCGGAGGGCTCGCCACAGCCGGATACGGCACTGCCCTGGCGGTGATTTACACAGCCGCCGAGGAAGGAAAGAGGGTCACCGTCTACGCCGGCGAGACCAGGCCGTTGCTTCAGGGGTCCAGGCTTACATCCTGGGAGCTTAAGAAAAACGGAATAGATGTCAGAGTTCTCTGTGACAACGCCGCGGCATCCCTGTTCTCCAAGGGGCTGGTAGACTGCGTGGTGGTCGGAGCGGACCGGATAGCCGGGAACGGTGATACCGCCAACAAGATAGGAACGCTGGGCCTGGCGGTATTGTGCAGGAACTACAGTAAACCATTTTACGTGGCGGCTCCCATGTCCACTTTTGATGCTTCCTTGGAATCGGGGGACCTTATACCTATTGAGGAAAGGCCGCCCGATGAGGTCGCCTTTCTGGCGGGCCGCAGGCTGGTTCCGGAAGACGTAGATATATACAATCCCGCCTTCGACGTTACTCCTGCCGGGTATATATCCTCGATAATCACCGAGAAAGGCGTTATTGAGAATCCCGGCCCGGAAAAGATCTCCCGAATACTCTAGG
>CAZAUK010000007.1:98940-131869 GCA_964488475.1 uncultured bacterium
GGGGGGGGGGGGGGGGGGGGGGGGGGGGGGGGACCCTGCCGGCAGGCACTCAAATACTCAGGGCGGGCCCCAGAAGGGAATACCGGTCCAAAATCCGGCCCGCCGGGTTCTCAAGCTTGCCAATAGGGGGTGGATTAGTTAAATTATAAAATAACAGCAAAGTAACTTGACGGAGTATTTAATCAAGTATATATTTGTCTATTTGATTATATAGCCGGGTAAGTATATTCGCGGAGGGACGTAATGAAAAGGACGACCATGAGAAAAAGGGAAGAAATCGAGAAAAACTGGTATATTGTAGACGCCGAAGGCAAGACTCTGGGGCGTCTGGCTTCAAGGATAGCCTCGGTTCTGAGGGGAAAGAATAAACCTTCCTACTCTCCCCATATGGACGCGGGTGATTACGTGATAGTGGTCAACGCCGGCAAGGTGCGTGTCACCGGAAACAAACTCGTGGACAAAAAGTACTGGCGGCACAGCGGTTATCTTGGAGGTCTTACCAAGCTCAGTCTGGGGGAGATGATGAGAAAGGATCCCTGCTTTCCGATCGAGAACGCGGTAAGGGGGATGCTGCCCCATAACAAGCTGGGCAAGAGGCTGCAAAGGAAGCTTAAGGTATATGAGGGTTCCGAGCATCCGCACGAAGCTCAGCAACCGGAGCCGCTGGAATTCTAGAGTTAATTTCGTCGTTTTGGGTTTAGATTTTGAGAGGAGGTGGAGTTTTGGTTGAAAAAGAGTTTAGCGCGGTGGGAAGAAGAAAAACGTCGATAGCCCGCGTCTATCTATCAGAAGGCAAGGGTGGCATCGAGGTAAATGGTAAGAATATAAGTGATTACCTGAACAGGCAGAACCTGGTAAGGCTGGTCAGACAGCCTCTGGTTTCAACGGATACAGAGGGAACTTACAAGATCAGGGCCAGTGTGTCGGGGGGAGGAATGACGGGACAGGCGGGAGCGCTTCGCCTGGGAATAGCGAGGGCCATCCTCGAGCATGACGAGGGTCACCGCAAGGTGCTCAAAGAGAACGGATTCCTGACAAGGGACGCCAGGATCAAGGAAAGAAAGAAATACGGGCAGCCTGGAGCCAGGAAGAAGTTCCAGTTCTCCAAGAGATAGATTCCAGAATTCACACATCTCTTTTTTACGGTCCCGGGTGTTCCGGATAGCGCCGGAATCGGACCGGCTGACAGGAGATGGAGGATCAACCTGAAAAACGGGAGGAAAAGTTGGATATTCAGATGAAGGATCTTTTAGAAGCCGGGGTTCACTTCGGCCACCAGAAGAGACGCTGGGATCCGAAGATGAAGCCTTACATATACAAGGAACAGAACGATATATACATAATCGACGTGAGAGTGACCCTGGAAAAGCTCAAGGAAGCCTATGATATGCTGGTATCCCTCGCTGCGGAGGGAAAGAAGGTCATATTCGTGGGCACCAAGAAGCAGGCGAAGAACAGTGTCAGAGAAGATGCTGAAAGGTGCGACATGTTCTATGTCTGTGAGAGATGGCTGGGCGGGACTTTCACCAATTTCAGAACCATAAGAAACAGTGTCGACAAGCTTATCGAGTTCGAGCAGATGGAGCAGGACGGCAGGTGGGAAAAGCTTCCCAAGAAGGAAAAGGTAGATATCAGCAAGCAGAAAAATAAGCTGAGCAAGCTTCTCTCAGGTATCAGGGATATGGACAGACTGCCGGCCTGCCTGATAGTCTTCGACACCAAGAAGGAAGATATCGCGATTAAGGAAGCGAAAAAAGTAAACATACCCATCATCGCTCTGGTGGATACCAACTCGGATCCCGAAGAGGTCGATGTTCCCATACCGGCGAATGACGATGCCATAAGATCGGTGAAGCTCTTTACCAGGACGTTCGCTGACGCGGTCATAGAGGGCAGGAGCGTATACCTGAAGAACAAGGACTTCGTGGAGAAGAAGGAGAAGGGGGCGGGAGAGAAGAAGGGCGCGCCCAAGAGTCCGAAGGGACCGGAAAAAGAGGAATCTGCCTCAGATTCAACTGAGAGCGAGACCCAGCGGAGCGATAAGAAAGAATAAGATCAACTGGATCTGGAGGAAGAATATGAGTATAGATGCCAAACATGTCAAGGAATTGCGCGATCGAACCGGTTCGGGAATGATGGACTGCAAAAAGGCGCTCCAGGAGGCAGGCGGCGACATGGAGAAGGCCATCAAGGTCCTTCGTGAAAAAGGCCTTTCCTCCGCGGCCAAGCGTTCGGGCAGGTCGGTAAGCGAGGGAAACGTCTTTTCCTACATTCATCCCGGCGCCCAGATAGGCGTGCTGGTGGAGATCGACTGCGAAACCGATTTCGTGGCCAGGACCGACGAGTTTCAGGAACTGGGCAAGAATATCGCCATGCAGGTCGCCGCGACTTCCCCTCTGGCTCTGGACCGGGAGGGGTTGGACCCCAAAATCGTGGAAAAGGAAAAAGATATATTCCGGAACCAGGCTCTTAAGTCGGGCAAACCGGAAAAGGTCCTGGATAAAATAATTGAAGGGAAAACTGAGAAGTTTTATCATGATGTATGCCTGATCGAGCAGCCCTTCATAAAGAATGACAAGGAGACCGTTCTTGACCTGGTAAAGGGTGTTATCGGAAAACTTGGAGAGAATATAGAGATCAAGCGCTTTGCCCGGTTCGAGGTGGGGGAGGAATAATCCTGAATGATCATATAAACAGGCTAAACTGATTATTTAGAGAGCGCGGGAGCTTCTCACTCCTGCGCTTTTTTTCAAGGAGGTGAAATTGGAGCCGGAAAAACTATCTAAAAGGATTCTGCTGAAGGTAAGCGGCGAGCTTTTCGGGGGAAATAGTGCGCCGATCGACAGAAATAAAGTCGATGATTTCGCTGAGGAACTGAAGGAATCTCTCGAAGAGGACGCCGAGATGGCGGTAGTGGTGGGGGGCGGAAATATAGTAAGAGGCGCTGTTCATTCGACCGGCATGCTCAACAGGGACAGGTGGGATTATATGGGTATGCTGGGTACCGTGATAAACGCCCTCGCCCTGAAGAACGCACTGGATAATATCAATGTGAAATCCGAGGTATTTACGGCTTTGAGGATGGAGCAGGTCTGTGAGTTTTTTACCAGCCGGTCGGCGGCCGACTACCTGTCGCGGGGTTATTTGATAATTCTGGCCGCGGGTACCGGAAACCCCTACTTCACCACTGATACCGCAGCGGCGCTGAGAGCCGCCCAGATCGACGCCGACATACTTTTAAAGGGGACGAAAGTCGATGGAGTCTATGATCGGGACCCTAAAGAGCATGATGACGCAACTAAAGTTGATGAAATAAAATATGGAGATGTTCTAAGAAACAACTTGAAAGTAATGGATTCTATGGCCGTTGCGCTCTGCAGGGATAATGACATTCCGATCTTTGTCTTTAATATCATGAAAAAGGGCAATCTTAAAAAGGCTCTCAGAGGCAGCGTGGAAGGTACCATTGTCAAATAAGGAGGTTATAATGGATTCTGTAGACAAGATCTTCGATGAGGCTGAAGACCACATGAAAAAGACAATCGCGACTATCGAGGAAGAACTCTCGGCTGTCCGCACGGGGAAGGCTTCACCGGCCTTGCTGGATAACGTAAAGGTTGAGTATTACGGCGCCAGGGTCCCTCTGAAGCAGGTGGCCAATATCGCTGTGCCGGAATCGAGCCTGATCACCGTCCAACCCTGGGAGAAGCAGATCGCCCCGGACATAGTCAAGGCTATACAATCAGCCAACATCGGACTTAACCCCCATGATGATGGAGGATTCATTCGAATTCCCCTGCCTTCGCTGACCGAGGAGAGGCGGAAGGAACTTGTAAAGACCGTCAAGGAGATAGTGGAGCAGGGTAAGGTAGCGGTAAGAAACGTGAGAAGAGACGCCAACGACAAGTTCAAAAAGCTGGAAAAGGATCACACTATATCAGAGGACGACCTGTACAGGTATCAGGACGACATACAGGAAAAAACGGACAAGTCCATTCAGGAGCTTGACCAGGTCTGCGAGCGCAAGGAAAAGGAGATTCTGGAGTTTTAGGCCGGGGCGGCGGAATTGCTGGAAGGATGACCCGAGAGGTATGGATAAAGAAATCGAGAAAAAACTGTTTGAGCTTAAGGGAGAAGCGAATCTTCCGCGGCATATAGCCATAATCATGGACGGCAACGGAAGATGGGCAAAAAAGAGGATGCTTCCCCGAATAGCCGGTCACAGGGAGGGAAGAGAGTCGGTAAGGGCCGTGGTGACCGCGGCGGCCAGGCTGGAAATACCGATCCTGTCACTCTATACCTTTTCACTGGAGAACTGGAAAAGGCCGAAGCCCGAAGTCAAGGCTCTCATGAAGTATCTCAAGAGCGTCCTGGAGTCCGAGTACCTGGAGCTGAAGGACAACAACATCAAACTTCAGGCCATGGGAAGGCTGAACATGCTTCCCGATTCCACCCGCCGGGTGCTGGAAGAGACGATCGAAAAACTCTCATCCAATACCGGAACGGTCCTCAACCTCTGTCTCAGTTACGGGGGCAGGACCGAAATAGCGGATGCGGCCAGAAAGCTCGCCGCCGAGGCGGCCGAAGGAAGACTGGACGTCGATTCCATAGACGAAAACCTGTTCCGGCAATACCTTTATTCTCCGGAGCTAAGCGATCCGGATCTTCTGATAAGGACCAGCGGGGAGTACAGGATAAGTAATTTTCTCCTCTGGCAGCTGGCCTATGCGGAAATGGTAATAACTGATGTCTACTGGCCTGATTTCAGGGAACAGAACCTTATCGACGCGATTTACGATTATCTCGGCCGCGAAAGAAGGTTCGGCGGAATAGAAGCCTGAATATGAACGATACTGAGAAAACCAGCGGGGACCAGAAGTCCAGATCCTCCAACAGCGGGTCCGCTCTGAAGCGGATAATCATTTCAATCATATTCCTTCCCTGCATGCTGATCATAGCCAGGCGGGGAGGCATCTATTTTCTCATCATGGTGGAGATCGTAATCCTTGCCGGGATATGGGAATTTTACAGGATGGTGGAACAGAAGGGCCTTAAGCCTTTCAAGTTCATCGGGATGGCCGCCGGCCTCCTGATTCCCGTCCTGTACTTCTTCAGAAGCCAGGACAGTGTAAACGTTCTTCTCAGTGTTGTTTTTATTGTAATAACTGCCGCGGAACTCTGCAGAAAAAGCATAGAAAACCCGATCTATCATATATCGGTAAATATGATGGGAGTCATATATGTGGGATGGCTGGGCAGCCACCTGATGCTTCTTCGGGAACTTCCCGTTATAAAGGGTATGGATTACTCAGACGGGTTCCTGTTCGTGGTGCTGGTCTTCATTCTTACCTGGGCTTACGATACTGGAGCTTACGCCGTGGGAAAGATCATCGGAAAGCACCGGCTGGTTCCCGGAATCTCACCCGGTAAAACTATCGAGGGGACTGTGGGTGGAGTGGCGCTTGCCCTGATAGCCGTATTGATAGCCAGAAAATATTTTCTCACGTTTCTGAATCCCTGGCAGGCGGGTTTTCTCGCGGTTCTGGCTTCTGTGGTAGGGCAGCTGGGAGACCTCGCAGAGTCCCTGATCAAGAGGGATGTCAAGGTCAAGGATTCTTCTATGGCCATACCGGGGCATGGGGGAATACTTGACCGGTTCGATTCGATGTTGTTTAATGCACCGGTAATATACTACCTGCTCAGGTATTTCATACTGGACTGAGGAAGGCAAAGGATTGAAGACTGTTGTCATACTGGGATGCACCGGTTCGATCGGCAGATCCGCCGTTGAGATAATAAGGCGGGAGGAACCGGGTGAATTCAGGGTGGTCGGCCTGGCCGCCGGAAAGAACGTGTCGGAGCTTTCCAGCCACCTGGAGATTTTTCCCGAAGCCAGGTTCGCCCTGGGAAACGAAGAGGCCTATAAGGAATTGGCCGTGAATCCGGCCCTGGCTGAAAGGGGCGACGGCTTCGGCCAGGAAGGCATCTTGAATCTGCTGGACGGCACCCGGCCGGATCTGGTGCTGAACGCCCTGGTAGGTATAGCGGGACTTATGCCCACCGTAAGATCGATCGAGATAGGAAGCAAGGTAGCTCTGGCAAACAAGGAGAGCCTGGTGACAGCGGGGGAATTTCTGGTAAAGGAGTTCGGGGATCCTGAAAAGTACATCATACCGGTGGACAGCGAACACTCTTCCCTTTCCAGGTGCCTTCAGTATGATAGAAGCGAGGTCAGCGAGGTGATCATAACCGCTTCAGGCGGGCCTTTCTACGGAACAGAATCGAATTCTCTCTCGGGCGTTACCATAGAACAGGTACTGGATCACCCCACCTGGAACATGGGCGACAAGGTGACGGTGGATTCCGCCCTGCTGTTCAACAAGGGCCTGGAGGTTGTCGAAGCCCATTGGCTGTTCGGTTTTCCCTACGAGCGTATCAAGGTCCTGATCCATCCCCAGTCACTGGTTCATTCCATGATAAGGATGGTGGACGGCTCCCTGGTGGCTCATCTGGGGCCTCCGGACATGAAGCTGCCGATAATGAACGCTCTATACCACCCCGGAGTGGCGGATTTTCCATGGGAGTCGCTGCGGCTGGAAGAGTCGCCAAGCCTGGAGTTTCACCCCTTTAAAAGGGGTGATTATCCCGCCTTCGAGCTTGTCATGAAGGCGGCGGAAAGAGGCGGAACCTTCCCGGCGGTGCTAAACGCCGCCGACGAAGTGGCCGTGAGTACCTTTTTATCGGGCAAGATAGGATTTCTCGAGATCATAGACTGGATTGAAGAAGCTCTCTCCCTTCACAGAGGCGGGAAACTGAGAGAGATAGGCGACGTGCTGGAAGCGGACAGGTGGACCAGAGATACCCTGGCCGGCCGGCACGATGAGGCGGTAATCATCTGATGGAGGATATATGTTACTGACCATTATTGCTTTTATTTTTGTGCTCAGCGTTGTGGTGCTGGTGCATGAATTCGGTCACTTTATAGTGGCCAAGATGAACAACGTTTACGTCATAACCTTTTCCATAGGATTCGGGCCTAAGATCCTCAAGAAGAGACTGGGAGAGACCGAGTACGCGGTTTCCATCATTCCGTTCGGAGGATACGTGAAGTTCGCGGGAGAGATGGACGGCGGGGAGGAAGAGGAAGATGAAGAGCGGGAGCCGACAGAAGAGGAGCTGATAGAGAGAGCGGTTCCGGAGAACCGCAGGTACCGGGGCAAGTCCCCTCTTCAGAAGATGACGATAGTGGTCGCCGGACCGGTTATGAACGCGGTTCTGGCTCTGGTCCTGTACATCGGCAGCATCTGGGTGCAGGGGCTTTTCAAGACGGAGCCGGCCTCTGTGGTGACCAGGGTGGTCAAGGAAACCCCGGCCGAGGAAGCGGGTTTTCGAAGGGGAGACAGGATACTTGAAATAAACGGAGAACAACTGACTGTAGACAGGGATCTTAACGATTATATTAAGAAGAATCATGAATCGGAAATAGAATTCACGGTCGAACGCGGCGGCGAAAAGATTCAACTCTCCTGCAGGCCTTATTACAATAAGGATGAAGAGCGGTACTTGATAGGGATCTATAGAGGGATACCTCCCAGAATAGGAGACGTCAAGCGGGACGGTCCCGCCTGGGAGGCGGGAATCAGGAAGGGAGCCTGGGTAAAATCGATAAATGACACCACAGTAGTATCTTACAACGAGATGGTGGAGAAGATACATAACGGGCTGGGGAGCGAGCTTCATATTGTCTGGACTCAAGACGGAGTAGAGAAGGAGGGAGTGGTAGAGCCTGAGGCCATAGATATTCCGACTGGAAACAGCGATGAGGTCGAAATCGTGGAGGCTGGAAGCATTGGTATCGTCGAGTACTACCAGGAGTACCGGGTATCGTTCATGGAAGCGGTAAGGTACGGTTCGAGAGCTTACTGGCAGATGATACTGGCTATACTGGATTTCCTGAAGAAACTGGTTACCGGAAAGGCCACCATAAAGGCGATCGGGGGGCCGCTTCGAATCGGGCAGATGGCTGGGGACATGATAAGGTTCGGATTCGGATACCTGGTCTCTTTTATCGGATTCTTTTCTCTCAATCTGGCGATATTCAACCTGCTTCCCATCCTTCCCTTTGACGGGGGGCATTTTGTGCTGTATTTCTACGAGCTGGTCTCCCGCCGGCCGGTCAACGCCAGGTTAAAGAACATAATGATGCAGACGGGGTTCATCATACTGATGATCCTGATGGGTCTGATAGTGGTTATAGATATATTCAACGTGTTCGGCTAATCGCCGGATTTTGAGGCGTCCCGCTCAAGCAGTTCGTTTATTCTGCCATAAACGGAGATCCAGCGTTTTGGATTCTTCTGCAGGCCCTGCACCGTCTTGTGGATTCTGGCCGAGTCGGTCTGCTCTCTTATCTGGGCCAAGTTTTTTTCTATCTCCTCAGGATTACTTTGGAGATTTTTTTCTATTTTATGTATTTTAACGTATGTGTTTGCAAGGTAACGCTCGTCGGATGTTAAAGTTTGATCATCTTCCATATCGTTTGATTTTTCACTGGAGCATCCACAGAGCGATATAGCGGCGAGGAGCAGGATAACAGCAGCAGACGCGGCCGGCGGGTTATGAGCGAAGGCCTCCGCCGCCGTTCTTATGCGGCCAGCCGCGCGAATCAGGAAGTTATCGGATTTCTCATTATTCATCATGTTCGAAATTACAGCCGGATAATTAAAATGTCAAATCTAATGCGATACAACAAAGCGGGCCTCAATATTCCGGCGGTTATAACGCTGGCCCTTCTCATCAGTATTGTTTCCTCTCAGAACACCCTGTTCGCGTCCAGTTTTGAAGAGCAGCTCCCCGTGGTTAAGCAGATAGTGATTCTGGGAAACAGGACCTTCGACGACGGGGTCTTGAAAAGCAAGATGAGCACCGAAGAGGTAGGTCTTTTGGGAATCTTCAACAAACCCCGCTTCCGCATGGATTTTCTGAGGCGGGATATTGAGACCATAAAATCCTTCTACCGCAAAAACGGCTTCTTCGACGCTGATGTCTCCATAAGCGAGATTCAAAGGGATGAGAAGAAGAACGAGGTCAGAATCAGGATAGTGATTAATGAAGGGGAAAGGACCAGGGTCAGAAGTCTTGAAATACCGGATCACCAGATCGTTCCGGAAGATAAGATGAGGGAGGTCCTGAGGCTGAAAGAGGGCGAGCCCTACAACCCGAATCTGATAAATGCAGACAGGCGGGCATTTTTCGATCTCTTTTTCGAGAGGGATTATCTGGGGACCCGGGTATCAAGCGATATCGTTATCGACTCGACCAGTGTCGACATAAAATGGAGCATCAGGGTGGGCAAGAAAGCCAAAATAAGAAAGATAACAGTTACCGGAAACAAAGATGTAAAAATGGAACTGGTACTCAGGGAGCTCAAGGTTAAAAAGGGAGAGCTTTTTGATCTTAAGAAGGTGCAGCGGAGCAAACAGAACCTTTACAACACGGGTTATTTTTCGTCGGTGGAAATAGAGCCCGAGAATCTAGATCTGGAAGAGGGCCTGGTGAGTTTGAATATCAAGCTCAGGGAGAGAAAGACCGGTTACCTGGAAACGGGGATGGGCGTGGGGAACGTGCATGCCAGCCATGTCTTCGCCGAATGGGGACAGAGAAACCTGCTGGGCAGGGGCTACTGGATGAATCTCAGGTCTTCATACTCTTTCAGCGTGTTCGCCGACAACGAATTCGATTTTTCCAGGCTGGAGTTCGAGAAGAGGCACCAGAGGCACGAGGGCAAGATAAGATTTCCCCACATCCTCTCCACCTGGAACACCTTCTCGGTGGGGTCTTTCTATGAATACGACGCCACCATAGAACCGGCGGTGGTAAAGGCCATGAGCTACACCGGCTCCGTCTCGAGACAGTTTTCCAGAGAGACTTTCATATTGCTGGGTTATGTCTACGAGAACGTGAAGAGGGACTTCGTGATAGAGGAGAGGGAGAGATCGATTAAGAAATCCCTCGAATTCAAGTACAGAAGGGATACCAGAAACTTTTACTTTAATCCGGAGAAGGGAAAATATCTGAATCTGGAGCTGAGGTATTCCGGAGGCCTGCTGGGTGGAGATGATAACTATTATTCGGTGGTCTCTGAACACAGAAGGTACCGCAGCGTTCTATCAGGCCTGGTTATCGCCTACAGGCTCAGAGCCGGTTATTCCGAGGCGTTCGCAGAGACCAGGGACACGGGGCTTCCCATCGAGAGCCGTTTTTTCCTGGGCGGCGGGAACTCGGTCAGGGGGTACACGGAGAACTCGGTGGGCCCTCTGGGGCCCGAGGGCGAGCCTCTCGGCGGAAAGGTCCTTCTTCTCAGTAATATAGAGATTAGATATATGATGCCCTATCTTTCCAGGTATAATATAGGGGGAGTGGTCTTTCTGGACGGGGGAAACGTCTGGAGCAGCGTCGATGATATCTCGATCAATCAGTTTGGAATCCTGAAAAAGACGGAGAATGTTTCCGTGAGGGATTTCAAATACAGCGCGGGATTCGGCTTCAGGTACTATAGCCCCCTGGGTCCGATAAGGATAGACGCAGGTTTTCCAATCAACAAGGCGGAGGATCTGGAGGACGACTACTGGATCCACATAAGTCTTGGTCAGGTATTTTAGGGTGGGGGATATGCCCGGAATCGGCGGTAGAATAATAAGGAGCAGGCTGGCGAAGATTCTCGCGGTGATCTTGATAATGGCCGCGATACTGGCCGTTTCCGCGAGTCTTCTTATGAGGACCGATTTCTTCTCGTCCAGGGTGTCGGAAGTGCTCTCGGGGTATTATTTCTACGGCACCGACTATGTCCTGGATATAGGCCGCGTAGGCGGAAATGCCTACGGGTCCCTTGAGATAGAAGATGTCGTCATAAGATACGAGGGGGAGGATTTTTCTTACGACATTCTTAGAATAGGCAGGATAGAGCTCGAGTACAATATAATGGAAATCCTGGGAGAAAGCCACAGGATAAAATCAGCCGTTCTTACATCCCCCCATGTATGGATAAAACCCGATTCTTCGGGAATTAACAGAATACCGGGTGGAAAGGGGAAAGGCGGGGGTGTGTTCGATTTTTCTTTCCAGGACCTGAGGATCAGGAATGGACAGCTGATATACCAGACCGAAAAATTCGCCGAAGCGGTCAAAGGAATAGATCTTCAGTGCGCTCTCAGCTCCTCCCGGGAAGGTATCCTGCTGAAGCTTTTTTCAGGTTCGGGAAAACTGATTACCAGAAATCTCGATATAAGAGAAATCAAGGGCAATATCCTGGTGCCGGCAGTAGAAGAGGATTCCGGAGAACCGGCGGGGGGGCTGCGGCTGGACAGGTTCAACCTTCGGACTGCGAATTCAAAACTGGCCGTGGACGGGATATTCGATCCAGGCACTATGGAGATGGATCTTTCCGTCAAAATAGTTCCCCTGGATATCGAAGAGATATTCGCAGCGATGAACTCCGGGGCAGGCCACAAGGGCAGGCTGAACGGTGAATTTGAGCTGAGCGGAAGGCCTGACAGCCTCAGGATTTCAGCCATGACCAGCGGAGTAATAGCCGGCTACGCGCTGTCCGATATGAGTCTGGATCTTTCAGCGGAAGGTTCCGATATAGCTCTCAGACATTTTTCCGGAGGGCTCAACGGAGCCTTCATCGAAGGTGAAGGCTCCCTGGATCTGAAAGAAGGCTTGGCAAAGCTCGGTTTAAGAGGGGAGGGAATAGACCTTTCCAAGGGCTTCTACCCGGGAAAGTCTCTTCCGAAGACCGATTTCAACGGAAGGATAGACATAGGATACTCCTCGTCTTCCGGCGGTTTGAGTTTCGATTTCGATCTCGAAAAAGGACATCTCAGTAGGATTCCCTATAAATCAGCTTCGATTCAGATCCTACTGAAAGGGGATACCCTGTTTGCTGAAAGAATGCGCCTTGTTTCCCCCACCCATGATATCTCTGCCAACGGCTGGCTGGCTGGGGATGATCTCAAGCTCTTCCTGGACCTGGAATGCTCTGCTCAGGACACCCTTTTCTCATATTTCAACATCAGTGATTACAGGGCGGGGCTCGATGTCACCGGACTCTGGCAGGGTTCTTTTGACTCCTGGGAGCTTCGCCTGAGCGGAAGATGCGAAAATCTTGGTTACAGCAGAGCCTATATACCAGCTGGGAATATGAAGCTGGCGGTCGAGAAGGATGACTCCTACGATGTCTATTTCGATCTTATAGCCGACAGCTGCCGGATAGGGCCTTTTGAATTCTCCGGACTTGATCTTTCCCTTGAGTATATGGACGGCAAGGTGAATTTCAAGAAGCTTGAACTCTCCCGGGAGGAGATAAAGGCTGATATCCAGGGCGAGATCTCAACCGGAGGGAAGAGGACCAGATTCGATTTCGGAGCCGCGACATTGAGCGTTTACGGGGATGAGTGGGTGAGCAGCGGCGATTTTATGATAACCGCCGATGATTCCAGTGTGGTCTTCGATGATCTTCAGATGCATTCCAAGCTGGGCGCCCTTTATTTTGAGGGTTCGCTGAGCAGGTTGAGCGATGAGCTGGACGCGACCGCGAGTTTCGAGAGGATGGATCTATCGCTTCTGAACAGAGCCGGGCTGGTCTCCTTTCCCCTTCAGGGAAAGGCGGAAGGGGCCATAGATATCGCCGGCCGCCTGGATAACCCGAGGCTGAATGTGGATCTCAAGCTTTCGGAAGGGCGGATAGACACCCTTAGTCTCAGTTCGCTGGAGATAGGAGCTGGTATCGAGAGGAACCATTTCAGGATCGATACCCTGAGACTTCGGGCGGCCACAGGTTCGGCTTTCGCCAGGGGCGAGATATTCGGCCCCGACGCGGCGGCGTTGATCCGGGGAGGTTTGGACACCCTGCGCTATTCGGAGGTCGATATGGAGATCAAGGCTGAGAATCTAACCCTTAAGCCTTTCCTGGGGTATATCGGAAATATGCCCTTCTCCGATGGAATGTTCACCGGAAGCCTGACCTTGAGCGATTCCCTCGCCCACCCGTCATTCTACTTCGACGGCAGCATCGAGGACATACGTTTCAGCCACATTACTATTCCCAGGATAGACCTGCGGGCGAGAAAGGAGGCCGAAGACGTCGTTCTGGACGGCAGGATGTTCCTTACCTCATCCAGAAAGGAGGGAGAGATCAGCGGAAGGTTCCCTCTGCGAAATAACCGGTGGTTTTACTCTCTGGACAGGGGCAAACCATTCGAGCTGGCCGTCAAAGTGCCGGAATACGACATAGAGGAGATCAGCGGAATGTCGGATCTGGTGGCCAGCGCCCGGGGAAAATGCTCCGTTGAGTTCAGGGCGGGGGGCAGCGTCAACAAGCCCGACCTGTCAGGTTCTCTCTCCGTGGAAGGAGCCGGGTTCCGTCCCGCCGGAATGGAGGAGAGATTCCGGGATGTGGACGCTCTTATCACTCTGCGGGACACCCTGCTCAGCGTTCAAAAGCTGACCGGAAGAGAGGGCAAGGACGGAAAGTTCGAATGCTCCGGCACCGTTTCACTCAGGGGATGGGCTCCGGTAGGGTATGACCTGGTCATCGACGCCGAGAAGGTGCTGCTGGCCAGTATAAGAGACGTCATGGCCATAGTGAGCGGGCGCCTCAACGTGGGTACCAGGATAGTGGAAGGGAACGCCGTTCCCCTGCTTGAGGGAAGCGTGGAGGTCAACGAGGCGGAGATGTACTTCGATATAGGGGAGCTGGGAGAAGAAAGCGGGGAAGGGGTTATGACAACCCCCTCTTATCTGGCCGATATCGGTCTCGACCTTAAGGGAAGCACCCGAATCAGGACGCCCGACGCCAACATCGAGGTAATCGGCAACGTCACCCTGATGCATGACGCCAGGGGCACTTACCTTCGGGGCACCCTGAAGCTGCACCGGGGCTGGTATAATATCTATAACAATAAATTCAGGATCGTCTCCGGAACCCTGGAATTCGTCCACGCCGGAGGATTCCGGCCCATAGTGGACATCGAGGCGGTGACCTATGACCCGGAAGGCAAGAGGATATACCTTACCATAGCCTGGCACGGCGACGATCCCCAACCCAGATTATCACTCCGCCACGAGGACAGCGGCTACAGCGAAACCGATATCTGGAAGATGCTGGGGGGAGGTATAGTAGGCTCATCCGGCGGCGACGTTTCAGACTGGGACGCCCTGGGTACCGCCCAGAACCTGGCGGCGAACTATCTGGAGAGAGTGCTGAATTCACAGATGGAAGGATTTACGGTTTCCCTGGAACAGAACGCCCCCGGCTCAGCGGCCAACGGCATGACCGGAGAGAGGGAGACCATGATCGCCATAGGCAAATACCTCTCGGAAGGTCTTTACGTTCAGTTCAAACAGGGCCTCTCGGTGGCAACTGAGAGGGAGATCGAGATAGAGTACAGGATCAGCGATCTCTTCCTTATAAGATCGGAGATAATCAAACACTCCGATAAGGTGCTTCCCGGTCAGAGCCTGAGAAGCACCGATGAAATAAACGTGGACATAAAATTAAGGTGGGAATTCTAGCCGATAATGCTTAACTTATTATAAGAGAGCAATATGATTAGAAGATCGATTCGGCATATGGTTCTGGTAACGCTTCTGGCCCTTGTGGCCCTGGCGGCTTTCTCCGGTTCCGGGCGGGGGCAGGCCTGGGGTTTCGGGAAAAACAAGGTACAGTACCAGCAGTTCGAATGGAAAATTCTTAAGACCCCTCACTTCGATATCCATTTCAGTGAAGGTTACCGGAATCTTGCGGCGCGCACCGGGGTTATGCTGGAGGACGGCTACAGGGATCTCTCCAGCAGGTTAAATCATCAGATAAAATGGCGTATTCCGGTGATAATCTACGGCAGCCACACCTCTTTCCAGCAGACCAACACGACCTGGAGCATCATACCGGAAGGGGTTCAGGCGTTTGCCGAGCCCAACAGAAGACGGGTGGTTCTGCACTTCAGCGGTTCCAACGAGGATTACAGGGACACCTCCGTCCATGAGCTGATTCACATCTTCGAATTCGACATGATATATGGAAACCTGCTGAAATCGGCATTCTCCAGAAGCATGCTGTTCAGAATCCCCTTGTGGTTCGCCGAGGGCATAAGCGAATATTATTCCAAGGGTTTTGATGACGAGGTGGAGATGTTCATGAGGGACGCGGCGGTATTCAACTATCTTCCCGGCAACCTCAATTATACCGGCGGGTACATGGTCTACAAGGCCGGCCAGTCGGTGATCAGCTATATAGTAGATACGTACGGTGAAGAGAAAGTAGTCGATATAATGCGGCGGCTGGGTCTCACCCGCTCAATGGAACAGGCCCTCAGCGAGACCATCGGACTGAGCACCTCCGAGCTCACCGAGAGGTGGTCCAAGAGCGTACGGCGCAGGTACTGGCCGATGTACGCGGACAAGAACGAACCGGAGGAATACGGAAGAAGGCTCACCGACCACATGGAGGATCACAATTACATGAATTCCAAGCCGGAGCTCACCTATGACGGCGAGTATATCGTCTATTACTCGGACCGTAAGGGCCTGGACGGAATATATCTTCTGAACGCCTCCACCGGAGAAGTGAAGAGGACACTTCTAAGGGGTTCGATGTCGGAGGAGTTCGAGTCGCTTAGGATAATGAAATCAAACCTGGCGGTAAGCCCCGGCGGTGAAATGATCGCTTTTGTGGCGAAATCGGACGGATTGGATAAACTCTTTTTTCTGAATATCTTCAGCGGAGACGTAAAAGCCAAGATAGAAGTTCCCCTCGATTTCTTCTTCAGCCCCGCCTGGTCACCCGACGGCGGAAGGATAGCCATGGTGGGAGTTAAGGAAGGGCAGACCGATCTTTACATGTACGACATCGAGAGGGAGAGTTTCAAAAGGCTGACCTATGATATCGAGGATGAGAAGGACCCGTCCTGGTTTCCCGACGGGAAAAGGATCGTCTACTGCAGGGCGGAACGAGTGGTTCCAAACCCTCACGGCTCTGCCGGCAAGGCGGAGGAATTCAGAATCGGGCCGGAGTATTTCCGGACCGTGGTCGACAGGGGTTCCATAAACAGTGATATATGGAGCCTCGATCTTGTATCAGGAGAGAAGGAACTGGTGATCAGGACAGAAGGCGACGACTTATCACCGGTGATCATAGCCGGCGGCGATGAGCTGGTCTTTTCTTCAAACGCCAGTGGAATATACAACCTTTACCGCGGCAGCGTGGAGTTCGGCAGCTATTACCGGTTTACCGATGTTCTGGGAGGGCTGTTCGATCCAAGCTACAGCGGGGCCAAGGACCGGCTGACCTACAGCGCATTCAATTCTGCCGGATACGACATCTTTGTTATCGATTCGTTCCGCGAGGAGTCGAGAGAGTCCTATTCCACGGGCGGGCCCGCGATCGCGGAGAAGGCCGCGCAGATCCCCTCCCTGGATTCGGTGGCGGTTTCCGAAGAGCTGAGGCTGATGAAGGAGGAAGCCCCGGATACTCTCACTTTCCACTCCGGATCGCGGCCGGCTGCCGGAACCGGTTACCGGCTGAAAGAGGCGGGCGAGGCCCTTTCCGGGAAGCGCGGCGGCCTTGAGTCGATGTATACGGATTTTGTGATAAACGAGGATTCGGATAGAGATGTGGATCCCGACACCCTGGAGGCCCGCAGGCAGAGGATGAAGAAGAAGATCGGAACGGTGCAGCCGTACGAGACCAAGTTTTCTCCCGATTATGTGAACAACGGCATGGGACTGTTCTACTCCACCGGTTTTGGATTCGGACTCATGAACCAGCTTGCTTTCAGCGACCTTCTGGGAAATCATCATATTTACCTTTCGTTCAACATACACCGCTCCATAGAGGACAGCGACATAATGCTCTCCTACTACTATCTGAGAGATAGATTCGACTACGCCGTGGGGGCCTTTCAGTTCAAGAACTACCTGAATTCAAGAATAACCTCACTGGGCGAGGCTTTTCTCGATTACCGCCTGTTCAGCGAGAGAAACTACGGGATCTTTGGACTGGTAAGTTATCCCTTTTCCACGTTTACCCGGTTGGACCTGGAGATGCAGGCTTATATGTCGGAAAGAGAGTTCTTTGAAAACGTGGGATATTACTATTACCAGGCCACGGGGGAGAAGACGACCAGAAGGATTATTCAACCCACTCTTTCCCTGGTCCATGATTCAGCCTATTACGGTTATTTCGGGCCGGTTATCGGTTCAAGGTGGATGCTGAGCCTATCCCGCTCCCTGTCCATAACCAGCGAAGACCTTGTCAGGACGACTGCTTTCTATGACTACAGGAAGTATATGCCGCTCTTCTACCGGAATTACCTGGCTTTCAGAATGGCGGGAAGCGCCAGTCTGGGAGACGACGCGAGATTTTTCTTCCTGGGAGGCCCCGTGACCATGAGGGGATACGATTATCTGCAGTTTCAGGGTTCGAGGATGATGCTTTTCAATCTGGAATACCGTTACCCCCTGGTAGACGCCATAGTCTTCGGCTGGCCGGGAAGATGGGCTATCACCAACATCGGGGGCACCGTCTTCTTCGACTCCGGTTCGGTATGGGGCGATAATAAGTACGTAGAGCCTCTCCCCCCCGAAATCGATCCGGTGAGGGTCAACGAACTTGATTTCTACAGTGATTTTGGAATAGGTTTCTATATGAGAATGAGTCTGCTTATATTGAATTTCCAGCTGGCCTGGCCCACCGATTTTAACGACACCGGAAAACCGGTCTTCCATTTCTATATCGGTCCGCAGTTCTAAAGTTTTCCGGCGCTCGGAAAAAGACAACGGAAAAGAGGAGCCCTTGGGCATATGAATGAACTAAACCAGCAGCAGAGGGAAGCGGTCCTGTCCGGAGACGGGCACGTCCTGGTCCTCGCCGGAGCGGGAAGCGGCAAGACCAGGGTGCTCACCGAACGGATAGCCTACCTGATAAGGAGCAGGGATATCTCTCCGGCCAGGATTCTGGCATTCACCTTCACCAACAAGGCCGCCGGTGAGATGAGAGGGAGGGTCCAGGGGATGCTGTCTTCCGGCACGCTTCCTTTCTGGATAGGGACTTTTCACGCCACCGGGTTGAGGATCCTGAGAAAGGAAGCCGACCGTATCGGGTTTCGCAAGAACTTCGCGGTCTACGACGAGGACGATTCGATCTCCCTGATCAAGCGTTTATTGAAAGAGCCCGGGAGGGAGATAGAGGGGTATTCGGCCTCGGTGGTTCGAAGCAGGATCTCGAGCTGGAAAAACAAGCTGGTCTCACCCGCGGAAGCCCTGGAAAACGCGGCCGACGATCTGGAGGAGCGGTTCGCGGAAATCTACCAGAGGTATACCGCCGAGCTTAAAAAATGCAACTCCTTCGATTTTGACGACCTGATCACCAGGACGGTGGAGCTGTTCAGCGCACAGCCCAGGGTGAAGGAAAGATATTCCAGGCAGTTCAAGCACGTTCTGGTGGACGAGTTCCAGGACACCAATACCATACAGATGGTCCTCATAGATATGCTGGCTTCGAAATGGGGAAACCTTTTCGTGGTGGGAGATGATGACCAGGCCATATACGGGTGGCGGGGGGCCACCGTGGAGAATATCCTTCAGTTCGACAGGGTTTACGGCGATACCAGGATAGTGAGGCTGGAGGAGAACTACCGTTCGACCAGCTGCATTCTCAAGGCGGCCAACTCCGTCATATCCAATAACAGGGGAAGAAAGGGCAAAGAGCTCTGGTCCAGGAAGGGCGGGGGGAGGCCTGTCCAGATCTTCTACGCCGAGGATGACCGTGAAGAAGCGGAGGCGGCCAGGGAAACCATCATCGGTCTTCTCAGAAATGGTTTCAAAAGGAGTGAGATAGCGGTCCTGTACCGCACTCACGCTCAATCCAGGGCGCTGGAGCAGGCCATGAACAGGGGAGGGCTTCCCTATCAGATCATAGGAGGAGTCAGGTTCTACGAGAGGAGGGAGATAAAGGACCTTCTGGGATATCTGAAGCTTATAAACAATCCCGATGATGACGTGAATTTTCTCAGGGTGGTCAACGTTCCAAAAAGAGGTATAGGAAAGGTGACCGTGGAGAGGCTCGCGGAAGCGGCGGAAGAAAGAAGCCTGCTGCAGACAGCCAGGGAGGCGGACAGGTTGAAGGGAGTCGGAAAATCCCAGAGGGAGAGGCTTTCCCGGTTCGCTCTGATGATTGCCGGCCTGCGGCTCAAGGCGGCTGATGAGAGCGCCGACCTGATTCTTTCCCAGGTCGTCGAGAAGACCGGTTATCGGGATTACCTCCTTGAGGATCCCAGGACTTCCCAGGCGAGAATGGAGAACATGGAAGAACTGCTCAACGAAACAAGGAGGTTCGCTTCGAGCGCGGAAGACCCGTCCCTGGCAAATTTTCTTGAAGAGATAGCCCTGATCAGCGGCATCGACACGATGAAGGAGGAGGAGAGCGTTTCGCTGATGACTCTTCACAACTCAAAGGGCCTGGAGTACAGGGTCATTATAATATCCGGCCTGGAAGAGGGCCTGCTGCCCCACTATTCCAGTTTCAGCGACGATTCGGAGCTGGAGGAGGAGAGAAGGCTGTTCTACGTGGGCATGACCAGGGCTAAAGAGCTTCTGTTTCTTCTCACGGCGTCCAGCAGGATGAGGTTCGGAAACTGGCAGGTCAACATGCCTTCAAGGTTTCTGGACGAGATTCCCCCGAAGCTGGTAAACGAAGCGGGAAAGTCTGTGGCGGGCGGAGCGGGGGGATTTCCTTTACGCCGGGCGGCCGGTGGCGCCGGGGTCGAGAAAAAGAAACCTTCTTCGGCAGGAGGCAGGTTCAGGGTTGGAGCCAGGGTGGAACACCCCAGTTACGGAGTGGGCAAGATCAACAAGGTCGAAGGAAGCGGCAAGGATTTGAAGGTGACCGTGTATTTCACACGCCACGGGTCAAAGAAGTTTCTCGCCAGTTACGCGCCATTCATTTTCAGATGATACCAGAGAGCTGACTGGAAAAGCGCGCGGCGGAAAGGATCTTTTTTCCGTCAGAAAACTGATGCCATAAATCTTTGTATATATTATGATCTAAAGACGGGAGCTCCTAAGGTAGTGTAAAAACGGGTTCAAACCGCGAAGGACGGGTGACTGGTGAGCAATAACCGGGGGGGCAAGCCCTCAAGCAAAAAGGAATCATCAGGCGGTTCCGGCTGGAAAGTAGGAAGATACACCCTGGTCCTGCTGTTTTTCCTGGTGGCGGCTCTTTTTATCAGCGTGATAAGGTCCTTTCTGGTATCTATTCTGGTGGCCGCCACTTTCGCCACCCTTTTCTATCCCCTCTTCGAAGCCATATTGAATGTCATGCCCCGAAAGGGGGGCAGCGCTTCGATAATCACCTGTTTTATACTTGTGATCTGTATTTTTCTGCCGGTCTCCTTCCTGGTTGCCGAGGTGGCCGACCAGGCGATCGGGCTGTACCGCAACGCTCAGCCGGTAATAGAGAATCTGCTGGCTGAGGGTGATGACGGTTTTCTGGATAAGGTCAGAGATTCAAAGATCTACGGCTGGCTGGACCTTGATGAGGTGGATTGGGAGAAAACCCTTCAGCAGACGGCGGGTAAGACGGGCTCTATCGTGGCCTCTGTGATAAACAGGACTTCCAGAAGCCTGTTCGAGCTGATCACCAACTTCTTTATCATTATCTTTACCATGTTCTACCTGTTCAGGGATGGCGGGTATATAGTAAGGAAGATTAAAGCCCTCAGTCCCCTGAAGGAGCAGTACAACACTATGATATCAGAAAGTTTCACCGAGATATCCCGGGCTACCGTGAGGGGGACTATCATTATCGGGCTTATACAGGGATTCATGGGGACCCTGATCCTTTTGTTTACCGGTTTCAGTTCCTGGCTGGTTTTCGGCGTGATCATGGCGATACTCTCGATAATCCCTCTGGTGGGAGCGTGGATAGTGCTGGTACCCGCGGGAATAGTGAAGATCATCTCGGGCGATATATTGACCGGAGTCATAATAATAGCTCTGTCTGTCCTGGTGGTATCCACCGTTGACAATCTGCTGAGGCCCAGGCTGGTGGGAAGAGAGGCCGGCATGCACGACCTGCTGATATTCTTTTCAACCCTGGGAGGGATATCACTCTTCGGAGTGGCCGGTTTCATCGTGGGGCCGGTGGTGGCCGCTCTGTTTCTATCGGTTATAGAGATATGGGGAAAGGAGTTTACCCCCGAATTGGAAGAAGACTCCTGAACATCGGGGATTATGCCGTCCGTTTTGGACTTGATGGATTCGGCGGCGGAGGGGGGATCGATAGAGAACGCGCTTCGCGCGAGGAAGCATGAAAAGACGGAACCTGTTCATAACCGCGGTTTTAATCAGCGTCATCTTCTGGTTCTCGGAGTCGATACTGGGGGCGTACGTTTTTGGCGAAGGGGACCTGTACGGCCGTCTGTTCAGCCCGGGCGGATGGGAGTTGACAGTAAGGCTCATGGCCGCGGCTCTGCTTCTGGCATTCGCCTGGTACGCGGGGCGGGTTGAGCGAAAACCGGTTGAGAGCAGGTATCCCGGGCCGCTCCCTGAGCATATCGAAAGCACGCCGGAAGGCTGCGAAAGCGTGTTCAGAGCCGCCTTTGACAGCACTTTTCAGCTTGCCGGCATAATATCTCCGGAAGGCGAGGTGATAGAGGCCAACCGGGCGGTGATGGACCTTCTCGATTTCGAGCTGGAGGAGATAAGGGGAAGGCTTTTGTGGGAAAGCACCTTCTGGAAGCACTCTCCCGATCTTCAGGTAAAGATGCGGCAGTCGGTGGAAAAAGCCGCCCGGGGCGAGTTTGTACGCTTCGAGACCGAGCTCAACGATTCAAAGGGCGGAATTCACAATATAGATTTTTCCCTGACTCCCCTGTCCGGGCAAGGCGGCCGGACCGTGATGATCATCTGCGAGGGAAGGGATATCTCCAGAAGGGCCAGAGCGGAAAGAGTATTGAGGGAGAGCGAGGAGAGATACCGGAACATAGTGGAGAACATGCAGGAGGGGATCGCTATAGTGGACGCGGGGTTCAGACTTGAATACGTCAATGATGAACTCTGCCGGATAGCAAAGATGGATAAGGAAGAGCTTCTGGGGCGGGATTTCAGAGATCTGATAGACTCTGAGTATGTCGACCTGGTGACGGATAATTACAGGAAGAGACTCAAGGGAGAGAACCCCCCGCGCAGGTACGAATTCAATATCGTAAGGCCCGACGGGGAAAAGAGAAGGGTGATGATAAGCGCCTCGGTGATATCGCAGGACGACATGAAGTTTGACATAGGAATCATCCTGGATGTTACAGACCGCAAGCAGCTGGAGGAGAAATACAGGATCCTGTTTGAGTCCTCCCGGGACGCCATCCTTCTGCTCAAGCCGCCCGACTGGCGGTTTACTGACGCCAATCCGGCCACCTATGACCTGTTCGGATTGGACAGGAGGGAGGGTATCAGCATTCAGTATCCCTGGACCCTATCGCCCGAATACCAGCCCGATGGAAGAAAATCCTCGGAGAAAGCCAGGGAGATGATCGATACGGCGATGCGCAGGGGCGCGAACTATTTCGAGTGGAAGCACAGCCGGGTCGACGGAACCACTTTCCCCGCCACAGTCTACCTGGTAAAGGTGGAGATGGAGGGGGAGGAGTACCTTCAGGCCACCGTAAGGGATGTTTCAAAGAGGAAGGAAGCCGAGTTGGAGAGGGAGAACCTGAGGATATACCTTTCCGATATCATCAATTCCATGCCCTCGGTCCTCATAGGAGTGGGCTCTGACGGTGAGGTGACCCAGTGGAACAGGGAAGCGGAAAAGGCGGCGGGGCTCAAGGCGGAGGAGGCTGTGGGAAGGCCTCTGGGCGAGGTCTACCCGGAGATTATGGAGCAGCTGGAGAAGAAGGGGATATCGTTGTCCTCCGGCTCGGCGTGCAAGGAGCTGAGGGTCAAAAGAAATGCCGATGGAGAGGTCAGATACAAGGATATAGTGGTGTATCCGATATCGAGCAGCGCGGGAGAGGGGGCGGTGATAAGGGAGGATGATATTACCGAGGCGGTCCGTCTGGAGGAGTTCATGATCCAGTCTGAAAAGGTACTTTCCCTGGGAGGGCTGGCCGCCGGTATGGCCCACGAGATAAATAACCCGCTGGCCGTGATCGTTCAGAACGCTTCGGTGATTTCCAACAGGCTTTCCGAGGGGATGCCATCGAATCACAAAGCGGCGGAGGAAGCGGGTCTTGAATTTGAAAAGATCAGGGACTACGCTGAGAAGCGGGAAATACTCGAACTGGCTGAAGGAATAGTTGATTTCGGCAAAAGGGCCGCGGGGGTGATAAGGGATATGCTCGGCTTCGCCAGGAAAGATAATATCGAAAAGACCAGGTGCTCGGTACCCGGGATCATCGATGAATCCATCGAGATGCTGAAAAAGGATATCACCCTGGGATTCGAGGATATAGAGGTAAGGAAGGAATACGACCCGCGCCTTCCCCTGTCTTACTGCCAGAGGGGAAGGATAAAGCAGGTCTTCATGAATATTCTGAGAAACTGCGCCGAGGCCATGAATTCGATAACCGACGGGGATTACGAGCCGGTCCTTAAGATCAGGGCGTACTACGACCCCGAGAGTGTCTTTATCGAGATAGAGGATAACGGCCCGGGCATAAAGGAATCGGACATCGGACGGGTCTTCGAGCCTTTCTTTACCACCAAGGAGCCCGGAACCGGCACCGGCCTGGGTATGTCCGTGTCATATTTCATAATTACCGAGACCCACGGGGGGACTTTGAAAGTGGAGTCGGAGGAGGGGGAGTGGACCAGGTTCATCCTCTCCCTTCCCATGATAAGGGAACTGGATTGAGCGGCTTTGACCTTAGTCGCAAGGGGAAGATGGCTTTTGCCTGGATTAAGCGCGGTATTTGACAAAAGTGGCAACCTGGCCGGTAGGGAGGACCGGTTAGACGCGGCCCTGGGCGGGCTGGCGCACGGCCCGGACTATTCTGTGGAAATCCCGCTTAAAGAAGACCATCTCCATCTCTGTTTCAGCCGCCACGGCGGTTATCCCGTTAGAACGATACGAAAGAGTGGAGTCCTTATACTGGTGGATGGATTCATATACCAGAAGACGGGGCGGGAGTTGGAAGAGAGGCTCGAAAAAATCAGCGGCTGCTTTTGCGAAGCAGGCCCTGATCTTATGAAGCGGGTTGAGGATTTCATGCTGTCCACCGAAGGTGAATACGCGGTCCTGCTGTTCGACGAGAACGCCGGGAGGGTACTGGTATTTACCGATCCCCTGTGCCGCCTCCCTCTGTACTATTGCCGGGAAGGAGACCTCTTCTCCCTTTCCAGAGAGCCGGGGTTCCTGCTGAAGCTTTTCGGAAAAAGGGAGTTTGACAGGCGTTCATTGTTCGAATACCTGCTCTTCGGGTATCCCCTTGAGCAGAGGACGGTCTTTGAAGGGATCAGGCGCCTTCCGGGCGGGGCGGCGGTCACGGTCGATTGTAAAAACGGGGGGCATCGGGTGGAAAAGATGAATATCTTCGATTTTGAGAAGAAGACAGAAGAAGGGGCGGGAACAGGCCGCCACGCGGAAAGGATATGCGGATACCTGCGCGAGGCCTGCTCGCAAAGGGCTGACCCGGACAGAAGAAACGTGCTCGCTCTAAGCGGAGGGCTTGATTCCAGGGCGGTGGCGGGATGCCTGAAAAAGAACGGTACCCCCTTTTCCGCTGTGACCTTCTGCGATTATTACGGAATAGTAAGCCCCGATGTCAAGTACGCGGGCCGGATAGCCCAAGCCCTGAATATAGACTGGAAGCTTTACGAGGTCAACAGAGCAAGGGGAAAGGAATGCCTGGAGCTTCTCAGCAGGTTATGCGGCACAAACTATCTTGGGCTATCCTTCTCGGTTCCACTTATCAGGAAGATAGTTGCCGATGGGGGCAGGGATATGGTCCTGTTTACAGGTGACGGGGGGGACAGGGTTTTAAGGGATATCAGGCCGGTGGGAAAGATCGCCGACACCGAGAGCCTTGCCCACTACATCATCGAGCGCAACAGCATGATAGATATAGAGACGGTTTCCCGGTTGACCGGAGAAGAAAAAGACGGGTTCGTCGACCGGCTGACAGAATACCTGGAGGGTTACCCTGAATCGGACCCGGCGATGAAATACGTCAGGTTCATCTTTACGGAAAGGTGCCCCGGCTGGCATTTCCAGGGAGAGGAGAGGAACCGCTCATACCTCAGGCCGGCGGCCCCGTTCTATTCGATAAAGCTGTTCAGGTATTCGATGAGCCTTCCCGGCGGCCTGAAGAAGGATTTCAGGTTATACCGGGAAGTCCTCAAGAGGATCTCCCCGGTGCTGGCCGGAATCAAGAACCCCGAGTGGGGTTTTCCCATAACTTCTGCCAGGCTGCCCCTGTATTGTCTTGCCAGAAGAGCTTACTTCTCTCTTCCCTCCGGGGCCGGGAAGATGGTGGAAAGAAGAATGAAAAGGGGAAGGATGGCCTGTCCCTACCAGGATGATTCGAATTTCATGCGTTGTCTGAAAGAGCAGATGGAAAAGTGCGGCGCGCTTTCAGAATACCTCTCAACTGATGCGATTAGGGCCAGTGTGGGTTCGATGGATAAGCTGGGCCTGGACCATCTATTCACCCTGACCTCCGTTATCGAGAAGATCAGGTGCGGAAGAAGTTCCCTCAAGAGCTATAATGATAAGGAGTTGATCTGAAAAGCCGCAGAAGGCGATTCTTGGATGATATATGCCGCTCGAACGTAAATTAGAAAGATTTCAGGTAAAGATAAGGTTTTCGCGGTAGTATTTTGCGCGGTTATTCCGGTGCAGGGAATCGGCCTGGCCGGTGAGGCTCGAGAGGAATTTCGCCGATTTCGATATAATCAGCCAGTCGACGGCGTTCTCAGAGGCCGGAACAAGATATGACCTTGAGGCGCGGCGATTAAAAGATTGATGAACCAGGCCTTATGGTGTATCTTCTATTAACCAGCGAAAGGAGTCGACATGAGAAAGTTCAGACTTTGCAGCGAAGGAAAATGCTGCCCGGAAGTCGTCATCAATGACGGTATCGTCACCATAACCGACGACGAAGGCGGCATGGTCAGAATGACCGAGGAACAGCTGAATATCCTTAAAGATAAGATCAGCTGATATTCCTCTTTCATGCCAGGTTGGGGCGGTTTGCGTATATGGCCGGCCTGAGGGTTCGGGCCGGCCGGTTATTATTCTGCGGCCCGCCCTTCTTTTTATTTCAGGTCTACGCCGTTCTTCAGCCGGTTTTTTTAAATATTTGTCACCCCGCCCTTCTTTCATTCCAGGTTTATAACGCCCTCCGGCCACTCCTGAGGGAATTTTACCGTGTATTCAACCGACAGTTCCATTTTCTCCTGAGGGCCCAGGGTAAGGTCCCAGAAGATAATCCCGTCCTTTTTCTTCTCGCCGGGATCCGGACTTATGTCCACGTCGTCGATATCTATATCATCCATCGCGGAGACCGGCACCCGGTCTTCGACCTTGATCCTCGCCTTTCCGCTTTTGAAATTCTGAAGTTTTATGACGTAATGATAGCGTATCTCTTTTCTGCGGTCTCTGGTCTTGGACAGGTACTCCTTCTTTACCAGTTTATGCTCCGCCTTTATCTCCTGATCTATTCCAAGGTCCAGCTTGAACTCCTGCTCCGGGGCCACCGGCGGAATGTGCTCGTTTCCAATGAAGGTGGACCGGGGGACGCCTTCACCCTTCTGCTTGGATTCTACGTATATTCCCGCCTTTCCCGGCAGAAGAGGAGTATCAGTTTTGTTTACCGGCTTTCCCACCGCGTAAGCGCGCTCCGAAAGCCGGGGCGCGCAGTAGAGGGAGGGGGTGAGGGGAAGCCGGGCGCTTTTTATCATTATCCTCCGCTCCTGAAGACCGGTGGAGAGAGAGAGGGGGGTTTTGATCCTGAAATCGACCGCGTATTCAGAGCTTAAGACATCAGGGGTCTCTCGGCGGACCGCTCCCGCCTTTAAGGAGAGAGCCTCTTCCACCGCTCCCGAGCGGTCCTTTATCTTGCTTTGGCTGACCGGTATGACCGGAGGCCGCCGGACCCGCCTCAAATAGTGCGGCTTCATAGCGGGGGCGGAAGCGCCCAGATGAGGCGTCGCCGTAGAGAGAGTCACCGCCACGTCTTTCCAGTCCTCCCCGGTGCTCTGCGATATCAGAGCGTCGTATTCAAGCTCTATAACACCTTCATCGCGGTGATGCCTTACCGTGTAGGCCGGTTTCCAGGAAGCGCTGGGAACCATGTAGGAGATATCTATCCTGATCGCGCCGCTTCCCTTAAGTTCACAGTCTATCCGCGCTGTCTTGCCCCCTTCTTCGACCTTCATGGCGGCAAGCCGGGAGGAAATCTGTCGAATCTCATCTTCGATCTTCTTTATCTCGCGGTCTATGCCGGAGATCGATCTATCGGCCGCTATGTTTTCTCTCTGAATGAAATCTATCACCGAGAGCCAGTCTTTCGCGCTGAAGGCTTCAGCGGCCAGCTTGTCCTTCGCCTTCTCCGAGGTGAAATCACCCAGAGAAGAAAGAAAAGCCAGCCTCTTCTGGTAGGCGTTTTTTTCGATGATCAACGATTCTTTCTCCAGGCTCAGAGAATCCCTTTCCTGAACCAGGCGCCTGTACCGGCCGGGCCTTGCCCGGTCCTTTTTACCGCTTCTAAGATCCACGCCTATGATCTTAAGTTCCGACTCCGAGCGGCCGTTGACGATAAGGGTGGATTCATCAAAGCGGGGGGGAAGATCCTCGCAGACCAGGGAGAAAAACCCCGGTTCCGGCTCCGCCCTTCCGCTTCTTACCACCTTTACGTTTCCGCTTCTGTAGACAGTGGCTTCGGTGATACTGGTTTTAAGCTCCACCTTCCGGTGTTCTTCCGCCATAGCGGCGCGATTCGCCGCGGTGATCGATCCTGCCAGGACTATTATCATTAGAGTCATGATCCACCGGAAGACCCTGTAGGGGCCTGAAAGTCCGCTTTTCATCTCTTCCTCCGATTCATAATTAAATATGGATACCTCTGAAAGGATATTTCCACTTGATGGTTAATGTCAAGTTGCTAAGAGCGAAAGAGAATGGAATTGGGCGGGCCTTCTTAGAAAAACAGCGGCATCAGGGGTTGTTATGCCGCGTTAAAGCGGAACCAGAAAGCCCGGGATTCGAAGATGCCGGGGCCCTTAGGCTTAATCTGTTGACTGGGGAAAGTTCAACTGTTAATCTACCCCTGACCTTTTTACATTCATTTAAAGCCCGGAGATCGAGATTGAGACTGTCCGATGAAGAGATAAAACACGTAGAGAAGCTCGCCAGAATAAGGCTGGACGATGAAGCGAGGGAGAAGCTGAGGGGGCAGCTCTCCAGAATCATAGATTTTGTTCAAAAGCTTCAGAACACAGATACCGCCGGATTCGAGCGCGGCGGCGAGGCCTCAAAGGAAGACGCCTTTCTCAGGGGAAAGAAAGCGGGAGATGAGCTTGACAGGGAGCACGTCCTCGGGGAGGCGCCCAAAAGGAAGGACGGCTACTTTACCGTCCCGCCGGTGATAGACAGGGAATAAAAATCCGTCTTTTAGCGTCGAGCGGCCCACGGGAGCCGGATAAATGAAACTGACAGAATTATCGATAGATCAGCTTCAAAAGCTTTACCTCAGCGGCGAGGTGAAGCCGGAAGATGTAGTAAAAGCGTACTTGAGCGTTATAGATAGCGTTAACAAAGATATAAGCGCGGTGCTTAAAGTATATTCTGAAGATGCTCTAAAGAGGGCGAGGGAGCTTGAGAAGGCGGACCCCGGCCAAAAGCCCCTATACGGCGTGCCCGTGGCGGTAAAGGACAATATATGCGAAAAGGGCCGGGTAACAAGCTGCGCTTCCAGGATACTGGAGGGGTACAGGCCTCCCTATGACGCCACCGCTGTGAGGAGGCTTTCGGACGCGGGAGCCGTGATAATCGGCAAGACCAACATGGACGAGTTCGCCATGGGCTCTTCCACGGAGAATTCCGCCTTCGGCAACACGGCGAATCCCTGGAACCGCGATTACGCCCCGGGAGGGTCAAGCGGCGGGTCGGCAGCCGCTGTGGCGGCGGGGATGGTTCCTGTGGCCCTGGGCTCTGACACCGGAGGATCTATCAGGCAGCCCGCCAGCCTGTGCGGAGTGGTGGGCCTTAAGGGGACCTACGGCAGGGTGT
This sequence comes from uncultured bacterium, assembly GCA_964488475.1. Lineage (GTDB taxonomy): Bacteria > Krumholzibacteriota > Krumholzibacteriia > Krumholzibacteriales > WJIX01 > CAZAUK01. The sequence goes on from CAZAUK010000007.1 coordinate 128,225, forward strand.
CCAGGTACGGGCTGGTCGCCTTCGCCAGCAGCCTGGACCAGATAGGCCCCATAACCAGGACTGTGGGCGACTGCGCCATAGCGATGGAGGTGATATCCGGTCACGACCAGAGGGACGCCACCACCCTGAGGCAGAAATCCATCGATCTGAAAGGGGAGCTGGACAGAGGTGTGAAGGGGCTGAGGATCGCCGTTCCCGCCGAGCTTGGAAAATGGGAGATAGCCCCGGAACTTACCGGGATCATGGATAATACAGTTGAAAGCCTGGAAGAGCTTGGGGCTGAGGTCAAACCGGCCCAGCTTCCCGATATGGACGTCTCCATCGCCTGCTACTATGTACTTGCCAACGCGGAGGCTTCCTCCAACCTGGCCCGTTACGACGGGGTAAGGTACGGCTTAAGGGAGGAGGCGGAAGACCTGATCGGAATGTACGAGAAGACCCGGGGCAGAGGGTTCGGCGAAGAGGTCAAGCGAAGGGTCCTTCTTGGAACCTACGTTCTCTCCGCCGGCTACTACGACGCCTATTACAGAAAGGCCCAGAGCGTGCGGGCGATGATTCGAAAGAAGTACGAGGAGCTGTTTGAAGCCTTCGACCTGGTTCTGCTTCCCACAGCCCCGGGGCCCGCCTTCAGGCTGGGAGAGAAGATAGACGATCCGATAGCGATGTATCTGTCCGATATATTCACAACTACCGCCAATATCGCGGGGCTTCCCGCCATATCGGTTCCGGCCGGCCTTGCCGAAAACGGCCTGCCCCTTGGAATGCAGCTTATGGCGGGCCATGCCATGGAGGGAAAGCTTATGCGGGGCGCTTCGGCGCTGGAGAGCCTGTACCGCTTTGAAGAAAAGGCGGGCAAAGCGCGTTAGGCGGAAAGACAGAGGAACGAATGCCGTCTGAAAAATACGAGACAGTGATAGGGCTTGAGGTTCACGCCCAGCTTCTTACAGAGACAAAGATATTCTGCTCCTGCAGGGCGGAGTACGGGGCGGAGCCAAACACCAGGGTCTGCCCGGTCTGCCTGGGGCTTCCGGGAGCCCTGCCCGTACTGAGCGAGGAGTCTGTGACCATGGCGATAAAGATGGGGCTTGCCCTTGACTGCGGCATCGCCCCGGTAAGCGTCTTCGCCCGTAAGAACTACTTCTATCCCGACTGCCCCAAGAACTATCAGATATCGATGTACGACAAGCCCCTCTGCGAGAAGGGCCGTGTCGAGATAGAGACTGAAGGGGGAGAGAGGAAGATCCGGGTGGAGAGGATCCATCTCGAGGACGACGCCGGAAAGATGTTTCACGCCGAGGGGGGAAACAGCCTGGTCGATTTCAACAGGTGCGGCGTGCCCCTGATAGAGATAGTGAGCGAACCGGACATGAGGTCTTCCGAGGAGGCGGTAAAGTATCTGGAGAGGCTTAGGCAGATACTGCGGTACCTTGGAATCTGCGACGGAAACCTCGAAGAGGGCTCCATGCGCTGCGATGTTAATATCTCCTTGAGGCCCGCCGGCTCGAAGGAGCTGGGAGTCAAGACGGAGATAAAGAACCTCAACTCCTTCAAGGCGGTCGAGCAGGGGATCGAGTTCGAGGCCCGGCGGCAGGAGAAGGTCCTGGAGGCAGGAGGCGCCATCGAGCAGGTCACCAATCTCTGGGACGCCGGCAGCGGCAGGCTGGTGATGATGCGAAGCAAGGAGGAGGCGCACGACTACAGGTATTTCCCCGAGCCGGACCTTCTTGCTCTCAAGGTCGATTCCGCCTGGATTGAGCGGGCTGGAAAGGGGATTCCGGAGCTTCCCCTGGCGCGGGAGAGAAGGTTAAGAAAGGACTACGGGCTCAGCGATTATGACTCCTCGGTCCTCTGCGCCGAGAAGGGCGTGGCCGATTACTACGAAGAGGCGGCCGCCGCCACGGAAAGGCCCAAGAAGACCGCCAACTGGGTCATGAGGGAGGTCATGGCTGAGCTTAAGGGTTTTGACGGGCCGATTGAGAATTTCCCCGTGACACCGGGCAGGCTGTCAGCCCTTATAAAGATGGTGGAAGGCGGAAAGATAAGCCAGGCCGCGGGAAGGGATGTCTTTACCGAGATTGCCCAGACCGGAAAGGAGCCCGAGGATATCGTGGCCGGCCTGGGACTTGAGCAGATAAGCGCCGCCGGTGAGCTTGAGACCATCATAGACGAGGTGCTCGCCGACCACCCCGGCGAGGTGCTCCGCTACAGGGAGGGGAAGAAGCAGCTTCTGGGATTCTTCGTGGGGCAGGTGATGAAGAGAAGCAGGGGAAAGGCCAACCCCAAACTCTCCAAAGAGATCATTGAGAAAAAGCTTGGCGAATAGTCAAAACACCGATTCCACCATAGGGATTAGAGTCCTCTATGGAAACGCGGAGCGGATCTTTCCAAGAAGAGAAAATACGTTGATGAAAGCTTATCAGGCTCATCCGGAAAGGTTCGTTAGAAAATCACCGGAACCGCCGGCTATGCCCGAGGCCGTCTGGATCAATCCACCGGAAAAGGACGAAAGCAGGAATGAATTACTCACTAATTCAAACAAAAAACTGTCTCGAAGTCATTGAAATATCACCCAGCGCGTGCTAACCAAGTAGAGGCAATCAGTTATGAGCAGAGCGAAAGATGACATGCGATATTTATTGCTCATTATGAATTCGGTTCAAAGCTACGGTGCGGAAAGTCCAGACCAGCCTTCAAGAGTGGGAAAAATAACAGCTCTCTAGATAAATATTTGACGGGATTGACAGAATCGAGTAGAATAGATTCCTGGGGATTTTGGGGTTTTTTAGATTGAATGCAAAGATAACTGCAGGCGGTGGTTTTGTACTTTTCTTCCGAATCATGGGCTAGATCGGAGCGAATATCTATTTGTCATGAACCCGGTCACAAGATAGCCGCGGATCACCGCTCTTGCAAGCTGATGGAACGATATCGAAGGCAAATGCGGGCAAGACATTACAGCCCTCGAACGGAACGTTCTTATTCCTCCTGGGTAAAACGGTTTATTTATTTCCACGGAACACGCCATCCGGAAGAAATGGCGGAGCCGGAAATATCCCAACGCATCCAGGGAATGGAGATGGCAATGGGTTTTCCCTCAGGAAAAAAGGTGGAGGAACTGGAAAACAGGCGAAGAGGGCAGGCACCATATGCACAAGACCGTTCTTCAGAGGGCTGTCAAAGAAGGAGCTCGCAGGGCTGATGTAACAAAGCGGGCGGGCTGTCACACGTTCCGGCATTCGTTCGCAACCCATTTGCTTGAATCCGGATACGATATCAGAACGATCCAGGAACTGCTGGGACACAAGAATTTGAATACAACCATGATATATACTCACGTCCTTAACAAGAGAGGCCATAATGTCAAAAGTCCTCTTGATGATTTGTAGAGGTATATATAGACTGTATATACAGCAAAGCGCTTTATATTGAATGATGGAACCGGGTGTAAATATTGGGGATATGGCAAAACAAGAGGGAATGTCCTTGTTTTTATCCGACACTTCCCACCCAATCCACCGTACTACCCGGACTGTATAATTAATGATGGCGCGGACGCTTCGCGAGATAGGGATTGATGAATGATGAATATTTAACCTAAATTGAGCGATTTTATCCATGAAAAATCCCACCCGATGAGTTAAGCTC